>NZ_CP035130.1:0-1200000 GCF_004101785.1 Gudongella oleilytica
ATGGACACTAATTTAGACCAGATTTGGGAAAGCGTCCTGGGACTGATCAAGGTAGAGCTAACTGAGGTAAGCTTTAACACCTGGCTAAAATCAATTGAGCCTATAAGTCTGGAGGATGACGAAATAATACTCGGAGCACCCAACGACTTTACAAAAGGAATACTTGAAGGCAGATACTTCAACCTGATAAAAAATGCCATCAAGCAAGTCACAGGTAAAAATTACCAGATCAGATTTATAATACCCGGTGAGCAGGTCAAGCAAACTCAGTCTCAGCGGGAAAAAGAAACAACAAAGGCTCTGAACAAATCCCAGTTGAACCCGAAGTACACCTTCAGCACTTTCGTGACCGGTAAGAGCAATGATTTTGCCCATGCTGCTTCAGTTGCGGTTGCAGAGGCACCTGCTCAGGCATACAATCCTCTATTCATATACGGAGGGGTAGGTCTTGGTAAAACACATCTTATGCATGCCATTGGACATTATATATTAAGCCAGAATCCGGATTCAAAGGTAGTATATGTATCCAGTGAGAAGTTTACCAATGAGCTTATAAATTCTATCAGAGAATATAGGAATGAAGAGTTCAGAAATAAATACAGGAATGTAGATGTGCTCCTTGTAGACGACATACAGTTTATCGCAGGAAAGGAAGGTACGCAGGAGGAATTCTTTCATACCTTCAATGCACTCCATGAGGCAAATAAGCAGATCATAATTTCAAGCGACAGACCTCCCAGGGATATACCCACTCTGGAGGAAAGATTAAGATCGAGATTTGAGTGGGGACTGACAACTGACATCCAGGCACCTGACCTGGAGACAAGGATGGCTATCTTAAGGAAGAAGGCTACTATGGAAAACCTTGAGATCCCCGATGAAGTTGTACTCCTTATAGCAAATACGATCCACTCCAATATAAGGGAGCTTGAAGGAGCCTTGATAAAGGTAGTGGCTTACTCATCCCTTACGAACAGAGCTATAACCGAGGAGCTTGCCGAGGAGGCACTAAAGGACATTATATCGAATCACAAACCATTGGAGATAACGGTAGACCTTATAAAGGACAAGGTTTCGAAGAGATTCAATATAAGAATAGACGAATTCAGCTCCAAGAAGAGAACCAGAGCAATAGCCTATCCAAGACAGGTTGCAATGTATCTTACAAGAGAGCTTACCGATCTTTCTCTTCCAAAGATAGGAGACGAATTTGGTGGAAGGGATCATACCACTGTTATACATGCCTGTGAAAAGATAAGCAATGATATGATAAGGGACAACCTATTTAAAAAGAAGATAGAAGATATAATAGATGACCTTAGAAAATGATTTATCTGTGTAAAATAAAAAACTTCTTCATGACTTATTCACATGTTGTTAAATCCGCTAAACCAACAATTTGGTTTGAAATAAAAGGTTATCCACATAATCACAACGCCTACTACTATTACTACTATAGTTTTTGATTCTAATATTCTATACGAGGGAGGAAAAACATGAAATTCAGAGTGGAGCAAAGGGACCTGTCAAAGCACATAGGGATAGCTCAGAAAGGTATTTCTTCAAGATCAACCCTTCAAATCCTCGATGGCATACTCTTTGAAGCAAAGGATCACAGTCTGAAATTAACAGCCACAGATCTTGAGATAAGCATAGAAACCTTTGTCGATGCAGTCGTTGAGGAGAAGGGAAAGATAGTTCTTAATTCGAGGATAATCGGAGATATCGTTAGAAAGCTCCCAGATGACACTATCGCATTTGAAGTAAAGGATAATCATGTAAATATAAAATGCCAAAATGTTGAGTTCAATATAATTGGAAATTCGGGTGACGATTATCCTGATCTGCCGATAATAATTGAAGAAAATCAATTCAGCATTACCAGAGATCTTTTCAAGTCAGCCATAAGACAAACCGTATTCGCGACTACTCAGGACGAAACAAGACCTTCACTTACAGGAGTTTTAATGGAGCTGGATGGAGGAAATATCTCCTGTGTATCACTTGACGGATACAGACTTGCCCTTAGAAAAATAACAACCTCATCACTTATAAAGGAAAAGATAATAATACCAGGAAGAGCATTAAATGAACTGAACAAGATCATTGAGGACAAGGAAGAGGAGATGGTAGTAAGCATCTCTCATGGACAGGCTATTTTTAACCTTGGTGATACCATAATGTATACTAAGCTTTTGGAAGGTCAATTTTTCAATTACAAGGACATCATGAGAGCTGAGCATAAAACTGAAGTCAGGGTAAGCAGAAGAAGCTTCCAAAGTGGACTTGAAAGAGCATCACTTCTGGCCAAGGAAGAAAAAGCAAACCTTATCAAAATATCAGTTTCGGATGGTCAGATAGCTATAAAATCAAATTCTGAGATGGGAGATGTATTTGAATCAGTAAATGCAAATCAGAAGGGTGAAGACTTAAATATTGCATTCAATTCAAGATATATACTCGAAGGAATAAAGATAATGGATTGTGAAGAGATAGTCCTGAAGTTCGCCGGCAGTCTGAATCCTTGCATTATAAATGGCGTGGAAGATGACAGTTATACTTACCTTGTGTTGCCCGTAAGGCTTGCACAGGATGATTTCTAGGAGATTATATTATGGAAGAAATTCAAATTACCACCGACTACATCAAGCTGGATCAATTTCTAAAGCTTTGTGGAGCAGCACAAACTGGAGGACAGGCAAAGGAAATGATTGCAGACGGAATAGTAAAGGTCAACGATGTGGTTGCATACGAAAGAGGAAAGAAGCTCAGGAAAAACGATAGGATAGTAATTGCTGATGAATATCGCTTCATATTGATTTAGTCCTGCAGATTGATTGGGAGTGTATTGATTGATTATTAAGGGCATCAGATTAATTAACTTCAGAAACTACAGCAGCATGTCCGCAAGCTTTGGCAGCGGAGTAAACATTCTTGTGGGGAAAAATGCCCAGGGGAAGACAAATCTTCTCGAAGCGATTTATATGTGTTCAACAGGCAGATCCTTCAGAACTTTAAGAGATAAGGAAATTATAAGCTTTGGAAAGAAGGAAGCCTATATAGGTGCTGAGCTTAGTATAGGTGAACTTGAAAAATTCACGGAAATAAAACTTGAATCAGATAAACCAAAGCGTATCAGGATGAACAAGGTAGAAATGAAAAGTTATAAGGAGTTAAATACAGGCTTGAAGGTAGTAGTATTTTTTCCTGATGATCTTAAGCTTGTAAAAGAAGGTCCCGGAAACAGGAGAAATTATCTGGATTCAAGTATATCCCAGATCAAGCCGGTTTATCATCATAACCTCAGCAGATACTATAAAGCTTTGATACAGAGAAATAACCTGCTAAAGTCGAGAAGGCTGTTAAGTGAACTATCAGAGCTGCTTGAAGTTTTTGATGTCCAGCTGGCTAAGCTTGGTACACTTATTTCCATGGAAAGAGAGCAGTATATTAAAAAAATAAAAAGGGAAGCAAGAGATATCCATTTTCAGATAACATCAGGCAAAGAGGAGCTTGATATAAAATATAATACAAATGTACCAGAAGGAGATTCACTCCTTGTTATTGAGGAAAAATACCTGGATCAACTTCGAAGGGGAAGATCGAGAGATATAGAAATAGGAAGTACATCATTAGGTCCCCATAGAGATGATTTTAATCCCTCAATCAACGGTAAGGACCTGAGGATATTTGGTTCACAGGGTCAGCAAAGGACTCTTGTGCTGACACTTAAGCTGTCAGAAGTAAAAATACTTAAAAAGGAAACAGGATATTATCCTGTATTACTCTTAGATGATGTATATTCTGAGCTTGACGAGGACAGAAGAGGTTTTTTGACCGGATTATTCAGTGAAACGCAAACATTTATTACAGTTACTGATGCAGTAGAAACGGACAGTCTTAAGGCTTTTAACAAAACAATTTTCCATGTGAGAGAAGGTTGTCTGTACAATGGAAATAAAACGTGGAGGGAATTAAATGGCGATTGAAATAAACGGCAATGGAAATGGAAATGAAAGACATTATACAGCCAATGAGATCCAAGTATTGACAGGTCTTGAGCCTGTCAGAAAGAGACCTGGCATGTACATTGGCACCACCGGGCCCAGAGGTCTTCACCACCTTGTTTATGAGGTAGTCGACAATAGTGTGGATGAAGCTCTTGCTGGTATATGCGATACTATAAACGTTATAATCTACGAAGATAACTCAGTTTCAGTTGAAGATAACGGAAGCGGTATCCCAGTGGAGATCCATCCTCAGACTGGAAAATCAACTGTTGAGACAGTTTTGACAATACTACATGCCGGAGGGAAATTCAATAACTCGGCTTATAAGGTTTCAGGAGGTCTTCACGGAGTAGGGGTATCGGTAGTAAATGCTCTTTCAGAGTGGCTTGTAGCAAAGGTAAAGAGAGAGGGCAAGGAATACAGACAATCCTTTGCAAGAGGTGTAGCTACTTCTGAATTGGAATGCATTGGAAATGCAGAGGGAACTGGTACAACTATTCACTTCAAGGCCGACGACCAAATATTTGAAACAACAGTATTTGACTCTGCAACTCTTGAATACAGATTCAGAGAAATGGCATTCCTGAACAAAGGCATAAAAATTTCCATGGAAGATAGGAGATCCGGAGTTAAGAAAGAATTTCATTATTTAGGAGGAATAAAATCCTTCGTCGAATATATCAATAAGAACAAGAATCCACTTCATAAGGATGTAATATATTTTGAGCAGGAAAGAGATCTTACTACTGTGGAGCTTGCAATACAGTATACAGACGGCTATACAGAGAACGTATTTACATTCGCAAACAATATTAATACAGCAGAGGGTGGTTCACATCTCTCTGGTCTCAGGACTGCACTAACAAGGTCAATAAATGATTATGCAAGGAAATACGGCTTCCTTAAAGAAAAGGATGACAACTTGTCCGGAGAGGACGTAAGAGAGGGTATGACTGCGATCCTTTCAGTCAAGCTTCCTGAACCTCAGTTCGAGGGCCAAACCAAAGGCAAGCTTGGAAATAGTGAAACAAGGGGAATAGTCGAGTCATTAACTACGGAATTCTTGAATAATTACTTTGAAGAAAATCCAAAGGTATCAAAAATAGTCCTGGATAAGGCAATAAGCTCCCAAAGAGCGAGAGAGGCGGCCAGAAAGGCAAGGGACCTTACTAGAAAGAGAAGCATATTGGATAACACAACACTTCCTGGAAAGCTTGCGGACTGTCAGTCCAGTGATATCAAGGAAACTGAGATATTCATAGTGGAGGGTGATTCTGCGGGAGGTAGTGCAAAGCAAGGTAGACACAAGAGATTCCAGGCAATTCTTCCTCTTAGAGGCAAGATAATGAATGTTGAGAAGGCGAGGCTGGATAAGATACTTGGCTACAATGAGATTAAAGCAATGATAACAGCCTTTGGAACTGGTATAGGCGAGGATTTTAACCTGGAGAAGCTTAGATATGGCAAGATAATAATAATGACGGATGCCGATGTAGACGGAGCTCATATTAGAACACTTATGCTTACATTTTTCTACAGATATATGAGAGAGCTTATTGACAACGGACATGTATATATAGCTCAACCTCCCCTATACAAGGTAAGTAAGAACAGGAAGGAATACTACTGCTATAGCGACAAAGAACTTGAAAAGCTTTTTGACGAGATAGGAAGAAGCGGAAATCCTGTGATCCAAAGATACAAAGGTCTTGGAGAAATGAATGCAGAACAGCTCTACGACACAACTATGGATCCTGAGAAGAGGACTCTTCTGAGAGTGAGCGTAGAGGATGCGGTTGCTGCTGATGATATATTCACAACACTTATGGGTGACAAGGTTGACCCAAGAAGAGAGTTTATTGAAGAGAATGCTAAGTATGTTAAGAATCTTGACATCTAGGAGGCCGAAATGGATAACGAAAGAGATAAGCTGGTAGAAATAAAAATTGAAGATGAAATGAGAAACTCTTATCTGGATTATGCCATGAGCGTCATCGTAAGCCGTGCTCTCCCTGATGTAAGAGATGGGCTTAAGCCTGTACACAGAAGGATTTTATATGCAATGGACGAGCTGGGAATGACACCTGACAAACAGTACAGAAAGTCAGCCAGGGTAGTCGGAGATGTACTTGGTAAGTACCATCCACATGGAGACAGCTCAGTTTATGGAGCAATGGTAAGATTGGCTCAGGATTTTAATACAAGGTATCTGCTAGTTGATGGACATGGAAACTTCGGCAGCGTCGACGGAGATGGAGCAGCAGCAATGCGTTATACCGAGGCCAGAATGACAAAACTGGCCACAGAGATGTTAAGAGATATCAATAAGGATACAGTAAGCTTCAGACCTAACTTTGACGAGACCCTTCAGGAGCCGACAGTACTTCCAAGCAGGTTTCCCAACCTTCTGGTAAACGGATCCTCAGGAATAGCTGTAGGCATGGCCACCAATATACCACCTCATAATTTAAGAGAGGTGATTGACGGACTTGCCCTTATGATTGACGATCCTGAATGTTCAGTTGATGATCTTATGAAAGCAATAAAGGGGCCTGATTTCCCTACCGGCGGGATCATTATGGGTAAAGACGGAATAAGGAAGGCCTTCAGATCCGGAAGAGGCAAGGTAACGCTAAGAGCGGTTGCTGAGATCGAGGAATCCTCCAGAGGTAAGCACAGCATAATAGTATCCGAAATACCATATCAGGTCAACAAATCAAATTTGATCGAGAAAATTGCAGAATATGTAAGAGATAAAAAGCTGGAAGGCATTTCAGACCTGAGAGACGAATCCGACAGGGAAGGCATGAGGATAGTAATAGAGCTAAAGAGGGATGCTAATCCTAAGGTTGTCCTTAATAATCTTTTCAAGCATACCCAGCTGCAAACCACCTTTGGAATAATAAATCTTGCACTTGTAAATGGAGAGCCAAAGGTATTGAACCTTAAGGAAATGCTCTATTACTATCTTGAGCACCAAAAGGACATTATAATCAAGAGAACTAAATACGACCTGAATAAAGCCGAGGAAAGAGCCCACATAGTAGAGGGATTAAAGATTGCCTTGGATAATATCGATGAAATGATCAAGATAATCAGGGGATCAGGTGATGACCAGGAAGCAAGGGATTCATTGATGAGCAGGTTTGCCCTTTCAGACAAACAGGCTCAGGCAATTCTTGATATGAGACTTAAGAGACTCACCGGTCTTGAAAGAGACAAGCTGGAGGAGGAATACGAGGCTCTGATCAAGGAAATAAACAGACTAAGAGAGATCCTTGCAAGTGAAAGGCTTGTTATGAATATAATCAAGGAAGAGCTGCTTGATATAAAGGACAAGTATGGAGACATGAGAAGAACAAGGATCATGGCGGCAAGTCATGAGATAAATCTCGAAGACATGATAGAGGACGAGGACGTAGTAATAACTCTGACTCATTTTGGGTACATCAAAAGGATGCCTGAGGGGACATATAAGCCCCAGAGAAGGGGAGGAAGAGGAATAATAGCACTTACAAAGAGAGAAGAAGACTTTGTGGAGGACCTATACATCACATCTACACACAGCACGATACTCTTCTTTACCAATAAGGGCAAGGTATACTCCCTAAAAGCATATGAGATTCCAGAAGCTGGAAGACAGGCTAAAGGAACAGCCATAGTAAATCTCTTGAACCTTACCGGTGATGAAAAGGTTTCAGCAATAATCCCATTGTATAAGCACAACCCGGAGGATAATCTTGTGCTGATAACAAGGAAAGGAATCATCAAGAAGACAGGGCTGGATCAGTTTGAAAACATTAGAAAATCAGGATTAATAGCTGTTTCTCTCCATGAATCAGATGAGCTTATAAGCGTCAAGCTAACAGACGGCTCAAAGGATCTTATAGTAGTTACCAAGAAGGGCATGGCAATAAGGTTCAGTGAAAAAGACGTAAGAAATATGGGAAGAAGCGCCATGGGCGTAAAAGCTATAACTCTTAACGAAGGTGACGTGGTAGTGGCAATGGAGATTGTCGATGATGATAAGAATCTTCTTGTAATTACTGAATATGGTTATGGAAAGAGGACTCCACTAACTGATTACAGACTCCAGAACAGAGGTGGAAAAGGCCTTATCACATACAGCATCAAGGAGAAGACAGGAGATATAGTTTCAGCTAAGGTGGTAAGCGACCACGACGAGGTCATGATGATATCTTTAAACGGAATAGTCATCAGGATCGGAGTGTCAGAGATCTCAATTATGGGAAGAAGCACTCAGGGAGTAACTCTGATGAAGATGAAGGATGATAAGGTGGTCGCAGTCGCCATGTATATGGAGGATTAGAAGCCCTAAATTTATTTACATTAACACATATTTGTTATAGAATGAATAACAAACCAATTAACAGTGGATGGAGGGAAGAATGAATGTCGCTTAATACCAAGGTAGATTTTAACCATGATCACAATCAGTGGGTTTTCAAGCCTGTCGGGGAAATTGATATCTATACCTCATCTGTATTTAAGGAAGAAATCGTCAAGTCCTTTGAGGAGAGGAAGGCAGATCTGGTTATCGACGGAAGGCAGCTGGACTATATCGACAGTACAGGTCTTGGTGCTCTAATAAGCCTTTTAAAAATGCTCCAGGATACAGAATATAAGATATATATAGATAATATAAGGCCGAATATCAGAAAGCTATTTGATATAACCGAGCTTGATAAGCTGTTCATCATAAGAGGTGATGAAAATGCTCAATGACAGAATATCAGTCAAGATCCCAAATAAGACAGACTATATAAGTTTGGTCAGATTGATTTCTTCGGCGATTGGAAGCAGAATAGGATATAATGTCGATGAGATAGACGATCTCAAGGTTGCCATGGGTGAAGCATGCATACTGTCCTTCGTACCGGATAAAGCAGACGAGGTTGAGATATCCTTTGAGGTGTTAAAGGATAAACTTGAAATATCCATTAGTGGACACAATGCGATCGATCCAGTCGAAGAGACAAGGGAAGCCAAACTGAGTAAAATGATCATAGAGTCGCTGATGGATGAGGCCTACTATTTGGATGAACAGATCAGAATAGTCAAATATATAGATTAAGGATGGTAGTCCTATGGCTAACAAGCATAACTACAACAGAGATAAAAACAACAGCTTGGACAAGGCAGATATCAAGGAGCTCTTCAGGCAGTATAAGGACATGCCTACAAAGGTAACCAGAGATATCTTAATTGAAAACCACCTTTATATTGCCGAGATCCTTGCAAAAAAATATGCCAACAGAGGAATAGACTACGACGATATCTATCAGGTGGCCAGTATAGGACTTATTTATGCCATTGACAGGTACGACATAGACAAGGGCTTTGAGTTCTCAAGCTTTGCAACCCCTACCATAATAGGAGAAATTAAAAAGTACTTCCGGGACAAAGGGTGGACCATCCGTGTTCCAAGGAGGATCCAGGAGCTATCGAAGAAGATCAATAATGCAAAGGTTCACCTGAGCCAGGAACTTCAAAGGATACCTACTGTAGGGGATATTGCTACTTACCTTAACACTTCTGAAGAAGAGATACTCGAGGCAATGGAAGCCAGCAAGGTCTACACTCCCCAATCTCTGGATGTAACCTTCGATTCACACAATGATGATAAGGAAGTTAACCTTGCTGAACTTATAGGAGAAGAAGATTTCTATTTCAGCAGAATAGAAAACAATGATTTCCTTATGAAGACCATGGAGAAGCTGAACGAGATCGAGAAAGAGATCCTCATTGAAAGGTACTTCAATAAGAGGACCCAGGTCACAATAGCTAATAATCTCGATATTTCACAGATGACCGTTTCGAGGATAGAAAAGAGGATCCTTGAGAAGCTTCGCAAGGAAGTTGAACGGACTATGATAGATTAACACAAATAACCAAGAGCTGCCCGAATAACCGGAGTAGCTCCTTTTTTTTATAAACCTGTTGACAAGGTCGCTTGTTGGCTGTATAGTATAAAAGGTTGACGGTTTTAGACAAGTTAATTAAAAATCTTACAGAAAACCTGTTGACAGATGGCTTAGAAAAGTGCTATACTAAGCAAGTCGCCTCAAGAGGGCGGCCAATGGACCTAGATAACTAAACAGTGTGAGAGCTTTGAATGAACCAAAGATTTCAATTTTTTAAGAACAAATAATATGAGCTAAATCAAACTATTAAATGAGAGTTTGATCCTGGCTCAGGACGAACGCTGGCGGCGTGCCTAACACATGCAAGTCGAGCGAAGTGACTCTGAGAGAAATTTTCGGATGGATTGAAGAGTCATCTTAGCGGCGGACGGGTGAGTAACGCGTGAGAAACCTGCCTTTCACAAAGGGATAGCCTCGGGAAACTGGGATTAATACCTTATGAAACTGAATTACCGCATGGTAGATCAGTCAAAGCGAATAAGCGGTGAAAGATGGTCTCGCGTCCTATTAGCTAGTTGGTGAGGTAACGGCTCACCAAGGCTTCGATAGGTAGCCGGCCTGAGAGGGTGAACGGCCACACTGGAACTGAGACACGGTCCAGACTCCTACGGGAGGCAGCAGTGGGGAATATTGCACAATGGAGGAAACTCTGATGCAGCGACGCCGCGTGAATGATGAAGGCCTTCGGGTTGTAAAGTTCTGTCCTTGGGGAAGATAATGACGGTACCCAAGGAGGAAGCCCCGGCTAACTACGTGCCAGCAGCCGCGGTAATACGTAGGGGGCGAGCGTTGTCCGGAATTATTGGGCGTAAAGGGTTCGCAGGCGGTCTGATAAGTCAGATGTGAAAGGCGTAGGCTCAACCTACGTAAGCATTTGAAACTGTCAGACTTGAGTTAAGGAGAGGAAAGTGGAATTCCTAGTGTAGCGGTGAAATGCGTAGATATTAGGAGGAATACCAGTGGCGAAGGCGACTTTCTGGACTTATACTGACGCTGAGGAACGAAAGCGTGGGGAGCAAACAGGATTAGATACCCTGGTAGTCCACGCCGTAAACGATGAGTGCTAGGTGTTGGGGGTCAAACCTCGGTGCCGCAGCTAACGCATTAAGCACTCCGCCTGGGGAGTACGTACGCAAGTATGAAACTCAAAGGAATTGACGGGGACCCGCACAAGCAGCGGAGCATGTGGTTTAATTCGAAGCAACGCGAAGAACCTTACCAGGGCTTGACATGCCGCTGACCGGTGCAGAGATGCATCTTTATCCTTCGGGGTACAGCGGACACAGGTGGTGCATGGTTGTCGTCAGCTCGTGTCGTGAGATGTTGGGTTAAGTCCCGCAACGAGCGCAACCCTTGTCTTTAGTTGCCATCATTAAGTTGGGCACTCTAAAGAGACTGCCGATGACAAATCGGAGGAAGGTGGGGATGACGTCAAATCATCATGCCCTTTATGTCCTGGGCTACACACGTGCTACAATGGTCGGTACAACGAGAAGCAAGTCAGCGATGGCAAGCAAATCTCTAAAAGCCGATCCCAGTTCGGATTGCAGGCTGCAACTCGCCTGCATGAAGTCGGAGTTGCTAGTAATCGCGGATCAGAATGCCGCGGTGAATGCGTTCCCGGGTCTTGTACACACCGCCCGTCACACCATGGGAGTTGTCAATACCCGAAGCCAGTGAGCTAACCAGTAATGGAGGCAGCTGTCGAAGGTAGGGGCAATGACTGGGGTGAAGTCGTAACAAGGTAGCCGTATCGGAAGGTGCGGCTGGATCACCTCCTTTCTAAGGAAGATTTCAGGATAAGTATCTCACACTGTTTGTTATAAATATAATTCACAATGCACAAATCACAATGCACAAATCACAATGCACAATTGTGAAATGTGAATAGTGAATTAAATTAACTTGGCAAGCCAGAGGCAAACTGGCCTTTGAACAAAATTTTTGAACAAAATTGTTCATTGTCAATTGTCAATTGCGTAGTGCCCAGCAATAGAAATATCCAAAATCTATGATTTTGACATATTTCATTGACAGGGTATTAATTGATCACGGGGGTGTAGCTCAGCTGGGAGAGCACCTGCCTTGCAAGCAGGGGGTCAGGAGTTCGATCCTCCTCATCTCCACCAAGAGATCCAATGCACGATGAACAATGCACAATGCACAATTAAAAGAAGTCATCCTGAGCGAAAGCGAAGGATCTTAGGTTTAGACTTAAGAGAATGACCCTGATAACTGTGAACTGTGAACTGTGAACTGTGAATTGTCTCAACCGAACATTGAAAACTAAATCTAAGAAGAAGAACAAACATGAAATAGGTCAAGTTATTAAGAGCATAGGGCGAATGCCTTGGCACCAAGAGCCGAAGAAGGACGGGATAAGCACCGAAATGCTACGGGGAGTCGCAAATAGACGTCGATCCGTAGATATCCGAATGGGGGAACCCACTTGAGCAACCCTCAAGTACTCATGACCCAATAAAATAAGTCATGAGAGGTAGACCAGGGGAACTGAAACATCTAAGTACCCTGAGGAAGAGAAAGAAACATCGATTTTCAAAGTAGCGGCGAGCGAAATGGAAAGAGCCCAAACCTGATTAATCAGGGGTTGAGGACACAGCAAAGGAATGGATGATCCATAGTCGAAGAAAGCTGGGAAGCTTTGCGAAACAAGGTGATAGCCCTGTAGACGAAATGGAAGATTCACAGGCTGTGCTCCAGAGTACCACGGGACACGAGAAATCCCGTGGGAAGCAGGGAGGCCCACCTCCCAAGGCTAAATACTACTTGGTGACCGATAGTGAACAGTACCGTGAGGGAAAGGCGAAAAGAACCCCGGGAGGGGAGTGAAAAAGAACCTGAAACCCTATGCTTACAAGCAGTGGAAGCACGTTAAAAGTGTGACCGCGTACTTTTTGTAGAACGGGCCAGCGAGTTATGATATGCAGCGAGGTTAAGTAATTAAGTTACGGAGCCGTAGGGAAACCGAGTCTTAACAGGGCGGATATAGTTGCATGTCATAGACCCGAAACCGGGTGACCTATCCATGGGCAGAGTGAAGTTTTAGTAAAATAAAATGGAGGCTCGAACCCGGTAGCGTTTAAAAGCTATGGGATGACCTGTGGATAGGGGTGAAAAGCCAATCGAACTCGGAGATAGCTGGTTCTCCTCGAAATAGCTTTAGGGCTAGCCTCAAGAATGGATGAGATGGAGGTAGAGCACTGAATGGTCTAGGGGCACATAGTGTTACCAAAACCTATCAAACTCCGAATGCCATACTCATAAGCTTGGGAGTCAGACTGTGGGGGATAAGCTTCATAGTCAAAAGGGAAAGAGCCCAGATCACCAGCTAAGGTCCCAAAATACTGATTAAGTGGTAAAGGATGTGAGGTTTCACAGACAACCAGGATGTTGGCTTAGAAGCAGCCATACATTTAAAGAGTGCGTAATAGCTCACTGGTCGAGAGACCTTGCGCCGAAGATTTCCGGGGCTAAAATCAGATACCGAAGCTGTGGGATGTAATAATACATCGGTAGAGGAGCATTGTGTAAGGGACGAAGGTGTACCGAAAGGAGCGCTGGACATTACACAAGAGAGAATGCTGGCATAAGTAGCGAAAGGTGAGTGAGAATCTCACCCGTCGAAAACCTAAGGTTTCCTGAGGAAGGCTCGTCCACTCAGGGTAAGTCGGGACCTAAGCCAAGGCTGAAAAGCGTAGGTGATGGACAACAGGTTATGATTCCTGTACTGGAGGTATTCGTTAACAGAGAAGTGGGGACGCAGGAGGATATGCAGAGCGTGCGGTTGGAAGAGCACGTCTAAGCACGTAGGGAGAGAAGACAGGCAAATCCGTTTTCTTAATGATCCTGAGGTGTGATGGGGATCGAAAAACAAGTAGAGAAGCTGCAGACTCCACACTGCCAAGAAAAGCCACTATCGAGAATATTTTCACCCGTACCGCAAACCGACACAGGTAGGTGAGGAGAGAATCCTAAGACGAGCGGAAGAACCTTTGTTAAGGAACTCGGCAAAATAGCCCCGTAACTTCGGGAGAAGGGGTGCCATTTGAAGTGGATATCAAACGATAAACAAGCTTCAGGTGGCCGCAGTGAAAAGGCCCAAGCGACTGTTTACCAAAAACACAACTCTCTGCTAAGTCGAAAGACGAAGTATAGGGGGTGACACCTGCCCGGTGCTGGAAGGTTAAGGGGAATGCTTAGAGGGAAACCTCGAAGGTGTGAACTTAAGCCCCAGTAAACGGCGGCCGTAACTATAACGGTCCTAAGGTAGCGAAATTCCTTGTCGGGTAAGTTCCGACCCGCACGAAAGGTGTAACGATTTGGGCACTGTCTCAACAAAGGATCCGGTGAAATTGTAGTACTCGTGAAGATGCGAGTTACCCGCGACAGGACGGAAAGACCCCGTGGAGCTTTACTGCAGGCTGACATTGGATTTTGGCATTGCATGTACAGGATAGGTGGGAGGCATAGAAGCAAGTGCGCCAGTATTTGTGGAGCCGTCCTTGGGATACCACTCTTGTGATGCTGAAATTCTAACCTGGCACCGTGAAACCGGTGTGGGGACACTGTCAGTTGGGCAGTTTGACTGGGGCGGTCGCCTCCTAAAAAGTAACGGAGGCGCTCAAAGGTTTCCTCAGCACGGTCGGAAATCGTGCGAAGAGTGTAAAGGCAGAAGGAAGCTTGACTGCGACACCAACAAGTGGAGCAGGAACGAAAGTTGGACTTAGTGATCCGGTGGTACCGCGTGGAAGGGCCATCGCTCAACGGATAAAAGCTACCCCGGGGATAACAGGCTTATACCCCCCAAGAGTCCACATCGACGGGGGTGTTTGGCACCTCGATGTCGGCTCGTCTCATCCTGGGGCTGAAGTAGGTCCCAAGGGTTGGGCTGTTCGCCCATTAAAGAGGCACGCGAGCTGGGTTCAGAACGTCGTGAGACAGTTCGGTCCCTATCCGTCGTGGGCGCAGGAAATTTGAGAGGAGCTGTCCTTAGTACGAGAGGACCGGGATGGACAAACCTATGGTGGATCAGTTGTCTTGCCAAAGGCATGGCTGAGTAGCTAAGTTTGGACGGGATAAGTGCTGAAGGCATCTAAGCACGAAGCCCCCCTCAAGATGAGATTTCCCATCACGGAAGTGAGTAAGACACCAGGAAGACGACCTGGTAGATAGGTCTCAGGTGAAAGAGCAGCAATGCTTGAAGCTAAGAGATACTAATATGTCGAGGACTTGACCTAAACCAATTGACGATTGACAATGCACAATGCACAATTGTGGAAGTAAGGATTTAGGGTCTAAGACCCAAGAGAATGACCCAAGTAATTGTGAACTGTGAACTGAGAATTGTGAATTGAAAGAAGTAATGTTTGTTCTTAGAAAGATTTAGTTTTCGTCTGGTGACGATAGCAAGAGGGAGACACCTGTACCCATACCGAACACAGAAGTTAAGCCTCTTAACGCCGATGGTACTTGGTTGGAAACGACCTGGGAGAGTAGGAAGTTGCCAGACTAATGAAGATCCGCTGCATATTGCAGCGGGTCTTTTTTTTGTGATAGAATGAAAAGGTAGGATATTGGAAACTGTTCTGCATAAAGCGAGGTAATAATTATGAGTGAAGTTAGCTTGTCAGCATATGAATTGGTCAATGCATTCGAATCAGGTGTGTTGATACTTACTGAAGACTTAAGGCTTATATATCTTAACCAAAGAGGCAGAGAAGTTCTTGGACTTGATGAGAACTCAGACTTAAGCAATATACTGCCTCAGCTCATGTATCAGTTTGGAGTTCACGACTTTGTACAGGGGAATGAAACTTCCAGGAGAAGTAAGGTAACAGTAAATGAAAAGGATCTGGTACTCCATACCTCATGGTTCGAGTATGATGAAAATAAAAGGATACTTGTTAGCTTTAATCAATTGGATACCTTGAAAAAGATTATCAAGGAAGTGGATAATGAGGCTGAGGCATCTTCTCTCCTAAGTATAATAATGGATGCAATAAATGACTGCATCGTATACGTCAACAAGGACGGCATAGTTGAAATGCTAAGCAGAGCCTATGCTGAATTCCTTAGCGTTGACAGGGATTGGGCTATTGGCAGACACGTTCGTGATGTTATAGAAAACACAAGAATGGACATTGTAACTAAAACGGGGAAGCCCGAGATAGCACAAGTCCAGGAAATAAATGGTCGAAACATGATAGCAACAAGGATACCGATATTCGTGAATGGGAAGGTCGTTGGCGCAGTAGGAAAGGTACTTTTCAGAGACGTGGATGAGCTCAATACTCTATACCTTAGAATAAATAACATCCAGAAGGAATTGAATCTGTATAGAGATGAGTTCAAGAAAGCAAACAAGGCAAGCTATGCACTGGACAGTATAATTGGCGAAAGCCCCGGAATGAAGCAGCTTAAGGATATTGTGAAGAAGGTTGGCAACACAAACTCCAACGTATTGATACTTGGAGAGTCCGGAACAGGGAAAGAGCTCTTTGCTCATGCGATACACAATAACAGTAAGAGAGTCGATGCTCCATTTATAAAGGTAAACTGCAGTGCGATCCCCTTCGAGCTACTTGAATCTGAGCTCTTTGGCTATGAGGAAGGTTCCTTCACCGGAGCAAGAAAAGGTGGAAAGATAGGTAAGTTCAAGGCTGCAGACGGAGGAACCATATTTCTTGATGAAATCGGGGAGCTGCCAATGAGCATGCAGGCAAAGCTTTTGAGGGTCCTTCAGGACAGGGAGATAGAGAAGATTGGATCGAATATTTCGGAAAAAGTCGATGTCAGAGTAATAGCTGCAACCAATAAGAATCTTGAGAATATGGTAAATGAGGGGCAATTCAGGCTGGATCTGTTCTATAGGTTGAATGTAGTTAACATTAGGGTGCCTTCCTTGAGAGAAAGGCGGGAGGATATACCTGTATTGGCTAAATACCTTATGGAGAAGATCTCCGAGAAAGAAGGCATCAGAGTGGATGGAATTTCCTTCAAAGCTCTTGATTTCCTTAAAAATTACGATTGGCCTGGTAATGTCAGAGAGCTTGAGAATACCTTGGAAAGGGCAATCAACTTCATGGACGACGAGACAAGGATACTTGCAAAGCATCTTCCTCCAAAAATTACAGGGATATCCAGCTATGATTCTATGAGAACACTAAAGGAAACTCTCGAGGAAGTCGAGAAGGATGTTATTCTTAACAGATTGATATTGGCAAAGGGAAATAAGTCTGAAGCTGCTGAAACTCTTGGAATCAGCCGGACAAGCCTGTATGACAAGCTTACGAAGTACAATATAGAGGCTTAATGATAATATATTAACAAAAAACTCCGATAACAACAATTCTGACATATTTCGGAAAATCAGAGAAATATTGTAAGAAAAAGCTTACAATGAATCACAATAAAGCGCAATAATGTACGGAATAGTTTACACAATATATTCAATGGTTGCAAAATTATTATTAAAACTTTCAAACGAATCTACAAATAATTTACCAGGAGACAATACTTTGTTAATAGTATTTCTATCTGGTACTTTTTTTGTAAAAATAAACCGAAATATCGGAATAAATATCCTTTGTCTTGGCATGGAAGTTGCAATAAAATAGATCAAAATTTAAAGGAGGTAGAGATATGCTACAAGATAAAGTATGTATTGTAACTGGAGGCGCTAGTGGGATAGGTTTGGCTATAGCTGAATCCTTTGCAAAGGATGGAGCCAAGGTTGTAATTGCCGATATAAACGAGCCAAAGCTAAAGGAAGTGGGTGAGCGGTTAGGAGCAGCGTATATGAAAGCTGACCTAAGCAAAAGAGAAGACTGCAAGGCACTTGTCGATTTTGCTCTGGAAAGGTTTTCAAAGGTAGACATTCTGATCAATGTTGCTGGTATACAAACGGTTTCCCCGATCGAAGACTTCCCTGAAGACAAATGGGACTTCATGATCAACCTTATGCTGACAGCACCATTCCTATTGACTAAGTATGTATGGCCTTCAATGAAGGAGCAAGGATGGGGAAGGATCATTAACCTGAACTCTATCCACGGCTTAGTTGCTTCCGAGTTCAAGTCAGCATATGTATCTGCAAAGCATGGATTGTCCGGACTTACAAAGACAGCAGGACTCGAGGGTGGCCCTTATGGGATAACTGTAAACTCCATTTGCCCAGCTTATGTAAGAACTCCGCTGGTAGATGGACAAATTGCAGATCAGGCCAAGACTCACGGTATTTCAAAGGAAGAGGTAGTAGAAAAAATTATGCTTCAAAAGGCAGCAGTCAAGAAGCTTATCGAGCCTGAGACAATAGCTGAGGTAGCTAAGTTCCTTTGCTCAGATGCTGGAAAACACATTACCGGTTCAACTATGACTATCGACGGTGGATGGACAGCTGGTTGATGCAACAGGTAAGCAATAATTACTAAAATCATTTATGAAATGGAGGGAAACAAATGCTAGGTATTTTAATTGGTCTGGTATTATTGATGTTCTTAGCTTACAGAGGGCACTCCATCATCTGGGTAGCTCCTCTTACAGCAATGGTAGTAGCTCTATTTGGAGGTCTTGAGCTTCTTCCTGCATACACCGACACCTACATGACAGGTTTTGTCGGCTTCACAAAATCATGGTTTCCTGTATTTATGCTTGGTGCGATCTTCGGACACCTTATGGATTACACAGGAGCGGCAAAATCCATTGCAAAATGGCTTACAGGAGTCATAGGACCAAAGAGAGCGATCCTTGGAGTTATCCTTGGCTGTGCTGTTCTTACCTACGGTGGCATCAGCTTATTCGTAGTAGTTTTCGCTATGTACCCATTGGCACTTGAGCTTTACAGAGAGGCAAACATCTCAAGAAAGCTTATCCCTGGAGCAATAGCACTTGGTTCTTTCACATTTACCATGACAGCTATTCCTGGAACACCACAGATCCAGAACCTTATACCAATGGACTACTTCTTCACTACTCCAACTGCAGCACCGATTATGGGTATAACAGCAGCAGTGTTTATGTTTGGATTTGGATATGCATATATGGTATGGAAAGAAAAGAAACTTACGGCAAAGGGTGAAGTATTTACCGAGCCTACAAACAGAGCGAAGGTAGAGGAAGATCCAAACAGAGTACTTCCAAATCCATTCCTTTCAATACTTCCGCTGTTAACAGTTCTTCTAACTCTTAACATTCTGGACTGGCCGATAATCGTGGCATTGCTTGCAGGTATAGTTCTGGCGATGGCGCTTAATTTCAAAGAGTATAAAGGCTTTACAAAGACTGTGAGTGCAGGTGCACTTGGATCCATGACTGCAATTATCAACACCAGTGCTGCTGTAGGCTTTGGTGCAGTCGTTAGAGCGGTACCAGGCTTCCAATCACTTACTGACCTTGTAATGGGAATCAAGGGCTCACCACTTATATCAGAGGCAGTAGCAGTCAACCTGTTGGCTGGAGCAACAGGCTCGGCATCAGGCGGTATGGGAATCGCACTTGCAGCTCTTGGCGAGAAATACTACCAATTAGCTCTTGAGACAGGAATCAGTCCCGAGGCATTCCACAGAGTTGCATCCCTTGCATCTGGAGGTCTTGATACACTTCCACATAACGGAGCGGTATTGACACTTCTTGCTATAACAGGACTTACTCATAAGGACTCCTATATAGATATCGCAGTAACCTCGTTGATCCTTCCGGTATTATCATCAATACCAGCGATCATATTGGCAAGCTTAGGAATCTATTAATAGAGACGATATATCCCCGTCCCATGTTGGGACGGGGGATATATCATAGTTGATAGTTTGTTAAATAACAAGGAGGTAACAAAAATGAAGCAGGCAGTAATAGTAAGTGCAGTAAGAACACCGGTAGGAAGCTACGGCGGAGCATTCAAGGACGTAAGTGCAGTAGCGCTTGGGACAACAGCAGTAAAGGCAGCCATGGAAAGAATAAACCTTGACCCTAAAATGGTAGACGAAGTGATCTATGGAAACGTCCTCCAGGCAGGCCAGGGACAAAACGTAGCAAGACAAGTTGCAATACACGCAGGCATCCCTGACTATGTCACCTCATACACAGTAAACAAGGTATGCGGCTCAGGACTAAAGACAGTAGCCCTTGCAGCACAGGCAATAAAAGCAGGGGACGCAGAAATAATAGTAGCAGGCGGAACAGAAAACATGAGCCAGGCGCCATATCTTTTGCCAAACAACAGATGGGGACAAAGAATGGGCAACGGTCAGGTAATAGACTACATGGTAGCAGACGGCCTCACAGACATATTCAACAACTACCACATGGGAATAACAGCAGAAAACATAGTAGAAAAATACGGCCTCACAAGAGAAGAGCAGGATGAACTGTCCTACAACTCACAAATAAGAGCAGAAAAAGCAATAAAAGAAGGCCGTTTCAAAGAAGAAATAGTACCGGTAATAATCCCCCAAAGAAAAGGCGACCCGGTAGTAGTAGACACAGACGAATATCCGAAATTCGGCACGACAATGGAGACCCTTGGCAAACTAAAGCCAGCATTTAAGAAAGATGGAACAGTAACAGCAGGAAATGCATCAGGGATAAACGACGGAGCAGCAGCCATAATAGTAATGAGCAAAGAAAAAGCAGAAGAACTCGGCTTAAAGATCCTGGCAGAAATAACAAGCTACGCATCAGGCGGAGTAGACCCTGCAATAATGGGAACAGGGCCAATACCAGCAAGCAAAAAAGCCCTTGAAAAAGCAGGCATGAAAATAGAAGACATAGACCTTGTAGAAGCAAACGAAGCCTTCGCGGCACAAGCCCTCTCAGTAGCAAAAGAGCTAAACTTCGACATGGAAAAAGTAAACGTAAACGGAGGAGCCATAGCAATAGGCCACCCCATAGGAGCAAGTGGAGCAAGGATCCTCGTCACCCTTCTTCATGAAATGGAAAAGAGAGACGCAAAGAACGGCCTTGCAACCCTATGCATAGGAGGCGGACAAGGAATAGCCATGGTAGTGAAAAGATAATTCAAAATCCACAGTCCACAGTTCACAATTATCTTGTCATCCCGAACGAAAGTCGAGGGATCCAAATAAACAATGAACAATAAACAATGAACAATGAACAATAAACAATGAACAATAAACAATGGAAAACAAGGATCCTTCACCACGTTCAGGATGACAGAAAGTGCCCACCCGGCATATAAGTAGTCATTCTGAGCGTAAGCGAAGAATCTTCCTGAATTGTTAACTGTCAATCGTCAATCGTCAATTCAGAGCTAAAACAGCCAATGATGGATCATCAAAGTCAAACCCAATACACACAAGAAAGCGAGGGAAATAAATGCACAAACAAATAACGATGGAGCAGGCAGTCGACATGGTAAAAGACGGCATGACCATAATGGTCGGTGGTTTTCTGGGCTGTGGCAATCCCCACAGGATAATAGACAAGCTCGTAGAAAAAGGAGTAAAAGACCTGACCCTGATCTGCAACGACACCTCCTTCCCCGAATTCGGAGTAGGTAAAATGGTAGTAAACAAACAATTCAAAAAGATAATGGCATCCCATATAGGGACAAACCCAGAGACAGGAAGACAAATGAACGAAAAAGAAACAGAAGTCATCCTGATACCCCAAGGCACCCTTGCAGAGCAGGTAAGAGCAGGAGGGGCAGGCCTTGGAGGAATACTGACCCCCACAGGAGTCGGGACAGTAGTAGAAGAAGGCAAACAAAAGATAGAGCTTGACGGAGTAGAATACCTTCTTGAAAGACCACTAAAAGCAGACATAGCAATAATAGCGGCACAGACAGCAGACAAATTCGGCAACCTCGTATACTTCGGGGCAACAAGAAACTTCAACCACCTCATGGCAACAGCAGCAGACATAGTAATAGCAGAGGTAGAAGAAATAGTAGAGGTAGGAGAACTGGATCCCAACCACGTAGTCACCCCCGGTATATTCGTAACACACCTTGTAAATGGAGGTGCAAACTAATGGATAAAAACATGATAAAAGAATTCATAGCAAAAAGAGTAGCAAGAATGCTAAAAGACGGAGACGTAGTAAACCTGGGGATAGGGATGCCAACCCTTGTAGCAAACTACCTTCCTGAAGGAGCCAACATATTCCTCCAGTCAGAAAACGGCTTCATAGGAGTAGGTCCGGCACCGGAGCAAGGCAAAGAAGACAAGAACATAGTAAATGCAGGAGGCCAATGCGTAACCATCCTACCCGGCGGAGTATTCTTCGACTCAGCAACCTCATTTGGCATCATAAGGGGAGGCCATGTAGACATGACAGTCCTTGGAGCCCTCCAGGTAGACGAGAAAGGGAACCTTGCCAACTGGATGATCCCAGGGAAAATGGTACCCGGAATGGGAGGAGCAATGGACCTTGTCACAGGAGCAAAGAAAGTAACCATAGCAATGGAGCACACAGCAAAGGGAGCGCCCAAGATCCTTAAAGAGTGCACCCTACCCCTGACAGCAGCCCACCAGGTAGACTATATAGTAACAGAGATGGGGTTCATGGAGGTTACAAAGGAAGGCATAGTCCTGAGAGAAATCAATCCGGAGTTCACAGTGGAAGAGGTACAGGCAGCCACAGAGGCTACCCTGATCATCCCTGAAGACATGAAGCAGATGGAAGTATAGTCTAATTTGGAGGTGAAACGGATGATACTTGAGGACATCAAAAAGATCGGCATCGCAGGTGCCGGTACGATGGGTTCAGGAATCGCCCAGATATTTGCAAGAAAGGGCTATGAGGTAGTTGTTACTGATATAGCTGAAGAATATTTGGAGAAATCTAAAAGGCTTGTACAGATATTCAATGAAAGCTTAATAGGGGAAGGAATAATGACTGCGGAGGAAGCAAGCGAGGCTGTTAGCCTTATATCCTATAGCACCAGCAAACAGGTTTTCGCAGACTGTCAGCTGATCATAGAGGCCATTGTTGAGAAGATGGATATCAAGCAGGTATTTTGGCAAGAGGTAGAGGGCATCGCCACAAATGATGCTTATTTTGCAACCAATACCTCAGGACTCAGCATAAATGGCATATCAAAGCTTGTGGAAAACAAATCCAGATTCATCGGGATGCATTTCTGGAATCCACCTCACATAATCCCGCTGGTGGAACTGATAAGAGCTGATGATACTTCAGACGATACCGTAGCTGTACTGAGAGAGCTGTTGACCATAATAGAAAAGGAGCCGGTAGTAGTTCAAAAGGATGCTCCTGGCTTCATAGGCAATAGACTCCAATTTGCAGCCTTCAGAGAGGCCCTGCACATAGTGGATGAAGGGATAGCCGATATAGAGGATGTGGACAGGGCAATGAGATATGGCCCAGGCTTCAGATACCCCATAATCGGACCTCTTCAGACAGCAGATCTTGGAGGTCTTGACACCTTCTACTATATCTCTTCATACCTGTTTAATGAGTTGAGTGATATGAAGGAGCCTCCAGAGATGCTTAAAAAACTTATGGATACCAAAGAGCTTGGAGTTAAATCCAAGAAAGGCTTCTACGACTATTCCGACGGAAAGGATGAGGAGGCCATAAAGAACAGAGATAAAATGCTGTTCAACATGCTAAAATATATCCATATGAAGAAATAGGATATATCTGCCGGAAGAAGGTCATAGGATGCTTTACACTACGCCTATAGATGTACTCCCTGTGTCTTATGAGGCAATTAATCCTAAAGAATGGAAAGCTGCTATCGAATCCTGCGGTAGCAGCTTTTTGTTTTGATTTTAATTATATATTTGCTATAATTTCACTAAGGGGGTAATTTTTATGGCATATATTCTAACCTCAGATAATATAAAAATACAATACAGCAGTCGTGGTGAGGGCACTCCAATAGTCTTTATTCATGGCTTCGGGGGAGAGGGCTCCTCTTTCAGAGTAATAGACAAAATACTTTCAAGTAGCTATAACACCATAGAAGTTGACCTCAGAGGTCACGGAAGATCCGATACCAGCTCAGAAATATCCATAGATGTTTTTGCAAGTGACATCAAGGAGCTTATTGAAAAGCTGGGGATAAAAAAGCCTGTACTTGCAGGCTGGTCAATGGGCGGCGCTGTTGTAATGGAATACATAAAGCAGTTTGGAGATAAAGAATCAAGCGGTTTGATATTCATCGAGACATCACCTATGGTAATGGCTGCAAGGGAGTGGAGAGGAACTCTATTAAAAGGAAATTACTCAAGGGAACAGTTCATAAAGGACTTGAGGGTGATGGAGCTGGACTGGATGAGCTTTGCAGAGTCGTTTGTAAGAGAAATGTCTCCCAAGCTCGATGAAAGCTCTCTTAAGCTTGCCATTGAGAGGATATCGGGGAACAGACCTGAGGTAATGAGCTCCGTATGGAAATCGCTGATGAGTAAGGATTACCGATCGATTCTTCCTTCGATAGAGATCCCTGTTCTTGTGGTAAACGGTTCTGAAAGCACCTTCTACGACCCTGAATCAGGCAAGGACATTGCTTCGATGATGCCCAATGCAAGCTTTGAGCTGATTAAAGACGCAGGACATCTTGTTGTTATGGAGAAGCCTGTTGAACTTAGCAGTCTGATAAAGAAATTTATCGAAAACAATATATAACAAAAAAGCAGCCGCAAGGCTGCTTTTCTATAGGAAAGGCATATATCTGTCCACCTCATCCCCTTCATTTCCTGAGAGAATATCCTCCAATAAACTCAGTCCTTTTCTTATCCTTTCCGGATCCTCGGCACTAAAGCTAAGCCTTATGAAGCTGTCTCTATCCAAAGGCTCCGTGTAGAATACCTTACCGGGTACTATAGCAAGCTTCCTTTTATTGCATTCCTCATAAAGCTCCATTGCATCCCAGCTTTCAGGGATCCTGACCCAAAGACTGAGCCCTCCTCCTGGTCTATGATACTCAAGGCCTACATGCTTCAGCTTGTCCAGGCCTTCTGCCATAATTAGGTATTTCTCCTTATAGACTTCTTTGATTTTACCCATGTATCCTACCCATAAGCCTTTTCTCAGGTAAAGATCAAAGGCTCTTTGAAGATAACCTGAGGATGAAATATCAGTTGAATGCTTAGCCTTGATTATCTGCTTGAATAGCAAAGGCGGAAGTGTCATAAATCCAATCCTCACCCCAGGCATAAATATCTTTGAGAAGCTCTTTACAAAAATAACTCTGTCTCTGCTATCAAGAGATTTAAGTGGCTCCCTTTTTTCATCCTCAAAGCTGAGGTCAGTTAGAAAATCATCCTCTATGATATAGAAGCCATATTCCTCAGCAAGCTTAAGAACAGCTTCTTTTTTAGTCCTGCTGTAGCTTATTGTCGTAGGACTCTGGTAATTGGGCATAAGGTATATGAATTTTGGTTTGTATCTTCTAATGTTCTGCTTTAAAACCTCGATATCGATTCCATCCTCCTTGAGAGGGATACCAATTATCCTTGCGCCTCTTGATTTGAAGGCTGCATATGCGCCAGGGTAGGTCGGATTTTCAACAAGAATTACATCGCCGGTTTCAACAAGGGATTTAGAAATTATATCAAGACCCTGCTGCCCGCCTGACGTTATAAGTATTTGCTCCTTGGATGCTGAAATTGAGTAGTTCTCCTTAAGAAATCCCGATATTGATTCCCTAAGAGGCCCGTACCCGTTGATCTCAGGGTACAGAAAGGCCTCCCCCCTGTCCCTGTCCAGGACCTCCACAAGGGATTGCTTGAACTCCTCAATAGGGAACAGATCAGGGATAGGAGATACGCTGGCAAAGTCGATACTGTCTTTTAGAAGAGGAAATATACCGGAAAGCATAAGCTCTATATCACCTTCCTCAACTGAAGACATATCCTGATCGGAGTGCTGTTTCTTAACAAATGTCCCGCTGCCTTTTAGGGTGTAGATATAACCGTCCTTCTCCAGCTCCTTATATGCAGTTACAACGGTTACGTTATTGACTCCAAGGCTCTTGGCAAGGGTTCTTATGGAAGGTAGTCTATCATCCTCAAGTGCATCTTCATCGATCATCTTTGAAATGGCTTCATAGAGCTGCTGGTACATAGGTTTAGAGTTTTTTTTATCAAGCTTTACTGAGTTAAACATTAATTTCAACTCCCAAAAAAGACATTGTATGGATACACTTATTATATCA
Organism: Gudongella oleilytica; assembly: GCF_004101785.1. Taxonomy (NCBI): domain Bacteria; kingdom Bacillati; phylum Bacillota; class Tissierellia; order Tissierellales; family Tissierellaceae; genus Gudongella; species Gudongella oleilytica. Next base: position 26,115 of record NZ_CP035130.1, read on the forward strand.
TATTCCACCGAGTATCCATACAAAGTACATTGTTTTATTAAACAGGTTTCACAGCCTGGATATAGAAGGAAGTAATGTAGTCCTCCGGACTTATTCCAGGTGCCCAGTCCCTTACAATATCCTTGCTGTTCTTCTTAGCTCTAAGTCTTACTTCATCAAAGCCCGCCTTCCTAATGAGCTTTCCTAACTCCTTATAGTGAATTGCACCCCCGATGCAAGCTGAAATCATTGACAGATCGTTCTTGATCTCCTCCGGAAGCTCACAGGTAGCTGCAACATCTGAAATAGCAAGTCTTCCGCCAGGTCTAAGCACTCTGTAGGCATCCTTGAAGACCTGAGCTTTATCAAGGGATAGGTTTAATACACAATTTGAGATTATTACATCCACTGAGGAGTCTGCGACTGGAAGATGCTCTATTTCGCCCAGTCTGAACTCAACGTTTTCATAGCCTTCTTCATCAGCACACCTCCTGGCAAGCGATACCATGTCAGGAGTCATATCGACCCCGATCACATGACCCTCCGAACCCGTAAACCTGCTTGCAAGAAAACAGTCAAAGCCTCCGCCGCTGCCCAGATCGAGAACTGTCTCTCCCTTCTGTATCCTCGCAATCTCAATGGGATTTCCGCAGCCTAAGCCCATATTTGACCCTGATGGGATCATATCCAGATCATCCTCGGAGTAACCAAGGAGTTTTGATATTTCCTTGGGATCAGCTGAGCTTGAACAGCAACTGCTTCCGCCACAACAACCGCTGCTTGACCCCTTTGCAACTGAAGAATAGTTCTCCCTTATGGCTTCTCTTTTTTTCTCCATATTTTTCTTCACAGTTTTCATCCTCTATTGTTTATTTGCAATAATTGTACACCTCAAATCGGAAAAAATCAATTTGAATTACTGGTTGATGAGCCTGTAGAAAACATATACTCACGAGATGACAATATTGTATAATTGAATCAGGTAATATTCTCAGGAGCGAATCTGGAGGAGATAAATATGAAATATAGAAGTATTTTTGACATAATAGGTCCAGTTATGATAGGACCTTCAAGCTCGCATACAGCCGGTCCGGTCAGGATAGGACAGTTGGCAAGAAATCTTTTCGAAAGAGAACCTGACGAGGTAGTAAAATCGATAGCAGAAACAGAAAATATCCGAGTAATTCGACTTAGCGAATAGAGAGGTGGAACAAGGGTTTAGAAATGTTGCGGGGCTTGCAGCAACCGAGACAGGTAAGAAGTGGAAGGAAATGTTGATGGAGTAGCAGCGAAAATTGCTTGTCAGTTAAATAGGTGATATTATATAATGCAAGACATTTTTGAATGGGGAGTCGCCATGAACGGTCATCCGGGATATTGCTTAACATTTTTTTGATACTGTTTGGATTTACAGCGGTCTTCTTTCCTTTGAAGGCAACCAGAAGCTCCTTGTCAGCTTGTTGGACGATATAACCGGAGGAGAAAATGAATTTGTGGAAATGTCATATTTCATGGGAGACCTGACCTACCATAATGGGAGATATATTCATGGGATGGTGAAAGAATATCATATCTTGATCATAACTCTGCGACCCTGTGGTCGAGAACCTTCCTTTTTGACGAACCCAATCTAAAAATTGAAGGAGGAAGGATCGCGGTATTCAATAAAGAAGGAGAGATCTATGTATATAACTCCGAGGGCAAGGAAATATTCACGATAGATATGGAGGATAAAATCTTTGACGCGAGAATCCTTGACGGGGATGTGGGTGTTCACTTAAAAAATGATAAGGGTGAAACTATAATAGTGTACGGCCCTGACGGAACTGAAAAGCTTAGAAATGAATATTCCGGTGAAATACCATTAGGGTATTGGAAGGATGAAAAGGGAGAGCTTAAATTCTCGGTTATAGATACAGCTGATGGGGAGATTTTATCCAAGCTGTACTCTGAAAATGAACAGGAACCTATTTTTTCAGTAGTGGATGAGCTTATCCTTAAGACTTTTTCCTATGGTAATGGAAGTATAATTCTGACAGATGAGGGTATAAAGCTGTTTAAGAGTAACGAGATCAAATGGGAGCGTGACTTTCCTTTGATCAAGGACGTTGCTGTTGACGGTACTGACATCTATGTCCTATATGGTGATAACCTTGAGGTTCTTGACAAGACCGGACAGACTATCAAAAAGTTGACTAATCCCATAGAGTACAAAGGGCTCCAACAATCATGGAAGGTATGTAATAATGTATGGCAATAGAGATATAGAAGCATTTAAGGGATGGAGAGATAATATGCAGCAATTCCACTGGTGGCAGGATCAAGGGATTAACCAGTCAATTCAACGATCTCATCATCACCATGGAGGAAGGCGTTTCAGTAATGAGGATAAAGGATGCTGAGAAAAAGAGCAGGAGGATGAACAATGAAAAAGGAAATAGATGCAAAGGCCTGGCATGTCCAAGACCTGTAATATTGACAAAAAAAGAGCTTGACGTCATATCAGCGGGGGAGGTAAAAACCCTTGTCGACAATCAGGTGGCAGTGGAAACCTTTCAAGGCTGGCGACAAGCCTTAAGCTAAGCTATGAAACTGAGGGTGTTAGGTGAAAATAGCTTTGCTGTGACGATAAAAAAGGGAGAATCTGAAGATACAGGAGTTGTTGAGGCTTCTAATGTAAATGCTCCTTCTGGCAAGGAACAGTAATAGTAATCCAGTCTGACCAAATGGGAAAAGGTGATGAGGCACTGGGCAAGATCCTGATGAAGAGCTTCATCTATACGGTAAAGGAAACAACACCTCATCCTGAGGCGATCCTGTTCTACAACTCCGGCGTCAGACTTACAGTTAATGACAGCCCGTTGTTGGATGACCTGAAGTACCTGGAAAACCTGGGTGTTGAGATAGTATCATGCGGAACCTGTCTTGATTTTTACGAACTCAAGGAAAAGCTTGGAGTAGGGATCATCTCAAATATGTACACTATTTATGAAAAATGAGCGGTGCAAATAATACTATTACTATAGGATAAGATATTATGAAGAGAGAAGAATATGGAATAATAACCTTTGAGTCAACACACCACGCAATGGCAGCTGAGTCCTATCTGAAGGATCAAGGTATTTTAACAAAGACCATTCCTACGCCAAGGGATATAACTCTGAGCTGTGGCCTTTCCATAATGATCATCAAGGATGATATTGAAAGGGTAAAGGAGTTTAGATCAAAGGGGGACTTCAGATCAAAGGCGATTTACAGCCTGGTTATCGAGGATGGGAACAGAAAACTTGAAATGCTTGAATAGGGGGTTAAAATGGAGTTGATATGGAAGTTTATAGATGATTTCTTTAAAACCACGGAAGGGTCTTTGAACCTATTGGGGAAAGCAGTAGCTATAGCGGTTATCTTCATTGCCATATTCATAATCACAAGGGTTGTGAATCACATTGTCGATAAGACTATGAATAACAGAAGGCTCACGAAGCTTCAAATCAATGACAGAAGGATGAACACTCTGTCAGAGATCCTCAAGAAGGTTGTAAAATACATCCTGGTATTTATTGGGATAGTAGTATCACTTGATCTTTTCAACATAAACACCACCTCCATAATCGCAACTGCAGGGATTGGAGGTCTTGCCATAGGCTTTGGCGCACAATCCCTCGTAAAGGACATAATTACAGGCTTCTTCATTCTCCTGGAGGATCAGTATGCAGTCGGAGACTATGTAAAAATAGGTGGTCTTGAGGGAATAGTGGAGGAGCTGGGAGTTAGAGTAACAAAGCTAAGAGACTTTACAGGAGAGCTTCATATAATCCCAAACAGCAATGTTCAAATAGTCACAAACAGGACAAGAGGTGCGATGCGAGCCCTGGTTAAAATATCCATTGCCTATGAGGAGGATATTGAGCGGGCAATTAAGGTTCTGGAAAAGGTTTCTGAGGATCTGGCCAAATCAAATGATAATATAATTGAAGGGCCGACAGTGCTTGGAGTTACCGAATTTGGAGGATCGGATGTAGTTCTTACAGTCGTAGCCAAAACGAAGCCAATGGAGCAATGGGCAGTTGAAAGGGCTCTGAGAAAGTCGATCAAGGAAGCCTTCAATAGAGAGGATATAGAAATACCTTATTCAAAAATCGTTGTTCTGGATGGGGGCAAGGAATCATGATGCTTAATTATCAGGTAGGAGATCAGGTCACCTTAAAAAAAGGGCACCCTTGCGGTGAAAACAAGTGGGAGATACAACGTACCGGAGTCGATATAAAGCTAAGGTGCATGGGCTGTGACAGACAGGTATGGCTTACAAGGATCGAATTCGAGAAGAGGGTAAGAAAGATCCTTGAAGGGGAGAAGTGGGTCAGCATTGTCCACCACAAGAAACCGGAGGAAACCACGAGCAGTGAATAGTGAACAGTGAATAGTGAACAATTCAACTAATACCACGTCATCCCGAGCGTAGTCGAGGGATCTCGGTTTTACTATGATCAGAAGAACCTATCTGACTAAGTATAAAAATAGGTGTTCATAAATAGATTAGCAATTTACAAGTATTATGATAAAAGAGAGGATCTATTCTCTCTTTTTGTTTTTTTATGCAACCTTTTTCAGGGAATAACGTCTATATAGTAAGGAGGGTTGATGGTGGCAGACAGAAAGCTTATTGATGGCCTTAAGATAGGCCGTGAGGATTCATACAGACATTTAGTGGAGCAACATGGTTCAAGACTCCTGCAGACCTGCTGCCTGATACTCAAGGACAGACAAGAGGCTGAGGATGTAGTTCAAGAGACATTTATAAGAGTTTTCAAGGGGATCCATGAATTTAAGGGAATAGCAGTCTGTATACATGGCTTTACAGGATAGCAGTGAATATTTCAAGAGACAGGCTGAGAAAATCAGAGGATCTGCTGCCGCTTGAGGAGGAGTTGATAGTAGGCGACGATCTGGAATCTAAAATAGTTGTTGAAATAGACAGAGAGATCTTAAGAACAAGTCTATACAAGCTATCCTTAGTCTATAGAGAAGTTCTGGTGCTCTACTATTTCAAGGACTTTTCCATAAAAGAAATATCAGAAATACTCGGTGACAGTGAAGGTACTATAAAAAGCAGGCTTTCAAGGGGAAGAAAGCTACTGGGAGAAAGCTACTGAGGGGAGGCATGCTCGATGAATAAAGTGGATAAATTAGGACAAGAGATAAAAAATATTTTTGAAGAGGATTCTGAGGGCATAGCTCTAAGCAATGAGACCATCAATAATATAATTAAAAACTCAAAGCCCTCCAGGATGGTCAAGTTCAGAGAGCTTATGAACAAGGAAATAGAAATTCCCCTGGCACCGGCAATAGCAGGCTTGGCAGCTTTACTTGTCATATCAATACTTCCGAAGGGAGTCTTCAAGGACCATAATATCCAGGTTATAGATATTGGAGGGTCTCAGATAATCATCAGAGACGACAGGGAGGTGGCAGATAAGTGAAGATAAGAGTAAAAGTAAAAACTATACTTCTTGGCATGCTAATTATCGGGATCCTATACTTCTGGGGCATACCCCAGGCGACACTTGGAATAGCTAATTACCTGTATACAAGGAATAATGATAAAGCACAGCTTTATTATGAAAAATATGCAAATACAAGGAAATCCGTAAGCAGCAGGCTAATTTTTGCTGAAAGCCTTGTGAACTACTATTCCAGGTTCGTAATCTACAGCCAGGGCTGGGGAGGAGGAAATGGAGTATCACAGGAGGAAATGGAGAAAGCAGAGGAAGTGCTGCACTTAAACCTTAGAGAAAATCCATCTAAATCAGAGCTAAAGGATTATATATCATCATACAGAATGCTGATGGACATGGCAATCGCCGAAGGATCGCCTGATAAGCTTAAGGAGCTGATCAGATGGGGCGAGAAGAGCAATATTACTGAAATCAAAGAGATTAGTAGTATATACACAGCATTTCTTCATACAATCAATCGTGATTTTTCAAAGGCTGAGATTATTATAGAAGATTTGGAAAGAGCAGGGAGCAATGATCCAAGGCTGCAAATCATGAGGGGAGAGTTAGCTTTATTCCAGGGTAATATCGAAGAGGCAACAAGGCTATATGATGAATTTAGCAAAAGTAACTGGAAGGAACAGGAAGACACATATTTTGGCTCAAGAGCGTATTTGGATAGAAAATTTTGGCTTGAACAAGCGAGCGAACATATCGGTGAAGATGGCTTCATTGAAGGAAGGATCCTCTTTGAAGGAAAGCCAATGGCGTTCGTAGAGATTTATCTCCAGTATGCTGACGGTGGCTTCAGGGCTGGAGGAGACGGCTATATAGCAATAACTGATGAAAATGGCCACTTCAAAAGCATAGGGCTAAAAAAAGGGCTCTACGATATCGGAGTAGGAACTATGGAAAGTATTTTGGTAGACAAGGTTTTTTCCAGAACGGAACCAGGATATGTGGAGGTAGGAGAGGGTATAACGACAGTTGATTTCAAATTTAGAAACACTATAAAGGTCCTGTCACCTCAGCCAGGGACATATTTGGATTCTGATGAGCTAATTGTCCAATGGGAGGAGGTTCCCGGAGCGGCTTATTATACAGTTGAGCCTGTGGTATTTACAGACCCCATCAATAAATCAGGCGGATACTTCAGAAGAGCTATCGAGTCTGTAGAAGGAGAGATAAGATTTACAAGTGATTCAGCGAGATTCAAGGTGTCAGAGCTTCTTTATGCCAGCGGTGGATTAACACGAGAAGGAAATGACTGGATCCTGGGACCAGGTGCAGTTCTCGGGATGTTTCTACCTGGAGTCGAGTATCCGATAACTGTAAATGCTTATACAAAGGACAATGGACTAATAACGAGCAGTCTCCCGATGAGGACATATTATGACAGCCTTCCAAGCGTCATAATGCCAGGTGAACTATCGGAAGGTCAAAGACTTGTCACAGGGATGGATTATCCGGAAGCTATCCAGCACTATGAGGATATTCTTATAGAAGACCCAGAAGACGTTGAAGCAATAACAAGCTTGGCAAAGCTTTATGGATTAGGATGGAAGAGAGGGGAAAAGAACCTAGATAGAGCCTTTGATCTGTCAGATTCAATAATGGAATCTGACTTAAGGTCTGACATATTGAACACTATTTTGCAGGAGATGACCTCTGAGGAGATTATTCAAAATGAGAAGATTGTACTTGAAGTCATAGAGTCCCTTGATAATCTCAAGAACGATGACTCAAAATATATTGAATTCAAGTTCCACAGAGCTAAAAAGGACTGGAAGGCTGCAAGGGCTGCCCTGGAAAAGCTGGAAAGCTATGTACCGGACACACTTGTTTTCCTTGACTTATACTTTGAGGACTACGATAAGGCAATTGAAAGACTTAAAGACAAAAGGTTCTACCCATCGAGACTCCAAGGATCGATATTTACGGATGCGGTGGCAGCTCTAAAGGAAAATCCACCTTCATCGAGCGATTTAAGCGTATTCAGGGAATTCGTCGAAAGGTTGATAGGTGACGGCGCATATGAAAACAGTGGAGTCATTTATACGTCGACAACAGGAAGACTGAGGGACAAAAACCTTAAGACAATAATCGACGAGATATACAATCAAAGGCACTGGAATCAATAATTGCAACTATAACTCCTCTCTGCTTGGGTATACATAAATTAGCCAAATCAAGAGAGGAGTTTTATAATGAAGAATTTTAGCTTTTATACCCCCACAATGATCAAATTCGGTAAAAGAAGCATTTCCAAGCTGAGCCGAATAATAGATGGCAAATACAACAGGATCTTACTTCATTATGGTGGAGGAAGCATTAAGAAAAATGGCGTGTATCAGGATGTGATCGAGCAGCTCCACATGACTGGAGCAAAGGTTTTCGAGCTGGGAGGAGTAGCTCCAAATCCGAAGCTTTCGCTTGTGAGAGAAGGCATAGAGCTTGCAAAGAAAGAGAATATTGACCTTGTCCTTGCGGTAGGCGGCGGAAGTGCCATAGATTCAGCAAAGGCAATAGCTCTTGGAGCACTTACTGACATAGACATCTGGGATTTCTATATGGGGAAGGCCAAGGTAGAAAGAGCACTCCCTGTTGGAGTAGTTCTTACTCTTCCTGCCACAGGCAGCGAGACGAGCATGGGCAGTGTAATCACTAATGAGGAAGAACAGCTTAAGCACTCAGTTGACGATGACCTTCTAAGACCAGCCTTCGCAATAATGGACCCCGAGTATTCAATGACCTTGCCTGACACCCAAACGTTCGCCGGGATCATGGATATACTTTCACACATATTTGAAAGATACTTTACAAACACTCCGGACGTTAATCTCACTGATGAGCTCAGCGAAGGCACCATGAGGAATGTTATAAAAAATGCATATATCCTTAAGAAAGACCCCAAGAACTACAATGCAAGAGCAGAGATCATGCTGTCAGGGACACTAGCCCATAATGGTCTTTTAGGCCTTGGCAGGGATGATGACTGGGCAAGCCACAGGATAGCCCATCAATTAAGCGCTCTCTATGGAACTACCCACGGAGACAGTCTGGCAATAATCTTCCCAGCATGGATGAAATACGTATACAGGACTAACCCGGAAAGATTCAGCCGTTTTGCGACAAAGGTATTCGGAGTATCGGATGCAGGCAAATCAAATGAGATGCTTGCCTTAGAGGGCATAAACAGATTTGAGGAGTTCCTGACTAAAATTGGTCTTCCAAGGACATTCCCTGAAGGAAACATACCCACGGATAACCTTGAGCTAATGTCAGAAAAGGCTGTCCTTATGGGTCCGATAGGAGCCTTTAAGGTCCTTGAAAAAGAGGATGTCCTTAAAATCTATAATCTTGCTCTATAGGGATGGATTTTAAGGATTAATCTGCTATACTTGAGGAAGGTTTGTTATTAGGGGGAAGTGAAAATTGATGAAATATGCCTATGAATATTACAAGAAATCTGCAGAGTATATCCAGGAGCGGGCTGGAGGAGAAATCGGGCTTGGGCTTGTTCTCGGTTCTTCATTAGGGGGAATATCAGAGCTTATACAAGATAGAATAATAATCAAGTATAAAGAGATACCTAATTTCTTGATGTCTACCGTAGATTCCCACGCAGGGGAGCTCCTTATAGGGACCCTAAGTGGGAAAAAAGTGGTTTGCATGAGCGGTCGGTTCCACTACTACGAAGGATATGAGTTTGAGAGGCTTGCGGTTCCCATGAGAGTTTTTAAGCTATTGGGCGTAAAAAAGGTGATCCTAACAAATGCAGCCGGTGGGATCAATACCGACTACAAGCCTGGAGATGTAATGTTAATATCTGATCACATCAAGCTTACCGGGGCAAGTCCGGTAAGAGGACCAAATATCCCTGAGCTGGGACCCAGGTTCTTTGACGTTTCCAACATGTACACCAGGACCCTCAGAGAGCTCGCTAAAGCTGAGGCCGAGAAACAAGGAATAGACCTAAAGGAAGGAGTTTATTTCTACGCTACAGGCCCGCAGTTTGAAACGCCTGCTGAGATCAGAGCAATGAGGATACTTGGAGGCGACGCTGTTGGAATGTCAACCGTGACCGAGGCTATCACTGCTGCTCATTGCGGTATGGAGGTCCTGGGTATTTCTCTGATAACAAACATGGCAGCTGGAGTTCTCGACCAACCGGTCACCACAGAGGAAGTTGACCTTGAGGGCAGAAAAGCGAAGGATAAGCTGGAACGGTTGATTACATCGGTAGTAGGCGCAATGTAGGAGGTAGAGGATGCATAGAGAGGATAGAGATTTGGCATTTATGCTTCAATATCACAACGTAGCCTGGTATGAGGATGGCAAGGTCAGGATCCTGGACAGACGGATTTACCCTGCGCAAAAGAGTTTCGAGATTTGTGAAAGTCACAAAGAGGTGGCTAAGGCAGTAGCCGACATGGTAACCCAGAGTGCAGGCCCATTTCTTGCTGCTGGCATGGGTATGGCCTTGGCGGCTTACGAGGCTAGAAATATGGCCAGAGAAGCTAAGCTAAGGTTCCTCGATGAAGCGGCTGACACAATATCAAGCGCCAGGCCGACAACCGCAAAGAGGATGAGGCTTATCGTCGATGGCTGTCTGGAAGCTGCAAGGTCCTCCATTGATCTGGATGAGAAGCTGGATCAGGTTATATTCGAGCATACCATTAAGGTAACGAATGAAAGATATGCAAGAGTTGGCCTGGTGGCTAAAAACCTTGTGGACATGTTCCCGGACAAAGGTACAGTAATGACCCAATGCTTCGGAGAAACAATAGTTGGAATGATGTTAAGGGAAGCTAAAGTCAGAGGAAAGAACATAAAGCTGTTTGTTCCCGAGACAAGGCCGTACTTCCAGGGAGCAAGGCTGACTGCAAGTGTAGCTTATGATCAGGGCTTTGACGTTACAGTAATAACAGATAACATGCCTGCATTCGTTATGGAGAGAAAAGGCGTTGATGTATTCACATCGGCTGCTGATGCTATATGTATGGATGGCTACGTGGTAAATAAGATCGGTACCTTCCAAATAGCTATAGTTGCGAAGTATATGGGCGTCCCGTATTTTGTAACGGGAGTCCCGGACAGGGGACATGAGACAATAAAAACAGTGACTATTGAAGAAAGAGATCCTGATTTTGTCCTTCAGGCCATGGGAGTAAGAACGGCCATGGAAGGAGTAAAAGGATTTTATCCTTCCTTTGATGCCACACCACCACATCTGGTAAGCGGAGTGGTAACTGATAAAGGGATATTTTCTCCATATGATCTGTACAGATACTTTGGAGATAGCGACAAAGCAGAGCTGGTGCTGTAAATTCGGCTGCTGGGTAAAAATATCCAGCAGCCCTCAATTTTTGTAATTTTTGATATAGACAAGCGCTCATGCAAGGTGATAATATATAAGTATAGACGGGAAAAGGTTTTCCGATTTAAAATGGAGGTGTATGCCATGCAATTGAAATTTGCAAAGAGAATGGAAAATATCAAGGCCTCTGAAATCAGAGAGCTACTTAAACTGACCCAAAGACCTGAAATCATTTCCTTCGCGGGCGGACTGCCGGCTGCTGAGCTGTTCCCAGTTGAAGAGATGATACATATCAGCAAGGAAGTAATAGAGAAGCACGGCTCCAAAGCGCTGCAATATGGTCCCACTGAGGGGTATCAGCCGCTGAGAGAAGCTATCGCCAGGAGGATGGAGAAGGTAAATGTCCATATGACTGCGAATGACGTTCTTGTTACAAGTGGATCACAGCAAGGTCTGGACTTTGCAGCTAAGATATTCATCAATCCTGGGGACGTTATAATCGTTGAAAAACCAAGTTATCTTGGAGCTATCAATGCATTCAAAGCCTACGAGCCGAAATTTATTGACATTGAGCTTGAGGACGATGGAATGAATATGGAGGAGCTTGAAGAAATTCTTAAGAATACCGAGAATGTCAAGTATATCTACGTTATACCAGATTTCCAGAATCCATCAGGAAAAACGTGGTCTACTGAAAAGAGGAAGAAGCTTGTTGAGCTTGCTAATAAATATGACATCGTAATAGTTGAAGACAATCCATATGGCGAGCTGAGATTTGAAGGAGAAATATTGCCTGCAATAAAGCACTATGACACAGAGGGAAGAGTAATATTCTTTGGAACCTTCTCAAAGATATTCTGCCCAGGCCTAAGACTTGGTTGGGTAGCGGCATCTCCGGAGATCCTGAACAAATTCATACTGGTCAAGCAAGGTGCTGATCTTCAATCAAGCACCATATCTCAGATCGAGGTAGCGACATTCCTTGAAAACTACAATATCGAGGAGCATATAGAAAAGATCAAGGAAACCTATCTTAGAAGAAGAAATCTTATGCTTAAGGTAATGGATGAGGAGTTTCCTGAGGGCGTGAAGTTCACAAGACCACAGGGCGGTTTGTTCACATGGGTAGAGCTGCCCGACTACATCAACACCAGAGATTTGGCAGTAAAGGCTCTCGAAAAGCATGTTGCATTTGTACCGGGAGGTTCATTCTTCGCCAATGGAGGAAATGAGCATTGCATGAGACTTAACTACTCAGCCATGAGCGACGAACTTATCGTTGAGGGAATGAAGCGACTTGCCCAGGTTATAAAGGAAGCTATGAAATAGTCTATATTAAAAATTATCCGCAGGGCTTAAGCCCTGCGGATTTTCATCGACTTTATTTAGGGAGCTTTACAGTTATGGTAGTCCCCTTGTTTACTTCACTATCGAGAAGAACGCTGCCTCCGTGGAACTCTACTATATGCTTTACTATCGCAAGACCAAGGCCAGTACCCTCGACTTTCTTTGAACGACTTTTATCAACTCTATAGAATCTTTCAAAGACTCTCTCGACATCATCCTTTGGAATGCCGATTCCTGTATCGGTAACCCTCATCACTCCATAGGTACCCTCCTCTGAAATGCTTACTGTAACACTTCCTCCAAATCGGTTGTACTTGATGGCATTGTCTACAAGGTTGAAAATAAGATCCTGTACCATTCTCCTGTCTCCACGAACCTGGATGGGCGAGCCTACAACGGATAGCTCCACAGATTTTTCCTTGGCAGAAAAGCGCAGCTTCTCGACGAGATCCTGGACTATACCATACAACTCCAGACTTTCAAATGTCTTAATGGCATTTGAGTCCTCAAGCCTTGAGAGACTTATGACCGAATCTATAAGCTCTAAAAGTCTAGAGCCCTCCTTGTGGATGACCCCTGCAAATTTTTTGGAGTCATCTGCATTAGAAACCCCGTTTTGCAACATTTCTGAATAGCCAATGATAGATGTAAGCGGCGTTTTGAGCTCATGGGATACATTGGCAGTGAATTCTCTTCTCACCTTCTCTGCTTCCCTCATCTCATGAAGAGCCAGATCTATCTGCTTCTTTTGTCTGTCGATAGTGTCAACAAAAGGCCTGATCTCAGGATAAATAGATACCTCAGTCACAGGGTTTCCGGACAATATACTTTCCACACTCGAGGCTATTCTTTTTATGGGAGCCATAAGCCTGTCTGCAAGCCTGTGAGACAATAAGTACAGCGTTACCAAAAGCAGAACCAAAACACCGACTGCAGCAGGCAACATAGACATCAGCACTTCAAAGAAACTTAGATTTTCTATACTCCCAGGCCCTCTGGCTAAATCGTATACTACAAAGGCCATAGCCATAGTGGTGATGGTCATCGCAATGCTAACTATTACCGCAAGGTATGCATATATCCTGTTTTGCATAAATTAACCTCCAAACTTGTAGCCTACGCCTCGCACGGTCTGGACAGATTCACCCGCATCCCCAAGCTTCATCCTCAGAGTCCTTATATGGACATCTACTGTTCTGGATTCCCCCTCGAAATCAAAGCCCCAAACCACATTCATGATCTTTTCTCTGGTAAGAACAAGTCCCTGATTCTTCATCAAATAGTGCAACAGATCAAATTCCTTGGGAGTTAAAATTATTTCCTTCCCGTTTGTAGTAACTAAATGCTTCTCGTAGTCAAGACTCACACCGCCGATAGATATGGCATCAGCTTCAATGCGTGGTTGAGCTCTTCTAAGGACTGCCCTTATTCTTGACAACAGCTCCATTACCCCAAAGGGCTTTGCAATATAGTCATCAGCACCCATATCAAGGGCTCTTACCTTATCAAATTCACTGGTCTTAGAGGTCAGCATTATTACTGGGACACCCTGAGTTCGGGTATCATTACGAAGCTGTTTCAATATACTGTAGCCGTCAGCACCTGGAAGCATGATGTCAAGCAGCACAAGATCAGGGATAGGAGATGTAAAAAGCCCTTCACCGGATTCGAAGCCAACGGCATTATAACCCTCATTTCTCAGAGCATATAAAACCAGCTCTCTTATGCTTTCATCATCCTCAATACAGTATATCAGCTTCATATGATCAACTCCTTGTGAAATGGTCACCTGCTATGGCAAAGTATACCCATTCCGCAATGTTTTGCGCATGGTCGCCAATTCTTTCAAAATATTTAGCGATCATCATCAGGTCAATAGCTTGTTCGCTGGAACCGGTACCTGCTTTGATAGAGCCGATCAGCTCATCCTTTATTACACTAAACAGGTCGTCGACGATATCATCGTAATAGATAACTTTTTTTGCAAGCTCGATATCTCTCCTAACAAAGGCATCAATGCTATCTCTAACCATCTTTATAGTAGCATCTGCCATCTGCGGGATGTGAACAAGCTCTTTAAGATACGTTTGATCGGCAAGTCTTATTGTGATTTCTGATATGTCCGCTGATTGGTCGCCTATCCTTTCCATATCCGTTATCATTTTTAAGGCTGATGAAATAAGCCTTAGGTCTCTTGCAACAGGTTGTTGTCTAAGTATCAGCTTCAGACAAAGATCCTCGATGGCTCTTTCCATATCGTTGACTTCCTTGTCTCCCGCGATGACCCTCCCCGCCAGTTCCACATCCTGTGTCTTTAGAGCAGTTACAGTAGCTTCAATGGAGCTTTCTATGAGATTTCCCATCTCAGTCAGTTCAAAATTAAGCTTTTCAAGATCCTGATCAAATTTACTCCTCATAATATCATCCTCTTTTATATTATTTCTTAATGCTATTATAGGCCTTTTATGTTAAAATTAATCTACTTACGCTGTAAAATTTGTGTAAAGAAGGGTATCATTGTTATTGCCAAGCGAAAACCGCTGTGGTATAATACATCAGTGTTCCTTGCTCTATCATAAGGATAGAGCCGATAGTCCATAAGGAGGTGAAATACATGAGAAAATATGAAGCTATGATAATCTTTTACCCAAATTTCGAGGAAGAAAAAAGAGTAGCGCTTTTGGAGAGATTCAAGGGAATCATCGAAACAGGCGGTACTATAATAACACAAGACGAGTGGGGAATGAGAAAGCTTGCATATCTGATCGATGATTTGGCGGAAGGGTACTATGTACTGATCAACTTCGAGTCAAACCCGGAAGTAGTTAAGGAGTTCGACAGAATTGCAAAGATATCAGAAGGCATTATGAGACATATGATCGTTAAAGAGGAAGAGTAATCCAAAGGACGGTGAATGACTTGAATAATGTTGCATTGATAGGAAGGCTCACGAAAGATCCTGAACTAAGATATATTCCAAATTCAGGGACACCCGTATCCACGTTCACGATTGCTGTTGACAAAGGTCTTTCACGAGATAAAAAACAAGAAATGGAATCGAAAAATCAACCGACTGCTGATTTCATCAGAATAGTCGTTTGGGGAAAGCAGGCAGAGAACTGCGCTAACTTTCTCAATAAAGGTAAGCTGGTAGGCATACAGGGAAGAATTCAGACTGGCAGCTACGACGACAAGGACGGAAAGAGAGTATTCACCACAGACGTGGTGGCTAACAGCGTAGAGTTCCTTGAGTGGGGAGAGAACACAAATAAGACCTCCTCAAGCTTTAACAACAACAGCCTTGATTATCCTGAAATGGATGGCTTCCACCCAACCGACAATGACGATATTCCATTCTAATTAAGGAGGGGAAAAGGATGCAAAGAAGGTTCAAACCAAGAAAAAGAGTGTGCAGCTTTTGCGCTGACAAATCTACACACATAGACTATAAAGACGTGAGCAAGCTTAAGAAATACATCACTGAAAGAGGAAAGATCCTCCCAAGAAGAATTTCAGGAAACTGCTCCAAGCACCAAAGACAGCTTACAATAGCTGTTAAAAGAGCAAGACAAGTGGCATTGCTGCCTTACAGCGCAGACTAAGAGAGGGAAACCTCTCTTTTCTTGTTTTTATGGATAAGAGTAATTCCGATCATGTAATACTTTCATTCATCTCTAATATATAATATAATCAAAGGAAGCACTAAAAAAACACGGGGTGAAACACTTGAACAAGGACAATAAATGGATGATACCCATAATTGAAGGCGCAGGGATACTGGGGATGGAGGTTCTTGGAGGACTTATTGCCATCTACTTTTTCCCATTCCTGCTGATATTGTTTCCACTGGGCTTTGTAATATACGGAGTAAAGCACGGTCTTGTCAACATGGGATTGCTTATGGCAATAACGGCTGCTGTGATTGGATTGGTCTCAGACTTTACAAGTGCATCGGTATTAATCGGGATGTTTGGCCCAATGGCTGTAGGAATGACCTATAGCATGAGAAAGAGAAGAAGGCCCCTGGAGGTTCTTGCCACGGGCTCAATAGTTTTCTTCGCCAGTACGCTGCTCTTATTTGCGCTATTTGGGAACGCAGCAGGAACAAGTGTGGTCAAGCAAGTGGAGGAGACCTTCCGGGAGACCCTATTCATGCAGCTCGAAATGCTCGAGGGAATGGGCATGAGTGTTTACGAGCTGGATAAGACAAGGACTATGCTTGAAGATGCGTATTCCTATCTCATACTTATCCTTCCGGCAATCCTCATGGTGCTTTCCTTCGTGGTCAGCTACCTGAATTATCTTTTTTCAGTAAGACTCCTGAGAGCCCTTGGGATAGGCATACTACCAATGCCCTGGCTTCACAGGTTTACAGTGCCCAACAACTTTGGGGTAGGAATGCTGGTGGTTTTTATCGGACTTTTCGCCGTGAAATCCTTCGATACAGGATTTTATGACGTGATATTCATGAACCTGATCGTACTGGTAGGGACGGTATTTATCATACAAGGACTTGCCGTAACAGACTATTACCTGCTTCAGCTTAAAATGAACAGCATAGCAAGGGGAATACTCATGTTTATCCTTGTAATTCTGTCCCCGATGCTTACTGTAATATCATTGCTTGGAGGAGCAGATATAGTATTGGACTTTAGAAAGCTTAGGAGAAGAAAACCCCGGTAGGAGGATTGAGATGAAAGACAAGCTATTCACATGGGCAGACAACAGAATATATCTGATCATAATGGCTCTAATGGTTTTGATCCTGGCTTTTTTCCAGCCTATCGTCGCTTTTATCATGGCGCTGGTGGTTGGGTACATGGTTTTCTATACCCACAGGAAAATCGAAGAGAAGAACCGGGAGCTTACAAAATACATTGAGGGGCTTTCCCATACTTTTGATTCTGCTGCCAAGCACGCCATATTCAACATGCCATTTCCATTATCCTTCATTGACGATGTAGGTAATGTCACCTGGTACAACACCCCCTTCCTCGAGTTGGTGGGAGGAGGAGACGTTCTAAACAGATCCATAAGTGAGCTGATCCCAGCCTTCAACATCACTGAGTTGAGCAGAAAGAAGGAAAATGAGCCACTTGATATAAACTACATGGACAAGTGCTTCAAGGTACTTCCAAACTTTATCGAGGGCAAGGGAAGCTTTGCCAAGGGCAACATAACAATGCTGTATTGGGTTGAGGACACTGATTACCAGCATCTTCTGAAAATGTACACAGATGAAAAGACCATAGTTGCCCTGATAAATGTTGATAATTACGACGACGTCAAAAACTCCACGCCGGATACCCACAGGCCGATGGTACTTGCTGAGATCGACAAGGTAATCAGCTCTTATTTCGGTAAGTATAACGGCCTT
The DNA here is from genome assembly GCF_004101785.1 of Gudongella oleilytica. Taxonomy (NCBI): domain Bacteria; kingdom Bacillati; phylum Bacillota; class Tissierellia; order Tissierellales; family Tissierellaceae; genus Gudongella; species Gudongella oleilytica. The sequence goes on from NZ_CP035130.1 coordinate 43,633, forward strand.
GTTAGAAAATATGAAAACGATAAATACCTTGTTCTGGTGGATCATAATGGCTTAATGGATATTAAGACGAAAAGATTTGACCTTCTGGATCAGATAAGAGATCTCAACATGGGGAACACCATACCCATAACCTTGAGCATCGGAGTCTGCCAGGCAGGAAAGACGCTGCTGGATTCCTATAGAAATGCTAATGCTGCAATCGACATTGCCCTTGGCCGTGGTGGTGATCAGGCAGTTGTAAATATTGGGAACTCATTTGATTTTTATGGCGGCAAGTCAAAGGCAATGGAAAAAAGAAACAAGGTAAAGGCAAGGGTAATAGGAGATGCTCTTAGGCAGCTTATAGACCAGTCAGGTATGGTATTCGTAATGGGCCATAAAAATCCCGACATGGACTCCATAGGCTCATCAATTGGGGTAATGAGAGCAGTCGAGAACAGAGACAAAAAGGCTTTTCTGGTTCTCAATGGAGAAAATCCATCAATAAGAAACCTTATGGACAGGATGAGACAAGAGGCACCGGAGCTCGAGGATAAAATAATCAATGGCGAAGCTGCACTGGAGATCATCGACGATAAGGACCTTATGATTGTCGTAGATAATCACAAGCCCAGTCTTACAGAGGCACCAGAGCTTTTGGAGAAGACCAATAAGGTAGTTGTTATAGACCACCACAGAAGAGGGGCTGAGTTTATCAAGGATCCGGTATTGACCTATCTTGAACCCTATGCTTCGTCGACCTCTGAATTGGTTACGGAGGTCTTGACCTATATGAGTGCTGAGACAAATCTCACCAAGTTTGAGGCTGAGGCAATGCTTGCCGGGATAACCGTAGATACGAAGAACTTCAGCTTCCAGACCGGAGTGAGAACCTTTGAAGCTGCTTCTGTCTTAAAGCGGGCGGGAGCAGATACGACTGTTGTAAAGCAGCTTTTCAGGGATGACTTCAGCACCTTTATAAATAAAGCAGAGGTCGTAAGGTCTGCAAAGATGGTGTTCGATAAAATTGCAATAGGAAGACTTGAGGTTACCAACGATGACTCCATACTAATAGCAGCTCAGGCAGCCAATGAGCTATTAAACATAAACGACGTGGAGGCTTCCTTCGTGCTCAGTAAGCTTGACGATAAAATACACATTTCGGGAAGGTCTCTGGGCAACATAAGCGTTCAGCTTATCCTTGAGAAGCTTGGAGGCGGAGGACACTTGACAAGTGCGGGAGCACAGATAGAAAAGCTTTCGATGAACGATGCAGAAAAACTGTTGATCGATATAATAGGCAAATTCTTAAAGGAAGGTGAAAAGAAATGAAGGTGATCTTGCTAAAGGAAGTAAAGGGCATGGGCAAAGAGGGAGACCTTGTCAATTCAAAGGACGGCTATGCCAGAAATTACCTGATTCCAAGGAACATGGCGATAGAGGCTACATCAGAAAACCTTAGGAAATGGGAGGAAGCAAAAAAACAGGAGGCAGCCAAAAAGAAGCAGGAGCTTGAAGAGGCTAATGCTCTGAAGGAAAGGCTGGAAAAACTAACTGTTGAGGTAAAAGCAAAGGGCGGCAGCGGAGGAAGGCTTTTTGGCTCCATAACCTCGCAGGACATAGCAGCAGCTCTCAAGGAACAGCATGGAGTAGATATTGATAAGAGAAAGATAGAGATGAAGGACAATATAAAGAACGCAGGAGCTACAGAGGTCGACCTTAAGCTCTACCCGGAGGTATCAGCTAAGCTGAAGGTGAACGTAGTTACTATATAAGAGGTGATTTTTTTGGATACTGGACTTGGCAGAATACCTCCACATAGTTTGGAGGCGGAGCAGTCTGTCCTCGGAGCAATGCTCCTGGACAAGGAGGCAATCAATACAGCCATAGAGACTATACGTCCTGACGACTTCTATAAGGAAGCCAACCAGGAGATCTTTGAGGCTATGCTTGTTTTGAATAACAGAAACGAGCCTGTCGATATCATAACCCTTTCCGAAGAGCTAAAGAGGAGGGGGACTATTGAGGCCGTCGGCGGGATAACATATCTTGCCAATTTGTCTGGCAGCATTGCCACTACAGCAAATGCAAAATACTACTGCAATATAGTGGAGGAAAAATCCACCTTAAGAAAGCTGATAAGGTCCAGCAACGAAATAATGGGATTGGCCTATGAGAACAGCGAAGAGGTCAATGCAATAATCGAAAAGGCCGAGAAGAATATATTTGACATAACTCAAGGGGCACACAAAAAGGGGATAGTCCCCATAAGCGAGGTGCTTCTTTCCAGCTTTGCCCAAATTGAGGAGAGAGCTGCCAACAAGGGTGGTCTGACAGGCCTTACCACAGGCTTCTCGGATCTGGACAGAAAGCTGTCAGGTCTTCAAAAATCAGACCTTGTGCTTCTTGCAGCAAGACCATCCATGGGAAAAACCGCCCTTGGAGTAAATATCGCAACAAATGCCTCCCTTAAGGGAAATGGGAAGATAGCAATATTTTCACTTGAAATGTCTAAGGAACAGCTGGTGCAGAGGATAATAAGCTCAACAGCCCACGTCGATCTTCAAAAGATAATCAGTGGAAACCTGGCTGATGATGAGTGGATCCAGGTGGTAAACGCTATGGGACCTCTATCCAGGATGGAAATATATATCGATGATACCGCAGGAATATCGATGATGGAGATGAAGGCCAAATGCAGAAGGCTTAAAGTCGAGAAGGGACTTGACCTGATCGTAGTCGACTACCTCCAGCTGATGCAGGTTGACGGCAAGGTGGAAAGCAGGCAACAGGAGATATCAGCAATATCAAGAGGGCTAAAGGGTCTTGCAAAGGAAATGGAGTGTCCTGTCCTTGCTTTATCGCAGCTGTCACGAGCTCCTGAGCTAAGAAGCGACCACAGGCCTATACTATCTGACCTGAGGGAGTCCGGTGCCATAGAGCAGGATGCAGACGTAGTATTGTTCCTTTACAGGGATGAGTACTACGACAAGGAATCCGAAAAGAAAAACATCGGTGAGGTAATCATTGCAAAGCACAGGAATGGTCCTACCGGAAGTATAGAGCTGGTATTCAAGCAGGAATACACAAAGTTTCTTAATATGGAGAAATTTATCGATACTGACTGATCAATTGATCGAGCTTTGCACCAGGGTTGAATTAAATGAAATGTATCATGGCAGGGGTACCGGAGTCCAGTCTCAGGTACCCCTTTAAGGAGGGATCAACTTGGAACTGGAGGGAAAAAACCTTAAGCTTGCACCGCTTACAATAGAAGATGCTTACGACATGAGATCTTGGGGACAGCATGAAAGCAAGCTCCTGGCAGACTATAATTTTCCGTATATAAACGACACTGAGGTGAAGACCTGGTTCAGGTTCAAGACCTTCAACTGGAGGAACAGCTACTTTTCAGTACGGGACAAGGATGGAAGACTAGTAGGCTATATGGGGATCAAGAATAAAAGGCCGTTCAAAAGGACAGCGTTTCTTGGAATCGTCTTTGACCCGGATAATATCAATAAAGGGCTTGGGACAGAAGCACTGGAGACATTTCTGCCCTATTATTTCGAAAAACTAAGGATGAAGGCTCTGCTTCTTGAGGTTGCAGAGTTTAATGAAAGAGCGATCCATGTATATGAAAAGCTTGGTTTCAAGAAGACAGCCTACTATCTGGACCCATTCCCCGACCAGGGAATTGACCGCTCAGATCCGGAGCTGATTAGATGGGAATCATGCTTTGTATTTGACGGGGAAAAGATATATAATTATATTTACCAGATGAAATTGACCAAGGATGTGTATCTTTCAAGGAAAAGGAGCTGAGACGCAGGATGGGATTCAAGCTTGAGACCACCGATATGGACCTGGGTGACACACCTATTGAAAATATATTCCTCAATGATTTCATGCCAATGGCCAACGGAACCTACGTCAAGGTATATCTATTGGGATATAAGTATGCCCATGACAGGGATGCTTCGCTGGAGCTTACTAATCAAACCATAGCAAGGCATCTTGACGTTCCCTTGGAGGATGTATTAAGGGCATGGGACTTCTGGGAAAACAAGGGGATAGTTGAAAAAAGCGGCGAAGATGATGTTAATTACCAGATAAAGTTTTTAAGTCTTAAGCAGCTGTATATAAGAAATAATCTCATGGCTAAGCCGGTTCAAGTGAAAAAGGAAGAGAAGGCGTCCTGGGCCGACGATCTTGTGGGAGCTCTAAAGAATCCTATGATAAACAGCATGTTCAACAGGATCGACGAAATAATGAGAAGACAAACCCAGGCAATTGAAAAAAAGAAGATACTGGACTGGTTCTATGACTACAATATGGATCCGGATGTAATAGAAAAAGCCTTTCAATACGGAGTTGAGGCCAAGGGTAAAAAGCAACTTAACTATATAGAGGGCATTGTAAGAAACTGGTACGACATGGGACTGACTACGATGGACGCAGTTGAAGAGTACCTGGCCAAGGAGGACCAGAGGTTTCACAGGTACCACAAGGTCATGAAGGCTGTAGGACTCTCCAATAAAGGCTACAACGAGGGAGACAATAAGCTCATATCTAAATGGTTTGATGAGTATGGCTACTCCATGGACATGGTGTTAAAGGGCTGTGAAGCCTCCAGCAAGGTGCAATATCCAACTATAAATTATATTGATGGAGTCATCAGCGATTGGCATAAGAAGGGCTTCAGAACTGTGGAGGATGTAGTCGAAAGGGACAAGCCGCCAGAGAAACAGACACCAAGGACTGAAGTGAAACGAAATACAAGACAAAGCTACAAGACCAGGTTCCACAACTTCGAGCAGAGGTCATCAAAATACTCGGCCTCAGAGCTGGAGGATATTGCAAGGAAGAAAAGAGAAGCCCACAGGCTGAAGGGAAGGGATGAAGCTGATGAATAGCAGGACCAAGGCAGACATCCAAAGAATTTATGAACAAAGAAGAGACAACAGTCAGAGAGCACTGGAGAAAAGACAACAGGAGGTATACAAAAGGCTCCCCAGAGTCAGGGAGATAGATGATGAGATAAGAAGAACAGGCATCCGTATGGCTAAGGCTGTACTGGGGAGCGCCGAAGCTGCGGAGGACCTTGTTATTAAGACTCAGGAACGTATCGAAGCGCTGAAAATGGAGAAGGCGTATCTCTTGACTGAGGGAAACATACCCGCTGACTATCTGGAGCCAAAATATCAATGCAGCCAATGCAACGATACAGGCTATCTCGAAGACGGAGCCAGATGTAAGTGTCTGAAGCAGGAGATGATAAACAGAGCATATCAAATGTCCAATCTTGACAGGATACTACATAAGGAGAACTTTCAGAGCTTCAACATAGATCTGTTTTCAGATAAGCCATTCGAGGGGGAGGCACTAACTCCAAGGGAAAACATGGCTGATATCGCAGGCTATGCCGAGGGCTTTATCGGAAACTTCGACGAGGACAACGGTGAAAACCTTCTATTCTACGGGACAACAGGTCTGGGGAAGACGTTTCTTTGCAACTGCATAGCCAAAGCTCTTTTAGACAGGAACAAGATAGTAATATACCAGACTGCATTCACTATCCTGGATATTCTCGAGAGAAGAAGGTTCAGGCGTGATGAGAGCGATATGACAGACTATGAGTACTCTATGCTCTTTGATGCAGATCTTTTAATAGTCGACGATCTTGGCACTGAGGTTTCAAACTCCTTTACCAACGCCGAGATATTCAACATAGTAAATACCAGACTATTGTCAGGTAAGAAAACCATTATCTCAACAAACCTTACACCCAACGAAATCTCTGAGATATACACCGACAGAGTTTTTTCAAGGATTTTTGATAAGTTCATACCACTGAAGTTCTACGGCAAGGACCTGAGGTGGGAATAATCTATTGAAAGGGGTTAGCAAATGTCAAGGAAAGCAACAGGAATACAGGGCTATATCGTAAAGGTCCTAAACGGAATGGCTTTAGGTCTGTTCTCGTCCCTGCTTATAGGGCTCATAATCAAGCAGATAGGGACCTACGGAGGACTTGAGCCTCTGATCCTATTCGGGAATGTTGCCCAGAGGTTAATGGGGCCTGCAATAGGAGTAGGAGTCGCCTACAGCGTAGGGGCACCACCACTTGGAATATTCGCAGCAGCTGCAGCAGGCGCGATCGGAGCTGGCAGTATATCCTTTGACGGAGCATCGGCTATTATTAAGACGGGAGAGCCAGTAGGAGCCTTTGTGGCGGCTTTGTGCGGAGCGGAGATATCAAAGATAGTCAGCGGGAAGACGAAATTCGACATTATCCTGGTTCCTATGGTGACTATACTTGTCGGAGGCTTTGTAGGAAGCTATATTAGTCCATACATAGCGGCATTTATGACAGGGATCGGGACGTTGATCAATAAGGCTACCGAAATGCATCCAATCCCTATGGGGATAATCGTATCTGTCATAATGGGAATGGTCCTGACTCTGCCAATAAGCTCTGCAGCTCTTGCCATATCCCTGAACCTAACAGGCCTGGCCGCAGGAGCGGCTACCGTAGGCTGTGCTGCCAACATGGTTGGCTTTGCTGTGGCTTCATTCAGGGAGAACAGATATGGCGGTCTTGTAGCTCAAGGCCTGGGGACATCTATGCTTCAGATACCGAACATCGTTAAGAATCCGCTGATCTGGATACCGGCTATTGTAGCCTCGGCAATACTTGGACCTATATCTACCTACATTCTTCACATGGAAAGCAACGCTTTGGGTGCAGGTATGGGGACAAGCGGTCTTGTGGGGCAGCTGGCGATGATAGAAACTATGGGTGCCAGCCCGTATGTACTTCTGCTGATCCTGATGATGCACTTTGTATTCCCCGGGATAATAGCGTTTTCAGTATCAGAGTGGATGAGAAGAAAAGGCCTCATAAAAAAAGGCGACATGACACTATAGAGGGGGAATATGATGAAGAAACCAATAGGAGTTATCGATTCCGGTATAGGAGGTCTTACTATCGTGGCATCGATGCAAAAGTTGATGCCTGGGGAGGACATCATATACCTTGGAGACAGCAAAAATGTCCCATATGGAAACAAGTCAGAGGAAGATATCTACCTTCTTACCATGGCAATGCTGAAGTTTGTTGAGGAGAGAGAGGTAAAACTTGCTGCAATAGCCTGCAACACGATCTCTACCATACATAAGAGATTCAATGGCAAGCTGCCCTTTCCGGTTGTGGACATCGTAACCCCAACTGTGGACCACATAGATAAGATGGGAGCAGAAAGACTTGCGATCCTTGCTACTGAGTTCACCGTAAAAATGGGATCCTACGAGAGGATGCTCAGAGAAAGAAGACCTGGGATAGAGGTATTCAACGAAGGCAGCAGGGATCTTGCAACGCTGATTGATCGGGGAGAGTTTGACAGTCAGGCTACCTATGACATCGTCAAGCATCACCTTAACAGCATAAAGGGTAAGGGCGAGGTTTACAACATAGTGCTGGCTTGTACCCATTATCCTATCGTTGAAGAAATTTTCCTGGATATAGATCCCTCCCTGAATTACATAAATCCTGGATTCCAGCAAGCCAAGGCGATCAGAGCTCAGCTGCATGATATGGAGCTCCTTCAAAGAGACGGCCTAGGGAGTGTGGAGATATATACCTCCGGAGAGGCTGGTATCTACAGGAAAGCTGCAGAGAAGCTTGGGATAAAGAGAATGAGTGAGCCGAAGACAGTCGCAATCAAGGAGTACACCGAATAGGTATTGACATCTTATATTGATGTACTATATAATTAGCTTTAATTAAATATTGTGAAGAAGGGAAATAGTACACAGCAATTCCTCTTAGAGAGCCGGTGGTCGGTGTGAACCGGAAGGATAAGCTGTCGAATCCAGCCCTGAGCAATAGTGCTTTGAGTGGACCTTAACCGGTCAACTAGGGTGGCAACGCGGGTATATTCCCGTCCCTAATCACAGGGACGGGTTTTTTTATTTTAAGGAGGGATATTATGCTGGATATTAAAAAAATAAGGATGGATTCAGAGGGCGTGCTTAGGGCACTTGCGAAGAGGCATGGAAATTTCCCCATCGAACAGCTGTTAAAGCTGGATGAAGAGAGGAGAACCATTCTTGTAGAAGTCGAGGAAATGAAGGCTGAACAAAATAGAGTGTCCAAGGAGGTTCCAAGGCTTAAAAAAGAAGGCAAGGACGTAGCCCCTATATTTGAAGAGATGAAGGAACTTGCTGAAAAGGTAAAGGTATTGGACGTAAGGGTCAAGGAAGTGGACGATGAGATAAAAACCCTTCTGCTTCAGATACCAAATACCCCTCATGAGACCGTTGTCGAAGGAGAATCAGATGCTGACAACGTCGAAATGAGAAAATGGGGAGAACCAAGACAATTTGATTTTGAACCTAAGGCCCACTGGGATCTGGGAACGGAATTGGGGGTTTTGGACTTTGACAGGGCAGTAAAGATATCAGGAGCAAGGTTCAGTGTATTCAGAGGAGCAGGAGCAAGGCTTGAAAGGGCAATAGTTAACTTTATGCTGGATCTTCATACGGAGAACCATGGATACATGGAGATGGCAACCCCGTATATGGTCAACAGGGACAGTATGATAGGAACCGGACAGCTTCCGAAGTTTGAGGAGGATATGTTCCATGTTCCTGCCAAGGACTTTTTCCTCGTTCCTACAGCAGAGGTTCCACTGACCAACCTTCTAAGGGACGAGATCCTTAGAGAGGAGGACCTTCCAGTATATTTTACTGCGTATACTCCATGCTTCAGAGCAGAAGCCGGCTCAGCAGGAAGAGATACCAGAGGTCTGATCAGAAACCACCAGTTCGACAAGGTGGAGATGGTAAAATTTGCCCACCCGGATAAATCCTATGAAGAGCTTGAGACGCTTACAGCAAATGCAGAGGAAGTTCTGAAGCGTCTGGGGATACCATACAGGGTAGTAATGCTAAGCACAGGAGACCTTGGCTTCTCATCGGCAAAGACCTACGACATTGAGGTTTGGATGCCAAGCTACGGCAGATACGTTGAGATATCAAGCTGCAGCAACTTCGAGGACTTTCAGGCGCGAAGGGCGAACCTGAGATTCAGAAGCACTGAGACCGGCAAGGTTGAGTATCTGCATACACTCAATGGTTCAGGTCTTGCAGTAGGCAGGACATTTGCGGCTATACTGGAAAATTATCAGCAAGCCGATGGATCTGTAATTATCCCTGAAGTATTGAAAAAGTACATGGGAGGCATCGAAAAGCTTTAAGAATAAAGAATACTGAAAGACCGGATATTATCGTCAGGTCTTTCTTTAGTGGCATATGGAAAGGCTAAAATAGCCTAAATATCAAATATTTCAACTATTCAACAAATTTTGAGTAGAATCCGGGCGGGTTTTCAGTTATAATATACTTATGAAGCTGCTTCGATAAAGAAGTAGCTTGATTCAGTACAAAAAGAAAAGGGGGATGAATATGAACAAAAAGATTTTATCTTTAATGATGGTTTTAGTACTTACTATGACTATGCTGATTGGATGCGCACCAGAGGCTCCAGCAGAAACACCTGCGGAAACACCGGCTGAGACTCCAGCAGAAACTCCTGCACCACCGGTTGAGAACGTTTTCGTATCGATCGCAACAGGCGGAACAGGCGGAACATATTACCCACTTGGCGGTGCAATGGCTAAGATATTCAACGAGAATATCCCAGGAGTTACTGCTAACGCTCAATCAACAGGAGCATCTGTTGAGAACGTAAACCTGGTCGCTCAAGGCGAAGCTGAAGTTGCCTTTGCACAAAATGACGTAACTTACTATGCTTGGACAGGAACCGAGAGTTTTGCAGGAAAAGACAAAATAACCAACATCAGAGGAATGGCAATGCTTTATCCAGAGGTTACTCAGGTAATAGCTACAGCTGAATCAGGAATCAAAAACCTTGCTGATCTGGCAGGCAAAAAAGTAGCTGTAGGAGCACCTGGATCAGGTACCGAGGTAAATGCAAGACAAATGCTTGCAGAATACGGCTTGGACTATACCGACCTTGCAAAGGCTGACTACCTATCCTTCAACGAAGCAGCTGATCAATTGAAGAACAAGCAAATCGATGCGGCATTCGTAACAGGTGCAGTCCCGACATCAGCAGTAACAGAGGTCACTCAAACGGCAGATATCGTAGTCGTAGCTATCGACTCCGACAAGATCGCAGCTTTGAATGCCAAATATCCATTCTATGCCGAGGTAGTAATACCTGCAAACAGCTACAGGGGACAAACAGAAGACGTAGTAGCAGCTGCTGTAATGGCAATGCTTATAGTTCCAGAAGACCTAAGTGAAGATTTGGTTTACAACATGACAAAGAGTATGTATGAGCAAAGACAGGTAATAATTGATACCCATGCAAGAGGAAATGACATTAAGCTCGAAACAGCACTTGTCGGTATGCCAATAGACGTTCACCCAGGAGCACAAAAATACTACGATGAGATGGGAATAAAGTAAAAAGTGTACAATAGAGTCCCAAGGAAAGGTACTGATAGTATCAGTACCTTTCCACTATTCTTTAAAATACTTGCAGCAGCTGCAATCATATTTTTATTGTTTTCTTCCCTTTATAAGATGGACTATCTCACAGCCTCAGATATGAGGACCGGAGAAATACTCAGGTCCTGGAAGATAAGAGATGGGGAATTTTTTACTGTTAAGTACACACATTCCGTCCAGCTGACTCCAGTTTGGGAGACATATGAGATACAATCCGGGGACATTGTCCTAAAGGAAACAATTTTTCAATCCTTTGGGGCGGGTTTGCCCTCAACATCACCTTATGATTTCGAGATAACAGAGCAGGGGTTTAGATTGTACAACATTGACATGAAAATAACAGATCTTGTTTACAGGGTTGGTGCAGTGCGAGCAAACCATATATTAATAATTCGTGAAAAGGAATATCCGTTCCTTGATTTTGCAGAACCAACGGAAGGGATCAAATTTAAAACCCAAAAAATGTCATTAATGAATTATCTAGCAAAGGAGGGGTTTAGATGACTGATGAAAAAGACATAATCCAGAAAGAAGCATTGGATGTAGATCAACTGATGGAGGAGTTTGATAAGGATACTTCAAAGCTCAGAAAACTTAAGGGAAACGTAGCTAAATTCGGCACTGTTATTGCCATAGCCATGGCATCTTTCCATCTTTATACCGCAGGATTTGGCACCTTGCTATCCTACAAACAAAGGTCATTACATATAATTTTTGCATTTATCCTAGGTCTGCTTCTATATCCGGCAGGAAAGAAATCCAGCAAAGAAAAGCCTTCAATACTGGATTTTGTACTGATGGGAATTGGAGTCGTAGTATTCGGTTATGTGTTCTTGTTCCCGGAGCAGCTGGCTTTAAAAGGTGGTAACGCCACCACTATGGACCTTGTATTTGGGATTCTGGCAATACTTCTAACACTTGAGGTAACAAGAAGGGTAGTTGGGCCAGAGCTTCCAATAGTGGCTATAGTATTTTTAGCCTATGCATATTTTGGGCCTCAAATGCCTGGAGTTCTGGCGCATAGAGGCTTCTCCTTAACAAGGATCGTATCGCATATGTACATGGGACTTGAAGGTATAATGGGCATACCATTGGGAGTATCGGCAACCTTCGTATTCCTGTTCATTCTTTTCGGTGCTTTCCTTGAAAAAACAGGTGTAGGTAAATTCTTTATCGACATGGCCTTTGGCCTTACAGGACACTATAAGAGCGGCCCTGCGATGACTGCTGTAGTAGCATCAGGTTTTATGGGCTCGATCTCAGGAAGCTCAGTAGCTAATACAGTAACTACAGGGGCGTTTACAATACCACTTATGAAGAAAACAGGCTATAAGCCATACTTTGCCGGAGCAGTTGAAGCAGCAGCTTCAACTGGAGGACAAATCATGCCGCCCGTAATGGGTGCAGCAGCCTTTATAATGGCTGAATTTACTGGCATACCTTATCTTAAAATAATTATCGCAGCAGCAATACCTGCCATACTATACTATTTCGCTGTTGGAACAATGGTGCATCTTGAAGCATCAAAGCTTGGGCTTAAGGGCCTGCCAAGAGAGCAGCTCCCTAAGGTAGGAAAGCTTATGTTAAGCAGAGGATACCTGCTTATACCTCTTGTAACAATAGTCTACTTCCTGGTAGCAGGCAACACACCAACCTTGGCTGCATTCAAGGCTATAGTAATAAGTCTTGTAATAGCAATCATCGCAACACTTGTACGTAAAGACAAATCCTTTACCTTTAATGACTTCTTAGGAGCATTGGAAGCTGGGGCAAAAGGAGCTGTAGGAGTAGCCTGTGCCTGTGCCTGTGCAGGTATGATAGTAGGAGTTGTAACTCTAACAGGCTTGGGACTTAGAATAGCAGAGCTTATTGTTTCAGCGGCAGGAGGAAACCTGCTTTTGACACTATTTTTCACAATGATTGCATCGATCATCCTTGGAATGGGCCTACCTACAACAGCTAAGTACATAGTACTTGCGACAATGGCAGTACCTGCACTTCTTAAACTTGATGTAAACCTAATGGCAGCTCACCTGTTTATACTATACTTTGGGGTAGTTGCAGATATTACACCTCCAGTTGCACTTGCAGCATATGCAGGAGCTGGAATAGCGGGTGCGAATTCTATGAAGACAGGCTTTCAGGCGGTAAAGATAGCCTTAGCAGCTTTCATAGTCCCATATATATTCGCAATAGACCCTAGACTAATAATGGTTGAGGAAATTGTGGGCTCAACAGTTGTATTTACTCCTTTTGTAAGTGCATTGCCTGTTGTGGTATCAGCAGTAATTGGAATCCTCTGTCTTGCCGCAGCTGTAGAGGGTTATCTGGTCAAGAAAACAAATATTATTGAAAGGGTACTATTAGCTGCAGCAGCTCTAATGCTTCTTAAGCCAGGTCTTGTAACGGATGCATTTGGAGTAGTTGTTCTGATTGGAACGTATTTATTCCAGAAGGCCAGCCTAAAGAAAGCACAGCAAGCATAATTAAAACAAATCCGCATCCAAATAAGGCTGCGGATTTTCTTTTGTTGATTATGATACCCATATGGGGTATAATGTGCATACAAGTAAAGCCGAAAGGAATGATGGATATGGAGCTATATTTGGAAAAGAGAACGAGCAAGTCCTTCGAGGAAGCACTGGTGGCTTTAAGAGAAACACTAAAGGAAAGGCAGTTCGGAGTATTATGGGAGCTAAACTTCAGGGATAAATTTGCAGAAAAAGGCTTTGAATACGGAAAGAACCACATGATCCTTGAGGTGTGCAATCCCAAGATTGCAATTGAGATCTTAAATGCCAAGCCGGATATGGCATATTTCTTGCCATGCAAGATGATGATCAGGGACGATGGAGACTCCGTCGTGGTCGGAATGATCAAGCCTGAGGCACTGGTAGACATAATGGGGGAAGATAGTATTAAAGAAGCAGCACTCATGGTCGAGAAAACCCTTTGGAGTGCGATAGAGGCCGCAGTATAGGCCTCGCTGGTGTAAAACAAGTGTAGGAAGAAATAAAGAGAATAGAGCACCATATGGTATGATCAATCTGCGACAAAAAACCAATACAAATGGAGGGGTCTATTCTCTTGAACATTATACAACGATCTGTGGAATTAATCACCAAAAGTTATTGTTAAATTTCATGATATTTTTTCCCTACAGTAAGTTGACACCATCCCAAAAGCTGATCCGATTGACAAAAATGGCAATAAATAATATAATTATTTTTGTGACTTGCACCCGTAGCTCAGAAGGATAGAGCGGTGCCCTCCTAAGGCATGTGCAGGGGTTCGATTCCTCTCGGGTGCACCATTTTTTTCAGGTGATAAATATGGATGAGCTCTTTATGAAGGAAGCAATAAATATAGCAAAAACAAGCACCTACGAGGTTCCCGTAGGTGCTGTTATAGTTTATGACGGAAAAATAATAGGGCGGGGCTGGAACCGGAGAGAAACGGAAAAAGACCCAACAGCTCATGCGGAAATAATGGCCATACAGGAGGCAAGCAGATTCCTGGGAGGCTGGAGGCTCGTTGACTGTACCATGTATGTCACCCTTGAGCCATGTGCCATGTGCGCTGGAGCGATAGTAAACGCCAGACTCCCAAGGCTTGTAATAGGAGCAATGGATCCAAGGTTTGGATGCTGTGGATCCAATGAGGACCTTGTAAGACATCCAAGAATGAACCATAGAGTAGAGCTTACAACAGGGGTAATGGAGAAGGAGTGCAGGCTTCTCCTGACAGAGTTCTTCAGAGAGCTTAGAAAATCAGGGAAGCCAAAATAATGGTTTCCCTTTAGTTTTATCCCCACAAATCGTATAATAAAAGCATAACTATAAACGGAGGGATACATATGAGATACATCGACCTGAGAAGCGACACAGTAACAATGCCAACGGATGAAATGAGAAAAGCAATGGCAGCAGCTCCAGTCGGAGATGATGTGTACGAGGATGACCCTACGATAAAAAGGCTTGAGGAGCTTGCAGCAAGAATGGCGGGAAAGGAAGCAGCGCTGTTCGTACCCTCAGGAACAATGGGGAATCAGCTTGCAATCATGAGCCATACCTCCTATGGAGATGAGATCATAGTTGGAGCGAACTCTCATATCGTAGTCCATGAGGTAGGAGCGGCAGCAAGGCTTTCTGGAGTAAGCTATGCAATAGTGGATAACCCGGACGACAGGATCTATGCAAAGGATATAATAAGAAAAATCAGAACAGATGACATCCATCATCCAAGAACCGGTCTTGTGTGCCTGGAAAATGCTCTGGCCAATGGCACAGTTGTACCATTAAACATAATGAAGGAAGTTTATGAAACGGCTAAAGCCAACGGATTGCCGGTTCATACAGACGGAGCAAGGTTATTCAATGCTGCAACAGCACTTGGAGTAGATGCATCTGAGGTAGCGAGATATACAGATTCAATTATGTTCTGCCTGTCAAAAGGGCTCTGCGCTCCTGTAGGTTCAATGCTGGCAGGTTCAGGTGAGTTCATAAATAGAGCAAGAAAGCACAGGAAGCTCCTTGGGGGAGGAATGAGACAAGCTGGTATTCTTGCTGCGGCAGGGATAATTGCACTTGAGGAAATGACCAAAAGGCTGTCCTCAGACCACGAAAATGCAAAGTACATGATGGAACGACTGATGGAGATCCCTGAGATCAGTCTTAAGCCTGAGAATGTGCAGATAGACATGGTATATTTCGGAATAAAAAAAGAAGACTTCGATGCGGCAGACTTTACGGAGTACCTTTTAACAAATGGAGTAAAGATAAATAACGACTGGCCATTGGAATTCAGATATGTTACACACAACGACATATTAAGAGATGATATTGATAAGGTGATCGGGTTAATGAAGGATTATTTTGCAAAATGACAACAATCCGTGTATAATATCCATTGTACCGGGTAAGCTTGAGAACTTATATTAGATCAAATATATATCGCATTGGTAAATGCAAGAGGAGAGCATCATGCAAAACAGAATGAAACTCCATATGCTGTCTGATCAGGAAATCGAAAGATTATTAACTGAAAGCCAGGTTGGAAGAATCGCTTCAGTCGATCCAGAAGGATATCCCTATGTGGTGCCTGTCCATTTCGTGTACCTCAACGAAAGAATTTACTTCCATGGACTGCCAAAGGGGCAGAAACTTGATTGCATCAGTAAAAATCCAAAGGTTGGGTTTGAAGTTGACGAAATGCTAAGCCTGATAAGCCAGGGAATAGAGGAACCATGTGAAATAAATACAGAATACAACAGCGTAATCGTCCGGGGAAATGCTGAAATTTTAACGGATATCGAGTATAAGAAGGAAGTGCTGCTTAAGATTGTGGAAAAGTATACTCCACAGCTTAGCGGGAAGGATATCCCTGAAAACATGGTAAAAGGAACAGCAGTAATCGAAATTACGATCGAGGAACTTACCGGGAAATACTATAAGTAGCAATAACTGGTTCTCCATAGTGTGGTTACTACGGAGAGCCAGCATCTAAATATATATTGGAGAAGTACCCAAGTGGCTGAAGGGTCCGCTCTCGAAAAGCGGTAGGTCGTTAACGCGGCGCGAGGGTTCAAATCCCTCCTTCTCCGCCAGATATTAAAGCACAGTTGTTTATTGAAATAACTGTGCTTTTTTTAGAAGCTCATTTCGAATAAAATGATTTGAAGCAATTTGATTAGCATGCTTGTTTTATTAATGAAGTGTGCACAAAAATCAAATATATATTGATATTTGTGCACATTTTGTATATTATATTAGCATGGAAATCAAATTAGAGGTGATAGCATGGCTGTACCCAATGAACTTAAATCAGTCCTTAAGCAAAATGGTGGAATCGTTACTACCGCCCAAGCAAATAAAGCCGGTGTCTCAAACGAAAGATTGCGCCTGCTCGTCAATTCAGGTGATTTAGACCGTGTGTCTACTGGGATTTATGTTTTGCCTGATGAATTTGTTGACAAGATGTATATCGTACAACTACGGCGTCCGAAAGTCATCTATTCGCATGAAACAGCACTATTTCTGCACGAACTGACGGATCGTGATCCAATCAACTATATGGTTACAGTTCCAACAGGCTACAATCCAACACGGCTTCGAGAAAATGGTCTCAAAGTTTTTACAATTAAGCGCGAATTGCATGAAATTGGAGTGACAAAACTAACTACAATGTTTGGAAACTCTATTACAGCCTATGATATGGAACGCACAATTTGTGACTGTCTGAGAAGTCGGAACGATTTAGACATCGCAGTTGTCACAGATGCAATTAAGCGTTACGCCAAGCGTAAAGACAAAAATCTTAATAAACTCATGCTAATGGCAGAAGCATTCAAAGTTACCAAACTACTCAGAAGCTACATGGAGGTATTGTTATGAGAACTTCCACGCAGTTAAAAGCCTTGATCAGAAACCTTTCGAAAAAATCGAATGTAGAGACTGAGATCCTGCTTCGCAACTTCATGATGGAGTGTTTCTTGGAACGTATTTCTGTTTCAGATTACAAACATAACTTTATTCTTAAAGGAGGCATGCTCATTGCTGCGATGGTTGGCATTGATGCGCGCACCACAATGGATATGGATGCAACAATCAAAGGGCAGACATTATCTAAGAGTGAACTATCAGAGATCATTCAGGACATCTTGACCATTCAGATTGAGGATGGAGCTGAATTTTCAATACGAGGGATTGAGGAGATACGCGAAGAAGCAGACTATCCAGGGTATCGTGTTTCAATCGGAGCCGTATTTGATAAAACTCGCCAAATGCTTAAGATTGACATCACAACCGGAGATCCTGTTACCCCAAGGGAAATGGAGTATGATTATAAGCTAATGTTTGAAGATAGAACAATCAGCATTATGGCATATAACTTGGAAACGGTTCTTGCCGAGAAGCTTGAGACGATCATTACCCGTGGCGTCACCAATACCCGAATGAGAGATTTTTATGATATATATGTCCTGACTAATACACAAACCTTCGACGTGAAAATTTTTAAGACAGCATTGGTCAATACAGCTGAAAAACGAGGTACTACCAATCAGATGTCAACTGAAACTATGAATACTATTGATTTCATAATGGAGAACGATATCATGGCTGATCTCTGGGAAAAATACCAAAAGAAATACTTCTATGCAGCTGATATTACTTGGGCAATGGTTATCAATGCAGTGAAAAACTTGGCTGAAGGGTCCGCTCTCGAAAAGCGGTAGGTCGGCACAACCGGCGTGAGGGTTCAAATCCCTCCTTCTCCGCCAGGCGCTTAGCATATTCATTCAGAATATGCTGGGCGTCTTTTTTAATGTTGACGCAAAAGCGCCTTACGGGCGGGGCCAGGCCCCCGTACCCCCCCACCCCCCGGAAGCGGTAAATTTAAATTTAAAATCATAGTATCCATTTTTCGTGTAGGTAGCAATAATATTCCATTTTATATTTGCAATTGCTATCAGTCCATGATAGGATAACACTGTCGATTATCGATTGAAATCAGAAATAATGATAGCATTTGGTGTGCTATATTTAATCCAAACATTGTGCCTTCTTTAGCAGGCCAGTCCAAACGAATTCAATTAAGGGGACACATACTATGAGTAAAAACCCTAAATCGCATCTTGCACTCTTGCTGCTGCTGATTATACCCTCTTTGCTGATGTTGGTAGGTTGCGACAATAAGCCGGGAACCAAACTGCCCGAAAAACCAGATACTCCATCCATGGAAGAACAGGCACCGGCTCCTGTACGGGATTTGGTCCTTTCCTATCTTCGCAACGAAGCTACATCAGAAGATGCCGTCTACTTTGCATCAGAGGAACCCGAGGAACCCCAAGAAGGCGATCTTCGTATCGACAGTCTTGTCTATGTAGATGAAAGGGTTTTATATGAAACTATTGGGGTGGCTTATAAAATAGAGTACAGCAGATACTGGTTAACACGAGAAAGCCAGGATTCTGAGGGCACTTACGATTGGCATCAAAGCCAACCCGGTTATGTGGTGTTAAATCGCAGTGGCTATGAAGAAAACCCGGACAAGTACACCTGGGATAGGGTAATGGGCATTTCCTATGATGTGGATTCCGATAAGAAAATTGAGGAAACTATTTTGGAAGTTGCTTACGGCATATGGGATATAGATGTGTCCATTAATTTCGATGGATATCCACAATATGTGGGGCCTGGCTCCACTTATATTCCTATAAACGAGGAACCAGAAAAAGAGATTTTAGAGGAATATGAGCCAATATACAATGAGGGAGATTATTGGTTACGCTTGGATTACAAGGGACTTACCGCTTTGTGTTACCACAATAAAGCTGAGGATTTAAATAGGATAAACAACCTTGAGACTGTGCGCACCGACCTTGCCACTTATCGTGGCATTAGAATCGGTATGAGCCGAGAGGAAGTATTGCTTGCATACCCAAACATTTTTGATACGCAATTTTGGAGTCGTGAAGGCGACTACCTCTGGTATTGCAATAACGAAGGTGGGTGGGGACTGGCATTGATATTCTGGTTTAAGGATGATATGGTGACAAAAATTGAGTTAGTGAACATACTTGACTGAAAGAGCCAATCTCAAATACTTATTTTCAAACAATTAGGGGGTTCACACTCTGCACATGGAACAAACGGAAACAAGCAAGGGTGTTCACGCAACAAACGGGAACAGAGTTAGCGGGTGCATTTTGTATCAAACTTGTGTTCTTTGCCAGATATTAAAGCACAGTTATTTATTGAAATAACTGTGCTTTATTTTATTTTTGCTTTTTGAACATTGCCGATAAACGGTCATTTTGTCATGCCTGTGCCAAACTAAAAAAATATGTGTTTATCGATAAAATGTTTTGATAAGATAATTCTAAGATATTAAAATATCAACAATTACAGGGGGTCAGGGCAGTGAGAAAATTCAAAGACCTAATTAAGCGCTTCATAGCGCTTACACTGGCAGCCACAATGATACTAAGCCTAAGTGCATGCGGTTCAAAGGACACCACTAATGAAGCTGAGGAATTAGAACCGATTACTGTAGATCGGGAACCCGAACCAGAATCGCTAAAAGTAGCAAATGAAGCAACCACAATTGCTCTTAGACAGTACATCTATGCGAGACTTGCAACGGAGAAATTTTTGACTTTAGATTCCTCATCGACGACAATGGAGGAAGTCTCTGATATTGTTGACGAGCTCCTGGTCATATGGGAAAATGCAGAGCAGTATTCACTGGCCGCAGAGGAGCTTAGCAGCAAAGCAGAAAAAATTCTCGAGATATCAGTATCAAAACAAGAATCCCTGATTGGCAGACATAAGCTTCAGCCAATGAGCCTTGCGTCTATCCCTTCCGGTCTTCAATTCTACGGTCTTGCAGCAGATCCAAAAAAACTTGGATCGCAGATCTGGGCAGAAAATCTGACAAAACAATTTGATGCTCTGAAAGGAGCTCAGCTGTATAAGCAGCTGGCTCAGCAGCTTGGAACAGATGCTAAATCCGCCTTTGAACAAATGCAGCTTGCCCAGAGTATTATTCATGGCCAAGCGACGGAGGATGCGGCATTCTGGGATAAAATGACCAAGGCTGCACAGGCTACAAAGACCGCCAGCAAAGTTGGCGTCTTCGTGGTGGGTACGATAGTCACCGGAGGAGGCAGCATAGCCGCTCTTGGGACAAGCAGCATGACACTTGGTACTACTGCAGGAGTCATCGTAGGCGGCACTGATTGCATTGTGGATATAGCAGCTACTGGCAGCAATATCATTCTAGGCGAAAATCATCAAGTGACGGTTGGTTTTGATGATGTGAAAGAAAAGCTGGCGCCTGTATCTGCAGTGGTAGGTCTTGCATCCTTTAATGCTGCTGAGACGGGAGAACAACTTTCATATATTGGAGATACATTGACGGACTGGTTTTTTGAGGGCAAGGTCATGGGAGTCAAGGTGGATGGCGGGACCGTAACTGCAAGGATCTTCGACAGTGTAGGAGTTGAAGCGCTTAGATCAGCCTTAGAAACCGCTGGCTATGTTTTTCCCGAGACCTCTGAAAAACTTGAGGATATAATGCAGGAGCTGGGGATAGATCCACAGACAATAGAAGAGAGAATGAGGGAACTGGACTCCAAAATGTCTCAGCTGGAAAGTTCAGAAAACAAGGGCGAGGTAACTGAGAATCAGCCTCCGGTTGATGAAGCACCGAAGGAAGAAGAACCCCAGGTCCCGGGAGCAGCCGGATTCGCAGTTGGGAAGTTAAGCCTATTAGGTACATACTCCATCGTTTCCACAAACAAGGATGGTGGAGACCGAGTTGCCGGATCTATAAGCATTGGCGATAACGGCGATGGAAATATTATTTGGACTCACTTGGATGGAAGACAGCTGATACTCCCCTATGACCAGGAAAGCAGAAGAATATTAGGATCCAGTCAGGGAGTAAATGTTGATGTAACATTCGATCCATGGGATGAGGATGTTCTGGGGGTGGGAATTTCCGAAGAGACTGTCTCGGGTACTTACCAAATGAGGATTTTATCTTTAACTAAGACATCTGACTGATAAAATTAGTAAGAATTTCGGAGCCCTATTGGGCTCCGTATTTTTTAAGAAGGATCGAGCTTCATTTCCTGCTTAACTTCCTCGATCGAACGGACAATATTTGAAATGCTCTGTGCACCACTGACCCTGAATCTTCCATTAATAACCAGGTGAGGAATGCTGCGAATACCATATAGATCAGCTAAACTGAGGTCTTTTTCAACTTCTTCCAAAGTATTTTTATCTGAAAAATAAAGCTTCCAACTCTCAAAATCAATTCCAGTCTCCTTTACTACTTCCTCAATAACATCCTGTGATCCCACGTCCCGGTTTTGTACAAAAAGTGCGTACTGCAATGCATCTAATACATCCCAGTATACTTGGTCGCCCCCCACATAATACGCCGCTTTACAAGCTGTGAGCGCCTTCATCGAAGTAGGGAATGGAAAATCTGATTGTCGCATACCCTCAATGTTGAATCTGTGAAGGTCATCATTATGGTTGGCATGCTCCCAATGACCAAGTATCTCATCCTTGGCCTTTGCTCTAGATCCAAACATCAGGTCAAAATGCTTCTCCTCTTTGACCAGTGCAAAGGACCTATGAACGATTTCCACATCAGGCATTATTTCCTTAAGCCTTCTCATTCTGTATGACATGGGGAAACAAAAACTGCAAATCACATCGTGAAAAAACTCTATAGTAATTTTACTCATAATGAAACACTCCTTGCTTGAAATATATTTAGACGTATCGATGTATAGTTACCATTAATCCTTGGAAATTAATCATAAAAAAGTGGAGAAAGCATAGGAGACGATTCCAGTTGAGATTTGCTGATAATAGTTCATGTTATATCATATGAAATTATCCTGATAACTAGTATAATGGACCTAGGTGACATATGTTTAAAAGTAAAAGGAGGAGAGGTTATGATTTTAGCAGACTTTTTAGTTGAGCAGTGGCTTAATCCAATGGATTCAAAAGCGGAACACAATTTAGGTACAAGCTGTGTTAGGGCAATGACCATGGATGAGCTTTTCCGGGTAACGAACCAGGATGAGGATGCCTTTCTCGAAGAGATGAGGACTATGAGCCTTCACTACCACCATGGAGATTCCACAGGTTCTCCAAGGATAAAGAAAGCTGTTGCAGGCATCTACCCAAGGTCCAATGTTTCACCTGACCATGTCATGATGGTTCACGGAGGCACCGGAGCAAATGATATAGTCATTATGGGTCTTCTTGAAAAAGGTGACAACATTGTAGTCGTAAAGCCTACATATCAGCAGCACTACGATATCCCAAAATCAATCGGCATCGAAACAAGGATCGTCCAGCTTAAAGAGGAAGACGATTATTTGCTCAATATGGACACATTAAGAAAGACGGTTGATAAAAACACTAAGCTAATAGCACTTTCCAATCCCAATAACCCTACTGGAGCGACTCTATATGAGGAGGACCTTAGAGAACTGGTAGAAATAGCTAAGAGCGTAGATGCATACATACTCTGTGACGAGATCTATCGAGGTTTGGATGAGACATACATGTCATCAATACTAGACTATGGATATGATAAAGCCATAAGCGTAAGCAGTATGTCTAAGATGTTTTCAATGGCGGGGACTCGAATTGGCTGGATAGTGACAAGGGATGAAGCTGCCTACAGAAACTTTGAGAACAGGAGATCCTACAATACTATATGCTGCGGTATCGTTGATGAAGTGATATCATCGATCGCACTGGAGAATTATGAGAAAGTATGGGAAAGATCAAGAAACATTCTCCTGCCAAATAAAGAGATCGTATATAACTGGGTCAAAACTCAACCACATTTAAGTCTTCGCGGCGATGCTAAGGGGACAACCTGCCTAGTCCGTTACGATTACAATATTTCATCGACTGAATTGGCTGTTGATGCTATGGAAAAAGCGAAGATACTCGTATGCCATGGAGCCTGCTTCGATGAGGAGCCGGCATTTAGGATAGGCTATGGTGGATACACTGACCAGGATAAGCTAAGAGCCAGCTTGGATGCATTCAGCAGTTATCTAAAAACACTTGAGAATAGGTAATTATTGGTGATTAAAAGCAGTATAAAAGCAGTAGGGACTGTCCCTACTGCTTTTTACTCTAACTCTGGACCTTTCAGAGCTGGATTCTGTAATCAACCAAAAGACTGTTCTCGTAGCCGCAGGCTTGGCTTCAAACGGTGTGGGAACTATCAACGATGCCAAGAAAATCAGCATGAGAACTAAGGAAGTAGGGGCATTATTCTCGCTTGATGCAGTACAGGCTGTTCCTCACATTTACGTCGACAGAGACTATTACGACGCTGACATTCTTTTCTGCTCGACCTATAAGTTCTTTGGACCCCATATGGGAGCAGCAATAATAAAGAAGGGGCTTCTCGAGTCCCTCAAGGCATACAAGCTTGCTTGCGCAACAGATGACATCCCTTTCAAATTGGAGCTAGGAACCCAAAACCATGAAGGTATAGCAGGGATAGAGCCTGCAGTTGAGTTCATTGCATCCTTTGGGAAGGGTAAGACAAGAAGGGAAAGGATCATATCAGGCTATGAGGTCATGGAAGAATATGAAAACTTCCTTGCAGATAAGCTTAGAAGTGCTCTTAAAGAGATTCCTGAAATAAAGCTATATCAAGCTCCTGAAGGGGTCAGAAAAACTCCGACCGTATCATTTACCATAAAAGGAATGAACTCAGGTGATGCAGTCAGATGGATTATTGAAAACTACTCGATATTCGTTGCCCACGGCCATTTCTATGCAAGTACATTGGCTGATGTACTCGGTATAAACGAAAACGGGGGCTGGATCAGAGCCGGTTTCGAGCCATACAATACAGAGGAAGAGATCGATGAATTCATAAAGGCAGTAAAAGAGCTAATAACTAAATAACCTTTGATTATCAATAGAGAAGCAGCGGGGACGGTTCGAGACCAGTGAAAAACTAAGGTTTTTTAGCGACATTTTTTAGCTGAAACCTAAAAATCATATCTTGGACCCCAAAATAACCAAAATTGGATATTTGTAAAATATAGAGAGGATGCTATTGCAGCTATCCTCTTTATATTTACCGCTATCGCAGCCAATTTCGACTGGATCGAGACACTTAAAAGACCATACCCTCTTGCTCGGGACAGTCCGTGAAATCTTTTCAACTCTGCATTTTTACCCTCTATTGATGCTCTCTTTTTATACTTTTCTCTAAACTCTTCCGTCTTTTGATATTGAGAGATCTCATAGAACTGCATTGTATTTAAACCAACTTGTAAGACTCTCCTTTTATCGCTACCTGAACACTCATCATGCATTGGGCATTTTTCGCACTGTGCTATATCAAAATAGTATTTGTAACCTGCCCTGAATTTTCCTTGGCTCGTACCTGTGAAGTATTTTCTTTCTATGCTTGTATTCCCCTGCATGCACTGCCACTCATCTGAATCTTTGTTGTATGTAAATTTTGTTTCATCAAGTCTGTATACCACTGCACTAACCGGTATGTAGGCTCTTGCTTGTACAGACTCTATGTCATCCAGTATGAATTTTCTAAAGTATGCCTTATCTCCATATACTTCCCTAATATTTACTCCAGCTTTCTTTGTGCTGTCCAGGAGTTCTTTCGCGTAACTTCCGTCTATGTATGCTCCATTTGCTGTTCTTACTGAGGTTATTATCCTTTCTTCTGTTGTCATCACAAATTCTGACTTGTAGCCATAAAAATCCTGGGTCTTGCTTTTTCTACCAACTCTTGCATCTTCATCTATCAGTGATCGTGTACCCTTTTGATTTATGAATTTCGGGTCGCTTAAGATGTCTTTGGCTCTATTGATCGCTTTATTCGTGTTTGCATTATCCGGGGTTATACAGCTGCCTACTTTCTCTATTACTGTTTCTAGATAGTCTTTCATGACAGACTTGGCTTCTTTATGATCCTTGATTTCCTTGTATTCAGGAACTTGTGGCAAGTCTTTTAGTTCTTCTTTTGTATCTTCTTCATAGCTTTTGATTATTTCCTGCGCAAGATGTTTCATCAATCGCTCAGGTGTTTTTTTGATTGTATTTGCTTCTATGTGTGTAGCATCTATACTTACGCTTGATGAGCTTATGATACCTCTTTCTACGCATTGTTTCACAATCTCAGTTATGATTTCATCAAGAGTGGATTCTCTTAATCTATGGGTCCTGAATTTGGATAAGAGGCTTTTGTCAGGAAGACTTTCCTCTGGATTGACTCCTAGGAAGTAAAGATATGCTAAATTAAGCTCTGCTTCTTCGATGACTCTCTCGTCTGAAAGATTGTATAGGTGTTGTAAAAACAGCAATTTACACATCAATTCAGGTTCCTTAGCGGGTCTTCCGAACTCCTTGCAGTAGCTGCTTGAAAGGAGACGATTAATGAAGCTAAAGTCTACGACAGAATCTATCTTCTTTAGGATATGATTCTCGGGTATTTTATTGTATAATGATGAGTGGAACGACAATTGCTTAGGCTTTGTTCGTAACATAGAAATATCCTCCTTTTGGTAATGTTGGTTCGCTACTTACATTATACCATAAACGGGGGGATATTTTTATGTGAAATCGAGTAATTACAATGGTTTTAAGGTTCTGATCGCATAACTCTATTCTATTTTGAGTGGGACTAGTTCAGGACTTTTTCACTGGTCTCGGACGGTTCCTGGTGCTTTTTTAATGTTCGTTTATTTTCAATCTGCAGCACAATTCTTCTTATTACCCAATACTACCATTATCATAATAGCAGAGATGATCCCAAGAATACCACCGAATATAAATGGAGCATTTGAACCAAATTTGACCCATAACAATCCAGCAATAATTGAAGATAGTAGGAGCCCAATACCCTGAAGCATGCCATATACACCCAGGACTGTTCCAGTTAGCCCCTTCGGTGAATTTTCAACGATGAAAGCTCTTTCAGCCCCGCTGATCAAAGCGTTATAAGCTCCATAAGCAGAAAAAAGTATAATGGTGGAAAGCTTTGACGATAAAAAAGCAAAACCCAGATATACTATCCCATAAACAATATATCCTGGAACAATGATCCTGCTCCTTCCAAGTTTATCTGATAGTATGCCTGAAGGGATTGCAAGTAATGAAGCTGAGATATTGAATAGCAAGTACAATAAAATTACCTGAGAAGCTGAGAACCCTCTTTCCTGAGCCTTTAGAAGCAAAAAAGCATTGGATGAATTGCCTAAGCAGAATATAAATATAATTGCGAGATACCATCTTAAATTGCCCTTAAGCTGTGATCCTTCTAACTTAAGTTTTTCCCTGTGTGTATTTATGCTTTTATCTTCCTTCACAGCACCTAATATCAAGATTCCTAATATTGCGGGAACTATCGAAAATAAGAATGCCTTATTAAAGCCATAGTTGGTAGCTATAAAAAAATATGCAAAAACCACGCCCAGAGCAGAACCGGCCATATCAAGCATTTTATGAAGCCCAAAGGAACCGCCCAGATTATTACCTCTATTGGATTGTGCAACAAGAGCATCTCTTGGAGCAGTTCGTATCCCTTTACCTGTACGATCGATTATTCTGGCAATAAGTACTCCAGTCCACGATGATGCAATAATAAGGAATATCTTGTATATGACAGATGCAGCGTAACCCGCAAAGGCAAGAGTTTTCTTATTGTGGTAGACATCACCAATGTAACCACTAAAAACCTTCAAAATAGAAGCAAGGCTTTCAGCTATGCCCTCAATCACCCCTATTATTGCGGGAGAAGTTCCCAAGGCTGCAGATAAATACAACGGGATCAATGGGTATACCATTTCTGTGCTCATATCTACAAAAAAACTAACCAGTCCCAATAAAACAATATTTGAATTTAAAAATCTGTTTTTCATAGCACACCTTCGATTTTATTTATTTTATGAATCTTACGATACCCCTTTGCTTTAATAAAATCAAGATGCATACTGCTCAGCTTGATCAAAGATAATACTTATATTCAAGTATTTGTTTCATTGGTGGGTATCAATAGCTTATGATTATAGACAGTGTCAGTAGTTGATTAAAATTCATGATAGTAAAGGGAGAATCCATATGAACTCCATACCATTATTTATACAAGCTGGATTTTGGGGAGGATTAGCTGGAAGTTCACTTCTTATTGGCGCCCTTATCGGGTACTACTGCAACCTTAATCAAAGACTGGTTGCAGCAGTAATGGCATTTGGCAGCGGAGTATTGATATCAGCTCTTTCCTTCGAACTAATTCAGGAAGCTTACAATAAAGGCGGTTTGAAATCCGCAGGGATGGGTTTCATTATAGGAGCATTGGTCTATACTGCTGCGAACTATTTTATATCCAAAAAAGGGGCGAAGCACCGTAAAAGGTCTAACCTCAAGGGGAAATCTCATCTGGACACAAGTGACGCAGGAGCGTTATCAATAGCTATGGGAGCATTCATAGACGGCATACCGGAATCATTGGTTATAGGACTAAGTATCATAGACGGGGGAAGGATAAATCTCATAACCGTTTTGGCAATATTCATATCAAATATCCCAGAGGGTCTTTCAAGCTCAGCTGGCATGAAGAACGCAAAAAGAAGCAAAATCTACATATTTTCTATCTGGGGAATAATTGCCCTCACAAGCTCAATAGTATCTTCTTTGGGTTATACATTGTTTAAAGGAATCAGTTCAGGCTTCGTTTCCGCAATACTGGCAGTGGCAGCTGGTGCTATCCTCTCAATGGTTGTGGATACGATGATACCCGAAGCATTTGAAGAAACCCATGACTTTGCAGGATTAATAACAGCAATTGGATTTTTAAGCGCCTTTATACTCAGCAATATGTAAAAGCAGCGGGGACAAAGCAGCGGGGACGGTTCGAGACCAGTGAAAAACTAAGGTTTTTTAGCGACATTTTTTAGCTGAAACCTAAAAATCATATCTTGGACCCCAAAATAACCAAAATTGGATATTTGTAAAATATAGAGAGGATGCTATTGCAGCTATCCTCTTTATATTTACCGCTATCGCAGCCAATTTCGACTGGATCGAGACACTTAAAAGACCATACCCTCTTGCTCGGGACAGTCCGTGAAATCTTTTCAACTCTGCATTTTTACCCTCTATTGATGCTCTCTTTTTATACTTTTCTCTAAACTCTTCCGTCTTTTGATATTGAGAGATCTCATAGAACTGCATTGTATTTAAACCAACTTGTAAGACTCTCCTTTTATCGCTACCTGAACACTCATCATGCATTGGGCATTTTTCGCACTGTGCTATATCAAAATAGTATTTGTAACCTGCCCTGAGTTTTCCTTGGCTCGTACCTGTGAAGTATTTTCTTTCTATGCTTGTATTCCCCTGCATGCACTGCCACTCATCTGAATCTTTGTTGTATGTAAATTTTGTTTCATCAAGTCTGTATACCACTGCACTAACCGGTATGTAGGCTCTTGCTTGTACAGACTCTATGTCATCCAGTATGAATTTTCTAAAGTATGCCTTATCTCCATATACTTCCCTAATATTTACTCCAGCTTTCTTTGTGCTGTCCAGGAGTTCTTTCGCGTAACTTCCGTCTATGTATGCTCCATTTGCTGTTCTTACTGAGGTTATTATCCTTTCTTCTGTTGTCATCACAAATTCTGACTTGTAGCCATAAAAATCCTGGGTCTTACTTTTTCTACCAACTCTTGCATCTTCATCTATCAGTGATCGTGTACCCTTTTGATTTATGAATTTCGGGTCGCTTAAGATGTCTTTGGCTCTATTGATCGCTTTATTCGTGTTTGCATTATCCGGGGTTATACAGCTGCCTACTTTCTCTATTACTGTTTCTAGATAGTCTTTCATGACAGACTTGGCTTCTTTATGATCCTTGATTTCCTTGTATTCAGGAACTTGTGGCAAGTCTTTTAGTTCTTCTTTTGTATCTTCTTCATAGCTTTTGATTATTTCCTGCGCAAGATGTTTCATCAATCGCTCAGGTGTTTTTTTGATTGTATTTGCTTCTATGTGTGTAGCATCTATACTTACGCTTGATGAGCTTATGATACCTCTTTCTACGCATTGTTTCACAATCTCAGTTATGATTTCATCAAGAGTGGATTCTCTTAATCTATGGGTCCTGAATTTGGATAAGAGGCTTTTGTCAGGAAGACTTTCCTCTGGATTGACTCCTAGGAAGTAAAGATATGCTAAATTAAGCTCTGCTTCTTCGATGACTCTCTCGTCTGAAAGATTGTATAGGTGTTGTAAAAACAGCAATTTACACATCAATTCAGGTTCTTTAGCGGGTCTTCCGAACTCCTTGCAGTAGCTGCTTGAAAGGAGACGATTAATGAAGCTAAAGTCTACGACAGAATCTATCTTCTTTAGGATATGATTCTCGGGTATTTTATTGTATAATGATGAGTGGAACGACAATTGCTTAGGCTTTGTTCGTAACATAGAAATATCCTCCTTTTGGTAATGTTGGTTCGCTACTTACATTATACCATAAACGGGGGATATTTTTATGTGAAATCGAGTAATTACAATGGTTTTAAGGTTCTGATCGCATAACTCTATTCTATTTTGAGTGGGACTAGTTCAGGACTTTTTCACTGGTCTCGGACGGTTCCTGGTGCTTTTATTTTTTGTCATCATCGTGCCAAAGATAAAAAATATATGTAAATGGGTTGATCATTTTGATAAAATCGTTCCAAGAGGTCTAAACATAAACAAATTCAGGGAGGATCCAGTCTATGAGAAACAGAATAATTTCACTAATACTTGCCTTTGCAATTGTTCTTAGCCTAAGTGCATGCGGATCACAAGAGACAGCTGATGTCAGCAAAGAGCTTGAGCCAGTAACGGTAGAAAGAGATCCTGAGCCGGAATCTCTCCAGGCAGCCAGTAAAGCCACAGCAATAGCCCTAAAGCAGTACATACATGCTAGGCTTGCCACCGAGGTCTATATGTCAGTAGATCCTTCCACAATGACCATGGAGGAGCTGGCACAGATGGCTGACGATGCGCTTCTTGCGTGGGAGAGTGCAGAAGCCCTATCAGAATCTGCTGAGGATATTACGAATAGGGCCGTAAAGGTTCTTGAAATGGCAAGTAAAGAAGGAATTTCTGATGAGCTTAAAGCAAACTCAATACTCAACAGGATTATCAGGCTATCAAAGAGTTCCGGATCAATAGCATATGCAGCAGGTACTGCGAGAAAGCTTGACCCGCAAACCTGGGCGGAAAATCTGACCAAGCAATACGATGCGCTAAGAGGCGGCCAAAGGTACCAGCAGCTGGCAAACCAGCTGGGTACGGATGCAAGAACTGCCTATGAGCAAATGGCACTGGCTCAAAAGATAATCCGCGATTCAGCTGCACTTGAGGAAGCCGAGGCCGATGTCAATGCCTGGACAGAGAGCATAAACTATCTTCAGGGAGTTAAGACAGCCAGCAAGGTGGGAGTGTTTGTCGTAGGAACAATAGTCACCGGAGGAGGAACGATAGGTGCCCTAGGCAGCAGCAGTATGACTCTTGGAACTGCGACAGGTGTAGTCGTAAGCGGGGCTGACTGCATAGTAGATATTGGTGCAACCGGAAGCAGCATCATATTAGGTGAGAACAACCAGGTGACAATAGGCTTCAATGAGCTTAAGGATAAGTTAGCTCCGGTTTCAGCGGTGGTTGGACTAGCGGGCTTTAATGCAGCAGAAACAGGAGAGCAGTTGACATATATTGGAGATTCGTTGGTAGACTGGTTCTATGAAGGCAAATTCATGGGTGTAAAGGTTGATAATGGAGATGTCACAGCCAGGATCCTTGACAGTGCAGGCAAGGAGGCCTTGAAATCAGCACTTGAAGCAATAGGGTATGTATTCCCTGAAGAAACCAAGACGATCCAGGATCTTGTGAAAGAGTATAAGGACTCCGTTGACATTGGCAGTGTATGGGAAGAAATGGAGATCCTGATTTCAGAAATGGGTAAAATCGAGAGCAACGAAGGAATATCAGATGCGATTTCCGTTGGACCTGATATTACTGAGACTCCATCCACAGAAGCCCCTATTTCAGAGATCAATATATTCGGAAAATACAACAGGGTCAGCAAGGTAGATACGATGGAGGAGCCTGAAGTGGGAATAATAGAGCTACAGGATCTGGGTGACGGAAACATTGTATGGATAGACGATGATGGAGAAAGAACGGTATTGTCATATGATAAAGCATCCAATAGCATCCACATGGACCAGGATGGACTTGTTTTCGACCTTAAATTCTCATCATCCGGGGGGCAGATAACTGGATTTGGTACTATGACAGGACTGTTTTGGGGTGAAGATATTGAGGCCACTATAAGCCTGACGAAAATTTCTGACTAACTCCTATAGACCAAAATAACTAAGTAAAAAGCAGACCAGAATTCTACGGGTCTGCTCTTTTACTTAGTTCAGCAACACGCCAACCATAACACCTACTCCAGCACCTACGTATAGCCATAGTGTGATATTGTTTGTTAATGCACCTATGACAATACCAAGACCAGTGAATAAACTGATCAGCAATCCTAAATTTAAGATATTGCTATATTTCTTTTCCGGCTTCATCAAACCACTCCTCTTTGGATTTCTTTATAATGCCTCTACATGTTATGATAGCTCTCATTATGGTAATTATTGCAAATGTGAACAATGCTATCCCCAGTTGGACAGCGGCAGTGGGGAATAGAGTCGTAATAAATAGATACCTTTGCTTATAACACCAAAAGAGGAAGATAATAAGAACCACGGGAAATAGTATGAAAAATAAGCACTTCATTCCATTCAGATCCCTGCGAGCCAACGTGGTTAACTTGAAAATTCCAATAGTTTTTTCCCCTTGGAACAGTATCGCTGCCCACACTAACCCTACAAGAGCAATCATCAACTGCTCTCCCCATATGATCCTGGTCATCCCAATAGGGTCGAAATCCCTCCAGACTGCCCAATCTCTCAGTAAATGTGAAATAAATGGCCAACTCCGTTGACTGTTTGTGAGAATTATGATCCCATCACCACTTTCAGGTACAAAATGCATATGAGTCATTATACCCGTACCCTGTCCCCCATGTGACAAAGCTATTTTGCCGTTTGACAGCTCCTCCACATAATGTCCCAGGGCATAGGAGTCGAATACGAGGCTATAGATCCCTATGTCACTTACTTGGGGGTAGTGAATGGCAGCGATGCTATCCTCACTTAATACCAGATCGTCTCTTGATCCCAAATTCATACTCTCAATCATGAACCTTGCCAGATCCCTGCTGGTAGAAAGAAGACCTCCTGATGCCTTTTCAGGATAAACATAAGCCGGTACCGGTTTACCCTTCAAGGTATAGCCGGTAGGGACATATGGTATCATTGATTCCTTTAGGTCAAATGTGGAATTGGTCATACCAAGGGGAATAAGTATCTCGCTTTCCATATACTCCGTGAAGCTGCGCCCTGTGACCTCTTCAATCAAGAGCTCCAAAAGATTATATCCAGTATTTGAATAAGAGAAGCTGCTTCCCGGCTTATTAATAAACGAAACCTCATCACGAAGCTTTTCCTGCAATGATGGCATCCGCGAGCCTGGTGAGTAAACAGTAAATACATCTCCCAGCTGAAGTCCCGAGGTATGGGTTAGGAGCTGCCTTACAGTTACTGATTTCAGGTAATTACCTCCATCTTTAAATCCGGAGATGTCTATGTAGCATGAAATTGCTGAGTCCAAATCCACTCTGCCATTCTCAACCAGCTTCATTACGCCCCAGACAGTAACTGACTTGGATATTGACTGTACTCTAAAGGGATCGCGGGATGTCAGCATGATCCCTTTCTCCCTGTCAGAGTATCCGTATGATCTGTAAAAGAACAAATCTCCATCCTTAACTATTGCCAGGCTGCACCCGGGGATATCATATCTATTCATCAGCCTTGGAACAAATTCATCTAAATGCCTTAAAAAGACTTCGTCTGAAGCATGGGAAGATATATCAACCGGAATATAATTTATACCAATCATTACCAGACATATAAGTATTGTCAAAAAGGCTTTGTATAGTCGATTCCGCTTCATTTTGACCTCATGATATCCTGAACCTTCTCAACAATGATCCAGTCGTCCATGTTTTTCTCTCTGACATATGAGAAAGGTTCAACCGGAACCACATTCTCTATCTCAACCAGACATAGAAATCTCTTGCCGATCCATCTCTTTCTTTGATCGGGTGTAAGCTTCAGTCGATACATATTCTCATCTATGATCCTTTCAGATTCATCTCTCGTAAGTTTTTCTGAGTGATATACAAAGTTGACGGTTCCCTTAGCAAGTATTTTCCCACTGCTGTCATTATTTATCAGGTACACTATATCTCCAATCGCCACTCTTCCATGCGGCAGCTTTCTACCGGCAGCCCCTCTAATTAACATGGACTTGTTCCCGCTTACCAGGTTGTCAAGCTCATTTGCCTTAGATTCACAGTATGCTATGTGTTCCATAATTCCTCCCTATTGAGCCTTGCGCTCGTTCCATTCAAGTCTATTTAGCCTTTTTAGAGTTACAACGAACATAATTATCGATAAAATAGCTGTTACAGATAAAGTTGTGAATACAGATATATCTGATAAAGGATTTAATCTCTGGGCTTGAAGCAGCAGCCCTGAAGGCAGCCACTTATGAATACTCAGCAGCTCTCCAATGAAATGCATTCCGAATGCTGTAAGCAGGGTCAAAAAACCTGTTGCAACAGGCTTTTTTATGATACTCCCCCACATTACAACACACAGGACGAGGAAAACCATATATATTCCCTGCAAGAATCCTGCAATAAGCACTGATGAGGCACCAATTTCAAAGGAATACAGGTAGCCTGAATACAAGTAGTTTGCAATAGCTGCCAATAAGGATATACTAAAGACCCCCAAACCAAATACTACTACCTTACTTCCAAGAATGCAGGTGTATTTTCTCCCGGAGCATAGCGGAATTATAAGAGTACCATCCCTGATCTCCTGTGCAAGCAAGCCGCATAGTGAAAACGAGACGATTATAGTCCCTATCTCGAACATATCCTTTAAGTATATTTGGATACACCCTATTTGAGTTATCTCCAACAGACCTGACAGATCCTGTGTAGAAGCACCCCGGCTTAGAAGCACCTGCGGCAGAACGACCTTCAGTATAAATGGGGTCAATAGGGAAAAGAACATAAAGCCTCCCATAATGGCCAAAAGCTTGCCGCTTCTAAATCCATACATAGCTTCCTTTTTCAAATCATAGATCATATTACCCTAGCCTCCCTTAGGAAGAGATCCTCCAAATCACGTCTTTTCAATTGAAAATACTCTACAGAGATATTGTGTGCTGAAAGGAAGCTCATAATATCTATAGAAGACCTGTCAGAACCCTCCACCAAAACCTTTAAACAACTTTCGTCAATATCTACACTGTCCACTCCCTCCATTTTTTTCAGCTCCTCCAGTAAAGGGGATTCTATCGGAACCGAGAACCCAATTTCAAAAACTGGCTTTATTGAGCTTCTTTGGATATCCTCCAGCGGCTTTTCCAGAATCATTTCACCGTTTCGGATCATGCCGACCGTATCGCATATCCTCTCCACATCACTTAATATATGAGAGGAGAAGATAATGGTTTTGCCAAGCTGCTTCATTTCAGAAATTAATCTTAGGACATCACTTCGACCCTCGGGGTCGAGAGCTGATGACGGTTCATCGAGGATAAGCAAATCGGGGTCTCTTACCATCGCGGAAGCTATTCCAAGCCTTTGCTTCATTCCCCTCGAGTAACCGCCGATCCTTCTGTCCCCAATACCGGACAGACCCACCCAATCAAGGATCTCTTCGATCCTCGGTTTTCTGATACCGCCGCCAAAGTATTCGAGAGCTTCTGCTGCGGACATCCAGGGGTAGAACCTTGGTTCCTCCGGCAGGTAGCCTATCCTAAGGTCACCAGGGTGTTTTACATCTCTAACATTCATTCCGTTGACGACACATTCGCCGTCATCAGGGTTAGACAGACCTGCCAGTATACCCATTGCTGTAGACTTTCCAGCGCCGTTATGGCCAATAAAACCATAAATCTCGCCCTTATTCACATACATATTCACATTATTTAGTGCCAGGACATCCCCATATTTTTTAGTCAAGCCTCTTACAGATATCATCTAAACTCCCTCTTTCTCCCAACAATCATGAAAGTTATTGGTCCAATAAGATTTATAAATATGCATATCAGTGACCAGGCAAGCTTGTTCAGGTTTTGCACTCCTTCACTGTGGATCTTGACTAAGCAGTAAATCGCCAACCCAAGCTGCAATAGTAGAAGAGGCAGCAGCATAATAAGGATATCTGTGGTAAGGACAAAATCATTCATTATCGATCACCTCATTTCCGATTGCATTAATCGACTTGACCTCCTCATGTTTCTCACCGGATCCATTTATTATCCGCTCATCGTTTTTGTAGGAGCTGTATGCACATCCAATAATCAGGAAGGGCAAAGCCAGCAAAACGATCAGTAAATATAATGTCCTCATAACACACCTCCATTTGGTTTATTTGACTACAAACAGATGGTAGCAATTTAATAGGTAATATGATAAGTGACTCCAGTAATATTTTCAGTCACAATAAAAAAGAGGGGTCAAAAACCACCCTCTTAGAAAGAATAATCATATTCTATAGCCCAAGCTTCTTAAAAAACAGAACTGCATTTGCTCTGTCACTTGCTCCAATCTTGCTATAAATCTGTGTGATATAATTTTTCACCGTTCCTACAGTCAAATACAGTGTGTCGGCGATTTCCTTATTGCTGCGACCTTCAACAAGCAGACCTATGATATCCTGTTCCCTTTGGGAAAAATCGCTAAGTTCAACCTGTTCCGTCTTGTTTTGCGCCAGGTGGGATGTGATTTTCGAAGCAATTTTTCCCGGAAGGATTATATTCCCCGCAAAGCCGTCACGGATTGCCTCCACAAGTTTTTTACTGCCGATATCCTTTGGAAGATAGCCTGAGGCTCCGTAAGTCATTGCGTTTATTATGTAGTCATCATCCTCAAATGTCGTCAATATTATAACCCTCGTTTCCGGCTGATCCCTCTTGATGAGTCTGGTAGCTTCGACCCCATCCATAACCGGCATCCTAATATCCATAAGGACAATATCCGGCTTAAGCTTAATAGAAAGATCATAAGCCTCTCTGCCATTACCAGCCTGCCCGACCACATCCATGTCCGCATAAGATTTAAGGATAGAGTACAGACCCTCTCGGATGATGGTCTGATCGTCTGCCAACACAATTCTAATCATAGTCATTATGCATCCCCCTTTAAGAAAAATCAAACAGGAATTGCTATATTAACAGTAAAGCCCTCGCCAGGGCTTGTGCTCATACCCAAGGTTCCGCCTATGCCCTGGATTCTCTCCCTCATGATCGTCAATCCGGACCCAGGAGTTATTGAGGATGAACCCTTGCCATTATCTGAGAATGTCAGCTTGACCTCTCCCTTTGATTCCTGGACCAGTACGTCTATTTCACTACACTTTCCATGCTTTAGAGCATTTGTCGTACATTCCTTGATCGCCAGGAGAAGGATACCTCTCTGAACTGATAAAAGCTCAGTCTTTAACTCAACGATGCAATTAACTTCAATATTTGTCGTCTGCCTTACTTCGTCCAACATCCTGCATAAGGAAACATCAAAGGGCTCATCATCACCGGCACGGATCGATCTGATGGAGCTTCTGATATCGTTTAATCCACGTTTTACCTGATCCTTAGCAAGATAAAGCTTCTCAGCAGCCTCCCCGCCCGCCGGACCCAGCAACTCCTCTGCAGCCTCGATAGATATCAAAGCACTGGCCAGCGTGTGGCCAACTGTGTCGTGTATCTCGCCTGTTATCCTGTTTCTTTCAGATGCAGCACTCATTTCCTTTATCTGTTCAGTTTGATCCTTTACTATCCGCAGTGCCTTGTCGAGACGTATATTATTTATAAGCTGTTTTTTCAGGGAATAGAAAGCAGCTGTAATAAGAATAAATACAAGAGCATTCACATATATGTAGTTGATTATTTCGTTAAAGCCCATCGAATCATGGAATCTAAGAGCCTTAGCCGTACCACCTGCCAGGAAGGCTCCGAAAGACGCAATGAGATATATTTTGGAAAATGTTATGGGAAGCTTGTTTAGAATAATTGCAGATACTATAAGCAGCAACAAGGATGAGTTATAGGTATTATCAAGATAAAGCACGGGGATCATCAGCATAAGCTGTGCGGCAGGAAGCATATGATCAAGGATAGCATTGCTTTCCCTTACGATTAGGTTCCATATAAGCCCTAAAATGAAGCAATAAGAAATAAGGCTTACGATCAGAAGGTAATGGGGATTATAGACATTATCAGAAATGATCCTTAAAGAGAATATCTCATAGGCAACCACAAGCAGAACAAATATTCCCAGCTTCAGGTTATCATCAATATCTATTTCCTTAAACTCATACTCATAGGAAGTATTCCCATCGCGGGACCTTATCAGATAAAAAGCTGCTGCAGGGAGGTTTATCAAAAGGATCGCAATTATATACCATAATTTGGCCTTGCCGGACAGCTTTTCATTCCCCCAGCAATGCTTTATAAAATAAGCTTGAATAAGTACCTGCAGCAAAACGCCAGGTATTATAATAGGCAATAATTCCCTGATTTGCATAGGAGCCTCCAATCTTATCCAAAAGATTGATATCTATCTCATTTTTACATATATAATAATAGGTCGGGTGATGTCAACAATAAATAATGAGACTCCTCCTTTTTGGAGAAGTCTCATGCTGGCTTTACTTATTTAAGGTCGAACCTGTCCGCATTCATTACCTTGCTCCATGCGGCTATGAAATCCCTTGCGAATTTCTCTTTGGAATCGTCACTGCCATACACTTCAGATATTGCTCTTAGCTGTGAGTTTGAACCAAATATCAGATCAACTCTTGTTCCAGTCCACTTAAGCTCACCTGTTGCTCTGTCACGTCCTTCGAAAATATCCTTATCATCTTCAGTCGGCTTCCAAACAGTCGCCATGTCCAGTAGATTAACGAAAAAGTCATTAGTAAGTGTCTCAGGCCTCTTTGTAAAAACT
The DNA here is from genome assembly GCF_004101785.1 of Gudongella oleilytica. Taxonomy (NCBI): domain Bacteria; kingdom Bacillati; phylum Bacillota; class Tissierellia; order Tissierellales; family Tissierellaceae; genus Gudongella; species Gudongella oleilytica. The sequence continues at coordinate 81,883 of NZ_CP035130.1, forward strand.
CCATGCGGGGAGCTATTGTAGTTGGCATTTAATACTCTCATACCACCAATAAGTACTGTCATCTCTGGTGCAGTAAGAGTAAGAAGCTGAGCCTTATCAACCAGTAATTCCTCGGCACAAACCGAGAATTTAGACTTTTGATAGTTCCTGAAGCCATCAGCCTTCGGCTCTAGTACTGAGAAGGAGTCAGCATCAGTCTGCTCCTCGGTGGCATCCGTTCTCCCAGGGTAGAATGGGACTTTAAGCTCCATCCCTGCATTTTTTGCAGCCTGCTCAACTCCTGCACAGCCTCCAAGTACTATAAGATCTGCCAAGGAAACCTTTTTACCTCCAGATTGGGATTTATTAAAGCCATCTTTTATTTCCTCAAGCTTAGCGAGTACACCCTTCAGCAGGACTGGTTGATTGACCTCCCAATTTATCTGAGGCTCCAGCCTTATCCTTGCCCCATTGGCTCCCCCTCGCTTATCCGAGCCTCTGAAGGTTGAAGCTGATGCCCATGCCGTAGCCACAAGCTGTGAAACAGATAAGCCCGATGCCAGTATTTTTTCTTTAAGAGCCTTTATATCATCTTCATCTATCAGCTCATGATCTACAGGTGGTAACGGATCCTGCCATATCAGATCCTCCATTGGAACCTCGGGACCAAGATATCTTGACTTTGGACCCATATCCCTATGGGTCAGCTTGAACCAAGCTCTGGCGAAGGCATCCTGAAACTCCTCGGGATTATCCCTATATCTCTTGGCAATAGGATTATATACAGGGTCCATCCTCAAGGACAGGTCTGCGGTTGTCATCATCGGTGCATGGGTCTTGTTTGGATCATGCGCGTCCTCGACAGTCTTAGCTGCCTCAGGATCAGTAGGGATCCACTGCCACGCTCCTGCAGGGCTCTTAACGAGATCCCAGTCATACTTGAACAAAGTCTCAAGGTACCCCATATCCCATTTGGTCGGATGTGGCTTCCAGGCTCCCTCTATACCGCTTCCTATAGCATCTCCGCCCTTGCGGCTCTTATAGGTGCTCTTCCAGCCAAGGCCCATCTCTTCTATGGGAGCAGCCTCAGGTTCTCTGCCAACATGAGTTGCGGGACCTGCTCCATGGCATTTGCCAAAGGTATGTCCTCCGGCAATTAGAGCAACAGTCTCCTCGTCGTTCATAGCCATCCTGGCAAATGTCTCCCGGACGTCCTTGCCGGACGCAAGTGCACTTGGCTGACCGTTTGGTCCTTCAGGATTCACATAGATAAGCCCCATCTGAACTGCCGCCAGCGGATTCTCCAAATCTCTTTCGCCTGAATACCTCTTATCTCCAAGCCATTCAGTCTCAGAACCCCAATACACATCCTCCTGAGGCTCCCACACATCCTCGCGGCCGCCTGCAAAACCAAAGGTCTTAAGTCCCATTGACTCGAAGGCGCAGTTTCCTGCAAGGATCATCAGGTCAGCCCAGGAAATGCTCTTAACATATTTTTTCTTTATTGGCCATAATAGTCTTCTGGCTTTATCCAGGTTGACATTATCCGGCCAGCTGTTTAGAGGTGCGAACCTCTGCGTACCGTCCGAGGCACCACCTCGTCCGTCGCCCATTCTGTATGTACCTGCGCTGTGCCATGCCATCCGAATGAACAATGGTCCATAGTGGCCATAATCGGCAGGCCACCATTCCTGAGAATCAGTCATCAGCTTATATAGATCCTCCTTGACAGCCTTTAGATCCAGTCTATTAAATTCCTCGGCATAATTGAAATCCTTACCCATTGGATCACTAAGCTCCGAGTTCTGATGCAGCATTTTAAGATTCAGCTGATCAGGCCACCAATCTCTGTTGCTTGTACCTCCGCCTGAAATGCTTTTTCTTGTATGACCTGTAACGGGACATTTCATCTCTTCCATAAAGCTACCCTCCTTTATTGGATTGGTTTAATACTTTATATTGACGAAGTATTGATACCCATTATAATATTTCTGAGCAACAATTTTAATATCAAGACTTCGGATCGATTTCATTAGAGATTGCTGATATTGATTTCTGGGCATCTATATCAATACAACATAGTAAATCGGTGACTTGCAAAAAAATGTAATCTTGTGTAGTATTTTGATTGCAGGGAAGTATAGTTGATTATAAGGAGCGTGGGGTATGAAAAAGAAAGTGGATTTGATAGGAGTGCAGGTCGACTGCGGGGCATCCAAGGTAGGTGCATCCATTGGACCGGTGGCAATAAGGATCGCCGGGATCTGTGAGGGAATAAGAAAGCTTGGGTATGAGCTGGAGGATAAGGGAGACATAATCCAACCCAAGGGAGGGGCAAGCTCCGAAAAGCTTAGAAACCATGAGTCAGTAATATCAACATGCAAATCACTTTATGAAAGCACCCTTATATCACTGGAGCAGGAAGCCTTTCCAATAGCTATAGGTGGAGATCACAGCCTGGCAGCGGGAAGCATTTCAGCGACTCTTAAGCACCACAAGGGCAAGGTTGGCGTCATTTGGATAGATGCCCACGGTGACTGGAATGACGATAAGATCACTGAAACCGGAAACATGCATGGCATGTCATTCTCAGCTGTATGCGGACACGGCCCGGATGTTATGGTAGACTACGGACAAGGACCTGTTTATGCAGATGTAACCAAATGCGTGCAAATCGGAGGAAGAGATATAGACGCCGAGGAAGCGAAGAAAATGAAGGCTGCAGGCCTGAATGTATTCGCAATAGACACTATCGATAAGCTTGGAATGCAGGAAGTAATGAAAAGAGCCATTGAAATTGCATCAAATGGTACTGATGGCATCCACTTAAGCTTCGATATAGACTCACTTACACCGGAAGCAGCACCTGGAACAGGAACAAAGGTCCACAGCGGATTGACCATAAGAGAAGCATTCCTCGCAGTAGAAATGCTTCATGAATCAGGCAAGCTTCTTTCGATGGATATGGTAGAGGTTAATCCAATTCTTGATATTTCAAACAAGACCGCAAAGCTTGCAAGTGAGCTTGTTCTTTCGGCTCTTGGAAAGGTAGTTTATTAATTCACTTCAGCTATCAGGCTGCAGCAACCGCTGCAGCCTTAAGCATTTGATTCAATATATTCCATAAAAGGGGTATAAGTAAAATGTAAAATATTTACAAGGGAAGAGTATTTATTTGTGGGAGTGTTTTTTGTGGGGAAGTTTGATTTAAGTAAAAAACATACTTAGGCTTACAGTTATAGCTCTATCACTTATATTTATGATCATATTCCTGGAGGAGGTAATAATAAACTGGATCCCATATTCTATGGTTGTTGCTTCAGCCATAGGTATCATCGTATTGCTGAAGAAAAAGGAAGCACCAAAGCCCACAGGGTTTTTACTTGCAATTATAGCAGGATCATTTATAGTTGCCCTCGGACTGGCGATGTTTCTACCGGCGCTCTGTCTTTGAAGGGGGTTTTTAGTCAAGAATTAGCTTACTGAGGACTAAGAAAAGCACTTCTACTTTCCACCATCAGCAATCACCACAATACCTCCAATTGCGATAGGCAAATAATAGGTAATTACCCTCCACAGAAGCAGTGCAGTGATTATGATATTAGCCGGGTAAAATATTCTAAATACCATATAAAAACTGCCCTCAGCACCTATGGCTGCTCCAGGCAATGGGATGAATGCCGTCACCATGGATACAAAAGCAGAGGCACCAATAACGTTTAACAAAGAGCTGAATGTCAATTGGAACCCCAATCCAATTGTGATCGGGATCAGGAAAAACAAGGTCAATTGGACCAGAGATAAAGTAAAGGCTATTCCTAGAGAGCCCATTTCCTTTCCTGCATCCTTCATGTGGGTATGAAATAAATCGACGCTTCTTATGATCCCGATGGATTTTCGCGTCACTCTCAAGTAATTCATACGCTTTCTTAGGGCTCTTGTGATAGAAATGATAATTTTTTTAATAGTCCGCGGACTCACAGCAACCAAAACAAGCATCAGGATCACAGCCAGATTTACCAAAAATCCGATGATACCCAAATAAATGAAGTTTGAGATATGTTCCTTGAAAAATCCGGACATAAACAACAGCACCGCAGACCCATACAACACGAGAGCAGCTTGATAAGCAATGAATTTTTTGGTTAACACAGAAGCACCCTTACCTACAGAGACTTTATATTTATGCAGCAAGTACAGCTGTGCAGGCTGACCTCCGGAAGCAAAGGGCGTTATACCGTTGAAAAATTGACCGGCTAATGTGATGCTGAGTATCCTCTTAAAGCTCAACTTTTCTGCAGAATCCTTCAATAAAATCCGCAGAATAGAGGCTTCAGAGATCCAATATCCTATTATCAGCACTAAGCTGATAAACAGGAATATTGGATTTATGTTTCTAAGAGCATCGACCACATTAGCCATATTATCCGTTGAAATTATATAAATCAACAAGATAATCAGAAAAATCCACGGTAGGAGGAATTTAATTAATTGTTTTGGGGTCATTATCATATCGCATACTACCTTTCAGTTCAAACATTCTATAATAAAAGCTTTGCCATTTTAAGCCTATGGACTCGCTGTTGTAATATAGGGAGCCTTTTTTTGATTGAGACGACCAAAAGTCATAGAAGCTTCGATCGGAAGATAATTTTTGAATCAATTGAGCAAAGCCGTCATTGTCATCTGCGTGTAAATAATAATCAAACAGAATATCCTCATATACGGTTAGGGATCTTAGTAATATAGGCAACTGGACACTCATAGCCTCAAGTATTGTCATTGGGAAAAGCTCGTTATAGGACGGAAGGAATAGAACATCAGCTATATTATAAACATCATTCATTTCATTTCGATCCACTATACCTATAAACTTAACGTTTTCAGGGGGATTTTCTACAATCTCCTTTAACATGTCATATCCATCGGTTATTTTGCCAAAGGAAAACCCTCCTGCCCAAATAAATTTAATGTCTGGAACTTTCTTTGCAGTTTCTATGAAATCCATTATGCCCTTTCTAGTCTGTATCTGCCCAACACCCAATACTACAAAATCATCCATGGAATAGCCGTATCTGATCCTTGTATCCAATTTTTGATCCTGACTCATTTTATAGAATTGATCCATGGAAACGAAATTTGGTATGTATTCAATTCTCTCCCGCTTTATCCCAAGCTCAACAAGTTTATCTATAAAAACCGGATTAACAGTGACCAAATGATCCATTGATTTGTAAAATCTGATAATGTATCTATAAAAAACCTTTTTCATAAACCAAGGCAGATCTATACTCCCTTCCATGGTCTCAGGTATAAAATGTACTGAAGCGACACGTACAGTTCTATTCCTGTGGAGCAGCGCATGCAAGTAGAATCTGAAATTGATCGTATGATAGTGCGTGACCTCTCCGCAACCAAACGTATTCAACCTTATATCGACACGATCCCCCATCACTTTTCTTATCAGATCATATTGCTCATGGAATGCCGAACCTACTCCCTGACCCTTTACTTTTTCAGCCAAAGACATAACCGTCAATTTTAGTATTTTTTCCTTATTAGTATCCTCAAATTTTGTGTTCATTTTTCCATCCTTTCAAAATCCGTCAGCGAATAACCTGAAGAAGAACGACTTTATATCATCAAATTTTTTGTATTAGCACATTAATAGTATACCCGCTCAATATTATTTTGCCACATTAAATTCAGATCCGTTCCATAAAGGGAACACCCGATGAATATTTATAAATAACCATTATCTATTAAATAATCGAATTTCATGCACGAAATTTATTGTGGTACCCTTTATACATAATGTTAAAAGGAGAGATCAAATGAGACCAATAGTAATGGAAGAAGTAGAAGCACTGCGAGGAGTCAACTCAGTTAAAGTAAAAGAAGCGCATGAACAAGGAAGAAAGATAGTCGGCATGTACTGTATATTCTCACCATCAGAGATTGCTCTGGCTGCAGACGCCATATCTGTAAGCTTATGCGGAACCTCTCAGGACCCAATCGAGGAAGCAGAGAAGGAGCTGCCAAGAAACCTTTGCCCGCTGATCAAGTCAAGCTATGGATTTGCGATCACAGACAAATGCCCGTACTTCTATTTTTCAGATGTTTTGTTGGCTGAGACTACCTGCGATGGTAAGAAAAAAATGTATGAGCTTATGGGCAAGCTAAAGCCAATGCACGTAATGAATTTGCCTCAAACAGCTAATGACGAGGATTCACTTGAATTCTGGAAAAGAGAAATGGTGAAGTTCAAAGGATTCCTTGAGAATCAATTCAATACGAAAATAACAGATGAGAAGCTAAGAGATGCGATCAGACTTATGAACAGAGAAAGAAATGTAATGAAGAGGCTCCATAAGCTGAATGCTCACAAACCAGCACCACTTGCTGGTACAGACATGATGAAGGCTCAATGGCTGAAAGGCTTCAATGTAGACAAGGAAGCCGGGATAGAGCTTATTGAAAGATTGATTGCTGAGGTTGAGGACAGAGTAGAAAAAGGCATCTATGCATTTGATGAAAAAGCACCAAGAATACTTCTTACCGGCACTCCTATAGGCGTGGGCTCAGACAAGGTACTTAAGGCACTTGAAGAGGCAGGGGCTTCTGTAGTGGCATTTGAAAACTGCACAGGCTACAAAGGTCTTGATGTAATGGTGGATGAGGATAAGGACCCAATAACGGCACTTGCTGAAAAGTATTTATCAACGCCCTGCTCATGCATGACCAACAATAATGGAAGACTTGACCTTATTCGCAGAATGGTAGACGAGTATAAGGTAGACGGGGTTGTAGATTTGACCTGGCAGGCATGCCACACCTACAACATAGAATCATACACAGTCAAGAAATTCGTTCAGGAAGAGCTGGGACTTCCTTTCATACAAATAGAGACAGATTACTCAGATTCAGACACAGGCCAAGTCAAGGTCAGGGTTGAAGCCTTCCTGGAAACCCTGGACAGCCGTAGCCTGGTTTAATTAAGGAAGAAGGAAATGAATTACATTGGTATAGATATTGGATCAACTGCAGCAAAGGTAACAGTATTTAACGACAACGCCTTAGTTGACAACTATGCCCTGCCAACCGGATGGAGCAGCGTGGAAACGGCCAAGGCAATTAGAACAAGACTTGAGAAGGGCGGAGTTGACCTAAGCTCCTCAAAGGTAGTTGCGACGGGCTATGGAAGGATCTCGGTTCCTTATGCAGATAAGACGGTTACAGAAATAACCTGCCACGGTGCTGGAACAACCTATCTGTTTGGGAAAAACGCGACGGTAATAGACATAGGGGGTCAGGATACAAAAATCATAACACTGGTAGATGGGAAGGTAGCTGATTTCGTAATGAATGACAAATGCGCTGCTGGAACTGGTAAATTCCTCGAGCTGATGTCAAACACCCTGGGAGTTGGGATAGAGGAGCTTGCCCGTATGGCGCTTGAAGGTGAAAACATCGCAATTACAAGTATGTGCACTGTTTTTGCAGAATCGGAGGTTATATCACTTATTGGAGCGGGAACGAAGAGAGAAAGCATAGCAAGGGGAATAGTAAATTCGATCACCGGCAGAGTGTATGCATTGCTCCACAAACACGGGGCTAAAGACCCAGTATTTCTTACTGGAGGCCTTTGTGAAATTGAGCCTTTTGTCCATTTACTATCCGAGAAGATTGGAACCCCGGTAAAAACAAACTCAATGGCAAGGTACGCAGGATCGATCGGTGCTGCATTGATTGCCATGAAAATATAACTGAAATCTACTACATCATGCCAGCACCTACCCCAGGTGTTGGCTTTTTTTCAACACTATGATAAGATAAAGTGTGTAATTTGGGTATAAATCTCCCGTGAAAGGAGTATTGCTAATGAAAATAGGCTTTAATATCGAGGAAGCAGTCAGAAAGAGATACAGCGTAAGAAATTATTCTGATATTGAGATCAGTGAAGAAACTATGGAGTCCATAAAAGAGTTTATCGATGACCTTTCCAATCCCTTTGGACCCAAGGTAACATTCCACTACCTTGACAATGCAAATCCCGAGGAAAATCAAAAGCTTGGAACCTACGGAGTCATCAAGGGAGCTAATAGATATATAGGCACAACTATAAAGGATGAACCTCTTGCCCTGGAGGCTTTAGGCTATGAGATGGAGGTGCTTATGCTTTACCTGGCAAGTAAGGGACTTGGTACGTGCTGGCTTGGAGGAACCTTTGACAGGGAGAGCTTTGCGACTGCCATGAAGGTAGATAAGGGGGAGCTGTTCCCCGCTATAACACCCTATGGCTATCCAGCAGAGAAGAAGCATATCAAGGAAGTGGCTATGAGGACACTGATAAAGGCAGATCAACGGGTAGATTGGAGCAAGATATTTTTTGAAAATGACCTTAACTCACCTTTGAGCGAGGATCAGGCAGGGGAATTTGCATTCCCATTGGAAATGCTTCGCCTTGGGCCTTCAGCATCTAACAAGCAGTCCTGGAGGATCGTTCTGAGAGACGGAGCATTCCATTTCTACGAGGATAAGGAGCCGGGCTACAGTGACCGTTTTACCTACGACATACAGAAAATAGACATTGGAATAGCAGCGGCACATTTTGATCTGGCAGCAAGGGAAAAGGGACTAAAGGGAGAGTTTGAATTCGAAGAGCCTAAGGGGGAGCTTCCGAAGAACTTGCTATACTCATTCTCATGGAGAATTGGAAAATAGATTTGGTGCATTAAACGAGGTGACTAACTATTAAAAGTCAATGATTTTTTTTAGAAATATGATGAAACAAAAATGGGCATACCAAATAAGCCTTTTGATAGATCATTTCAAAAAGCAATCAGACTTTAGTGTTACTGATCGCCACTACACAATCAGCGAAGTTTTGTTGGATCAAAATCAATTCCATTCTTTTCAAGAGTAAAGATGACTCGAATCAATTTCTTGACAAGATGAGAACATGCCACACGGTGTGATTTACCTTCATTACGCTTTTTGTGGTAGTACTCAGCAAATGTCATGTTGTATTGAATCAATGGAATACACAGATTCATCAAGGTGTAGCGAAGATGAGAAGAACCTCTTTTAACCATACCTCCACCATGTTCCGACGTCCCTGATTGATAATAACCTGGTTCAAGCCCAGCAAAAGAAAGCATCTGAGCAGGGGAATTAAATTTAGATAAATCACCATATTCAGCATATATAACAGCTGCTGACAGAGGGCCAATCCCAGGTATAGATAAAGTTTTGGGATCAATTTCAACGATTAAAGATTCAATTTGACTTTCAAGAGAGTCTACCTCATTTGCTAATTGTTTATACAAAGATAGCAGACTATTCAATTGGCAAGTAAAAAGTTCATGATCGCAGCCAACGGTATTCTTGGCCAATTCTTTTAGCTTTATAAATTTTTGCATAGAGAATTTTCCTCTGGAAATACTGCGTAAAGCATCATAGGACCTAGTATTCATATTAGCAATACTTTTGGCAGAACCATAATTATCTAAAAGGTAGATAGCAGTCTTGCTAAACCGATTATTGAAAAATGGCTTAAACTCAGGAAAGACGTGATCAAGGACATTTGTAATCTTGACCATGTAAAAGCTTCTCTGTTTAACAAGAGAGTCACGAAGACGAGTTAATGACTTAAGCGCATAGGTATGATAAAATCCTATTGGATAGGGTTTGTAATCAACCGTCATAAGCCAGCGGGCAATGGATATGGAATCAATTGCATCCGTTTTGGTACGCCTTAAAGACTGAGACTTGTTAAACTTTGAGAGAAGAACAGGGTTAAATTCCATGAAGCTGTAGTGGGCTTTTTCGAGGAACAACTTCAGGTTTAAAGCATAATGACCAGTAGATTCAAACCCTATTCTTACATTCTCTTTAGGATCAAGAGAATCTAGAACAGATAAGAGTTCTGTAAATCCATCAGAATCGTTCTTGATAGAAAAAGAATCACAAACAACCTCGCCTGCTTCAGTAACAATGAAACAGTCGTGTTTGAACTTAGAGATGTCGATTCCGACATAGAACATTAGAAATACCTCCTTTAATAATATTTAGCACTGTTGTTTTCCACAAGGTTTCCGGCCATGTAATCACGTAAATACAAACGTCAAAGCGTTAACTAACCAATTACCAGTGAAGACGAAAAGCTGTGGTCTGAGTCACCTCAAAACAGTCAAAGCTGTAGCAAAATAGAAACAAATCCACAGTGCTTTATCATTATAATAACGGAGTAATAGATAATCCCCAAATAATTTGGGAGAAAGGAGAAATAATCCAACCCCCTCTATTAAAGAGGTTAATTGGATTATACGTGTTAAAATGAGACAAAAGGAAACATATGAAAGATACGCTTTTGACAAAGAAAACCAGGCATTCATAATACCTGTGGCTTTGGACGACTACAATGACGTATTTGACGACTGGGATCCTTCCCCATTTAAGCTTAGGGACATTGAGGATGAGTTCCTTGATTTCCTGTGGGATTCAGTCGAGGATATTCCAAGGAAGTTTCCATTGATATTTGAGTTTTCTATCCCAAGAGAACTAAAGAATGAATCCAAGGAAAGGCAGCTTATAAGTGCATTAGGGCATCAATTTGACTATATGCTCTCAAAAAACGCTAGAAAACGTAGACACGAAAGACTGGAGGAGCTTAAATACTTTGTGCTTGCGATCATATTTTTCTTAATAGCTTATCTGAACCCAATAAAATCCGATCTGTTCATAACCAAAATAATCACAGAAGGGATATTCATTGGCGGCTGGGTATTCATGTGGGAGGTTATATCAAATATATTTATTGAGTCGAGAGAACTGAACGAAGAAAAAACTATCGTAAAGCGCTTCAGGAGTGCTACGATCAGATTCATTGAGAGGTAATACGATCACTAAATTTCATGAAAGAGGGGCACTAGAAAATGTTCAGGAAAATGAGAAGGATAAAGCAGCTGCTTTCAACAGAGGATGTTAATGCAATCATGGAAAGATGTACAAATGGCATACTAGCATGTATGGGAGACGAGGATTACCCCTACGCTGTCCCAGTAAGCTATACATATTCTGATGGCAAGATATATATCCATTCAGCGAAGGCTGGCCATAAGATCGACGCAATAATGAAAAACCCGAAGGTGTCCTTTGCAGTCGTCGATGAGGACCAAATTGTAGGAGCTGAATATACTACTTACTTCAGAAGCGTAATAGCATTCGGCAAGGCAAGAATAGCAGAAGGCGAAGAAAGAATAAATGCTTTCAGGGACCTCGTTGAAAAATACTCGGCCTCACAGCCGGAGGAAGAGAAATTTGAGAAGATACATGACTGCAACACCTCGCATATAATTGCCGTTGATGTTGAACACATTACAGGCAAGGAAGCAATAGAGTTTGTCAGGATGAAGGAAAGTAAATAATAAACCAAAAAGTCCCCAAATAGGGGACTTTTTGATGGAATAATTTTTAGTTTTTCTCAAGATCCCCTAATACACTCATTACAGTACTCATAAATTGAAGATTTCCCCAAAGCATGACCCTGATTATATTTTCGGGCATAATATACTGAGAGGTCATCGAGGTATGACCATGCTCCGGATTCTTAGCCTGCAGTAGACCTATGACCCAGTTTATGGTTTGAACAGCCTCGGCCTCGTTATTTACAGGTATGTCTATCACTGCGGAAACCCTAGTCTTCTTGAGGGAATCCTCGATTATTGTCTGCATTCCTGGTGAAGCAGTCGTCTCAATAACTCCATCGGTACCTTCGACAAAAACACTCAGATCATGTCCGGTTACCCTCCATGCCTTCCCTACCTTTTGAGCCTTAAGCTTTCCTTCCCTGATATACCTTTGAATCGTCTTAGGATGCATATTTATCAGAGATGCAACCTGCTCTACTGAATAATACGTTTCAATCATTCTAACCACTCCTTTATATTCCCTATAATTCCTTATAAATACATAATAAGTAACAATAAGCAATATGTCAAGGAAATTTTGAGGAACAATAAAAATAAATTGAATGTTTAAAAACAGAAAGAAATTAATCCATAAATCACGTATAATTAATCTGTAATATTAAGTAGACGATACAAATGAGGAGGTGCAGGAATGGACGACAAAGAAAAATGGGAAGCCATAATAAGCAACAATAAGGAAGCAGATGGAATGTTCTACTACGCAGTAAAGACAACCGGAATATTTTGCAAGCCCTCCTGCAGCTCAAAGCAGCCCTCAAGAGAAAACGTACTGACATTTGACACAAGAGAGGAAGCAATTTCGGCAGGCTTCAGACCCTGTAAAAGATGCAGGCCGGATCTTGATGATTACGATCCTATGGCGGAAATGGCTGGTGAGATCAAAAGAGTAGTTGAATCAAGCGGACCCAATAAGGAGCAGCTGGAGGATAATCTTAGATCCCTTGGGTTCTCAAGGCAAAGACTTTCACAGATATGCAAAAAGCAATACGGAAAGACGATTAACGAATATTCCAATGCTCTACGACTTGAGGCAGCAAAGGATAAGCTAAAAAATTCCGACGAGCAGATCATTGAAATAGCATACTCCTTGGGCTTTGAAAGCATATCGGCCTTCTTCAACTTCTTTAGAAAGCTCACCGATATGACACCGGGAGAGTACAGAAATATGGCTAATGCCTCAAATGAGGGGATCACATTCAGCATATACCATACAAGCTTTGGACCGGTAACGATAGGTGCGAACAATTCCGGAATCAGAACACTACAATTCGGAGAAAAAGCTCCCGTTGGCGTAAACCAAAATAGGACAAGTATAAGTGATACGGCAGCTCATGAACTGGATGAATACCTATTAGGTAAAAGAAAGTATTTTGATGTACCAATAGTATATGAGGGCACACCTTTCCAAATACAAGTTTGGAAAGAGCTCTTAAGAATTCCCTATGGAGAGAACCGAAGCTACAAACAGATCGCAGAGGCAATAGGAAATCCCAAGGGTGCCAGAGCTATAGGCATGGCAAACAACAAGAACAAGCTGATGGTGCTTATTCCATGCCATAGAGTGATCGGGGCAAACGGAGCACTTGTAGGCTATGCAGGTGGGATCGGAATAAAGGAAAAGCTGCTAAAGATTGAAAGAGAAAACAAGTAATCTATAGGACATAAAAACTTTAAGGGAGAGGTTATTGGATGACAAAGACGTATTTCAACCCAGGCTGTGGCTTAAGCATTTATAAGCCGGAGATGGAAAACAGGATACTTAATTTTCTAAACACCAACTATGGAGAGGTGGAGCTACACAAGATATGCTGCCATCATGATCCACAGCTCGAACAAGGCTCGATGATAATCAATGTTTGTGCCGGCTGCGACAGAAGGTTTCGAAGCCTCTATGAAGGCATAACGACTAAATCCCTTTATGAGATAATCGATGAGCTGGACTATTTTCCCTACCCGGACCACAGTGGATTAAAAGTGTCCGTACACGACCCCTGCCCCATAAGAGAAAAGCCTCAGATCCATGAAGCAGTGCGAAGCATACTTGGCAAAATGAACATTGAGATCGTAGAAACGGAATTCCATGGGACCCGCTCCATTTGCTGCGGTGATGATTTCTACCCAAGCCTACCCTTGGACCAGATACATGAACACATGCACAAAAGGGCAAAATCGATGCCATGTGACGACGTGTGCGTATATTGCATTTCCTGCATAAAGTCCATGCACATCGGAGGCAAGAATCCAAGGCATCTCCTGGACCTAATGCTTGGAGAATCAACCGAGCCACAGATCTATGACACAGTCGAATGGCATGAGCAGCTTCAGGAGTACATAGACGCACATTAAATACCATCCCCCGGATCATTCGATCCGGGGATTTTATTTGCACCTTTTTTGATTAACTAATATAATATAGTCGTCGATCAATGGCGACAAGAATCAGTAGCATATAAAGGATGATAATAATGAGCTTTCAGCTTACAACAATTCAGGATACAATCCAGGAGTACGCAAAGGTAATAGCACAGGTTTCAGGAGTCGACGTTGAAGTGGTCGACAACAGACTTTACAGAGTGGCAGGAACCGGGCTATATGCAGGTGAAATAAACCAGGACATGTCGACAGAAGGCTACGTCTACAAGCATATCCTTTCTACGGGGGAGACCAAGGTCATCTATGACCCCGGCAAGGACTCGCTTTGCTGCAACTGCCCCAGCAGAAACAACTGCCAGGAGACGGTTGAGATCTCCATGCCTATTAAGGTAAGGGATGAAATAATCGGCGTAATAGGACTCGTTGGGAGTACTGCGGAACAGAGAGACATGCTTATAAAAAGAGAGACTCTCTACCTTGAATTCGTAAGCCAGATGGCCAACTTCATAGCGGCAAAGGCCATAGAGGAAAAGGACAAGGAGATAAAGACCTCCATAATTGCCACCCTCGACAGCATAATAAATCACATGGACCAGGGTGTACTTATGGTTGGCAACAATGGGATAGTAAGGGGCAGCAACGAAAGCGCCAAAAAGCAGCTGGGTATGACATCGCTGGAAGGGTTGAACCTTGAGATAGTAAGCACAGGAGATAAGCTGATAAATTCATCAGAATTCATACTTAAAATAGGTGATGCTGAGGTACCCGCCATGGGCGAGATCTATCCCCTGGGTACTAGAGATGACCAATACACAAGCATATTTGTGTTTAAGAGCATCAAGACGGTTCATTCAGATCTATACGACGTAACCTCCTTTCATAAAAGCTATGAGACGAAAAATATAATCGGAAAGAGTCACGCAACCCTTACGCTTATAGACAATATTGGAAAAATCGCTGAATCAAACTCCACTGTCCTCATCACAGGAGAAAGCGGGACAGGTAAGGAGATGGTTGCTTCAGCCATCTGGAGAAAAAGCGACAGGAGAGACCAAAGATTCGTTGCAGTTAACTGTGCAGCCATACCCGATGCACTCCTCGAAAGCGAGCTTTTCGGTTATGTCAAGGGAGCCTTCAGCGGAGCGGATCCCAAGGGCAGGATCGGGAAATTCGAGCTTGCCAATCAAGGTGTAATATTCCTGGATGAGATAGGAGACATGCCGATCTACCTTCAAGCTAAGATATTAAGAGTCCTACAGGAAAAGACCATCACGAGAATAGGATCGAACCAGTTGATCCCGGTTGACATACGAGTGATCGCAGCTACCAATAAGGACCTTAAACAGATGATGCAGCAGAAGAAGTTCAGGGAGGATCTTTATTACAGGCTCAATGTAATTCCTTTGCAAATAAAGCCTTTGAGGGAAAGAACTGAGGATATAGAAGACCTGGCAAACTACTTCATAGCAAGGTACAGCAAGCTCCTAAATAAGCCGTTTTCGAGGATAGAAACCTCAACAATGAACAAGCTGAAGGTACACAGCTGGGAAGGAAACGTTCGAGAGCTTGAAAATACAATCGAGTTTATGGTCAATATGATGGATCGGGATGGAGTAATAAGAGATAACACACTGCCAATGGACTTCTTCAATGACAACAGAGAGGCAGTGTATCCAACTGAGGATACAGAGAGCATAACCCCGCTAAAGGAGCTGGAATACAGGGAGATACTTAAGGCTTCGAGGCTTTATGGCGACTCCACAGAAGGGAAGAAGCAGGCTGCTGAGAGCCTGGGTATAAGTCTTGCCACCTACTACAGGAGATTATTTGAAATAGAGGCATCGGATTTTCTCAAATTGAGAAATCAATTCTAGAATTGAGAATGAAATATCTCCAATTTTTTGTTGATTAATCCTTCATCAGATTTAAAATCAGGCGCTGATAATTTAAAAATTATCGGTGCCTGATTTATTTTTGCTGTGGTAAACATTGAAATAAAGGCAAATCATAATAATGATCCTGCAAATGTTTTCATAAAAAACAAAAGCTTAACGATGTTGGCACGGAACTTGCTTTTATATATGGCATAGATGGATTTAATATCCTCAGAACATTATAAGGAGGAGGCAAATGAAGGAAACCTTTAAAATAGTACAGTTTGAAAGAAAGACAGGGGAGAAGAGCTCTCTTGAAATTCTAAGTGAAAAGGTATCAAAGGAAGTCATGGACTTTCACAAAAGCTTTCCCATGTACTCAGAGACACCTCTAAGAGACATGAAAAATCTTGCCGGTGAGCTTGGTTTGGGAAGGATCTATGTAAAGGACGAGTCCTACAGATTCGGACTAAATGCCTTCAAGGTACTTGGAGGAAGCTATGCGATCGGCAACTACCTTGCTAAAAAGCTAGGTAAGAGTATCACAGAAATGCCATACAACGTTCTGATATCCGACGCTGTCAGAGAAGAGCTTGGTGAAATGGTATTTGTAACAGCGACAGACGGAAACCACGGAAGAGGCGTCGCCTGGACTGCAAATCAGCTGAAGCAGAAATCAGTTGTTCTGATGCCAAAGGGAAGCTCCCTTGAAAGACTTGAAAATATAAGAGCAGAAGGGGCAGATGCTTCCATAACAGATCTAAACTACGACGATGCTGTTAGGAAAGCAAACGGCATTGCAGAGGATAATGGCTGGGTAATGGTTCAGGATACTGCTTGGGCAGGCTACGAGGATATACCCACCTGGATCATCCAAGGCTACAGCACAATGGGCTATGAAGCATTCGAGCAGCTTAAAGCAATCGGCGAAGAGAAGCCGACCCATATCTTCCTTCAGGCAGGAGTAGGCTCCATGGCTGCAGCGATAACAGGATTATTCTCCTCTATCTATGGAGAGGATAGACCGATAATAACTATAGTTGAACCAAACAAGGCAGACTGTCTGTATAGAACTGCTGAGGCAAACGACGGACAGCTCAGAGTGGTATCAGGAGACATGGACACAATTATGGCTGGACTTGCCTGCGGAGAGCCTTGCACGATCGGCTGGGAGATACTTAAGGACTACACCGACTTCTTCATATCATGTCCTGATTTTACTGCAGCAGAGGGAATGAGAATGATGGGCAACCCTCCAAGGGGAGATGAGAAGGTCATTTCCGGCGAAAGCGGAGCGGCAACACTAGGCTGTGTAGCAGAAATAATGACAAACGAAAACCTTGCATGGATGAGAGAAAAGCTTCAATTGAACGAGTCATCAAGAGTACTGTTCTTCAGTACAGAGGGTGACACCGACAAGAAAAGCTATCAGGATATAGTTTGGAACGGCAAGTATCCAAGCTACGAGAAAAAACAATTTTAGGGGTGAATAGGATGCTAAGTAAGGAAAGAGAGGAAAAGGTAATAGCTCTCTGTCAGGAGCTTGTTAGAAACCAAAGCTACTCAGGTCAAGAGGACAAGGTAGTTGAAGTTCTTAAGGAGAACTTCAAGAAAATGGGCTTTGATGATGTTGTAGTAGATCATTACGGAAACATCATAGGCCAGATAAAGGGAAACAGACCTGGGAAGAAAATAGTGTTCGACGGACACATCGATACAGTGCCGGTATCAAATGTAGATGAATGGACTTACCCTCCATTCGGAGCAGAGATAAGCAATGGAAGGATCTACGGCAGAGGCACAACTGACATGAAGGGTGCAGTAGCAGCAATGGCATGTGCAGCAGCCAACTTCGCAGAGGACACAAACAAGGACTTCGCAGGGGAAATCTATGTAGCAGGAGTAGTCCACGAGGAATGCTTCGAGGGAGTTGCAGCAAGAGCAATAAGCGAAAGAGTAAAGCCTGACTATGTAGTTATTGGTGAAGCATCTGAGCTTAACATTAAAATAGGACAAAGAGGAAGAGGAGAGATAGTGATCGAGACATTCGGAATCCCCTGTCACTCCGCAAATCCCGAAAAGGGAGTAAACGCAGTATATAAAATGGCAGAGGTTATCCAAAGGATCAGGACCCTTGAGCCTACTCACCATGACGTACTAGGACCTGGGATCCTGGAGCTTACAGACGTAAAATCAAGCCCCTACCCCGGAGCTTCAGTAGTACCTGAGTACTGCAGAGCGACCTATGACAGAAGACTTCTTGTTGGCGAAACAATGGATAGTGTTCTGGAGCCAATAAATAAGCTACTTGATGAAATGATGGCAGCTGATCCACAGCTTAAGGTTAAGGCATCCTATGCAGTTGGGAAAGAACTGTGCCACACTGGTAACCATATAACAGGTGAAAGGTTCTTCCCGGGATGGCTTTACGACAAGGAAGAAGCCTTTGTTCAGGACACCTACAACGAGCTTAAGAGCATGGGCTTCGACCCAATGATAACTCAGTACAACTTCTGCACCAACGGAAGTCACTATGCCGGAGAGGCAGGTATTAAAACCCTTGGAATCGGTCCGTCAAGAGAAAATCTTGCACACACCGTTGACGAATACATCGAGATAGAGCAGCTGACCAAGGTAACAGAATGTTACTACGGCGTAATGAAAGCACTTTTGAAGTAAAAATTACAGACTACAGGAGGACAAATAATGAACAGCACTCAAATAACGGCATTGATCATTATCCTAATTTACATGGCTGCAACAGTTGTGATCGGTCTATACGCTTCAAACAGAAAGAAGAATAAAAAAGAAAAGCAAAGCAACGAGGATTTCCTAATGGCCAGCAGATCACTTGGACCCTTGGTTTTGGCAGGAACACTTTTTGCTGCCAATACCGGTGGAGCAAGTACGACAGGTATTGCTACAAACGTACTTAAATACGGATTATCAGCAAGCTGGTATGTAATAGCGGCAGGTATCGGTTTCGTGTTAGTATCCTTTATTGCACCCTACTTTAGAAGATCCTCAGCAAGTACAGTACCTGAGATCATAAGCAAAAGATACGGAAAAGGCTCACACATAATAACAGCAATAACATCGATAACAGCGCTTTTCATGGCAACAGGAGCTCAAATAATCGCTACGGCATCAATAATCAATGTGCTTACAGGTTTTGAGTTCAACATAGCGGCAATAATAACGGCAATCGTAGTAATTCTTTATACAATGGGCGGAGGCTACAAGTCAGTAACTGCAGCCAACCTTATGCACGTAATGTTTATTACAGTAGGTATGACCATAGCAATGTTTATCATAGTAAATAACGAAGCAGTTGGAGGCTTCTCAGCACTTTTTGAGAAGGCAAGGGCAATGAGCGACGCATCCGGCAACAACATGAACCTTGTAAGCATGACAAAGATAGGACTACCAACAATAATAGGCTACATAGCCATGTACTTCATGACCTTCCCAACCGGACAAGAGATAGTTCAAACCTATTGTTCAGCTAAGGACGGAGCATCAGCAAAGCTTGGTTCAATAATAGCAGGATTAGTATCAGCAGCATACGCAATAGTACCTGCAATGATCGGTCTAGTAGCATATGTTTGCATCGACGGATTTGGAGTAGACGGACCACAAAAGAACGCATTGGCACAGGCGACTATCACCTTTGCACCTGCAATAATAGCAGGGATCGTCCTTGCAGCAGTAGTTGCGGCAACCATGAGTAGTGCATCAGGAAACATGATCGGTACAGCAACCATGTTTACAAACGACATCTTCAGACCATACATCAACAAAGGCGTAAAGGACGACGCTAAGGAAGTCTGGATATCAAGAATAGCAATGGTTATCGTAGGTGGTGTTGGCCTAATAATAGCAATAACAGCATCAAACATCATCAGCGTAATGATGGGTGCATTCGCTCTTAGAAGTGCAGGACCATTCGCAGCATTCATATGCGGCATATTCTACAAGAACGTTACCAAGAGAGCAGGCTTCTACTCGATATTTGCAGGAACTGCTGTTGCAGCTTACTGGATCTACGCACTTAAGACTCCTTACGGACTAAACGCAATGGTACCTGGAGGATTAGTAGCATTCATAGTAATATTCCTTGTTTCAGCTATTGACAAGAAGATGGGAGTCAAGCCTCTTCCAATGATCGAGTTCACAGAGAAATAAATCGATTATTTCACACAAAAATTACAGGGGTGAAAAGATGAAAATACTTATTAAAAACGGTTTGATAGTAGACGGCAGCGGAAAAGAAAGCTACCTAGCCGACCTGCTGATAGACGGTGAGAAGATAGAAAAGATTGGAACAGACCTTGTAGCAGATGGCGCGAAAGTAGTAGACGCCAAGGGAATGGTAGTTGCTCCTGGCTTCATAGATACCCACAGCCACTCAAGCATGCTAGTATTCAAGGACTCACTACTAAGTCCAAAGATAAAGCAGGGAATAACAACTGAGCTTGTTGCTCAGGATGGTATGGGACCGGCTCCTGTAAACGAAGCTACCCTGTCACCCTGGAAAAAGGCTATGAAGGGACTTGAGGGCGAGTACGACGTAGAGTGGAGCTGGAGAAGTGTTGCAGATTATCTTGAGGTAATCGAAAAGCTTCCACTTGGACCAAATATTGCATACCTTGCACCACACGGAAACGTTAGAATGGTCTCCATGGGTCTTGACAACAGAAAGCCCACTGAAGAAGAAATGAAGCTGATGCAGGCAAACCTTGCAAAGGCCATAGATGAAGGTGCATTTGGAATGTCGACAGGAATGATCTATCCTCCTTGCTGCTATGCAGATATAGACGAGTTCATCGAGCTTGGAAAGGTCCTTCACGACAAGGACGCACTATTTGTGACTCATCAGAGAAGTGAGGCAGATTCTATCCTCGATTCAATGGAGGAGATACTAACCATAGGCAAGGAATCAGGTTGCAAGGTCCACTTCTCACACTTCAAGGTGTGTGGAAAGAATAACTGGGACAAGTTCCCCAAGGTCCTCGACAGACTTGACAGAGCAAAGGCAGAAGGAATGACAGTATCCTTCGACCAATACCCATACGTAGCAGGAAGCACAATGATGAGTGTTATCCTTCCACCATGGGTACATGACGGCGGAACCGACAGACTTCTTGAAAGACTGCAGGACGCTGATCTTAGAGAAAAGATGAAGGAAGACATACGAAAGGGTATCCCTGGCTGGGACAACTTTGTGGACTTCGCAGGCCTTGACGGAATATTCGTCACCTTCGTAGGCTCAGATAAAAACCAGGATGTAGTAGGCAAGAGCCTTGTTGAAGTAGGTCAGATCAAGGGCAAGGAGCCATTGGATGCAATATTCGATGTAATCCTTGAGGAAGAAAACATAGTAGGACTTGTTGACTTCTACGGAACTGAGGAGCACGTGAAGCTTATCATGAGCAGACCCGAGCAAAACGTGTGCACAGACGGCATCATGGGAGGGAAACCTCACCCAAGACTATTCGGAGCATTCCCAAGGGTCCTTGGAAAATATGTAAGAGATGAAAAAGCCTTCACTCTTGAGACTGCTATTTACAAAATGACAGGTAAATCAGCTCAGGTACTTGGACTTAAGGACAGAGGTCTTCTTAAGGAAGGAATGGCAGCAGACGTAGTTCTATTCGATTTCGATAAGATAATCGACAAGGGCGACTACACTGATCCAAACCAGTTCCCTGAGGGAATAGAGTATGTAATAGTAAACGGTGAAATGGTAATCGAAAAGGGACAGGTAACAGAAAACCGCCCTGGAAGAATACTGAAAAAATAACATAGATATAACTAGACCCTGGCTTCTAAATTGAAGCCGGGGTCTCTTATATGCTATAATCAAGGACAAGAAGTATAATTCTTACAGGGAGCTGATTAAGTGGCTAAGATAAAAGCTGGAAGAAATAAAACTATAGATACTAGTATAGATGAAGGCAAAAAATATCTGGATAGATGCATTGCAATAGAAAAACCAATCGATGACATAAATTCAATCCTGGATAAAACCATTATCGGGAACTCCTTTGATGTAATGGAACTGCTTCCAGTAAAGAGTATAGATCTTATCATAGCAGATCCCCCTTATAACCTCACAAAGTCATTCCACGGAACACAGTTCTCCAGGAAAAAGGAGTCGGAATATGAGGATTATACTAGGCAGTGGCTTTCCAAAGCTATCCCACTCCTAAAGGATGACGGATCTATTTATGTTTGCTGCGACTGGGAAACGAGCCTTATCATAGGCCGCATACTTCAGGAATACCTTATAGTCAGAAACAGGATAACATGGCAAAGAGAAAAGGGAAGAGGTGCAAAGGCCAACTGGAAGAACGGCCTTGAGGACATTTGGTTTGCGACAAAATCAAACAACTACACCTTCAACCTGGATGCTGTAAAAATAAGAAAAAAAGTAATAGCTCCATACAGAGTAGACGGGAAGCCTAAGGATTGGACTGAAACAGAAAATGGAAACTACAGAGATACATGCCCCTCCAATTTCTGGGATGATATCACCATACCATTTTGGTCCATGCCTGAAAATACAGCTCACCCTACGCAGAAATCCGAGAAGCTCGTGGCCAAAATCATGCTAGCCAGCTCAAATCCTGGAGATGTAGTATTTGACCCATTTTTAGGATCAGGCACCACAAGTGTTACGGCTAAGAAACTCGACAGACACTACCTTGGTATCGAGCTTAATGAACAGTATTGTATTTGGACAGAGCAAAGACTGGAGATGGCAGATAATGACGACTACATCCAAGGGTATGTAGACGGAGTCTTCTGGGAAAGAAACGTACTAAATTAAAGCCTCAGGGAACACGATCGATATCCTTGTTCCAATGTTGACCCTGCTGTGGATCTCAAAGAAGGCTCCATGCCTTTCAATGATCCACTTAGCAATTGCAAGCCCCAAGCCTGACCCGCCGCTTTTTCTGGCCCGGGACTCATCCGAGCGGTAGAACCTGTCAAATATATGAGGTAAGTCATCTGGCGGTATACCAATCCCTGTATCCTGAACGACAATAACGACCTTACCATTGCCCTTGGTTACCCTAAGGGCAATTTCCTTGCCTTCTTGGGAATACTTGATGGCGTTATCAACCAGTATCCTGATGCTCTGCTTAAACAACTGCCTGTCTGCCTCAATAAATGCAGGAGAACTAAGCTCAGTCTTAAACAGGTGACTCTCATCTATCATTTGAGCCTCTCTTACTATTTCATCCACTATCTCGCTGGTATCGAATCTCTCCATATTAAGCTGGATCGTCTCATTATCTCCCCTTGCAAGAAAAAGAAGCTTCTCAACCAGATCCTTCATATTACCTATTTCGCTTTTTATCGCATCTATAGATTCCTGCCTTGTTTTTTCATCGTTTTTGCCCCACCGGTCCAAAAGATTTACATACCCTTGAATAACTGCAATGGGAGTCCTTAGCTCATGGGACGCATCAGATACGAACCTGACCTGTGATTGGTAGGACTGGTTTATCCTGTTCAGCATACCATTGATTGCATAGGTAAGATCCTTCAATTCATTCTGGGAGCTGTCCACAGATATCCCCTTGTCCAGCCTGTTGACATCGATGCTGCTTAATTCCCCTGCAATTGCCTTAAGGTACTTCTCATCATAGGGCTTCATCGTCTGAAGAGTCCTTGTGGTCTCAGCAAGATCTGCAAGAGGCTTCAAGGTCTCCCTTACGACTCTATGGCCCTTTACCGTGTGCTTAATAAGCATGAGCGACTCCGCAATAAGGAGAATAAAAAGAATTTGTAATAGTCCATACACCTCAGGACCAATATTATATACGAACCTGTAATATGAGAAGTCTTTCTCAAAGCCAACGGAGTACCTGATATTCTCGATCCTCTCCCTAAGGGGAGCAGGAAGTTCCATAGCTCCCGTAAAAACATCCCTTTCTGCATCCTTTATATGGAAGGGTAGAAGTTCCTGGATGTCCCTATGAAGCGTAGTTCCCTCTTCAGGGGCTACTGTCATAACCTCAAAATCAAGCATAGGGTAGTGTACCGATCCCTCATTAAAGCCCGAAGCAGCCAGGACGTTGTACGAATCCTCAATAATGACCTCTGCTCTCCATAAAACAACAAAAAACCCCATCAGAAATACGAGGGTATTAACTGCCATAAATCCAGACAATAACCTTCTCACCATTTCCAGATTGAGTTTTAGTACAAGCGAAGATCTTATTCTGTTTGAAAAGCTTTCCTTGCCTTTATCCTTATTGGTCCTCATCTTTGATTGCATACCCCACTCCTCTTACAGTCGAGAAGATTTTTGTTCCAAAGGGCTCCTCAAGCTTTGCCCTTAAATACCTTATATACACATCAACCGCATTGGTTCCCCCTGAAAAGTCGTAGCCCCAGATCTTATCAAGTATGGTTTCCCTGGACAACACTATGTTCCTGTTCTCCATAAGAAGCTCTAGGAGATCAAACTCCTTCTTTGTCAATGGAACCACTGTACCCTTAACATGTACCTCTCTCTTCTTAGTATCAAGACTAAGCTCTTTATACACCATTATATCCTTTGTCTGAGCCTGGCTGCCGGGTTCTTTCTTCCTCAATAAAGCCCTGATCCTTGCCAGAAGCTCTTCAATGGCAAATGGCTTCGTGATGTAATCATCCGCACCGCTGTCAAGACCAGTTACCTTGTCTACCACAGCATCCCTGGCAGTAAGAAGTATAACAGGTATATCTGATGTCTGCCTGATACGCCTTAGAACCTCAATTCCGTTTAATCCCGGAAGCATTATATCAAGAAGAACAAGGTCGAAGGGGCTGGCCTTGACCATGTCAATTCCAGCCCTTCCATCATATGCCTTTTCCACTTCATAGCCCTCGTACTGAAGCTCCAGCTCTACAAACCTAGCCAGTTTTTCTTCATCCTCAACTATTAGGATCTTAGTCATTTTTGTTCTCACCACTGAATTCTTTTTTTAGGTTGTCTACTACGTCAGATACCTGATCCATAGTACGATTTACTTCTTCCTTGCCAAGCTCCGGTCCAGAGAAGGAATACTTATATCCGAAGAACAATCCGATAATCATCAAAGGAACTGTGAACCAGAATGTAAATAGAAGCAATATTACAAGCACAGTTACCGGCAATGTCATGGTGCTCTGCCCGTTCTTTGAAACCTCGAATATGTTTCTGTTCCCCTTATGGAACAGCTTGCCCACAAATGTGGTGAACCTGTTTACTAAATCAGAGAACGAGGATGAAGTCTTCTGAGTTGACTCTGTACCCGCCTTAGCCTCAGAGCTCTTTTGTTCCCCAGTCTCCCCGGCATCCTTTGTGCTATAATACCCACCGCCCTTGGGAGGTTCTATTCTCCCCTTCTTCTCAAGATTTATGATCGCCTCCAGAATGTCGCCGTTAGTTTCCTCCAAGGCTTCCTTGGCCTCGTTGAATGTAATATCGGCATACCTTCTTAGTTCTTCTACTTGTTGTAAAGTTACCATTATACACACCTCCTACTATTTTCTATGTCTTTATTATAGTAGTGGAAGATTCAAACACAATTTAAGTAACATTAAAATCACATTAAAAATTCGTTTATTTTCTCTCATTTTATCAAAGCAAAATCAGTTAGGCAACACCACTTGATTATGATGGTAATCCTCTCCATCAAATACCCCAACCCTTATAACAATACCTCCTATGGGGAAGGTAAGTTTCTCTTCAATTCTTTCAACTATATCCATGAATACAGGGTCTGTTTCAACCGGATCTGTCTTCTCAACATCCCAGCTAAAGTCGATCTTATAATGATTCAAGGCTAATCTCTTATTAAGATCACCCTCAAGAAGGCCAGGCGAATCATATTCTTCAAATACATTCATCTTGTAGTCCAGGTAATCATAGTCTGAACCAAGAGCTTCCATTACCAGATCACTTAGAAACCTTCTCGCTCTAAGTTCACCATAAGCGTCATTACGTTCAGTCTCATAGAGTGTGGTCCTGAAGCTCCATTCAGAGTCTGATTCGGGATGCATGGTAAATGAAAACTCATGCCGCTTATAATCATAGCTTGTATATGTTACCTTGAAATCCTCACCATACTTCTCTTCATACAGCTTCAACAGAGCTCTTTTTTCCTGCCAGCCTTCTATAGGGTTCCCGGAGAGCTGGATGTAGAAGTTGACGGCAAAGCTTAAAATAACCAGTAGAAAAGACGCAATAATTAGGAGGAGGAGCTTTTTAGTTTGTTTTTTCATGGGTTCACATCCGATCTGAAATATCATTCTGGTATTTAGATACCCAAACCTAAAACATATTCAAGAAGAGCAAGTAATAAGGCATGGCTTGAATGAAAAATTCGGGAAGTAGAGTAAATTATAAATGCTGTGGAAATAGGATGGAAAATTCAGACAAGTTTGTTATACTGTAAATATAAGCTATTTTAGTCATTAGTTCTCTACTTATTTGATCAGAAGGAGTGAAACGATGGATAAAAAACTATACGTTCTTAAGGGATTTGAAAGATCTTTTATTGAGGAATTTGATCAAGAACCACTAATTAACAATTCACTGGACGATAAGATTGATATTCGGATACTTAATGATGATTACAAAAGAGAACTAATGAGTCGATTGCTTGTGTTTACAGGCTTCAAATTTGCGACCTACGAGGAATTTGTACTAATTCAAGAACTCGGAGAGGAGTTCATTAGATTAGCACAGGTCGAAATAATAATCCTTAAGAATCTGGTCTATCCTGACTACTATCCAGTAAATCTAATAGATGAAGGAATGAGTACTTTACTTGATCTAGCTTATAGCTATTTTAATACTTCCTCTGAGGAATTTGAAATAGATGAAGAATTATCTAATTTACTTAGATTTTATGGAAACATTAAATACATAGATGGTAAATACTATATTTCATATAAAAATCAAGAAAGAGTACTGGATAACATAAGGACAATTGAATACCCAGAGAGTTTAGAGGATGATGTTCTTAGAAAGCTAGAAAAAACCACTAACGTAAGTACAGAGATTATATTTGAGATAAACTCTGAAATTGAGAGTTATCTTAGAATTGTTGAAAGCCTCAATAGCCAAGTATTCAAGTCAGTTGGTATAAAAATAAATGATCAACTATATTTCAATAAATACCTTCAACAAAACTTCAATGCACTGGTTAATAAATTCAATGATATAAAATTTATGATCGTTAGTGATACTGTCTCAGCTAAGACTTACAGGAAAGATTTTGATGAATACCTCGAGGATATTTGGGGATACAGCTCATTTAAAGAGCTTCAGGTATATCAGAATCCAGATGAGAACAAAGATGTTATATCCGTTTCCCAAGGCCAGATTATTGAAGACATTGTGAACCAAGCAGAGAGAGCCTTTAATAAGGAGAACTTCCAGGATGTTTTTATTACAGCTCCAACAGGTGCTGGGAAATCAATTATATTCCAATTATCTGCTCTTTATCTTGCCAATGAATATGACAAGCTAACGATAATCATCTCTCCTTTAATAGCTCTTATGAAGGATCAAATCAAGAATCTTCACAAGAATAATATTGAAAATGCAGCCTATATAAATTCAGAGTTGAACTTTATTGAAAAAGAAAATGTGCTACAAAAGATAAGATCTAAGGAGATAGATATTCTCTACCTCTCGCCAGAAACTTTGCTATCATATACGATCGAGAACTTCATAGGTGATAGAGAAATAGGCCTTTTCATTATAGATGAGGCTCATATTGTCACGACTTGGGGTAAGGGCTTTAGGCCAGACTATTGGTATTTAGGCAAGTACCTCTCTAGAGTACGTTCAAAAAACCAAATATTCCCAATCGTAACCTTCACGGCAACTGCTGTATATGGTGGAAATGACGACATGTATGATGAAACAATAGAAAGCTTAAATATGAAGTCTACAATAAAATACCTAGGAAGAGTGAAGCGAGACGACATAAACTTTGATATTAATGTTGATCTAAATCCGAAAAGCAAGGAACAATACGAGAATGATAAAATAGAAAAAATGCTTTCTAGGTTTAATGAATATCTAAGTGAAAATAAAAAGGTAATTTCATATTTCCCTTATGCATCGATCGCTGAATCCATTAGTTATGATAAGCATTTCTCAGCAATAAAGGACAAGTTTACGGTATATACTGGACGTTTGCACAAGACTCAAAAAGATATTTCGGAGAAGGACTTCTCCGGTGGCGAGAAGCCCATAATGTTAGCAACAAAGGCATTCGGTATGGGAATAGATATTAGTAACATAGAGGTAGTATATCATTACGCACCGACTGGGAATCTAAATGATTACGTTCAAGAAATCGGAAGGGCTGCAAGGGATGAATCAATAAAAGGAACTGCATGTATAGACTTCATGACTAAAGATTTTAAATTTGTAAATATGCTCTTTGGTATGAGCTCAATTAAGCAGTACCAGGCAAAGGCAGTACTAAAAAAGCTATACAATGTATATTCAAAGAGGGAGAAGCAAAATTTCTTGGTAACACCAAATGATTTCTCCTATATCTTCTCAAAAGACAGCAAAAGTGGTCCAGATGACTTGGAGAGGAAAATTAAAACAGTGCTTCTAATGTTAGAAAAGGACCTTGAACAAAGCTACGGATTCCCGGTGCTCATTTCAAGGCCAAAGAGCATGTTTTCGAAAGCCTTTGTTGTATTAGATAAGGATGTAGACCAAGAAATTCGAGATAGTAAATATGGGATGTATTTCGATAGAATCCAGAACGGCAGGAACAATCACAAGGAGGGGGCTTGTACTGTAACTGATTTTGGGGACATATATCTTTTCAATCTTAGAAAGCTTTGGGAAGACCATTTTCCAGAAATGAGCTTTGCAAGCTTTAAGTACCATGTTTTCAGTAAATCTGACGAACTAAAATTTAATTACTCGAAAAATATTCACCTAAGGTATAAGATAGGAATTCAGACAAAGAATGGTCTAAAAATAAAAGATCTTAAAAACCAATTAGCCCTAGAGATTGATAAAATAAATAGGATATTAGATAACTACAAAGATTCAGGGAAGATGTTTACAGTACAGGAATTTGCTTCAGATATAAATCAGATCTATAACAACAGAGAGAAGGCACATTCTATAGCATCATCTTATATAGATCTTATTTCTCCAATTACGGATCAAGGGAAATTCATTCAAAGAGCGATAGAGTTTAATAGCAGCTTTAACAAGTACAGAATCATTAATAGAACCTACAACATGGTAAAAAGAGATATAATATATAAAAGCGATATTATTCGCAGATTGGATACAGATGATGATCACCTTAATCTATTTTATCCAAAGTCAAACAAAAAGGATTTCGATCTTTTCAGAGGCTTATACCTACTTGAGATATTTGACCTCGCAAGCTATGAAATTCTCGGTGGGGAGAGCCCTGAGATTTTTGTACGTCTAAATGATCCCCTAAAGGTAAGAAGGCTGACATCGGAGAACTTTAATTATCGTAATGAAATACTTCAAGCTGTCAAGAAAAGACACGAGAATTCAACCAAGATTCTAAGAAAATTTTTTGTTGATCTTAAATCAGATAACGATAGATGGAATTTTATTGAGGATTACTTCTTGGGATATGATCTTGTTGATGATATTGAGAGTGAAGCTATTGAAGACTAAACCAATAGTCGCGTAGAGTCTTTGAAATAACCCATGCTTATTTTGTAAAGACTGAATAAGTATTATATATAGATATAATTGATACTCCGCAACTCTTAATCGGGGGGAAGTTATGGAAATACTCGATAACATTAATAAAACTGTAAAGGAAGATTTAGAACGAACGGTATCAAAGGGAGATAAGCTAGCAATTGCATCTGCATGCTTCTCGATTTATGCATATGAAGCTCTCAGGAAGCAATTGGAAAGTATTGATGAAATGAGATTTATATTTACTGCACCAACTTTTTTAAATGAGAAGATTCCGAGAGAAAAAAGAGAATTCTATATACCTCGATTGAATCGAGAACGTTCATTATTCGGTACTGAGTTTGAAGTTAAGTTGAGAAATGAAATGACTCAAAAGGTAGTAGCTCGAGAGTGTGCAGATTGGATAAGAAAAAAAGTCCAGTTTCGTTCAAATACTACCGGTGGATCAATTGGTACGTTCTTTAGTGTCGTAAAAAACGATGAGACAATTACTTATTCTCCATTTAACTCATTCACTACTTCAGATTTAGGTTGTGAACGTGGGAACAATATCATAAACATGGTCAACCGGATAGATTCTCCGTTATCCAAAGAGTATATTAAGATGTTCGAACAGATTTGGAATGATAAAAACATACTTCAAGACGTTACTGAACAGGTAATCGAAGATATTACAGCAGCTTATAATGAAAACTCTCCAGAATTTATATACTTTATTGCAATATACAATATCTTTAGTGAATTTCTTGAGGATATAAATGATGATATACTTCCCAAAGAAGCAACAGGGTTTAAAGAAACCCAAATATGGAAAAAACTATATGATTTCCAACAAGATGCTGTGTTAGCTATTATCAATAAGTTAGAAAATTATAATGGATGTATTCTAGCAGATAGTGTTGGTTTAGGGAAAACATTTACTGCTCTTGCTGTTATAAAATACTATGAGCTTAGAAATCGTAATGTTTTAGTACTATGCCCTAAGAAGCTAGGAGATAATTGGCTAACATTTAAAGAAAACTACCTTAACAATCCGATAGCTTCGGATCGTCTAAGGTATGACGTACTCTATCATACAGATTTATCTCGTGAAAGTGGTCGCTCTGGGAGTATAGATATCTCTAAGCTAAACTGGAGTAATTACGATCTTATTGTCATCGATGAAAGCCATAATTTTCGTAATGGTGGTGATTACTCAAGAAATGGAGATATAAAACGAGAAAATAGGTATCTTACACTCCTTAATAAAGTAATTAGACAAGGAGTAAAAACAAAAGTTCTTATGCTCTCTGCAACACCGGTAAATAATGGTTTTTCTGATTTGAGACATCAGCTCGAACTTGCATATGAAGGGGATTCATCACAAATAAGCGAAAAGCTAGAGATAGAAAAGCCGATTGATGTTATATTTAGGGTTGCACAAACTGCCTTCAATAGATGGAGCAAGTTAGGTCCGAAGGAAAGAACTACAGAAAGTCTACTGCGCTCGCTGGATTTTGATTTTTTTACAATTCTTGACAGCGTTACAATAGCTCGATCGAGGAAACACATAGTTAAATATTATAATGTTGAGGCTATAGGTAAATTTCCTGATCGCCTGAAACCCATCTCACTGCGTCCAAGATTGACAACCTTAGCTGGTGCTATAGATTATGATGAGATTTATAATTTACTAATGAAGTTGAATCTTGCTGTATATATTCCAACAGATTTTTTGCTTGAAAGTAAAAGATATAAGTATATAAATTCTGAATTAAATATTGATAGAGCAGGTCGAGAAATCGGGATAAGAAGGTTGATGTCAATAAACCTACTAAAGCGCCTCGAAAGCTCAGTTGCATCATTTAGAATAACACTTGATCGTGTATTAAATCTTATTGAGGGAACAATTGAGGCTATAGATGCGTATGAAAATGGTGATAATAGGATTTTAAAAGCACAGGATATTTCGGAAGAAGACTTTGATGGTGATGATAGGAACACTACTTTGTTTGGAAATAATACGAAGAAAATTGACATAGATCTAGGCGATATGGATTACATAACCTGGAGAGATAAGCTATTTGATGATACAGAGATATTACAATTATTATCATCCATGATCAGGGACATTACACCAGAACATGATTCAAAACTACAATCATTAGTTGATCTAATCTCTGTTAAGATCCAAAACCCTATTAATGAAAATAATAAGAAAGTAATTGTGTTCTCAGCATTTTCTGACACTGTAGATTATCTATATGCTCAGATAGGTACAGTAATAAAAGAAAGATTTGGGCTTAATACAGCTATGATAACAGGTACAACTGAAGGTAGAACTACAGCCAAATTACAACGTACGGATATGAATACAATACTTACACTATTCTCACCAAAAGCAAAAGATAAAGAACTATTAATGCCAAATAATCCGATGGAGATTGATATCCTAATAGCAACAGACTGTATTTCTGAAGGACAAAACTTACAAGACTGTGACTATTGCGTTAATTATGACATACATTGGAATCCTGTCAGAATTATTCAGAGATTTGGACGGGTTGACCGCATTGGGAGCCATAATAATTCAATTCAGCTCGTGAATTTTTGGCCAAATATTGGATTAGATAAGTATCTCGAATTAAAAGGGAGAGTGGAGACTCGTATGAAAGCATCAGTAATGGTTGCTACTGGTGATGATAATCCTATTGACCCTGATGAATTAGGAGATCTTGAGTACAGAAAGTCTCAACTAGAACGCCTACAAAATGAAGTTGTCGATATTGAAGACATGCAGAATGGTGTGTCTATTATGGATTTAGGCCTGAATGAGTTTAGACTAGATCTTCTCGACTACGTTAAAAAACATGATAATCTAGATAAAGTTCCATTTGGTCTTCATGCAGTTGTAAATGGTAATGAAGAAACCCCTAAAGGAACAATATTTGTATTGAAGAATAATAACACTAAAATCGACAATCAAAGTAGGAATCAACTACACCCATTTTATATGGTCTATGTACAGGATGATTCAAGAGTGTTTATAGATCATTTGCAACCTAAAAAATTATTAGATGTACTTAGACAAATCTGCAAGGGGAAATCAGAACCAATATTAGACCTTTGTAAGCAATTCAAT
The DNA here is from genome assembly GCF_004101785.1 of Gudongella oleilytica. Classification (NCBI taxonomy): domain Bacteria; kingdom Bacillati; phylum Bacillota; class Tissierellia; order Tissierellales; family Tissierellaceae; genus Gudongella; species Gudongella oleilytica. The sequence goes on from NZ_CP035130.1 coordinate 114,436, forward strand.
CTTGAGACAAAAGACGGGAAAAACATGAAGCATTATTCAGACCTCCTTTATTTTGCAGTGGAGTCAATAGTAGATCTCAATGAAGATGATATACTTGATAGATTCCTTTCAGGTAAACAAATTTCATTTGCAGCAAATACAATCGATGGACTAGATGACTTTGAGTTAGTATGCTTCATTAATGTGAGGTGAGATTTTTAGTATGTTTGGATTACCAAAATCAACTGAAATGAGTAAGTCAATACCCAAAAGTGCAATATTCAAGAAGTTTAAACCATGCTCAATAGATCATAATCTATTTGATGATCAGATCCATCGAATAACAATTGTTGCTGAGGTTTCTCCTAAGACTGTTAGTATAGCAGCAAGTGATGAACTTACAAGTTTTTTTATTGTTTTGGTTCAATTAAAGACTGTTGATTGCGATAAAAAGAATATATTGCTTTTATCAAAGCTTATTGATCAGAAAATGATATTTGCTTTGCAATATGAAAATACGATTAAGTTCGCTGTTTACAGAGCAAATAGAGTCAATATATCCGATAGTAGATCAGTTGATAAATGGGAGTTCAGACTTAAAGGATTTGATTTAGTATCAACTTGGGATCACCTATTCTCTGATATTTTTGGGATTGAACTTTTAGAAGGTAAGAAATTGGACGAAATAATTATCCAGAATGAGCTTAGAGATAAAGTTAGAAAGCAATTGGAAATTCTTGAAAACAAAGCAATGATTGAAAAACAACCAAGACGAAAATGGGAACTAGTAGAAGAGATCAATAAATTAAAAGAACAATTAGAGGGAGTGTAATTATGAATAAACATGAGAGACTAAATATGCATACTCAAAATTTAGCAAATGAGAAATTCTCTACTCTTGTAAAAATGTTCCCAAACGCAGTGACTGAGGCAATAAGAGGTTATGATGAAAATGGGGAAGCAATAATTGAAAGATCAATAGATGCAGATGTACTTTCACAGGAAATTAATACCCATGTTGTTGCTGGAAAAGAAGAGAGATATCAATTTACTTGGCCAGATAAGAAGAAATCAGTGCTACTGGCAAATTCACCATTAGCAGCAACTTTACGACCATGTCGTGAAGAAAGTGTTGATTTTGATACTACTGAAAATCTTTATATTGAAGGGGATAATCTTGATGTACTTAAGTTGCTCCGTGAGACATATTTGAATAGAGTAAAGATGATATATATTGATCCACCTTATAACACTGGGAATGATTTCATATATGAAGATGATTTTGCAGAAGAAACAGGTGAATTTCTTCGCCGAGATGGTCAATTTGATCAGCAAGGCAATCGTTTAATTTCAAATTTCGATAGTAATGGACGATTTCATACAGATTGGTTAAATATGATTTATCCCAGACTTCGCATGGCAAGGGACTTGTTGATGGATGATGGTGTGATGCTTATTAGTATTGATGATAATGAAGTCGAAAATCTAAAAAAGATTTGTAATGAAGTATTTGGTTCTTCAAATTTTGTAGACTGTATAACTTGGAATACTCGTGTACCCAAAAATGATAATAAGGGACTTGGAAACATACACCAATACATATTGGTGTATGTAAAACAATCACAAAGAAATAGGCAATTTATGATGCCTAAAGATGGTTTAGATGAAATTTCCGAGCTCCTTGAAAAAATGAAGAAACAAAGCATACCAATACCTGAAGCAGAAGAAGAATTAAAGAAACTATACAATAAAAAAGGATATGATAGAGGTATCACTCTATATAACTCATTAGATGAAAGTTACCAACCTTGGGGAAAAATCAACATGAGTTGGCCCAACAGCAATACATTTGGACCAAATTATGATGTATTACATCCCGTAACTAAAAAACCGACCAAGAAGCCTGATCGTGGATGGAGATGGAATCAGCAAACATTTAGTAACAATTTAGACTACGAAAATGTTATTGAAAGACATGACGGAAGTTTTATCTGTGGTAATATTTGGTTTGCAAAAGATGAAAATACTCAACCAAGTTCAATTAAATATTTACGCGATGTTGGCAAAATGCTACTAAGAACTATTGTTAGTTTAAAAAGTGACGGTGGAGTGGAACTTGAAAACATCTTTGAAGGGAAAAGCTTTTTTTCAAATCCAAAACCAACTTCATTGATAAAATTGCTCATAGAATCTATCGAAGAAAAAGAAGGAATTTTCCTTGATTTCTTCTCAGGTTCAGCAACGACAGCCCATGCGATAATGAGATTAAATTCAGAAGATGGGGGTAATCGCAAATTCATTATGGTTCAAATACCTGAACTCTGTGATGAAAAAAGTGAAGCGTTTAAAGCTGGATACAGCAACATTTGCGAAATAGGGAAAGAACGTATTCGTCGAGTGGGGATAAAGATTAAGGAAGAAGCTGGTTTAATAGCCCAAAACTTAGACATAGGTTTTCGAGTTCTTAAGCTAGATAGTAGCAATATGAAAGATGTATATTATACACCAGAAGAGTATGGAAAACAGGGCTTTAACTTGGAAGGTTTTATGGACAATATAAAACCGGATCGTACAGATGAAGACTTGCTATTTCAAGTTATGCTAGAACTCGGCATTCCACTTTCAGCTAAAATCAAACAAGAGAACAAAGAGTTTTCTGTTAACGATAATTACTTAATTGCTTGTTTTGAGAGAGTTGATACTACTATGATTACTGATATTGCAAAGAAACAACCATATTATGCCGTATTTAGAGATAGTAGTTTTATAAATGATAGTTCACTAATCAATGTTGAACAAATTTTCAACACGTATAGTCCTCACACTATAAGGAGGGTATTGTAGATGAAATTTAAATTTAAAATACAACCCTTTCAATCTGAAGCTGCCAATAGTATAGTAAAAGTTTTCTCGGGGCAACCCAAGCAAGGCCACTTACAATATCGCCGAGACATTGGAAAGAAGCAATCGCAGATGACCTTTGAAGAGCAAGACATAGATTATGAGGTAGGATATCGCAATTCAGAAATTGAATTAAGTAAAGACCAGTTACTCAAAAATGTTCGAGCTATCCAAACCGCAAATAACATAAAAAATTCATCAGCCCTTGAGGATGGATTGGGCATAGTCTCTTTAGATGTTGAAATGGAAACTGGGACTGGTAAAACATACGTTTATATTAAGTCGATGTTTGAGCTGTACAAAACATACGGTTGGAGTAAATATATTGTTGTAGTCCCTAGTATAGCCATTCGTGAAGGTGTTAAGAAATCTTTTGAAATGACTCAAGAACACTTTATGGAGCTTTATGGTATTAAAGCCAGATTCTTTGTATATAACTCCTCAAACCTACATCAACTAGATGAGTTTTCTCAAAACTCAGGGATTAATGTAATGATAATTAATACTCAGGCATTCAATACTACAATGAATGAAGAGAAAAGTGTCGAAGGTAGAAAGGGAAACGAGGCTGCTCGTATCATCTATACTAAAAGAGATGAATTCGGATCACGTAGACCCATCGATGTTATCAAGGCTAATCGGCCGATAATAATTTTAGATGAACCTCAAAAGATGGGTGGAGCTGCGACACAGAATGCATTAAAAAAGAACTTTAATCCTTTGTTTTCACTAAATTTCTCTGCAACTCATAAGACTTCCCATAACCTTATTTATGTACTTGATGCATTGGACGCTTTTAAGAAAAAGCTAGTTAAGAAAATTGAGGTAAAGGGATTTGACCTTAAGAATTTGAGCGGTACAAACAGGTATATTTATCTTGCAGAAATTGTTATTGATCGAAAAAAACCACCAAGAGCTCGATTAGAATATGAAGTTAGGCGTGCTAACGGGGTTAGTAGAGAGACTAGATTGCTGGAAGTAGGTGATAGCCTATATACTGCATCTAATGGTTTGGAAGAGTATAAAGGTTTATCTATTGTTGAAGTTGATCCGATAAGGTCTATTGTTACCTTTTCAAACGGGGGAACTTTAGAGCCTGGTGAAGCGACTGGGAATGTGAATGAAGATGATATTCGAAGGATACAAATCCGTGAGACAATCGTATCTCATTTTGATAAAGAAGAGAAATTATTTGACCAAGGAATAAAGTGTTTATCACTATTTTTTATCGATGAAGTATCAAAATATCGACAATATGATGAAGATGGTAACGAAACTACAAGCGAGTACGGTAGGATATTTGAAGAAGAGTATAATGCTGTTCTTAATGAGAAACTAACCTTCTTCCCAACAGAATATCAAAGCTATTTGAGGAGCATTGAAACTAAGGAAACACACAGAGGATATTTTTCAATTGATAAGAAGGGACGAGCAATAAATAGTGAAGTAAAACGTGGCAGTGAATATTCTGATGATATTAGTGCATACGACCTGATTCTTAAGAATAAGGAGCGGTTGCTGTCATTTGATGAGCCAACAAGATTTATATTTTCACATTCCGCTTTGCGAGAAGGATGGGATAATCCAAATGTATTTCAGATTTGCACATTAAAGCATTCTGACAATGTCACAGCTAAAAGACAAGAGGTTGGAAGAGGATTACGCCTTTGTGTAAATAAGAATGGAGATCGACAAGATATAGATGAATGTGGAGAATCACTTGTTCATGGATTAAATGTCCTAACAGTTGTTGCTAGCGAAAGCTATGCTTGTTTTGTCGCAGACTTGCAAAAAGAAATTAAAGCTGATCTATACGATAGACCCACAAAGGCTAGTGTTGAATATTTCGAAAATAAGAATGTATTAGTTGGGGATGAACTTTATTCAATTACGGCGGCTGAAGCTACAGCGATATATAATTATCTTGTACGGAATGATTATGTTGATGATAATGGCACCATTACGGAAATTTATCGAGCTGCAGTAGAAGTGGGCAGTTTTGCACCACTTAAGAAAGAGTTAGAACCGCTTGGCAGTGGCATTCATAAATTGGTACAAGCAATATTTGATCCTAACGTACTTGAAGATATGATTGACAAGGGGAATAAAACAAAAGTCCATGAAAACCCAATAAATGAGAATTGGAAGGATTTCATCGAGCTTTGGGAGAAAATCAACAAAAAATATGCTTACACTGTTGACTTTGATAGCGAAGAACTGATTAAGAAATCTACAAGTGCTATCGAAACTGACTTGAGAGTATCTAGGTTGATGTATGTACTGACTAAAGGTGAGCAAACAGGAACAGAGTTTGAGATCAATCGTTCAGAGACTAAAAAGCTTGATAGATCAAAAGGGAGCCTAGTTGAATATGATCTAATAGGTAAGATAGCGGAAGCTACGACTTTAACTAGGAAAACCATTACAAAGATTTTAATGGGGATATCAAAACCGAAGTTATGGATGTTCCAAGAAAACCCGGAAGAATTTATAAGTAAAGTATCTGGAATAATAAACCAACAAAAAGCTTCTGTAGTAATAGAACATATAACATACATACCTAGTGCTGAAGAACCATATTCACAAGACATTTTTAATATGAGTCGTACATCTGATGAATATTCGAAAGCTTTTAAGGCAAAACGTTCAATCCAGGACTTTGTATTTACGGACGGCACTTCACCTGATAGTGTTGAAAGACGATTTGCTGAAGATTTAGATGTGGCTGATGAAGTAATAGTCTATGCAAAACTTCCTAAAGGACCTAGAGGTTTTTATATTCCTACCCCTGTTGGCAAGTACTCACCAGACTGGGCGATCTCATTTAAAAAGGGAGCTGTAAAACACATTTTCTTTATAGCAGAAACTAAAGGCACTATGGACAGTCTCCAACTAAGGCCTATTGAGCAAACTAAGATTTCATGTGCGAAGAAATTATTTAATGAGATCTCTACAAGTGAAGTAAAATATCATGATGTAGACAGTTATCAAAGCTTATTAGCGATTATGGATTCGGTTTAAGTATAGAACAAGATTAGCCCCAAAAGTCATTAGAAGATGATTTTTGGGGTTATTTATTTTGTAATTCATGTATTTTGCTCAACTGAAATTAAAGTCTAAGGTATGCATGAATTATCAGAGAAAACGAAGAAAATAGATTCAAATATTTACCATCTATGGTATTATTAAATTAATGTAAGAATTATTTGAAAATGCTTAATTATACTTATCTTAAACACCATAAACAACAAAGCAAAACAGACCAAAGGCAGGGATAAAAATGAAGATTGGGTTAATAGATGCAGATTTATTGGATAATGGAACCAAACACCCGAATCTTGCATTGATGAAACTTAGTGCGTACCATAAAGCAGCCGGAGATGATGTACATTTAATAAAAAACTATAATGATGACCTGGACTCATTTGACAAATTATTAATGTCTAAGGTATTCAATTTTACGAAGGTTCCGGATCAGGTATTGTTACGTGAAAATTTAAAAAAAGGCGGTACTGGTTTCTCGGAGGATGGAGGAGAATGTTTGCCTTACGAGGTTGAACATCATATGCCTGATTATTCGCTTTATGATGATTATATTCATTTACAAGTTAGCAAAGGTAAAAATATCAAATCATTTTATGCTTATACTGATTATTCAATAGGATTTTTAACAAGAGGTTGCTTTAGAAAGTGTAATTTTTGTGTTAACAAGAAATATGATAGAGCGGTAAGACATGCTTATATTGAAGAATTTTTAGACAGTAGTAGGAAAAAGATTTACCTTTGGGATGATAATATTTTAGCTTTTGAAGGGTGGAAGGAAGTCTTATATGAGTTAGAAAGTATCAAGAAACCATTTCAGTTTAGACAAGGGCTAGATATAAGGCTTATGACATCTGAAAAAGCTAAAATACTGTCTGAGTTAAAATACAGCGGTGACTACATATTTGCATTTGACAATATTGACGATAGAAATCTTATAATTGAGAAGCTTAAAATCTGGAGAGAGCAATGCAAAAAAACAACAAAGTTATATGTTCTTACTGCGTATTACTCCCAGGATGAAAAAGATATTATTGATACTTTTGAAAGAATAAAAATAATCATGGAGTACGGTTGTCTACCATATATTATGAGATATGAAAAATATAAAGAATCTAAGCATCGAAGTCTTTATATTCAACTTGCAAGGTGGTGTAATCAGCCACAATTCTTCAAAAAGATGAGTTTCAGGCAATTTTGTGAAGCTAATCAGAAATATCATAAAACTGAAGGAACTTTATGTTCAGCCTATAGGGCATTAGCGGATTTTGAATTCCAATATCCTGAGATATCAAGAGAGTATTTTGATTTACGTTATGAGGATGTAAAACAATAAAAAGATCAGTATTTTGAAAGGGGATATACTATGGAGATTATACCAAAAAGATTAGATAATCTGGATCTTTCCCAAGGAGAAAAATTATTGATCAAAAAGTTAGAACAATTGCACGCTGAGGATGGTTCAATTCTTTTAGCTAAAGCAAATCCTGTTGGTAGTGCAAACATACATGCTCTCATATCTAGCAAAGGAGTAGTATTTATTGAGCATAATAGTATTAATAACACTAGTGTATTACCTCATGTAGTTAAAGGTATTGAGAGTAATAGTACTGATCAAGCAAGAAAGATTCACTCTAGATTGAGTCAGCATAAAATGCTTAAAGTTAAAAACGGTGATAAAGAATTCCTAAAATTTCCGTTTACATATAAGGTTTATTTTAGTGAGCTGAAGGAAAAGGAGGTAACTAAATTAGATGTCGCAGGAGATGATAAAGAATTTCTAAGAGATCACTGCATATATCAAGACACTCAGATCTCTGAAGAAAAACCACTTTTCAAAATTTTCAAAGATACTTCGACAAGAAGAGATCTTCAATATGCTCTACACTCTAATGTTAAGAATTCTTATTGGGGAGATTGGGATGGATTTAGCAAAGAAGAGATTAATTATGTGATCCAGATGATTTGCCCCGAGTATACTATACCTATTCCTAATTCCCACGAGGCCGAAACACCTCAAGTGGAAAATATTGCTGTCAACGAATCTGAAGAAGTGTATGACATTAGCAAAGATGATTTTAATGTAAAAGTACATCGTTTGGATGAAGAGCAGATTCAAATTATAAATAATCTTAGAAAAGGGAATCAGCTTATTCTTGCATGTGCTGGGAGTGGTAAGAGCGTTATTCTAATTTCTAAGGCTTTTAGAGCTGCCAGCATACATACAGATCAAAATTTCTTAATAACGTGTTTTAACAGAAACCTTGCAAGCTTTTACCAATGGAAGATGGGTTACTCAGGGTATAGAGAGCGAAATGTAAAAGCGGTGACTTTTCACAAGCTAATACAAGAATTGTTACACGAAGCAGGAATTCAATATTCAAGAATTGATCATGAAGAAAATTTTGAAAAAGCAAATAAAGCTCTACATGAAGGCAAAATTAAGAGAAGATATTATGGTATCTTTTTAGACGAGATTCAAGTATTTAAGCCTGAATGGTATGAGTTTTGCTATTATTTATTAGCGAATCACGATAGGGATAATTACTTCTTTACTATTTGTGGAGATATATCCCAAAACGTAAATAGAAACATTAAAAAAGGCGGCGCACCATGGCAGTCTACAGGTAATCTAGAGTTACCAAAATATACGGGTCGAAGCTTGAGAATTGACAAGAATTATAGAAATTCAATTGAAATTAATGATTTTGTTACTGAAATCACCAGGGTGTCAAAACAATATCTTCAAGAGTTCAACATTAATGTTGAAAATGAAGAAGAGACATTCTTAATGGGGAAAGCTTTTAGAACATCAACAAAGCCTCGTGTAATTAAATCAGATAGAATGAAAGTGGTAGATAAAGTAGTTGAAGAGATTATTTACTTGAGAGATAAAAACAAGGTACCATTGGAAAGAATCGCAATAATTTTCCCATTCAGACAATATCAGCCAAATAGGTATTACTTTTATAATTGGTTGGTTGATAAACTAAGAGAAAAATACATTGAGAGCTATTCATTAATAGTCGGACAAGATGGGACTTTGCCTGCTATATATGGCATGAATAGCGGAGTTGCGCTTACGACGATCGAATCATCACTTGGACTGGATTTTGACGCAGTAATTTTGAGCGGATTATTTCCGATGGGAAGTTACTATAATTCGAAAAATAAAACTAGGATGACTAATTCAGGAGGTACTAACGATGAGCTCAACCAGGAGTTCATTGATTGCATAAACAAAATCTATACTGCTTGTACTAGAGCAAGAGACCACTTAACTATAGTCCTTGAAGAAGATGAAAATATTTCTTTGTACTCAAAAATTATTTTAGAGTCTTATGAAAGGGTGATGAACAATGACTAAGTCTTATAATAATAGAAAAATTTTCGCTGAGAAGATCTGTGAAGATTTCATTGATAGCATAACTGGGAGAAATGTAGAGCAGTTAAAAGGAATAAATCCTGATAAAGCCTACTATGTAGGGAAACTATTCCCAGTAATAGAAACACTAAATGGAAATGAAATGACCTCAAATGTTATCGTAAGTCAAATGTCTATAGATTTCTTTCTGAAGGAGGAACATATTCACAAGGCTAGAGTCGCAATCAAAATTAAGGGTGATTTCTATTATAGGGTTCTACCTACATATGAAGAGCAGCTTAATTACTATATAGATACAGTCAGCGACAAGATATCCGATATGGATTTAAATACAATTACTGAAATCAACGATTTTTTTAGGATGAACAGTAAGAATCTACAGATAACAAATCTTAATAAATGTGATATCTATAAAGTTTACAATAAAATCTCATTTGATGATACATATTTTGAAATTGAACTGGATGAAGTTGTAGCAGGGAAAGCTGAATCGAGATTTTCATTTAATAATAAAATAATTGAATACCTTGATGTAAAAATTGATGAAATTATGGCAAATCCAAAAGTATATAGACCTATAAATGATAACATTTCATCTCATAACTTGATTTCAGAAATTGAGTATGAAGAATTTTTGGATATGTTTAGGAATAAAGATATCCCAAGGCCGAATTTTAATATAGATCTATTAATCAATACCAAACTAGTGGGTGAAGGGAAATATAGGATTAGTGCCAGTCTAATAAACAAGACCGAGTCCAACATTGTGAGCAGGAACCTGGATAAAGCACCATATCTACCAATACTATTCAACTCTGGGGTGGAAATTTGCTTACAAAATGCTGAATATAGGGACATCGAGTTAGATTATTTCTTGGATGATTATAAGTATAATAAAACTACAAAGGGTATTGGGACCAACTGTAGCATAGAATTCGATGCAGAATCGAATAAACTTGTTAGTACCAACATTCCTATGTTCATTCAAAAAAGACTCAAAACTAGAGAAGATCTATCAGTTAAATTTATGGAGCTAATTGAAGATCCTGTAACTGTTTTGAATAAAGTTGCTAAGAGGATGGAAAAAGAATTAGATCAATGGGTTATCGATTATGAGACGAAGAAAGATCATCTGGTTTCAGACCGTGAACATCTAGAATCAGCACAAAGAACTTATACTGAGGAAATAAAGAGTTTTGAATTCGAAATAAAGAGATTTAAGTATGGTATTGAACAAATTAAGAATAGAGAAATGGTAAGAAAATCATTCATTAATATGAACAAAGCCTTTAAGAATACCTCTGATAAGTATGATAGTTGGAGACTTTTCCAGTTAGTATTCATCGTTTCAGTGATCCCAGATATAATTTCTACGCATTATGGAGAAGACGACATAGATAAATCATTCATAGATATGGTTGATTTGTTGTACTTCCCAACAGGTGGAGGAAAAACAGAAGCTTTCATAGGCTGCATAATTTTCACTTTATTCTTTGATAGAATAAGAGGAAAAAAGTCAGGCGTCTCTGGCCTTATTAAATATCCACTTAGGTTATTGTCTGTGCAACAAATAGATAGGTTGGCCAATGTCTTGGCAAGTGCTGAGATAATAAGAGAGCAGGAAGCAAAAATATTCGATGGGGATAGATTTTCCCTTGGATATTTTGTTGGAGATTCTAATACTCCAAATAAACTTACGGAGACATCTCTTCAAAATTATCTTTCCAAATCACAAGAACAACTTAATGATGAGCTAAGGATCATAGACTACTGCCCATTTTGCAAGCAGAAGTCTATTAATATTGCAGTTAATGAAGAGTCTCTAAGAATCATTCACACTTGTAACACTGAGGGGTGTCCCTCAAAAGGGGAGGTTCCGTTGATAATTGTAGACAACGAAATTTATAGATACCTCCCTTCAGTAATCATAAGCACAATAGATAAGATAGCATCAATAGGATTTCAATCAAACTTTAGAAACATTTTGGGGGATGTTTTTCATAAATGTCCTAAGCATGGATATACAAGTAAGAAGACTTGTACTGAAAAGGACTTGTGCAAAGTTGATGTGACAGAATTCATAGATGTTGAACTCTTTGACCCTTCACCTTCGCTAATTATTCAAGATGAGGTTCACTTAATTAGAGAGTCATTAGGAACTTTTAATTCTCACTACGAAACTTTAATACAGTATATGCTTGAAAATCTATGTCGTAGTAATAAAAAAGTCAAAGTAATTGGAGCTACTGCAACAATATCTAACTATGAAAAACAAATTTTAGACCTTTACAATAAACGACCAGTTAGGTTCCCAAGTAAATCACCTTTCATTGGTAAGGATTTTTACTCATATACTGATGACAATGATATTAATAGGATCATATTATCATATGCACCGTTTGGTAGATCAATTATGGACTCTGTTGTATATTCTTTGAAATATTTACGGAAAATAGTTCAAAAATACTATAGCGATATTGATTTAGTAAAAAAAATTAGTGGAATATACGTTGATTCTGATGAAGAAGCATTTGAGATTGTGAAAGATTATTGGATTTTTTTAGAGTACAACAATGTCAGAATAGATGGAAATAGAGTTATAAATGCAATTGAAAATATAATCAATCCTCAGTTAAGTGATGAGAATTTCAAGGAATTTGACATTAGAAAAATGACAGGAGATGAAAATTTCCAGGATGTAAGGAAAATATTGTCAGAAATTGAAAATAATGATGAAGTATTTGATGGGGTCAACCTTATTGCTGCAACTAGTATGATTTCACACGGAGTAGACGCTGAAAGATTTAATATGATGATGTTTTTCGGTATGCCAAACAATACTGCAGAATATATACAAGCATATTCGAGGGTAGGTAGAAAATATCCAGGTATTGTAATAGATATTATTAGACCAACTAGAGCTAAGGATATGTCTTATCTTAAATTCTTCGTAAAATTCCATGAGTTTAAAGACATCTTAATAGAACCTGTTCCGATCAACAGGTGGGCATCCAAAGCTATAGAGAGCACTTTAACAGGAATAGTATCAGCCATTCTTATTAACAATTATGATCTTAAGTACCAATATGAATATGGTAATATTTATGATATGAAGGTCTTCAAAAAACTGGTAGAGGCTGAACTTATTAATATAGAAGAGCTTACAAATCACGTTTTAAAAGCATATGCTTGTGAGCTTGAAGACGGTGGGAATAGCAACCCAAGCTACTACTATAAAGAATTCATTATAAGTAGCATTAATAGGATATATGAGTCAGTTAGAGATAAGACATTTAGCGATGAGTACTATTATCTGCCTAGCAAGGGGATTAGTCTTCTTGACAACAGGCTAAGTCCAGCTATGACCAGCTTAAGGTATACCGAGAATAGTGTAAATATCGAATTGAGGTGAGATTATGTCGAGATTAATGGAACGTAGTATACATCAAGCTTTATACAAATATTTACCCGAACAGTGGGGTGACTTTTATGACAAGGATGCTAGGATATCATACTCAATGAAAGTAACAGATTGGAATAGCAAACCACTTGAGAATATTAACAAAGAACGTATTTTTAGTGAAGTAAAGAATGAAGTTACTCAGTTTATGCTTAGGGGTGGGAGAGTTACAGGGTTGAATCCTGCCACCATGAATTCATCCAATTTCGTTGTACTAACACCGAAAGCATCTGGTAATCCTCAAATACCAGATATTGTTTCTAGTGTCAGCCCATTGACATTTTTTTGTACCAAATGTCACTCTGTGAAAGTATTCTCAAATAGTAGTTTTTTTATTAATAATCCTCGAAATGCAAAGTGTGACAAACCAGGATGTAATGGTGAATTAAAACAAATAGGGTTAATTTACGCATGCACTTGTGGGTGGGCTGGTCCTTTAATACCGAATAAGTGCACAACTACTGGGCATGGAATTCAGCATTTAACTTATAGGGCAGGTGAATTCAAATTTACTTGCAAGCTTGATGGGGTTAAAGTTGAAATGATGAAACGTTGCCCTGAGTGCAATACTAATTTATTCCCTAAGAATATTGCAACTGGAGATATATTTGTACCATTTAACTTTACTATGATTGAGTTGTTGGAACAGTTAGAAGAAAAGTTTGTTTTAGAAATTCAAAATTCTTCATATGTTGTTATCTCGAAATGGATAGGAAGAACAGGAGAAGAAGAATATAGAAAAATATTAAAATTTGATAAGAATGATGATGAAATGTTTAAAGAAATTGAAGACAATCTATGTAAATCTCTAATTGAAAATGGATTACCGGAAGACCAAGCGAGAGCAATAGCCAGATCAACTGTTCAAAAGAATAACCCAGAAAGTATTCTTGATAAGAAGGCAAACGAAGTAAAACCATTGATACATGCAAACCATCTTGCTAATGAGTATACTCTCAAGAAAACGGCAATTTCAATATTAGAGTACAACACAATTCTTGATAGTGGCGTTGGTATTTCAATTCTTGAGGGAGCCAACAAAGCTCTTCAAGAAAACAGCATTTTTTCTATTGAGGAATACCTTGAGATCGAGAAAAAATATGGATTTAAAAGCATCAAAGCATGCGGTAATATCCCAATACTAAATTGCGTTTATGGATATACACGTTTAGGCTATGACCCAAAGGATTTACCCAATGGTGGTCTAACTTTGAGAGCAATAAAACAAGAAACACCGGGACAGCGGAATGTGTATGCAACAAGGCTAACAACAGAAGGAATTCTATTTGAGCTGGATAGAGCTAGAATTATTAAATGGCTTATTGACAATGGTATTTTGGATGAAAACCAAGCACCAGATGTTGATAATGATGAGGAGTTGAAACTATGGTTTATAAACAATATCGACTTAGGTGCAATAAATTCCTTCTCAAAAATTGATAAGTATAGCAGCAAGTACACATACTATGTTTATAACCTAATACATAGCCTGAGCCATGCTCTAATCAAAGAATCTGAGGACTTTAGTGGATTGGATAAAAATTCTTTGGCAGAGTATCTATTCCCTTCAGTACCAGCGTTCTTCATCTATTGCCAGAATACCCAAGGCACAAGTCTTGGATCTTTATTCTCTTTATTTGGATCAGTACTACACAAATGGTTGTCAAAGACAAATGAAAATATGAATAAATGTGTTTTTGACCCTATATGCATCGATGGAGTAAGACGTGGAGAGCAAGGCGGATTAGTAGGTGATGACACAGATATTTCATGTATAGGTTGTTTGTATATTAATGAGGTATCGTGCAGACACTTCAATAAGGACTTAAACAGAAGATTTATAATCGGATACACGGATGTTAACGATAACAAGACTTATGGCTATTGGGAGGAATACTAATGGCAATAATGTATCCAGAGTCAATTGAAACCTATAATCCAACAGAATCTGAACGATATATTTACAATAAACTTAAGAGTATACTACCAGACAGCTATCGCGTTTTCTATTCAATTAAATGGTATACCTTGATAAATAATATACGTGTTGATAGTGAAAGTGATTTTTTAGTTCTTGATCCAACGCTTGGATACATTTGTATTGAGGTCAAAGGTGGAGAATCCATATTAGTTGAGGGAGATAAATGGATTTTGAAACTCAATGACAATGAAGAGCGGGTATTGAAAAGAAGCCCTTATAAACAAGCTGAAGAAAGCATGAGATATTTTAAGAATTATTATGAAGAGCAGTTTGGTCATTTTTATAAGGGTGTATTTGGTTATGCAGTAGCTTTTCCCTATTATAATATTGACGCTGAGTTGGGTCCTGGGTGCCCAAAAGAAATCACAATTCAATATTCTGACATGGAACTGCTAGCGAGAAGGATTAAAGAGATATTTAACTATTGGAGAGGTAACAATCATAATTTCATTGCTTTTTCATCTGATCAGAGGAAGAAGTTAATAAATGCTATCCATAAAAGAGTATCACTATCAGCTGCTGCTGGAGCCTTAATGGAGTACAAGAGGGCTCAACTTGAGTTAATAAACCGTGTACAGGATAACTATCTTCATTTCCTAATGAATCACAACCAGGTTTATATAACTGGAGGAGCAGGTACTGGGAAAACATGGATTGGTATTAAGAAAGCAAAAAATGATGCAAAGCTTGGTAAGAAAGTATTGTTTCTTTGTTCAAGCGCTACATTAGCCAATAGCATAAGAAGTGAGATTATAGGATTTGATAGTCTGAAGGTTTACACTATTAAAGATCTGGTAAAAGAAACCTTATCACCTGAGGAATATGATCAAGTTATTCGGTTTGAGGACCTTAGGGGAGTTGAAAATTTCATTGAGTCGAAGCAAAATATTGAGAAGTTTGACAGTATTGTAATCGATGAGGGTCAAGATTTTACAGCAGAACTAGCTTATATGGTTCGATTTTTCCTTAAAGATCAAATCGCTTCATCTCTGTACGTATTTTATGATTCCTTCCAAAACATTCATAAAAGAGACTTTGCAAATGAATTTGACATTAAGACTCCGCCTTTTCAACTTATTGAAAATCTTAGGAATACATCAAGTATTTATAAGTGGGCAGTTAATAGAACATCTCTAGGAGATAATGTAGTGCCAAATACTATTGAGGGTGCAGATCCTGAAAGCATTAACTTGATATCTATCCAGTCCGCAAGAAACAAACTAGAGAATATCTTAAGGACTCTCATCGACAAAGAGGGAGTCAACAATAAAAGTATTACTATCATCTCTGACTGCGATTATTCTTTAAGTATTTTAGGAGCTAGTGAAAATCTTGGTAAATGGGAATTTGTTACTACTTTAGAGCCAACGAAAGATAGCGATATTAGGTTTAGGACAATAGAACAATTCAAAGGCCTGGAATCAGATGTAATAATATTTCTCAATCATAATGATATATCGAAGGAGCTATATTATGTAGCATATACTAGAGCAAGGTTCTACCTCTATGAAATTAAGATTAAATAGATTTATAAATATTAATATTGGGAGGTTAAGCAATGCTAATTCCAGAGTTTGTAATGGGAATTTCTGATTATTTCGATATCCCAGGTAAAGGTATAGTGCTTATTGGACAAATATCTAAGGGTACTGTAAGGATCGATGATCACATTGAACTTATGAATGAAGAGGGATTGTTTACGGGGAATGCTACTGTAATTGGGATTGAAAGAATGAATGAAAAGCTTGATTACGCAACAGAGAATGATGCTATAGGACTGGTTATTAAAGGAGTTAGTAAAGAAACTTGTCATTTAAGTAAGATTGTTGTCAGAAGAAATATTGAAAATATTAATGAGACATTTGCAATCATTTTAGATATACCTTACTAGTCATTAAAAATATTATCGATTTTGCTATTAAAGAAAACTGAATAACAAATATAAGAAGACTTATTATGCAACTAAGTGGGGTGTGAAATCTATGAACTATAATTCTAATGAAGCAGAAGTTTTTTTTAACTCGTATATTATACTCCCAAGGTTTTATGATTCTGATTTCGACGATGAGATTGATCCAATTGATAAGATTTACTACCATAATTATATTTCCGACATTTTACGTAGCAAGCATTCTTTATTTAAAGATGTTACATATAAACATTATGATCTGATGGATATTGGCTATCAAGAATCTAATTATTATCCTAAAGATTCAAACTCACTAGTAGTTCTAAGGATGTTTTTTGAAAAGGGTTATGAACCATCAACAAGCATTAGAAATCTTAAACTCCAGCTAAGTAAGTCATTAGAAAATATCTCTAATTGCGAGAAAGAATATGAGATTAAAAAAGCTCAATTAGGATTACAGAAAAAAGTCAATCCATTCTGGCGTTTCGAGAAAAACACAATCAAGGATATACAAAGAGTATTTTTAAACCATTCAAATGACATAAGAGAAATCGATGAGGATGAGCCAAAAAATAAAATCGCACTGCTGCCAATATTAGAATCAGAAGAAGAGTTATTTGATTTTGAATCTGTTAAAGATCAATTTGAAAGTAATCTATCTTGGTTTGAACAAATTGTTGATTTTTTTGATTTTTTATCTAGAAGCAACTATACTTTTTCCCAAGACATTTTACCTTCAGACTTTTTGATGAATGACAGAGGAGTAATAGTGGCATTCATAGGATATGGGAAGTTATTAGAGAATGTTGGGAATCAGAATAAAATTAAAAATAGTAATTTCAACCAACTGAGAGTTCTGGTTAATGCTATAGTACAGCAAAATATAAACATCTATTCAAAAAACAATCCGTTTATTAAAATTTATAACAGGCTAAATTATGGTGGGGAGTACGAAAATTCAGCGATACCATATACGACATTTGAAGAGCTATTAGAAGATTTGGGGGATGAGAATAAACTACCCAGAAGAGAAAAAAATATTGCTGTGTTTATCGATTACGCTAATATATTCACCGGGCTAGGAAAGCTCAATTTAGATTTAAGACAATTGCTATGTAAAGTATATGATGAACATGAATATTATAAAATTAAAAGTAAAACTGCAGTAATATTTGAGCCTACGTATAACGATGAATATAGAAACCTAAGGTCAGAATTGAGAACTGAATTCGTCCATGAGTATCTTAAAAAATATGGATTCAATATAATAACCACTCGAAATGAATTATCACATGCTAAAGAAATACGAGGGGATGAAGAATATGATGTCGATGACACCACGTTAATTGAACTAATAAAGAAAACTTACCAAGAGTTTGATAGCATTTGCATCATGAGTGGGGATAAACATTTCACTGAAATAGCCAAGGAAATAAAATTATCAGGAAGAGAAGTGATTTTTATTTCCTCAAACAAAGAATCAACAAGCAAGTATATAAGCGATAATTATAAGTTATATACCGTTGATGATTACATTGACTGTTTTTTAATTGACTAATCTTAAGGAGGAAGTATCGATGGAAATTGGAAGTTTTTTCAAGGGTTTCGTAGAAAGTATGAATCAGCCACTAAATAGAGGGATATACTTAGCAATATTTATATCTGGCCTAGTCCCAATAATTTTGCACTTTAAAGTTTTTAATCATTTAAGAGGAATCTATAGTGGTCGGATTGCTGTTGATATACTTGAAAAGTATGATGGATCTGAAGCAAAGTCTTATGTTGAAAGATATTTTTCTAACTATAAAATAGGTATTTTTAACAAGCTATCTAAGAAATTATCAATTATTTGGACGATGGATTTAGTTAAAATGGCTATATCGTTGCTTATAATTCTTGGAGTTATTGGCACCTTCTATAGTTTAGTCATATCATTTGATGACATAGATAAGGCTTTTAATAACGGTATTAACATTGTTGAGAATTCGGGAGTTGCAAATATTGAAAACAGTAGCGTTGGAAGCATTGGTGATATCTTAAAGAAGATGAGTATTGCTTTCTATACAAGTATTGCTGGGATGTTCTTTTCTATAGTATTAAGCATATCAAGTAAAATATGGAATACAGAACACTTATTAACTAACATAATGTACTCTCTCGAAAAGCAAATTGAAGTTGATAGGAAAGTACTTGAATTACAAGCCCAAGAAAATGCAGATAATATTGTAAATGAGACATTTGAATGTCTTGTAGATACTAAGAATGGGATCCAATCTATAAGTAAGTCGTTAAATTCTTTTGCGGAATTCACAAGTGAGCTTAATAATGCAGCAAATAGCATGAGGATGTTAAACCAGGATTTAGATCAAAGTATTGGAAAGTATGATGAATTATTTAAGGGTTTTGGATCATTGGTGGGTAGCTTTGAAAAAGGAATCAATGATTTGAACTCAAATTTTGATAACCTGTTCGTATACTTTAACAAAATAGAACAGGAGAAGAAGGACTATGTAATAAATATTCAAGAGCAGAATAAACTAAGTACAAGGCAATTAGAAGTTATCGAAAATATAAAAGAAGAAGTTTCAGTGTCGTTAAACAATGCATTACTTAAAAATGACTGGCTGATAAATAGGAATGAGGAACTAATAAGTAAAATCATAGAAGTTCAAAATGATAAGTTTGACGAGTTGAATAGAATTCACGACCGAATATTCGAGGGAAGTGCTCAACTTCAAGATAAATTTATAAGTGATAGCAACAATCTTCAAGAAAAGATGTTTAATAATAGTCTAGAAATTCAAGAAAGAATTTCATCAGAGATAAATACACTTAATGAGAAACTAGCAGCCAATAATAATGATCTCTTAAGCAAAATATACTCACTAAACCACGACATAAGTAGCAGAGGTATGGAGCTTGAAAACATCAGTAAATTGTTAATTGAAGAAATAAATCAAGGTTTCATAAGTAATCTAGATGAATTTGAAAAGAAGATTGATATATTTAACAGCAAATTGGAAACTATTGTAAAGCAGATAGATATCAGCCTTGATTCAAATATTGATAAGACTATAAGAAGTTTTGCGAGTTACGTTGATGTAAGTGAAAAATTGTTGAATAATAAATTATCTGCAATAAATCAACTGGTCTCAATATATGAGAAGAGTGGTGACAAGAAAATTGAAGAGCTGTTTATTTCTATATCAAATTTCAGTAATGAACTTAAACAAGTAGGAAGATTACTAAAGGAAAGCACACATCAAAATAGAAGCCTCGGGAACCTCTCCGATGTTCCGCGATAATAGAGAGGTGAAGACATGCTGAATAGATATAGCAACGTTCTTAGGAAACAATCTGAAGAAAGTAATTTTTGGCCAACTTTTACGGATCTACTTAGTAGTATTTTATTATTCATTGTAGTATTCATGCTAATCATTAATGCCATTAAAACAATAGAACTTGAGAGAAAAACAGAGGAAGTAAATAGTCAGGCTGCAAAAATTGAAGAGATTGAACAGCAATTGGAATATGTCAGAGGTATCGGAGAATCTATTGGGAACAAGTTGGTTGCTGAATTCGAGAATAGTGGATTAAGCCTTGTTGTTGATGCTGAGACGGGGAGCATTAAATTTAGTGGAGACATATTTTTTGATACTGACAGAACTGATCTTAAACCAGAGTTTAAAAGACAATTAAATGAATTCGTTCCTCAGTATCTTGGAATATTGCTCAGTGAAGAGTACAAAAACTATATTGCAGAGATTATTGTGGAAGGTCATACTGACAATATTGATTCATATATGTACAATTTAAATTTGTCACAAGGAAGAGCGTATAGTGTAGTTAGATATATTTTAAGTGATGAGTTTACTGGGTTTGACAATAAAGATGAACTATTACCGATAATAACTGCGAATGGAAGGTCATGGAGTGAGTTGATTTATAATAATGATGGCTCTGTAAATCAAGTTGCATCAAGAAGGGTTGAGTTCAAGTTTAGACTAAAGGACTACGAGAAGCTTTCAGAAATCCTAAAAGAAAATAATCTTAACCTTAATTAGTATTATAAGGAGGACTGGCATGAAATTCTGGGATTTGTTTTACCCTAAACGAAGAACAACATACATTCCAGTTGTTGAAAAGGATAAGATTCTTGACATATCAACTCGAGGAATTGAAGAATATATAACTACAGAAAAATTGGGTAGAGAAATTGTAGATACAACTGTCAATAATGCTAATCATTTTCCAGTTATTTCTGAAGATAATTATGATAATTGCAGCTCGATTCATAAAAACTATAACGAAAAAAATGAGATTGAGAAATTGGTATTGATGTTAAATAGCGTTTTATTAGAGAAAGTCAATAGAACAGACTCCATAAACCTCGACAACAATCCAACATTACCTGATTCACCAAAAAGAGAAGAAACTTTAGTTGATGATGTAAAATTGGATATTATGGATAAAATTTCTAATTTTACTAACGGGAGTAAGGTAGAGATAGGTAAGGGAAGGGATGAAATCCAATTAACTGAGGAACTGCTAAAGGAAGAAATTGACTTACTACCAAATGATACGAAAAATGATAAAGCTAGAGTAATCGCGAAGCCCCTCAGTAGAGAACAAAAAAAAGAAGATATTAAAAATGATGCATCAGATAATCTAGTTGTTAAGAGCCCTGAAATACTTAAATTAATACATCAAATACATAAACTACCAATAGCTAATAATAAATATCCAGAACTACTGCCGGGATCCCACTTGAAATGTCAATATAGAGGGTTGCTGAAAATAGAAAGAGTTATAAAGGGATACTTTATTGTATCAAGTAACAAAGGTGAATACTATATTGAGGATCCTACTTTGATAGGTGGGAATATAAAAATAATTGGATCAGGTGATGGTTTTGACAACAACATTTTAATAGATAGGAAAGAAAATTATTGTTTAAAGTGCAGATATAATGATATAGAGGGATGTTTAAGTGCTGTCGGGTACTGTGAGTCTTATCTGCCTATAAGTGATCACCCTTCTGAGGATTATTGGCCTGAGTATGGTTCGGCTACAGCGATAAGATATAAGAAGTAAAGATATTATTTATTTACAAGTATCCATGTTACATAGGATGCTACACTTTCAGTTTAAATCAATGAAATACTTTCTTCGTTTACAAGACATGGTTTAATTTAGAGGTGAATAGCTGATAAGAGAATATACTGATTTGATTTTTATAGAAAAATTCATATATCAAACTTGCATATAAAAACATTTGCTCGATGCGTCTCAGGTAAGTGATGTATAAACTGGAGGTGGTAATATGGTTAAACTACCGTTAGAAATCGTAAAGAAGGGATTAACTAAAGCTGGGAAAATATCAAAAGTAAATGTTGACAAAGAAGTGTTGGATTTTGGAGTTGAAGTTGGGAGATTTGTTCTAGAAAAACAGAAAAGTTTAATTAAGGTTCCAGACTTGAAAGATGTGTATCTTGATGAAGCGATACATGTATTGAAAGACGAGTTAGGGTTAATTCCAATGCCAATTGAATCTAAACCAAACCTGGCGTATGTTGAGAGTACTCAAAACGCGGTTGTATATTCTGTACCCAGGTTTGGGTCAAAGGTTAGTCCTGGTGAAGCCATTAAGATCTACTACTTGACTCAAGAGATAATTAATGACAGTAAGAAGTTGCTTGACAAAGAGGTAAAGCAAAGCAGGTTACCTAGGGTTATTGGTTTAAATGTTTATGAAGCGCGAGAAGATTTGGAGAATCTTGGTTTAAGAGTTACTGTTAAACTAGAACATCCAAATTCTAAATTTGTGGATTTAGAAGACGATCAAGTTACCAGAGTAACATATCCTAATCAAAAGAGAATCGGTTCCAAAGTTAAAACAGGAGAACGAATCTGGGTTTATTATGTTAATGAACAAGTAATTACTGAAAGTAGAGCTATTAAAGGTAACAAAGGAAGAGTTAAGCATAAAAAGACAGATCCTGAATTAGCTGCTCCTGAAGACATACCGAGCAGAGTCCCTACTGAAGATAATAAGGAACCGAAAAAGATAATAACAAAATTTCGCAAGCAATTTTCGATCAAAAAGGCTAGAGGTAAGAAGAATATATGAGGAGAACAATACTATGAAAAAACTAGTAGGGAAAATGATTTTGCTTTTATTAATACTTATCGCTGTAGTTGTTGGAACTCTGATTATAAGTAATAATACTCTGTTTCAGAACAAAACTAGCATTACCTCAGAAACAGCATTAATACAGGATAAATTAGTAGAATTGTCTGAATGGACAACACTTAAATATGAGTATAGTAACGTTATTGTCAGTCGCACAGAAAAGAGTCTATCTTTATTAGGTATTACTGACATTAACTATGCAGAAGCAATAAAACTAATCCAGTATTCCGGATACCTAAAAGCAGGAACCGATCTATCTAAAATTCAAATGTCATATGATGAAGATTCTGAGGAATTGTCAGTTAAAATTCCAAAGTCTAAAATCCTGGATAATGTTGTAGATACCAACACTACGAAGGTTGAAGATATTAAGGGGAATATATTCTCTGACTATCCTAGTCAAATAATTTTTGATGAAATCAATGCTGAGAAAGAAAAACTAGAAAAAGAAAAAATCAGTCAAGGTTTTTTGGAAGAAGCTGATAATAGAGTGAAGCAGTTGTTAACTTCTTTCTTTGTAGCCAATGGTTATGAAAATGTTGTTATTGAATTCTATTAACTGGCTAAAAAACTACATATTAGATATTCTAGTTCTAAAGAGCCGCAGTTCCGGTGTGGTGTGAGCCGCCTGTCCGGTGCCATTGAGCCAGTTGATAATTTGATTTGATTACAATCTTTTGATCTCAGCCTATAGAGAAATTCTAGAGAAGTTAAAGACAAGCTTTGCAAAGGAGGCAATATGAAAATAGGGATTAGAAAACCAAGCCTGAGTAAAAGGATCAATGCAAGGACCAGCATTAAGAGACAAGTTGTGCATAGAGCCGGACTTAAAATGCCCAGAGGATATGGTTGGGTACGTAATCCAAGAAAGTTTGTGTACAATAAGGTATATAACAAAACCTCATTTGATATATTCAAAATCCTGAAGAAGATTTTCAAGTGGTGAGTTAATAAACTAGAGGCAAAAGAAGTCTTAGAGCTATTATTGATCTAGTGCGAATTAACATTGCTGAAGCACTATTAGATGTAAATTATATATAAAAGTTCTTGAATAATAACCTTACTCGTTACCATATAAGATAAGGTGACTTAGTATTTTCATTACGCTCTATGAGATGCACAAGTATAAATATGAAATATACTAGTGATAAGGAGAGATTTTAGTGAACTTAATTAATCAGAACGTGAAACATAATAAGTATGGTATAGGAAAGATTATTGAACAGTGCACCACTCGAATAACGATTGAATTTCCTTCTAGGACAGCCAAATTCGATTACCCAAGTGCCTTTGAAAAGTCCCTAATAATCGAAGACGAAAAGCTACATGTATCACTTATTAAGGAGATAAAAAATCATGAAACAGTTACTGAGGATAAAATAGTATCAGAAAGAATAAATAAATTGGATTTAACTAAAACTGTTAGATCTAATGTCAATAAAGATGAGCCCTACTTTAGAAATATTAATATTCAAAAAGTAAGAAAGGATAATGAGAGTAGAATCAAGCATCAAATTGATCAGAGAGGGGTTAAGTATTTAATACATTTTACAAGAATCGAAAATCTACATAGTATTTTACAAAAAGGATTGGTTCCAATAAGCGATTTGAATAGATTGAAGATTGAATTTGTGCATAATGATGATATGAGATTAGATGGGCAATTAGACTGTACTAGTTGTTCGGTAGATTTTCCAAATGATAGACTTTTTTATGTTTTTAGAGAACAAAAATTTCGAGGTACTAAGTGGGTGGTGCTTAAGATTAACAAAGATATTTTATTTTCACCCACAAACATTGCATTCTTTTGTTACACAAATGCTGCACATGTGCTCCCTAAAACAGCTAATAAAGCTGAACTATGCACTTCACTTGCTTTTGAGAAAATGTACAGTGATGAAATAATAACTAAAGATAATAAAATAATTAATAGATCATTGCAAAGATTAAATTCATCAATGACAACAGATCCTCAGGCTGAGATTTTAATTAGTGGTACTATTGAAACAAAATATATTGCAACGATAAATTTCTATAAAGAGGGAGACATTGAATACTATAGGTCAATCTATGGTTCTGATCTGCTAGATATGAACGATTACGTAGTCGAACCAGATTTGTTTAGAAATAGAAATGATCTCTTATATTAGGTACTGGAGGATAATATGGCAAAGAGAATATGTTTTATATCAAATATAAATGGATACCCATTATATAAAGAAGCTGAGATTGAATTTAAATACTTCAATGGTTACTCATTACAGCAAAAACAAAAATCAATAAGTTCAATGCATTTAAGTATTAACAATAGTTATCCAAATCTAAAGGTACTCGAGGTTTCAACTAAATCAAACATCCCGCTAGGTGTAGAGTTAAGTGCTTTTAATCTAAAATTTTATGATGAGCTAAATAGTAAGGAATTTCCTCTGGAAAACATATTCCAATCATCAAAAATATTTGAAATGGGAGGACCTTACAGAGATCTTCTTTATGTTCAACCTAAGGAAGCAAAAAGAGATGAGAGGTTAAAAACATCGGGTAGATTAATTGGTTTTAATTTCAACAATATCATTTGGGAGAGTGAACCAAAATCAATGTTTTATGATTGGCTTTATATAAAGGCTTTAACTAGGAATGAAAGGCTATCAAAAGACATTATTAAATATGAAGCATTTACAGACATTGAATTTAATCATGAAAAGTCATATAATTGCCAGGCTCGTTCTGCTGCAATATTTGTCAGTTTATTCAAGCTTGGGAAATTAAAGGAGACTCTAAATGATAATGGGGCTTTTAAAAAGATTTACTCAGTATCAACAAATGAAAACTCTCAGATAACTTTTATTTAGGCGTTAGCTAGTATAACTTACTAGAGACATAACCTAGACTAGGTCAGCAGACTACTTCAATAGTGATAAAGAAATTCAATGTTCGCTGGCAAACTAATTCATTGATATTCATAATTCATCAATTCGGTTCTAAATAGCGATTGACTTATTTATCGTTTTATGCTAAGTTTCAATTAGAGCACTAGCAATAGTGATTAACTTTGGTAATTCCATAGCAATAGATAGCCGGTACCGGCTTATTTGCTGTGGGATATTAGAATTAATCAGTGTTGCTAGTGCTTTTTTGTATACAAAATTTCAAGGAGGATCATTATGAGGGAATATTTTGTAGCAAAAAAGCACATTGAGTTGGATTTACATGGCATGACTTTGGATCAAGCTAGACACTATCTTGAAGTTTCAGTAGAATTTAATAAAGACATGGTAGAAGAGATAATTGTTATTCATGGTTACAAGCATGGCAATTGCTTAAAAGATTATGTTCAAAAAGAATTTTCTTCAAAATTTGTTTCAAGAAAATATATTTGGATGAATCCTGGAGTTACTTCACTTATAATTTCGAAAAACTAATGGAGGTATTTGTGTTTATGAAATATTTTGTTGTTCTAGAAATCAAAAAATATAATATATATTTATGGGACTACTCGAATCGAGAGGTATATGACTTAAACCTTTATTCAAGAGACAACACAAACTTAATTGAAAAATTTGATTTAATCGGCTTGGATGAAAATCAGCTAAGTATTGATGAAATTAATGGAATTATAAAAATTGAGAAAGATAGTTTAATTGATATTGCTGGGAAAGTCTCATTTCCAAAACTTATAAGTAAGCTAAATATGTTATATGGGAATCCGTGTTATAGCTTTGATGAAGTCCTACTTAGAAGTGTAAAGAATAGAAGATTTATGTGTCTAGTTAAGTTTTCTGGGGGATCGTATATAAAGAA
This sequence comes from Gudongella oleilytica, assembly GCF_004101785.1. Taxonomy (NCBI): domain Bacteria; kingdom Bacillati; phylum Bacillota; class Tissierellia; order Tissierellales; family Tissierellaceae; genus Gudongella; species Gudongella oleilytica. Next base: position 141,084 of record NZ_CP035130.1, read on the forward strand.
TAATCAAGTGAAAATTAGTTCTTTATACGACTACTCCTATATCGATATCTTAGATAATGGAATTAAGAATTATGAGAATAGAATATTTAAAGGTTACGCTTTGATTGAATTTTTACCAAATAAAAACATTAATAGAAGATTTAATTTGATTAGTGCCTTAAACTTCAAAGTCGTGAATGAAAAGAAGGTAAAGGAGCAAAAATCGCCAGGGCTGGACGTAGATATTGAATTTGAAGAGTTGGCTGAGATATTGGACTATGATGATATCGAAGACGAATTATTAGATTCACCTGATGATTACTATAATTCTACTGATTACGAATATGACCTGTATGAGTACAAAAAAAGTCGAATAGCAGAGTGTAGTGAGTACTTCGAAGAAATCCTTGAGGAAGAATATCCTCATTACCACAGAGATGAGAATTATAGTTTTTTGGATAGGGAATATATAGAAGAAGAGAAGTGGGGAAATGATGATGAATCCCTTTATGGAACAAATGATGAGCTGAGAAAATTTGAGGAGTATTACCAATGGATTGATTTGTATGAAGTAGAAGACTTCGAAATTCCTGAATTTAATAGTATTGAAGAATTGGAGAAATACGAACAAAAGCAGCGCGAAAGAAGAAGGGGCATTTCAAAACTAGATGTTCAGGAGATATACGTAAAAATCAAAAATGAACAAAAGAGACTATACCAGAAAACGGAGAGAGTCTTCAACGATACTTTTCATAAGTTGGAAATATACAAATGTTTCGACATCAAATCTAAGGAGTTTCCCATATCATATGAAGTAGAATATTTTGATCTTATAAACTCAAAAACAAATATTAGTCACGACGATACATTAATGAATTACCTAAAAAGTGTTGATCTCGATATTAGAAAAAGATACCAAAATCTATATATCAATAACTTCAAGACTGCTATGAAAGATGAATCAATAAAAATAAATATCAACTATAAGTACTTAAATGCAGTAATTTTGCGTATTAGTTTTGATACTGAAGCTTTTAAACTTGGTGTACATGAAAAAATATTAACTAAACTTCCGGAGTTGTTTGATATTGGGCATGTAACTTATGCGTTCCCAAGAATAGACATGGATTTCGAAAAGATTGATGATTACCAAAACAGGACTATTGAGGAACTTGATAATAACGAAGAGGGCTTTTGATTGAGTGATTACAAATTTTTGATATAGTTAAATCTAGGTATATTTAATTCCCTCGAGGTGTTTAATAAAGTAATAGCTTAGATTAATAGTATATAATAAATAAGGAGGGCACCTTTGAACACATGAGAATTCTAATAGATAGGACTAGAGCAATACCCTTTAGTAATCCAAGAAAGTTTGTGTACAATAAGGTAAATAACAGAACCTCATTTGATATATTCAAAATCCTGAAGAAGATTTTTAAGTAGGTAGTAACTGGATGGGAGGCCGAAATAATGCTTGGAGCTATTATTGGTGACATCGTTGGTTCTGTCTATGAGTGGGATAATATTAAAACGAAAGATTTTCCCCTTTTCCGTAAGGATTGCTTTTTCACGGACGATACAGTTATGACGATTGCGGTGGCAGATGCCATTATGCAGGGGAAAAGGGAGATGCTTGGGAGCGGTGTTAGTTCTCACGGAGGGATAACTGTAAGCGAGGATCTATTTATTGACTCTATGAAGAAGTGGGGGAGACTATACCCATATGCAGGCTATGGAGGGAATTTCAGATTATGGATACAATCTAATACCCGGGAACCATATAACAGCTGGGGCAATGGCTCAGCAATGAGGGTATCCCCTTGTGCCTGGGTTTGCGATCAGACTCAGTTTATTCATGAATGCATTGAGGATGTTGATCTACTTGCCACAACGAGCGCATCGGTCACTCACAATCACCCTGAGGGGATCAAGGGAGCTGTGGAGACTGCAAGGGCTATATGGTTTATGCTTAGGGCACGCAGCTTTGATGACTACCCAAATAACATTGATGATTGGAAGGATATGATCAGAAAGAATTCAGGCTATGATTTGACTCGAACTCTGGATGAAATAAGGCCCACCTACCATTTCAACGAAACGTGTATGGATACTGTTCCTCAAGCTATTATTGCATTTCTTGAGAGCACTGACTTTGAAGATGCCATCAGAAACGCCATATCCCTTGGCGGCGACAGCGATACGCTGGCAGCGATAACTGGAAGTATTGCCGAAGCTGCATATGGTATTCCAGAGTGGATCAAGGAAAAAGCCTGGTCGTACCTTGATGAACCGTTAAGAGAAGTTTGCCGCAAGTGGAAGGTTTTAATAGCTGAAAAACAATAGGAGGCTTAACTCATGGACACATCCAAATTCGAGAAGATAAGGCTTGAGCAGTACCCGTTAGCGCAGAAATATACATACCTTGATACCTCTACAACGGGAGTATTCGCAACAAGAAGCAGGGATGCAATGGTTGATTTTCTTGATAACAGATATTCAGAAGGCATGGATATGTACGACTTTGTGGACAACTGGAAGCACGCAGATGCCTTGAGGGAGACTGCTGCCAAGGTCATAAATGCTGAAGCAGATGAGATATTCTTTTCTGCCTCAAGCTCAGAAATGCTAAATGTTTTTACCAATGGGATCGAGCTTAAGGAAAATGCAAATATCATTACAACTGATCTGGCCTTTCCTTCAACAGTATACAACTGGTTCAACAGGGTTGGAGAGGAGAATGTAAGGCTTGCCAAGTCAGAGGACGGGCAATTACCTGCTGAAAGACTGTTTGAGCTTGTGGATGAGAACACCGCTGTCATTGCTCTTTGCATGGTTGAGAACACATCAGGCTGGTACCATGATATAAAGACTATTGGAGAGTTTTGCAAATCGAGAGGTATATATCTTGTTCTGGATGCTACTCAGTGCATCTGTGCCATGAAGATAGACGTTAAGGAAACTAATATAGATTTTCTTGCAGTTTCATCATATAAGTGGCTTGGTGGAGTATTTGGGGTAGGATTCTCCTATGTATCAAACAGGATCCTTGATAAGATAAGTCCAAAATACGTAGGCTGGACCGGGAATAAGAACAGAACGGATCACAGCAGATATAACCTGGAACTTTCTGATGGAGCCAACAGGTTCGAAACCGGAAGCCTTAACTGGGTGGGACTTAGAGGACTTGAACAGTCTCTCAATATCTACCTTGAGCTTGGTAAGGAAGATGTTGAGGAATATATCCTGAGTCTTGTTGACTATCTGTATGAAAAAGTCTCTGAATCGAAGGCTTTGGATCTTGTGGGACCTTTTCCCAAGGAACGAAGATCCGGGATAGTGTATATCAAGTTCCCCATAGAGTGGAAGCTCAATGACAGGATACTTCGTGAAAATGGGATCAGGGCTCATGCCACTAATAGCGGGACAATAAGAGTTGGGATCCACTTCTTCAACAATAAGGAAGACATTGATAAGTTGACGGAATTTCTGGAATCGATGTCATAAGGCCACCAATAAAAAATTACGATCTATCGCTAAATCAAAAAGCAAGCAAACCAGTAATTGGCCTGCTTGCTTTTTGCTAAAATTTTATTTACTCTAATTCCCGTAGAAATCCTTAACCAGTTCGTCCAGATGACCAAGCTCAACAAGAATATCCTTCTCAGGAAGACCAGTTTCAATATCGATTTTTATTGCATCGAAAAAGTTTTTGCTAAGTTTTGCCTCGTCTACGTTGACTCCCTTAAGGGGACCCTCTGTCAGTGGAGGATTTCCGACTGCTCTTTGAGTTAGTGTATGATCAGCCGGTTTTATGCCCTCTCTTACGTTGAAGGCATGTCGTGACAGGTATATTCTCCAGCCTGTTTCAAGTATCTTTTTATCGTCATATTCAACTCCGGTAATTGCTGTCAGGTACTCTTTTAAAGCCTCTGGAGGTGCAGCGTAGGCATTGAACAGGCACATGCTGCTTGCGTTTGTTACTTCCGTATTGGTTGTCATAGCCAGGTCCATCTGTCCTGTATTTTCATAGTTGTATTTGCTTGGATCTGTACTCATCATCTGAACGAGACCAATACCGCCCTTTACGTGTCTTCCAGGTGTTGGATCGTACTTGTAGGTTCTTGCAAGTCCAGGTGCAAATCTTGGATCGTGCATTGGTAGCTCAATGCCGGATGCAGTCTGAAGATATTCTTCGCCTTTTCCCCAATATTTCGCAGCATAAGCAGATCCATTTGCCAGGATCGCCCCACAGCCTACACCATCTGCCATTTTTTGCATTAGCTCGACCATTGCAGCACCATTCCCCCAAGTGAGGTCGATACCGTCAAGATCATCCTTGGTCAGCAAATCTTTGTCATAGCACTCCATAGCCCATGCTATGGTCATTCCGGCGGAGATAGTGTCAAACCCGTATCTGTTGCATATTTCATTGCATTTCATTATGGCATCGGCTTCACCGCAGAGACATGTGCTTCCAAAGGCTGCGGCTGTTTCATATTCGGGTCGCTCTGTTTCCTCCATTGGCCATCTTCCATCATTAACACTGTATACAGCACCGCACCCTAATGGACATGCAGAACAATTGTATTTTTTTACTTTGTATTTATCTATGGTCGTAGCTGTTATTTTCTCAGCCTTTTCTGTACCAAAGTCAACTACGCCTACACCACCCCAGTTCTTTACTGGTGAGTCTCCTCCAAGGGCAGAGGCTGCTGTACCTACTCCTGTTCCGAAGGTTCCAAATGCCTGTGCCAGAGAACTGGTTTTCATAAATTCTCCAATTCCTTTATTTATCTCCAAAACCTTTTCAGGATCCGCTACAGGTATACTGCCGGTACCTCTGACTGCTATTCCTTTTAGATTTTTGGAGCCCATTACTGCACCGCCGCCGCCTCTTCCGGGAACTCGATGGCCATCATTGACAGGGCAGGAAAGAAGCGCTTGCCTTTCTCCAGCAGGCCCTATGACAGATACTCTTATCCTGGGCTCTCCTGTTTCTTTTTTCAACTCCTCCCAAGACTCCTTGCTGTCCAAGCCCCAAATCCTGGAGGCATCTCTTATTTCTACTTTTCCATCATTGATATAGATATAAACTGGCTTTTCACTGCACCCCTTTACAAAGAGGGCATCGTATCCAGCCTTTTTTAATTCCGGTCCAAAGAAACCTCCAGAGTTAGCGTCATTCCATCCACCGGTTACCGGGGATTTATGTACTGTGGTGTATCGTCCCCCGAAGAAGGCTTTTGTTGCACTTGTGGGACCTGTGATAAAGCCCATCACACTATCTTTGCCTAAGGGATCAGTGCCCGCAGGCATCATTTCATAGAGGATTTTAGCCCCAAAGCCGTAACCTCCAACGAAGTTCTCAGCCATTTCCTTGGTTAATTCCTTTTCTTCAATTTTCCCATCTGTAAGATCGATAAAAAGCATTTTTCCAGCATATCCGTATAACATATCCATCCTCCTTTCAAATATTCAACATTATCTATTTAATTCAATTTATACACTATCCAAGGAATTTTAATTGGTACAAAGTCTTATGTGTGTTTGGTTTTTCTACAAAACACTACAAATGTACAAGTCCCACATAGAATTCATTAATAAAAACAAATTCCATGTGGGGCTGGATAATTATTTCTCTATTATTTTTACCTCATTTATAGGTTTCTTTGAGGAAGCTCGGAAGGAAATCTGACAGCACATTGGAAATTACCTTTGCGGCAATTTCAGCAGAGGGCTTCATGCCCATGGTTATCCAATCGATTGCAGGTCCTGACAAGGTGTGTGCCATTAGATTTACGATGAAGGTAAAATTGAATTCATCCTCAAGAAGCTTCTTGTAAGTAGGATTCTCTTCGGCAAAATTCTTAAGATATCTAGTCATATCCTTGCTGTTCCAGTTATACAGGAATTCGGAAAGACTGTTTTGACCTGTGTAATTGAAAGCATTGATGTAGAAATCTCTATCCTTTTCGATTGCCTTGAAAAATGCCAAGGTATCTCTATATATATCCCTTGGCCACCGCTGATCGAGCTTGGACATTACCTCATATTTGAATATCCAGGTTACGAGGTTTTGCTTATCCTTGAAGTGATAATAAAAGCTGTGTCTGCTCAATCCACAGTTATTTGTAATGTCAGCAATACTGACGTTCTCCAAAGGATGCTTTGACACTAACTCCTTAAGAGATGAAGCCAATGCCTTTTTTGTAATATCAGACTTCATAACTATCCCGCCTTAAAGTGTATTTAAAGTTCCAGATAATTTGTTATTTAAAAAGTAAATATCGATCTGATCGTTATACTTGGGTATAGACTACCATATACTTATTTGATATTTTACCACAAATTGTTTGTGATTATTGAGAGTATTCTAAATTATTGCCACGATATATATTGTTAGCTTGAAAAGCTAAATGTTAGAATATGGTTATAATTGTATCTTATCAGTATAGAATAGGAGTGGAAACAGTGGGATATAAAATACTGGTAATAAATCCAGGTTCTACGTCGACGAAAATAGGTGTTTTTGAGGATGAAAAGCTGATTTTTGAGGAAACCATCCGACACAGCGCTGAAGAGATCCATAAATACGATGTGATTTTTGACCAGTATGAATTCAGGAAAGACCTTATTCTTGAGGCTTTGGAGAAGAAAAGCTTTGATTTGAAATCACTGGATGTGGTGGTTGGAAGAGGAGGAGCGATGAAGCCCGTAGAGGGTGGCACCTACGCCGTAAATGACGCCATGCTTTATGATCTTGAGTTCAGGCCGCAGGTGCAGCATGCCTCCAATATTGGGGCAGCAATAGCTGTTGAGATCGCGAAGCCTCTTGGTATTCCTGCATTTATTGTGGATCCTGTCGTTGTAGATGAGCTTGAGGATGTCGCAAGGATATCCGGAATACCTCTAATCGAAAGAAAGACAGGCTTCCATGCACTTAATCAAAGAGCTATTGCCAAGAGATTTGCACGGGAACAAGGCAAAGACTATACTGAGCTTGATCTGATCGTCGTTCATATTGGCGGGGGAGTAAGCGTAGGTGTTCATAAAAAGGGCCGGATCGTCGATGTCAATCATGCCACCCATGAGGGGCCATTTACTCCTGAGAGAGCTGGTGAATTGCCTACAGAACCTTTGGCTCAGCTATGCTTCAGCGGGAAATATTCAATGAATGAGATAAGGAAAATGCTTGTTGGAAAAGGCGGTATGGCTGCATACCTGGGAACCAATAATGTCAGGGAAGTAGAACAGAGAGCCTTTTCAGGAGATGATAAGGCTAAGCTTATTCTGGATGCATTCATCTATCAGGTTGCAAAGGAGATAGGGAAGTACTCTGTGGTGCTTTGTGGTGAGGTCGATGCAATAATACTGACCGGCGGAGTGGCCTACAGCAAATATATCACTGATAGCTTGATAAAAATGATATCCTTTATAGGTCCGATATTTCTTTATCCCGGCGAGGATGAGCTGTTGGCTCTTGCTCAGGGAGGGTTGAGAGTTCTTAAGGGCGAAGAAGAGGCTAAGGAATATAAATAGTATGATCCCCTGGGGTGAACCTCAGGGGATTATCATTTCTCGTGAGGGGTAAAAATGGATCAAACAACGCAGAATACAAATTTTATATATGGGGTGAAAACTATGAGAAAACCATGGAATACAGTGTCAATGATAATAATAGTATTTATTATAGGTTCCTTATTACCAGGATGCGCTGCTGAGGAGCCAGCTGCTCCAATTGAACCTCCAGTTGAGGTAGTGGAAGAGCATACTGAAGCACCCACTGAGCCTGAGGAGTACATGGAGCTTTGCTCCATCGACGGGAATGAGAGGCTCTTGATGCAGCAGCTTGCATTTATCTACAATAGGAACACCATAACCTTAGGCGATGTTGCAGATGAAGATAAGATGTCCAGCCTGTTTGGAAAAGCTAGTGAGTTCAAGTCTCATACATTTACTGAAGGTGACGGAAGAAACATGGATCAGCTCATAGGCTTTACTGAGAAGGTGTATGACTATGACGGCTTAGTTGTTAAGACCATAGAAGGGAGCGAAATCGAGCCCTTTATATTTTCCATCGAGATCACCGATCCAAAATACCAGACATTAAGAAAGATCAAGGTCGGTGACAGCTATGAGGTCCTTAGGGAATCCTACCCGGAGGGAATTCTTTTGGGAGGGGAGATTGCGGACGGCGAGGATGATTACAGATACGAGCCATTTGACTATGTTAATGTTATGAATTTCCACATAAACAATAGGATCGTTGAAAGCATTAGTATAACAAGACTCCTGGATTAAGACTGGTTATAAGTCAGGAGGATACAGGATGAACAAGAAGTGGTTGATAGTATTTATACTGATAATTTCATTGGTCATATTCTGGATCTTAGGTGGGTTGGATTCACTGGCAGGGAAGATCCTAAGGATGAATCCGGACGGCAGCGTTCCTGAGGATAATCCATTCGAAAATAGCCTTGTCTATGCATATGGACTTAGGAATCCGCAGGGCTTTTCGTGGCATCCGGTCAACTGTGATCTATCATGAGGGCTCATTATATATAGCCACAAACAACAGAGACGGAAGAGGTGTTCCAAAGGACGAGAATGATGTTATAATAAAGATAACACCAATACGGTAGTGGAGGTATTTTATGCAAACCTTTGGGGAGTGTCTTTAAACCTTTGAGAATACAGAGCATAGGGTATATTTAGCTGAGGAGCCGGACAGGCTTGGCTATGGCTATGGCAGCATGACTATCAAGTTCCCATGGGGCAAGCCAATGGATTATGAGCTGTTGGAGAGGATCATAAGGTTTAATACAGAGGACAAGAAGGGCTGTGAGACCTTCTGGAGGAAGTAAATGGGAGAGGAAGAGAGGAGACTTACTTAATGGACTCAGGTAATAAAGGCTTCAACTTTAATTTTGATTTTGGTAAAAGGCCCAATACAGAAAATATCCATAAAGGATCCAAGGGATTCAAGCAGGCATTTTCAGATTTTAAGCAGGATATGAAAATTAGAGACAACAACCGGAAGGGATCTAATCCCTTTAAGGTGATTTTATTGACTCTTGTCATAATGTTTATTTTGTTCTTTGTGACCCTTCCGGCACTAAACTTTATGGCTCCGGAGTTCTATTCCTTCCTGATTGCGGGAATAATACTTTTCAACGTTCTTAACCTGATATTCGGCAAAATGCCTGTTTTTAAGATAGGATCGATTTCTGCCATCCTGGTGGGTGTGCTTTTGCTTGCCCCAATAGTTATAGGATTCTTTGCTCAGCCGATATTCAGGGCCAAGGCATATTCCACGCTTATCCCTGTTTCAGATGCAAATTTTGCTGAAACAGTAACTGAGATAAGCTATGACAAGGTGCCGGTAGTGGACAGGGAGGCTGCAGCAATAATCGGAGCAAGGCAAATGGGCTCAGTTCAGGAGGTTGTTTCGCAGTTTGAGATAAACGAGAACTACACCCAGATAAATATAAAGGGAGTGCCTGTAAGGGTTTCTCCACTGGCATATTCTGACCTTATAAAGTATTTCCTTAACTTCAGGAACGGTATACCTTATTATGTAAAGGTGGATATGGCAACCCAGGAGGCAGACCTTATCAAGCTCGTTAGTCCACTGAAGTATTCAAAGAGCGATATCCTTATGAGGGATATAATCAGACACAACAGGTTCAAATACCCCACCAAGATGTTCGGTGAGACCAACTTCGAGGTGGATGACGAGGGTAACGGCTTTTATATTACCTCAGTGCTTACAAAGAGAATTGGGTTCTTCGGAGGAACTGATGTAAAGGGTGCCATTGTGACCAATGGAAGCACAGGAGAGTCAAACTATTATGATGTTGCGGATGTACCTCACTGGGTAGACAGGGTTTATCCAGCCGATCTAATCATCCAGCAGCTTGACTATAGAGGAAGCTATTCAGATGGGTTTATTAATTCCATCATTGGGCAGAGGAATGTGACAAGGACTACAAGAGGCTACAACTATGTGCCTCTTAATGACGATATATATCTATTCACCGGGGTAACATCCATTAGAAGCGACTCATCCAACCTTGGATTTTACTTTGTAAACCTGAGGACCAAGGATGCCATGTTTTTCTCAGTGCCCTCTGCGGATGAATTTTCTGCAATGAATTCAGCAACGGGGCAGATCCAGGAGAAGAACTATGTGCCGGCATTCCCTGTTCTGTTGAACATCAAGGACCGGCCGACGTATCTTATCGGCTTAAAGGATGCATCGGGACTTGCCAAGATGTTCGCGCTGGTGGATGCTGAGAACTACCAGAAGGTAGAGGTTGGAAATACCGTTCAGGAGGTCATAAACCAGTACTACATGAGGACAGATACATCAAACCTTCCTGGAGAAGATGCAAACGAGCTTACAATAAAGATCGAGGAGATCCAAAGCGTTGTAATAGACGGAAACACCATCTACTACATCAAGGCTGCGGGTGACGATGTGGTATATGTTGGAACTGCAAAGACCCTTGGTGCTCCAATAGTATTTGCCAAACCAGGAGATTCCCTTAAGGTATTCGGGAACCCGAGAAACAACCAGTTCGATATTCTTCTGAACTTCCAATCTAATTAACTCTCAGGGATTCGAATAGTGTTTTTGATGCTCTGAAAACGTCTGTTTTTCAACGGGAAAAGCAGATTTTTATTGATTTTCCCAGTGAAATATGGTATTATTATAGAGAGTTAATTAACTCTCTATAGGAGGCCAACATGTACACTGATGTGAGAGTAAAAATACCTGATGAAAAAGGAAAAGTAACTAGGAAGAAAATCAGAGGAACCACCTACATTTATTATCAAACAGATCGCATTTATGACCCGGAAAAAAAGTATAGCATTCCTAAAAGTACACCTATCGGAAAGCTCTGTGAAGATGATCAGACGATGATGATTCCGAACGAGAAATACTTGATTTTTTATCCGGAAGCAAAGCTTCCTGAAGAAAAGAAATCCTCCCGCAGAAGTGCTTGCTTAAGAGTTGGTGCACATATGGTTCTGAAAAGAATTGTCGCTGAATATCACTTGGATGTTTTGCTTGGAGATCTAATAGGAAAAGACAGTGGCCTTTTTCTGGATCTTGCGATATATACCATCATTACTGAAAATAATGCTGGTCAATACTATCCGGATTATGCATACAACCATCCGCTATTTACCAGTAAAATGAGGCTTTACAGCGATTCTAAAGTGTCTGATTTCATAGCTTCAATCAAGAAAGATCAAAGCGTTGAATTTCTCAACAGATGGAATGAAAACCGGGATCACAGAGAGAAAATCTACATATCCTATGATTCGACGAACAAAAATTGTCAGGCAGGAGATGTGGATTTTGTTGAATTTGGCCATGCCAAGGATGATCAGAACAAACCGATATTGAATTACTCCATAGCATACGACAAGAACAATAGAGAACCGCTATTTTATGAAATGTATCCCGGAAGCGTAGTAGACGTGTCACAGCTGCAGTACATGCTTGAAAAAACAGAAGGCTATGGCTATCGACACGTTGGATTCATTCTGGATCGAGGGTATTTCAGTAAAGAAAACATCCGATATATGGACAAATGCGGTTATGACTTCGTCATCATGATGAAAGGAATGAAAAAGTACGCCCATAGTCTGGTGATGGAGAATAAAGGAACTTTCGAAGAGAGCCGAAAACACAGTATTCGGGACTATAAAGTAAGCGGAAGCACCGTGAAAGGGAAACTGTTCCCTTCAGATGAGAAAGACAGATATTTTCATATATACTTTAACGAAAGCAAGAGAACAGGCGAACGCGAACAACTGGAAGAAAAAATCGACAGAATGGCCTCATATTTAAAATCCCAGGAAGGGAAGATGGGATATGAATGTCCGAGTGCCTTATGCCACTACTTTGAACCCTTTTATCATGGTCAGGGGGATGAAAGAGTCTTTATGTTCGCAAGAGAGCGTCAAGATGTGATCGATAGGGAAATCAAGCTGTGCGGATATTTCATAATAATCACATCTGAAAAAATGTCAGCAGAAGAAGCGCTTGAGCTGTATAAAAGCAGAGATGGTTCTGAGAAACTCTTCCAAGGAGACAAGTCGTATCTGGGCAACAAAAGCTTCAGGGTACATGGAAGTGAATCGGTCAATAGCAAGATATTCATTGAGTTTGTCGCACTGATCATACGCAACAAGTTTTACACATATCTGAAAGACCAGATGAAGAAAAACAACAAAAGCGAGAATTACATGACGGTTCCAGCAGCTCTTAGGGAACTGGAAAAAATAGAGATGATTCGTCAGAGTGATGGTAATTACCGTTTGGATCATGCCGTGACTGCAACACAAAAGGAAATACTTAAGGCATTTGATCTGACTGAAAGAAACATTCGTGAACAAGCGATAAGCATTAACAGTCAACTAAAAATGATTGAAGGATTGTAAGGGGGCAGGCAGATGGGCAGACGAAGCATATCCATTGACGAAAAAATATCTAAGCAAAAAGAAGTGGTTTCCCAGTTGAAAGATAAGTACGATTCAGCGCTTAACGAGTTGAATGTTTTGATGAAAAAGAAACAGGAACTGCAAGGAAAAGAACTCCTAAATGCATTCGTAAACACCAGCAAAAGTCTGGATGAAATTTTGGCATTTATGAGTGAAAACGAGGATGAAAAACCCTAAAATAGGGTTTGAGAGTTAATTTTTTCAGGAAGTTAAGGATTCTCGAAATAAGATAACGGCACAAAGCCCCCAGGATCAATTTCCTGGGGGCTTTAAGATTCCTCGCTGTCGCACAGGATGACCATTATGCTGAATTTGCTGGTAGGGGTGTCATCCTGAACAAAGTGAAGGACCTTGAATCACAAAAAAATAAATAATTATGTGATAAAAACACACAAAAACCCTATAATTATGTGATTAATATTGACGTAACTTCTCAAAGTGCTAAAATATATATAATAATGTGAGAAATCAACACAAAAACCCTATAATTATGTGATTAAAAGAGGTGATTCATTTGGAAAGACTTGCGATGATAAAACTACTGTCATGGAAGAATTCAAAGTACCGAAAGCCATTGATTTTGAAGGGTGTAAGGCAGGTAGGGAAAACATGGCTACTGAGAGAATTCGGAAAGAGATATTATGAAAATATAGCCTATTTCAATTTTGATGAGCACCCGGAGTATAAGCAGCTATTTGATAGCACGAAAGATGTTGATAGGATCTTGCAAAATCTTATGATGGCAAGTGGAGAATATATAAACTCAGAGAATCCAGAAAAAACCCTAATAGTATTTGATGAGATTCAGGAGTGTCCAAATGCATTGAATACACTCAAGTATTTTTATGAGAATACCCCATACTATCATGTTGCTTGTGCTGGATCACTTCTTGGAATCACACTATCAAAGCCCACATCGTTTCCCGTGGGCAAGGTCGATTTTCTTGAAATCATGCCTATGACCTTTACGGAATTTCTTATGGCTAATGGTGACGAGAATCTGGTTACTTATTTAGACAGCATAGATAAAATAGAGCCTATACCTGATATATTTTTTAATCCGCTATATGAAAAACTAAAAATGTATTTCATAACAGGAGGCATGCCTGAATCTGTAAGATCCTGGACCCAAGACCGGAACGTAGATCTTATGCAGCAGGTATTATCTAATATTTTAGGTGCGTATGAACGTGACTTTGCAAAGCATCCAGACCCAAAGGATTTTCCAAAAATATCTATGATCTGGAGATCGATCCCTTCTCAACTGGCAAGAGAAAACAAGAAGTTCATGTATAAGGTTGTCAAGGAAGGAGCAAGAGCCAGAGAATATGAAGATGCCTTGCAGTGGCTATGTGACGCCAGTTTAACCTATAAGATCTATAGAAGTACCGCGCCTGGTTTACCAATATCTGCCTATGATGATTTATCCGCTTTTAAGCTGTACATGTCTGATGTTGGATTACTTCGCAGACATTCCTTATTAGCTCCTTCGGCATTTGGGGAAGGAAATAGGATATTTGTAGAATTTAAAGGAGCTTTAAGCGAGAACTATGCCCTGCAGTCACTTATGACCCAGTTTGAGGCTGTTCCCAGGTACTGGGCTATGGATAATCCGAGATATGAAGTGGACTTTCTCGTCCAAAGAGAGAACGATATTTTTCCGGTTGAAGTTAAGTCAGAAAATAATATTGAAAGCAATAGTCTCAAGAAGTATAAAGAAAAGTACGGCGACGATGTTAAGCTTCGAGTAAGACTTTCGTTAAATAATTTAAAGCTTAATGATGATCTTTTGAATATCCCATTATTTATGGCTGACCATACTGACAGGTTGATAGGCATGGCATTATAAGAAGAATTAAGCCCCCAGGATCAATTTCCTGGGGGCTTTTCCATCACCATATCCTCGGTTGGTGAGCTAATTCTTATTCCATGTCAAATTCTATTCTTGCAGCGCTGTCCATCATACGAGTCAGTATAACTGCTACCTCGCTTCTCTTGATGTTTGAAGCTGGACTTGCATTGTGAGCGGCATCTATCCCCTGAAGTATTCCTGCGCTGTAGAGCTTGTATATTGCCGCCGTTTTACTCCCATTAGCCGGAAGGACATCTCCATCCTTTAACATTACAGGTTTTGTGTTTGTGAACCAGCCGCCATTGTCAACATAAAGAATAATGGGGTTTTCATCACTTGCATTCGATGGTACATAGATGTTGGATGCAGTATCCTTCATGTACGAGGAGGTTGCAAAAAAGGAGGTTGAAAAGGGAGAGCTATGCTATCTTAAAATAGAGACCTATTCAATCGAGAGACCATTGTACTTCATATATCCAAGCAATAGCCTTATGAAAAAGAGAAATGAAATGTTTTATGAAAATTTGATAAATCAAAAGAACAGGCCTTTCTAAAGCCTGCTCTTCGTTTATATAAACAGTTATTCTACTTTGTATCCAATACAAGCTCGATTATTGCGGGGAATCCGTCTGAAAAGCCTCCCACAGAACTGCTGGGCATCTTTATCTCAGTATTTATCTTTATTGTAAGCTTTGAACCGTCAACCCTCGAAGTAAAGCTTTTCAATATTGATGATAGTGTAACATCGCTCTTAGTCTCCCAGCTCGCATGAGGATGTACCTCGTTGCCGGTATAGGTCATCTCTCCTCGAATATCGCTTAACTGGGTGGATGCTCCTGGTCTTGTTGCTATCTTGATATTTTTGTAGTTTTCCACTACAGTGTAGTTGCCCGTAGAGGTTTCAGTAGCGGTCAGCTCCGGATTATACACTACTGTGTTCGAGCTGGTAGAGCTCATGCTGACTGAGTAAGAAATCGAAGCTGTGCCTTCTGCAGATATCTCGATAATTGCTTCAGAAGGATATGCTGATGCACTCGAGCTTATGGTCTGTTTGCCTTCAGCTAAGCTTTGCTCTGAAGCAAGAGAGCTCTTCGAGAACTTGATGGGTACTGTATATGAACCTGCTATGCTCTTAACATCTAGAACATCAACCAGCCCCTTTGCAGCAAGCATTTCATTGTAGGCTTCCTCGCCGTTGCTGACATATTCTTTGATCAGCGCCTCAACTGTGTAGACATTTAGCTCAGTATCTGAGTCAAAGCCTCCAAAATTCATTTTCCTGTTGGTATCGGCCAGCACTTTGTTTCTAAGCTGGAATATCTGACGGACCCTGTCCTTATAGGACATCTTATCTGAATCATATCCATATCTACCGGACACCAATAGATTACCTGCGTCGATAATATTGAGGAATTCCATGTTCTTTTTCTCTGCTTCTGCTATGGCTGCTTCCTTTTCCTTCCTGTCTCGGAACTCTTTCTCAAGAGTTGCCTTAGCATCCCTTTCCAGTTGTGCTCTTTCCTCTGAGGAAGGCTCTCTACCGTTTTCCAACTTAAAGTCTTCAACTGCATCGATTACGATCTGTCTTCCAACTCCCCTCATCTGATCCCAAATTTCATTGAAATCTCCTGGAGAGATGCTTCCATATCCCCAGAAGGGAATAGTAGGCTCCTTGCCATTCAGGTATATCTGATACGCTGCCTCTATCTCAGCGTTTTTCCATCTGTTGATTTGTCTTTCTGTTACATTTACAGCTGCAGTGAATAACTTTCCAACAGGGTGAGTGGATATTATTCCCCTGGCCAGCTCCTTTGCGGCTTCCTCGAAATCTCCATTTTCAAAGTGAGCGGCACTTGTCCCAAATGACCCTATCAGTCCAAGATTTGCTGCAACATCGCCCAGAGCATCTGCATTTTTAGCATAAGCCCAAAGATTGCTTGCTAAAACCTGAGTAAAAACTGCACCAAGCTGGATACCAGCCTCTGTCCAATTCTCGTTTGCTGTAGTTTTTACCAGCTGGGTAACATCATGCTGATCAAGTATACCTTCAACAACATCCTGAAGGAAGGATTTGTCTACATTGGGACCCATAACGCTTTTAACAAGAGATTCGGTTGTTTTTCTCAGTTCAGCTTTTTTGTCTACTACAACGTTCTCAACTGCAATGCTCTTTGCCAGCTGTCTTTTCATTTCTTCCTTTTCAGCCTTGGAAGGATAAATGAGGCTGCAGTGGTAGGTACTAAATGTCACACTCCTATTTTCCAGGTCAATACCGGAGGGTTCAAGGTAAACCCAGCTGTAGCCGTCGAAATAGCCTATATGTATATCACCTGGGTTTTCAAAGCTTTCCCATTGTTCATCTGATAGTCTAAAGGTTACCTCTATCGGCTCTTCAAAGCGCTTAATATCACCTTCAATGCTTATATCAACAGGATTTCCAAGAGTTGATCCTACAGAAGGGTCATTTTCGGGGATGTCTTCAGCAAGCTTAAGTGTGAAGGTATTCTCCTCTTGCACGGCACCTTGTGGGATAAGAATCTGGACTCCATACTTTTCAACACTCCCTATAATCGTATCAGCGGAGCCTATAGCTGCTGTTATTGGCTCATCAAGAACTACTCCCTTAGAGCCACCAGAACCTGAACATGAAGACAGGACCATTGAAATCACTAAGAGTATAGGAATAAAAACTTTCTCCTTGCATATTTTCACACATATCCCCCCAATATCGCTTTAGTGTAAGTGGTAACAATTAAATTATATACTAAGTTCTTTACATTTTTCACAGCTAATATTTAAACTGTGACAAAAAATTCTTCGTGCCAAACTCATCATCTATCAGAGTTACTTTGACTGTAATATTGGTATAATGTATATAATAAGTTACCAATTTAATATAAGGAAGTGCAAATGAGGGGAGGGAATAATTTATGATGAATTTATCCAAATCCAGGTACATAGTGTTCATATTGTTATCTTTGGTCATGGTTTTTCAGCCTTTTATGGGAATTGCTTTAGCTAACGCTCTTGGAGATCTTCCGGAAAGGTACTTTGAAGTGTTGAAAATCGAATCTCCTGAGTATGACAGCAAAGCATTAAAGACCATTTATGATTTCTATAAGATCGATGAGGATATGGACATTACAGAGCAATTTGAGAAGGTAACCGAGGGTATGAAGGATAAGCCTCCAGGAGTAATTGTATTGCAGCCAGCTATGCTTGATACAATACGCAGAGGGGTAGCTGAGTTTCAAGAATTGGAGCCTATAGCTCTGGAGCGAGGGAAAGTAACGACCCTTAACCTTAAATACAATGATGAAACGGCTGTTGCTTCCAGGCACTTTACAGTTGAACTGGAAATATATTTGGATGAAACCCTGGAAAGTGGTATTGGATTTAATGCTGTCACATCGATTACAGGTTATGACATAGTCCAAGAAGGTTATGAACAAGTTAAACGGAGCATTGAAAGAGGACCACTATCAACATCGGGGGAGGCAGAGGTTCAGGGGCATTTGGTCAGGATAAGGGTATTTGTTCCAGAGGAGATGACTCAAGACGAGCGGGTGGGAGCATATGATAATCGATACCAGTTTAAGATCATAGGTGTCCAGGCAGGCCCGAGTACTACTGTTGTCAATACTGAAGCAGATTCGGAGGCTGGAGAAAGTGGAATATCAGTAGCTCCTATTATCATTGTCGGAGCATTGGGGCTGGCAGGAGCGGCACTTGGCATTAAGGCTATGGGCAACAAGAACAAGAAATCCAAGAAATCAGAGGATAAAAAGGAAGAGCAAAGCAGCTATAAGATGTATGTTTCAAAGGACTTCGGAGATAAGCTAAAGCGAGGAGGAGCTCACGAGTTCGTCTATGCGAGAATGGTAGAGATCAAAAAAGATGGCATGGAGATAAAACGAGATGATCTAACCGCCCAGATCGAGATATTTTCTCCTGACACATACATGCAGGTGGGTAATCCCACGATTTCGGGAGATTACATGGGGGCTTCAGTAAAAGCTGACTACTATGAGTCCGGTGGTCCTGAGGAAGGTACTGTAAGCTTTAAGTTTACAGGTGAAGGTGGGGTTTTCCAAAACAACGTGAAGTTCAAATTAGTTGGAGATCCATATATCCACTTCCCTGAAAAAGGCGAGGATCTGTTACCTTCAATAAATATGATTTATGGATGCAACGGGAAATACTCTTATGAAGTCGAGTTTCGTGACTTCACTAAGCCTCTCACAAATGCTCAAATCGAGATCCCAAGGGATGACCTTGCAGATGGGAAGCTTGAGAAGCTTGATGAATACAGATATGTTATCAGATTAAATAATTTGAGTGCAAAAAATGAATCGACTTCATATAAGACTGAGAGCTTCAATATAAAGGTTACTGGTGAAAATGAATCTGAATTTGTCGAAGACAGGGTAAGAGTGGTACTTCAACCAGAAGGATTATCAGTCGTTGATATGGATAAAGAGTTTGATGAGGATGGTAATTTTAAGGTTATCTGTTACCCGGATGCTGATAATAAGGAGTCAAATGAGGTATTGCCAACTCGTTTCAAGCTTCAGTTGATAATTGCTGAGAAAAATGATGATGGCGAGATGGATGTCAAGGTGGTTCCTCCTTCTGAGTATACGCCAGAATTTGGAGAATTGATGGGGACAGATCAAAGAACAAATACCCTGGTTTCCCGCTACCCAATAGAGGTCAATGCTGCTGGAGTGGAAAACAGGGGAGTATACAGATTTGAACCAAAGCAGTCGCTTCCTGAACCTGAGGTGGGAAGACTTATTGTCAAGCAGCCAATATCTGCTGAATACGGGAATGAGAAATATGAACTCGAGCTTAAGGTAAGGCTAATCGGAGAGCCAATGGACCCAATGGCAGGCTGGGATGAAGAGTTGGAGATCTTGAGGAAGCGAGTTGAAAGATATGGGTTAAGTGCAGATCTTGCAGAGAGAATGCGTGTATTGGGGAGGAACCGCTCTACACAGGAGCTTCGGCTATTGAACAAGATGATTTTGGTCGAATCATCGATATACTTCACGAATGAAGCAAGGGAGTACAATGATATCGCGGACAGATTGCAGCAAATAGAGACTGGCTTGGAGGTTATCAAGTGGCTTGGCGACCAATCCTTCTCGGTTCTGATGACTATTTATACAGGACCTGCAGGAGAGGCAATAATCACTCCAGCCAAGGAAATACTCGTTGCGATGATTGGAGAGGTTGGTACACAGATCTTTATGGGTGAGACCTTCGTATTTGAAAACCTGAAGGTCGCTGATAATATATCTGCCGTATTTGAAAGCTATATATTAAATAGCTTGGGTCCGGATATGAGCATGAAAAAAGCAGGGGTTGTAATCGCTGGCTTTGCGATCTTCAATTTCTCAAAACACTATCTGCTGGATGTAGACCAAAGTGGAAACAGAGACTTCTATAGAGCTCTTAATTCAGCCTTCAGCGACCTGACCTCCACTACAATGAAAATTGCAGCAGGCAAGTATTTTGAAAATCTCGTAGGCAGCAAGAAAAACGGGGAGAAGCTGCAGGGTTGGGTTTCAAACTGGCTAAAGGATGGATTACCTGATATGGTTTATGATGAAGCCGGGGAGAAGATCCTTTCGAAATATCTGGAAGAGATATGTGGCAAGGGAGCTGCATGGGTCTACGGCACCTTGAATGAAGCCAGTGAACGAGGCGAGATCAACATAGATATGGACAAGCTCATATTGACAGTACCGTTGGAGTTTGAAAATACAGGAGTCAAGGTACCGGTATATGTCGGAGTAGACTTGACCAGGATAACTGATAGTCTATTCGACTACGTATACGACAGGATGTTCGGACCTCTGCCTCTTCCTAAGGAAAAGGCAAATATTCCACAGGATCCAACATATACACCTAATGCATAAGTATAGTATTAAGCTTCATAATAATAGAGGGGATCTTGTCCCCTCTATTATTTTATGCTTTTATCTGTTCTCAGCCTGAGAGATCCTGTAATAATCTATGAAGCTCTTCATCGCCGGCGAAAGCTGGCGTTTTTTATTCCAAATAAGGCATATCGTCCTATTCATAGTCCTGCCTTCAAAGGGGATTGCGGTTACCTTGTAGCTTTCCAGTGAAGGGATGTTTGGCATTATCGCAACCCCAAGCTGAGCGCCCACAAAGGCTGCCATCGAATTGCATTCATCGACCGTGAATGCTACGTCCGGCATTATATTGTGTCTTTTGAACATGTTCTCCGTCTGGATGTACAGGTTTGTTTTCTTATTTATCATTATAAGCTTATCATCCTTGAAATCATCTATGGTTACTGAGGTTCTGTCTGCAAGGGGATGGCCATTGTATACTACAAGAAACAGCTCCTGCTTGAAAATGGGGAGATAGTCTATATTATCGCTTGCAGACTCCGGCATGGGAGCAAGTATAACGTCAAGTGATCCGTCCATAAGCTTATCCCTAAGTATGTGAGTCATATTTACCTGGAAATTGAAGTGGATGTTTCTGTTTCCCTGGTAAACATAAAATTCATCTATAATGCTTGGTACTGCATCAAAGCTCACACTGTAAATATATCCCAGGTTAATGACGCCTGCTGTCGGATTTAGCATTTTCTTCAAATGCTGTTCTCCCTGTGAGAGGATATTCAAAGAACTTTCAGCATAAGGCAGAAAGGCCTCTCCATACTCTGTCAGCTCAACCTTTTTGCCGTTCTTTTTAAATAGCGGCACACCAAGCTCTTCTGAAAGCTGGTTAAGGGCATAGCTAAGGCTTGGCTGGGATATATTTAACTCCTCGGCTGCTTTCGTATAGTGCAGAATATAACTCATCTCGACGAAATATCTAAGCTGTTGCAGTGTCATGATTAACCTCCCTATGCAGTCTATGAGTGATCCATAGACTGTGTTTTTGATTATTTAATGGTTAACAAATCCTTCAAAACATTGAAAATACTCAAATATCCAAATTGCTGCTTACAAAAATACATAGCTATATTATAGATACATTCTATGATTATTATACAAAACCGGTATTAGACTTTCAATATCGAGTAATATAAAATCAAGATAAGAACGAATAGTCAGACTATTTCGAAGGAGTGATGAAATTTGATACTTCCAGATAAGATCGTATTATGTGAGGTTGGCTTAAGGGATGGTCTCCAAAATGAAGCAAAGGTTCTGGATACAAAGGACAAGCTGAAGCTTGCTGAAGGATTTATAGATGCTGGTTTTAAGGTCATCGAATTAGGCTCCTTTATGAGCCCGAAGGCGGTGCCTCAAATGGCAGATACCGATGAGCTGTTCAAGCATTTTAACGATACTGAAGGAGTTGAGTTCAGAGCGCTTATTGCTAACATGAAGGGTGTTGAGAGAGCTATAGCCTGCGGCTGCAAAAAGGTTAAGCTGAACGTGTCTGCCAGCAGAGGACATAACCTGGCCAATATAAATATGACCCCCGAGCAAAGCGTTGCCGGCTTTGCTGATATAGTTAAGCTTGCCACAGAGAATAGCATCGAATCATCCGGTTCAATATCGATGCCATTTGGATCGCCCTGGGAAGGGGACATCCCGGTATCGGATGTTGAAAGCATTGTGCAGGCCTATATCGACGTAGGGATAACAGAAATATCACTGTCGGATGCATCGGGAATGGCTGTTCCAAACCAGGTATTTGAAATGTGCAGCTCTTTGAAAGAAAAATTTCCACAGGTAAAATGGTGGCTTCACTTCCACAATACCAGAGGAATGGCTATGGCGAATATTCTTGCAGGGATGCAGGCAGGGATCACTAACTTTGACACCTCGCTGGGCGGTCTGGGTGGATGCCCATTCGTACCTGGTGCAGCTGGGAATGTGTCCTCTGAGGATGTTGTACACATGATGGATGAGATGGGGATCGAGAGCGGAATCGATGTTGTTAATCTTCTTAATATGGCTCGAGGCCTTGAAGATCTCGTTGGGCACCCGGGAGTATCGTACCTATTGAAGGCAGGAAGGTCAAAGGACCTGATCAGATAAATTTTTCGAAAGCAGGGAATCGTTTTCAAAGAAATTTGTAGTGCACAAAATATTATCATGCAATAATTGTTAGGAGGAGTATATATGAGCAGAATGAGTTCAATGGACGAGGTTTATGAAAAGCTGAACCAGGATCAGATCGATGAGATCGAAGAGAAATTTGCAAAGGCCGATGCCGCTCAGAGAGAATTCGAGAAATGGAGCCAGGAGGACATCGACAGGACTATCAGAGCCATAGCTTGGAAGGTGGCAAATACCCAAACCTTCAAGGAGCTTGTTGCAATGAGCATCGAGGAGAGCAAAATGGGAGATCCTGTGAGCAGAGAGAACAAAAAGTTCAAGATCAGGGGAGTACTTAGAGATGCTTTAAGGCAGAAGAGTGTAGGAGTTATCGAGGAGATCCCTGAAAAGGGAATCGTTAAGTATGCAAAGCCAGTGGGAGTAATAGCCTGTGTAGTCCCGGCAACCAATCCGGATCTTACACCAGCAGGAAATGCAATCTATGCTCTTAAGGCAAGAAATGCGATCATCTTTTCACCACACCCAAGGGCAGTAAAAACAGGCGGCAGGACCATCGAGCTTATGAGAGAGGGCTTGAGGCAGGTTGGAGCGCCAGAGGATCTTATCCAGATTCTTGGACAGGGCAAGGCTAAGGTAAACAAGTCGATGTCAGAGGCTCTAAACACAAAATGCGACCTTGTAATAGCAACGGGAGGACAGGGTGTAGTCAGAAGGGCTTATCATTCAGGTACGCCGGCTTACGGGGTCGGAGCAGGGAACGCCACGATGGTATGGGATGAGACTGCCAAGGATGAGCTTTACAAGGCTGCTCATAATACAATGCTGTCAAAGACCTCAGACTTTGGGTCAGGCTGCTCTGCCGATGGAAATATAGTGATCCATGAGAGCATATACGAGGATGCTGTAAAAGCACTTCAGGAGGTAGGCGGTTATCTTCTTAATCCGGAGGAACAGGAGAGCGTCAAGAGGATAATGTGGGATGAGGAATGCCACAGACTGGCAGATTCAGTTGCCCAGTCACCACAGACAATGGCTAAGCTTGCAGGCTTTGAGATCCCGGATGACAGAAAGTTCCTTATAGCTAAGGGAACAGGAAGCTACACTACAAGCTATGATGACGTATGGTGCAGAGAGAAGCTTTCGACCCTTCTTGCTGTACACAGGTATGAAGGTGAGTTCCAAAATGCCATAGAGATTGTCAAGCAGATCCATAATGTTGGAGGAAAGGGACATAGCGTCGGGATCTATTCCTATGACGAGGACCATATCCACAGACTTGCTCTTGAGGCTCAGGTAGGTCGTATCATGGTAAGACAGCCTCAATCCAAGGCCAATGCAGGCTCATTCACCAATGGAATGCCCATGACCTCAAGCATAGGCTGCGGGACCTGGGGCGGGAATGCGACATCTGAGAACGTAAGTCTTAAGCACTATATGAATGTTACCTGGGTATCCAAGGAGATCCCCGAGGACAGACCAAGCGACGAGGAGTTGTTCGGAGAATTCTATGAGCCTGAGAGAGAGGGCAAAGCATAAAGGAGGAAGTCACATGAAAAGATTAGTTTCTGACCAGATGGTTGAATATCTGGAGAGACGAAATGTAGAGTATATATTCGGACTCTGCGGCCATACAGTTATAGGTTTTCTGGATGCCCTGTCGAGGAGCGAGAAGCTTAAGTATATATCCTTCAGAAATGAACAGCTTGCAACCCTTGCAGCCGACGGCTATGCGAGGATCAAAAAAAAGGCCGGGGTCGTAATGTGTCACCTTGGTCCGGGGATAATGAACGTTGTCACCGGAGTTGGGAACGCTTCCTTTGACTCCATACCAATGGTGGTCATAGCTGGAGACGTACCGAGATACTACTACGGCAAGCATCCTCATCAGGAGGTAAACCTTCATTCTGACGCCTCCCAGTACGAGATACTTAGGCCTATAGTAAAAAGAGCCTGGAGAGTGGACGATCCAGAGGCTATGCCTGAGATACTGGATAAGGCCTTCAGACTCGCTGAAAGTGGAAGACCGGGACCAGTACTGATATCTGTGCCAATGGATGTTTTCTCAGAGGAGATAGACGAAGAGCTGTTTGCAAGGACATACAAGGACAGCAGGGAAACCATAAAGCCAGCACTTGCACCTCAAGCAGCCAAGGAAATAGCGAAAAAACTGGTTGAGGCGAAGAATCCCGTTATTCATGCAGGCGGAGGAATACTTCTTTCAGGGGCGTCCAAGGAGCTTCAGGAGCTTGTGGAGCTGTTGGATATACCGGTATCGAGAACTCTGATGGGTCAGGGCTGCATGTCCGATACACACCCTTTGATGCTTGGACAAACAGGCTTCTGGGGTCTCGAGTTTACTCATAAGTTTACAGCCAATGCGGATTTGATCCTTGGATTGGGAACAAGGTTCGCCGAGGCTGATAGCTCAAGCTGGTATCCAGGCGTGACGTTCGACATGGAAAAAACTGAGTTTATGCAAATAGATATCGACCCGACCGAGATAGGAAGGAATTATCCGGTAAGTATCGGAGCCATAGCAGATCTTAAGCTCGCACTTCAGCAGATAATAGAGGAAGCTAAGATTTTGGTACCGGATGGAATTGATAAACCGGAACTTAGAGAATTCATCAGAGTAAACAGACAAGGCTTCAAGGAGTCCAACATATCGATATCCGAAGACTCGAGATTCCCTATGACTCCTCAAAGAATACTTAAGGATGTCAAGGAGGTTATCCCTGAGGACACCATAATCTATACCGATGTAGGATGGAACAAGAATGGAGTGGCACAGCAATTTGACATTACCATACCTGGAACCATACACCACAGCTCAGGGCTTGCAACGATGGGCTTTGGAGGGGCAGCTTTAATAGGCGGCAAGCTTGCGGCACCTGATAAGGTAGTTCTTACCCTTGTTGGAGACGGAGGGTTTGGAATAAACCCGGGAGCTCTTGCTACTGCTGTAGAACAGAATATCCCGGTCATATGGGTGGTTATGAACAACTCTTCCTTTGGAACTATTGCAGGTCTTGAATATGCAAATTACAAAACTAAATTCGGAACAGTATTTACCACTCCGGACGGGGCGCCATATACTCCCAACTGGGCAGAGGTTGCCAAGGCGTATGGAGTAGATTCTATTAAGATAAGTTCTGCTGACGAGTTCAAGCCGGCCCTTGAAAAGGCAATCAAGAGCAATAAGCCGTACCTGTTGGATGTTCCAATGGAGAATATAGTGGTACCTACGCCAGGAACCTGGAATATAAACGATATTTACACACCGAAGGCCAATGTAGTCAATGGGAAAGTAAGAAGAAGTGAAAATGGTCAGTTTGAGCCACCGGTCCATTCAGGCTCTCACAAGCAGTAACCTCTGGAGGGGATATTATGGGAAGAAAGTTTTCACTTGCCTATTTGACCATACCGGGCACAAGCCCAGTGGATCAGATAAGGATCGCCGCAGAAGCAGGGTACGATTTTGTAAGCTTAAGACCTATACCTATGCACCTGCCAAACGAGCCGCTGTTTCAGTTCGGCGAGGACAGGAAGCTGTTTATGGATATCAGAAAAGCACTTGAGGAGTATAAGATAGGTATTATGGATGTAGAGCTTGCCAGAGTAAGGGAAGACCTGAAGGTGGAGGACTTTGAGAGAGCGTTTGCTGCTGGTGCAGAGCTTGGAGCAACTGATGTCTTATCAAGCATCTGGACTAAGGATAGGGACTTTGCGGTGAAGCAATTCGCCAAGATCTGCGATATGGCCGCAAGCTATAAGCTTAGAGTGAACCTTGAGTTTGTGACCTTCTCAGGTGTTGTCGGACTTGAGGGGGCTTTGGAGGTGCTCGATGCAGCTGCAAGACCAAATGCATATCTAATGGTAGACACACTCCATGCACATAGATCGAGAGTGAGCCCGGAGGATTTAGCTAAAGTAGATAGAACAAGGTTTGGCTTTATACACCTTTGCGACGGCCCTAAGGAAATACCTTCACTTGAGGATCCTTCAATGATCGGAGTAGCAAGGGAAGGAAGGCTATATGCGGGAGAAGGAGGTGTTGATATAGCAGGGATGTTAAAGGCAATGCCAAATAATCCTATCTCTATCGAGCTTCCCAACTCAAGGGAGATGGCCGAAAGAGGAGCAGCAGGTCATGCGGCAAGGTGTCTGGAGACAGCTAGGAAATATTTTATAGAAAACAATATAGAGTAGCACAACAGGCAAAGTAAAAATAAGGGGGGAAATATATGCCTGTAAATATTAATACCAGAATGGTTGCATTACTAGGGAAGCCTCTTTCCCAGTCATATGCAGCGAGGATGCAAAATGCAGCCTACAGGGCAGCTGATATCGACATGGTCTACTTCTATTCAGAGGTCGAGAATGACCATTTGCCTGATGTAGTAAATGGGATTAGATACATGAGCTTTGCAGGGTTTGCAGTTACAAAGCCTAACAAGGTTGAGATCATGAAGTATGTGGATGAGAAGGACCCGCTTTGCGAGAAGATGAACGCGAGCAATACTGTAGTCAAGCTTCCGGATGGAAGACTAAAGGCTTATAACACTGACGGCATGGGTTTTTTCAGATCTCTTAAGGAAGAAATCCCTGAATTAAAGGTTGAGGAATCTACATTCTTCTGTCTTGGTTCAGGTGGTGCTGGAAGGGCGATCTGCAGCGTATTGGCTTACAATAAAGCCAAGAAGATTTACATAGCAAACAGGACTCTTGAAAAAGCTAAAGCTCTTGTCGACGATATCAATGATAAATTTGCCCCAGTCGCCGAGCTTGTCGATATGGCGGATCTTGAGGCTATGAAGGCTAAAATCAATGAATCAGATGTCATTATGAATAATACTGGCCTTGGAATGATATCAAGTCCTGATATGACCCCGATCCCTAAGGAATATTTGAGAAGCGGCCAAATCTGCTTCGATGCAACATACAATCCTGCAAAGACGAGATTCCTGGCAGAGGCTGAGGAAATGGGATGCAAAACAATGAATGGTCTGGGAATGTCTTTGTATCAGGGTGCAGAGCAGATCGAGCTTTGGAGCGGAAAAGCAGCACCTGTTGAGGCTATGCGCAAAGAGCTTATGGACATCCTCTCAGGTAAAAAGGAAGTGTAGCCTTGAATACAGGGTCACGCTTCCAGTGGAAGGAGGAAATTAGATGTCTGTTTTGAAATGGCTGGACGAACATTTTGAGGAATCGATCCTTGTATTGCTTCTTGCCACCATATCATGCGTAATGATGGCTCAGATATTGGCTCGAACATTTGCAAGCTCGTTCACTTGGCCAGAGGAATTTTCAAGGTATTGCTACATTTGGACGGTATTTTTGTCCCTCGGATATACTATAAAAAAGAGGAATATGCTTAGGGTAGGTATACTCATGGATATGCTCCCTCAAAAGCTTAGAAGGTCCATAGAGATAGTCGTCAACCTAATAATGTTGGTTTTGTTTGTTATCCTCTTCAGATATGCGATCATTTACACCGGGAAAATCAAGCTTACAGGCCAGTTTTCTCCTGCTATGCACGTACCGATGTGGATGATGTATATGTCGACTATAATAGGCTTTGGCTTGGCAGCAATAAGGACGGTACAGGAAATTATCAACAACATTAAGAACTTCAACAAAAAATCTGAGACAACTCTCGAGGCTACACTTAAGGAAGCCAAGGAAGAGGTAAAGGCGACTGGTGTACATCTTGATGACAATGTCAAAGCAGAGGGGGGTGACCTGTAATGGCTCTATGGATTTTTCTGGTGTTTCTTGTTGGATTGGCATTTGGAATACCAATAACTATGAGTATGGTCCTCGGAGCGATGACGCCTCTGGTTTTAGGCGGTACAGGAAGCTCTATCCAGCAGCTTATAGCCAACAGCTTCTCTGGCTCGGACACTACCCCTATTCTTGCAGTTCCGCTGTTTATCCTCGGTGGAGTACTTATGGCAGAGGGCGGAATATCGAGAAGACTTTTCAACTTTTTCGCATATTTCGTAGGGAATCTGCCTGGTGGACTGCCATGTGCAGTAATACTTACATGTCTTTTCTATGGCGCTATCTCAGGTTCAGGCCCAGCAACAACTGCGGCAGTTGGATCTATGACAATTCCATTCCTTGTGGATATGGGTTATGACAAAACTTGGTCAGCGGGTATGGTTGCCACAGCCGGAGGGCTTGGCGTAATAATTCCCCCTTCCATACCCTTTGTGCTTTATTCTCTGGCAACCGGCGTATCCACTGGAGCACTGTTTCTCGGTGGTATTCTTCCAGGGATCCTTATAGGATTAGCTATGATGGTTTATGCAGTTTATTATTCTAAAAAGAATGGTGAAGACAAGGAAAAGATCAATGCCAAGATGAAGGAGCTAAGAGGCAACGGGTTCTTCAAGCTCTTAAAGGAAAGCTTCTGGGCTCTCCTGTCACCGGTTATAGTGCTTGGAGGGATTTACTCAGGCTTGGTTACTCCAACTGAGGCTGCATGTATATCAGTATTTTATTCATTATTTGTCTCGCTGGTAATATATAAGTCCTTTACTGTAAAAGAGATAATCCCGTTCCTTGCAAAGGCAGTAAAGACATATGCACCACTTTGCTTCGTTCTTGCATTCGCAACTGCATTTGGAAGAGTTCTTGCTCTGGCTAAGGCACCGGCTTTGATAGAAGGCTTTATACTGACCAATTTCACATCAAGCTTTACTGTCCTTACAGGTATAGTTGTAATTTTCCTTATCCTTGGGATGGTTATGGATACTGGGCCAGCAATAGTAATTCTTTCACCGATCCTATTGCCGGCTGTTCAGGCACTTGGAGTTGACCCGGTACACTTTGGAGTTATAATGGTATGCTGCTTGTCGATTGGCCTTGCAACACCGCCATTTGGTCTTGACCTGTTCGTAGCTGGGACACTGTCCGACACACCTCCGATGAATGTGGCAAAGAAAGCAATACCATTTATATTGGCATTTGGAATAGCACTGTTCGCAATAACTTATGTACCATGGCTGAGTCTTGCATTCCTGTAAAAAGGATTCAAGTGATAAATGAAAACGAGAAAGGGAGGATTCAAAGTGAAAAAGATACTTATTTTTCTAATGGCACTGACGATGATCTTCACAGCGGCCTGTGCTCAACCAGCACCAGCTCCGGAGCCAGCTCCAGCAGAGACACCCGCGGAAACGCCCGCAGCAACTGGATTTGATGCACTTGAGCCTGTTAAGCTTATTGGAGCTGACAACGCAGGTGTAGGAGCAGCAGCGCAGCTTTATGGTGAGCTCATCACTGCCAAGGTTGCAGAGATCACAGGAGGCAAGCTTACTATCGACTATTTCCCTAACAGCCAGCTTGGCAATGACCAGGAACTTCAGGCACAAATGCTTGCAGGAGATATCGACTTCGTAATCGCTCAAACTGCACAAACAGTATCATTTGTACCAGAAGTAGCTATATTTGACCTTCCAATGGTATTTGCCAAGTATGACGCTGCAACTATCGACAAGGCTCTTAATAAGAGCGAGTTTACAACTAAGATCAACGAAGCTTATAAAGCTAAGAACATGTACGTACTTCATTACTTACAAGGTGGAACCTTCAGAGAGACTACCTCCAATAAGAAGATAGCTTCTATCGATGATTTCAATGGTCTAAAGATCAGAACAATGGAGAACCAAAACCACATGGCATTCTGGCAGGCAATGGGAGCATCTCCAACTCCGCTTCCATGGTCAGAGGTTTATGTATCACTGCAGCAGGGTCTGGTTGACGCACAGGAAAATGCAACTGATACATGTGTAGGAGCAAAT
This sequence comes from Gudongella oleilytica, assembly GCF_004101785.1. Classification (NCBI taxonomy): domain Bacteria; kingdom Bacillati; phylum Bacillota; class Tissierellia; order Tissierellales; family Tissierellaceae; genus Gudongella; species Gudongella oleilytica. Next base: position 171,299 of record NZ_CP035130.1, read on the forward strand.
CTTCAAGAGGTTCAGGATTACTTAATAATGACTCACCACATCCTGTATTGCAACCAGTTCCTTATAAATGCAAGCAAGTTTGACAGCCTGGATCCGCTTTATCAGGAAGCTCTTCAAAAGGCAGTGGATGAGGCAGCAGTTGAGATCGAAGCACAGCTGGCAGAGATAAATGAGACTAATAAGCAAAAGCTAATCGACGGAGGAATGGAGCTTGTTGAGTTCGAGGCAAGCTTCGTGGATGAGGTTCTTGCAAAGGCTCAAGGAGTTTATGACAAGATAGGTACTGACATAGGCCAAGAATATGTAGATTCATTGTTGAATGCATTAGAGAACTAGGAAGATAAAAAGTAAGGCTCTCCGAAAGGGAGTTCAACTTAGGGATTGAAAGAAAACTCAAATAAACAGCTTCAAACGGCCGCAAAAAGAGACCAGTCATGTTCAAGCTTTTAGCTTGTAATGGCTGGCTTTTTCCTTTTTATTACATTTTCTTTCCCGTCTTGTCAGTAATCCTCAATGCAAGTTTTGCTCCTAATACTGTTACAACAAGGGCACCTATTATAGCCCCAACATATGCGGCTAACTCATATCCTTCAAAACCGGTATGTTTGTAGATTTCGAGGCCACCTAAAAAAGTTCCACCCACAATTAAGCCGAGGTAACCACCACCAAAAACTCCAACCACTAAACCAATAAAACCACCAATGATACCCGGTAACAGTTTTCTTTTCATCGTTAACCACTTCCTTTTACATAATCACAGTATAGCATGCTTTATAGCTTATCAACAGAACGATGTTTTTTGTATTAGTAGCAAAACGGGCGTACACATAAAGCCGAACAGATTTAATCTGTAAGGATTACAGAGATATACCGATAAAAAAGCATCCAAAGGACATATTTCTTACAGCCAGATATTCTACAACTACATCGGTGAATTTGATATTTTCGATTAAAACAAAAAAATGGCATAGCCACTATACATGGATATGCTAATTTTTAAGTTAAAATATGTTCCTACTAAAAACTTGGAGGCGTCATTGCCCAAACTGATTCGCATACATTATCTCCAATATTGATATACCTGTGGGGAATGGTACTTTCGTAGTAAATGCTGTCACCTTCATTTAGTTCGTAATCACCGTCTGCAGTCTTTACTAACAGCTTGCCCTTCAACACAAGTCCGCATTCCTCTCCCTCATGTGATACCAAGCCCTCAGACGAAACCTCTCCTGGGCCAATCGTAATGTAAAGAAATTCTATTTTTCTGTTCAGGTCATGAGAAAGAAGCTCATATAGGGCGTTGCTGTTTGATACGGTAATTCTTTTTCTATCACTTTTTTTAACTATCGGCGAAATGTTTAGCTCTACTTCTTCCTCATCAAAAAAATGGCCAACAGATACCTCCAGCGCCTGAGATATTTTCCAGAAAGTGACTATTGAAGGAGCTACTAGATTCCTTTCAATTTGGCTTATTATACCGGAGCTTAATCCCGCTTTCTCGGCAAGCTCTGCAATGCTCATATCTTTGGATTTTCTAAGATCTCTCATTTTCTTTCCTATGTCAATATTCAATGGGCTACCTCCGTAACAGTTGTTGTTTTATTTTATCATAAATACATATGATATGTGAATGGTAAGAAATATCAATCTAATTAATTCAATATATTGAAATAATAAATGAAATAGTTTAATATATTAATAAGAAATGATCCTAATTATACGAGGAGGTAGTAAAATGAACTCATTAATCAGTGCGGATAATGCTTGGGCGCTGTGGTCAATTTTGATCGGTATCGCAGCATTAAGTATTTATCTGGAGCAAACTTATTCATGGGCGTCAAAGATAACAGGAGCAATAATTGGGCTTGTAATTGCAATGCTTCTTGCTAACTTTAACGTGATCCCTACTGCTGCACCAACTTATGACGTGGTTTGGGGATACGTAGTGCCGCTTGCTATACCACTGTTGCTTTTTAATGCAAACATTAAGAAGATCTGGAAAGAAAGCGGAAGAATCATGGTGATATTCATGATCGGGGCAGCTGGGACTTTATTAGGTGTATTCTTAGCTTATTTTCTACTAAAAGATTCAATTCCGGATCTCTATAAGATGGCAGCTATGATGACAGGCTCCTATATCGGTGGAGGTGTAAACTTTGCCGCTATGGCAGAATCATTTGGAGCAGGTGAGGAATGGATATCTGCACTTACCGTAGCGGATAACTTGTTGATGGCATTATATTTCTTTGTACTTCTGGCTATACCCTCAGTTAACTTCTTCCTAAAGAAATTCAAACATCCGCATATCGATGCCGTCAACGCTGCAGTCGATACAAGTGAGGGTGAGACCCTGGCTAAACAATATTGGGGAAGAAAAGAAATCTCGCTTAGGGACATAGCATTTGGAGTGGCACTATCATTTATTATAGTGTGGGTCTCAACGGAAATTTCTTCTGTATTGGCTGCAGTAATTCCTACAGGAAATTTCGCATATGATCTTTTAAACGGACTATTAGGAAATAAGTATCTTTTAATTACCACATTCACTATGCTTCTGGCAACTTATGCACCAAAATTCATGAGCGGTATCCATGGCGCACAAGAGATAGGTACCTTCCTTATATACATTTTCCTTGTCGTAATCGGAGTACCAGCTTCAATTCCTGTAATAATAAGTCAGGCTCCGCTATTGCTCGTATTCACTGCTATAATCGTAGCTGTAAATATGATCGTATCACTTGTTTTTGGTAAGATATTTAAATTTGACCTGGAGGAGATCCTTCTTGCATCAAACGCAAATATTGGAGGACCTACCACTGCTGCAGCCATGGCTATAGCTAAGGGCTGGAATAAGTTGATAGGACCTATCATACTTGCGGGCGTATGGGGGTATATAATAGGCAATTACCTTGGTATCTTCATGGGTAACTTGCTGCAGTATATGTAATCTGGACAGGGCACAGCACATGTGCCCTGGATAGTTAGGGGGTAAAATATGATTTTAGATATTCACGGAGATATTTGGACTGACGTCACTGTTAAAAGCCTTCAGGGCAAGCGGGACATCATCAGGGAGTACCATCTTGAAAGATTCAAAAAAGGCGGAATGGCAGGCGGCATATTTGTAGTCTGGGCTGATCCCCCACACGATCAACGACCTAAGGAAAGGCTGGCAGAAAGCATACGGGCTATTTCCAAGGAGTTGTTCGACAGCAGGGATATTGTCAGACTAATGCTTAATTCTTCAGATTTCTATAAGGCGATGGATGAGAAAAAGCTGGCCGTAATGATGGGACTTGAAGGGCTTAGCTCTCTAGGTGAAGATATTGATGAATTATATACTCTGTATCAGTTCGGATTCAGACACGCAAGCCTTACTTGGAATGAACAAAATGACCTGGCTACAGGTGTCAAGGGAGATCCTGAAAGAGGACTTACCGAAAAAGGGAAGCAGGCTGTCAAGCTTATTAATGATTTGGGTATGCTCCTTGACCTTTCTCATGCAAATGATAAAACTTTTTGGGATATAGTAGATATTACAGACAAGCCAGTCATCGCTACGCACTCAAATTCGAGAAAGCTTTGCAATGTTCCAAGAAACCTGACTGACGAGCAAATAAAGAAAATCGGGGAAATGAATGGGCTTATAGGCATAAACGCCTACAATGAATTCATTGACTTAGTGCCTGAGAAGCGTACAGCAGACAATCTGATCAATCACTTGGAGAACATTGCCGGTCTAATAGGCATTGATAAAGTTGCTCTGGGATTTGATTTCTTTGAATATCTGTCAGGTGATACTACAGACTCCTTTACAAGCGATACCTACGCCGGGACCATCGGGCTGGAGGATATTTCCAAGGGGAATTCTTTTATCGAGAAGCTTAAGAACAGAGGTTTTAAAGACGAAGACATAGAAAAAATAACATTTAAAAACTTCCTGAACCTTATGGATTGTGTCATGAAGTAGTTTAGAGTAATTAGAACGGACGAGTGAGCATTTGCAAATTAAAAAAGCTGTTCACATACTATATTTTGGTATGTGAACAGCTTTTCTATCACTTATTTGACTTTATTCTTCCTACGGTCATTATTACGACTCCTGAGCCCAATACACACAGGACCGTACTTAGAAGGAGCAATTGGGATGGCCCCCCAGAATCCAGCACCATGCCTCCCCATAGGCTTGCAAATACTGCGCTTAAGGTCATCATACCTGATATCAGGGACTGTCCCTTAACTGCCTCTCTTCGATCCATCAGCTTATGAACAAGATGGATAGAGGATGCAAGATAGAAGGGGAAGGATATTAGCTGAAACGCGAATGCAAAATAAATCAATCCAACAGATTTAGCTGTGTATGTAAAAAATATCTTCAGTATGAAAGCTGCCGAGGATATCTTAAGCATTGTCTGGCAACTGATTTTTTTGTTGATTTTATCGAAGAAGAACAGACCAGGAAGCTCCAGGATCGCCATATAGGAGAAAATTATCCCCATATCGCTGCTGGTTCCGCCTATGGGCTCGATTATCTGGAACAAATAATTATTTATTATGGCATTTTGAAAAAATACAAGCAGAGTTCCTAAGGAAAAAATGAAAAGCATCTTATTTCTTTTAACAAAAGCAATCAGTGATATAGGCTCATCCAACTTTAATGCCTTTGCGCTCCCGTGTTCATCCTGTGACAATGCAATACCGCTCTTATAAAGTCTCTCGGTGGTGTAAAGCGAAAATAACAGCATCACGAGAACTGCGACCCCGACTGAGGGGATCGTGTTTGTCCCGAAGGCGAATACAAGGTATCCAAGCAGCATGCTTATACCTGAATATGCTATGGAACCTCCGCTTCTTGCAACCCCGTAATTTATTGGATTGCTGAAGCTGCTGTATTGGAAAGCAATTGAGTTTATTATTGGGGATAGTGATACCATGAGGCCTCCAAGTACCGCAAAAATTATCGTCAGCATGGCAGACCTTGACTCAAACAGGAAAAGCATTGCCATGAGCAGCAGAAGTATAAAGGAGAGTATACCTGTTATCTGAGCCAGGGATAGCTTTTTGGATCTGTCTGCTGCATCTCCAAATAGGGGAAGAAGCAGTACGGATATTATGTTGACCAGAGCCAGTATTGTTCCGATCTCTGTGTTGGAGTAGCCCTTTGGAAGCAGATATACGGATGAAAAGCTTAGCACTACTGCAAACAGCATACAATAAGCTGCTTGAACTGCCGTATATGATAGATTTAGTCGATTTTTCATTTTGTGGTCACCATTTTCGTTATATTTAGTACCTATACATTCTAACACCTAAATTAAGTAACCACAATGGAAAACCAGCTGAAGAATCAGCTGGTCCATTAATTACTGCTTTTTCTTTCTGTTTTTATAGTCCTCGTCCAGCTTCTTTTTCCAGTCCTTGTCCATGGTCCTGTTTTCCCTGATAGTTCTAACAGCTTGATCCATGGCCTGGTAGGTTACTCTGGTGCCCTCAGAATCTGCATGGTAATCTGCTGCCCTGTCCTTTGATATTCCAAATTTTGCTGCTGTCTCAATGGCATCGATGTTTGCGCCCAGGAAAAGGAACTCCCATCCATATTTGTCTCTTTCCTTCTCGATCATGGCCCTGACCTTATCATAGTCGTATTCCCTGCTGGAGTTTTCATAGCCGTCAGTAGTGATAACAAAAAGCACCTTTTCTGCCCTTTCCTCCTCTGTGGTATTTCTCTGAACCGATGCGATCTTATTTATGGTCCTTCCAACCGCATCGAGAAGTGCTGTGGTGCCCCTAACGTAGTATTCCCTTTCTGTCAGAGGGGAGATCCCCATAAGGTTGATCCGGTCGTGGAGGAGCTCATATCGGTCGTCAAACAGCACGGTAGTAACCCTGCATTCACCTTCGATGGTCTTTTGACTCTTTATCATCGAGTTGAAGCCTCCGATCGTGTCTGATTCAAGTCCACTCATTGAACCGCTTCTGTCTAAAATAAATACCAGCTCTACCAATCCTTTTTTCATTTTCATATTCTCCTTTAGTTTATTCAATTGTCTTCCTACTCTTAGGATATCAACTTTTACAGAGGAGATGGTCGCATGGCAAGCGACAAATTATTCTGTTTATCAACCGCCCAACGTGTTCTCATCGAAATAGAAAAGTGTACTGTTGATTTCGTATATGTCGTAAATTCCTTTCTTAATGAAGTACTCGACGATCAAGTCAAACCTGCTGCTGGGAGAGAGGGCAAGCCCTGCTCTTCTTAACAGATCAGTAGTCTGGTCCAGGTTTAGCTGCAAGGCTATGCAAAGCGCAAGAGCCGTGTTTTTGCTGGGCCTGTAGCCGGGATTGTTTTTGATCTTTGAGAAGTGCCTCCTATCAATATTTGCCTTCTTATATACCTCCGGATCTATTAAGCCTTTCATATCGATGAGCTTTATTAGCGTCTCCGAAAAGGATGTATCCAGGTTGTTAACAATATCCTCGATCCCGGCTGTGGATTTTTCTAAAACTGCCTCCGAGGTTTGCCGCAGCTCGAAATCCATCTCAAGATATCTCCCGATTGTGGTTGTCCCTTCTCTTGCTCTTTCGGCATAGCTGTCGGTAATATACGCTCTTACCTCCCTGAACAGTCTGCCACTTAAAGAGAAGGCCTTTTTATCGAATACGACCAGATACACCGTCATATCGCTCTCCATCAGAAATTCTCCAATGGAGCTAATGGCTGCCTGAAGTGCCTTATCCTTGGGATAGCCGAACGCTCCAGATGAAAGCAGGGGAAAGGCTATGGACTCAAGTCCTTTATCCTTTGCAAGTTGAAGGCTGTTCCTGTAGCAGGCTTTAAGAACATCCTCCTCGCCATTTGTACCTCCCTGCCACACAGGGCCGACAGTATGGATAACATATTTGGCCGGAAGATCGAAGCCCTTTGTAATCACAGCTTCTCCAGCTTTGCATCCCTTGTATTTCTTTAATGCAGCCTCCATTTTCTCTTCTCCTGCTGCATCAAAAATTGCTCCGCAGACTCCTCCGCCTTTTCTAAGCATGGAGTTAGCCGCATTAACTATTGCATCAACATCCATTTTTGTGATGTCATTCCTTACTATTTCAAGTGGCATATATACCCTCCTCCATTGGTTTTGGCAATCATATCCATATGATACCCAAATGGAATAAGGGACAACAGGGACGGTTCTTTTTGTCCCGATTATGGACAAAAAGAACCGTCCCTGTTGTCCTTTTTTCTAAATCATTTACTGGGTGAAAATGTCAAAATTCAAACATTTGTATCATAGTAACAGGTGTGACATATAATAAACTATTCCAATACTGTATAAACTGATATTTAACAAAATTCAAAATTGTGGTAGAATTAAGCAAAGCTTTATATCATCGTAGGCTGTGGAAACTTGTGGGGAGATTATCTTCTCCAGACTACCTGACGTATAGTTTCTAAAAAAGCTCTAAACATATTATACGAGGAGGAAGAAAATGAAAAAGGTATTAGTTCTAATGCTGGCAATGGTTATGGCAATATCAATGTTGGCTGGTTGTGCACCAAATGAGCCTGCGGCACCTGTAGAGACACCTGCTGAAACACCGGCGAACGACACACCGCTGGTAGTAGGCTATGCGGCATTCAGCCAGAAGTTCAGTCCATTTTTTGCTACAACAGCTTATGACATGGACGCTGTTACCATGACTCAGGTTTCACTTCTTACTACTGACAGAGTGGGAGGAATCGTGTACAACGCAATCGAGGGCGAAACAGTAAGCTACGAGGGGACAGATCACGAGTACACTGGAATTGCAGACATCAAGGTTGACTATGATGAGGCTGCTGACGTAACTACTTACAACATCAAGCTTAAGGAAGGCGTATTGTTCAGCGATGGTCAGGAGATGGATGCTGACGACATAATATTCAACTATTATGTGTATTCAGATCCTACTTATACCGGCTCAACCACCTTCTATTCATTCCCGATAATCGGGATGACCAACTACAGGGAGAACAACTCCAAGGCTGAAGAGCTTGCGGTAACTCCAGAGGAGCTTGCAGCAGCAATGGAGAACCCAACTGACGAAATGAAGGCATTTATGTCCGATTTCGTAAGCGGAGTTTTAACTGACGAGCTTGACTGGGTCAAGAGCATTTATGGAGATCCAAACTATAAGACTTACACAGATCAATATCCTGTTGCAAAGGATCTATTCGCATTCTTCTATGCCAAGGATGCAAACTACGACGCAGCCGCTGTTGCTGACGAAGCACAGGTACTTTCAGACATAATCGCTCAATATGGCGACGACTGGAAGACTCTTGGAGCTAACTACGGCGGAAGCGAAGGCTATTTTGCTGGTGACATCGAAGGCGAAGTAGGCAGAATAGTTCTTAAGGAAAAGCTTGCAGCATCAGATGGTACTGAGGTACCAAATATTGAAGGTATCAAGAAGCTTGGAAAATATGAAGTAGAGGTTAAATCCAAGGGCTTTGACGCATCAGCAGTTTATACCATCTGCGGGATCCAGGTAGCTCCAATGCATTACTATGGAAGCGAAGATATGTATGATTATGACAACAACAAGTTTGGTTTCACAAGAGGAGACCTTTCCGGAATAGAAGCTAAAACTACTCAACCAATGGGAGCCGGTCCTTACAAGTTCATTGAATACAAGGACAAAGTAGTTTATTATGAAGCAAATGAAAACTACTACAAAGGCGCACCAAAGACCAAGTATGTACAATTGAAGGAAACTACTGACGCTGAAATGATCGCCGGTGTTGGCACAGGCGTAATCGACCTGGCAAATCCATCAGGATCAAAGGCTAAGTTTGATGAATTGAAGTCATACAACTCAAACGGCGAAGTGGTTGGCGACAAGATCGCAGCTGTTTCAGTTGACAACCTGGGCTATGGCTACATCGGAATCAACTCCAAGACTGTCAATGTCGGTGGAGTTCAGGATTCTGAAGCCAGCAAGAACCTGAGAAAAGGCTTTGCAACAGTTTTCGCAGTACACAGAGACGTTGCTATCGACAGCTACTATGGCGATGCAGCATCTGTAATCAACTATCCGATATCAAATACATCCTGGGCAGCTCCACAAAAATCTGATCCAGGTTACTCAGTTGCATACTCCAAGGATGTAGACGGAAATGACATCTACACTGAGAGCATGGTAGCTGAGGACAAGTATGCAGCAGCTCTTGAGGCAGCAGTTGGATTCTTCAAGGCGGCAGGCTATACATTCGACGAAGCAACAGGCAAATTCACTGCAGCTCCAGCTGGAGCAGAACTTGAGTACGAAATAATCGTTCCTGCTGATGGAATCGGTGATCACCCTGCGTTTGCAATACTTGCTGACACCAAGACATCACTTGAGAAGATAGGCATCACTTTAACTATCAATGACCCGGCAGATACCAATGTTCTTTGGGATACTTTGGACGCCAATACACATGAGATGTGGACTGCTGCATGGGGCTCAACTATTGACCCGGATATGTATCAGGTATACCACAGCTCAAACGGTAAAGGCCTGGGCGGAACTGACAGCAACAGCTACAACATAGCTGACGCCGAGCTTGACAGATTTATAATCGAAGCTAGAAAGAGCCCGGATCAAGAGTTCAGAAAAGCAGTTTACAAGCAAGCTCTTGACATAATCCTTGACTGGGGAGTAGAGATCCCGACTTATCAAAGACAGAACCTGGTAATCTTCAGCCCAGAAAGAATCAACATGGATACAGTAACACCAGACATAACGACTTACTGGGGATGGATGAACGACCTAGAGCTTCTGGAAATGAAATAGCAGTCGATGGTTAAGCATGAGCCCACAATTGTGGGCTCATGTTGCGCCATCAGGTAATTTATTGGGGTGGCGTATTAACCAGCTAACTATTTAACGGAAAACGAGGGATATCAAATGCGTAAATACATATTAAAGAGGCTATTGATATCAGCGGTACTTCTTTTCTTCGTATCGCTGATAATTTATACCATAATGAGAAGCATCCCAACATCATACGTTGAGTCCCAGGCAAGGATGCTTTCAATGAGACCAAATTCCAAGCCCTACAGCGAGTGGCTGGCACAGCTGAACGCGGCATATGGACTGGATATTGGTATAGTACCTGGGTTCTTTAAGTGGCTTTCAAATGCAGTCAGAGGGAATTTTGGAGATTCCTGGGCCTTTAGCGTGCCGGTTACTGAAAAGTTTGCATCGGTTATTTGGGATTCATTTATACTTGGTTCAATAGCATTCGTGCTTCAGGTTATAATATCGATCCCGCTGGGGATCCTTGCAGCAAGAAAGCAGTACAGCAGAACTGATTATGCAGTAACTGTAGTGGCACTTTTGGGGATTTCTCTTCCAACCTTCTTCTTTGCTACCGTCCTTAAGCTAATCTTTTCGGTATGGCTGGGGTGGTTCGACCTTTATGGCAAGGTGGGAAGAAACTACATGCTTCTGGATTCCTTTGGGCAGTTCATGGACGTGGCAAGCCATTTTGTCCTTCCCGTCATGACATTGACCATTATTGGAATAGGGAGCCTTATGAGATACACAAGGACCAACATGCTGGAGGTCCTTAATTCAGACTTTATTAGAACGGCAAGGGCTAAGGGACTTTCTGAGAAGAGAGTTATCAACTTCCATGCCTTTAGAAACACCTTGATCCCCATAGTGACAATTCTTGGGGGATCATTGCCGGGGTTATTTGCTGGAGCTCTTATTACAGAGACCTTGTTCCAGATCCCAGGTATCGGTTACACGGGATATCTTGCCATGGTAAGCGGCGATATACCCTTCACCATGTTTTACATGGTATTTTTAGCAGTTCTGACGCTGTTGGGTACACTTATTGCAGACATTCTGTATGCAGTGGTTGACCCTAGAGTCAGAATAGACTGATGGAGGTGATTTTACGTGACTGAGAAGAATCAAGAGATGATAATTAAAGAAAAAGAAGAAAACATAGCTGAGAGTCATGTGAGCACATCCGGTAGTCTTGGGGATGAACAGAGAGTCAAGGTGCTATCCCCCGGGATGCTAGTTGTAAAGAGATTTATCAGGAACAGACTAGCGATAATTGGGTTGATAATAATTGCGTTTATGTTTGTGTTCTCCTTTATCGGAGGCTTGGTGACACCTTATGAGGAGACTCAGGTCTTCAAGTATGTAGGAACCATGTCCAAGGAATATGCGAGTATCACCTACAATAACGATTACAGATATACAGTTGTTGATGGGATGGAGTATTCAAGCTCAGCCCACTCAGCATTTATCCTTGCAAGAAACAGCGGAAAGACAACCTTCACCTCAGGCGGGCAGGAGTACCACATAGTCGAGGAGGGCGAGGAATTTTACAAGATAGTCACTTCAGCACCAATAGCCAGGATAACAAACTTCAGAGGGCTTGTCGCTATTAACGGCATCGACGGAGAAGTAATCTCACCAGAGCTTAATGCAGCTGCTACTGAGGCGGTCCTAGGCAATGTTGGTCAATTTAACCTTGATGGTGAGCTTTACACGATAGTTCAAAGCGGCAGGGAGTATGTCCTTGGAAGATCCGGAGATGCTGCCATTGAGTCGAAAAATATATTCGACCCGGCAATACCGACACAAAACCTTGGCTATGAGTTTACCTATGCAGCTGAGAAGGCTTTCAGAGAAGATGGAATATTTACTTTCTCTGCAGATGGTGTCGATTACAGGATCGAGGAGGAGGACAATTTAGCCGTGATCTACAAGGGTGACGAGGAATATGCCCTTCTGTCAAACCTTGCTATACAGCCGGCATCACCGGATGTCTTCCTTACTATAGAATTCAAGAAAGCCCTTAGTGATGCGATCGAGGGCAACCACCCATCCTTTATGTTCAAGAATGAAGAGGGTGTAGATGTGGAGTATCAGGTGTCGAGGATCAACAACCTCTATACAGTGAAGGCTGACACCCAGACTCACCTCATATCCATCCACGAACAGCCTTCAGCGAAGCACTGGCTTGGAACGGACAAGCACGGAATGGACGTAATGACAAGGCTTATGTATGGTGGCAGAATATCACTTACCATAGGATTTATAGTAGTACTTCTGGAATCAGCCCTCGGAGTAATCATGGGAGGATTGGCAGGGTACTTCGGCAAATGGGTCGATATGCTTATAATGCGTATAGTTGACGTATTCAACTGTATACCTTTTATGCCTTTATTGATAATTCTAGGTTCAATAATGGATGCCATGGAGGTCGCACCGCAGCTTAGGATCTACTTTTTGATGTTTATACTTGGTATAATGAGCTGGCCCGGCATAGCACGTATGGTCAGAGGTCAGATATTGTCTCTAAGGGAACAGGAGTTTATGGTTGCAGCTGAAGCGACAGGTCTTTCAGTATCCAGAAGGATATTCAAGCACCTTGTACCTAATGTAATACCTCAGCTAATTGTTTTTGCAACGATGGGTCTTGGCTCCGTAATACTTTATGAATCAACATTGAGCTTCCTGGGGCTGGGAGTAAAATTCCCGCTGGCATCCTGGGGAAATATTATTAGCGGCGTGTCCACAGCCTATGAGATGACCAATTTCTGGTTTGTGTGGATACCTGCAGGTACACTTATACTCTTGACGGTTCTTGGCTTCAACTTCGTTGGCGATGGCCTTCGTGACGCCTTTGACCCCAAGATGAAACGGTAGGTGCGAAATGGACAATAAGAAAAATCTAATGGATAAAATACTAAACGGTAAGAATGGCAAGGCTGTAAAGAACGTTAACTACCTTTCGGCCAAGGAATTGAGGAAGATCTCAAGGGAAAACAGGAAGATAACTGACGAATTCGAAAGGATTAGAAACAGGAAGGACGTTCCTGAGTCAGAGTATGTCTCGACCATGAAGAACCCCAACAATATCCTTGAGATAGATAATCTGAACACTTATTTCTTCACTGATATAGGAGTTGTCAAGGCAGTTGACGGGGTATCCTTTGATGTGCCTAGAGGAAAGACTGTAGGTGTAGTTGGTGAGTCAGGCTGCGGCAAATCCGTGACCTCACTATCTATAATGCAGCTGGTGCAAAGACCCCAGGGGCAGATAGTGGATGGAGAGATCAGATTCAACCTGGACAACCAGGTATACGACATCGCTAAGATGCCCACAGAAAAAATGCAGAAAATAAGAGGCAATGAGATATCGATGATATTTCAGGAGCCAATGACAAGCCTTAACCCGGTATTTAAAGTCGGAATGCAGATAGACGAGGTAATTGAGCTTCACAATCCTGAAATGAGTAAGGAGCAGGTATCTGCAAGGACCATCGAGATGATCAAGATGGTAGGGATAGCCAATGCAGAGGGTGTTTACGAGATGTATCCCCACGAGCTGTCAGGCGGGATGAGGCAAAGAGCTATGATCGCCATGGCGCTTGCATGTACCCCGAAGCTAATAATCGCTGACGAGCCGACGACTGCACTTGATGTAACTATCCAGGCGCAGATCATGGACCTTTTGAGAAATCTTAAGGATCAGATAAATTCCAGCATCATGCTTATTACCCACGACCTTGGCGTAATAGCTGAGATGGCAGATTATGTGGTTGTAATGTATGCAGGAAGAGTTGTTGAGCAGGGGACTGCACAGGAGATATTCCATTCACCAAAGCATCCATATACAGTCGGGTTGATGGAGTCCAAGCCAAGCAGCAACAGGAAGGTCGAAAGACTTTACAGCATACCTGGATCAGTTCCAAATCCGATCGATATGCCGAACTACTGCTACTTCAAGGATAGATGCAACAAGGCATTCAAGGCCTGTGAGGGAGTTTATCCTCCAACATATCAGATAAGCGGTACACATAGGGTGGCTTGCTACCAATACATGCCGGGAAGGAGGGAGAGCAATGAGTGAGGCTGTAAGATATGATGATTTTGTAGAAGAAAATGATGAAAACATAATCCAGGTCAAAAATCTCAAGAAATACTACCCGATTTCCGGAGGTATGTTCTCCCAGGTAAAGGGCTATGTAAAGGCGGTTGATGACGTAAGCTTCGATATCAAGCGAGGCACGACCATGGGCCTTGTTGGTGAATCAGGCTGCGGGAAAACTACGATCGGAAAGACAATACTCAGACTGACAGATAAAACCAGCGGTTCAGTAAAGTTTGACGGGATAGAAATACACGACCTTAATCGAAGAGACCTTAGAGCCTTAAGGCCCAGGATCCAAATCATATTCCAGGACCCGTATTCAAGCCTTTCACCAAGGATGCCCGTTGGTGAGATCATAGGTGAGGCTGTAAGGGAGAAGAAGCTTGTGCCTGAGGCAGAATTTGATGAGTACATCACACGCATCATGAAGGATTGCGGTCTTCAGGAGTACCATAAGGACAGGTATCCCCATGAGTTTTCAGGCGGACAAAGGCAGAGGATATGCATTGCGAGAGCCTTGGCACTTAATCCTGAGTTTATAGTGTGCGATGAGCCCGTTTCAGCACTTGACGTATCTATACAGGCACAGATCATAAATCTTCTTAAGGATCTTCAAGAAAAGTACGATCTGACATATCTTTTCATATCCCATGACTTGTCTGTTGTAGAGCATATTTCAGATACCGTCGGGGTAATGTATCTTGGAAATCTGGTTGAATATGCGGATAAGGAATCTATATTTAGAAATCCGCTGCATCCATACACTCAAGCGCTTTTCAGCGCGATCCCTGTACCGGATCCGGACTTCAAGGCAGAGAGGATCATCCTTGAGGGGAGTATCCCTTCACCTGCGAATCCGCCGTCAGGATGCAAGTTCCACACAAGGTGCAGATATGCGATGGATATCTGCAGTAGAGAGATCCCATTGATGCAGGAGATGGAAGAGGGGCATAAGGTGGCCTGTCATTTATATAATAAGGAGTAGTTGTTATGAAGAAGCACTTTGAGGACGACGGCAGGGTAGTCGCCGACATGAATTTTGAGGGGGCACCCTGGTATGTGAAGGAGAAAAAGGAACCAGCAGGTCAATTTGTCGGCGACAATGAACCTATGAGCAAGCGGGAGATGTTCGCACTGATGAAATATGCAGTTGGAGCAGGACTCGCAATTGCCCTTGTGTTCGTCTTTGCCTTTTTCCTGTTCATCCTGTTTTCCTTGAAGTTCTGGCTCAATTAGGGACATCGGGCATTACCAGATCCAGCCAGTGATTTCTTTAACCTTAGATAACCTTGATAAGGGGGATAGCTGTGGAGAATGATAAGAGGGATTATAAGAAAGAAAATAAAGAACTTAAAGAGGAGATCGGAAATCTGCAGAGAAGAGTAAAGGATGCCGGATTTCCAGTTCTAATCCTCTTCGATGGATGGGAATCGTCAGGGAAGGGATTCATGGTAAACGAGCTTATCACAGAAATGGATCCTCGAATCTTTAAAATAAAGGTATATGAGGAAGCTACAGAGGATGAGAAGAGAAAACCATTCCTGTGGAGATTCTGGCAAGGGATCCCGTCTAAGGGCAGCATCCATATATACATCCATAGCTATTATAAAAATATAATGTCAGGCAACAGACTTGGTAAACCTATCGCTTACGACGATGTAAAGGATATCGAGCTTTTTGAAAAGCAACTGGTAAATGACGGCACATTGATTATCAAGTTCTTTTTAGAGGTTTCCAAAAAAAATCAGGAGGACAGGGTCAAGAAGCTTGCATCAAGCAAGTACACTGATTTCAGAGTCACAGAAAATGACTGGGATCAAATAAAGCGCCGCAAGGAATACAAGGCAATGTTCAGTGAGATCCTGTCAATAACTGATTATGAGCAGAGTCATTGGAATATAATATCGACAGATAAAAAGCAGAAAGCTATAAATGAAATGCTTACCACAGTTAAAAAGATGATTGAGAAAAGGCTCGAAAACGGAATTGGAGAGAAGGAAGCAACTCCGGAGACACACACGGAATATATAAAGAGAGAGTCTAACGTCCTTGGATCAGTTGATTTGAGTAAGAAGCTGGAAACAGAGGAATATCAGGATAGGCTTGGCAAGCTCCAGCTTGAAGCGAAGGAAGTTGCCTATGCTCTGTACACAAAGAGGATCCCATCAATAATTGTATTTGAAGGGTGGGATGCTGCAGGAAAAGGCGGTGCCATAAAGAGGCTTACTCAGGAAATGGATCCAAGAGGCTACGAAGTCATTCCTATATCTGCACCTGACAGTACAGAGAAGCAGTACAACTATATGTGGAGATTTTATAAGCACATGCCTAAAACTGGACATATGACTATTTTCGACAGATCCTGGTATGGAAGAGTCATGGTTGAGAGAGTTGAAAACCTTGTTTCAGCCGGTGATTATATGAGGGCGTTTGATGAAATAAACTCAAATGAGAAGCATGTTGCAAATTTCGGCACCCTGATAATAAAATTCTTTATCCATATCGACAAGGATGAGCAGCTAAGAAGATTCAACGACAGGGAGGAAGACCCTGACAAGAATTATAAATTGACCGATGAGGACTGGCGAAACAGGGATAAATGGGATATTTATAAGGAAGCTATCGAAGAGATGCTGGCGCGGACGAATACCCCATACGCTCCTTGGGTGATTGTTGAGGGCAACGATAAGTATTATGCCAGAATTAAGGTAATAGAGACTTTTCTTAAAATGGCAAGGGAGAAGTTAAATAAAGCTTAGCATGAGGATCTTTGCTAAAATACAGTCGGGATGATTCATGCTTTATGAGGTATTAAAATGGATGAAAGAAATAAGCTTAAGAGATTTGAGAAGCATCTTGTCAAGTGTCCTCATTGTGGCAGGGATGTCCTTGATCATATGAAGGAGTGCCCATTCTGTAAGGGGGAGCTGGAGGGGAGCGGCTACAATGGTATAGATCCTGAATCCAGGAAGAGGATAAGGAAAGTCTTGACTGTTGTGTTCATATCTGCTGCTGTACTCATATACTTGATCAAGTCAATAGGATAATATTGCTGCCGCCTGTTATTTTCAGGCGGTCTTTTTATTGGAGATTTTCTGGATGGGTATAATATAATGGAGAATGCAAACAAAGGTTGTTCAGTTCAGGGGGGAATAATAAGTGGCAAGTGTAGAAGTAAATAGAGAGGCACCGGATTTTGAATTTAAGGATTTTAGAGGGGATATGTTTAAGCTTTCAGCATTCAAGGGAGAGAAAAATGTACTTATAGTATTGAACAGGGGCTTTGTATGACCGTATTGCCAAAAGCATATGATGCAGTTGCATCAGGATTATAACAAGTTTGTGGATAGGGATACAGCAATAGTGGCAATTGGACCGGAGAATGCAGACAGCTTTGAGAAGTACTGGAAGAATAATGATCTGGAGTTTTATGGAATCCCGGATCCTAAGCATGAGGTGTTGAAGCTATACGGGCAAAAGGTCAACCTGTTCAAGCTTGGCAGGATGCCAGCGCAGATGCTGGTGGACAAGGCGGGCGTGCTTCGGTTCGTGCATTATGGACATTCCATGCAGGATATACCGGAGAACGATGAGATACTTGGATCAATAGATTCACTTTAATCATCAGCCATCGGGGACGGTCCTTTTTGGCTGGAATTGTGCCTGTTACCGGATAATTCCAGCCAAAAAGGACCGTCCCCGATGGCTTCCCGATGGCTTTTATTTTAATTAAATATTTTGAAAACTACAGATTTATGGTAATATTGGGTTGAGGTGATAATAGTGCCGAGACAGAAAAGACAGGAAAGCCCCACTGGCTACTACCATATTATGATGAGGGGCATCAATAAGGAAATGATCTTTCGAAGTGATGACTTCAAATCATCATTTATGGAAATTTTATCCAGGAAGCTTGAGGAGACAGAGATTGAAGTGGCTGCCTATTGCATCATGGACAACCATGTGCATCTTGTTTTGAAGGGCGAATTGATTGAGATAGGTATCCTGCTCAAGCGGGTTAACACAACATTTGCGATGAAGCTGAACAGCAGGATGGATAGGGTTGGACATGTTTTCCAGGATCGGTATAAGTCCCAGGAGGTTCTGAGTGATGAACATCTGCTGCAGGTTGTAAGGTATGTACACAATAATCCCGTCAATGCAGGCATAACAAGAGAATGCAAAGGATATTCGTGGAGCAGCTACAATGGATATATATCAGGCAACCTTGGGATATTGGCACAAGGTCAATACGATTTGATACTGGAGCTGTCCGGCAGTATAGAATCGTTCAAGGCATTCCATAGGCTTGATGATGAAGGGGAATACCTGGATACAAAAGAAGAAATGGAACAGATTAAATACATAAAGGCACAAAAAATAATCAGCGAATTCTGTGAAAGTAAGGGTGTTTCTGATGTAAGACAGCTTACTGTGAAGCCTTATCTTATGGACTCCTTGATTGAAGTGATGATTCACAAATCAAACCTTTCTCTTAGGAAGATAGCTGATATGCTGGAAGTAAGCAGGAATATGGTACAAGAATCAGCAAAGAAACAAAACGGTCGATGGCTAAATTGAAAATTGTTTCGAAAAACATGCAATTTCAGCCAAAAAGAACCGTCCCCGATGTCAGGAGGCACTTAAGAATGTTTTTTGTTGCGGGGGTTTACCCCAAATCATATACATATGAATACAATCGGGCGGAGATATGTTCATCCTGCGGTAAGTACGGACGGTACATGGTCCAAGGGCATTGCAACGTGTTCAGTTTTTTCTTCATCCCGCTGTTCAAGTGGGGGTGGAGGTATACTGTTACAAAGTCCTGCTGCGGACAGACATGTATGCTGGACAAAGACCTGGGCGACAGGCTGCGAAGGGGCGAAGATGTAGTCATAGCTGAGCGGGACCTTGACTGCGGACATGCTCGTACAGCAGGGTATACAGGCTGCCCAAGCTGTGGGGCCCATGTTGACCCCGAGCACAATTTCTGTCCAAACTGCGGTCAAAAGCTGTAACCCACCCCACTGCCCTTGAAAGGAAGGTGTAACTGGATGTTTGTTAAAAGAGAGAGCCCGCTGAGGTTCATTTCAAGATTTTCTGTAATACATACCCTGACCTATGCGGTATTTGGCATATTGTTTATGTTTTTTAGCGATTATTTTTCTTACTTTGATTCAGACGAGATGATGAGCCTTGTAATGAAGCCTATCGATGCTCTATCAGTAAGGCTGGCAGTACCTGTGCAGCTTGTAAGGGGAGCGATCCTTGGCTCGGCAATATACCCATTCAGGAATAACATAATAAGGGAAGATTTTGGATGGCTTAAGCTGGCATGGCTGATGTTTGCATTGACATCGATCGGTGCAGTCATAACCGGTCCGGGTTCGATCGAAGGGCTGCTATATACTAACTTCTCCTTCGATCCGCTAACTGGCTATCCGGAAATAATTCTTCAGATACTGGCTTTTTCAATTCTTTTCACATGGTGGTCCAACCGAAAAAATAGATAGATGATCATAATTTTATTTTGGCATTCGGTACATCATATGGTAGAATGGACGTTAGGGAATTCTTTGTTCTACTTTTATTTTTTAAGGAGCGATTACTTTGATTATCGAGCATTTTCTTGAGTACATTGTACCATATATCACAAGCTCGCTTGAGCTTATAGGGGTTGCTATCATTGCCATAGCAGCAGTGCGTGGACTTGTCCAGTTCTTCAGGAACGGCTTTGACTTCAGGGGCGACGATGTTGCCATAGACTTTGCCAAGGCGATGACGCTGAGCCTTGAGTTCAAGCTGGCAGCCGAGATCATAAAGACTGTCGTAATAAGGACCATCGATGAGTTTATTATCCTTGCATCTGTTGCCATACTAAGGGTTGTACTCTCCTTCGTTCTCCATTGGGAGCTTAAGACTGGAGCGAAGAACGTTGAAAGCTATTGCCCCGATCCCGCTGATCTTTCAATTGACCCTGCGGATATCAGCTTAGCACCCAAGGAGACCATCAAGACGGGACACTGATTTTAAGCGTTAAAGCCGCATAGCGACTGGAATTTTCCACTAAAACATAGTGGAATTTTTCAATATATAGTATATAATGTAAGCAAAGATATTAAACGAGGAGTGATTAAATGAAAAAGCTTATGACCGGAAACGAAGCGATCGCAAGAGGCGCTTACGAAGCCGGATGCTTAGTTGCCGCAGCATATCCGGGAACGCCTTCGACTGAGATCCTTGAAAACGTTTCCACATACCCCGAGATCTATTCTGAGTGGTCTACAAACGAGAAGGTGGCAGTTGAGGTCGCAGCAGGTGCCTCCATAGCCGGAGCAAGATCAATGGCAGCCATGAAGCATGTTGGACTTAACGTGGCTGCAGACCCTCTTTTCTCCTTTGCATATGAGGGAGTTAACGGAGGCTGCGTAATAATAACGGCAGATGAGCCTGGAATGCACAGCTCACAAACCGAACAGGACAACAGGCTTTATGCACAGGCAGCAAAAGTAGCGATGGTAGAACCATCTGACAGCCAGGAATGCAAGGACTTCATGAAGGCAGCCTTCGAAATATCCGAGAATTTCGATACAGTAGTGCTTTTTAAGGTCACTACCAGGATCTGCCACAGCAAGGGAGCAGTTGAGCTGTTGGACAGACAAGAGGTCGGTATCAGGGAATACACAAAGAATATCAAGAAATACATAATGGTGCCTGCCCACTCAAAAGTCAAGCACATCGAGATGGAGACCGAAAGGATCCCTCGCTTAAGAGAGTTTTCAAACACCACCGAGATGAACAGGATAGAATGGAATGACAGAAAGATAGGTATTGTTACATCAGGAGCAAGCTATGTTCATGCCAAAGAGGTTTTCGGCGATACAGCATCATATTTGAAGGTAGGCTTCAGCTGGCCGCTTCCTGATCAGAAGATGAAGGAATTTGCAGCAGGAGTAGAGAAGGTCTACGTAATCGAAGAGAACGAACCGTACATGGAAAACTTTATGAAGGCTATGGGAATCGAGTGCACCGGGAAAGAGATTTTCTCAGTTTGCGGTGAGATCAACCCACAGATCATCAGAGAGGTTATGCTTGGTGAGAAGCCTGAGGAGGGCTACAGCTTAGATATAACTGCTCCGAACAGACCTCCTGCACTTTGCGCTGGTTGTCCTCATAGAGGGATATTCTATGCAATGGGCAAGCATAAGAACAAGATAAACGTTACTACAGATATAGGGTGTTATACACTTGGAGCAATGGCACCTCTTAACATAGGCGATATCTCCATATGCATGGGAGCTGGAATTTCCGCTGGGATCGGTTTTGACAAAGCAAACAGAATGGCTGGAAGAGACAAGAAGGTCTTTGGTGTTGTCGGGGACTCAACATTCTTCCACTCAGGCATGACAGGACTTGTGGATGCTGTTTACAACAAGAGCAATATGGCAGTTGTGATCCTTGACAATAGAATTACCGCTATGACCGGACATCAGGAAAACCCGGGAACCGGCAAGAGTGTTTCAGGAGTTGAGTCACCTCAGGTCGACCTTATAGCTTTAGTCAAGGCTATCGGCATCAAGGAAGAGAACTTAAGGGTCGTTGACCCCTATGATATGGAAGCGAACTATGCGGCTGTAAAGGCAGCTATTGCAACAGACGAGCCATTCGTCATAATCACAAAGCAGCCTTGTGCCCTTCTTAAGGATGTTCAGAAGAGAAGAGCCAACCTTTACTGCCAGGTAAATCAGGAGATTTGCACAAAGTGTAAAACATGCCTTAGAATCGGTTGTCCAGCAATTTCCATGAAGGATAATGTTGTCAGCATGGACATTACGATGTGCAACGGGTGTCAGGTTTGTCTGCAGGTTTGTCCGTTCCATTCTATTGAAGCTTTCGGGGAAGAGGTGAAATAGATGAATAAGAGAATATTGATGGTTGGAGTTGGCGGTCAGGGAACTATACTTGTATCGAAGATACTTACAGAAGGTCTTCTTGAGGAAGGCTACGATGTTAAGATGTCAGAGATCCACGGAATGGCTCAAAGAGGAGGAAGCGTAACTACTCAGATAATCTTCGGCGACAAGGTCTACTCTCCTACGATAAACAAGGGAGAAGCCGACATACTGGTTTCATTCGAAAAGGTGGAGGCGCTTAGATATATCCCAATGCTTAAGAAAGGCGGCACACTCATTGTAAATGAGGAAGAAATATGGCCGTTGCCTGTACTTTCAGGCTTGGAGGAATATCCACTCGGCATAATGGAGGGAATTAAGGACACCATCGAGAATGTCATTTCAGTCAATGCAAGAGAGATCGCAGAGGAGCTGGGTGAGCCCAGATCGTCCAATATAGTCATGTTAGGACTGATGGTAAAAGCCCTTGGGCTGGACAAAATCGACTGGATATCTAAGATAAAGAAATTCTTGCCACCTAAAGTTCACGAAGTTAATGTAAATGCGTTTGAAAAAGGTTTGAGTTTATAATATGATAGAGATGCTGCAGATGGCTGTGGCATCTTATTTTTTTACTTTCCATCATTCGATGGCACAGATTTCCATCGATATATTAATTTTCCTTAATATTTATGAAAAACGAAGAAAAATGGAGAAAACAGGAGTAAAATGAAGATATGCAGAGGCGTTAGTGTTTTAACAAACAATGTCATGGTTTGCGTCTGTTTGCTGCCGGTTTCGACATATTGATTTATTGTTATATATTCCCATTAGAGTATAATTAATAGGGTTAAGGAGTGATAAAAAATGAACGAAATCGCACAACAAATCATCAATCTAGATAAGGAGACCGTTGCCCTAAGAGCCAAGTATGAGGAGCTTCTCAGAAAGAAGAAGCTGGAGGGCTTGGACATGCTTCAAAAGCTGGAGCAGGACCTTATGAAATCTTATATGGAGGAGGGAGAAAGGGCCTATCAGGAGATAATGCAGAAATCGACCGAGGAATCTGAAAGACCAGGCAAGGTTGAGGTTGAATGCATGAGCAGCATGGTAAACATCGATGTAGTATACAATGAAGTTAAGGATAAGTTGGTGGAAAGCCTTTGGAAAGAAATACTGACTGGCGAAGAATAGAGGGATAGAATGGGAAATGTAAGACGATTTTCTGCCATAAACACAAAATTAAGGGTTATGCGCTCCCGTTTCCTGAAGGATTCCGACTATATAACGCTGATGGAAAAGGATCAGGTAAGTGACCAGATCCAGTATTTGAAGGACCATACCGTTTATGGACAGGTCCTCCAGGAGCTTCATGATCTGGAAGACATCCAGCAGGTACAGATCCAGCTTGACAGGTTTTTGATAACCCAGTTCAAGAAGATCCTGAAGTACTTTACAGACAACTATGAAAAGTTCTACAAGGCCTATATGTTCAGGTTCGAAACAGAGGACCTGAAGCTTTACCTAAGAGCTCTTGCAAGGGGAGAGGACCTTTCGAAGTATGAAAAGGTCAGCATGATACGGGACGAGTATTACAGCTTCTCCATCGAAAAACTTAGAACTGCAAAGTCTCTTGACGATTTTATAGAAAAGCTTGAGGGTACAAAATTCTACGATGTTCTATACCCTTACAGACATGAGGATTACTCAAAGCTTCTTTTCTATATGGAGATGAATCTCGACAGGCTTTACTTTAACTCATTGTTTGAAAGTACTGATTTGTTAGGGAAGACTGATAAGAACATCTACACCGATTTCCTCAGTGAAAACATAGATTTGCTGAACATCGAGTGGATATATAGAGGTATCAAGTTCTATAATCTTCTGCCTGAGGAGCTTATCAACTACACTTTGCCCAACGGGAAGCTGTTTGGCTACAAGGAGTTGAAGGAGCTGTGCTACGGAACTGTCGAGGATCTTAAGGCAAAGGTTTCGAAGACACCCTATAAGGAAATGGTGAACGAGGAAAAGGACATAGACCTTTTCATGGAGATAAGGCTGCAAAGGCATCTTTATAATATGTTTAGAAATACTTTTACTAAGGGTAAGATGGATCTTTCGATCTCCAATGCATATCTTCACCTGCTGGAGTTTGAGATCCGTGATATTATATCTATACTGGAAGCAAAAAAATATGGATTATCCTATTACGAGATCAAGGAGTACCTCGTAAGGACGATAAAAGGAAGTGATGAATAATGTCCGTAGAAAAAATGACGATTATGAATATCATTGGCAAGGTTAGTGAAGCTGACCTGGTGCTTAAGGATATACTACAGTCGGGAAAGGTAGATCTTGTAGATGCTATGACGCAGATAGAGGAGAACAACTTCCTTTTCGACGTCAGCGATGAAAACATCGACAGGCTGATCGACCTGAACAGCATAACCACCTTTGAGAAGGATGAGCGTTATGATGAGCTTCTTAAAAAAGGTGAAGAGCTTAAGAAAATACTTGGAATCGAAACAGAGTCCGAAATACATGAGACTGCTGTCGAGATGAAGAAAGAAGATATTCTAAATGAGCTTGATGACATCTGCGAAGAGGTTAATGAGCCTAATGCTATGCTTCAGGCTATGCAAAGGGAACTGGAATATCTGGAGGATTTTTATGCGAACAGCTTTAAGGAGCTTAAGGAATTCTCGGTACCCATAAGCTCACTTAGAGAGATGGAGTATTTTAGCTTTAAGATGGGAACCTTGACTAAGGAAGACCGCAACAAGCTGAAGAAAAACTATGAAAATATACTTGCCATACTTCTTCATACCGGAACCAGCGTACAGGGCGAGGTTTACCTTGTACTTTATCCCACAAGCCTTGAGGAAGAAATGAAGAGGATATTAAGGTCACTGAATTTCAGGGAGATAGTGATCCCTAAGGAATATTCAGGTACTCCACAGGAGATCAGGGAGCAGATAATCAAGAATAAAGACAGGCTCTACAGGGAGATAAAGGGTCAAGAGGATAGATTGGCTGAAATCAAGGCAAAATACGGAGACAGGATAGAGCATCTTATAGCGCAGGTTAAACTTCTCTCCAAGCTTGATAACATAAAAGAAAAAATAGCATTTTCAAAGAGATTCTTCTATATGTCAGGTTGGGTTGCCCAATCTGAAAGAGAAGAAATAAAGAAGACTCTTGAAAAGTATGGAGATACATTAGTCATATTTAAGGATGAAACAAGCCTTCAGCCACCAACAAAATTAAAAAACAACTGGTTCTTCAGGCCGTTCGAGTGGCTTGTCAACCTTTACGGAACTCCCAACTACAATGAGCTCGATCCAACTCCCTTTGTGAGTTTGTCCTACATGCTCCTTTTCGGGATAATGTTTGGAGACCTGGGGCAAGGATTTGTTTTTCTGATTGCCGGGTACTTTCTCTCGAAGAGGATGAAGCAGTTTGGTGGTCTTATTCAAAGGCTTGGGATTTCGTCAATGATATTCGGCCTTTTGTACGGAGCGGTTTTTGGGATAGAAACTCTGATACCGGCTTTGTGGATGAAGCCATTTGAGAATATCAACGAGATCCTGATATTTGCGATAATAGTAGGCGTTGTGATCCTGCTTATATCCTACGTATTTGGTATAATAAATGCCATGAAGAGACACGATATCGAAGAAGGCTTGTTTGGTAAGGAAGGCGTTGCAGGTGTGGTTCTTTACGTAACTGTGTTGGTTCTCGTAGGCGGAGGAATGCTTGGAATAAATATCCTGCCAATGCCCATAGGAGTTGGAATTGCAGTTCTCGCATTGCTGGCTATAGTATTCAGGCTGCCGCTGACACATTTGATTGAGGGGAAGAGGCCACTTCATGGTTCAGATATATCCGGCTACTATGTCGAGTCCATATTCTCGCTTATTGAGACCTTCCTGGCTATGCTGAGCGGAACTATATCCTTCATTAGGGTTGGAGCATTTGCATTGACTCACGTAGGATTGTTCCTTGCATTTGAGACCATGGGTCATATGATAGGATCAGCAGCAGGTAATATTCTGATGATAGTTATTGGAAATATATTTATCATCTCATTGGAAGCACTGATAGTATTCATTCAGGGGATGAGACTTCAATACTATGAAATGTTCAGCAGATACTACAAGGGCGATGGCAGAGAGTTTAAACCTGTCAGCCTTGAAAACTAACACAATTCAATTTTAGGAGGAGAAAAAATGTCATTTATACTTGTTTCTACAGCAATCTTAGTTTTACTTACGATCGGTACAGGAGTTTTCTACATCTACAACAATATGGAGGGCGGAAAAAAGAAGCTTAAGGGGATATTAAGGACTAATCTGTTTGTATTTTTACCGCTTCTTATTGCAGCAGTCGTTATCATGGTCCCGCAAGCAATCAACGCGGAAACAGGAGAAGCAGCAGGCGGACTTCTTTCATCATCTCAGGGACTTGGTTTTATCTCAGCAGCTTTAGCGACAGGAATTGCAACACTTGGCGCAGGTTATGCAGTAGCGGTTGTAGGTTCAGCAGCTCTTGGAGCGGTTTCAGAGGATTCATCACTTCTTGGTAAGACTCTTATATTCGTAGGTCTTGCAGAAGGTATCGCTATCTATGGACTTATAGTATCGATCATGATCCTGGGTAGGCTATAAAAATGAAGTCTTACCTGATCAGTGATAACAGAGATACGATAATCGGGATGAGACTGGCCAATATCGAGGGCGTCCTTGCCCAGACGAGAGAGGAAATAATTGCACGCTTCAAAGAGGCTGTCGAGGACAAGGATATCGGGATCATCATTATTACTGAGAAGATCTTCGAAGAAATGAAGGAAGAGGTGCTGGAGCTTAAGCGCACCGGCAGCTCCCAGCTTATAGTGACGATTCCTGACCGTACTGGCCTAAAGGACAAGAATTTCATTATGAGATATATTAAAGAGTCCATAGGCATAAAAATTTAGGTGGTGAACTTATGATAACAGTTGAGGAAAAATTGGAGATTTTCCACAAGATCGTCTACCGTGAGGAAGAGGAGAAATTTCAGAGAGCTTTGAAGGAGCTTGAGGAGATGAACCTTCAGGCACTTGAAGATAAGAGAAAAGAGCTTGAAGCACATAGAGACGAGATAGTAAGAAGGAAGATCAGCATGGCTAAGATCGAGAGAAACGAAGCTATGGCCAAGGCGATCGAAAAAAACAAAGCTCAGCTGAGACAAAAGAGGAAGGATCTTCAGGATCAGCTCCTAAGGGAGATATTGAAGAAAGCCGACCAATTTGTCGATACTGACGAGTATTATGAATATCTTTGTGAGAATATCAATAAATACCTTAAGGAATTTGAGAACAACGAAGTTGTTGTTTATGTAAGGGAGAAGGACAAGGAGTCGATCAAGGGCTGCATCAAGGGCTTAGTGGCAGTTACAGGCAAGTCCTTTGTAATTGAGACCATGAGCGATGATAAAATCGGAGGATTTGTGATCAGCAACTCCGAGAAGACCTACAACATCGATCATTCACTTAAGACTCTTATCGAGGAGAAGGAATACACCATAGGACAAAGGCTGTGCCTTGCCCTGGAAAAGGCTGGTGAGAGCAATGAGTAAGCTGATAGGCGAGATCCAGATGATCAACGGTCCCGTTATACTGGGAAAAAACATGACGGGCTTTAAGATGAGAGAGATGGTAATGGTCGGCACAAAGAAGCTTATAGGCGAGGTAATTGCTGTCGACGGCGATTTCGGTACAGTACAGGTATATGAGGAAACTGAGGGAGTCAAAAGAGGAGAGGAGATCATCTCTACTGGCAAGCCTCTTTCACTTAAGCTTGGACCTGGAATGCTGAGCAATATGTTTGACGGTATACAGAGACCACTTAAAAGAATAAGGGATGAACACGGAAGCTTTATTCCTGAGGGCATAGGCCTGATATCCATAGATGAGGAGGCTCTTTGGGAAGTAGAGTTCACAGTGGCAGTTGGCGATTATGTGAAGCAGGGACATATATTTGGAAAAGTGGAGGAGACGCCTCTTATCACTCATAAGCTTTTAGTGCCGATAGGTGTCGAAGGCAAGATATCCTGGCTTGCTGCACCCGGGAAATACAATATCAACCATGTTGTTATGAAGGTAAAGGACCTTAAGGGCGAAGAGCACGAGGTCATGATGCATCAGGAATGGCCTGTCCGTGTCCAAAGACCAGTTGATGAAAGACTTCAGATAGATAAGCTACTTATAACAGGACAAAGGGTACTGGACATTTTCTTCCCGATCGCAAAGGGAGGAACTGCTGCAATACCAGGCGGTTTCGGTACAGGAAAGACAATGACTCAGCATCAGCTTGCCAAGTGGTCGGATGCGGACATAATAGTTTATGTTGGCTGCGGAGAGCGTGGAAACGAGATGACTGAGGTTCTTGAGGACTTCCCTAAGCTTATTGACCCTAAATCCGACAGACCGATAATGGAAAGAACCGTCCTTATTGCAAATACGTCAAACATGCCGGTAGCTGCAAGAGAGGCATCCATATACACAGGTATTACCATGGCTGAGTACTTCAGGGACATGGGCTACAACGTAGCGATCATGGCCGACTCAACCTCCAGATGGGCAGAGGCCTTAAGGGAGATATCAGGGCGTCTTGAGGAGATGCCTGCTGAGGAAGGCTACCCTGCTTATCTGCCTTCAAGACTTGCTCAGTTCTATGAAAGAGCAGGTTATGTAAAAACTCTTTCAGGTGAAGAGGGATCAGTTACAATAATCGGAGCAGTTTCTCCGGCAGGAGGGGATTTCTCGGAGCCGGTAACTGAGAATACAAAGAGATTCGTAAATGTATTCCTGGGACTTGACAGAGAGCTTGCATATTCAAGACACTACCCGGCAATAAACTGGCTTACAAGCTACTCTGGCTATAGCGATATGATCAAGAAGTTCTATGAGAAGGAGCTAAATGAGGACATCGAGGGGATAAGATCCAGAATGCTTAACCTTTTATACGATGAAAGCAGGCTCCTTGAGATAGTTCTGCTGGTTGGAGAGGATGTACTGCCTGATGACCAAAGGCTTATTCTTGAGGTTGCAAAGGTAATAAAGATCGGCTTCCTTCAGCAGAATGCCTTCCATAAGGAGGACACTTTTGTTCCCCTTAAGAAGCAGCTTGAAATGCTTAAGACCATAGAGCTCCTTTACAACAGAGGACTTCAGGCGGTCAAGAAGGGCATTCCGATATCAAGAGTAAGAAATGCTGAGCTGTATGAAGAAGTTATAAAAATGAAATACTCCATTCCGAACGAAGAGATCGAAAAAATACAAGGCTTGAATACTATGATCAATGAATTCTACAACCAGTTAGAATCAGAGTATTCCAAATAGTGGGTGATAGGATGAAGAGAGAATATTTAAAACTAGATAGAGTACAGGGAGCTCTTATTGAGCTTTCAAAGATACACAGAGTCGGATATGGAGAAATAGTTGAGATAGAAGACCAGCTGGGGGATAGAAAGGTTGGTCGTGTTATCAAGATCGATGGGGATAAGGTAGTAGTCCAGGTTTTTGGAGCTACCATGGGAATGTCCATTGAAAACTCAAAGGTGAGCTTTAAAGGCAAGCCCTTTGAGATACCTCTTTCCAGGAAGATCCTTGGAAGGACCTTCAACGGCATAGGAAGACCTATCGATGGAGGAGGAGATATCTACTCCGATAAGACCTACAACGTAAACGGAAGGCCAATAAACCCGGTTTCGAGGGAGTACCCCAGAAACTATATCCAAACAGGAATATCATCAATAGATGGGCTGACTACACTTATCAGAGGGCAAAAGCTTCCAATATTCTCAGGTGCAGGACTTCCGCACAACGAGCTTGCTGCTCAGATAGTAAGACAAGCAAAGATCCAGTCCAAAGATGGGGATAATAATTTCTCCATCATATTTGCTGCTATCGGAGTTAAGCACGACGAGGCATTCTTCTTTGAGGAAGCTTTTAAAAAGGCTGGGGTCCAGGAGAAGGTAGTTATGTATATAAACTATGCAGACGATCCGATCATGGAGAGGATAATCGCTCCAAGATGCGCCCTGACTGCAGCTGAATACCTTGCTTATGAGGAAAATCAGCACGTTCTTGTAATTATGACAGACATCACAAGCTATGGGGAGGCACTTCGCGAGGTTTCATCTCTTCGAGAGGAGGTTCCCAGTAGAAGGGGTTATCCGGGATATCTGTATTCAGACCTGGCTGCCCTCTATGAAAGAGCTGGTATGATCCACGAGGTTGAGGGATCGGTAACTCTTATTCCAATACTTACGATGCCAAATGACGATATAACACACCCGATCCCTGACCTTACAGGCTATATCACCGAGGGACAGGTTGTACTTGCAAGAGAGCTTTACCAAAAGGGAGTCTACCCTCCAATAAACGTGCTGCCGTCACTATCCCGTCTTATGAAGGACGGTATTGGAGAGGGCTTTACAAGGGAGGACCATCCTGAGGTATCGAACCAGCTGTTCTCAGCCTATTCCAAGGTTCAGGAGGTAAGAGCACTGGCTCAGATAGTCGGTGAGGAGGATCTCTCTGACAAGGATAAGAAGTATATGAGGTTTGGAGATGCTTTTGAGAAGAGATTCGTTACCCAAAGCTTCAATGAGAACAGAGATATGAACGATACGCTGGATTTGGGCTGGGATCTTCTAAAGCTTCTGCCAAGAGAAGAGTTAGACCGCCTGAAGCCTGAAATGATCGAAAAGTATATGAAATAGGGTGAGGCAATGGCAGTTTATAAAATAACTCCAACAAAAGCCAACTTGATAAAGTCAAAGAACTCCCTTAAGTTTGCGAAGAAGGGCTTTGAGCTCCTGGATAAGAAGAGGACTGTCCTTATTAGGGAAATGATGTCTCTGATCGATTCGGCAAGCAGCCTTCAGGAGAGAATCGAAAAGACATTTTCTGAAGCTTATGATGCTCTCAAGCTTGCAAATATAACCATGGGATCAGAATCCGTTGAGGAGATAGCACAGTCCATTGAGAAGGAATCAGACTTTCAGATACTTTTCAAGTCAGTCATGGGTGTTGAGGTCCCGATGATCAAAAGGGAAGAAAAACCATTTACCACTGAGTATGGATTTTTCAGGACCAACTCAGCCTTCGACAAGGCAGTTTTAAGCTTTATACAGGTAAGAGGACTCATTTATGAGCTTGCAGAGGTCGAGAATTCTGTCTACAAACTGGCTATGGAGATAAAAAAGACTCAGAAGAGGGCCAACGCCCTGGATAAGATACAGATACCTCGTTATGAATCGACAATCAAGTATATCGACGAGGTTCTTCAGGAGAAGGAGAGAGAGGACTTTTTCCGACTCAAGAGGGTCAAGAGCAAAACAAAAAAGAAGAAATAACAGAAATGCCGGAGGATCGATCCTCCGGCAAATTTTATTTATGCTCCTTTAATAGTGTATCCTTTATATCCCAAAGATCCTGTGAAAGGTCTACGAAATACTCATGCGGCCTTTCGAAACGCTTGACCTCATCCCAGAGAGTATCTATTTCTGCCTTGCAAATATCCCTGATCTTAGTTACATGAGGACTCTCATATACACATTGACCGTCCTTAAACAGCTGAACGAGAAGTGGCTTGGCATAGAAGTCCGTCAAGGTCGTTCTTTTCCATGTGAACAATGGGTGGAAGATCTCATATGGGCCTGATTCGTCAATTTTCTCATCATGAAGGGTGATAACATCTGCTATCGCCTTCTTATCTGAATTTCTATAGAGCCTGTATACCTGCTTAAAGCCTGGAGTAGTTATCTTCTCAACATTATTGCTGATCTTGATCTTTGGAGTTACCACACCGTTGTCCTCTACTGCTACCAGCTTGTAGACCCCACCGAATATCGGCTCTGACTTTGCAGTTATAAGTCTTTCTCCAACTCCAAAGCTGTCTACCTGAGCACCCTGGGTAATAAGGTCCTTTATGACGAATTCATCCAGACTGCTGGATGCCATTATCTTTACATCCTGATATCCTGCATCATCAAGCATCTTTCTTGCTTTTTTCGAAAGATATGCAATATCTCCGCTGTCTATCCTTATTGCCTTGGGTCTGAAGCCTCTGGGAACAACCTCTTCATCAAACACCTTGATGGCATTTGGGATGCCCTTGCCAAGCGTGTTGTAGGTATCTACCAATAGGGTACAGCTGTCAGGATAGATCCTTGCATAAGCTCTGAAGGCCTCCAGCTCAGTGGAGAACATCTGTACCCAGCTGTGCGCCATTGTGCCCATGGCAGGGATATCGTAGTCGCGGTCTACGATTGTGTTTGCTGTTCCGATACAGCCTCCTATATAGGCTGCTCTGGCTCCCAGGATCGCTCCCTCATAGCCCTGAGCTCTTCTGGAACCGAACTCGATTACTGCTCTTCCGGCTGCTGCTCTAACGATCCTGTTTGCCTTTGTGGCTATTAGGGATTGATGGTTGATAGTAAGTAGTATCATGGTCTCGACTAACTGAGCCTGGACAATGGGACCTCTCACTATTACTATCGGCTCCTTTGGAAATATAGGAGTTCCCTCAGGTATTGCCCACACGTCACAGGAAAAAGTAAAGTCTCTCAGATAGTTTATAAACTTTTCTCCAAATATACCTCTGCTTTTGAAATATTCCAGATCATCTTTATCAAACTTCAGATTCTTGAGGTATTCGATAAGCTGCTCAACTCCAGCCATAATGGCGAAACCACCGTCGTCAGGGATGGACCTGAAGAACATGTCGAAGTAGCCTATTTTTTCCTCCATATCGTTTTCCAAATAACCATTGGCCATGGTAAATTCGTAGAAGTCGGCCAGCATAGTCAAATTCCGTTTATCCGCCCAATCTAATTTGTTCATCACGAGTCTCCTTTAGATATATTAATATCATTATAGACTTGTAGAACTGGAAATTCAAGGATACCGGTATTTTAAAAATATATAAGAGGGATTATCCATCAACTACCTGAATGATCCCTCTTTATAAATAGAACTTACGATAACTGCTCCAACGAGAACTTTTTGGTTCAATCACTTTATCCAATCTACTCTCCTTAATTTAGATTACAGAGGATCAAACTCTAATCTTATAACCTAATAAGTTTATTTAGTTGTGTTTCTTTTTCAAGCCTATCGGCCTGAGTACTACATTTTACTTATACTACAAGCTACTCTTACTAAACTTACTACTTGTGTTACAAGTGGTTCATCTTTCAAAGCCGCTGCTCGTACTACAAGTGTTTCCTTCCTGTACGTCTGTACAGGCATTTCGATAACGCAACTGCTTTTCCTTCTTTACTACATTACCTGCGTTCAATCCAAACAACTGTTATTTTGAAACTTGTGAACCAGTAACTTTGAACATAGGAGCAGCAAGCTAATTCAAAACTTTTTACATCTTAAACAAGTTTCACTACTTTATCTATCTTCGCAACTTTACTATCCAGAGTTTCCTGATCACAATTGATTTCGGAATCCTGCATTGGTGATGCTATAAAAATAGGTGAAGCATTCTTTCAATCTCTCGATTGAATTTGGATCAAAAGCCTCAATATCCGATGAAGCGAGTTCAGACTTTTTCAAGGTCTGATTTTTCAACGCCGAGTATTGATTGGTTGTTTTGTTGGATGCAGTTATCAAAGTCCTATAAAACCATTATACAAATCATCGCTTCTATGAAGCATTGAATTAATATAATGATTTGTATGTATATTATACCCACATATTTTTTTCTAAACAGATTAAACATAAAAAATTATGTTAACTAATTTTAATAATTTTTGAAGTTAAAAGTTGAAATCAAAAAATCCCTCTATCCGTTCTGATGACTCATTTCCTGTCATCCCGAGCGTAGTCGAGGGATCTAATCTTTTGCACAACTATTCACTTTTCACTCTTACTTATTCACTGACTTAAAAGCTTCTCTCCTTTTTTCGTCACAGATAACATTTTTATTGGAGTTATGCTGCAGCTTGAGACATGACAACCGGCACACTCGCTTTCACAGGTCGGGGAGCCCAGATCCTCCGAAAGATAACCCATCCTTATAAGCTGCCTTAACATATCGTCAAGGACTTCCTCAGATATTTTTAGATTATGTGCAATAAGAGGCTTGGAGTAAACCTTGACCTCCTTGATTTCCCTTAGTACTTCCTTAAGCATTTGGAGCCCTCCTTAATAGCCCAGTATACTGCCCACCTGGTATACTACAACACTAAACACCCATCCCAGGATAAATGGGTAAACAGCCATAAAAGCCGCCCATTTCCAGGAATTGGTCTCCTTCTTCACAGTTGCGATCACAGCAGCGCATGGTGTGTAAAGCAATGTCATAACGAGGAAGGATACAGCTGAAAGTGGAGTAAATGCTGACTGGATAGCTGTTATAAGCTCTGTTCCCTCGCTGACTCCTGCATAGACCATTCCAAGTATTGCTACTACTGCCTCTTTGGCAGCTATTCCAGCAAAAAGACTGACTGATGCCTGCCAGTTGCCGAAGCCTGCCGGTACAAACAGCGGTGCAATGAATTGACCTATTCTGCCGAGTATACTTTCCTGTGAGTAGGGTTCGACGCCAACCGGCAGCACTGAAAGGATCCACAAGAATGAGACTACTGCAAAAATAACTGTTCCAGCTCTCTTTATAAAGTCCCATACCTTCTCCCACATATCTCTTAGAACACTGGATGCCTGCGGAAGACGATAGGGAGGAAGCTCCATGATAAAGTGTGAGGATTCTCCCTTGAATAATGTCTTGCTGAAGATTTTGCCCATCAACAAGGCGACAGCGATCCCCAATGCATAAATTATGAAAAGCACCAGGCCTCCATTATTTGGGAAGAAAGCTGCTATAAACACTAGATATATTGGCAGTCTTGCCCCGCACGACATAAAGGGGTTTATTAGTATTGCGATCATCCTGTCACGTTTGTTTTCAAGGGTTCTTGTTGACATGATTCCTGGCACATTACAGCCGAAGCCGATTATCATGGAAATAAAGGTCTTTCCGTGGAGCCCCACCGCTCTCATAATACTGTCCATTATATAGGCTGCTCTTGCCATATAGCCTGTATCCTCGAGAATTGCCAGAAAGAAATAAAGCACCATTATAAGAGGTACAAACACCAGCACTGAACCGACACCTCCTATGAAGCCCTCAATTACGAAAGATACAAGCCATTCAGGTGAGTTCATCGAAATCAACAATGAGCTGAGGCCTTTGCCTGCCATACCTACAAAGGACTCGACATATCCTCCTAAAAAGTCTGATCCGATAACAAAGGTCAGCTGGAATACAATGTACATGATCAGCCCGAATATTGGAAGGCCAAACAGCCTGCTTGTAAGCACCTTATCAATCTTATCTGTTGTTGTAACGATCTCATTTTCCGGTCGTTTAACGCTTGCTCTTACGATTTTGTTTATGTAGTTGTATCTGCTGTCGATGATATCCAGCTCAAGATCAGTGCCCTCGCCTGATATGCTTGATATAAATTCCTGAGCTTTTTTATTATCTGCGATAAGCCTTTTTATCTCAGGATCCCCTTCGAGAGCCTTTAAGGCGATCCACCTTGAGGGATACTGGTATTCCCTGACATTAATTATTTCAGTTAGCTTCATGATTTTTTCATCAAGCTCCTCGCCGTAGACGATATCGCTTGGCTTGCGACCTGCGCTAATAGCATTGACTACCTCATCAAGAAGCTGGTTTATGCCCTTCTTCCTGGCGGCGACTGTTGGAACGACAGGTACTCCAAGGGATCTCGAAAGGTTCTCGATCGAAATATCTATTTGCTTCATGCTGGCTTCGTCCATCATATTCAGGGCAATGACTACATTTGCACCCATCTCTAGAAGCTGAGTGGTGAGGTATAGATTTCTGTCTATATTTGTAGCATCCACTACATTTATTACTACATCCGGCTGTCCCTTTACGACAAAATCCCGGGCAACCAGCTCATCGTCCGAATAGGCTCCAAGGCTGTAAGTGCCGGGAAGGTCCACAACATTATAAATAGCTCCCTTATGCTTTAGGGAGCCTACTTTTTTCTCCACTGTCACACCTGGCCAGTTTCCAACATGCTGGTTCGAGCCAGTCAGAGCATTGAACAAGGTGGTTTTCCCGCTGTTGGGATTACCCACCAAAGCAATTGTGTACATCGATTCACGTCCCTTCTTTATTGATAATCGATATCAATAAAAATTAAAAAAATTATTCAGAATCCACAATAATATGCTGAGCAAGACCTCTTCCTATGGCAAGCTTATTCCCGGAAAGAGACACAATAACAGGACCAAAGTCGTTCTTGATGACCTTGACCTCAGCACCTGTGATAAAGCCCAGCTCATATAATCTTCTGCGTGCATAACCACCGCCTGCGATATTTCTAACTCTGCATTTATGGTTGGCCTTGAGACTTGAAAGTACCATAGGATCACCAAAACCTTTCTACGTAAGATAGAGCGCATGTTAATTTGATAACTATTCTCATTATCATAATATATTATTCGTACATGATATGCAAGAGTTTTTTCAGAGACATTGGGGACGGTTCTAAAATATTCATTGACATCGATATATAGGCGTAGTATTATTAAATTGAACCTACCCCCCAGGGGAGGGGGATAGAAATGAAAGGATGATACCATGAGTACTGAAAAGCTTACGGTCGATGTTGTTGGAATGACCTGTGCAGCTTGCTCAGCAAGGATCGAGAAATCATTGAATAAGCTTGAGGGCGTGACCTCGGCAAACGTCAACCTCCTTGCAAACAAGGCCACAGTTGAATTCGACTCTGCAGCGACCAATAAGGATATGATCGTAAAAACCATAGAGAAGACTGGTTACGAGGTCCCCCTTGCAAGGGAGACTCTATTGGTGGAGGGAATGACCTGCGCGGCATGTTCCGCAAGAGTGGAGAAAATGTTAGGCAAGGTTGAGGGAGTCGTGAAAGTTAACGTCAACCTCTCAACAAATAAAGCTATTGTAGATTTTCCATCAGGAGTGGTTGAAACTTCTGCCCTTATAGCTGCTGTAGAGAAAGCTGGTTATAAGGCTCAGGTACAGAGGGAATCTGATGTTGACAAGGAAAAGCAAATGAGGGAAAAGGAGATAAAATCCCTTAAAACATCGTTCATCATATCTCTGATCCTTACTGCTCCACTTGTCGCAGCAATGTTTTTCCATATGGCAGGTCAAACTAATATACTGACGAATGGCTACTTCCAGTGGGCACTTGCAACACCGGTCCAATTTATAATCGGCTATAGGTTCTACAGGGGAGCTTATCACTCCGTCAGGGGCGGAGGAGCTAACATGGACGTGCTGATT
The DNA here is from genome assembly GCF_004101785.1 of Gudongella oleilytica. Classification (NCBI taxonomy): domain Bacteria; kingdom Bacillati; phylum Bacillota; class Tissierellia; order Tissierellales; family Tissierellaceae; genus Gudongella; species Gudongella oleilytica. The sequence continues at coordinate 208,477 of NZ_CP035130.1, forward strand.
GCCCTTGGAACCTCAGCTGCATATTTTTACAGCATCTACAATTTATTCAACATGGTCCATGAGTATTATTTTGAGGCATCAGCTGTAATAATCACCTTGATCGTACTGGGCAAGCTATTTGAGGCAATTGCGAAGGGGAAGACCTCTGAGGCAATCAAGAAGCTTATGGGGCTTCAGCCCAAGACGGCAAGGGTAATAAGAAACGATACCGAGATGGATATAGATATCGATGACCTCCTTGTCGGGGACATTATAGTTGTAAGACCTGGTGAGAAGGTTCCGGTCGACGGGATAATCGTCGAAGGTTCATCGGCTCTTGACGAGTCCATGATAACCGGTGAGAGCATACCTGTGGATAAGAAGGAAGGCGACCAGGTAATAGGGGCGACAATAAATAAATTTGGAGCATTCAAGTTTAAGGCGACAAAGATCGGAAAGGATACAGTGTTGTCTCAGATAATTAGGCTGGTAGAGGATGCTCAGGGCTCCAAGGCTCCAGTACAAAAGCTTGCGGATAAGATCTCAGGAATATTTGTTCCTACAGTGCTCGTTATTGCTTTGGTAACCTTCCTGATTTTCTACTTCTTAGGGGATTTCAACACAGGGCTTATCAACGCGGTTGCTATACTCGTAATAGCATGCCCCTGTGCTCTCGGACTTGCTACGCCAACTGCAATTATGGTTGGAACTGGAAAAGGCGCAGAGAACGGTATTTTAATCAAATCAGGGGAGCATCTGGAAATGGCCCATAAAATGGATGCCATAATATTCGACAAGACAGGTACCATAACGAAAGGTGAGCCAGAGGTAACCGACGTTGAAGCCGTGAACGGCTTTGACGAAAATGAGCTTTTAAGGATCGCAGGATCTGTTGAAAAAACCTCTGAACATCCCTTGGGTCAAGCCATCGTAGGCTATGCGGAATCTCAGCTTGTTATGCTCAAGGATGCAGAAAGCTTTGCAGCAGTCCCAGGCAAGGGATTGAAGGCAAAATTCGAAGGCCGGGACGTCCTTATAGGGAACAGAAAGCTGATGAACGAAGGGAGTATTGACCTTACACGAATGGAGGATGAAATATCATCCCTGGAGGAGCAGGGCAAGACCGCGATGATTGTATCAGTGGATGGCAAGCTGGCTGGGATCATAGCTGTTGCGGATCAAATAAAGAATACCTCACTGACTGCTATCAAGGAGCTTCAGGATATGGGTCTGCAGGTATATATGATAACAGGTGACAATGAGAGGACAGCAAAGGCTATAGCATCTCAGGTGGGAATCGGCAACGTGGTTGCAGATGTACTTCCCGAACACAAGGCGTCGAAGGTTGAGGAGCTTAAGGGTCAAGGCAAACATGTGGGAATGGTTGGTGACGGCATAAACGATGCTCCTGCACTTGCTGCAGCTGATGTGGGCTTTGCAATAGGCACCGGAACGGATGTGGCAATGGAGGCAGCTGATATTACACTTATGAGGGGAGATCTTTCAGGAGTAGTGACTGCTATAAGATTAAGTCACAGAACTATGAAGACCATCAAGCAGAATCTTTTCTGGGCATTTTTCTACAATTCGGTAGGGATCCCATTTGCTGCACTTGGATTCCTGAATCCAATGATCGCAGGGGCTGCGATGGCATTCAGCTCGGTCTCCGTCGTAACGAATTCGCTTAGACTGAGAAATTTCAAATAATGAAAGGATGGTAAAAATGGAAAAGATTTTAAAAGTAGAAGGCATGAGCTGCAATCACTGCGTTATGGCGGTAAAGAGAGCTCTTACGGGATTGGATGGAGTTGGGACGGTTGAGGTTGACCTTGAAAGCGGCAAGGTGACAGTTGTAGGAGAGGCTTTGGCAGACGAAGCCTTAAGGGAAGCTATTGACGATGCAGGCTACGAAGTAGTATCCATTGAATAGGGGTTGATCCTTTGAACCAGGGGAAAGCGGCAGCGCTCAGCAAAATGAAGACCGCACGAGGCCAGCTTGACGGGATTATAAAGATGATCGAGGAAGACAGGTACTGTGTGGACATATCCACCCAGATACTATCTGTAATAGGCCTTTTGAAGAAATCAAACATTGATGTGCTTAATGGCCACATCAGGACCTGTGTCTCGGATGCGATCCTTGAAGGCGGAGAGCAGGGCGATGAGAAAATAGAAGAGATAATCAATATAATCGACAAGTATATAAAGTAACGATGCTGCCCTCCTGGACTAAGTCCAGGGGGGTTATTTTTTTCGCACAGGGGTATATACATATTGCAAATTTTAAGTTTTTTTAATATAATTCAATTAAAGGTCAAAGAAAGTCAAAGATATCATTGGAGATGATTTTATGGAATATAAGGATTATTATAATATACTGGGTGTTGAAAAGACAGCAACACAGGATGAGATCAAGAAAACCTACAGAAAGCTGGCCAAAAAATATCACCCGGACCTGAATCCGGGAGACAATAAGGCTCAGGAGAAGTTCAAGGAAATAAACGAGGCTTACGAGGTACTCAGCGATGATACAAAGAGAAAGCAATATGACCGGCTTGGTCAGTATGGCTTCTCCAACGGTCAAAACTTCGATCCAAGCCAATACGGCTTCGACTTCGGCCAGGGAGGAAGGACCTACACCTACTCCTCAGGTGATGCAGGCGGCTTCAGCGACTTCTTCAACATGTTCTTCGGTGGAGCGGGGGGAGGCAGAGGCGGCTTCGACATAGGCGATCTTTTCGGCGGCGGCAGAGCCGGAGGAAGAAGGACCAGAGAGCCCCAAAGGCAGAGCTACGAGTCTGAGCTTCAGATATCTATTCTGGAGGGCTATACAGGAGGAGAAAGGGAGGTAACCCTTAATATTGGGGGTACCCACAAGAATATCAGGGTAAAGGTACCAAAGGGCATTACCCCTGGCAAAAAGATCAAGGTCAAGGGAGATAAATGGGGTCTGGATGGGGACATCCTGTTTAAGGTCAGCTTCAGAGAGGAAGCTAATACGAAGCTTGAAGGGCTGGACATAACAAAGAGAGTGCAGGTGCTTCCCTGGGAGGCAGCTCTTGGAACTAAGGTAGTTGTTCAGACCTTATCCGGAAAAATCAAGCTTGACATCCCAAAAAACACTCATGCCGGCAAGAGGATGAGGCTGCCAGGTAAGGGATATATCGACATGCAGGGGAATGCAGGAGATCTTTATGTTGAAATAGAAATAATAAACCCTCCTCAGCTTGACGAGGAGGCCTTGAAGCTTTACGAAAAGCTGGCTGAGAGGGTCAAATACAATCCAAGAAATGAATAGCAGGAGGAAGAAAAATGGATCTAAATAAATTCACACAGAAAAGCATAGAAGCAGTACAGGAATCACAAAACACAGCCATGAGGCTTGGTAATCCTGAGCTTGTGGAGCTCCATCTTCATTATGCACTCATCGAGAATAGTGAAGGACTTGTTCCAAGGGTCCTGGGCCTGATGGGGATCAGCTGGGATGGGGTCAGGAAGGTTGTTCTGGATAGGCTTGACCGATTGCCAAAACAGACTGGAGGCAGTCTATACCCTGGCAGGACCTACACTAAGGTCCTTATGGATGCTGAGGAAGAGGCCAAGAACTTCAAGGATCAATATGTTGGGGTAGAACACATTTATCTGGCTCTGCTTAGCCAGAAGGGAACTGCTTCACAGGAAATATTCAAGCAGTATGGAATAACAAGGGATGGGTTTTTAAGCTCTCTTATGAAGGTCAGGGGAAGTCAGACGATTACATCTGATAATCCTGAAGAGACCTATGAAGCCCTGGCAAGATTCGGCCGGGATCTGGTTGAAGATGCGAAGAAGGGCAAAATTGACCCTGTTATTGGTCGTGACCAGGAGATAAGAAACGTAATTAGAATTCTTTCCAGGCGTACCAAGAACAATCCAGTGTTGATAGGTGACCCTGGGGTTGGAAAGACAGCAATTGTTGAAGGACTGGCTCAAAGAATAGTCAATGGGGACGTGCCGGAGGGCTTAAAGGATAAGACCGTATTTGCCCTTGATATGGGTGCTCTCGTTGCTGGAGCAAAGTACCGTGGAGAGTTTGAGGAAAGGCTTAAGGCAGTATTGAATGAAATACAAAAATCTGAGGGAAGGATCCTGCTTTTCATCGACGAGATTCACAACATCGTTGGAGCCGGTCGCGCAGAGGGCTCAATGGATGCAGGGAACCTGCTGAAGCCGATGCTTGCAAGAGGAGAGCTTCATACAATAGGTGCTACGACCCTGGATGAGTACAGAAAATACATTGAAAAGGATGCTGCTCTTGAAAGAAGATTCCAGAAGGTCCTTGTGACTGAGCCAACGGTAGAGGATACCATATCCATTCTAAGGGGACTTAAGGAGAAGTATGAGATACACCACGGTATAAGGATATCAGACAGTGCGGTCATAGCTGCAGCGACACTTTCCGACAGGTACATCTCAGACAGATTTCTTCCAGATAAAGCCATAGACCTTATGGATGAGGCATCCGCGATGATAAGGACCGAGATCGACTCCATGCCTGCCGAGATAGATGAGGTAAGAAGGAGGGTTCTTCAGCTTGAAATCGAAAGGGAGGCACTTAAGAAGGAGACTGATGCAGCTTCCAAGTCAAGGCTTGAAAAGCTTAGTAAAGAGCTTTCTGAGCTTAAGGAGCAGTTTGACCTACTGAAAGCCCAATGGGAGCAGGAGAAAAAGGAGATATTTGCAGAAAAGGATATCAAGGAGGAAATAGACAAGGTCAAAAGAGAAATCGAGGAAGCTGAGAGAAGCTATGACCTTGAACGGCTTTCTCAATTGAAGTATGGAACTTTAGTTGAGCTTGAAAGAAGACTTAAGGAGGCACAGGATAAGGACAAGGACAGGGAGAGGATGCTCAAGGAGGAGGTTACTGAGGAGGAGATTGCTGATGTTGTTGCCAAATGGACTGGCATACCCACATCTAAGCTTCTGGCAACTGAAAGAGAGAAGCTCCTTGGACTTGGTGATATTCTCCATAAAAGGGTCATAGGCCAGAATGAGGCTGTGGATTCCGTTGTGGATGCAGTTCTCCGTGCGCGAGCTGGGCTTAAGGATATCAACAGGCCAGTCGGGAGCTTTATCTTCCTGGGGCCTACAGGAGTTGGCAAAACAGAGCTTGCAAGGACACTTACACAGGCATTATTTGACGATGAGAAGAATATGATCAGGATAGATATGAGCGAGTATATGGAGAAGCATTCAGTTTCCAGGCTTGTAGGAGCACCTCCCGGATATGTTGGGTATGACGAGGGCGGTCAATTGACTGAGGCTGTCAGGAGAAGACCATATTCTGTGGTACTCTTTGATGAGATAGAAAAGGCTCACCCTGACGTATTCAATATTTTGCTCCAGGTATTGGACGATGGGAGATTGACTGACAATCAGGGCAGGACTGTTGACTTTAAGAATACAGTAATAATAATGACATCCAATATAGGATCCTCATATCTTCTGGAGGGGTTATCTGAAAAGGGTGAAATCGAGGAAAATGTCAGGCAGCTTGTTATGAATGAGATGAAAAGGGTATTCAGACCTGAATTTCTCAACAGGGTAGATGAGACTGTTCTTTTCAAGCCTCTTCAAAAGGATGAGATTTATCAGATAATCGATCTGCAACTGGAGGAAATAGAGGAAAGACTTAAGGATAGGAGCATAAACCTTAAGGTTACAGGTGCAGCTAAGGAGTATATACTTTACAAATCATACAATATCCAGTATGGTGCGAGACCAGTCAAAAGATTCCTCCAGAAGGAGCTTGAGACCAGGGTAAGCCGCTTGATTATCCAGGGTTCTATCAAGGATGGGGATACAATAAATATAGATGTGCAGAATGGACAGCTTGTAGTTTCGTAATAACAATAATGGACAATTGATACCCACCTGATGAAATACCACAAAATCAAGGATTTTGGGCATTTCTATCGTAGGGCACTTCGCAATCGGCAATGAGTTAATTTAACCAGGACATGGGTAACACTTAATATCCCAAAGTAAAGGAGTATATAGTGTAACCTATGTCCTGAAGTTTTTTGCGTTATGTTGTGAAATGTGCATTGTGAGTTGTGAATTAGCGCAGCGGAAGGGATCTCGTTTCTAAATATACGAATGTACCCAAATAATATCTGCTGCTTCTTTTCCTGGATTCGACCACCTGTGTGTTCTCGACGACTCGAAGTGGATCGAATCATTCACACCCAATAAATGAGCCGAGCTCTCGTCCAGAACTACCTCAAGCTGTCCGGTTAATACAAAAATGAACTCATTCCCGCTTCGATGGGAGTGTGCCTTGAAATCACCACAGCCTGGCTGGATCGAGAACCTTATGACATCAAGGGGGCTTGAAGACGATCCAATTAGAGCCTGGATCTCTACACCCTTAAATCCGGACGCCAAAAATTTTCCCTGCCCGTTCCTAACTATTTCATTTCGGACTTCTTCTCTGATATCAAAGAATCTCAAGGTACTTTCTCCATAGAAGGCAGCAAGCTTTTCAAGGACCTCGAAGGAAACATTTGCCTTTCCCTGCTCTATCCTGCTTAAATAAGAGGCTGAAATTCCAACTGCCTGAGCTACCTCATCCAAGGTGTAGCCTTCGTCTTCCCTATATTTTTTAAGCATTATATGATGGATTTTTTTGTATGAGGTCTCATCTGATTCAATAAAAGTAAGGTCATCCTTGGAAACAAGTTCCCTGATAAGCTCCTGAGTCATTCCCCTTTCAGCAGAGTAGTGCTTAATGGTCTTCAGGGTTTCTATATCCCTGAAATCAAAAACCCGGTAGTTGTTGTCTCTTCGTTTGGACTTGATCAGTCCGTTCTTTTCCCAATTTCTTATTGTAGCTTGCGATACCCCAACCATTTTTGCTGCCTCATTTATGTTAAAAAACCCCTGTTCATTCATCGCTTTCACTCCTTATCCAGACTGACCTTACTAACATTATAAACTATATTGACAATGTTATGCAATAGTGATAACATAAAAATCAAATATTACTAAAGTAATGGAGATTGAGTCGATTTTTCGACCGCTCGCGGCCGCTTGGCCAGGAAATGTCCTCAAAATGACATCAGATCTCCATATAACCTTTTGTGATTAGTATATTGGGTAAGTCATATCTTTATTTATGTTCAAAGGAGGGCAAAAATGAGAAAATTTGAAACGTCTAAGCAATTTGCAATCGATATGGACAACAAGGACCCGCTAAGGTCATTTAAGGAAAGGTTTTATGTAAAGCCCGGGACCATTTATATGGATGGGAACTCTCTTGGACTATGTTCCAGGGATGCTGAGAGGTATCTCCTTGAGGCCCTTGAGAACTGGAAAACCCATGGGATAGACGTGTGGTCCCATCCAGACGTGAACTATTTCCTATATCAGGACAAGCTGGGAGAGCTGACTGCTCCTCTTATAAACGCAAAACCCAGTGAAGTGACTATATGCACCAATACAACGATCAATATACATAAGGCTCTCGCGACCTTTTATCGTCCAACAAAGGAAAGATACAAGATAATCGTGGACGATTTGAATTTCCCGACAGACAGATATGCAGTTGACAGTCAGGTCAAGCTTCATGGATATTCGGTTGAGGATGCTGTCAGGGTAGTTAGAAGCCGTGACGGAAAGAATATATTCGAGGACGATATGATCGAGGCAATGACAGATGACGTATGTCTTATCCTGCTGCCTTCAGTTCTATATAGGAGCTCATACCTTGTGGATATGAAAAAGATCGCTGATGCGGCAAGGGCAAAGGGAATATATGTTGGTTTCGACCTGAGTCATTCAATTGGCAGCGTACCTCACGATTTTTCCCGGATACAGCCGGATTTTGCGGTATGGTGCAGCTATAAATACCTTAACGGGGGACCAGGAGCAATAGCGGGACTTTATATAAACGAGAAGCACTTTAAGCTTGGTCCCGGACTTGCAGGCTGGCATGGCAACAAGAAAGAGACTCAGTTCGATCTTAACCAGACATTTGAGCCCTCAGAATATGCCGGAGCTTGGCAGACTGGAACACAGCCGATATTCAGCATGGCGCCAATTGAAGGCAGCCTGAGGATGTTCGCCGAAGCAGGCTTAGAAAATATCAGAGCGAAATCTCTTAACATTACAGCCTATTTGATGTATCTGATAGACGAGAAGCTTAGAAAGTATGGGTTTTCCTACGGCAACCCAACCGATGACGAGAGAAGGGGAGGTCATGTAGCTCTTGAGCATGATGACGCAATCAGGATAAACAAGGCACTTAAGGGAAGGGGAGTTGTACCTGACTTCAGGTATCCAAACGTAATAAGGCTGGCACCTATAGCTTTCTACGTGTCATATGAGGATGTTTTTAACTTGGTGGACATCATAATAGACATCATGGAGACGAAGGAATATGAAAAATATGACGGGAACAGAGGAACAGTTGCATAGATATTTAATTACACCGGGGAGACCCGGTGTTTTTTATTGTTGCAATGAAAGTGTAATAATTGAAGGATTTTAACGTTTCATTATGTTACAATAATAGCTAATACGAAAGAAATAATGATTCATAAAGGAGATGCTTATGAGACGGAAGAATAGCATGATCATACTTATTGGGAAAAGGCTCCTTTTTTTCTCAGTTCCATTGATTGCAGCCCTATACTTTGTTTACGAGGTAATATTTGGCCTCGACTTTAGCTTCTCCTGGATGTTTGCTTCCATGTACGCAGCAATCATAGGTTTATCTACTGCGCTAAACTACAGACACATGGTGATAGACGAAAGCGTAGAGTCCTTTGAAAAATTAGAAGCTCAAATTTCCAAGGGAAGATGGAATGTTGTTGAAAAAGAAGAGAACAGGCTGGTACTAAGACCAAAATTCGACTTTCCATACAATAAACTTGGCAAGGATGTGGTGGAGGCTGAATATTCCAACGGATCGGTCAAAATGTCTGGACCACATTACTACCTGGATAAGCTCGTTAAGGATATAAGGGGGAAGGGTAGCATCTGGACAAGGAGAGCGACCAGTGTGATTACAGCTCTTCTAATACTAATCTTGGTATCTATTCCTATTCTTGGCGAAATGGGGATGTTCTGGAAGATCAAGATGATAAGACACAACTCCTTCGTGAAGAAGGTTGAGGAGATAGAATTTAAGAATACCTCCAAACCGGGCAATTCAGTGGTGAACACCAATAACTACGGTTATGGGGCAGAGGATGGGGAGAATATTTACTATGTTGAAGACCACCTAAACCTTATAAAAGCAGACAAGGATCTTAAAAACAGGACTTATCTCATCCAAAAGCCCAGTGGAAGCGGTATTAACAGACTAAATATCGTCGACGACTGGATATATTATATGAGTGGACAAAGCATTAACAGGATAAAGACTGACGGAACTGTTAATGAGATAATATATAAACAAGGATATTTACTGGATATAAACATAGAGGGCGGATGGATATACTTCATAAATTTTTCTGACAGATTCTATATTTACAGGATGGACCTTAACGGAAGAGGCCTCGAGAGATTTCTGGATGTCGAGTCCTCAGATATTTCAATTTATAATGGCAGGCTATACTTTAGCCATGAGCAGAAGGATGAGGACAAGGGATCGATCGAAAGCATCGGGCTGGATGGGAGTGACCGGAGGATAGAACTTGAGGATTATGCAAGGGATATCGTCATAGATGGCAGCTATATGTACTTCATCAGTGATGATTATGGGCTTTATAGGGCAAATATGGATGATTCGAGTGCTCCGGAGTTATTGGTTGGGCAAAAGATATCGTCGTTTACCATTACGGACATGGGAATATTCTACTCAATCCACGGAGAAGAGGTCGGGTACCCGGGAGATGGCCTGTACCTTATCCAAAAGGACGGTACAGGAAATCAGATGTACTATGAAACCTTCAGTGTTGAGGGCTTGACCAAGGTAGGGAAATGGTTATTGTTCCATTCCTTTGAAGACAACCAGTACCCAACTCTAAAGAGGATAGATCTTGATAGTGGAGAGATAGAGCTTGTCGATTGAGGATTCAAAGCATTCCAGTGACCATGTGGAAGGCTGGCAGTTGGATTTGCAGATTTAAAATAAATATTTTAAAAGCGAAAAGAGACCTCGAAGGTCTCTTTTCATATGTAACCGTGCACCCGGTTTTGGCGATCCTATTCCAAGCGTTACCCAAGTAGTTAGCTCGAGCCAGGCTCACCCACGGCACACGAAAATATTCACTTATCGCTGCTTCCTTCCGGACCTGACGAGGTTCATGAGTTTCCGTTGCGTAGGACCCAACCGTCAACGCCACTTACTTGAGGCAGACCTTACAATAGAGATGCCGGGACCAGGGATTCGATCCTGCTACAGCGGGTTGCAGGTACAGGGCACCGCTACCTCCCCATCTAGCACGGTAATGGCGGAGAGAGAGGGATTCGAACCCTCGAGACGTTCATCACGCCTACACGATTTCCAGTCGTGCGCCTTCGACCAGCTCAGCCATCTCTCCATGTTTCCACAGGATTACATTATAGACTAAAAAATCGGTCATGTCAACAACTCCGTTTGCTAAGGGGACATAGTGGGTAAAATCAATACAAACCTTAAAAGGAGGAGTTACAATGGCTAAAAAACTAAAAATAGAGTATTGCACATCCTGAGGCTATCGAGGCAGGGCAGTTGCTCTGACAGATGCAGTTCTTTCCGAACATAAAAACAAGATAAGCGAAGTTGCTGTAGTACCGTCATCAGGTGGTGTATTTGAAATCAGCCTTGACGATAAGCTTCTGTTCTCAAAAGCTGAGCTGGGAAGATTCCCTGAGGACGGAGAGGCAGAGGAGCTTGTAAGAAATAACCTATAATTTGGGGCCAATTGGCCCCTGTTTACATTTTTGATGTAAATAGAGCGCTTTTTTGGTATAATAGGACCATATCAAAAGGTAAGGATGATGTCGATGTATCAGGCAATTTACAGGAAATACAGACCCAAGACCTTTGACGAGCTTCTTGGGCAGATACATGTCACTACGATACTTAAAAATCAAATAATAAAGGGCAATGTCGGGCACGCCTACCTTTTTTCAGGGACAAGGGGAACAGGGAAGACATCAGCAGCAAAGATATTCTCAAGGGCGGTCAATTGCCTGGATCCGAAGGATGGCAACCCCTGCAATAAATGTGATATTTGTAAGGGGATCCTCGATGAAAGTATAATGGATGTCATAGAAATGGATGCTGCAAGCAACAGGAAGATCGAGGATATAAGAGAACTCAGGGAGAAGGTCGTCTATCCGCCATCAAGGGCAAAATACAAGGTCTATATAATAGACGAGGTCCATATGCTTACCAACGAGGCCTTCAATGCTTTGCTGAAGACCCTTGAGGAGCCCCCGAAGCACTTGATATTCTTGCTTGCTACCACAGAGCCTGAAAGACTACCCCCCACCATACTTTCAAGATGTCAGCGGTTTGATTTCAAACGACTGACCTCAAGGGACATGGAGGACAGTATGAGGAAGATCTCACTTGAGATGGGAGTAGAGGTCGATGATAAGGTATTCAAGCTTATAGCATCCAATTCCGACGGAGCTATGAGAGACGCATTAAGTCTTCTTGACCAATGCATAGCCTTCGACGACAAAAAAGTAACCTATGATGATGCCTTAAAGATCCTTGGGATAGCAAACAAGGAGCTCATCTTCAAAATGGTAGACTCCATAAAAGAGGAGAAGCTTGATGAGGTACTTCAGCTGATCGACCATATAATACAGGAAGGGAAGGACACTTCACTTTTCCTGAAGGACCTGATCCATCATTACAGAAATCTTATGATCGCCAAGACCTCCGCCGACCCGGAGCAGTTGATAGACTGGGGAGAGGTGGAGGTATGCAAAAGGCAGTCAGGTGAAATGGAGCTGAGCTACATAATGAGGTCACTCCAGATACTTGCAGATGCTGACACAAGCATGAAATGGTCTACCCAACCAAGAATAATACTCGAGATGGCAGCAATAAGGCTGGTCGGACTCAATAATGAGAGGTCACTTGAGGAGAGAGTCAAAGCCCTTGAGGATGGAATAGCTTTGCCTATTCAAAAACCTAGTCAGACACCGGTAAAGAAAACTGAAAAATCCCCTGAGTCAAAGCCTGCTGTGGAGGAGAAGAAGGAAACACCTAAAACCTCTGAGGTGAAAAGACCTGATGAATCTATAGAGAAGCCAGGTCTTGACATAGAGTCCATAAAAAAGGCATGGCCAAGGTTCCTTCAAACGGTAAAGACGCGTAAGATGAGTATATATGCTCTTGTTATGGAGGGAGAGGTGGCTCAGGTAAATGGGAACAGGATCACTCTTGCCTATAAGGATGGCTTTGAGTTCCATAAAGATGCTGTAAACAAACCGCAGAACAAAGAATTTCTTGAAGGAATACTCGTTGAATTTTTCGGACAGCCAGTGGAGCTGATGATCCTTATGAAGTCTTGTGTTCCGGATAATTCAGGGAACTATCCTGAAAAGTCAATTGAGGCTACGAAGGAAGAGGTAATTAAGGAAGCAGTCGATTTTTTCGGTAAAGATATAGTCAAATTCAAATAAGGAGGAATTGAAATGGCAAGAGGCGGATACCCGGGAATGGGTGGAAATATGAACAATATGATGAAGCAAATGCAGAAGATGCAAAAGAAGATGGAGGAGATCCAGGCGGAGATAGATGCAAAGGAGCTTGAGGCAACAGCTGGTGGAGGAGCAGTGAAGGTAACTGTCAATGGAAAGAGAGAGGTTCTGGACATAGAGATAGACCAGTCAGTTGTCGATCCGGAGGATGTGGAAATGCTTCAGGATCTAGTGCTTGCAGCTGTAAATGAGGGCCTTAGAAAGGCAGAGCAATATGCTGCTGACGAAATGAAAAAGGTTACGGGAGGCATGAATATCCCAGGACTGTTCTAACAAAAGGGGACGATCAGATGGATCACTACGCCTTACCTATAGCAAATCTAATAGACCAGTTTTCAAAGCTTCCGGGGATAGGAAGAAAATCTGCCCAGAGGCTTGCTTTTTATGTACTTGAGATGGATTCTGAGGAGGCTGTAAAGCTTTCTTCTGCTATTCTTGAGGCAAAGGAGAGGATAGGTTTTTGCCAGGTCTGTGGAAACCTAACCGATAAACCGGTATGCAATATATGCAGCAATACAGGAAGGGACAAATCTCTTATTTGTGTGGTTGAGGGACCAAGGGATATTGTAGCCATGGAGAAGAGCAGGGAGTATAAGGGATTATACCATGTGCTCCACGGAACGATTTCTCCCATGGAAAACATAGGACCTCAGGATATAAAGATCAAGGAGCTCCTGAACAGACTGGGAGACGACACGGTAAAGGAAGTGGTCATCGCAACAAATCCAACAGTTGAGGGTGAAGCAACTGCACTTTATATTTCAAGGCTGATAAAGCCCTTGGGAGTCAAGGTCACAAGAATAGCCCATGGAATTCCCGTCGGAGGAGATTTGGAATACTTTGATGAGATTACTTTGGCACGTGCAATGGAAGGTCGCAGAGAAATGTAACAGAAGGAAAAAATTCAGAGAGTAAGCGCTGACAATTAAAGCGTCTTACTCTTATATTTTTGCCGCTGATAGTCAAGCAGACATTCAGCTTAGGTTCAAGAGGCAAGAGAACATTCATTTATAGTCATTTATATTGAAGGTCATGGGATATTAATCCCAGTCGTGTGGTATACTAATAAAAAGCATGACTAAGTGTCTAACGTTTCAAAGGAGGGCCCAACCTTTCGCTGGGTGAATGGAAGTGCAAGTCTTATGGGGATCGGAGGCAGCTCCAATAGATTTCTTGCATCAAAATTCAGTGAAAGCATGTTTACTGCAGCGGATTCGGAGAATTCAAAGAAGAGTGATTTAAGCCTGGACCTGGTATTTCTTGGCATTGCGATCGCCAACTTACTGTTTTCATTGCTGTCATATTACATGGGGAAGTAAGCGGGTCGATAAGCTCATATAAGTAGAATTATATGTCATGATTTATAAGGAGGGATACCACTGAAAGATGAGATGAAATGCTTGAGATGTGGAAGTGAGATGGAGGTAGTGAAAGACCTTGTGCTGAGGATTGGTGAACCTGAAATGCTTATGATGAGAAGGGTTCCAAATGGTATACAGGTTGATGTGCACCAGTGTCCTGGATGCGGGAAACTTGAGTTTTACCACCGTAAGGATGAGTTGATCACAAAGATTAAGTGCCCCAGCTGTGGAGAAGTGCATGACAAAGACTATCCAAAATGTCCATTCTGCAAATATGACTATGGAAGAAAGTAATAGAGCTGATAGATGGACAATATTTATTTTATGTGCATAAGTACAAAATTACCTCAACCAGCAAGGTATCACAAGAGGAGGGGTTAAAAGTGAAATTTACACCAATAAGTCTATTTGCATATTTTATATTAATACCTGTTATAACCTTTGCCTTCTATCTATTAATTAGAAAGTTGTTTAGATACAAATAGACCTGGCATGAATGACTGAGGAATAAGGGGAGGATACTGAAAAATGAATAATGTTCTGACAGCAGGAATAATTTTACTGCCAATATACGTCGCTTTACCGGCTCTGGTATTGTATTTCATAATCAAAATGGCAGTTAAAAATGCAATTAAGGAGCTGAAGAGGGATAATATTATTTAGCTTGGGCTAAGAATTTGATATTATCATTATGAGACATTATGGTGAATAAATATTTATTAGGAGACCAGACAATGTTCGAAACGGATGAGCGCATGGTTACAATAGATGAGTTTTACTCAAATATTCTAAACAACACCAGAGAGATTAATATATACTTACCACCGAGCTATTTTAAATCCACCGATAAATTTTACCCTGTGCTATACATGCATGATGGCCAGAATATATTTGACGGCAAAAGAGCCTATGCGGGAGTGGGATGGATGGTACATGAAACCCATGATGAGCTGGTCAAAAGGGGTTTGCTAAGAGAGCTAATAATAGTCGGGATCGACAACATTGGACATGACAGGCTAAGCGAATACGCCCACTTTAATGGCAGATATAAAGGAGAAAGGATAAATGCCAGGGGAAGACTATATGAAGGCTTCCTTATAGAAGAGCTGAAGCCTGTTATCGATAAGAACTTCAGGACATTGGCAGGTCCAGAGGATACAGGTCTTATGGGATCATCAATGGGAGGGCTGGTTACATTCAACATTGGTTTTCGGCATCCCGATGTGTTCGGAAGGCTTGGAATAATATCTCCTTCGTTCTGGTGGAGCACTCAGGAAAACATCAAGACAATTTACATGAATCAGGATGCAATTGAAAATAGCCGTATGTGGATGGACATGGGAACAAGAGAGGGAAGCCTGGATAAATCCTTTGACAAGGTCGTTGAACATATACTAAGCCTGTACGACAGCTCAAAGGGAAGCATTGAAGCCCATTGGATAATAGGAGCAGCCCATACAGAGACTGATTGGCAAAGGCGAGTGCACTGGCCTTTGATCCATCTATTTGGGCTTGATTGAAGGAAAGCTTTAGGCAGCTTTAATGTTTGAGCAATTGGGATCGTAGGAAGATATATTCTGTGAATAAGAGATATATGGGAGATGTTGCTAAAAAATTACTTGGGAGAGGCTAAATTGAAGCAGTATGTTGTGGATGCATTTACTGACAAGGTATTTGGAGGCAACCCAGCTGCCGCTTGTGTAATGGACCGGTGGCTTGGTGACGATACAATGCTAAATATCGCAGAGGAGAACAACCTGTCCGAAACGGCATATGCATTCAAGGAAGGCTCAGATTACAGACTTCGCTGGTTTACACCAGGGGGAGAGATCGATCTGTGCGGACATGCTACACTTGCAACAGCCTATGTGATAACAAGATTCTACGAACCTGAGGCAGATGAGGTCAGATTTCAGACTCGCAGCGGCCTTCTTACAGTTGTTAAGAAGGGGGATCTATTGGAGATGGATTTCCCATCAGATAAGCTTAAAAAGGTAGAAGTCACAGATGAAATGGCGGAGGCTATCGGTGTAAGACCATTAGAGGCGTATATGAGCAGAGACCTGCTGTGTATCCTGCCAACTGAAGATGACGTAAGGAGTGCAGCTCCTGATATGGAAAAGATTAAAAAGCTTGACGGACTTCTCCTGCATATTTCAGCTAAGGGAAAAGAGTACGACATCGTATCAAGATCCTTTGCGCCTAAGCTTGATATACCCGAGGATCCTGTTTGCGGTTCAGGTCACTGCCATATAGTGCCATTTTGGGCTGTAAGTGGTGGGAAGGACAAGATAGTTGCCTAAGTTGGATAAGTCTGTATCTTAAGCATTAAAACTGCTAAAGTAAAACAAAAATGATGGTGGCACACTAAAGGAATAATCAGGAATGAGGCATCAATAACCGGGAAATATGTTAGAATCTATGAAGAGGAGGAGATTTCGTGATTAGAGACCTGATCATCAAAAACAGGACATACAGAAGGTTTTACCAGAATGTTGAGATCACCGAGAAGGAGCTGTTGGAATTCATAGACCTTGCCAGACTTTCATCTACTGGCGCCAATATGCAGCAGCTGAAGTACATCATATCAAATACTGCAGACAAAAATGAATTGATATTTCAGGAGCTGAAGTGGGCGGCCTATCTTAAGGATTGGGACGGTCCAGTTGAAGGGGAGAAGCCTTCAGCCTATATAGTTATGGTTGTCGACAAGGAAATCAGCTCCAACATATTCTGGAATCATGGTATCGCATGTCAGAGCATTCTTCTTGGGGCCGTCGAAAAGGGCTATGGAGGTTGTATGTTTGGAGGCTTCAATAAAGAAAATCTTAAGAATAAGCTGAATGTCCCAGATCGATATGAAATACTACTTGTAATAGCACTGGGTAAACCCAAGGAAAAGGTGGTTTTGGAGGATATCGGACCGGATGGGGATGTAAAGTATTGGAGAGATGAGAACGGAGTTCATCACGTTCCTAAGAGAAGTCTTGAGGAGCTGATCCTGAAGCTGTAATTTTAATGGGCGAACCCCCTGGTTCGCCCATTTAATATGCACAATAGTAATTATTAAAGATATTTGTAGATCTGAATGATTGAAATAGATTATCTTTACTCGATTTGTCCAGCTATATGGTCTATAAAGTCACTACCTCGATCTCCATCATAATAATCTTCAGGTACTTCAAAAGTCTTCAAAATGATCCCTTCACCCTCTAACAGAGAAAGCAATTCTTCCATAAATATGCCTCTTAAACCTGTTATGGAGCAGGTAGGACTTTGGTTTATTCCTAATAGACCCACTATATCATAACCTGACTTTTCATATTCAAGTACGATTCTAATCGAATCAGAAGCAAGTTCTTTACAAAGCTTCCTGAATTCTGGCGTATCATATTCTTCCTTAGTCATTGGCGGCCTTCCAAGACCAAGATACCTGAATTCCGGACAAGGCAGCTGGTGAATACCAATAGCCTTAGCCATGATCAATTGAACAATATCCTTATGTGCTCCTTTTGATCTTGCAAGAGGCTCGACGACTGTATTCTGATTCAATACACAGTGTGCTGATAATATTACCTTCTTGCTTCTCTCCATTACTTAGCACCGTTGATTAAATTTGAAGGAAGTCTCTTAATAAGAAGTGCTACTAATACTGAGCTTAGGATCTTATCAACTATATTGCTGGCAATTCTTGGGATAAAGGCTGCTGTGAATATTTTCTGCCCTGATTGTACCAACCAGGTAAATATTACGTCATTGAAGTCACCGGTTATGCCTCCGTAGACATATGTAGCTATTGGAGTACCGATCAATGGTGCAACTACGGCTAAAATCATCCCTGTTATTACTGCTGTCTTAAGGTTAAACTTGTATTTTCTAGCTATGAATCCAACAATTAAACCGACCGCTATGTTCACAAGTGCAAATGGAATATTTCTTGGGTCGCTTATTACCCCTTGAACCAAGTTTGTAAGGCCGCCCGTCAATGCTCCCCACCATGGTCCAAATATTGCAGCTGTAAATATTGTTCCAATTGTATCAAGAAAAACAAGCGGGATGCTTAAAAAATTTGCCACAGATCCTAAAACAATGTTGATAGCTATTCCAAGAGCTGCAAATATCATAGCTGAGGTGTTCTTTTTACCATTCATTTAACCAGCCTCCTATATTGTAATCACCACTGATTATATTACAGTATGCAGGCTAAAGTTAAATTTGATTATTTTATAGAATCTGTGAGGCCATAAGAGTATTAAATAGTTATTTCTTAATATTTAACAACAAAAACTCCCTCTTCAGGCAGCCCATAAGTACTGTGTCAGTATATTTTCCGTTGATGTAGTAATCCTCTCTAAGTCTCCCTTCTTCAACAAAGCCGCATTTTTCATAGCATCTGATGCCTCTTTTATTGTAATCCCTTACTGTCAGATCCACCTTGTTAAGGTTAAGCTGGTTAAATGCAAAATCGAGAAGAAGCTTGATTGCCTCGGTTCCAATACCCTTCCCATGGAGCTCCTTCCTGCCAATCACTATCCCAAGCGTCGCCTTTCTGGTTACCCAGTCTACCTTGATCAGGTCGATCTGACCTATATACTCCAGAGTGTCCTTGTCTGCAATAACAAAACCTCTTGCCTCTGATTTTTGCTCAATCATCATTCTCAAGTAGTTTTCTGACTGATGCAGCGTGTGAGGGTATAGAAATAATCCGCTTAAAAACTGTGTTACCTCACTATCGTTTACCCAGTTTCTGATCCCGTCGAGATCTTCCCACCTGTATTCCCTAAGCACTATACTTTCTCCAAAAAGTCTTGGCATTTACAATCTGTCCTCCCTCTCAAGTTTTTCATTCAATAGGACCATATGTATGTGGTCCTCCCATTTCCCATTGATCTTTAGATATTTGACTGCAAGTCCTTCGTTATGGAAGCCCAGCTTCTCAGCCACCCTAAGAGACCTTAAATTTCGCGGCATTATATTTGCTTCGATCCTGTGCAGACCAAACTGGTCAAACATTATCTCGATCCCCTTTCTTGCTGCCTCCGTGATATAACCTTTGTTTATCTCATCCTTATCTATTTTGTAGCCCATAAAGCAGGATCTGAAGCAACCCATAACTATGTTGTCAAAGCCAAGAGAACCAATTGCTGTCTCGGGGTCTTCCTTTTTGAATATCCAAAGTCTTAAGGAACCACCATGCTCCATTACTATTTGTTCCTTTTGTATAAGAAGCCTTTGATAATCCAAAGTGAAGTAATCCTCAGTTCTCTCTGTTTCCCATTCCTTCAGGAATTCCCTGTTTTTCAGGTAAAATTGAAGGACCTTGCCGGCATCCCCCTCATCAAGTGTCCTCAGGATAAGCCTCTTTGTTTCATACTGTCTTTTCAAAGGCACACCTCCCTGTCACCAAGGGAATTGAAAATGCTCCATGGCTCCTCATAAGGAGGAATTGAGTTTAGTTCAATCAGCCGATTATCATCAGGATGCTTGAAGCTAAGCTTGTTTGACCAAAGCGCGATTTTGCTCCAGCCCTTCCTTTTCATAAATATCCTGTTGTATTTTGTGTCTCCCCAGATCGGAATTCCCGCATTTGACAGCTGGACCCTGATCTGGTGATGTCTTCCTGTATGAAGCTTGATGGATAATAGGCTTAGAGATCCCAAATCTTCTGTTTGGACTGTCTCCATAAGTCTATACGTAAGCCTTGCCTCCTTTGATCCTGGAGTTTCGGGCGGGACCACCTTGCTCATATTTACTGTCCTAAGCTTTTTCAGATTGTCGATAAGCTCTCCTTCAGGAGCAGCTGGGGTTCCTGTGACAATTGCAAGGTACTCTTTTTGGATGGTTTTTTCGGCAATTTGCCTGGAAAGCCTTGAAGCTGCTGTTTGAGTCTTTGCATAGAGAATGACCCCTCCTACAGGTCTGTCCAGTCTATGGACGAGAAAAAGCTGCCCCCCAAGTATGGTCATAAGATCCTCGTCCCCTGTTTTATCACCCTGGGCGGCAATCCCCGAGGGCTTTACCGCTGCCAATATATACTTATCTTCAAATATTTTCAATATGTCCATAATGACCTCCTAAGTGTTGCCCTGAGATTATTATACCCGATACTCAGGCAATGTGCATATGGTTTAATAAAATACAGAATTAACACGCCGGAGGACAGATGGAGCTTATACATGCTGAGGTCGTTATGGATGACTTCAGGTCCCCATATATAGATTTGGTATTTGGATGGAATGGAGTCAAGGGATTTAATTATGCAATAAAGAATCTTCTGGGGGGTAAAACTGCTGGAGAGATAAGAGAAGGGCTGAAGTCGATGGAAAGCGATCCATATGACCTAAAGCTCCTTCCGCCTGACCGCTCTCTGGATATATGCCTGCAGCTATTATGGAGTACGGAACCGGGTGCAGGAAGGCCTGCAGCTTTTGCCTGAGATGGGGAATAGAGGGTGTTGAGGAAAAGCTTATAGACCCTGACTTGACAAGAAGGGATCTTCTTTCGATCGAAGAAGACACCATCCGGAAATATCAACAATTAACCCTCTAAATCCTTTTCCGGGTCTTCCTATCCACAAAGAGTTCAAGGACAGGCTGTTGTTTTCGGAAAATGACCACGAGAGATGGAGCTTTGGGCAGGTAGTCGTCAAGCCTTCCCGAATGGGACTTAGAAGCTATTGCTGGGAGCTTATGAAGACGTATCTCTATATAAACCTTATGAGCAAAAAAAGCACAGAGATGCTTAAGAAATATGGATTTAAGAGCCTTTTTAAGATTGGGAAGGGATCTGCGAGACTATCCTGGAAATATCTGGGTCTTATTATAAAGGGTTGATATGTTAGTCGGCTTTTTTACAGGGTAACATTATAGTGTTGGAATTTGAATATGACGAACGGAGGTATTACCATGAAAAAGCTTTCAATAATAACCATAATGATAATAAGTGCAGCAATGCTCCTGTCATCCTGTGCTCCTGAGACTTCCACTGAGGTACTGAACAAGGATGATCCAATCATAGTCGGTTCCTTTGTCGATACCGAGGGAGGGATATTAGGCAATATGATCCTCCTTACACTTGAAAAAAATGGATATGCTGTGACTGACAAGGTACAGTTCGGCACGCCTGACGTTCATAGAAATGCATTGATAGCTGGCGAGCTCCAGGTAGGGATCGATTATACCGGGAATGGACAGTTCTATTCAGAGGGAATAGCTGAAGAGGTATGGAATGATGCAGAGGAAGGCTACGAGGCCATAGCTTCCTATGACAAGGAAAACAACGGACTTATTTGGCTCAAGCCGGCAAAAGCAAATAATACTGAGGCTATCGCAATGACGAAAAGCTTTGCTGAAGAAAACGGGATTGAGGATATGTATGATTTTGCTGATTATGTAAACAGCGAAGGGGTCATTAAGTTCATCACAAGTCAACTTTTTGCCGAGAAATATTCAGGGCTTTTGGGAATGGAGGAGGCCTATGGATTTAAACTAAAACCAGAGCAGGTAATAATGCTTCCTCATGGCAATACAGCTGAAACAATCAGTGCTCTTGCAAATGGCACTGATGACGTCAACGCAGCGCTCGTATATGGAACTGATGGTTCTCTCGCAGAGCTTGAACTGGTCGTGATCGAGGATCCGCTTTCAATCCCTCCGGTTTATGAGCCCTCCGCAATAATCAGGTCTGACGTGCTGGATAAATACCCCGAGATAGGGCCTATTATCGAGGATGTATTTGAGACTCTGGATCTTGAGACCCTGCAGCTGTTGAACAAGAAGGTAATAGTTGACGGGCTTTCTCCCAGGGAGGTTGCAGAGGAACACCTTATAAATGAGGGTATATTGGAATAGCATCCGGGGAGATGACCTTATGAATAGAAAGATCCTTGCTTTATCAGGAATATTATCAGCATTATTTTTAAATATGGCAGAGACAAAGCCAAACAGGATAGCCTCAGGGATCGATCAAGATTCCTTTGATTTCCTGGGTCCGTGGGTCTATTTACTGCTTACTGCGTGGGTCATGGTTATGACCCTTTCTTTTTACAAATGGAAGCAGAAGGAAACATTTACCCTGATAACAGGGATCCTTGTTCCCATCTCTCTTCTTTTAGGTGTGTTTTATTTTCCAGGTAAGGGATATCTCAGCGGAGCAAGCCCAAGGATATCATTATCTATAGGGTTCTATACACAGCTGCTTCTATTCTACCTCCTGGTATCAGGAATAGAACTGCCTAAGAGAAATCTGCGGTGGATACTTCCTGCCTTTCTGTTTGTGCTTGCAGCAGGTCTGTTTCTAATGGCTATGACCGGGTATTTGGAAAGCTATTCACTGATGAAGGAGTACCTGGTTAAAAGATCTCAGTTTTTTACACACCTTGGAACACATGCTGTTTTGTCCATAGGATCGACAGTTTCAGCTGCTTTAATGGCTATCCCACTTGGATATCTGGCATACAGGAGAAGCAGTCTTGAGGGAAGGATCATGATGCCCTTGAGCATAATAGAGACAATACCAAGCTTATCCCTTTTTGGACTATTGCTAGTCCCTTTGTCAACTCTTGGCGGCATTGGATTGTTCAGAGCCATAGGAGTCAGCGGGATCGGTTGGGCCCCAGCTTATGTGGCATTGACACTTTACGCTCTTCTTCCCATAGCAAGGAATACTCTTGCCGGCTTTGAGGCTCTGGAGCCTGCAGTTATTGATGCAGCGCAGGGAATGGGTATGACCAGGAGTGAAATATTAAGAAGGGTAGAGCTTCCATTGGCTTTGCCTGTGGTATTCACAGGGATAAGGATAGCTTTGGTCCAGACGATAGGCGGAGCGGTATTGGCAGGTCTTGTAGGAGGTGGAGGACTTGGAAGCTTTGTTTTTCTCGGGCTGGCAGAAGCCTCGCAGGATCTGGTGCTTCTTGGGGTAATACCCATAGTAGTGATAACTGTTTTGGTAGATGGTGGATTGAAGATACTTGAGGACATGTACAGGAGATCTGTTTATGATTAGATTTGAAGGAGTAACTAAAAATTACAATGAATTTACAGCTGTAAACGATATATCCTTCCATGCGGAAAAAGGAGAAATTTTAATTATCCTGGGTCCTTCAGGATGTGGAAAGTCAACCACACTAAGGCTGGTCAACAGAATGGTTGAAAGAACCGGCGGCAATATCCAGATCAGAGGCCGGGACATAGACACCTATGATCAGGTTGAGCTTAGAAGAAGCATAGGCTATGTGATCCAAAGCACCGGTTTGTTCCCGCATATGACCGTGGGAAAAAATATCTCAGTTGTCCCTAATCTTTTGAAGTGGGATGAGGAGAGAATAAAGGACAGAGCTATAGAAATGCTACAACTTGTTGGCCTTGATCACAATGTATACTGGAATAAAAAGCCTTCTGAGCTGTCAGGGGGAGAAGCACAAAGGATAGGTGTTGCAAGGGCTCTTGCATCCGATCCCGATATACTCCTCATGGATGAGCCCTTTGGCGCAGTTGATCCCATCAACAGACTCAGACTTCAAAGAGAGTTCATGAGGATCCAGCAAAAGCTCCATAAGACCGTGTTGTTTGTTACGCATGACGTAGATGAGGCCATTCTCCTCGGAGACAGGATATGTCTTATGGATCAGGGCAAAATAGTTCAGATAGATACTCCGGAGAAGATCGTAATGAACCCTTTAAATGAATTTGTGGAAAGCTTTTTCAAGGGAGAAGGAGCGTTAACACTGCTTTCAAGGCGGAGTGTATGCGACGCAGTAGAGAACGTTGAGTTTTTCGGAAAAACCATATCACCGGATGCTTCACTCAAGGATGCAGTCGGGATCATGCTTTCGACAGGTGAGGAGCGGCTTTCGACCTGTGGAGGGAGTATCTCGTGGGACGGCATACTCAGGATGATGCGGGGTGACCTAAAGTGAAGGGTAATAACAGGAACCTTTTATATGGAGCAATAATCGGATCATTGATATTGCTGATCCTTGTATTTGGGGAAGATTTTCAAAGGATCCTTGTTGCAATTTCAGGAAAAGAAGGTACCACATATCTAAGGACACCCGTATATGTCTACTTTTTCCAACATCTCTGGATGATTGGGATCTCCGGCGTTGCATCAGTAGTACTTGGAACCTCATTAGGTATTTTTGCGACAACCACCCACGGTTCTGATTTTAAACAAACTCTTATGAGATTGGTAAAGCTTGGACAAGCATTCCCTTCACCTGCACTTCTTGCACTTGCGGTCCCGGTGTTTGGATATGGATTTAACGGAGCTCTTCTGGCACTTGTGATATATGCTCTCATGCCAATAGTTTACAACGTTGTTGTAGGAATAGACGAGGTATCCAAGGATGCAATAGAGGCAGGAAAGGGAATGGGGATGAGCGAGCTGCAGCTGTACACAAAGGTAAAGCTGCCCATGGCCTTAAGTGTGATACTTGGAGGCATCCGGACAGCCATGGTAATAAACGTAAGTGCTGCAACCCTTGCAGCTGCCGTAGGTGCAGGCGGCCTGGGGGTATTGATAGTAAACGGAGTGCGCACCTTTGATACGGCACTGATCATGCAGGGCGCGATCCCTGTAACTCTCCTGGCCATATTTGTGGAGCTGATACTTAAATGGACTCAGGAGCAATTAAGCTGGAAGTGATTCTTTAATAAGCTTGACGATGGATGTGGCAACAATTATCCCGCATGCTATGGAAACGGCGATAAACATTGATTCTGAGCCGGATACTATTGCTTGACTGAAATCGTTGTTGATGATGTGATACATCGTATTGTAGATCCCATAGCCTGGAACGAAAGGTATTATCCCTGGGATAATAAAGATCGTTGCAGGCTGTTTGTTCTTTATTGCAGCGATCTCCCCTATAACCCCGACTACTATCGATCCTGCAAGGGGAGGGACTATAAAGCTTGCTGAACCGCTTTGCAGCAAGAGGTAAATGGACCATCCGATCGCACCGTTCAGGCTGGCTATAAGTATTTGCTTTCTCGGTATGTTGAACATGACGCTAAAGCCCATTACACATAAAAATGAATAAAACGATTGAATTATTATATCCATGATAGATCACCTATAATGGCTAGACTCAACTGAAGCACCACACCGACCCCAAAGGCAAGTGCGATCGCAATAAATAGAGCCTCCATTATTTTAACACTTCCCGCTATAAGCTCTCCTGATATAAGATCCCTGATCCCATTGGTCAATGCAACCCCGGGGACCAAAGTCATCAATGGACCGACTACTATATGGTTATATGAAGCAAATATCCCAAAGAGCCTAAGAAACAAAACGGTGACAAGAGCCAGTCCTGCTGCCAGCAACCCTCCCGAGATGTTCTTAATAAAGAAGTTCATATTTTCCTTTGTAAGTGTGTCAGTGAACATTACAACCAAAGCAGATGCAATATATGCAGATAAAAATTCAATGAAGGTCCCACCAAGAAGAAGCACGAAGAAGCCTCCGGCAGCCCCGCTGAACAGGTATCTTACCGAATTTGGGAACCTGGGGTGGTTTCTCAGTCCCTGGAGGATTATTTCTGCATGCTCCTCGGTCATATCGTCGTCGGTAAAAAGACGAGAGAAAGCATTAGCCCGCGATATCACCTCAAGATCTAAGGATGTTGATGGCGTTCTGTCTACAACCGTGTAGGGGTCTCCGTCTATTTCGGTGCTTACTATTATTCCGGTGGAAACTACAAATACATTCACGGGAGCTGAGTGCTTTGAAGCTATCATTCTCTCTATGGTCTCCTCGACTCTGTAAACCTCTGCTCCGTTCGCCAGCATTATTCTTCCTGTTTCCAGTGCTATTGATATTGCTTTTTTAATACTGATTTCTGCCATACTTTATCTCCTGCTATAAATTTACTGTTCCTTCAGCTACTATTTCTACCATACCGTCAAGGATTATCGATGTAGTCTCTTCACCGTTCCAATCTACTTTTATAAGCAAACTGCCGCCTGGCTGTTTTATCTCCATTTGTATATCAGAGCCGCTAAGATATGCCATGGCAGCTCCAAGAGCTGCAGTGCCTGATGCACAGCTTCTCTCCCAGACCAGGGAGTCTGTGTCCTTTACATATACCAATGGCGATGAGGTGGATTCCTCGAAGTTATGGTACATTATTCCGAATGCCTCAAAGCTTTCGGTAGACATTTTATCCCTGACGAGATGGAAAAACTCAGTCCTGCTTCTAAGGTTGTCCTCATCCACAACAAAGTGTGTTATCCCTGGAAAATCTACCCGAATCGCTGCTCTTTTCTCGCCGCTTATGATAAATTCCTCGGCATGCATACTTAAAGGCAGAGGCATTTCAACAGAAGCCCTGAAGCTTGAGGGTATTTCAGTTGGGTATACCCTGCAAACAAGGTCCCTTTCCAGACCTGATACCTGTATGGGAACTATGTAGCTGTCATTTTCAAAACCGATTTGAGGATAACCAGAGTATACCATATAAGCTGCGAAGGATCTGCTGGCGTTGCCGCAGAATTCACCACCCATCATCTGAAGACGAATGCCATCCGGATCTTCCTTGGGTTTTTCGATGAAGCCGACCTGTTCGGCGTAAAGACTACCTGGATCCATTAGTGCTCTCGCCACTTGACTGTGCATATCTCTTGGAAGCTGGTCCAGAATAAATACAGTTGTATTGCCTGCCGGGCTTGTCTTAATAAAGTTAAGCTTCATGATATCACTTCCTTTCCTGTCTTTAGTATAGCAAAGAAGTAAAGGAATATCATCATGAACTTGAAGTCCGGGGCATTAAAAAGACAAGGTACTGGACCTTGTCTTTTGATTGGTGCGGCAAAAGGGACTCGAACCCCCACCCTGGCAATCAGGACTAGAACCTGAATCTAGCGCGTCTGCCAATTCCGCCACTGCCGCATGGAACATTATTAATTATACATAATGCAATAAAAATTTACAACAGGAATTTTAAAGAAGCGCTAAAATTCAACGACTAAACCTGTGGTTGTATAAAAATCAACTAATAGTATATGATTTTAAGTGAAATGCAACCTTAATTGGAGCTTATTTATTTTTCTCACCCTACCTGGACCTTGACAGGATAAGGGCTTTGCTGGGGGAGCAGCTTGGGGTTGTTAAGGATAATTTTATACTTGTTGCAATATACATCTCCTTTGTGAACTCATTGCTTGAGGAATTTTTCTTCAGAGGATTTATTTATCTTGGGCTTCTTGGTAAAACCAAAAGGTTTAATGCATACTTCATAAGTGCAGGGATATTCGCAGTATACCATCTTGCGATCATTAAGGGCTGGTTCAGTCCTCTGATATTTGTTCTATCAATGATTGGACTTTTTGTTGGAGGCCTGATCTTCGACAAGCTTAACGAGAAAAATGGGAATATCTTATCCTCCTGGCTGGTGCACATGATGGCGAATCTGGCTATAAATACCATAGGTCTGATGATGTTTGGAATATTATAGAGTACTATAAACCTCTTACGGGTATCCATATAGAAACACGATAACGAAGGAGGTTTTTATATGAAGAAAGTAATTGTTCTTATCGAGAATCTATTTGATGAGCAGGAGCTTGTATACCCATATCACAGGTTGAGTGAAGACTACGAGGTCCATCTTGTAGGACCGGAAAAGCATGCCGAATACTCCGGCAAATCAGGATTCAAAATGAAAAGCACCCATAGCTCAGTTGATATAAAGGCTGAGGATTACGAGGGGATAATAATTCCAGGTGGCTTTTCACCTGACTACATGAGAAAATCTGAAGCAACAAGAAAGCTGGTATCTGACTTTGACAAAGCCGGTAAACCTATAGCAGCAATATGCCACGGACCGTGGATGATGGCATCCTGCTGCGATGTCAAGGATAAAAGACTTACCTCGGTCCCTACCATTAAGGATGATCTTATACATGCCGGAGCTGAGTGGGTCAATGAGGAGGTAGTAGTAAGCGGTAACCTTATAACCTCAAGAAGTCCCTTGGACCTTCCTGCTTTTGTAAAGGCCTTTGTGGGTGAGCTTCAGAAAAAATAACATAAATCCACTTGACAGAGAGACTTTATCGCTATAGAATGATAAAAAGCGAAGACGAGGACGAGTAGATCCTGCAAGGTCGAAAGAGAGGGAGGTTCACCGGCTGAAAGGCCTCCTGCGATACACAGAATCGAAAACCACCTCCGAGCACTGCCCTGAAAAATAGTAGGGGTAAGCGGTAGCTACGTTAAAGCTGTTTGTTCTGTCATGCATTTAGGTGGAAGCGGGTAATTGCACTCGTCCTTTTTTGGACGAGTGTTTTTTGGTACGACGGGCATGCCTTCTGTCTGTGGTGAAAGTCCACAAGGGGCGTAGTTGCCGACGAACCCTATAGCGACTTGCAAGGTTCACATCGTGAGGTGTGGGCGAGAGGAAGCAATAGCGAAATCGTAGCCTGACGGACAGAAACCTGATACCAAGGCTTGCATGGAGGATAAGCTGGCCAAAAGCAGTGAAGTCCAAAAGGCAATCGTAACCCATGCAGGTAGATCAGGCAGGTAGACGAGGAAAGACAGAGGACTTATCCCGTGAGGTCTCATGGGCGGCTAAAACCGTAGTAATAACGAACCATGAGAAGTCAGCAGAGGTCATAGTACTTGGAAACAAGGAAGGACTGAACAATTCAAAGTCAAATGGACTTACGGATGTAAATGCATAGGCCTGACGAGAATCTCAGTAGCGAAGACGTAACGGAGCGAAGGGTTCACAGGAGGTAAGGTTGATATGCATGAAAGCAAAACAGGAAAAGGAGACAAATCATGTCACAACTAATGGAACAGATATTATCAAGAGAGAATATGCTGCTTGCATACAAGAAGGTAAAAGCCAACAAAGGAGCAGGAGGCATAGACAACATAAGTGTAGACGAAATTGATGAATATCTGAAAGGAAACTGGGAAGACATCAAGGAACGTATTCGTAACAGAAAGTACAAACCTCAGCCGGTGCTAAGAGTTGAAATACCAAAGCCAAATGGTGGAGTAAGAAAACTTGGTATACCCACAGTGATGGACAGAATCATAGAACAGGCAATAGTGCAGGTAATCACACCCATAGTGGAGCCACATTTCAGCGAATACAGCTATGGTTTCAGGCCGGGTAGACGAGCACAACAGGCAGTCATCAAACTATTGGAATATCTGAATGACGGATATATCTACATAGTGGATATTGACCTTGAGAAGTTCTTTGATAATGTACCACAAGACAAGCTGATGACCCTTGTAGGCAAAATCATACAAGACCCTGACACAGAATCACTCATAGCTAAATATCTAAAGGCAGGAGTGATGGACAAAGGAAAATATGAAGAAACCAACGAGGGGACCCCGCAGGGAGGAAACCTCTCCCCAATACTCAGTAACATCATGCTCAATGAGCTTGACAAAGAGCTTGAAGCAAGAGGACTTAATTTTGTTAGATATGCAGATGACTGTGTAATAGCAGTAGGAAGTAGTGCAGCTTCCAACAGAGTTATGAACACCATAACAAAATGGATAGAGAGAAAACTCGGATTAAAAGTCAACGCAGAAAAGACAAGAACCACAGAACCAACAAAGCTAAAATATTTAGGATTTGGTTTTGTGAAGATGGATGGTAAATGGGAGGCAAGGCCTCATCGGGACTCCATAGTTAAATTCAAGAGAAAACTCAAGCAGCTCACAAAACGCTCATGGTCAATCAGCATGGACGATAGAATAAAGAGACTCAATTGGGTAATCAGAGGCTGGATAAACTACTTTCGAATAGGTAAAATGAAGACTAATATGATACGAATAGATGGACACTTGCGTACAAGAATCCGTATCGTGATATGGAAGCAGTGGAAAACCAGTCAGAAGAGAATGTGGGGCTTAAGAAAACTCGGTGCTCCGGAATGGATGGTAAGACAGTCGGTAGGGTTTAACAACCATTACCAGGCAGTGGCTAAAACCACAGGTTTACGTAAAATATCAAAAGAAATCCTCGCAAAGCGAGGTCTCATTAGTTGTTTGGATTATTATTTGAATTGAACCGCCGTATGCCGAACGGCACGTACGGTGGTGTGAGAGGGGAATTAATTTTCCCCTACTCGATTATACATTTTTACTAGGAGGCTATAGCATGAAGGTAGCAAAGTTTGGCGGCAGCTCTCTTGCAGACGGTGCCCAATTCAAAAAAGTTAAAAGCATAGTGGAGTCTGACAAGAGCATTGGTGTGGTGGTTCCTTCTGCTCCAGGGAAGAGACACGGTAAGGATCATAAGGTAACGGACCTACTGTATATGTGCCATCAGCTTGCATCCCATGGCCTGAATTTTGACGAGGTGTACACCATAATTCAGGATAGATTCACAGGGATCTGCTCTGAGCTTGAAACAGGGATCCCCATAGGGGAGATTTTGTCAGACATAAAGACCATGATAAGGGACGGAGCCTCAAGAGACTATTGCGCCAGCAGGGGTGAATACATAAACGGTCTGATACTTGCAGACTACCTGGGTATTCCATTCATCGATGCTGCTGAGCTTATAAGATTCGATACCATGGGGCAGCTGGATGAGAATAAGACCAGATCGTTGATCGCAGAGAAGCTTGGAGGTATTGAAAAAGTGGTGGTCCCTGGGTTCTATGGGTCTAACGAAGACGGATCCATCAGGACCTTTTCAAGAGGAGGCTCGGACGTCACAGGCGCCATAATAGCTGATGGCGTCGATGCCGAGCTTTATGAAAACTGGACAGATGTATCCGGCTTTCTAATGGCAGATCCAAGGGTCGTAAAAGACCCAAAGCCTATCAAGCTCGTAACCTACAAGGAGCTTAGAGAGCTTTCATATATGGGTGCACCGGTGCTACATGAAGAAGCTATATTCCCCGTAAGAAGGCTTGGGATCCCAATTAATATAAGAAATACAAACAGACCTGAGGACGAAGGGACTCTGATCGTAAACGATCAGTGGGCTGAAAGAAACGAGGGGAGCATAACAGGCATCGCCGGTAAGAAGGATTTCACGGTAATATCTGTTGAAAAGACACTTATGACCGCTGAACAGGGGTTTTTCAGAAAGCTGGTCTCAGTGTTTGAGACAAATGACATAACCATAGAGCATATGCCTTCAAGCATAGACTCAATATCCGTTATAGTCTCGGATATCGGCCTAAACGGCAAGCTGAAGAAGGTAAAGGATGAGATCCAAATATATTGTAACCCTGACAATATAGTTTCATACCCCAGCATGGCTCTCATAGCGGTAGTTGGAAGGGGAATGATCAATACGAAGGGAATATCAGC
Organism: Gudongella oleilytica; assembly: GCF_004101785.1. Lineage (NCBI taxonomy): Bacteria > Bacillati > Bacillota > Tissierellia > Tissierellales > Tissierellaceae > Gudongella > Gudongella oleilytica. The sequence goes on from NZ_CP035130.1 coordinate 239,802, forward strand.
CAAGGTATTCACCGCACTATCAGACGGCGGAGTGAACATAAGGATGATCTCGCAGGGCTCAAGCGAGCTCAATATAATCATCGGAGTTGAAAACAACGATTTTGAGAAGGCGATAGAGGCCATTTACAAGGCCTTTGAATAAAGAGAAAGGGAGGCAGGAGCTATGAAAAAGTATAACGTTGCAGTGGTAGGAGCTACAGGACTTGTAGGCAGGACAATACTTAAGGTCATGGAGGAGAGGAGGTTTCCTGTCGGGACCCTTGTATGTCTGGCATCCAAGAAATCTGCAGGAGAGGTTTTAAAGTATGAGGACAGAGAGATAGTGGTAAAGGAGCTCGATGAGAACTCCTTCGATGAGGAGATAGATATAGCCTTCTTTTCTGCAGGCGGCTCTATCAGCGAGAAGTATGCACCGATAGCTGCCTCAAAGGGTGTTGTCGTAGTTGATAACAGCAGCGTCTTTCGAATGAATGAGCAGGTCCCCTTGGTGGTGCCTGAGGTAAATGGAGAAGATGCATTTTCGAATAAAGGAGTTATAGCAAACCCTAATTGTTCCACAATACAGTGTATGCTGCCCTTAAAGGCAATAATGGACAACTACGGGATCAAGAGGGTAGTCTATTCGTCCTACCAGTCAGTGTCCGGCTCAGGGACCAAGGGCTTAAGAGACCTTGACGAGGGACTTTCGGAGTTCTACCCATTCCCTATACAGAACAATGTCCTTCCTCACATAGACGTATTTCTTGAGAATGGATACACCAAGGAGGAAATGAAGATGATCGAGGAAACGAGAAAGATCCTTCATGCGCCTGAGCTCAAGGTAACGGCAACAACTGTAAGAGTTCCCGTAAGGTTCGCTCACAGCGTCTCCGTAAATTTGGAGCTTGAGAAAGACTTCCAGGTTGAGGATGTCAAAAGGATTTTAAGTGAGTTCCCAGGGATAATAGTAAAAGACGACCCTGACCACAAGCTCTATCCAATGCCGATCGATGCTGAGGGAAGGGATGAGGTTTTCGTGGGAAGAATTAGAAGGGATTTCAGCCTTGAGCATGGACTAAATATATGGGTAGTTGCTGATAATATAAGAAAAGGAGCAGCTACCAATGCAGTTCAGATAGGTGAGCTCTTAGTGAAAAGGGGGATTTAGGGATGGCAAAGCTTGGAATGCTTGGATTTGGAACAGTGGGTCAGGGAGTTGCAGACATCCTTAACAGAAGGGGCGAAGAGCTTGAGCTTCTTATTGGAGAGCCTTTACAGTTAAAAAAGATCCTGGTCAAAAATCTGGATAAGGAAAGAAAGGTATCCATCCCTGAAGGAGTCCTGACGACGGACCCGTACCAGGTGCTGCTTGATGAGGAGATAGATATAATAATCGAGGTTACAGGAGATCTGGACGACAGTTATATTTTTATTAAGAAGGCCCTCCAGAATGGCAAGCACGTAGTAACTGCCAATAAGGCGGTAGTATCAGCATACTTTGAGGAATTGTCCTACATGGCTGAGGAAAAGGGACTCCATTTCCTGTATGAGGCAAGTGCAGGAGGAGGGATACCCTTCATCAAGCCCTTGAAGGACGCCATAAGGCTAAACAAGGTTGAAAGCATAAGAGGAATATTGAATGGTACATGTAACTTCATACTCTCCAAGATGACCAACGAGGGTCTGGATTATTCGGATGTTTTAAGGGAGGCACAAGCTCTTGGATACGCTGAAGCGGATCCATCGGCTGATGTGGAGGGAACAGACACCATGAGAAAGCTAAGGATCATAGGAACACTTGCGCTCGGCGCATCCATTTCCGAGGATGACATAATCTGCGACGGCATAGACAGGCTCTCGGCATATGACATTGAGAAGCTGAAGGAAAGGGGATATGTTGTAAAGCTTATAGGAGAAGCCAGGGAGGCTGATGGAGGATTTTCAGCAATAGTCCAGCCAACGGCAGTACCTTTGGGAAGCAGCTTTGCAGGAGTTGGCGGAGCGATGAATTCCGTTTGCTTCTCAGGGGATAATGCAGGTGCGCTTACATTTACAGGCGCAGGCGCAGGGATGCTCCCTACAGCCAATGCAGTTCTAAGTGATGTCATTGATTGCATTTTGAATACTCAGAGCAAGTCCTCACCTCTCAGGGCAAGAGCTCTTCAAAACAGGAACGAGTCCCTGAAGGGATCCTATTATGTAAGATTTGAGGGAGGATTCGAGTCGGAAGTTCTTGAGGAATTGCCGTTAAAAGAAGTAATCAGCAAAAACGATCCTGTCGCTGCCATAACAGGCGAAATAAGGCTTGACAGTCTTCTCGAACTTACGGCAGGCCTTAATACAGCTGATTATTCCATAGTAAGAGTTGAGGGGTTGAGCTGATAAATGAGATACTACAGTACAAGAAACAAGGATATATATGTATCGGCCAGTCAGGCGATCCTAAAGGGTATATCTGATGATGGTGGCTTGTTCGTCCCTGAAGCCTTCCCGCAATTGCCACCTCTTGAGGAGCTAATGGGGAAAAACTACAGAGAGCTTGCGTTTGGGATATTAAAGTTGTATCTTGACGACTACTCTGAGGAGGAGATCCTTCAAGCTGTGGAGGGAGCCTACGACCATAAGTTCGAGGATAAAGACATTGTGCCCATTAGAAAAGCAGGTGGAGCTTTTTTTCTCGAGCTGTTCAAGGGGCCGACTCTTGCCTTTAAGGACATGGCTCTTACGGTCCTGCCATATCTTCTGAAGACAGCAGCTATTAAACAAGGCGAGAGCAAGGAAGTAGTAATATTGACGGCTACCTCGGGAGATACCGGAAAGGCTGCTCTTGAGGGGTTCAAAGATGTGCCCGGAACAAGGGTCGTTGTATTCTACCCTGAAAACGGAGTCAGCAAGATCCAAAGGCTTCAGATGGTAACGCAAAGAGGCGCCAACACCTATGTGGCGGCAGTGAAGGGAAACTTTGACGATGCCCAGAATGGAGTAAAGGAAATATTCAATGACAAGGTATTCAACGAGGAGCTGAAGGAAAAGGGATTTGTTCTCTCCTCAGCAAATTCAATAAATATTGGAAGACTCCTTCCGCAGATAGTCTACTATGTGTACGGCTATCTAAGCTTGGCAGAGCAAGGAGAAATAAAGCTTGGAGAGAAGATAAATATTGCGGTTCCTACAGGAAACTTCGGAAATATCCTGGCTGCATACTATGCCATGAGGATGGGACTACCTGTAAACAAGCTTCTTTGTGCATCTAATGACAACCGAGTTCTCACGGATTTTTTTGAAAGCAACATTTATGACAGGAGAAGAAAGCTTATCCTTACATCCTCACCATCCATGGATATCCTTATATCCAGTAACCTTGAGAGGTATCTTTTCCATATGTCCGGGGGAAATGCGGTGGAAATTAAAGATAAAATGAGGCTTCTTCAAGACAGAGGTCACTATCAGTGGACTAAGGATAGCCTTGGACCGGTAGTTCCTGGAATGGCAGGAGAACAGCATATATCCTCTGCTATAGAAAAATTATGGTCAGGTGATGGCTACCTTATGGATCCCCATACTGCCATAGCCTACAGTGTATGGGAAAGGTATCTTAAGGATTCAGGGGATAATGTACCCGCTTTGATAGCCTCGACAGCAAGTCCGTTTAAGTTCTCCGGTAAGGTACTCGCTTCAATTGGTGAGGATGAGTACAAAGATGAGTTCGAAGGGATGAAAAGGCTTGGAGATCTAATGGGAATTCCTGTTCCTGAGAGAATGAGTGAGCTTGAAAAGCTTCCGATCCGCCATAGTAAAGTATGCGAAAAATCCCGTATGAGAGATGCTGTGAAAAGTTTTTTGGAAGGGAGCAAAACCAATGGTTAGGATAAGAGTCCCTGCGACCACTGCAAATATGGGGCCAGGCTTTGACGTACTTGGTCTTGCCCTTAGCTTATACAATATCTATGAATTCAAAGATGATCCCAATAGTGTCCTGGATGACAAGAACATGATCCACAGGGCTTATAAATACACATTCCAGGCAATGGGTAAGGACGTAGTCAATGCAGAAATAACTGTAGAGGCAGAAATTCCCTCATCAAGAGGCTTGGGATCCTCTGCAGCCTGTATAGCTGCCGGTATAATGGGAGCCAATTCTATAATGGGCAACACTCTGGACAAAGAGGATATCCTTAATATTGCGACCCAGCTGGAAGGACATCCTGACAATGTTGCTCCTGCAATATACGGAGGACTTATGATTTCTGTTATGGATGAGGATGGCATAGTGACCAACCGCCTGGAATTGTCTGATGACCTTAGGTTCATAGCGCTTGTTCCTGAGTTCCAGCTTTCAACGGCTGAAGCCAGGGCAGTTCTTCCGAGAGAGATACCCTTAAAGGATGCAGTCTATAATGCAGGGAGGGTCAGTATACTGATATCTGCACTAGCGACCGGAAGGGACGACTTAATATTCCAAGGTTTGAAGGACAGGATCCATCAACCCTACAGAGGTGTATTGATACCTGATTTTGACAGGATAATTGAGATTAGTAGAAAATTCGGAGCGCTGGGTTCATACCTGAGCGGTGCAGGATCAACGATAATGTGCATAGTAAAAGGAGATACTGGAAGATTTCTTTCTGATATGGAGAAATACCTTTCCAGGCTCCCCAACAATTGGAGAGCAATACCACTTCAACCGGATTACGAGGGAGCGGTTGAGCTGTAGATAACCATGTTGACACAAGAAGCCATTGACTGTATAATCAAACAGTATAGGCGATGGGGTTCGCCATTAAATGCGCAAGCTGATGACTCCTGCAAAGGGCTGAGTAGCCCTTTGCAGGATTTTTTTGCACTTAAGGATGATAAAATGGCGACAGGATTGGGAGTAATAACTATTCTGGGGTTAATTGCGAATTACGTTTTCACAAAGCTAAGGCTTCCGGGACTTCTGGGAATGCTTTTATTGGGCATAATTATCGGTCCATATGGCATGGATCTACTGAATCCTGACCTTTTGAGAGTATCCTCAGATTTTAGGGAGATAGCTCTTATTGTGATACTGTTAAGGGCGGGATTGGGGCTGGACTGGGATGAACTGAAGAAGGTAGGAAAGCCCGCACTGAGGCTTAGCTTTATTCCGGGAGTCATAGAAGGCATTGCAATAATGCTCGTTTCCAATAGACTGATGGGATTATCTTTAGTAGAGGGTGGTATTCTTGGATTTATCATAGCGGCGGTTTCCCCAGCAGTCGTTGTTCCTGCAATGCTTCATTTCAAAGAAAATGGTATTGGAACAAGGAAGGGTATACCGACCATGATACTTGCCGGCGCATCTCTGGATGATATAGTTATGATCACTATTTTTACTGGATTTCTTGGCCTTTATGGAGGTCAGGATATTAATGTATTTTCACAGTTTATGAGGATTCCCGTATCGATAATAACAGGAGTTAGCTTGGGCGTTATCGCAGGTTTAATATTTGTTAGAATTTTCGAGAGTTATCATATAAGAGATACCAAAAAAGTGCTGATGGTCACTGGAGCTGCCATTTTGATTATGGCTGCAGAGGATATCCTTGTAAATACCATACCAATAGCAGGTCTTTTAAGCGTAATGACCATAGGCTTTATCATCCTCTTGAAAAGGGGAGTCGTAGCAAAGAGGCTGTCAGTAAAGTTCAATAAAATATGGATCCTTGCAGAGATACTTCTATTCGTATTGGTTGGAGCTCAGGTGAATGTCCATGTGGCTCTCGATGGAGGAGCTGCAGCATTCCTGGTTCTTTTTATAGGGCTGCTGGCGAGGTCAATAGGAGTGTTCATCTCCCTCGTAGGGACAAATTTGGATCTAAAGGAAAGATCTTTCTGTGCAGTTGCCTACACTCCTAAGGCTACAGTGCAGGCGGCTATAGGCGCTGTACCACTTGCTGCAGGTGTTGCTTCGGGGGAACTTATTCTTGCTGTAGCAGTGCTTTCTATCATACTAACTGCACCACTGGGAGCCATGGGGATCAGGCTGCTTTCACCGATGATAAAAGACTGAAAATGAATCTTTTCTGAACTGAAATATGCTATTATCAAGGCATAATCTATCCTTTCCTGCCAGATCAGATTCTCAGACAGTTCAGGTTTGATGGATCAGGTGACTACATGGCGAAGGAGTTTATCTTTGCATTTTGTTTTGCGCCTTATTTGATTTATAACTCAATACGGAGGAAACGACAAAAATAGGTGAGATTGTTTTGAATTTTAGAGCCTGGGGTATAGGGAAATCACCATTATATAGAAGGTGATAAATATGAACAATTACCATTCAGACAGCTTAAGACATCCGATCGCGATTACTCTAAGAGCTCGAAATATTCATTTGATGAAGAAGTTCTATACTGAAGGCATGGGGCTTAAAATTCTTAAGGAAGAACCAGAGAAGATAACTCTTACGGTTGATGGGGATAGGGAAATATTGACCCTCATAACAAATCCCGATATAGTTCCTAAGCCAAGAGGTCGGGCTGGACTGTACCACTTTGCAATTCTTCTTCCATCAAGGGGGGATCTTGGAAGCTTCATTAGACATATACTCGATTATGGGGCAAATCATATTGGAGGATCCAACAACGGAGTCAGTGAAGCATTTTACATGGAGGACCCGGAGGGAAACGGGATCGAGGTTTATTCAGACATTCCAGATACCAAATGGGAATATGAATCAGACAAGCAAGTCATGTATACAAAACCTCTTGATTACAAGGGCATACTAAGAGAGGCTGAGGGATCATTATGGAAGGGTATGCCAGCGACTACGGTACTTGGGCACATCCATCTTCATGTGGGTGATCTTGATTCAGCACTTAGATTTTACGAGGTGCTGGGATTCCAGTTGGTCCATTCCATGGCAGCAAGTGCCTGCTTTGTTTCAACTGGAGGTTATCATCACCACATAGGATTTAACGTTTGGAATGGCAGAGGTGCACAAACAGCTCCGGATAATGCCTCAGGTCTTGACAGCTTTCTTTTGACAGCGGCTGGAGAAGACCTTGGGGAACTTGAAAAAAAGCTGAATGAAGCCGGATACTTTGGAACCATAATAGATGGAGAGCTTTTAACCAAAGACCCTTCCGGAAACAGGATAATCATTAAATGATTAAAGGAGCTTGCCCATTTATGGGAAGCTCCTTTAGATTTCAATTCAATATGCCTCGATTGGACCCTCTATGCTCATGTGTCCCATCAGTGTTTCCGCTTCCTGTCCGTCAACAAGGAACTGAACCCTGTCGACTGAGTCAAGCTGTGTCAAGGATTCTACTACCTGGCCGATAATATAGCTCTCCTGCATTGAACCTCCATGAAGCCCTTCACTGGCAAAGTTCACATAAGCTGTTCCATCCAGTACGTCCACAGAGATCAGCTGAATGGTTTCTGTAAATCCTGTGCTTAGCTTATCAGTATCCATAGGACCAGCCATCAGGGCTCTTACTATGGCCTCCTCAAGGCAGATCTCGCCATAGGTTATCTCCTGAACCTCTGTAAGCATCCACTCGTACTGCTCGTCTCCAGTCATGATGTACTCATTGTTGCCAAAGAAAAGAACAACCTCCTCGGTTTTCTCCTCAACGGCAGGCTCCTCTGCTGGCTCATTTACCGGCTCCTCCACAGGCGGTTGAGGCTCCTCCTTAGGTGCACAAGCGGCAAGACCCAGTACCAAGGCCAGAGCCAACAGCAATATAGTCAATTTTTTCATTTTATTTACCCCCTTAGATCCAACTGGACCAATTCCTTGTCCTTATTCATATAATACCACAATTTTGAAGCGCTACAATTTACAATTCGGTGACAAAACGGCTCAGTTAAGCGAAATGCACCAATAATCGAAATTATGGTATTCAGTATGACATAGGGGGTATAAAGCCATTTGACAAGGAGAGTTGATTTTATGGTGGTCAAAGGGATGTACGGGGAAGCGAAAGTTTTCGCCGATAATGTTGAGGAAGGAGCCCTTCAGCAAATAAAGGAGTTTTTGGATCAGGATTATATAAAGGATAAAAAAGTAAGGATAATGCCAGACGTACACCAGGGAATAGGCTGTGTAATTGGTCTTACAGCTAAGCTGGGGGATGTGGTAGTTCCAAATCTGGTAGGTGTCGATATCGGTTGCGGGATGCTGACGATAAAGCTTGGGGACAATTGCCCTGACCCTGCTGAGCTCGATAGGTTCATTAGAAAAAGGATCCCATCGGGAACCAAAACTCACAGAGACCCTGTAAAAACAATGGCTGAGTTGACTGGTCTAAGGTGCTTCAGGGAGCTTAAAGGCATTGACAGGATCCAGAGAAGCATCGGTACCCTTGGAGGAGGCAATCATTTCATAGAAGTGGGCAGAGACAGCTCTGGAAATCATTATCTGGTGATCCATTCCGGGAGCAGGAGAATGGCCAGAGACGAAGGAGCCATGGAAAGTTTCAGAGAGTCAATGAAGGGGATATATTCAACATCAGTGCATGAGGGAACAATTGACGAGAGTCCATTTTCATACAAGCCTCTCGAGGAGATTTTAGAAAGGATCGGAGATACAGTCCAAGTGACAGACAGGATAGTACCCATATACAATTTTAAGGCATAGGAGGATGCACATGAACTTGATATTTGCAGTCGATGGCAATTGGAAAATAGGCTACAACGGGCAGATGCTTGTTGAGATCGAAGAGGATCTGCACAGATTTAGAAGGATCACAGAGGGTCATATGGTGATCATGGGAAGAAAAACAATGGAAGCCCTGCCAAACCAACAGCCACTGGAAAACAGGATCAACATTATCGTAACAAGGAATAAGGAATTCACTAAGGAAGGCTTTATAATAGTCAACTCTCTAGAGGACCTTTTTCCTCTTCTTAAGGAAATCAATCCTGACAAGGAAATGGAGGTATTTGTGACTGGAGGAGGCACTATTGCAAGACAGCTGCTTCTATTTTGCAATAAGGCTTACATCACAAAGATATTCAGAGATTTCAGAAACACGGACACCTTTATTCCAAATCTTGATTTGGACCCAGATTGGGAGATGGTTGAAGAATCTGAGGTTTTCAGACAAGATGACATCTACTATAGATATATAGATTACAAAAGAGTGAGGTGGTAGCATGGACAGAAAAAAGGAAATCGCCTTTGATGATTTTATGAAGCTGGATATAAGAGTTGGGGAGATTTTGGAAGCAAAGGTATTTGAACGAGCAAAAAAACCATCCTATAAACTCCTTGTTGATTTTGGAGAACCAATTGGCAAAAAGCAGTCCAGCGCCCAGATCACTGAGCACTTTACGCCAGAAGAGCTTATTGGCAAGCAGGTGCTTGCTGTTGTAAATTTTCCACCGAGAAATATTGCAGGATTTCAGTCCGAGGTTCTGGTTCTTGGAACGTACTCCGAAGGAGGAGTCGTGCTCATAACACCAGACAAGAGAGTCAAGCCGGGAGACATACTTGGATAGAATATGGACGCCAAATTGATATGGCGTCTAATATTTTTTGATCGAAATGAACCTTTTGATAGTCTTGAGACTCATATATATGAAAGAGGTGAGAGGGTGGAGCTTAAAGAGCTGACAGAAAAAGCTAAAAAGGGTGACAAGGATGCACTTGTAAGTCTTGTTATGAATGAGAAGGACAGCTACTACAGGCTGGCCCTCACTTATATGAGAAACCAGCAGGATGCTCAGGATATGCTGCAGGACATGATAGTAGCTTTGTATCAAAATATCAGCCGACTTAGGGAATTGGAAAAATTCTACTCTTGGAGCAAGACCATTCTTGTCAATTTGTGCAAGAAAGAGCTGACAAGAAGATCAAGGAGCAGCGGAACAGGCTTTGATGAGCTTGTAGAATCTGTTGACGATACAAAGAAAATCGCGGATAGACTGGATATAGAAGTATTTGTTTCCCAGCTTTCCTTAAAGCACCAGGAAGTGATCAGATTAAGATATTACATGGATATGGAGTATTCGGAGATAGCAGAGCTTTTACAAGTGCCGCTTGGAACAGTTAAATCCAGAATAAATTCTGCTATGACACAACTTAAGGCTTTGATGGAGGGGGTGAGCTTCAATGAGTGATCTTGAAAAAATGCTATTAAATAAGAAGTTTGAGCTTGATGCCATAAAAGCACCAGAAGAACTTGAGAGTAAGCTTAGACAAGCGCTGCAAGGAAAGCACAGGAGAAGGCAGTGGAGCTTGTCCAAAGCTGCAGCCGTTCTACTCGTGATATCTATTCTTGCCTACAACAGCTCTACATTGGCGTTCTACGGTAAGCAGCTGCTTGGATATGAAGGAGTTATGGATGGAACACTTCTTGAACTGGGAAGGCTGGGCAAGGGTCAACAGGTAGATAAAAGCTATATCTTCAGGGACGGTATGAAGGTTCAGCTTGACTGGGTCATGCTTGATGGCAATGGGATGGTGATTTTCTATACTATCGAGGATACGACAAAAACCAGAAATATCGAGGATCAAATAATAGGTGTTACGGTAAAGGCACCATTTTTCAACAGCAGCTCAAGTGGAGCAGGAAAGATCCTCAAGGATGAATACTCACAAAAATGGGTCTTGACTACCCGGGATGTACCTAAATTCTTTGTTCAGACCATTAAGTTGGATTTAAGCAATCAACTTGAGAATGGAATATGGGAGTACGGTGAAATCTCATTCAAGCTCGATCGAAGTGAAGCATTGGGAGAAACCATTAGAAATAGAATAAATAAAAAAATAGATCTTTCCGGCAGGACAATGACTATAGAAAGCATTAACATGTCTCCGATTTCAACTGTAGTGAAGGGTGAAATCCAGGACATAATATCTCTCGGACTGGATAGGATGAAGGGTGAAGCTCTCATGCCTCAGGCCTTGGAGATGAGTCTTTACGCAGATGGAGTGCTTTTGAACAGACTTGGGTCCGGAATGAGTACGAACATCAACGGAAGTAGATTCGAGGTTATCTTTGACAAGCTTCCACCTGGTACTAAATCCGTTGAGTTGGTTCTTGACAAGATAAGCGTCTCAGAGAAGCTGGAGGAGACGTATACGATAAAAGAGGGAGGCTATATCGAGATCATGGGTAACAGGCTCGATATTCTTAAGATCGAAAGAAGCGAGACATCTACTATGATAACCATAAGCACAGATATTGGTACAAGGATACCAGGGACTGTGCTCATCGCCGATGATGAGGAATATAAACTGGTGGAGACCTCCGAAAGCACTTTCGTGGAGTTTCCTGAAAACAAGTTCTCAAATATTAGGACCCTAAGCTTTGAAGGAATAGGCGAAGACCTAAAGCTATCGATCAGAAATATCATTTATACAAAGAATTATGAAATGGTTGTTTACCAGGAAGCCTTAAAGGAATAAAAAAGACCGGCCAGATCAGATTGGCCGGTCAAAACTTTTTGCGAAAGGCTGGACAGAAGCTTTCCCTTATGCAAATGGATCCTCCTCCATATTTTCATTCCACATATATTCCATAAAATGAGCTGCCTCAAGTGCTTTACCCCTACCGTTGATCATTTCGACGAAGCCAAGCGCCATATCTATTCCAGCTGAAACTCCTGAGGATGTCCAGAATTTTTCATCTGCAACCCATCTCGCTCTCTTGATCCACAATACCTCATGGTCAATAGTTTTAACCCAATCAAAGGAAATTTTATTGGAGGTTGCTTTAAGCCCCTTCAATAGTCCTGTTTTCGCAAGGATCGCTGAACCGGTACAAACAGTAAGACAGTACCTGCTCCTTGAAGCGAGATCCCGTACCATATTTATATAATCACCGTCGCTCACCAATACTCTGGTTCCATAGCCTCCAGGAATAAAGAGTATCCCATCTTCAACAAATTCCTGAAGTGGGTCAGTATGAACCAGGAAACCATGTCTGCTTCTAATAAGTCCGCCCTCCAAGGATAAATACCTTAAGGAATAGCTCTTGCCAATATTACCGAATACCTCAACTGGCCCAAATACATCCAATGTTTCATAATCATCAAAAAGTAGAATATTTATATCCATTGCCCAGCCTCCTTTCATCCGTTGATCAGCTTGTCCAATAATCGCTTGAAGGCAATTCTAAAGTTTATATCCTGGTCTCTGGATCTTTTACCCGACTTGGAGGTATAGATCCCCCTCTGCCTTAATTCTCTGTGCACATGTCTCGAATAAAGCATAGCATCTATATTGTCTGAGGTTATTACCACTCCGTTCTGATTGATAACAAGGGATCCCTTTGCCAGACACATTGCTGCCAGGCCATTGTCCTGAGTAATGACAACGTCTCCCTTAGTTGAATGGTTTGCAATATAAAAATCAGCACTATCTCTTGAATTGTCAACTGTGATCACCGTGGCATAATCACTTTCTATAATATGTGAATGGTTTTTCACAATGGTCACAGGAATTCCTTTGCCTCTTGCAATAGATACAGCTGTATCAACCACAGGACAGCCGTCTGCATCTATGTATATCCTCATAGCACTATCTCCTTCTGGACAGAAATTTATGTTGTCAGGTAGCTTCATACCCAAAGATGGCGATATATCTACAATATCCTTAATAAACCATCCTCTTGCATGTATTTCGGGTTTGCCTATTGTTATAGGCTATTTTCCAGTGGCAATCGTTGGAATAGCTGTATCGGGAGTTCTGTCATATTGGAAGGGCAATCTTGTCCTTTCGGTGTTTGCAGGAATTCTGTTATGCCTTCCAGGATTGGGGGCATAATTATTTTTGACATTATCCCTAAATAAGTTTCTTATAGGAAACGTCAGGGTATTGAATTAATTAATACGAGATGTTACAATATATATAATATTGTAATCGTTACAAAAAACATAGGAGGTGTAAACTTGGCAGAAACATTGAAACCAGGCTGCGACAGACCAGCAATCAAGAAGATCAAACAGGAGTCAACATCATCAACTGAGATCCAGCAAGAACTTAAGGAGGTAGAGTCAATGGTAAAAGTAGGCAAACCTGCACCACTATTTGAAGCACCGGCATTTTACAAAGGAGCTTTCACCAATGTAAAGTTAGAGGACTATAAGGGCAAATGGGTACTATTATGTTTCTACCCAGGCGACTTCACCTTTGTCTGAGCGACCGAGGTTTCAGCAGTTGCTGAAAAATACAATGAGCTTCAGTCACTTGGAGTAGAGGTTATTTCAATGAGCGTTGACAGCCACTTCGTCCACAAAATGTGGAATGACCATGAGCTTTCAAAGATGATAGGCAAGGATATCCCATTCCCGATGGCATCCGATCAGGACGGCTACATCGGCAAGATGTATGGTATATATGATGAGGACAGCGGAGTGGAGACAAGAGGCAGATTCATAATCGACCCGGATGGAGTGATCCAGGGATTTGAGGTGCTTACACCTCCAGTTGGAAGAAACGTCTCTGAGAGCATTAGGCAAGTAAAGGCATTCCAGTTGGTTAGGGAATCAAAGGGAACCAAGGCTACTCCATCAGGGTGGAAGCCAGGCAAAAAGGTTCTTGAGCCAAGTCCAGACCTTGTTGGAAAGGTATGGGAGGTATGGAATGTAAGCGAGGCATTTGAAGACTAAGATTGGTCAAAAACATTGACCCTCCCAACTCATTACGGTATAATAAATCAGCATGTAAATAAATTGAGTGGGGTTGTGTGGATGAAAAATTATGACAATGCAATTAAAATGTTAAAGCAAAAAGGGATAAGACCTTCCTTTATCAGAGTCAGGATACTTAGCCTGCTTATGAATGCTCGCATACACCCAACTGTGGATGAGATATATGAGGTTCTGTCAAAGGAAATACTCACTCTCTCAAAGACCACTGTATACAACACCTTGAAGCTATTTACAGAATATGAGCTGGCTCAGGCCTTGAACATTGAGGGCAATGAGCTTAGATATGAGGCGGCGAGAGGATTCCACGGACATTTCAAATGTCAGAGCTGCGACAGTATTTATGATTTGAATGTAGAGAAAATAGAATTTATAGACGACATGGACGGGTTTATAATAGCAGACGAGCAAGTTCTCGTAACAGGAGTATGTCCGAAGTGTCACTAAAATTGACTAATAAAAAACACCCCGCAGGGTGTTTTTTATTGCCAGCTTTGTTCTATTCCTTATTATCTTCCTTTGGTTCTTCCTTTTGAGGCTCATGTGCTTTTGGACTTATATTTTTTTTGCTTTTTCCAAATAGTCTTCTTAAAATTCCCCTAAGGATCAGGAATATAATGAAGAATACTATTAGGAGTACTATAAGCGACGGACCGTTGTAGATCAGAAATATTGCGAAATTTTCAGCTGATCTTACAAACTGGTACAATGAGTTATCAAAGGCATTTCTTACTCTGTCCATAAAAGTCGTTTCAACTGTCTCAGTAGTCGTTACCTTGGCTACCTCTTTAAGGCTTATATTAAATGTCGAATAATCTATCCTGTCATCGAGGTTTATCAATGTTGCCTTTAGATTTTCCTTTTCGTAGATCACCTCGCTCAGTTGATTCTCAAGAGCGATTATGTCCTCTATTTTTTCCGCTTTTTCAAGAAGTGAAAGAAGTCTCTCTTCCTTAATAGTGAGCACATTCAGCCTTGATTCAGTATCCCTGTAATATTGGGTAACGTCCTCTTTAGAAGTGCTTTCGCTTGTAATATTTCCGATCTCTGGAAGCTGGGTCCTGAACTGGTTTACTTTTTCCCTCGGTATTCTGATGGAAAAATCACCGCTTCGATATTGAGTGCCTTCATAGTGGCTTCCATAGTATATGTTGGAGCTTGCGAGATAACCCCCTGCCTGCTGGATCAGAGAATACAGAGATTCAAGAGACTTGTCAAACTCCGTTGTTTCAGCACCAAGATATACGGTAGTTATGATCTTGTCAGGTTCTATGGACCCTCCCATATCAGATCCAAGACCGTAATCGCCACCCTTGGATTCCTCCACTATGGGCTCAGGCATAGGTGCTGGGGGAGCAAGTGCTTCTGCAGGCATCTCCTGAGGATATCCAGGCTCTGACGTTACTCCGTCATTTGGGGACTTTCTTGCGCTGCAGCCTGTAAACACAGCCATTGCAAGTATAAATACAAGCAACAGGGCACCATATTTGATTCTTTTACTCATCATTCTCATCTCCTTTGGCTTAATTATACCCTTTACAGGCTATCTATGTGAGACAAATCGGTTACAATCATTTTACAAAATGCCTACAATTCTCCACCATGGGAGGTAAAAAACAAGTATTGACACTATAGTTACAAAGGTCATATAGATCCCAAAGCCGGTAACAGTATCTGAACTGAAGAAACCGTAGCCCTCACCGATCACAAGATGGACATTGTGGAATGGAAGGAAGAAGTGGGCAACTATGGAGATAAATACTAAGAGGGGCAATGCGATCTCAGGCATTATGCCTGATGTAGCTATTGCTATACCTGGTATTGCGACGGACATAGTTGTAACAACACTCCCAAGCATCATGTGTATCACCATGGCAGCTGCTACGACTGCAAGAATCATAAGGATCGAAAAATCCTGTGGGAAAATCACTGAGAGCCTGCCGAAAATTATCCCCGCAACTCCACTTCCGGTCATAGCAGCACCTATGGAAAAGGTTGCCGTTAAGAATACCATAAGCGGCCACTCTATTGCCTTAAGGTCTTTTATGGAAAGTATCCTTCTGCCAAATAAAAGCAAAGTGCCAATAAGGATAACTCCTGCACTGGGTA
This sequence comes from Gudongella oleilytica, assembly GCF_004101785.1. Taxonomy (NCBI): domain Bacteria; kingdom Bacillati; phylum Bacillota; class Tissierellia; order Tissierellales; family Tissierellaceae; genus Gudongella; species Gudongella oleilytica. Next base: position 255,519 of record NZ_CP035130.1, read on the forward strand.
TGGGATGATACTTTTCAAGCGCCCAGATGAGTATCGTTGCTCCTACGATTGACAGGTTTAACCAGTCTTCGCATCTCATATCCAGCTTAGGCTTCTGGATCAAACCAGGTGAATATCCCCTGAGCTCCTTTCTGTAAACAAAGAGAAAAACTACAATGGTAGCAGTAAGCATCCCAATACCTGGCGCTGCAAGAAGCCTGAACCATTGTGCCTCGCCAATATCGATGCCTGAAAGGTTCACTACAGCAGCATTCATTATTATGTCACCCTTGAGAATCAATGTGTTGGTTATCATCGATATCAGGAAAACCATAAGCAAAAGCAGTTCCTTTAGCTTTCCTTCAATTTTAATGCCATCGCAGTATTCCCTGATTATCATTGCAAGCATTATAAGGCGGCAGAAGGGTTGAGGAACCATAAATATCATTACAAATGCCATGCCGGAGATAACTGCAAGGAGCTTTGCAGGCGTAGTGGCCAAATAACCTATGTAGGGCTTGAACAGCTTATCGATCAGCCTGCTCTTAACTATTCCCTCAGAGAACAGGAAGGAAAATATGATCAGATAGAAATTTTCAGAAAGCGGGAAGAAGAGTATCTCCTCCGCTGGTGCTCCGCTAAAAAGAAGAAAGGAGGAAAGCAGAACTAAGGATGACAGGGTTCTGCTCACTGCCTTGTTTACCCAGAAGGTCAATACCAATAGAAGTGAGGAAAGTATGAACGCCTGGTTTATGGTCATGCCAAGAGGCCTTATCAAAAGGATAATGACTGGTACTATGAAGCTAAGTAGAATTTTCTTTTTTCTATCCATTGAATCACCCTATGTAAGTACTTGATTGCTTTACACTAATAATAGCACAATTAAGTTGTTTATGCTCCGGATTCGAGAAAATAACCAGCCCTTAAAGGTCATATTATTGGGTATAATCAATTATTATGGAATTGAAGATTTTTAGAGAAGACATTTGGGACGAAGGGAGGAAGCGATGAGGAAGATAATTGCCCTTGTGTTGGCATTTTCAATACTTATAATCGGAACAGCCTTTGTATATTCAAAACGAAATGGAGTGATGATACCCTTGAAGCTGCACATAGAATCAGTTGTAGTAGATTCACACAATGATACCATGATGAAGATAGTGGATGAAGAGACATGGCTTCCTTCAGTTGATTTAAGGGGAGACACCGACCTGCAGATAGATCTTGCAAAGCTAAGGGCGGGCAACCTGAGCGTTCCGCTCTTTGCAGCTTACTCGTCTCCATACCATGGGAATCCGGACAGAAGCGTAAGCAGGACTCTTGCTCTGATCAATGCGCTCTATTATACGGAGAAGCACAACAGGGATATACTTAAAATATCCTCCAGCTACAAGGAAATAGAAGCTGCCTTGTTAAAAAAGATGATAGCAGCTGTGCCTGCAATCGAAGGAGCCTATTCCTTGTCTGAGGGAAATGCGCACGAGCTCCTTAAGCAGTATGACGATCTGGGGATCAAAGCCATAGGATTTACCTGGAATTACTCAAATGCACTTGGCGAAGGATTATACAGGTCTTATGCCGACAGAGACGGCAGCTTTTCTCAGGGTGGACTAACTGAGCTGGGAAGAAAAACTGTTGAAGAAATGAACCGGCTTGGAATGGTGATTGATGTTAGTCATCTTGCTGAAACGAGCTTCTGGGATGTGATAGAGACTTCCAGGCTGCCGATCATCGCGTCCCACTCCGGTGCGTTTTCAGAGTTTATCCACGAGAGAAACCTCAAGGACGATCAGATCCTTGCAATCAAGGAGAACGGCGGAGTGGTAGGTGTCGTATTCTATACGGACTTTATCAGTGAACCGGGCACTGCATCAATATCCAGGATAGTTGATCACATAGACCACATAGTGAAGCTTGCAGGCATTGATCACGCAGGACTTGGCTCAGACTTTGACGGCGCGGTAATGCCGCAAGATCTGGGGGATTCCTCCGGGATGTATAAGATAACTGAGGAGCTTGTAAAAAGAGGTTACTCTGAGCTTGATATTAAGAAGATACTTGGCTTGAATATGCTTAGAGTGATTAAGGAAAATGACATGGCAAGGATAGAGGAGCCATCACTTGAAGGAGTAACTATAACACCGCTTCTTCAGATGGGTGAGCGGTTTATTACGAAAACGCCTTCTCTTAGGGCGTCCATAACAGGAAATAATGGCAAGGATTTGAGTTATCGGGTGATACTAAACGGTATTCCCCATAAAGCAGTGATAGAGAATGATCAAATCCTGCTGGATATCTCCTCGCCCCTTAAAGAGAAGTTCTATGTAGTTACCTTCGAAGCAAGCGATGGATCAGGCTCGGTTGAAAGAGCCACGAGGATACTGTATATAGAAGAAAATTAAGGGAGTAGAAGCAGGCGACTCGGTCTGCTCAAAAGATAGAATTATGAAGCAATCGAGGGACACTACTTTTTTCGGACCGCTCACGGCCGCTTGGCCAGGAAATGTCCTTAAAAGTAGTGTCCCTCAATCATCTTTGCTCAACATGCAATTTTAATTTAATTGTATTCGAAAGAGAAATAACAGACGAATCTTACTATCCTACTATCTAAACAGGTAAAACAGCGCACTGGGGAAGAAGATGTGGATCAGTAGCAGCACTACCGTCACCGCAGCCATCCTTTTATGCCACTGAAAAAGCACTCGCTTTTTCAACCTGTAGAAGCTCCCTCCAAGAGCTGCCGTTGCAAAGGCAGAAAGGTAAAGAAGAGTCCCCGTGTGGAGCCTGAAACCACCCAGTGCCATATAGCCGTGAATAGGTGCAAGTATAGCGAGGGCAACACCCAGAGGCTTGTGGAATCTTCTTAAAATCTTTATCAGATCCCTGAAACCGTTACTCTTTGTCTTTATAATGTGTTTATTCAGAAAATTAAGCAGGAAGGGTGAAAGAAGAATCACCAATATACCTGCATTCAACCATCCCAATACCGAATACATAGAACACCCCCAGCTCTTTTAGTCTGCCAGCTTTCCAACTGCAGGAACATTTTCAAGCTTTCCAACTCCATGCGGGGAATCGTTTTTGATAGCATCTGTCAAATCCTGTCCGGCCTGGAAGCCATTGTGCCCGCCTTCCTTCCAAGCAGGCGAGTCTGTCATATCATATATGATGCCATCAACTGCAACGTAGGCTCTTCTTCCATCTTTTCCATCGTATTCAGCCAACTCCTCGAGTGTCAGCACCAGCTCCTCAGAGGGCTCCTCTGCCGGCTCTTCTGCAGGTGCAGTTGCACAACCAGCCAAAACCATTATGGCTATCGCCAATATCAGTAGCAGATTAAAATACTTTCTTTTCATAGATATCGCTCCTTTCGTATTTAAAGGGGTTGATGCTATTATACCCAGCAAGGGTTTAATGCCAACAAAAACAGTAGGTTATAAGCAAAAAAATGAATATGCATCAGGCTGTGAATTTGATATAATATACTAAAGTGCACACTTAACTATTTCTAAAGTTGGCTCTTAAAATTCATAAATCAAGGGGGTAATATATGTACTTACATAAAAAGATAAAAACAGAAGATGCTCTTGACATAGACCGAATTCAGGTTCGTAAGGCAAAGCCGGGCGATGAGGAAGGAATTTACAGAGTAGCCTGCAGCGTCAGCGGACAAAAGGATTCATATCAAGGCTTTCTGATGGATGATTATCATTCAGACCCTGAATACTACTTGAATTTCTTCAGGGACAGAATAGAGAACCTGGAGTATTTTTTCGTGGCAACGATCAATAGTAAAATAATTGGATTTTCGCTCTCCTATAAGAAATCAATGTGGCTAAAGTATTATCCTGATTGGATAGAAAAAATCAACTGGCACCCCAGCTTTGATAAAAGCTTCCTCAATGATTTCGTACTCATCGACAAAACCGCAATAGTGGCTGAGCACACAGGTGAAGGAATAGGAAGCCTGATATATGAAGAGATCATCAAGCAGATGAGGTCTCATAATATCCATTACATATTCTCAGAGACTCTTGTGGATCCTGTACCGAACTTTGCGTCACTTTCATTCAGAAAGAAGCAAAATTACCATCTTGCAGGGATGAGATATGAGGAGCACAAAGGGATTATGTATACAGACCTGATTTACTGGAAGAAAATATGATGGACTCCGCCTGAAGGCGGGGTTTTTTGTTAATAAAAGCCAAATATTTAAATAAAATACTGTATTGCTGCTACGGATGGACAATAGGACTATTTTCCCATATTGAGTATAGCAGGACAATAACAATCAGATAAGTTAACTGGACAGATAGTCCGATCTTAAGCTCATAAACATAGGGTAGCAAAGTCCATTGCTGATCTGACAGAAAAAGCTCGTCTGACTAAAGGATATACCATAGTCGCGTGCGTAGGCTGTAAAGTCTTCGAACAACAGATTTTAAGCCAATTGTTAATTGACATATTCCCTAAATCTGGTATACTTTAAATATGCTTTGGTATAATGCTACCAAAAAAAGTTAAAAATTTAACTAACAAAATCTGAGGAGGGCAAAAAAATGAAAAGCAAAGCACGAATTATGAGCCTGCTTTTGGTACTTATGATGTTTGCAACAGTGCTTACAGCATGCGCACCAGAGGCAGAACCTGCACCTGCACCAGCAGAGCGAAAGACTCTTACTGGAATCGGCGAGGGATTTGGAGGGGAAATAAAGGCAACTGTTGTAGTAGAAGGCGATAAGATAATCAGCGTTGAGGTAGTTGGAGAGGATGAGACTGCTGGAGTAGGCACACCAGCTCTTGAACAGCTTCCAGCTATTATTGTTGAAGCTAATTCAACAGAAGTTGATGTAATATCTGGAGCTACATATACCAGCGAAGGGATAATATATGCGGTGAATAATGCATTGGATCCTGCCGCCTATCCAGCACCAGAACCAGCACCTGCAGAACCAGCTCTAATAGAAGAGGATGTACTTAGGGAAGCTGCTTTGAACTTGTTGAACAATATTCCTGACAACAACTTCATAATGGCTTCAGACGCAGCATTGGCACTTGCTGAGGAAAATCCCGATGCAGTACTTTGGGTAGACCTTAGAGCAGCTGAAGACTATGCTAAGGGTCATATAACAAACGCAGTAAACATTCCATGGGCTACACTTGGAGATAACCTTGAGGTCCTTCCAATGAACAAGCAGATCATATTCCAGTGCTATTCTGGACAAACCTCTGCTCAGGCAACTGCACTTGCTCAAATGCTGGGCTTCAATGCAGTATCCTTCAGAGGTGGAATGAACTTTGGATGGGCTCCCCTAAACCTTGGAGAGGACACACTGCAAATGGATGCTAATCCACTTCCTGCAGCAAAGGCTCCTGAGCTTGACGAGAAAGAGCAAATCATCTGGGATGCTGTAAAGGCTTATTTCCCACCAGAAAAGAACAATATCATAGCTCCTGCAGATCTTCTTGCATTGGTAGAAGAAAATCCGGATGCAATAACAGTTCTGGACATCAGAGCGGCAGAGGACTATGCTAAGGGACACATTGAAACTGCAATGAACATCCCATTTAAGACTGTCGGAGCAAATATCGATCAGATCCCGATGAACAGACCAGTTTATGTTACCTGCTACACAGGGCAGACAGCTGGAATTACAATAGCTCCAATGAGGATCATGGGCTTTAACGCAATCAGCCTTAACAGAGGAATGACCGGTTGGGATGGAGAAGCTCTTCCCACAGTAACTGAGTAATAACTGGCAAAAGCGATTACACAATAACCTATTAGTTGGACAGGAGGTGAAGTCTATGTCCAAACCCAAGGTTTTTAACAATTGGATAACAAGCCTTGTGGTTGTGGCAGTACTTGGCGTGGCGGCTTTAGGAGTATACCAGTTCGTCATAGCTCCAACACTGCCTGAAGAACAGTATACTGAAGTAGGGGGCGGAGAGGACAAGCCATTTGAATTCCCGTCCATCGACAGCTCAAGCTGTGTGGCCTGCCATACAAGTGAGGCTGTCATAGCAGCATCGGATTGGGGCAAAGACAGGCCTGTTGCTGAAAACACTGGTGGCTGAGGCGCCGCTGGCCCACAGTTGGAAACTGTGCAAATGTTTTTAGTATCAGAGGAATTCGTTGCATCAACTCATGGAAGCCTGGGCTGCATCACCTGTCATGGTGGCGAAAACGCACCTGACAAAGCAGTTGCCCATACCGACATGAATCCTTATCCGTCAAGAGATTATGAATCAACCTGCAGCGCATGCCACTCCGATGTAACAGGAGATTTCGACACTGCCATCCACTTCAACCTTAATGGAATGGCTAATGGTCTCTCGGAGTATGCAGGAATAACATCGTTGTCAGAGTCACCCCATCATGAAGAGGTATTTGGCAATGACTGTTACAAATGCCATGCAACCTGCGGGGACTGCCACGTCAGCAGACCAAAGAATTTTTCCAACGGTCTTGTTGAACAGCACACATTCCAGGGTACTCCTTCAATGGAGAACAACTGCTACGCATGCCATAATGCAAGAAACGGTGGAGAGTTTATGGGATTGGTAGGCTTTGGCAGTGACGTCCACTTTGATGCAGGCATGACTTGTATGGACTGTCACCCGGTCAACAACTTCCATGGAACCGGAGAAGTACCTTATGATATGTGGGAGGTTGATCTACCGAGCTGTACCGACTGCCACACTGACAAGGATCCTGCAGTTGCAACAGACGTAGAGCATAAGGTCCATGGGGATTCGCTTTCATGTCAGGTATGTCACGCTCAGGCAAACAACAACTGCTACGAGTGTCACCTTGACGAAAAAGCTGATGGCTCAGGACTACAAAGCTCCTCGGAAATGAAAATTCAGTTTAGAGTAGGCTATAATCCCGAGCCTACTGAGGAAAGACCTTACAAGTATGTAGTACTTAGACACGTTCCCGGACAAGAATCCATGCTTGAGGTAGTTGAGGAGAATATGATGCCTAACTTTGACCAAAAGGTCAACTGGAACTATTCACCTTCCCACAATGTTCAGAAGAGCACCTTCCAGAACGAAAGCTGCGAAGCTTGCCATACCAACACCAGGATATGGCTTACCGAGGATGATTTAAGAGAAACGGACAGCGAGGCAAACAAGGCGCTTATTCCAGCGTTGCCGCCTTCACTGGATCACTAAAACAAGGGGGAGCCCAGCTCCCCTTTTTGTGCATTAATTCTCAATTAGGAGGTAGATGACAATCAAGAAGTTCATCAGATATCTTACAAGTCTTGGGCTTGCGATCGCTCTTTTCATACTGATAGCAGCCTATTCCATCATTGGGACCGTTCTACCTCAGGGGTTGCAAAGGGAATTCTACATAGAAAGCTACAATAGTTTTGGAAACATAATACTTGCAATGCAGTTTGACAGAGTGTACAGCTCATGGATATTCAGGGTCCTTCTTGGAGTATTCATAGTAAATCTAGTGGGTTGTACCTTAAAAATACTTCCGTCACAGCTTGCCAGGCTGAAAGAGGAATATTTCCCACAGCCAAAGGCAGATGGAGACTCCTACAGCCTCGAACAGGGAGAAGATGAAGCCCTCAAGGATCAGCTTAAGAAACAGAGATATAGAATAACTGAAACTGATACAGGCTACAGAGCATCTAAAAGCAGAATAGGAAGTATAGGCTCTTCAGTGACCCATTTGGGGATAATCATAATAGTCCTTGGAAGCTTTTTGGGAAATATGTTTGCCGAGGAAGGATTTTTTAATCTGGTTCCTGGCGATATAAAGCCTTTCCCGGAATATGGCTTCTCCTTAAGACTGGATGATTTTTACCTGGGCTTTAGAGAAAACAATACTGTTGAGCAGTATTACAGTGAGGTTTCAGTCTTGAGCCCGGAAGGAGGGGAATTAAAGGAAAAGCTGTGGGTCAACAAACCATTGAAGGTCCAGTCACTTAATTTCTACCAGACAAGCTATGGCTGGGCAAGCAGACTGTATATCAAGGACTCAACAGGGGAGGTACTTGAAAGCAGGCTGCTCAGGAGTGGAGAATCCCATTTTTACCAACCGAGCCATATTACTATTTACCTCTACGGCTATTATCCTGACTTTAACATAACAAGCCAGGGAGAGCCTCTAACGATGTCGGAGAAGGAAAATAACCCCCACTATGCTGTCGTACTCTACCAGTTCAACAATCATATAGGCTCATATATACTTGAACCTGGGCAGACGATAGATATGGATGGCTACACGATTTCCTTTAATGACTCTGTTCTTTACACGGGTCTTACCTATAGGAAGGATTTTGGCTACTTCTTCGTATTGGCAGGAAGCCTTGCGATGCTTCTTGGTTTGATACTTTCCTTCTATCTTTATCCAAGGTTTATTATTGTTGAGAATGGAAGGGTTTCTCCAATAACAAGGCAGAACAGCTGGGGCTTCAGCTACCAGGTAAGAAGGATGCTAAAGCAGATAACGGGACGGGAGGTAAGCTGATATGGATATAATATTTTATGAGGAATTGTTTTTTACCTTGGGATTCATAGCATATACATTGTCTGCAATAGGATTTTTTATATATGTGGCACTTAAAAAGGATTCCGTTGGGAAAGCGGCTGTTCTGCTTGCAACACTGGGGTTTGCGATCCACACTCTGGCGATCGTCCTTAGGGTCATAGAGTCAGGCAGACTCCCCTTCAGCAATCAGTTCGAGTTTGCCACAAGCTTTACCTGGGGCATAGTAATGTGCTACCTCGTGCTTCACTATGCTTATAAATTCACTGCAGTAGGGGCATTTGTAATGCCTATAGCTTTCCTTGTGATGGGATATGCATCTATGCTTCCTAAGAATATCAAGCCCTTGATGCCAGCTCTTCAGAGCGGTTGGCTGCCACTTCATGTGGGAACGGCCGTAATAAGCTATGGGGCTTTTGCAGTAGCAGCCGGTCTGTCAACAATGTATCTTCTGAATCTCAGAAAAGGAGCAGGCTCATCCGGGAAGGGATCCTTGCCTGATGCTGAGGTATGCGACTACCTAAGTTATAGGGTAATTGCATTTGGATTCCTTATGCTGACTCTTGTGATCATAACCGGGGCAATCTGGGCAAAAGCTGCCTGGTCCAGGTATTGGGGATGGGATCCAAAGGAGACCTGGTCTTTGATAACCTGGCTTATATACTCAGTATATCTTCATCTCAGGTTCAATAGAGGATGGAAGGGTAAGCCCGCGGCATTATTTTCGATAATAGGCTTTATTTGCGTCATATTCACATTTATTGGAGTCAATACCTTCTTGCCGGGTATACACAGCTACCGATAACAATTGACAGTTGACAATTGACAATGAAAAGCCAAGAGCTAAAAGCTAAAAAGGCAGTTATTAGCAGGTAGTAGGTAGTTGTTAGCGAAATGATGAGATCCCTCGACTGCGCTCGGGATGACAGTAAATGAGTCATCGGAACGGTTAGAGGGATTTTTGATTTTAACTGAGATTCCTGAATTGTGAATAGTGAATTGTAATTTCAATTGTGCATTGTGCATTGTGAATTGTGAATTGTAATTTCAATTGTGCCTTGTGAATTATTAATAATTGGGTAACAATACCCTGAGGTGAGTTATCATGGACAATTTTACTAAGAAACGATTCAAGAAACCAAAGGAATTTATCGAAGGGATCACCAGGGGAGATCTTTCCTTTAGAAAAAGAGAGTTTGATTTTAACAAGTCAGTGAAGACTGTCAAGGAGCTTTCGGAGGACGGAAAGCTATTAAAATCCAAGGCCGAGGAGCTTAAGGAGGCTCATGAAAGACTCTTACATCCGGATCCCGAGCTGAAAAGAGAGTTCATAGACGGACAAAGAGGTAAGAAGAGGAAATAGATCAACCTTCGTTGGTCTTTTTTTACGAGGAGGCATCGATATGAAGGTGGAGAGAATAACTTTTAAGGACCTGAATGGTAGAACTGAAAGCCAGAGCCGGGCTGTATTGATAGAAGGACTTGGCATAGAAGGAGATCTCAAGGCGAATGGAGGCGATAGACAGATTTCCTTGCTGCCTCTTTGGGTCAGGGAGAGGATCGAGCAGGGAAAAGTTGAAGGCCTTTGCATCTCCAGGTTCAGGGAGAATATCACCTGGTCGGGAGAAGGTGAGCTGGTTAAGGGTGATAAGTATAAAATTGGTGAAGTATTGCTGGAGATTTCAAAATTGAGCAAAAAATGCTTTGGCGAATGTCACAATATTGTCAAAAACACTCCCTGTCCACTAATATTTACTGTCAGCTATGCAATTATTTTAAGGGGCGGAGTCATAAAAATAAATGACGAAATTGAGCCATTGCAATCGTGACAACAATTTCTCAATGATTCGAATAATAAGAATTAATTGATAATTTATTCTCAAATTATTGATTTATGGTTGCACTTAATATAAAATTCCATCTTTGACAGTTGAGAGACACAAAAACTCTGGAATGCATTGTAATTAGTGCACTTCAGAGTTTTCGCTTTGTTTAAAAACTGCGTAATGTATTCTTCTTTTTTGTTTCCTTAAAATAATTTTTCATCTTTTTTATGCTTACTATCTCATAATCTGTTCTGAACCCAAATGCCTCATGCAAAGCATCAGTAAAATCAGTTCTCGTGTAGGTTGGAATATATCCTTCTGTTGGAATAGAGTAGAAATTCATATCTCTTAAACCATTAATAATCTCCTGACTTGTAAATTGTTCACCTAATAATTTCTCTAAATATCTATATAAAACTAATGCAAGAAAACATGTAGTGAAATGTGCCTGTATACGATCGTCTCTGCTTAAATAAACAGGCCTTGCCTTAAATTCTGATTTCATAATTCTAAAACATTCTTCAATTTCCCATCTTCTGTGGTTAATCTTTGTAATAGCTTCAGCATCATCTTCTAAATTTGTACATACAGCATAAAATCCATCATACTTTTCTTCTTTAACCACTGCATCTGTATCTATACCATATATAGTTTCATCTGCAATTTCTCCATCCTTTGTAACGTTTGTAGATGATATAAACCTTCTGAAGTCATTTTGATTTTTCTTTTTGATATCTGATTTTCTGTTTGTAATTAACTTAGCTGCACGTTCTAGCTGCCCAGCTCTAATCTTTCGTTGGTAATCTCTGTATTTGAGAGAATAGGTAACAATAAGCTTTTGCTCAAGCCCATCTTCTTTTATCCAACGTTCTTTGTAAAAGGTTTTATTTTTGTACTTATCATAGTTTTCTCCATCTTGATCGATTAGGTTAATATCAAATAAATTATCACTGCCTGCTAGGTGCCATCCTGTTGGATCAAGAGCCCACTCTTTCAAATGTTTCTTTAATTTTTTTACAGACTGAGTTGTAATAAATGCTCTACCATTTATGTCATTAAATTTACGATTATCTGTTGAAGATAATCCAGCATCAGTACATACAATGAATTTAGATAACTCAAAGTCTTTAAAAATTCTCTTCTCTAGCGGTTTCAGAGTAGTTTGTTCATTGGTATTACCACTATGAATATCGAAAGCAAGGGGGATACCATCACCATCCATAAATAGTCCCATTCCCACTATAGGATTAGGCTTATGTTCCTTAGAAAATCCATATTGTTTAAGTCCATCTTCATTTTCTATCTCAAAAAAATAATTAGTGCAATCATAATAGAGAATACGGTCGTTTCTTTTTGAAACAGATAAACTATTTTCATAGAGTTTTGACTGAATATAATCACTTTCTTTTGCAATAACCTCTAAAGCCCTATAAATATGCTGCAAATCAAAGTCTGGCTCTTCTAAAAGATTACTAGACTCCTGATAAGTATTTAATTTTGAAGAAGGAAAAAGGATTCTTCCGTAAATTAACCTTGAAAGAATTGAGTCAAGATTAAATTCAAACTTATATTTAGCAGAGATATTATCACAGATCTTATTTAGTCCAAGCATATGATAAAGCTGCTGTAAGAATAAATATCCACCATTAAAAGACCTTTGGATATTCTTATCAATTTGCCTTGATTGACTATATTTCACAATAACATCTCTATTTTGTTCATCTTCCTTTTTATTTAATTCATCAATATATTCTTTTGCCCATTCAATAGGATCTTGTCCATTTAATTTTTCTTCTAATTCTCTTACAGTACCTAATTTCTCAACTATTTTAGTAGTACGTTTATTTCCTTCTATAACATCTTTGATAACATAAAGTGAAGTCGAATTCTTAGACTTTGAAAATGATAATCTCATATTAAAACTCCCCCTATGCTTTATATTATAATATATTACGATATATTACGCAATAAATATTTCCGAAAATTGACAAAAAAATAAAGCCTTTCCAATGGCTTTAGCGATTATTTTTTGAAGTAAGTGTCAAAGACCCGTCTCAATGATTCGAATAATAAGAATTAATTGATAATTTATTCTCAAATTATTGATTTATGGTTGCACTTAATATAAAATCAATTAATATAGGCGTAGTGTTATTATTTTTTAAATAACCGTATATTGGGGGTGAAGCGATGGCAATGGATGCTATTCAGATTGTTAAGGAAGCGGAGGAGAAGGCGAGGGAAATTCTCGACTCAACCACTGCTGCAGCAAAGAGAGCCGCTGAGGAAGCAGTTAAAAATGCTGATGAGGAGTACCACAGAATACTGACTCAAGCGGAATCAGAGGCTGAGATGATAAAAAATAGAGCAATTGAAGAAGGAGAAGCCATAGCAAAACCGATTCTGGAAAAGGGTCAGTCAGAGGCTGAGGCCATAAGGGGCATCGACAGCGTCAAGCTGGACAGAATCGTTGATATTATAATCGAGAGGATCGTGAAGACTGATGGCAATAGTTAAGATGAGCCAATTCAGCCTGTTTGCCTTCGATGATCACAAGGAGGAGCTTCTCAAGCACCTTCAAAGGTTCGAGTACGTCCATTTCAGCAATCTTGAGGAAGACAAGGATCTTACAAGCCTTGGACTCAAGGGCGTCAGGACTCCTGAAGGTCTTACAGAGGTGGAGGAGCAGCTGACCAGGATAAACAGCTGTATTGAAACCCTGTCAAAGTATTTTGTCAAGGAGACCGGACTAAAGGCGATGAAAAAGGGTCAGGATACCTACACATTCGCCGAGCTGGAGGAGAAATCCCATCAAATCGACAGCAACAGACTTTGCATTCAGGTCAGGGATCTCTGGAAGGAACGTGAAGGGCATAAGCAGGCTATAGATAAGCTCATGGTTCAGATTGGTGAGCTTAAGCCCTGGAAGGGTATATCATCTCCTCTGAAGGACCTGGACTCCATAAGGGATACTGAGTTGTTTATAGGGACTGTCCCCAGGAAGCTGAAGGAAAAGGTCATAACGGATCTTTCAGAGGTTGAGGGTATCTACTACGAGGTTGTGGATGAGGACAAGGAGAGCCTTTATCTGCTTGTTATGTCCTACGGCCAGGATGCTGAAAAAACAAAGGAATTACTTAGAAATTCAAGCTTTACCAAAGCGATCCTGCATGGTGAGGGAACTCCGTCGGAAGAAATCACTATACTTGAAAGTAAGATCGCTTTACTGCAGGAGCAGATTTCGGAAATAGACGAAAAGCTCAAGGAACTGGCACCTTCCTTGGAAGAGCTCAAGCTAATGTATGATTATCTAAGCAATAAAAAGCTGAGGCTTGCATCTACGGAAAATTTTGTAATGACAGAGAAGGTCAATGTTATAAAGGGGTTCATACCATCAGACAAGGCTTCAGATTTTGAGGAAAGAATAAAGGAAGCTCTCGGAAGCGTATATTACCTTGAGCTTGAAGAGGTGGACAAGGACGATCCGAACGTTCCGATACTCCTTAAAAATTCTGACTTTGCAAGCACCTTTGAATCATTGACGAGCATGTATGCTCTTCCTCAATACAATGAGGTCGACCCAACACCGCTGTTGGCACCATTCTATCTTATATTCTTTGGAATGATGGCTGCAGATGTTGGTTATGGGCTGATAATGCTTATTGGTTCAATGTTTGTTCTGAAAAATTTCAATCTTAAGGACAACACCAGGATGTTCCTGAAGTTCTTTTATTACCTGAGCTTTTCAGTAATAATTTGGGGATTCATATACGGGTCGCTCTTTGGAGGTATCATACCACTGCCGGGAATTTTCGATCCGGCCGAGGATTACAACACTCTTCTTATTCTTTCCATAGCATTTGGATTGATCCACATCTATTTTGCTCTTGGAATAAAGGCATACAAGCTAATAAAAAGCGGAAAGCCCAGGGATGCATTATATGATGTAGGCTTCTGGTATATGGCGTTAACTGGCTCCATAGTCTATCTGCTTAATATTGTTATGACTATGCCGCCAATATTAAAGACTATAAGTCTTGTAGTAATGGTGCTGGGTATGCTGGGGATAGTGGCAACAGGAGGAAGAGAAGCAAAGAGCGTAGCTGGAAGAGTCGGCGGAGGGGTATATGCACTTTACGGGATATCAGGCTATGTAGGCGACTTTGTTTCATATTCGAGGCTTATGGCTCTGGGATTGGCCGGCGGCTTCATTGCCGGCGCCGTAAACATGATGGCAGGGATGGTCGCTCAGTCAGGACCTATAGGCTTTGTTTTCGCCATAATAATCTTCATCTTTGGGCAGACCTTCAACCTGGGGCTTAGCCTCCTCGGTGCGTATGTCCACACAATAAGACTGACCTTCGTTGAGTTCTTCGGGAAGTTCTACGAAGGCGGAGGTAAAAGCTTCAATACATTTAAGAGCAAACCAAAATATATAAACTTAAAATAGGTTAGGGGGAAATGTCAATGTCTTTTACTGAATTCATAGTTTCACAAGGTGGAGTTTTCTTCGGAGGCTTAGGAGTAGCTGTAGCTGTTTTTCTATCAGGTATCGGATCTGCAATAGGTATAGGAATAGTAGGACAGGCTGCATCAGGTCTTGTTATCGAAGAACCCGAAAAATTCGGTCGTTCATTGGTTCTTCAGCTGCTTCCGGGTACACAGGGACTTTACGGCTTTGTAATAGGACTTTTAGTAATGGGTCAGCTTGATATTGGAATGAGTCTTGCAAATGGAATGTATCTTTTTGCCGCCTGTCTTCCAATAGGATTTGTAGGCTGGATGTCGGCAATAGCTCAGGGCAAGACTGCAGCAGCAGGTATAGCTATCCTTGCAAAGAATGAGGAGCACTCAACAAAAGGTATCATCTATGCGGTAATGGTTGAAACCTATGCACTTTTGGCATTCGTTATCTCCCTTATTCTTGTCAACGCTGTAAGTTTCTAGAAAAAGTAAGGATGTGAAGCCATGTCAAAGCTAGAGAGCCTAACCCAGAGGATAATGGATGACGCCAAAGCAAAGGCTGATTCCATAATGGCGGAGGCGGATAGAAAAAGCAAAAGCCTTTTGAATGCCAAGATCAAGGAAGCCAAGGATAAAAGCGAAAAGCTCCTTGAGAAGGCGCATTCAGAAGCTGCCATGGCCAAAGACAGGGTCGTATCCAGCGCCAAGCTTAAGGTAAGGGATGAGAAGCTGTCGGCCAAGCAGGAGATATTGGACAAGGTGTTCGGTATGGCAAAAAATAAGCTTGAAAAATTGGATGACTCAAAATATGGTGAGCTTCTTGGGAAAACACTGGGCAATATTACTATAAAAGGCAAGGGTACCCTGGTGGTTCCGCCTTCCAGAAAAAGCATTGCGGAGAAGGTATCAGGGGAGCTTGCAGTCACAACAGACGAAAACATGCTGCAGGGCTTTATGATAAAGGACGAAGATATAGTGTACAACTACACCTTTGAGTCCTTGGTGGATGAAGCCAGAGAGCAGATGGAGGGCGATATAGCCTTAGAACTCTTCAAAGAATTGGAGTGATTTCATGGATAGAATGGATTTTATCCAAGGGGTAACCCGAGTAAGAGTCCTTGAAAACAAGCTCCTTGACCGGGCTGCTATCGAAAAGATGGTAGAAGCCAGGGATCTTGAAGAGGTATTCAGAACCCTTGGAGACACTGAATATGCAAGTGCAGTTACTCAGGCAGGAAAACCCGAAGAGTACGAAGTGATCCTGCATACAGAGCTTGAGAGGGTCTACAGGCTGGTAAGGGAGATTTCACCGGATAGCCTGGTGGTGGACCTGATGGCTCTAAAGTATGACTTCCACAACCTCAAAGTCATGATCAAGGAAAGACTTATGGGCAAGGACCTTTCAGCCATCTATTCCCGTGTTGGGACAATAGACTTCGAAAAGTTCAAAACTCAGTTCAACGCCGGTGAATACAGGGATATGGAGCCTGTGAGCTACAAGGAGGCAGTCCTTTCTGTTTTGAAGGATTTTGAGGAAAAGAAGGATCCTCAGCGAATAGATATACTTATGGACAGATATTATTTTGAGCACCTTCACAAAATGGCAAAGGATTCAGGCATCAGTCTGTTCCAGGACCACGTGAAGGATCTGATAGATTTTACAAACGTATCCTCCGCGATCCGCTTGAAAAAGCAGGATAAGGAGCTGAAGTTTTTTGAGGAGGTCATCCTTGAGAACGGACACATCGAGAAGGATACAATGCTTTCTACAGTCAACGATTCGGTGGAGACGATGATAAACAGGTTCAGGAATTCCAGGATCAGCAAGGAGCTATCAAAAGGACTTGAGGACTACCTAGAAACAGGCAGGCTTTCTTCCTTTGAGAAGCATATGGACAACTACCTGATGAACCTTAACAAGAGCTCCAAGTCGGTGACCTTTGGACCGGAGCCCCTTTTCTCGTATCTGGTGGCAAAGGAAATGGAAATCAAGATCCTGAGGATCATTATGGTGTCTAAGATGAACAATATTTCACCTGACGCCATAAGGGAAAGGCTGCGTGATTTGTATGTATAAGGTAGGAGTTGTTGGGGACAAGGATTCTGTACTGGCCTTCAAAGCCCTTGGAGTGGACGTGAACACAGTCACTGACCGCGAAGAGGCACGAAGGATAGTGGACACTATGGCGAGAAGCAATTACGGCGTCATATTCATCACTGAGCAGATCGCAAGCCTGATACCAGATACTATTGAGAGATATGACAAAGAGATAATCCCTGCGGTAATACTCATCCCGAGCAATCAGGGTTCACTGAACATAGGGATGAACCGTATCAACGAGAATGTCGAAAAAGCCGTAGGATCAAATATTTTATAGAAAGAGAGGGCTTATCTTGAAAGTAGGAAAGATTATAAAGGTATCTGGACCCTTGGTAGTTGCCGAGGGTATGGATGAAGCCAACGTATATGACGTAGTTCAAGTATCCGACAACAGACTTGTCGGTGAAATAATAGAAATGAGAGGCGACAGGGCGTCGATCCAGGTATACGAGGAAACGACCGGAATAGGGCCTGGTGACCCGGTTTACACCACTGGGGAGCCTTTGAGCGTTGAGCTCGGGCCTGGTCTTTTGGAGGCCATGTTTGACGGTATCCAAAGACCTCTTGAGGAATTCAGAAAATTGTCAGGGGACTTCCTTACAAGAGGTACAAAGGTTGACAACCTGAACAGAGAGAAGAAATGGCACTTCGTTCCAACTGCAAAGGTTGGGGACAAGGTAATAGGCGGAGATATAATCGGAACGGTCCAGGAGACTCCTCTGATCCTCCACAAGATAATGGTTCCAATAGGAATGAGTGGTGAGATAACCTCCATTACTGAGGGAATGTTTACAATTATTGAGGATATTTGCGTGCTTGACGGCACACAAAAAATCCAGATGCTTCAGAAATGGCCTGTAAGAAAAGGGAGACCCTTTAAGAAAAAATTGAATCCTGATGTGCCTCTGTTGACCGGACAAAGGGTTATAGATACCTTCTTTCCTGTTGCAAAGGGTGGAACTGCCGCAATCCCAGGGCCTTTTGGTTCAGGAAAGACAGTTGTGCAGCATCAGCTTGCAAAGTGGGCTGATACTGAGATAGTAGTCTATGTAGGCTGCGGCGAGCGTGGAAACGAGATGACTGACGTACTGATGGAGTTCCCTGAGATCATCGACCCTGCAACCGGAGAATCGTTGATGAAGAGGACAGTCCTCATAGCAAACACATCAAACATGCCGGTAGCTGCCCGTGAGGCTTCCATATACACAGGGATCACTATTGCAGAGTACTTCAGAGACATGGGCTATTCAGTCGCAATAATGGCTGACTCAACATCCAGATGGGCAGAAGCCCTGAGAGAGATGAGCGGACGTCTGGAGGAGATGCCTGGTGACGAGGGGTACCCCGCTTACCTTGCATCCAGAGCAGCTGCATTCTATGAGAGAGCCGGGAAGGTAATATGCAACGGAAGCGACGACAGAGAGGGAGCGATCACCGTTAATCGGGGCCGTATCACCTCCGGGTGGAGACATATCAGAGCCGGTATCACAGGCAACCCTTAGAATAGTAAAGGTATTCTGGGGACTGGACCACGCTTTGTCATACAAGAGACATTTCCCGGCCATCAATTGGCTGAACTCATATACTCTGTACCAGACTAAAATGGACCACTGGATGGCAGAAAATATCGACCCGGAGTTTGCAAAGAACAGAGCGAAGGCAATGACGCTGCTCCAGGAGGAAGCACAGCTTCAGGAGATCGTAAGACTTGTAGGTAGAGACTCGCTGTCCTATGAGGACCAGCTGAAGCTTGAGGCTACAAAATCAATAAGAGAAGATTATCTTCAGCAAAATGCATTCCACGAGATAGATACCTTCTGTTCACTACAAAAGCAGAACAAAATGCTAAAGCTGATACTGAAATTCTACGACCTTGGCGTGAAGGCCATTGAAAAGGGAGTGTACCTTAAGAGTATTGAAAAAATGCCAGTAAGGGAAAAGATCGCGAGGTCAAAATATATCGAAGAGGCACACCTCGAGCAGATAGACGAGATTGCTCAGCAGCTTGAGGCTGATATGAATAAGCTTATAGAGGAAGGAGGTATTCTCGATGCGTAAGGAGTACAACACAGTTAGAGAGGTCGTCGGACCACTTATGATAGTTGACGGGGTAGAGGGCGTCAAGTATGAAGAGCTTGTAGACATAGAATTAGGTACAGGAGAAAAGAGAAGAGGAAGAGTGTTAGAGGTCAACGGCGACAGAGCTATGGTACAGCTGTTTGAAAGCTCGACCGGGATCAACCTCAATTCCACCAGAGTCAAGTTCCTTGGCAAGCCCCTTGAGCTTGGAGTTTCCGAGGATATGATAGGAAGGATATTCGACGGACTTGGTAGACCAAAGGACAACGGTCCGAAGATCATTCCTGAGAAAAAAGTAGATATAAATGGTGTTCCAATAAATCCGGTATCCAGGGACTACCCGGAGGAGTTCATTCAAACCGGGATATCCTGTATAGACGGTCTTAACACACTGGTTAGGGGACAAAAACTTCCCATATTTTCGGGATCAGGCCTCCCGCACGGCGAGGTTGCCGCTCAGATAGCAAGACAGGCAAGGGTACTTGGATCTGGAGAGAAGTTCGCGGTAGTTTTCGCAGCAATGGGCATCACCTTTGAGGAAGCTCAATTCTTCATTGAGGACTTTACGAAGACAGGTGCGATCGACAGGGCGGTGCTTTTCATAAATCTTGCGAACGATCCTGCAATTGAAAGAATTGCAACGCCGCGTATGGCACTTACCTGTGCGGAGTATCTGGCATATGAGAAGGACATGCACGTTCTTGTAATCCTTACCGACATGACAAACTATGCCGAGGCTCTTCGTGAGACCTCTGCAGCCAGAAAAGAGGTTCCCGGAAGAAGAGGTTACCCTGGATATCTTTACACTGACCTTTCCACGATTTACGAGAGAGCAGGAAGGATAAGGGGGAGAAAGGGCTCCATTACCCAGATCCCGATTCTCACGATGCCTGAGGATGACATAACTCACCCTATCCCGGACCTGACAGGCTACATTACTGAGGGGCAGATAATTCTTTCCCGTCAGTTATACAAGAGGGGTATTGAACCTCCAATAAACATAGTGCCATCCCTTTCCCGTCTTAAAGACAAGGGTATAGGAAAAGGCAAGACAAGAGAAGACCATGCTGACACCATGAACCAGATATATGCAGCCTACACGTCAGGTATCGAGGCGAGAGAGCTTGCAACGATCCTTGGAGAATCTGCACTTTCCGATTCCGACAAGGCCTTCGCAAAATTTGCTGAAGCCTTTGACGAAAGGTATGTAAACCAGGGTTATGAGAACAACAGGACCATCGAGGATACCCTTGATCTGGGATGGGATCTGATGAAGATCATTCCAAGAGGAGAACTGAAGAGAATACGTACAGAGTACCTGGATAAGTACCTGCCTCTGGAAGAAAAAGGGGATGAGTAGATGGCGGTTTTAAACGTAAATCCTACTCGTATGGAGCTTACAAGGCTTAAAGCAAGGCTGAAGACCGCCACCAGAGGCCACAAGCTCCTTAAAGACAAGCAGGACGAGCTGATGAGACGCTTCATTGAGCTTATCAAGCAGAATAAAAAGCTGAGGACCCAGGTCGAGAAGGAGCTTAAGGAAGCCTTCCACGAATTTCTCCTGGCAAGTGCAGTAATGAGCCCTGAGCTTCTGGAGGAGGCAGTTGCCTTCCCCAAGGAGAACATCTCGGTGGACATAAAGAAGAAAAACGTAATGAGCGTCCATGTCCCTGTAATGAGCTTTATAAGAAAGCTTGAGGGAGATGAGGGAAGTATCTATCCGTACGGCTTCGCAACGACATCCTCGGAGCTGGACGACGCCATTAGGAAGCTTTACACGATAATGCCCAAGCTTTTGGAGCTTGCTGAGGTCGAAAAGGCCTGCCAGCTTATGGCTGATGAGATAGAAAAGACCAGGAGAAGGGTAAATGCTCTCGAGTACAGGACGATACCTGAGCTTCAGGAAACAATAAGATTCATCAGGATGAAGCTTGATGAAAACGAACGAAGCACGATCACAAGACTGATGAAGGTAAAAGAATTGATCAATAAGTAAAGGCAATTGACAATGGACAATTGACGATTGGCAATTGGCAATTGAAAAGAGAAGAGGCGGACGACTTGTCTGTATTTCTGTCATCCTAACAACTGCCTTTTTTAGCTTTTGGCTCTTGACTTTTAGCTCTTAGTTCTTAGCTTTTAGCTTTTAGTTCTTAGTTCTTCACTATTCAATGTTCAATAATAAAAAAATCAAAAAAATCCCCAGACCGATGTCTGAGGATTTTTTTAGTTATGGTGAGCGATATTGGACTCGAACCAACGACCTCCACGATGTCAACGTGGCGTTCTACCGGCTGAACTAACCGCTCATGTATTCCTATATTAGCACAAAAGTCCTTCTTTTTCAACAGTAATTTAGATGCCCAAAAACGTGAAATATCTGTGAAAGTGTTTACATCGTCCCTCATTAATATTAAACTTAAGGTAAGATAAATAAAGGGAGGCGGAGTGGATGCTAAAGCTCTTGGAAGCTGTTGTTTTTTTCTTGTATCTGATCCTGTTGTTGTATATGGGCGCATACATATCAAGAAACAAGCTGGGGAACAAATCCCATACCGTATTCGGGTATTTAGCATTTATTCTTGCCATGGCTGACTCTGTGTACTTCATCCCCAGACTTTACGGCCTCCTTACTGATGGTCTTGAGGAGAACCTCAGGATACTTGGATGGGGAAGGATAGGTCAGATGCTCATTATGACTCTTTTTTTCCTGGTGCTGTCCGACCTGATAAAGACCAGGTTTTCAACAAAAAGAAAGCTGCCAATGGATAAGCTTCTATATGGACTCATGATATTCAGGGCTGTGATCGGATTATTTCCACAGAACCAGTGGTTTCTCCTGGAGCCTGACGGAACCTTCGCATTCCTTAGGTTCATACCTCTTGTAATTTATGTGCTGCTTCTTTCAATTACCTTGATGGCACACAGCATGAAAAAGGGAGACAGCAATATAATATTATTTACCATTCTGATGATCATCCAGCTCCTTTTGGTCGAGTATCCCATATGGGGAGCTGAGAAGCTTTGGATCACATACATGATGGCTGCGGGTAGAGGGCTGATCTTTTTGTCAATGATATTTATTGGTTACTTGGAAGTCAGGAAGGAAAATGAATTAAGCAGGTATTAGGATCATAAACTATTACTAAAAGTAGGAAGGATTTGGTTTGATGAAGAAAACCCCGATCATGTTCGTGATCATTTTGGTAGCAGTACTGCTTTCTCAGGCAGTCCTTGCAATGGAACCTGAGTACGAGGAAGAGATGGAATTCGTGAACCTTACTGAAAGGGGGACGGTCCTTGAGGCTGGAGAGGTCGAGTCCGGTGAAGGTCAATTCTTCAGAGTCCAGAATGTGACCGTAAGGATAGATTCCGGGAACAGAAAGGGCGAGGTAGTCGAGGTTGAGAATTCACTTTCAGACCACCAATATTATGATATCATAGTGGAAAAAGGACAAAAAGTCGTCCTTATGCTGGAGGAGTACGAGGATGGAAGCTTCAAGACATATATCTCTGATTATTACAGAGCTAATTACCTGGGGTATCTTCTTGTATTGTTTGCACTCTTAGTTATTGCGATAGGCAGGATAAAGGGGGTCAAAGCGCTTGTTTCCCTTGCAATAACTGTAGCTGCAGTACTTTTTGTAATGCTTCCGCTGATGCTTAAGGGTTGGAATCCGATCCTGGTAAGCGTAATCACAGCAGTCGTAGTTACTATCGTTACCATGGTCCTTGTAGCAGGTTTTAACCACAAGACAATGTCAGCAATTTTAGGTACCTCTTTTGGAGTAATAATTGCAGGGGTAATAGCCTTCTACGTAGGAAATAAGGCAAGTCTGTCAGGTCTTTCAGCCGAGGAAGCAACAATGCTCATGTATATACCTCAGGGAATAGAGTTCAACTTCAGGCAGCTGCTTTTTGCAGGGATAATAATGGGTTCCCTGGGTGCAGCTATGGACATAGGAATATCGATCTCATCCAGCATTGAGGAGATCCACAAGGCTAATCCAAGGCTCTCAAGGCGAAGGCTTTTCAGATCGGGCATGAATGTTGGAAAGGACGTTATGGGCACAATGGTAAACACACTTATTTTAGCCTATACAGGAACCTCCATCCCCATGCTTCTATTGTTCATGGCATATGAGACAGAGCTTAGCAAGGTATTTAATCTTGATGTGATAGCAACTGAGGTTGTAAGATCCCTTTCGGGAAGTATAGGCCTTATCCTGACCATACCTATAACGGCTCTTTTCGCAAGCCACTACTCCAAGGAACAGGGCATAAAGCGAATGCGGGCTGCAAAAGCAGAGATAGATACCATGATAGAAAATGAGGTGACCGAATGATCACTATAACCATAACAAATGACGCAAAGGAACACATCCTGGAAAGATGCAATGATAAACCAGGCGTAATGATTGGCATCATACAGCAGAGATCCGGGTGATGCCCTTACAATGAACTGTCAGTTCAGACAGGCGAGCCTAAGGAAAAAAGTGCATTTGACATCTATGAAATAGGAGGGATCACTGTTTATCTCCAAAAGGAAATGGAAATACCCAAAGATAGCGTCGAAATATATATTAAAAACCTTGTGTTCAAGAAGCAGATTTTTGCCAAGGGAATTAAATACAGGGGTCTGTAACTAATATCGAAATCTGAGAGGTGTTATTATATGAAGGTAACGGTTTCAAGTGAAGCAGCTGAACACATAAAGAAAAAATCAAACGGAGAACCAGCTGTAAGAATAGCAGTGATCCAGGTCAAGGGCGGGTGATGCTCCTCAAGCCAACTATCCGTTGAGATAGGACACCCGGGAGATACAAAGCGTTTCTACGAATACGAGGATAATGGAGTGAAGGTATTCATACAGAAAGGGCTCAGTACACCAAACGATCAGGTGGATGTAAACCTGAGCAAGGTGCTGTTTGCCAAGTCCCTTTCAGTCAGAGGGATAAGGTATTGACCAAATAATCGTTTATCGGATGCCTTAAAGGGTAGTAATGTATTGTACAAAATAAGAATTAGGAGGTATCCGAGAATGATTGACAAGAGCCTAAAGGCAATATTAAGAGGAGACATCGGATCAAACAAGGTCAAGAAATTGAGAAATGAAGCCCTGATACCAGGGGTAGTCTACAGAAAAGGAGAACCGTCAAAGAGCTTTGCAGTTGATGAGCTTGAGTTCACGAAGCTTTTCAGGCAGGTGGGGTCATCCGCGCTGTTTGAGCTTGACATGGAGGGCGAAAAGATCCCAACGATTGTAAAGTCCGTGCAAAGGGATCCTGTCAAAGGCAAAGTGATCCATATAGATCTTCAGAAGCTCGATATGGAACAGAGGATAAAGCTCCACGTTCCAATTACACTTTTGAACAGAGACAATATTGCGCTGCAGCCATCTGTTCTTATGCAAATGATGGATGCTGTAGAGATAGAGTGCCTTCCGGGAGATATTCCCGAATCGGTAGGGATAGACGTCTCAGGGATGGACTTTAATACCCCGATATTGGTTAAGGATCTTGACATAATGAAGGATGACAGACTCATAGTCTTGACTGATCCAGAGCAGCTTATCTGTTCACTGAATCCACCGTCAGTATCTGCTGGAGCTGAGACTGAAGGGGAGTCGCCATCTCCGGAAGCGGCTCCGGGAAAAGATGAAGATACAGAATAATAGATACACAGGACAGGCTGGAGAGTCTGTCCCTTTTTTTAGTAAAGGAGGATAGTTATGGGAAAAATTCTCTCAGCATACCTTACACCTCACCCGCCGATAATAATAGCTCAGATAGGTCAGGGGGAGGAGCAAAAGGCCATAAAAACCATAGAGGGCATGGAGGAGATAGGAAGAGATATCGCCATGAGAAAGCCTCAGACGATACTGATCATAACTCCCCATGGGCCTGTATTCTCAGACGCCAATGCAATATCAATGGAGAAAACACTTAAGGGGGATTTCAGCTCCTTTGGCCACAACGAGCTTTCATACTCCTATGACACAGATCAGGAGCTGACCTGCCAGATAGTCAAGAATTGCCTGAAAAACAATATTTCCGTTGCACAGATGACAAAGGACATGTATAAAAGATATAAGCTGGACGGCAAGCTCGACCACGGAGCCCTTGTGCCTCTTCATTTTGTGGACAAGTATTACTCAGACTTTCAGATCGTCCACATAACCTATGGCGTTTTATCCCCAAAGGAGCTGTACCTTTTCGGAAGGCAAATTGAAGCTTCGATCCTTCAACAAAAAAACAATGTGGTCATCATAGCCAGCGGGGATCTGTCACACAAGCTAAAGGACAGCGGACCATACAGCTATAGTCCTGAGGGACCTGAATTTGACAGACTTATAATAGAAATAATTGAAAAGGCAGATATTGGAGCCATATCATCCTTCGACATGGAGCTTGCCCATAAGGCCGGTGAATGCGGACTAAGGTCCCTGATGATACTTGCAGGGATCCTAAGCCCCTATGAGCTTGACACCAAGGTTCTGTCCTATGAGGGGCCTTATGGGGTAGGCTACGGAACAGCAAAGTTAATACCTGGAAAAAGGACAAACAGGGATTTGATGGATACCATCGAAAAATCACAGAAAACAAAGCAGACAGCAATAAGGCAGTCGGAAAGTCCACATGCTGCCCTTGCCAGGAAGAGTCTGGAGCATTACGTTCTGACCGGGGAATATTTAGAAGTCCCGGAGGATCTGCCGGAGGAGCTATTGGTAGCTGCGCGGCCGGTATTCGTTTCAATTAAGAAGCACGGAAGCCTGAGGGGCTGCATAGGCTCCACTGCTGCATCCAGGGGAAGTCTTGCAAAGGAGATAATCCACTATGCCGTTGAAGCTGGAACAAGAGATCCCAGATTTTCAGCTGTCACCGAAGATGAGCTGGAGGAGCTGGTTTACTCGGTGGACGTACTGTCTCCATCAGAGCCAATTCATTCGATTGCAGAGTTAGACCCGGGAATCTATGGGGTAATAGTTGAGAAAGGATACAGACGAGGTCTTCTATTGCCGATGATAGAGGGAGTGGATACCCCCCGGGACCAGGTGAGGATAGCGCTTCAGAAAGCAGGGATATCTGAGGATGATGATTATAAAATGGAACGCTTCAGGGTAGAGAGATACCAATAGGAGATGATTGCCTTGAGGGAAGCTATGTTCTACACCAATAAAGGTGAAAATGTAATCTGTAATCTTTGCCCTCATCATTGCAGATTGGGGGAAGGGCAGAGAGGGAGATGCGGAGCCAGACAGAATATAGGCGGCAAGCTATATTCTCTGAATTACGAGAGGGTAACGGCATACAACTACGATCCTATTGAAAAAAAGCCACTGTATCATTTCTATCCTGGAAGTACAATATTTTCCTTTGGGAGCTACGGCTGTAACCTCGGTTGTGACTTCTGCCAGAACTGGCAGATAGTTACTGATCATAACAGCTTTGTGGAAGCAACTACTGAAGACATTCTCGACCTTGCAAAGGTCAGAGGATCCATTGGGATCGCCTACACCTACAATGAGCCTACCGTTTTCTATGAATTTGTTTTGGACACAGCAAGGAAAGCAAGAGAGGAAGGGCTATTTAACGTCCTCGTCACCAACGGCTATATCAACAGGGAACCCCTGGAGGAACTATTGCAGTATATAGATGCAATGAATATCGATCTGAAGTCGTTTACAAACGAGTTCTATCAGAGCATTTGCAGGGGGACTTTGGAGCCTGTTCTTGAAACCATAAGACTTGCAGCTAAAAAAACGCACGTTGAGCTGACGACACTTATAATTGATGGAAGGAACAGCTCGAAAAAGGAGATGGAGGAGCTTTCAGGCTTCATAGCATCGATTGACCCCGGTATACCATTTCACCTGAGCAGATATTATCCAAACTACAGGATGAAGGATCCGCCCACATCTGTCTATACTCTCACTGAGCTTAAAAAGACAGCGGAGAAGAAATTAAAGCATGTCTATGTTGGGAATGTTCTGGGATATGACAATGATACTTACTGCCCGGAATGCAGAAAACGTTTGATTGGAAGGTTCCCGCAGATCCGGATCGAAGGAATGGTGGAAGGACGCTGCAGTCAATGCGGCTACAAGGTTCCAGGAAGATTTTGATTTCCGGGATTTTGAGTTTCTGCAAAAAAAGTTTACAAATGCTAAAATAATAGTTTATTTATATTAAAGGATGCGCTATAATTATACCGTTGTTAACACCGAAAAATTAGGAGGCTGATCGTGGGAGATGAAAACACCCGTATTTGATGCATTGAAGAACCTGATGGAGGAAAACTCAGTATCCTTCCATATGCCCGGACACAAGGGGAAGAATACACTTATTAATTGGGGAGACTATATACCGTATATAGATACTACCGAGGTTGAGGGCATGGACAACTTGCTTGAGCCCAGGGGCATAATCCAGGATTCCCAGGACTATGCAGCTGAGGTTTTTGGTTCAAAGGCTACCTATTATGCCGTAAATGGATCTACAGGTAGCATTTACATTGCTCTAGCTGCAATAACTAAGCCGGGAGACAAGGTTCTCATTCAGAGGAATTGCCACAAGGCCGTTTATAACGCCCTTATACTAAACAGGATCCAGCCTGTATACCTGTATCCAAACTACAACGAGAATCACAATGTCCTTACCGGTCTATACCCGGAGGATGTCGATGAGGCTCTGAAAGCTGATCCTGAAATAAAGGCAGTGGTAATTACCTATCCAAACTACTACGGTGTTTGCTCAGACCTTAAGTCCATTGCTGACATAGTCCACAAGTACAACAAGGTTTTGATGGTAGACGAAGCCCATGGTCCTCATTTCACATTTAATGACAAGCTTCCCGTTTCGGCTCTTAAGGCGGGCGCAGACATAGTGATCAACAGTACCCATAAGACATTGCCAAGCTTTACTCAGACATCAATGATCCATGTAGGTACTGACAGGATAGACCTGAACAAGCTGAGAGACAGATATCAGCTTTATACCACGACAAGCCCATCTTATCTGTTCACTCTTTCAAACGAGCTGGCAGTTTCCTACATGGACAGCCAGGAGGGGAGGGAAAGACTTGAGTGGAGCATAAAAAAGGTAGATGAAGTAATAGAAAGACTTAATAAGATCCCAAGGGTGGAGGTATTTACCGGAGACCCTGATGATCCAACAATATATTCAAAGGACAATACGAAGATACTAATAACCATAGATGGTATTAGAGGCTCCATGGTGAAGAAAAAGCTTAGGACAGACTACAACATAAGACTGGAAATGGCTGACTTCTATTATGCCCTTATCCTGACCAGCCTAATGAATGACGACGATGACTATGAGAAAGTGATCGCAGCAATAGAGGACCTGGCAAAGAATGCTCCCTACGAGGAAATAAACTGGGTAAACGTCAAGATGCCGACTCCTAAGATAATAATAAGACCGGCTGATGCGTACTATGGCAAGAAGGAACAGGTAAAGCTGAAGGATGCAATAGGCAGAGTATCAGCCGCGCCAATAATTCCTTATCCACCGGGGATCCCATTGATAGTCCCTGGAGAGGAGATAACTCAGGAGATATATGAGCATGTATTATTCCTTATGGACAATGGCATTGAGATAGTAGGACTTATGGGCAAGGAAAAGGACAACGTAGTAGTAGTCGAGTAAGGAGCTGCATAGCATGAGTGGATTATTCATAACTCTGGAGGGTCCCGACGGATCCGGTAAATCAACGATGATAGGCCTTATCGGTCAATATCTTAAGGAACAGGGCATAGAACATGTCATAACCCGGGAGCCGGGGGGCACTGCCATTGGAGAGAAAATCAGAGGGATAATAATAGACAGGGAGAATATAAACATGGGACCTGAGACTGAGGCATTGCTGTTTGCTGCGTCCAGGGCTCAGCATGTCCACGAGAAGATACTGCCCGCCGTTGAGGAGGGGAAGGTAGTGGTATGCGACAGATTCCTGCTTTCAAGTCTGGCATATCAGGGAGTTGGAAGAGGCCTGGGGATCCAGGAGGTAAAGGCAGTAAATGAATTTGGATTGAGGGGAATGACCCCTGATCTTATCCTTTTCTTCCATGTGGATCCTGAGGTTACACTTTTGAGGAAAACCAAGGAAGGCGGGGACAGACTGGAGGAGGAAGGCGGAGTCTTCCACAGGGAGGTTTACGAGGGCTACATGACCCTCCTGAGAATGTATCCGGATAATGTCGTTGTAATAGATGCAGAAAAATCAGTGGAAGAGGTATACGCCCAAACTATTGCGGCACTAACAGAGGTGCTGAAGTCGAAGGAGGAAACGCTATGAAGCTTATAGTTGCAATCGTTCAGGATCAGGATGCGCCGGGAGTTATAGAGGAGCTGATGGAGAAGGAATTCAGGGTGACGAAGCTGGCATCCACAGGCGGCTTTCTTAAGGCTGGGAATACAACACTGTTAAGCGGTGTTGAAGACGATGAGGTAGATAAGGTGATCAAGGTCATCGAGGACAACTGCAGAACCAGAGAGATAACTACCTCACTTCTTACGGTTTCAATGCCCGGCGATACCTATATCCCATACCCTCTGGAGGTCAAGGTGGGAGGAGCAACTGTGTTTGTACTTGATGTAGAGAAGCATGTAAGGATATAGGGGGTCATTCGTATGAAGCTGATTGTAGCCATCATAGACGATGAGTTTTCAGGCAAGGTGGTTAAGGCACTGATGGCTGAAAAAATACGAGCCACTAAGCTTTCATCCACAGGCGGCTTTCTTAGCTCCGGGAATACCACTCTTCTTATAGTCGTTGAAGATGACAGGGCGGATGAAATCACTGAACTGATAAACAGGCATTGCAAAAGCAAGAGGATAAAAAACGGCACAGAAGAGGTCACAGTGGGAGTTAACCTGTTTGTAATGCCGGTTTCGGGATACGAAAGGATATAGCCTATGGATTACACTAATATATCAGGTCATAAGATCGCAGTAGAGGGATTGAAGAGAGCTGTCAAAAACGGTAATATCAGCCACTTTTATATATTTGAGGGCGAGGAAGGCCTTGGGAAAATGACTATTGGAAGGGTTTTTGCTAAAACCCTTCTTTGCTTGCAAAGAGGAGAGGAGCCATGTGGGTCCTGCAGCAGCTGCCGCAGATTTGAGACAGGCTCTCACCCGGATTACCTGGAGATCAGACCTGAAAAGGGCATGATAAGAAAGGGGGAGGTCGAGGGGATAATCCACACAATGACTATGTCTCCCTTCGAGTCGGAGAGAAAGGTCATATTGATGGATGAGGCCCATCTTATGAATAAGGAAGCCCAGAACGCACTCCTTAAGACCCTTGAGGAGCCGCCTGTCTATGCTCATATTATTCTTGTGACCTCGAGTCCGAAAGACCTTTTGCCTACCATAAGGTCCAGAGGTCAGAACATAAGATTTTATCCCTTAGACAGAGCTGCGGTAAAAAAGATTCTATTGGAGGAGTATGGAGCAGACCGGTATAATGCCGACTTTCTTGCCGATTATTCCAAGGGCTCTGTTGGAAGAGCTATAAAACTGCTTCAGGACGAGGAGTTTTTCAGAGACAGGGAATGGGCCATAACTCTTATAGAATCTCTCTTGAAGGGAGAGAAGCAGATGGTATTCAGTTCCTCTGAGGAATTCGCAGAAAGGAAGGACCGGATACTCCAGATACTTGACATTTTTTTGCTGTGGTTCAGGGACCTGCTCTTATACAAGGCCTCCGCTGACAGCAGCCTTATCGTCAACAGGGACAGGCTTAAATTGATATCAGAACAATCCGCTCTGGATTTTGAAAGAATTAATGGTATAATAGAGAAGATACAGAATACCATTTACAATGTTCAGATGAATGTGAATTATCAATTGTCCATAGAGACAATGCTGCTTAAAATACAGGAGGAGTTTTAATGGTTCGAGTAGTTGGAGTTAGGTTTAAAAAGGCCGGGAAGATATATTATTTCGACCCCGATGTCATAGAGGTTGCACATAACGATTTTGTAATTGTCGAGACTGCAAGGGGAATCGAGTTCGGTCACGTGGTAATAGGGCCAAGAGATGTTCCTGAGGAGGAAATAATCCTCCCGCTTAAGAAGGTTTTAAGGCTTGCGACCGACGAGGATTTCGAGGTACATAGAAGCAATAGGGCAAAGGCGAAGGAGGCTATCGAGACCTGTCAAAGGAAAGTTGAGGAACATGGTCTTGATATGAAGCTGGTGGATGTGGAGTATACCTTCGACAACAACAAGGTAATATTCTACTTTACAGCAGACGGCAGGATCGATTTCAGGGAGCTGGTAAAGGACCTTGCAGCCATTTTTAAGACAAGGATCGAGCTCAGACAAATCGGAGTGAGAGACGAAGCAAAAATGGTAGGAGGAGTCGGCCCATGCGGACAAGTTGTGTGCTGCGCCAAGTTCCTTGGAGAATTTGCGCCTGTATCAATAAAAATGGCCAAGGAGCAAAGCCTGTCACTGAATCCCACCAAGATATCAGGTCTTTGCGGGAGGCTTATGTGCTGTCTGAAATATGAGCAGGATACGTATGAGGAGCTTCTTAAGACAATGCCTTCTGTTGGTGCCATTGTTATGACGCCTCAGGGCAAAGGAGTAATAATCGACACATATACCCTTCTTCAGAGAGTGAAAGCCAAGGTAAGGCTTAAGGACGGTACCGAGGATATATTCCAGTTCCAGGCGGATGAGATAAAGGCCACAGGGAAGTTTGATCCGGCGTATCAGAGATACGGCGACAAGCACGACGACGAGCTTCTGGAGGATTTCAGGAGTCTGGAATAGACACTATTTTTCTATTTGAAATTATGAAAAATCGTGTTAGAATATAGTCAGGCAGAGTTTTCTGGGGGAGGTGAAAAGAATGGCATATCATATTACTGATGATTGTATCGCTTGCGGAGCATGTCAGCCAGAATGCCCAACTGAAGCGATATCAGCTGGCGATATCTACGTGATCGATCCAGATAAATGCATTGACTGTGGCGCATGTGCAAGTGTTTGTCCAGTGGACGCACCTCAGCCAGAGTAGTACTTATTTGAGACAATGCTAAAAAGACCCGAACAAGGGTCTTTTTTCATACATATATTTCGGAGGAATGATACCTATGGAAAGACTGGATAAGGTGCCAGGGACACCATATGAAATAATACAGGATAAAAAGCTGTTTTCCTATGGAGTAGATGCCATACTTCTATCCTATTTTGCAGAGCCCAAGGGAATTGTAATGGACCTTGGGACAGGGACCGGGATAATTCCCTTAAGACTTGCTGATCACCCCAGAATCAAAAAGATATATGGGGTAGAGCTCCAGACAAATGTGGCAGAAATGGCTGAAAAAAGTGTATACTTAAATAAACTGGAGAATAAGATCAGGATATTGAACGAGAATATCAAAGAGCTTCCGGGGAAGTTCCCGAAGGCATCTATCGACACCATCATAACAAATCCCCCTTATATGAAGCCTGGCGCTGCCCTTGTAAATCCGGAGGAGAACCACGCAATCTCAAGACATGAGCTGGCCTGTACTCTCGAGGATATAATGAGAGTTTCCAGCTGGCTTTTAAGTCCATTAGGGAAGCTTTACATGGTACACCGGCCAAACAGACTCGTCGATGTATTATACGCGATGAGAACCCACGGGATCGAACCAAAGCTGATGACCTGGGTATACCCAAAGCCTGGAAAGCCAGCCAATCTGTTCCTTATTGAGGGAGTAAAGGGAGGCAGGATGGATTTTAAGTATGGGGATCCCATTACGGTATACGGGGTAGACGGAAAATACACTGATCAGATAAGCACTATATACGGAAGCAGGTGATCGATATGGAACAGGGAATATTATATGTTTGTCCAACCCCTATCGGGAACCTTGACGATATTACCCTCAGAGTGCTCGATACTTTAAGGTCTGTGGATATTATTGCCGCAGAGGATACAAGACATACACTGAAGCTGTTAAATCATTTTGACATCAAGAAACAGATGACAAGCTACCACGAGCATAATATCCGTGAAAAAGGTCCCTTAATAGTGGATATGCTTCAAAACGGGAAATCTGTTGCGCTGGTTTCCGATGCGGGGATGCCTGGGATATCTGATCCAGGAGAGGACATCGTAAAGCTATGCGTAGAGGCAGGAATACAGGTCATGGGGCTTCCAGGACCATCGGCAGCCCTATTGGCTCTTGTTGTTTCCGGGCTTTCAACCGACAAATTCGCATTTGAAGGCTTTCTTCCTTCAAAATCAACAGACAGGATAAAGGCTCTTGAAGGGCTTAAAACCGAGGAAAGAACCATAATATTCTATGAAAGTCCCCACAGACTTCTTGACAGCCTAAAAGATATGTCATCCGTCCTTGGAAACAGAAGGGCTTCCCTTTCAAGGGAGCTTACAAAGAAGTTCGAGGAAACCATAAGAGGTACGCTGGAGGAGCTTTTGTCTGTGGCACATGAGAGACAGCTTAAGGGAGAAATGGTGATAGTGGTCCAGGGCGCTGAAAAAGGTGAGCAGGAGGAATTCGACATAGCGGCTATGCTGCTCCAGCTGCTTGAGAATGGCTATTCAAAAAAGGATGCGATAAGGTTTGTATGCGAGAAGACCGGAGCTCCAAAGAACCAGGTATACTCGGAGAGTCTGAGGCTAAAAAAATAATAAAGCACTCAGGATAGCCTAAGTGCTTTATTATACGGTTATTTTTTTGTCAGCTCCTTAATACAGCCCGGGCATACGTTCTTGCCCTTGAAATCCTTGATCCCCTTAGCTTCGCCGCAGAAAATGCATGACGGTGAGAATTTTCTAAGGATGACCTTATCCTCGTCAACAAAGATCTCCAATGGATCCTTGACCTGGATATCCAGAGTCCTTCTAAGCTCTATGGGTATAACCACTCTACCCAGTTCGTCGACCTTCCTCACAATACCTGTGGATTTCATCAAAGCCACCTCCCAATTAGGTTTGGTAAAAACCATGGGATTATGCTACCATAGATGTCAAAAAAAGTCAATATACTGCCAAGCGATATCTTGCTAAAGCGAGGGTTGAAAATGGATTCTATCAACAAAGAATTAAGTAATTTACTTGAAAAAGTAAACAGTGAAATCCAAAAAAAACAAAAATCAGTCATGGATGGTGACAAAATCAAACTGAAAAGCTTCATGGACTCTGAGATCGGGAAGATCAAAAAGATTGAAAAACTAAGCAGCCTGGAGCTTCATAATATCCACTCCAAGGGAGGTATATCGGGAGTAGACGGCTCAGTCAACAGAGCAGGTGGGAGCTATCCACATTTTATAGAGCTTTACCAGGGACTGGCAAAGTCCACCGTATTTAGAGACAACCCCATTTTCATTTCAGGAGTGTATACCCCTATCCTCAGCGAGGAGAAGGAAGACCCTCTGACAGGTGAAACAGATTTGCGGGAGGAGCAAAGGAACATCCGTCTGGCAACGATAGAGGTGGAAGCGGCCATTGGGAGCGTAAGGGAGCATAAGCCCTATGCCATAATGATGGACGGAGGGCTTATACGCTACAATATCTATGCAGGGGACGCATGGTCAAGGCTTGTGGAGCTTTGTGAGGCCACCGGCACCATACTTATGGGAGTCATAAAGGATATAAAAACCTCGGCAGTAGGTGAGAGGCTGAAGGAGCTGGATGGCAGGATCGAGGGAGTCCTCTATGACAGGGAGCTTCTTTTCGGGCTCCTTGAATACGGGGAGTTCATCCATATAAACGAAGACATAAACAGA
Organism: Gudongella oleilytica; assembly: GCF_004101785.1. NCBI lineage: Bacteria > Bacillati > Bacillota > Tissierellia > Tissierellales > Tissierellaceae > Gudongella > Gudongella oleilytica. Next base: position 290,249 of record NZ_CP035130.1, read on the forward strand.
AAAGAACCAAAGGGCTACAGCTCGGGATTTTTAAGGAGCTCGCTATATCCAATGGTAATAGGCATAGATATAATCGAAAGCCAGTCTCAAAAGCTTGAGGAAATGGCAAGGCTTGTATTGACCCTTACTCCTGAGAACAGCAGAGGAGTACCCTTGTGGCTCGACATTGTAGACAAGGAGGTCAAGATCTCCGACGATATGATGAAGGCTCTTATGGAGCGCTACCTGGACAGGGGGATCTATGAGAGGTACTTCGTGTCGGAAAGGGATAAGAGGAGTTGACAATTGACAATGGACAATGGACAATTGACAATTAGAAGCGTTATGCGGTAGTAGGGGATAGGAACTGGGGACCAGGGGTTAGGTTTATGTCATTCCGACCTTCTCTTTCCTGTCATCCCGACCTTCTCTTTCCTGTCATCCCGACCGGAGTGGAGGGATCTCATCTTTTAAGGAGAGTAATCGTGTACTGGGTATACATTCTAACTAATAAATTCAACAATGTCCTTTACATAGGCGTTACAAATGACTTGCAAAGAAGAGTCTTTGAACATAAGAATAAGCTCGTTGAAGGGTTTACTCAAAAATACAACGTCGATAAGCTAGTTTATTATGAATCCACAGAAGATGTAGAATCAGCGATACTTAGAGAAAAGCAGCTGAAGAACTGGAGAAAGGAAAAAAAGCTAGTGCTGATTGAGCGTATGAATCCAAAGTGGTTTGATTTGTCGGAGGATATTTATTGAGATCCCTCGACTGCGCTCGGGATGACAATTTTTCTGTCATTCCGACCCTCACTTCCCTGTCATTCCGACCGAAGTGGAGGAATCTTAATTTGCTAACGCTTACCGCCTATCGCTTAACGCTTACCGCTTGTAACCGTGAATTGTGCACTGTGAATTGTGAATTTAATTGTCAATCGTCAATTGTCAATTATCCAATTGAATTAGGGGAGGTCCAACCATTGAAAGTCGTAGGAATAACAACCCAGCAGGAATTTTATATTGGCTCAAAGGAGCGAAACTTCAGGATCAACGAGTTTCTAATAATCCAGGACCCCTTCCAGGGCGATCTTATGGGAGAGGTCGTAGAGGCCAGAACCTTCAACAGATATATTCCCTTGAACATCTACGGGGATTTTGTGGATGCCGCCGTCCTCGAAAGCCTGAAGGCCCTCGGCTACGACGTGGATGAGGATACGATCTACATTGCAAAGGTAAGACTTCTGAATGAAGCCCTCTACCCCGTGCAAACAGGATCTGATGCCCGCATCCCAAGGTTTGAGGAGGTTCGGGAGCTTATGCTTAAGACCCCGCCAGAAAAAGGCCTTGTCGTGGGCGTCATAAGAAACACTGACGATGTAGCTGTAGATATGGACGAGGAATTCTGCGATCTGATGTATACCTTTGAGGAAAAAGGACTCCAGTCACAAAGAGAGCTTCCATTCATAATGGATATCAGGTCAATGCACCACTACCCCCACATAGGAGTATTCGGCGGCTCAGGCTCAGGCAAATCCTTCGGACTGAGGGTGCTTCTTGAGGAGATAATGCTTAAGGGCATACCGACCCTCGTCCTCGATCCTCACTACGAGATGGACTTTTCTGAGCTCCCTGGCTATTTCACAGAAAGGCACCTTGACTTTGAGGAGTCCTTCCGATGTTATCAGGTCGGGACCCATACAGGTGTAAAGTTCGAGGACCTTACTGCCGGCGACCTTAAGAATCTACTGGATGCAGCAAGTACCTTGACTGATGCGATGAACAACGTAGTCGATGTCCTCTTCGGCCGCAGAGAATCCTACACCAGCTTTTCCCAGAAGCTGCAAATGCTCTCAGAGGCTCAGGAGGAGGGCTCTCTTGAAAAGCTTGAAGCAAGGATCAGGGACACCGATGGTGAGGAGAGGAAGGCGTGGACTGAACGAAGAAATCTGTTCAACACCTATGACAAGTCTTGTCCTTATTCCTCGGTTCGGGGAGTGCTCTGGAGGCTTCGAAGGCTCCATAACGAGGGCATATTCTCAAAGGACAGCCGGGCAATAGAGGAGGGCCTCCAGGACGGAAAGCTGGTCGTGATCCAGGGAAGCACAAGGATACTTCAGGTATACGGGACATATTTACTGAACAATCTTTATCACAAAAGAAGAGACTACAAGGACGCATTGTATAAAAAGCTGCCCACAGACTTTTTCCCTCCATTTATACTTGTGACCGACGAGGCCCACAACTTCGCACCCAAGGGCTATGAGTCCCCTTCGAAATCTATAATCAAGGAAATCGCACAGGAAGGAAGAAAGTATGGGGTTTTTCTGGTGCTTGCGACCCAAAGGCCGACACTTCTGGATGAGACAGTCACAGCACAGCTTAATACCAAGCTTATATTCAGAACAGTAAGAGCCTCGGATATAGACACGATAAGGGAGGAAACAGACCTTACACCGGAGGAGGCCAAGAGGCTGCCATATCTTAGGACCGGAGACGTGTTCATTTCATCCGCGATGCTTGGAAGGACTACCTTTGCAAGGATAAGGGCAGCCTACAGCGCCAGTCCTCATACATTGAACCCGTTTGATGAGCTGCTTCAGAGGACCAGGGAGGATGACGACAAATATCTTGATATGATTATCAATAAGCTCCCAATAAGTGAGACAGACATGCTTCATGTTATCATGGAGCTGGAAAGGGAAACCGGGATTACGATGACCCGTGACAGGCTGGAAGAAAAGTTGAAGCTTCTGGCAAAAAAGAACTATATCCGAAAAGAAGAGACATTTTTGGGGTATAGATATATAAAATCAGAGAAAACCTCAGATGAGCTGTAATGCTGAAGGTTTTATCCGGATATCCGAAAGGCGGTAGATCTACCGCCTTTGTTGCAATAATTGTGATTGACCGATGTACCACAGATCAGAAGGGAGGCAGGAGTCTTGGCGGAAAATGAGTATTTCTACATAGAGGAAGGAGAAATGGATGCGTACCTGTTCCATGAGGGCACCTTTTACAGAGCCTATGAATTCATGGGAGCTCATCCATATAAAAAGGGAAGAAAAAAAGGACACCGTTTCACAGTTTGGGCTCCCAGGGCGAGAGAGGTATTTCTTGTGGGCGATTTTAACCAGTGGGACAGCGTCAGCCTGCCCATGAAAAGGATAGGCACAAGCGGTCTGTGGCAGATAATAATAACGACAGCCGAAGAGTACGACAAGTATAAGTACAGAATAATCGCAGAGGACGGAGAGGTCCGCATGAAGGCAGACCCCTTCGGTTTTCACATGGATACAAGGCCTCTCACTGACTCGAAGATATTTGACATAAAAGGTTACCAATGGAACGACAGGGAATGGATGAAAAAGAGAGGCAAAAAGCTCTACACGAGACCTATTTCGATATATGAGGTAAATCTGCTTTCCTGGAGGCAGAAAGAAGGAAATATCCAGTTTTCATATATTGAGCTTGCAAGGGAGCTTGTTAAATATGTTAAAAAAATGGGTTTCACCCATATAGAATTCATGCCGCTTTCTGAACACCCGCTCGATGCCTCCTGGGGCTATCAGATAACCGGTTATTACGCACCCACCAGCCGTTTCGGGACTCCCAAAGACCTTATGTTTTTAATAGACCAGTGCCACCAGAACGACATTGGCGTTATCATGGACTGGGTACCTGCTCACTTTTGCAAGGACGACTATGGTCTTGCAAGGTTCGACGGAACATACCTTTTCGAGTCCCTGGACAAAGCCAAAGCCGAAAACGAGCAATGGGGGACTCTCAACTTCGACTATACCAAGCCTGAGGTCTTTTCATTCCTTATTTCGAACGCAATGTACTGGCACGACTACTACCACATTGACGGCCTGAGGATGGATGCCGTTGCATATATGCTTTACCTGGATTTTGGAGGAAAAGATATAAGGAACAGCTTCGGAGGAAGAGAGAACCTTGAGGCCATCGAGTTTATAAAACGACTGAACTCCGTCGTTTTCAAGCATTACCCGGATACCATGATGATCGCGGAGGAGTCCACAGCCTGGCCGAAGGTCAGCCACCCCGTAGACGAGGGCGGACTGGGCTTCAATTTCAAGTGGAATATGGGCTGGATGAACGACATCCTGAAATACATGGCGCTCGATCCAATCTACAGAAAGGATCACCATGGAGCGCTTACCTTTTCTATGATGTATGCATTCTCCGAGAATTTCATACTCCCCTTCAGCCACGACGAGGTGGTCCACGGCAAAAAGTCCATGGTGGAAAAAATGCCGGGCAGCTACGAGCAAAAGTTTGCGAATCTCAGGCTGCTATACCAGTATATGTTTGCACATCCAGGGAAAAAGCTTCTGTTCATGGGAAATGAGATCGCCCAGTTCCTTGAGTGGAGAGAGTATGAATCAATTGAATGGCAGCTACTGGATCTGGAGCCACATAAGCTGATGCAGAAGTTCGTATCTGATCTGAATGGGCTTTATAGGGATGAGACAACACTATATGAGCTGGATACTACCTACGACGGATTTCAGTGGATCGACCATTCCAACTCTCAGGAGAGCATAATATCCTTCGAGAGACTGGACAAAGCCGGAGAAAGGCTTATATGCATATTTAATTTCACACCGGTTCCAAGACCGGCTTATCCAATAGGGGTTTTGGAGGAAGGGACATACAGAACCGTACTTACCAGCGACCACAAGAGGTATGGCGGTTCCACGGAGCGGGTAAAGAGATATAAGGCAAAACCCGAGTCCTTCCACGGCAGAGACCTTAGCATAAGGATCGACCTGCCGCCATTGGCTGCAATATATCTTAAGCTTGACAGGAAGCCTCAAAACGAACACAAGACAGGGGGGAACAATTATGATTGAGAACAAGGTTGTGGCAATGCTGCTTGCAGGCGGACAGGGTTCAAGGTTGAAAGCCCTCACAAGGAAAATAGCCAAACCGGCGGTCCCTTTTGGAGGGAAATACAGGATAATAGACTTCGCTCTCAGCAATGCAGCCAACTCAGGGATCGACAATATAGGTATCCTGACCCAGTATAAGCCATATTTGCTGAATTCACACATAGGAATAGGATCATCCTGGGACTATGACAGAAATGTCGGAGGCTTAAGGGTATTGCCTCCATTTACCTCGGAGGATGGGGGAAGGTGGTACACAGGAACGGCCAATGCTGTATTTGAGAACATCGATTATATCGACGAGCAGGACCCGGAATATGTACTGATCCTTTCAGGAGACCATGTATACAAGATGAATTACAATGATCTTCTGGAGGAGCACCAGGCAAAGAGTGCGGATGTCACGATAGCTGTAATGGAGGTACCATGGGATGAGGCACCCAGATTCGGGATCATAAATGTGGATTCTGATGGAAGGATCGTCGAGTTCGAGGAGAAACCTGAAAATCCCAAAAACAACCTGGCTTCAATGGGGATCTACATGTTTAACTGGAAGGTACTTAGAGACTATCTCATAAAAGATGATGCAGATCCAGGCTCCGACAACGACTTTGGGAAGAATGTACTCCCGCTTATGCTTTCCGAAGGGAGGAAGATGTACACCTGGGTGTTCGATGGATACTGGAAGGATGTTGGGACCGTAAGAAGCTATTGGGAGGCCAATATGGACCTTTTGGATCCACTGAATACCCTGAACCTCTACGACAAGGACTGGAGAATATATACCAGGTCCAAAAATCTGCCGCCCCAGTATATAGCCAGAGGAGCGATCGTGAAGAATTCACTTGTGAACGAAGGCTGCTATGTGAAGGGTGAAGTGGTAAGAAGCATTCTTTTCAGCGATGTCATCGTTGAGGAGGGTGCTATGATAGAGGACTCTGTGGTTCTTTCAGATTGCGTCATCAAGGCAGGAGCCAAAGTATCAAAGGCAGTGATCCTTGAGGGAGTTACTGTTGAAGCAGGCCAGGTGATCGGCCAGGGTGACGAAGACTGCATCTACATGGTTTCGGATAGAAATATATCCAAGGAATAGGAGGGGGAGAGAATGGAGAAGTGCATCGGAATAATCAGCGGCGCAAATATTGAGAACAACTTTGGTACACTGTGCATCCACAGGCCGGTATATATGCTCCCCTTTGGAGGACGTTACAGACTAATAGATTTTGCTGTCTCAAACATGGTAAACCACGGCATAAAGACGATTGCAGTCTACACAGGTGAAAAGATAAGATCCACAATGGACCACCTGGGCGACGGAAAGCCCTGGGATCTTAACAGAAGGTTCAGCGGTCTCATGCTGTTTCCCCCCATAACCCATGACTTTACCCTGAACAGGTTTGGGGATGTGCCGCAATTCTACTCAACAATGGACTTTTACCGGCAAGCCCGGGAGAAATATATACTACTTGTGCACCCGAATATTTTGGCTAAGGTCGACCTCACCTCCGCATTCAAGTACTTCAGGGAGACAGATGCTGATATAACCCTGTTCTATAAAAAACAGCAGGATCCGTGGGGGCAGTACATCAATTCGGATAAAATATCGATAAATGATGACGGGTCATTGGATAATATAGGGATAAATCTGGGGACAGAGGAAACCTTCAACATGTTCCTTAAGACAGGATTTATGAAGAAGGAGGTATTTATGAAGCTTGTCATGGAATCAATAGAGAAGGGCAATGCCGACTATCTCCTTGATGCGGTGATCAAGGGCAAGGACAAGCTAAATATAAATACCTTTGAGTTCAGGGGACACGTTGAAAACATAAGAAACCTCAAGAGCTTTTACGATGCTAACCTCAACTTGCTGAAGAAGAATGTTGCGCATGAGCTGTTCTACGAAAGGGGAACCGTATTTACCAAGACCAAGGATGAACCATCCACCCTATATACCGAGACCTCCGATGTTCAGAATTCACTGGTGGCAAATGGCTGTATAATCGAAGGGCAAGTAGAAAACTCCATAATTTTCAGAGGTGTCAAAATAGGCAAGGGAGCAGTCGTTAAAAACTCCGTGGTCATGCAGAAGGCCGAGATAGGAGAAAACGCACTTGTGGTCAACTCGATACTGGACAAGGACGCAATAATAGGAGAGGAAATACGTATCGCGGGAAGCTCTCTGATGCCCTATGTGGTCCAGAAGAAGCAGATACTGAGAAAGGACTGATGAGGCATGAGGATCCTTTACGCAGCCTCTGAGGTTGCCCCATATATAAAGACGGGAGGGCTGGCTGACGTTGCCGGCTCCCTTCCAAAAGCCATTGCAAAGGAGGGCCATGATGTTTTTGTGGTACTTCCCCTTTATTCGAGGATCAGCAGCACCTATAGAGACAGGATGAAGCAGGAGGCCTTTTTCTTCGTCGACCTGGATTGGAGGCACCAATACGCTGGAATATTTTCCATAGAAGAGGATGGAATAAAGACATTCTTTATCGACAATGAATTTTACTTCCACAGAGATACCATATACGGACAGGGAGACGACGGAGAACGCTTCTTGTTTTTTTCGAGAGCAATTGCACAAATGATAAAGGCACTTGACCTTAAGGTCGATATAGTCCATGCCAACGACTGGCACACGGGACTTTTGCCTCTTTACATCAAGGATTACTCAAGGGGAGATGAAGCTTACTCGAGGATCAAAACCGTATTTACTATCCATAACCTGAAGTATCAGGGCGTATTTCCTCCCTCGATCCTTCAACTGGCGGGGCTATCCAATGAATATTTCCACGAGGACGGCTTGAAGTTCTACGATGCGGCCAACTTCATGAAGGCGGGGATCGTATACTGCGATTCTCTGACAACAGTTTCCGAATCATATGCTGAGGAGATAAGATATGAGTTCTACGGAGAGAATCTCCAGGGGGTCATAAGAAAGAACGATTGGAAGCTTAAGGGGATAGTTAACGGTATAGACTACGATGTATATGATCCTGAAAAAGATCCGAAGCTTCCTTACCACTATTCAAAGGACGATCTAAGGGGAAAAGCTCTTAACAAAGAGGCACTACAGAGACTGTTTGATCTGCCGGAGAATAAGAATGTACCTGTAATAGGCATGGTAACAAGACTTGTAGCGACGAAGGGTCTTGACCTTGTAAGATATATCCTGGATGAGCTGCTTCAGGAGGAGGTCCAGGTAGTGGTGCTTGGAACCGGCGAAGAAGAGTATGAGGATATGTTCAGGCATTTCCAATGGAGATATCCTGACAGGCTTTCTGCTCACATATATTTCAACGAAGGAGAATCACACCTTGTATATGCAGGATCCGATATATTCATGATGCCATCTCTTGCTGAACCCTGCGGGATATCACAGCTTATTGCCATGAGGTATGGCACTCTGCCTGTAGTCAGGGAGACAGGAGGACTGAAGGATACCGTTAAGCCATATAACAGGTACACCGGCGAAGGTACAGGATTTTCCTTTGCCAACTACAATGCACATGAGCTTCTTTATTCATTGAAAGAGGCAATCGGCGTTTATGACGATGAAGATACATGGAAGAGCCTTGTTGTACAGGCGATGACCGAAAAGACAGACTGGGCAGTGTCCTCTGAAAAATATATAAAGCTTTATGAGGAGCTGCTACTACAGAGGTGATAGCATGACAGGAAACACAAAGACTATCGGTGAGAGGCTTCAGGAGATACTTTTCCAGCATGGAGCAGTCACAATCGAGGAAGCAGCATCAGGCGAGCTTTACCGGGCTCTGTCCTACTACGTGAGAGAAACCCTCGGCAAGCAGATTTGGCAGACCGACAGAGAGATGGGAAGACATAGGATAATCGTCTATCTTTCCATGGAGCACCTGCCGGGACTTATGCTGCAGAAAAATCTTGATTACCTTGGGATATATGATGAAATAGATAAAACGCTGAAGGAGTATGGCAGGGAGCTTGAGGAGCTTTTAGCGGAGGACAGGGAGCTTGGCTTGGGTTCAAACGACATGGGTCTTCTTGCCAACGGACTTATGGATACCTTTGCCAGCTGCGGATACAGTGCGATCGGTTACGGCCTTCTCTATCGGGAGGGCTATTTTCGTCAGGGATTAAAGGATGGCGAGCAGACTGAGGAACCGGACAACTGGTGGAGCAGGGGAAAAAACTGGCTTTATAAAAGCACTGTAGCCCTGAAAACAACCATGGGCGGTTCTGTCGATATCTCCAAGGAAGGCGAAGACCTTATCTTCACCCAAAAAGGAGGAGAAGAGCATAACATAAGATATTACGATCTTCCATATACAGGCTGGGGAAATGACCGGACCTTAAGACTCAGGCTTATGGATAATGAGCTTCTGACCAAAAGGCTTATTCCTTCAAACTCTTTACCGGAGAAGAACAGGCAGAGGTTCAAGCAGGAGTACCTTCTCATCAGCGGAGCAATGCAGGATATAGTGCGAGAGCATCTTGAAAAAGGGAATCCCATAGACCTTCTGGATGAACACTACCTGTTCCTTATGATGGACAGCCATCTCCTCCTTGCGATACCTGAGCTGTTGAGGATACTACTTGACGATGTGAAGCTTTCATGGGATGAGGCCTGGGACATAACAAGCAGGGCATTCTATTACACGCCGATATCTTCAATAGAGGAAGCCATGAATAAGCTTGAAGGCGCAATGACCCGGGAGCTTCTTCCAAGGCTGTGGCTTATCCTGGAAGAGATCCATCACCGCTATCTGGCAAAGCTTTCAGATGCAGCCCCGCTTAAGGAGGAGGGCAGAAAAGCCTCAGGGATACTCTGGGACAATGAGGTAAGACTGATAAATATTGCAAAGGCTGGTGCCTATCAGGGACCGCCTCTGGGGCACCCGTTGGCGATCTCCCACAGGAGGTGGCTGCTTTCAGCTAATCCCAAATTGAGGGATCTTTTGCTGGAAAGTCTTGGAGAAGGGTTTATATCTGATCCGTGGGAGCTAAAAAAACTGGATGAGTTAAAGGGGGATGCTCCATTTCTGGACTCTCTTGAGAGAATAAAAACAGACAACAAAAATACGCTGGCAAAGGCCATATTTGATACCAAAGGGATACTTCTGGATCCCTATGCACTTTTCGACGGTCACATACGTGATATAAACGATGACAACAGACAGCTTCTCCAGGTGCTGTGGGTGATCGACCAGTATCTTGGGCTTAAGGATGAACCAAATCTGGATGTCGTCCCCAGGGTGATATTCATAGGCGGCAGGGCAGCCAGCCACGATATGACCTCTAAGCTTCTGATCAGGCTGATAAACCAGCTGGCAGACAAGATAAACAGGGATATCACGATCAAGGACAAGCTGAAGCTCCTTTTTATCGAGGATCTTTCCCAAAGGAGGGGCGAGCTTCTGATCCCTGCAATTGAGCTGGTTCAATCACTTACTGTTCCCTCAAAGGGAGGCCTTCACATCGGAGGGCTTACCTCAATGGTGAACGGAGCCATAGCCATGGGAAGCAGAGATGATACCAATAATCTGATCAAAAGCTACTCAGGGAAGGAATGCATAAAGCTCTTTGGATCCACTAAGGAAGAAGCACAGCTTCACTACGAAATAAGGGATACCAAGCTTCAGGAGCAGTACTACAGGAACAAGGAGCTGAAAAGAGCCTGTGAAGCACTCCTGGGAAGGGAGAACCTTGTCGACGGCAACCTTTACAGGATCCTTAACGAAGGGCTTATCAAATACAACGATCACAGTCTGGTGCTCAAAGATTATGCTGAGTATGCAAGGGGAATGGATGAGGTATCCGGCTGGTATCTTGACAGATACGGCTGGAGCAGAAGGATGCTGAAGAGCATTGCTCTATTGGCCGATTTTTCATCTGATTCCGTTGTCGGGATATATGCTAAGAAAATGTGGCAGGAGCTATCCTAGGAGGTGGGGAAATTGGACTACAAAAAACATATAGCATCAGAGAGTGTTTTTGGAGCAAGCTGCTCAAAGGAGATGACGACCTTCAGGGTATTTTCTCCCACAAGGACTGATATCAGATTAAGGATTTATGAGGATCACTCCTCCCTTAGAAAAACGGAGTATGCCATGAACAGGGATCACGACGGTTCGTTCTCGATCACCATGGAGGAAGACCTTAAAGGGAAATTCTACACCTATATTGTCGATGGAAGGCTTGAAGTGACAGATCCCTACAGTGTTGCCTTATCCTGCAATTCCAAAAGATCAGCAATAATCGACCTTTCAGATACTGATCCCGAAGGCTGGAAGGAGCACCGGCTCCCCGCACCAATTGAACCTGTCGACAGTGTGCTTTATGAGGTACACGTAAAGGACTTTACCGCACACGAAAGCTTTGGGTCAAAGCATCCTGGCACCTTCAGGGCCTTTGCTGAGAGAGGGAGGACACTAAACGGTCGATCATTGGGTATAGACCACCTTGTTGATCTTGGAGTTACTCACGTTCACCTGATGCCCGTCAACGATTTTTTGACAGTGAGAGAGGAGCCCCAACTGAGACTAAGAGATGACAACTACAACTGGGGCTATGACCCGGAGCACTATAATGCAGTGGAGGGTTCATACTCAACTGACCCATATGACCCCCGTGTCAGGATCAGAGAGCTAAAGGCGCTGATAATGGCGCTCCACAAGGCAGGGCTTAGGGTCGTTATCGACGTAGTTTATAATCATACCTACAGAGCAAAGGATTCCAACTTCCATATACTGGCACCAGGACACTGGCACAGGATGAGGCAGGACGGCACGTTCTCAGACGGAGCTGGATGCGGCAACGAGCTGGCAACCGAAAAACCACTGGTCAGGGAATTCATAGTTGAAAGTCTTGAGTACTGGGTCAACGAGTTCAAAATCGATGGCTTCAGGTTCGACCTGATGGCGCTTATCGACATAGATACCATGGAGCTCGCTGTTGACAGGCTCAGAAGGATAAGGCCGGACATATTGATATACGGAGAGCCGTGGACGGGAGGAATTACAACCCTGCCTTCAAATAAGACGACCTCAAGGGGCACTCAAAGCAGGAAGGGCTTCGCAATATTCAACGACAGCTTCAGAAATGCAATAAAGGGAGACAACGATGGAAGACACAACGGGTTCGCCCAGGGCAATCTGGACGAACGAAGAGGCGTTGAGACAGGGATCGCAGGCTCTATCTTCTATGACGAGGGAAGGATAGGCTTTGCATCCAGGGCGAGAGAAACCATAAACTACGCAAACTCCCACGACAATCTCATACTCCAGGATAAGCTGTTAAAGACCCTTCCCGGAAAGACAAGGGATGAATATATCAAGTACAATAAGCTTATTCATGGCATATTGTTTTTGTCACAGGGCATTCCATTTATCCATGCAGGCAATGAATTCCTGAGGACCAAGGGAGGTCACCACAACACCTATAATGCTCCCCTGTCGATAAATGCAATAGATTGGACACTTAAGGAAAAAAACCTTGATTTTTACAGCTACCTTAAAGACCTGATAGCTTTCAGAAAGCTAAGACCGGAATTCAGGATCGACGATGGAGATGAAATTAGGGACAGGCTTCACTTCCTTGAGAACACCGGCAACTGCCATATGCTCTCCTACACAATAAAAAGCAACGGTGGCTGTATTCTGGTTATACACAACGCCAATCAGAATGAGTGTCTTTTGCCCCATGCAGTGATGAGAAGGCATATAGAAGCTAAGAGAAAGAGAAATATCGAAGAGATTAAAATCAGGTGTCTTTTCGATGAGAACGGGATAGTAAGGGAAAACGGTGAGTTCAATCACCCCCATGGGATAAGCGTCCCAGGGATAACGACATACGTATATGAGTTGAAGATAGAATAAAGGTGCCGCAAGCTGCGGCACCTTCCCTAATCTAATATATACACTTTTACATCTCTTCGGCCGAAGTATCTTACGTCGGTTGCCGAATTGAAAAACAGGTCTATTTTTTCGCCTTTAATGGCTCCTCCAACATCTTCTGCTATAGCAAATCCATAATCCTTTGTTCCATCCAGGGACTGGATGTACAGCTTGGTCCCCAGCGGTATAACTCTTGGGTCGACGGCAACAGTTCCAGGTCTTGCCCTCGTTCCAGTGGCGGTTATGCCGTAATATCGGTCTCCCGGCCTCTTTCCTGTGCTTGCGTAGGAAAGGTCGTAGGCCGTTGCCTCCAGGATCATAGTATCCTTAAAGCGGGTTTCTCCACGGGATGTCAGCACTATATTGTTGACCCCTTTTTCAATAACCTGAGATACCGGCTCTTCCAGAATGGTATCGCTGATCATGACGGATGATGTGAAGACACCATTTACGTAAATATCGTTGATATGTGATCTTCTCAAGCCGTCCTTGCCCTCCTGAAGAACATGGACCACTCCTCTGTCCAATCGTTCGTTGGAAATGATCTCCTTTTCAAAGGGTATGACTGCTTCTTCGACTCTGGGAACCTCCACGACTCTAAACAACTCAATCGTGTCACCGTCTTTGACGGTAGAGTCCAGAGAAGGCTTCGTAAAGTCCTTTAACCCAACAGCTATATCTGCGTCTGCAAGGACATCAGATACCTTTGAGCTCAGGGATCTAAACTTAATAGTTTCATCCCCGATGATGAGTGTATAATCCTTCGGATTTATGATTGTAATTTCAAGTTTTTCCTTGATCAAAGCGTCCAGACCGGGCTCTACGACTGCGCCCCTTCTGAGCTTGATACCTTCCTCTTCAAGAAGCTCCTCAACTGTCGATGAATAGGAGACCATTTTTATGATCTCGCCATCCACATTCAGGCTTACTTCATTTCCCTGGAAGAAGTTAACCCCTAATGATAATGTCATTGCTATAGCCAGAAGTAAGAGGACTTTAACCTTACCGACCATTTTGGTCCTGTTATTGTCCATAATTCTCCTCCTTGTTTTGTTACAAAATTTGTAACTCTTTTGTAACTATTTTTGACCGCCTCTGTATTGTAAACGAAAAATCTAAGCTTGTCAAATTTTTGACTTCATAGGCGAAATATTCTGACTAGTTATTAGTGGATAGTAGCTAGTAGTTAGCTAAAGAAATAAGAGAAAATCAGGGATTAAAGTAGGGGTGGTCATTGGCCGCCAGGCTTTTCCTTGTAATCCTTAACGAAGTGAAGGATCTTTCTTCTGGCGACCATTGGTCGCCCCTACAACCGATTAACGCTTTGTGCTTTCTTTTCCCTTTCCAACATTCCAACTCTTCCAACATTCCAACGAAATACGAGATTCCTCGACTACGCTCGGAATGACAAAAAATTGTGCATTGTAAATTGTGAATTGTGAATTGTATTGACATTCCTCCTTCAAATACGCTATAATACTTGTTAATCGTAAATTAAAGATATCGACGGGAAGAGTAGGGGACACATGCCTTTACAAGAGAGTCCGGGATGGTGGGATCCGGGCAATGGCGATCCTTGAACATGGCCCCTGAATCTCCTGGCTGAAATGTAGGCCTGGACGGTGACATCCGTTATTATGTAAGGTTAAAAACCTGCTGAGATCCATGCCGTGAGGCCTGAGATAATTAGAGTGGTACCGCGAAGTCGCCTTCGTCTCTATGAGACCGGAGGCTTTTTTATTTTCCATAAAGAGAGGATGATAGCTTTGAAAAATTTCTATTTAACGACCCCGATCTATTACCCCAGCGACAACCTGCACATAGGCCACACCTACACAACAGTTGCCGCTGACACCATCAAGCGCTATAAGAAGCTCCAGGGCTATGACGTATTCTTCACGACAGGCTCAGATGAGCACGGACAAAAGATCCAGGAAAAGGCAGCCCAGGCTGGAATGAGTCCCCAGGCTTACGTTGACAAAATAGTTGCCGACATAAAGGTACTTTGGAATATGCTCGAGATCGACTACGATTCCTTCATAAGGAGCACCGATCCAAAGCACGAGAAAGCCATAGCCGATATATTCAAGAAGCTATATGACAAGGGCGAGATATATAAGGACCAATACGAGGGAGCCTATTGTACGCCCTGCGAGTCCTTCTGGTCCGATTCCCAGCTGGTAGACGGCAACAAATGCCCGGACTGCGGCAGAGAGACCCATCTTGCCAAGGAGGAGGCATACTTCTTCAGACTTTCAAAGTACAGAGACAAGCTACTAAAGCTCTACGAGGACAATCCGGAGTTCATCCAGCCAGAGAGCAGGAAGAACGAGATGATAAACAACTTCCTCAAGGACGGATTGGATGACCTTAGCGTATCAAGAAGCAGCTTCGATTGGGGAATAAAGGTGCCCTTCGACGAGAAGCACGTGGTGTACGTATGGATAGACGCACTTTCATGCTACCTTACAGCCCTTGGGTACGGCACAGAGGATGAAACCAACTTCAACAAGTTCTGGCCGGCGGATGTACACCTGGTAGGAAAGGAAATAGTAAGGTTCCACACCATAATATGGCCAGCGATCCTGATGGCTCTTGACCTTCCCCTTCCCAAAAAAGTATTTGGCCATGGCTGGATCCTGTTTGAGGACGACAAAATGTCAAAATCAAAGGGCAATGTTATATATCCTGAGCCAATAATTGAGCTTTACGGCATAGATGCCTTCAAATACTTCCTTATGAGAGAATTCTCCTTTGGACAGGACGGCTCATTCTCAAGAGAGAAGTTCCTTCAAAGACTTAACTCGGACCTTGCGAACGATCTGGGGAACCTTGTATCAAGAACCGTGTCTATGGTAGAGAAGTATAACGGCGGGATCCTGCCTTCACCTAAGGCCGTTGAGGAGCTGGATCAGACCCTTATCACCCAGGCCACGGAAACAGCCGGCAAAGTTGAAGAATTGATGGACAAGCTTAATTTCTCCAATGCACTTGAGGAGATTTGGAAGCTCATAAGAAGGACCAACAAATATGTCGATGAGACCATGCCATGGATCCTCGCCAGGGACGGCAACACAGAAAGACTTGATACGGTTCTCTACAACCTGTCTGAGAGCCTGAGGATAGTATCGATCCTGATCCAGCCGTTTATGGTTAGGACCTCAGACGAGATAAGAAAACAGCTTGGAGTAGAAGGAGCAGTCAACTGGGAGGATGCAAAGACCTGGGGATTTCTTAAGGAAGGAACAAAGCTTCAAAAGGGAGGTATTATCTTCCCAAGACTTGATATAAAGGTTGAGCTTGAAAGACTGAATACAGCAAACAATAAGCTGATCGAGAAGAGGACTGGTGCCAGGAAGGAGACTAAATCCGAGGAGAAAAAGCCGGAGGCTCCTGTCGAAGTGGAGCCTGTTGAGGAGATAACCATTGACGACTTTGCAAAGGTTCAGCTTAAGGTCGCCAAGGTAATTGCATGCGAGGATCATCCAAAGGCCGACAAGCTCCTTGTCCTTACCCTGAAGGTAGGAGAGGAGATCCGCACCGTAGTATCCGGGATAAAGCAATGGTACAAGGCAGAGGACCTTGTTGGCAAGAAGGTCATAGTAGTGGCAAACCTTAAGCCTGTAAAGCTTAGAGGAGTTGAATCGAGAGGGATGATCATGGCTGCTGAGGATGCAGACGGCAACCTGACCCTTTTGTCAACACTTGAGGATATTGCAGATGGTTCATCCATCTCATAAGGAGGAAATATGTTTATAGATAGTCACGCCCACCTGGACGACCCAAGGTTCGACCAGGACAGGGAGAATGTAATTGAAAGCCTTAGGGAAGACGGCGTCGATGTGGTCATTAATATCGGTGCTGACAAGGAATCAAGCCTTTCGACCCTTGAGCTTGCAAGGAAATACGATAATATATATGCCGTAGCCGGAGTCCACCCCCATTCAGCCAGCGAGCTTGAGGAGGATGGTCTTGATTGGTTGAGGGAGATAGCCAAAGAGGAAAAGGTCGTGGCAATAGGTGAGATCGGGCTGGATTTTTACTACGATAATTCACCCAGGGATATACAGAGAAAATGGTTCAAGGCTCAGCTCCAGCTTGCAAAGGAGCTGGGTCTTCCCGTCGTTATCCACACAAGGGATGCCGCCAAGGAGACCTATGACATCCTTAAAGAGGCTGCAGCTGACGGGAAGCTGAAGGTCCTTATGCACTGCTATTCAGGAAGCGCGGAGATGGCAATGGATTATGCAAGGCTTGGATTCTACATTGCCCTTGGAGGAGCAGTCACCTTTAAGAATGCAAGAGTACCGAGGGAGGTTGCCTCAGTCGTACCACTTGAAAATCTAATGATAGAGACCGACTGTCCATACATGACACCTGAGCCCTTCAGAGGCAAAAGGAACGAGCCAAAGCTGGTGAACCTGGTGGCTGAGAAGATAGCAGAGATAAAGGCAATGCCAGTAGAGGAGCTTGCAAAGGCAACTGCCGATAATGCCAGGAACTTCTTCAGGCTGCCCTAACAGGAAGGAAAGATTTGATGATCAAGGAAGTAATCGTAGTAGAAGGCAGAGACGATATAACCGCAGTTAAAGCCGCCCTTGAGTGCGAGGTAATCGCAACCAACGGCTTTGGCTATGGGAAGTCATTAATAAGGACCTTGAAGTCCCTCCAGGAAAGGAGAGGGCTTATTATCCTTACCGATCCGGACTTCGGAGGAGAGAGGATCAGAAAGGACCTTTCAAAGCACATCCCCAACTGCAAGCACGCCTTCCTTCCACAGGGGAAAGCCCTTAAGAAGGGAGACGTCGGAGTTGAAAACGCAACACCTGACGATATCCGTGAAGCCATACAGAAAGCAAGGCCAAATAATGTTGAGAAGGTTGATACATTTGACTGGGAGGACATCCTCATGTTCAACCTTGCAGGTGGAAAGGGCTCAAGCGAAAGGCGTGAGAGGCTTGGAGAGATACTTGGAATCGGCTACTGCAACGGAAAGCAGATACTAAAAAGGCTCAACCACCTTGGGGTAACCAGAGACGAATTTATAAGGGCCATGGAAAGGATCGATGAGGATGGAGAATAAAAGACTGTATTCCCCAAAGCAGGTCAGAGAGGTTCTTGACAGACACGGCTTTACCTTTTCCAAGGGCCTTGGACAAAACTTCCTGATAGACGGCAACATTGTAAGAGGGATCGTAAGAGGTGCCGGTATCACAAAGGACGATTATGTTCTCGAGATAGGCCCGGGCATGGGGACTCTTACAGAGGAGCTCGCCCTCAATGCAAAAAAAGTTGTTGCCATAGAGCTTGACAACAGGCTTAAGCCCATACTTGAGGAGACCCTTTATCCCTACGATAATGTCGAGGTGGTATATGGAGATGTCCTTAAGCTCCCCTTGAGGGAAATAATCGATGAAAAGCTTGGAGGCGGCCCCGTTAAAGTGGTCGCCAATTTGCCATACTATGTTACCACGCCGATAATTGGAAGACTTCTTGAGGAGGAGCTGCCTTTCAAATCTATAAGCGTCATGGTGCAAAAAGAAGTGGCAGATCGAATGGTTGCAAGGCCGGACACCAAGGACTACGGCTCTCTTACCCTGTTTGTAAGCTTCTATACTAAGCCTGAGATCATATTGAAGGTCCCTAAGACAGTATTTATGCCTCAGCCTAAGATAGACAGCTCGGTAATCAGACTCACGATCAAGGACGAGCTTCCGGATACCAACAGGGAAAGCTTTTTTAAGCTTGTTCGAGCAGCATTCTCCAAACGAAGAAAGACTCTGATAAACGCACTGTCAACCTATGGTCTTGAGGCTGACAAGGACGAGCTTAGAGCTGCATTGGTCCGTGCAGGCATAGACGAGACGGTGCGGGGTGAGGACCTGGCACTGGAGGACTATGTAAGGCTTGCAAGGGAACTGCCGAAGCTGTAATTCACAATTCACAATGCACAATTCACAATGCACAATTCACAATTCACAATTCACAATGCACGATTAACAATTCACAATTCACAATTCACAATGAACAATGAACAATGAACAATAAACAATAGAAAAAGCAAAAAGTCAGTAGTGTTAATTCATCACTGACTGCAAAAAAAGAGAAGGATGGCAACAAGAGATTCTATTAAATGCCCGTCAATGATATAAATAATGAGCTTGGAAATTCAAAGATAGAAAACATGGACACGATCGGGGCATACATAGAGCTCACGGGATTTGCTTCTGACGAATATATTAAACAGGCTTATGGCAAGGTTTTTGGTGACTCACACTAAAGTATGCTGGTTTAATTTCCTGATCGTGTGGGTATCATAAATTGGGAGGTACTTGACACAAATACCCATATGGGGTATAATCAAACTGTGGATCATATAAAGGGGGATTAAATATGCATGAAGTAACAGTTTATACAAGCAGCACTTGCCCATATTGCACACTGGCTAAGAACCACCTGGCTGAAAAGGGTGTTTCGTATGTAGAAAAAAATGTATCGACGGATAAGGAAGCAAGGAAAGAGCTTATGGCTATGGGACATATGGGAGTTCCGGTAATAGTGATAGACGGACAGGAAGTAGTGGGCTTCGACAAGGAAAAGATAGACAATCTGCTAAAATCATAGCAAAAAAAGAAAAAGCTGAGGCGATATCGCTTCAGCTTTTGTTGGTACGACGGGCATGCCTTCTGTCTGTGGTGAAAGTCCACAAGGGGCGTAGTTGCCGACGAACCCTATAGCGACTTGCAAGGTTCACATCGTGAGGTGTGGGCGAGAGGAAGCAATAGCGAAATCGTAGCCTGACGGACAGAAACCTGATACCAAGGCTTGCATGGAGGATAAGCTGGCCAAAAGCAGTGAAGTCCAAAAGGCAATCGTAACCCATGCAGGTAGATCAGGCAGGTAGACGAGGAAAGACAGAGGACTTATCCCGTGAGGTCTCATGGGCGGCTAAAACCGTAGTAATAACGAACCATGAGAAGTCAGCAGAGGTCATAGTACTTGGAAACAAGGAAGGACTGAACAATTCAAAGTCAAATGGACTTACGGATGTAAATGCATAGGCCTGACGAGAATCTCAGTAGCGAAGACGTAACGGAGCGAAGGGTTCACAGGAGGTAAGGTTGATATGCATGAAAGCAAAACAGGAAAAGGAGACAAATCATGTCACAACTAATGGAACAGATATTATCAAGAGAGAATATGCTGCTTGCATACAAGAAGGTAAAAGCCAACAAAGGAGCAGGAGGCATAGACAACATAAGTGTAGACGAAATTGATGAATATCTGAAAGGAAACTGGGAAGACATCAAGGAACGTATTCGTAACAGAAAGTACAAACCTCAGCCGGTGCTAAGAGTTGAAATACCAAAGCCAAATGGTGGAGTAAGAAAACTTGGTATACCCACAGTGATGGACAGAATCATAGAACAGGCAATAGTGCAGGTAATCACACCCATAGTGGAGCCACATTTCAGCGAATACAGCTATGGTTTCAGGCCGGGTAGACGAGCACAACAGGCAGTCATCAAACTATTGGAATATCTGAATGACGGATATATCTACATAGTGGATATTGACCTTGAGAAGTTCTTTGATAATGTACCACAAGACAAGCTGATGACCCTTGTAGGCAAAATCATACAAGACCCTGACACAGAATCACTCATAGCTAAATATCTAAAGGCAGGAGTGATGGACAAAGGAAAATATGAAGAAACCAACGAGGGGACCCCGCAGGGAGGAAACCTCTCCCCAATACTCAGTAACATCATGCTCAATGAGCTTGACAAAGAGCTTGAAGCAAGAGGACTTAATTTTGTTAGATATGCAGATGACTGTGTAATAGCAGTAGGAAGTAGTGCAGCTTCCAACAGAGTTATGAACACCATAACAAAATGGATAGAGAGAAAACTCGGATTAAAAGTCAACGCAGAAAAGACAAGAACCACAGAACCAACAAAGCTAAAATATTTAGGATTTGGTTTTGTGAAGATGGATGGTAAATGGGAGGCAAGGCCTCATCGGGACTCCATAGTTAAATTCAAGAGAAAACTCAAGCAGCTCACAAAACGCTCATGGTCAATCAGCATGGACGATAGAATAAAGAGACTCAATTGGGTAATCAGAGGCTGGATAAACTACTTTCGAATAGGTAAAATGAAGACTAATATGATACGAATAGATGGACACTTGCGTACAAGAATCCGTATCGTGATATGGAAGCAGTGGAAAACCAGTCAGAAGAGAATGTGGGGCTTAAGAAAACTCGGTGCTCCGGAATGGATGGTAAGACAGTCGGTAGGGTTTAACAACCATTACCAGGCAGTGGCTAAAACCACAGGTTTACGTAAAATATCAAAAGAAATCCTCGCAAAGCGAGGTCTCATTAGTTGTTTGGATTATTATTTGAATTGAACCGCCGTATGCCGAACGGCACGTACGGTGGTGTGAGAGGGGAATTAATTTTCCCCTACTCGATTGTCTGAGTAATTCTGATATTAAGCGTTAAGAGTCTCCATAAGCCTGTCAAGGTCCAGGCCGTGAACCATCGCTGCTTCCTCAAGGCTCTCCATCTGGCTGGACGGACATCCAACGCAACCCATGCCGAATCTTAATAGAATCTCTATAGCTTCAGGCTTCTTTCTAATAAGCTCGCCAATAAGCATATCCTTCTTGATTTCCATGCTTCATTCCTCCTTTTAATTCATAGCATTATAGTAGCATATAAATATCATAATTGCTACATGATTTTTTGCTTTTTTGAAAATACTTTAGTCAATTTTTTAACATAAGCCGGGAATGTTTAGCTGATATCCAATAAGGATATAGATAACTACAGGAGGTGTGAGAATGAAAAAGAAAGGTTTATTTTCACTCTTGGTCAAGATATTTGTGTCCGCAGTTGTGCTGGGTATTGCCGCCTGGCTGACACCTGGCTTCTCAATATCCGGAGGCTTTGGAACTCTGTTAATAACGGCTGTGGTTGTCGGGCTTCTAAGCTGGGGAGTGGTTGAATTCATTGGAGTTAAGGCATCGCCCTTTGGAGCTGGAGCGTCCGGCTTTCTACTGACTGCGGTGATCCTTTATCTGACAAGGTATATAGTCGATGGCTTTTCAATATCTATTATGGGGGCATTGTTGGGAGCTCTGGTTCTTGGGATAGTTGATTTGGTGATCCCGGGAAACAGATTTAAATAACATATTGACTAAGAGCAATGTCTATTGTAGAATGAAATCAGATACCATATAGGGGTATATTTTGGAGGAGGAATAGAATGAAAATCGATATAACCAATACTGCCAAAGAGGAACTGGTAAAGGTCCTGGCAAATAAAAAGAATGAGAATAAGCTATTGAGGATCTATATCGCAGGCTATGGTTGAGGCGGTCCATCCTTTGGATTGGCTCTGGATGAGCTAAAAGATGATGACATCCAGGTGGAAGAGGGAGAGTTCAAGTTTGTACTTGAGGATCTTCTTACTGAAAACTTTGGAAGCTTTACAATCGACTTCAGTGACAACTGGCTGAGAAGAGGATTTTCAGTGTATCCGGATGGAGCAGCTGCGTCAAGCTGTTAATGATGACTATGAGGACAGGCAAATCACGCCTGTCTTTTTATTTTCAGCCACGAGGGACGGTCCTTTTTGGCTGGAATTGTCTTGTTATCCCAACAATTTCAGCCAAAAAGGACCGTCCCCAATGGCCATTTGAATTTCAAACAAATTTGGAGGTTTACCATGGAAATAACTCTGACCAGCTCCGCAAAAAAAGAGATCGAAAAGGCTGTATCAAAGATCAAGGGAAATAGCGTACCAAGAGTATTTCTTGCAGGCTGTGGCTGAAGTGGACCATCGTTTGGAATGACTCTGGATGAGCCAAAAAATGATGATATGATAATTCAAATTAAAGGAATCACACTAGCGATCGAGAACAAGGTCGCAGAGGAGTACAATGTTCTTACCATAGACTACACCAATAACTGGATACGCAGAGGCTTCATCGTGAGCCCGTATGGAGCGACTTATAGTGAATAGTGGAGGAGTTAAGCGATAAGCGCAAGTCGTTAGTGTTTTTGTCCTAACCCCTAGTCCCTCACCCCTGGAAATTTTTTCTTTAACTAACAACTACCTACTACTTACTACCCTCTAAAATATTTTTGTTATTCACTGTTCACTATTCACTATTAACTGTACTAACTCTTGCCAACTATTTCCTCTGTGCTATAATAAAAACAGGTTAAGTTCAAATTATGAAAGGAAGTGATGATTATGGATTCGAGCCCTTTGCCTGACAGTTGCAAAAAAAAATACAGAGCCATGGTCACCACTCTGACCGTAGGCTCCCCCCAAAACTAAATATGGGAGGAGGGATAGAATGGATGAAATATACATTCTTGAACTTATCGAAGAAAAAAAATACCTCCAGCTAAAAAAAATCCTGGAGGAGATGAACGAGGTCGACATAGCTGAGATACTTGATGACCTCGATCTTCACACTGCTCTCCTAATCTTTCGCATGCTGCCTAAAGACCTTGCAGTAGAGGTTTTTGCGCACTTCTCAATTGAGAAGCAAAGAGATATCGTAAGCTCTATTACTGACAAGGAGCTCAACTACATTATTGAGGAGCTCTTTTTTGACGACATGATAGATATGCTGGAGGAAATGCCTGCTAATATCGTCAACAAGATCCTGTCAAGAGCCACTAAGGAAGAGCGGGAGCTGATAAACCAATTCCTTAAGTATCCCCCTGATTCAGCCGGAAGCATAATGACAATAGAATATGTCGAGCTCAAAAAGACCATGACAGTCCGAGAAGCTATGGCACATATAAAGGAGACCGGCCTTATGAAGGAGACGGTCTATACTTGTTATGTCATTGATAGGAACAGAAAGCTTGAAGGGATAGTCTCTTTAAGAAACCTGGTCACTTCCGATGAAAGGATCCTCATTGGGGACCTGATGGAGGAGGATATCATTTATGTAGAGACTCATGACGACCAGGAAAAGGCTGCCAATATTTTCATAAAATACGGCCTTATTGCTTTGCCGGTAGTTGATAAAGAGGGACGGCTTACAGGGATAATCACAGTAGATGACATCATGGATGTAATGGAGACAGAAGCAACCGAGGACTTCCAAAGGATGGCTGCAATTGCACCGTCAGAAACTCCTTACCTTGAAACGAAGGTTGTGGAGCTGGCCAAACACAGAATAATATGGCTCCTTATACTGATGGTTTCGGCAACTATTTCAGGGGCTATCATAACAAATTATGAGAATGTGTTAAGCTCTGTCGTCATACTTACATCTTTTCTTCCGATGCTTATGGATACCAGCGGGAATGCAGGAAGCCAATCCTCAACACTTATCGTACGTGGACTTGCAACTGGGGAGATAGAGCTTATAGATGCTCCAAAGGTCCTGTGGAAGGAATTCAGGATCTCACTGACGGTCGGAACAACACTTGCTGTGATTAATTTCGCACGGTTATTATTTATTGAAAAAGCTAGTTATGCTATATCTGGATTGGTCTCTGTCACACTAATTTTTGCAGTTGTTATTGCAAAGGTAATTGGAGGTATCCTTCCAATTGCAGCTAAAAAAGTAAAGCTTGACCCGGCGATTATGGCGGGACCATTGATCACTACGATAGCAGATGCATTGAGCCTTGTAGTATATTTTTCCATAGCATCAGCAATATTCAAAATCTAAGAAGAAATTAAAAATCAAAACATAAAAGAGGTGATGATTGTGGACTCAAGTCCGTTACCTGCGAGTAATAAAACAAAATATGGAGCCATGATCATCGCAGGGATCAGAAGCTCCTTCTAAAATATATCCAGAAGGAGGAATAGAATGGATGAACTGAACATTCTTGAACTTATTGAAGAAAAGAAATACCTCCAACTGAAAAGAATCCTGGAGGAGATGAACGAGGTCGACATTGCTGAGATACTTGACGATCTCGACCTTCACACAGCACTTCTCATATTCCGTATGCTGCCAAAAGACCTTGCAGTAGAGGTCTTCGCACACTTTTCTATCGAGCAGCAAAGGGATCTGGTAAATGCCATGACTGACAAGGAGCTCAATTTCATACTGGATGAGCTGTTCTTCGACGACATGATCGACCTTCTTGAGGAGATGCCGGCAAATATAGTAAATAAGATCCTTATGCAATCCAGCAGCGAGGAAAGAAAGCTGATCAATCAATTTCTGAAATACCCTCCTGATTCTGCGGGAAGCATAATGACAATAGAATACGTTGAGTTACGCAAAACCATGACTGTCAGGGAAGCGATGGCTCACATCAAGGAGACCGGCCTTTCAAAGGAGACGGTCTATACGTGCTACGTGACAGACAGGAACAGAAAGCTTGAAGGGATTATCTCTTTGAGGATTCTGGTGGTTTCAGATGAAAATGCCCTTATAGAAGACCTGATGGAGGATGAGGTCATCTTCGTGGAGACTCACGATGACCAGGAAACCGTTGCGGCAGTATTCGTTAAATATGGCTTCCTTGCGATTCCTGTTGTAGATAAGGAGCACAGGTTGACCGGTATCATAACCGTCGACGATATAATGGACGTCATGGAGCAGGAGGCCACAGAGGACTTCCAGAGAATGGCAGCGATGGCACCGTCTGAGGAGCCTTACTTGACATCAAGTGTATTTGAGTTATCTAAGAAAAGAGTAGTCTGGCTATTGGCCCTTATGGTCACTGCGACTATTTCGGGTAGGATCATTGCTAGCTATGAGAAGCTTTTAAGTTCGGCAGTCATACTTGCTGCATTTATGCCGATGCTTATGAATACAGGAGGTAGCTCCGGGTCCCAAGCCTCGACCCTTGTCATCCGTGGTCTGGCAACTGGAGAAATCGAGATGTCAGATGCATTAAGGGTGGTATGGAAGGAGTTTCGCGTCAGTATACTGGTTGGATTAGTTTTAGCTATAGTTAACTTCGGGCGGCTTATGCTGTTCACAGAGGCTGATTTCAGAATATCGCTTACAGTTTCGCTGACTCTCGTAGTCACAGTAGTAATTGCCAAAATGGTAGGAAGTATTGCTCCTATTGCAGCAAAGAAACTTAAAATGGACCCTGCCATAATGGCAGCTCCCCTGATCACAACAGTCGTTGACGCAGTTGCATTGATGGTGTATTTCGGGATAGCATCGACTTTGTTGAACCTGTAGGCGTTCATGAACGCCAGTGAATAGTGAATAGTAGGGGCAGACGTCCCTGTCTGCCCGAAAAAAGATCCTTCATTACATTTAGGATGACAGGGAGACGATTAATTTGTGAATTGTGCTCTGTGAATTGTGGATTGGTTCCCCTTTCTGCCTGTATCGTCATCCCGACCAACGCGGAGGGATCTCAATAAGTTAACAGCTAATAGCGAGTAACAAACAACTTTTTTTCTAAAAATAATCTATTAATTTTTCTTAAAATAGAATATTTGATGAGTAATTGACATTGCAAGGGTATAATAGTATAATAATTCGTTTACTTGACAGGACCATATTTTTGTGCTACAATCATACCATGATGAGTGTCCCTAACACACTCCTTCTGTCCCCAGAGTTTGGGAGAAAAAAATGGAAGGTGGTTCTCGGCAAGTATGAATAGTGTTGCTCAGATCAGAAAAGACTTAGAGGGATGCATAGGCAAAAAAGTAATTCTTAGAGCCAACAGAGGTAGAAAGAAGACAACAGTGAAAGAGGGAGTACTTGAATCTGCTTATCCCAACCTTTTTGTAGTAAGGATTTGTAATCAGTACGACAGCACAAGGATGGTTTCCTACACCTACTCTGATGTACTTACATCTACCGTTGAGGTGACAATCTGCGACGAAACCGACAGACTAATAAAGATATCATAACTTGAACCTGCCCCTGGGGCAGGTTTTGTTATGTAAAAACATTTGGACAGAACACTAATTATGGTATAATTAGCCTTGTTGAATATAACAAGGCTTTACTTGGGAGAGATTCATTTGAAAACAGAAATTACAGCCTATGGAAAGGTAAACCTTGCCCTGGATGTTCTTTATAAAAGAGAAGACGGATACCACGAAATAAAGACTATAATGCAGCAGATCGACCTGTCCGACCAGCTTCTTATAAGCGAGGGAAAAAATGGGGTATCAATCAGCTGCGACAATGACCTGGTGCCTCTTGGCAGATCCAACCTTGCCTACAGGGCCTGGGAGGAGATATCAAAGCTTACGGGTACAAAAGTCGGGCTCCGGATAAGGATAGAAAAGAGGATCCCCGTAGCCGCAGGCCTCGCTGGAGGCAGCACAAACGGAGCAGCCGTGATAAAGGCACTCAACGGAATGTGGGACCTAAGGCTCACAATGCAGGAGATGATGGAAATAGGCCTTAAGATAGGAGCCGACCTTCCATTTTGCATAATGGGTGGAACTGCCTTGGCTGAAGGGATAGGCGAAAGACTGACGCCCCTTAAGCCGTTAGCGGGTATACCGATGCTTATTGCAAACCCAGGTATCCAGATTTCAACGCCCTATGCCTACAGCAGACTGAAGCTGACGGATAAAAGGATCGATATGGATAAGCTTAAATCCTGCATTGAGAATAGAGAGCTTCATTGCATAGCAAAAAACCTCTCAAACGTGATGGAGGATGCAATAATTTCTGAAAATCCTGTAATAGGTCAGATAAAGGACTTCATGATGTCAAACGGAGCTCTTGGAGCCCTTATGAGCGGCAGCGGAGCCAGCGTGTTCGGGATATTCGAGGACCCTGAAAAGCTCCATTTTGCATACGAGAAAATGAAGGACCAGGTACCCTTTGTGTTTGAAACCGGCACAGTATAGGGATTGTCAAGAATTAGTCAATATGATATATTGGGAAGCATAATACACTAAGGAGGAGAGAGGTATGGACATGGCAGCAAAAATCAAGGATCTGGCAGTTGAGCTAACAAGTATTTTAAGCGTTGTCGGAACCACTGATGAAAACAACGTGTCAGACTTTGTATTCAAGAAATTCATGGAGATGGATTATTTCAAAAACCATCCGGAAAACGTTAAATTCGTAAACACCATCGACGACCCAGTGGGAAGGAAATCAGTCCTTGCTACCATCGAGGGCAAAAAGGGCAATGACAAGAAGACGCTTGTCTTCATCGGCCACACCGACACGGTAGGAATAAGCGACTACGGCGACATGAAGGAATATGCAACAAAGCCACTTGAACTTAACGACATGCTGAGAAAGGTAACGCTTTCAGACGAAGCCAAGGTCGACCTTGAATCCGGGAATTACCTGTTCGGAAGAGGAATCTTCGACATGAAATTCGGAGTAGCAGCACTTATGGTAATGATGGAGGAATTCTCCACTAAGGTAGACGAGCTTGAAGGAAACCTGATCTTCGCAGCAGTATGCGACGAAGAAGGCAACTCAGCAGGAATGCTCTCAGTAGTGCCAGAGCTAATAAAGCTTAGAGAAGAAAAAGGCTATGACTACCTTGCAGTAGTAGACACAGACTACTCGGCACCAAAATACGTAGGAGACGAAACAAGATACATCTACGTAGGAACAGTAGGAAAGCTGATGCCAAGCTTCTATATAACAGGGAAAGAGACCCACGTAGGCGAGCCATACAAAGGACTAGACCCCAACCAGATAGCATCCGAGATAACAAGAGAATTCAACCTCAACATGGAATACTGCGACATAGCAGACGGAGAGGTAGCACTTCCTCCAATAACGCTAAGGCAACAGGACCTTAAGACAGAATACTCAGTGCAGATCGCAAGAAACTCCCTGGTATACTTCAACTACGCAACCCACAACTCCACACCAGACCAGGTAATGGAAAAGATGATAAAGGGAGCGACAAAAGCATTCCAAATAACAATAGACGACCTTAACGCACAATACAAAAAATACACAGAAGCAAGCAGCTATCCATTCGAGCCACTGCCATGGAAGGCAAGAGTAATGTCATACAATGAGCTCCTTGAGAAAGTAAAGGCAGAAAGAGGAGCAGAGGTAGACGAAAGAATAGAAGCCCTTTCAAAAGAGCTGTTAAAAGACCCAACAGTAGACGACAGGATATTCGCAATGAAGACAGTAGAAATGGTACACAACATGTGGTCAGACAAAGACCCTGTAGTAATAGGCTACTTCTCACCACCATACTATCCGCACATCTACGTAAAGGGAGAAAGCGAAAGAGAGAAAAAGCTTGTAGCAGCAGTAGATAAGGCAATAGCAAACGCAGGAGATGAATACCATATAGTAAACAAGAAATTCTATCCGTACATCTCAGACCTTAGCTATGCAGCAGCTCCAAGAGAAGAAAAGGCAGTAGAATCCCTGAAGGAAAACATGCCTGGCTTCGGAGTAAAATACAATTTGCCGCTTAAGGAAATGCAGCAACTGAACCTTCCTGTAGTAAACATAGGGCCATTCGGCAAGGATGCCCATAAGTTTACCGAAAGAGTTGAGATGGGCTACTCCTTCGGAGTGCTTCCGCAAATACTCCTTGATACAGTTACAGAATTGATGAAGTAAGACCATAGGCTGCGATCACACGCAGCCTTTTTCGTATTGAAACATAGACAAGTCTGGGATATAATGAAGGCATAAAGGCGGAGATAATTCCGCCGAATTTTAAGCGACAAGTGCCGAAAATCAAGCGCTGGTAGTTTTATGAACTGGAGGTCATTATGAAGGAGCTTTTTTTCAAGGAAAACATGACTGAAATCATGGATTATCTGGATGAGGGGATACATATAATCGATGCTGCGGGAAAGATAGTTTACTACAATAATTTTGCTAAAAGGATAGACGGAGTAGACCCGGCTAAGGCAGTAGGACAACATCTTCTTGAGATATATCCGTCCCTTGATGAGGAAACCAGCACCATGCTTACCGCTATAAGGACCGGTGTTCCCATACTTAAAAAGGAGCAGACATTTCTTAACTACAAGGGGGAGAAGATCACAACAATAAACTCCTCAATACCAATAAAAAGCAAGGGGAAGATCCTGGGAGCCATAGAGATTTCCAAGGATATCACACAGGTAAGGGAGCTTTCAGAAAAAATCGTTGACCTGCAAAACCAGCTGTATTCAGGGAACAAAAAATCGGACCAGGCGAGGGAGTCAGCCAGATTCACGTTTTATGACATAGTCGGTGAGAGCAAGGAGATAAGGAGTCTGAAGGCTCTTGCAAAAAGGGCTGCCGAGGGGGATGTGCCTGTGCTTGTATCAGGTGACACCGGTACAGGGAAGGAGCTTTTCGTCCATTCGATCCATAATGGAAGCAAGAGAAGGCACAATCCCTTTATAACACAAAACTGTGCTGCCCTTCCATCCAACCTTTTGGAAGGAATACTCTTTGGTACCACAAAAGGAGGCTTTACCGGTGCTGAGGACAGGCCCGGGCTATTCGAGCTGGCAGACGGAGGGACTCTGTTCCTCGATGAGATAAACTCAATGCCTCTGGAGCTGCAATCAAAGCTTCTACGCGTCCTTCAGGACGGTAACATCAGACGTGTCGGTGGTACAAAGATCAAAAACGTCGATGTAAGGGTAATAGCTGCAACCAACGTTTCTCCGGAGGAAGCCATTGAGAAGAAACAGCTTAGAAAAGACCTTTACTATCGCCTGAACGTAATAAGCTTTGAGATCCCTCCATTAAAGGAGAGGAAGGAAGACATCGAGGTACTCACTAACCACTTCATAGAAAAATTCAACATGAAGTTGGGAAAGAGCACTAAGGGGATATCGAGAAGAGCTCTAAACCAATTCCTGGACTATCCATGGGAGGGAAACGTACGGGAGCTGGAGCACCTTATAGAGGGGATAATGAGCATCTACGATGTGGATGTTATCGATCTTGAGCATCTGCCGCAAAAGGTCCGAAAGGCCAAGGGCAGGAAGGAAAAGCGAAGGATAAATCTTGCGCTTAACCAGGTATTGGAGGAAACAGAGAAATCACTGGTGCAGGAGGCAATGAAGCAGACCGATGGAAACATCACTCACGCTGCAGAGCTTCTCCAGATCCCCAGGCAAACCCTTCAATACAAGCTTCAAAAGTACAGCATAGTATAGCCTGAAGTGTTCATATTTCAGGCTTTTGTTTGCACCAAACGCCGAATAATCGGCACAAGGAATACCTTTTCCCTGCATGTGATCAAGGAAATGGCTATACAAGCCATTTTTTTAACAATCTTTCTATTGGCATGATATTTGCATTAATTATATAAGCATAGCAGGAAAGCTAATAGCAAGGAAAAGCTTTTAAACCAGGAGGAGGAATATTATGAGAATAGGAAATCCATACGGAACACACAGGGTAATCGAGCCAAAGGGTGTTCTTCCGCAACCGGCATTTAAGATCGACAACAACATGGAGATCTACGACAACGAAATACTTATCGACGTTAAGACACTTAACGTAGACTCAGCAAGCTTCACTCAAATCAAGGAGCAGGCAGGAGGAGACATAGAAGAGATCAAAAAGATTATGGCGGGGATCGTAGCAGAGAGAGGAAAGCACCAAAACCCTGTAACAGGATCAGGCGGAATGCTTATCGGGATCGTTGAGAAGATCGGGCCTGCATTGGAGGGTAAAACTGACCTTAAGGTAGGAGACAAGATCGCAACACTGGTATCACTTTCCCTTACGCCGCTTAGGATAGACGAGTTCCTTGAAGTCAGAAAGGATATCGACCAAGTGGACATCAAGGGTAAGGCAATACTTTTCGAATCAGGGATATATGCTGTACTTCCGGACGATATGCCTGAGACACTTGCGCTTTCAGTCCTTGACGTAGCAGGAGCTCCGGCACAGACCGCAAAGCTGGTCAAGCCTGGAGATACAGTAGTAGTTCTTGGCGGAACAGGCAAATCAGGTATGCTTTGTCTGTATGAAGCAAAGAAAAGAGCAGGAGTAACAGGTAAGGTAATATGTATCGGAAGCAGGGAGAAGACCATCGAAAGAGCGAAGGCAGCAAACCTTGCAGACGAATATATAGTAGCTGATGCAACAAATGCTATCGAGGTAATGGAGAAGGTTGCAGCGGTAACCAACGGACAAATGGCTGATATAGTCATAAACACAGTAAACATTCCAAACACTGAGATGAGCTCGATCCTTATGACTAAGGACGGCGGAACCGTATACTTCTTTTCAATGGCTACAAGCTTCACTAAGGCAGCACTTGGAGCAGAGGGAGTAGGCAAGGATGTAAACATGATCGTAGGAAACGGATACACTAAGGGCCACGCAGCGATCACTCTTCAGCTAATGAGAGAATCAGAAACCCTGAGAAAGATTTTCACAGAACTATACGCTTAACAAAAATGCTAGTGAATAAGTAATAGTGAATAGTGAATAGTATAAAAGACAGCGAAGGAGTTCATAATGAAAGAAAGTATACTATTTGAAAAAAGTAGAAATTTTGCTATTGAAATTATTTACCTCTATAAGAGACTTTCTGAAGATAAAAGAGAATATGTTTTATCAAAACAAGTATTAAGATCAGGAACGAGTATAGGTGCTAATATTAGCGAAGCTCGATTTGCTCAATCACTTAATGATTTTATTTCTAAGATGAGTATTTCATTGAAAGAGGCTAATGAAACATACTATTGGATCGACCTACTTATGGAGACTGGATATATAGATGATGAAGCTGGAGAACATTTGAGAATCAAATGCCTTGAATTAATAAGAATGTTACAGGCTTCAGTTAAGACAAGCAAAGGAAAGCTATAAAAACACTATTCACTATTCACTGTTCACTATTCACTTAAACTATATTATCGAATGGAGGAATAAAAGTGCGAAATTACAAAGATATCCCCTTGTGGAGCAACGTAGCTCCTGAAGAATGGAACGACTGGAAATGGCAGGTAAGAAACAGGATAACTGACGTTGAGACTCTTAAAAAGGTAATCAACCTGGAGCCAGGCGAAGAAGAGGCAATAAACGAGGTACTTAAGAAGTTCAGAGTTGGAATAACCCCATACTATGCATCACTTATGGACGTTGACGATCCAAAGTGCCCTGTAAGAATGCAGGCAGTTCCAACTATCATGGAAACACACATAAGCTCATCTGACATGGAAGATCCATTGCATGAAGATGCAGACTCACCGGTTGACGGACTTACTCACAGATATCCTGACAGAGTTCTTTTCCTTATCACTGACCAGTGCTCAATGTACTGCAGGCATTGTACAAGGAGAAGATTTGCTGGACAGCATGACATGGGTGCTCCAATAGAGAGGATCGACAAGTGCATCGAGTACATCAGAAATACTCCACAGGTAAGAGACGTACTTCTTTCAGGCGGAGACTGTCTGCTTGTAAGCGACGACAGACTTGAGTACATCATTAAAAAGCTTAGAGAGATCCCACACGTTGAGATCATTAGACTTGGATCAAGAACTCCGGTAGTTATGCCACAAAGAATTACTGACGACCTGGTAAACATGCTTAAGAAATACCATCCGATTTGGCTTAACACTCACTTCAACCATCCTAAGGAGATAACTCCAGAGTCAGTCGAAGCATGCAGAAAGCTTGCAGATGCAGGTATTCCACTTGGAAACCAGTCAGTACTTCTTAAAGGCGTAAACGACTGCCCACATATCATGAAACAACTGGTACACGGCCTTGTTAAGATCAGAGTAAGACCTTACTACATCTATCAATGCGACCTTTCAATGGGTATCGAGCACTTCAGAACTAAGGTATCAAAGGGAATCGAGATCATCGAGGCACTAAGAGGCCACACTTCAGGCTATGCAGTTCCTACATTCGTAGTTGACGCACCTGGAGGAGGAGGAAAGACTCCAGTTATGCCTCAGTACATCATTTCTCAGTCGCCTAACAAGATTGTTCTGAGAAACTATGAAGGCATAATCACTACCTACACTGAGCCAAACGCTCTTGAAGAAGAATGCCAGTGTGACGTTTGCCAAGGCAAGAAGAAGTCAACATCATCAGGAGTTGCAGCTCTTATGGAGGGTCCTGAAATAAAGAACCTTGAGCCAAGCTACCTTGAAAGACACGAAAGAAGCAAGAATTACAATAAATAGGGGAGACGACATGTCTTTACTACACCTTATCGGGGATGAGCACAAAATAATATCGATCGTTGGCATGAGGAAAAACTCCGGTAAGACCGTGACCCTTAACCAGCTTATATCAGAGGCCATGGAGGAGGGCATCCAAATAGGGATGACCTCCATCGGCCGTGACGGCGAATCCCTGGACCTTGTAACAGATACTGAAAAGCCAAGAATTTTTGCTGAGGAGAACACCATAGTCGCGACCACAACAGGCCTTCTGCCCTTAGGGGATGCCGGAATGGAGATACTGAAGGTAACAGACTTCAGGACGCCACTGGGCGACGTGATCATAGGGAGGGTCAAGTCACCGGGCTATATCCAGCTGGCAGGACCGCAAAGCCTTAGGGACATAAGGCAGGTGTGCGATGAGATGCTCGGTCTTGGTGCAAAATTTGTAGTGATAGACGGAGCCCTTGATAGAAAATCATCTGCAGCACCTACTATTTCAGATGCGACAATACTTTCAACAGGAGCTGCCATATCAAGAGACATAAACCGGGTCATTGAGGAAACACTTCACACAGTAAGCCTTCTTTCTCTTCCACAGGTGGATGAGGAAGACTGCTGCCTGCTTGAGGAGCTTTTGGAAGCCAACAGGCCGGCAGTAGTAACAAGGTATGGTGAGGTTAGGGATATAAACCTTGAGACGGCGCTTGGAGCAGGGCATACCCTGGCCGAAAGCCTTGACGATGAGGCAAGATACCTCCTTATACCAGGCTCTTTGGTAAGAGGAACACTGGATGATCTTACGCGATCCACAAGAGCCTATAAGGATGTTGATATAGTCGTTGCAGACGGTACAAAGATATTCATACCCCCAAGGGAATATTTGAGATTCCAAAGGATCGGGGTAAGGATCAGGGTGCTTCATCCGATCAAGCTTATCGGCATCACCATAAATCCGTATTCGCCACAAGGATATTACTTCGAGCCCTATGAATTCTTAAAAAAGATGAGAGGCTACATCAAGGATATACCGGTTTTAGACCTTATGCTGGGAGGTGAATAGTATGTTTATGGACCAGACGACAAGAGAGGCTCTGGATTTTCAATACATAATGAACAAGCTGGAGGTGCTTACCCCCTACGGCGTAATGTTCAAATCCAGGATGAAGCCCTACACCAGAGGCCAGGAGAAGCTTCTTGAGAATCAACTGAACATACTCCAAAGCCATATCCCATTCATAAGGGATAACCAGCTGAGACGAAAATTCAACAACATACTTGGGCATATGAAGGACCTTAGACTCTCCACCAAAAGAGCGATGGACGGCTTTATACTTACAGACGTCGAGCTGTTTGAGATAAAAAGCTTTCTTTTTCTAACAAGGGAGCTGGTGGAGCTTATGGAGGAAAACCGGATGCCCCAGTTTCCGGAGACCAGGATAGACCTTCTGCCAAGGCTTGAAAGGCTTCTGGACCCGGAAGACACAAAGATATCCACCTTTTATATATACGACGCTTACTCAGAGGAATTGAGAGCCCTGAGAGAGCAGAAAAGGGATAAGGACAGGGAATTAAAGCTTATGAAGAAAAGGCTCAGGGAACAGGTTGGGGAGGATCTGAACCTTGATCTAAGACCGGATGGCTCGGTGGTCATAACGAAGGACAGGACCGAGCTTCTGGAAACACTTAAAAGCTATCCCTATTTGACCTATGTATCAGAGACCTACCTGAATATCAGGTTTGTCATAAAGCCTACCGAGGAGATGACTCTTGCAGAAAGGGAGCTTCTTATCCTTAGGGATAGGGAGGAAAGAGAGGAAATGAAGATCAGAGAGAGTCTCTCCCATGAGGTTGGCAAGAGAAGAAGAGAGCTTTTCAGAAACATGTTGGCAATAGGAAAGCTCGATCTTATACTTGCAAAGGCAAGGCTTGCTGTGGATATGGATGCAGTTAAGCCAATAATAATCGACAACTTCAGGATAACCATAGAGAATGGTATCCACCCAAAGATAGCTGAGCTGTTGAAGTCTAAAAAACTCTCTTTTACTCCGGTGTCAGTCGACTTAAGAGAGGGGGTCGCCTGTATCACCGGGGCAAATATGGGAGGAAAGACAATAAGCCTAAAGATGACCGGACTTCTCTGTGCAATGGCACACCACGGAATGTACGTGCCTGCAGAGAGTATGGTGCTGGGGCTTTCAAATTACATCAAATCGTCCATAGGAGATATGCAGTCCACAGACAGCGGACTTTCAACCTTTGGCGGAGAGGTTAGGGTCGTAAGCGAAGCTATGGAAAGGGCAGATGAGGAAGGCCTTATCCTAATAGACGAGCTTGCAAGAGGCACCAACCCCGAGGAGGGGTATGCAATATCAAAGGCCATAGTCAAATACCTTAAGGACAAGCCGGCCATATCCCTTATAACCACCCACTATGACAACGTGGCGGATATGGAGGGGGTACAGCACCTTCAGGTAATCGGTCTTTCAGAATTAAACCTTGACGACTTGACAGAAGAAATTAAATACGGCGACGGCATGACCATTATAAACAAATACATGAATTACCGCCTGAGAGTCGTCGACAAATCAACCCCGATACCGAAGGATGCAATAAATATCGCGAGGATAATGGGACTTAAGAAAGAGATACTTGAAATAGCAGAAGGCATAATAGGGGAAAGTGGAAAGGGGAAAGTGTAGGGGCAGACGACCCTGTCTGCCCGTGTCATCCCGACCGAAGTGGAGGGATCTCGCATTTTCACTATTCACTGAATTGAACGAAAGGATGTGATAATTTGTCTAAACTGAAGCTTGACCAAAGTAAAATCGATGCATCAAGAAGTTCAGCACGAAACATCGCTGAGGATATTCAAAAATTCATCGACGAGCATACAACAGTTGCAACAGAAAGAACAGTCGTAAGACTTCTTGGAGTAGATGGAGTCGATGAGATCGGCAAACCACTTCCAAATGTTGTTGTAGACAACATAAAGGAAGGCGGCGGACTTGAAAGAGGAGCAGCATGGTGGGTAGGTAACGCAATGCTGAACCTTGGAGCGACGCCACAGGAGATCGCTGAGAAGATCGCAGCAGGAGAGGTGGATATAACAAGGCTTCCTGCAAAGGACGAAGCATCAATAAAAGCAGCGATCAACGACATAGCAGCAAAGACAGTAGAAAGAATAAAGGGCAACAGACAAAAAAGAGAAAACTACCTTAACACCATAGGTGAAGGCAAGAGACCTTATCTTTACGTAATCGTTGCTACAGGAAACATCTACGAGGACATCATCCAGGCAAAGGCAGCTGCAAAGCAGGGCGCAGACATAATCGCAGTAATAAGGACTACAGGTCAGTCGCTGCTTGACTACGTACCATACGGTCCAACAACAGAGGGCTTTGGCGGTACCTATGCAACCCAGGAAAACTTCAGGCTAATGAGAGCAGCGCTTGACGAGGTAGGCGAGGAGGTAGGCCGCTACATCAGACTTACCAACTACTGCTCAGGTCTTTGTATGCCTGAGATCGCAGCTATGGGAGCTCTTGAAAGGCTTGACATGATGTTAAACGATGCTCTTTACGGAATACTTTTCAGAGACATCAACATGCAAAGAACCCTTATTGACCAGTTCTTCTCAAGAGTCATCAACGGCTTTGCAGGAATCATAATAAACACAGGCGAGGACAACTACCTTACAACTGACGATGCAGTCGAGGCAGCACATACAGTTCTTGCATCCCAGTTTATAAACGAGCAGTTCGCACTTAAGGCAGGGCTTCCGGAGGAGCAAATGGGTCTTGGGCACGCATTCGAAATGGAGCCAGGAATTGAGGACGGTTTCCTTCTTGAGTTAGCACAGGCACAGATGGCAAGGGAGATATTCCCTAAAGCACCACTTAAATACATGCCTCCAACTAAGTTTATGACAGGAAACATCTTCAAGGGTCACGTGCAAAATGCAATGTTCAACATGGTATCCATAATGACCAACCAGGGCATCCAGCTTCTTGGAATGCTTACAGAAGCTATCCACACACCTCATCTTCACGACAGATACCTTTCAATAGAGAACGCCAAGTATGTCTTCAACAATGCAAGACACATAAGCGATGAGATCGAGTTCAAGGATGGAGGGATCATCCAGACGAGAGCTCAGAAGGTTCTGGACGAAGCGACAGAGCTTCTCGCTAAGATCGAGAAGGAAGGCTTGTTCCAGACTATAGAGCAAGGAAAGTTTGGTGGAGTAAGAAGATCAAGGACCGGAGGCAAGGGCCTTGACGGAGTCACCAAAAAGGATGCGGGCTATTTCAATCCCTTCATCCCAATGATGCTTGGAGGTGACAGGTAATGTACGAGGTACAAAAAGTAGATTTGACAAGGGTAAAACCCTATGGCGATACAATGAACGACGGAGCAGTTCAGCTTGGCTTCAGCCTGCCAGTACCCTACGGAGACGAGGCAAACGAGGCAGCAAGACAGCTTGCAGCAAAAATGGGCTTCGAAGAACCTGCAGTAGTATACTCACATGACCTTGGAATTGGCTACACCTACTTCGTAGTATATGGCAAAACTGTACACACAGTAGACTACACTACGATAGAGGTTCCAAAGGTAGATGTTGATGTAATGGAAAAGGAAGACATAGAAGCTTTTATCAGAGACAACATCAAAAGACCAGTGGTCGTTCTTGGAGCATGTACCGGAACAGATGCCCACACAGTAGGGATCGACGCCATCATGAACATGAAGGGCTATGCTGGACACTACGGCCTTGAAAGATACGAGGGAATGGATGCCTACAACCTTGGAAGCCAGGTCCCAAACGAGGAGCTTGTCGCTAAGGCGATAGAGCTTAAAGCAGATGCAATACTTGTTTCCCAGGTAGTAACTCAAAAGGACGTCCATATTCCAAACCTTACAGAGCTTGTTGAGCTTCTTGAGGCAGAGGGGATAAGGGATAAGGTAGTGCTTGTCTGCGGAGGGCCGAGACTAAGTCACGAGCTTGCCAAAGAGCTGGGATACGACGCAGGCTTTGGAACTGGCAGCTACGCAGAGGACGTCGCAACCTTCATTGTAAACGAAATCGTAAAGAGAAACCTAATCTAATTCACAATGCACAGATCACAATTCACAATTATTCTGTCATCCCGGCCATTTCTATTCTGTCATCCTGACCATTCTTATTCTGTCATCCCGACCGAAGTGGAGGGATCTCATCATTGATCTTGTTGTAGGGGCGATCATCTATCGCCAGTAATAAAGAAGTAAAATCTAAGATTCTTTGCTCCTCTCAGAAATGTTTCATTCTGAACGAAGTGAAGAATCTTCTTTTCTTTTTTCTGGTTAAATCCTTTTTAATTATGAATTGTGAATTGTGAATTGTGCATTGTGAATTGTGAATTGTGCATTGTGAATTGTGCATTGGCTTAACTTTGTCAAAAAACATTCCAGTTGATCAAAAAAAGTGTACATTTTAATATTTATTGGGTATAGTAGGTGTTATAGCGGGTCTTTATATAATTCCTTTAAAATCGTTCTTAGGAGGTGTTTTGATGAAGCTATACATAACAACATTAGGCGAATTCGATATGAGCATAAACGGCCAGTCTGTAATGCAGGATGTTAGCCGTTCATACAAGCTGTTCAAGCTTCTTCAATATTTCCTAACCTTCAAGAATAAAAAGCTTCTCCCTGAAACAATAATAGACAACCTATGGCAGGATCAGGAATCAGCAGATCCAAAGAACATGATCCGAGGCCAGATATTCAGACTAAGGCAGATCCTAAAAAACATCCTTCCAAGTGAGGAGTATCTCAATATAACCTTCAACAATGGCTACTATATTCTCGAGGTTGGAAGTGATGTAGTCATCGACTCGGATGAAATGGAGAAACTGATCCAAAAAGGCAACGACCTTATGCTGGAAAACAGAGAGGCTGCGATAAAAGCCTATAGAGAGGCTGTTTCACTATACAAAGGCGGATACCTTTGGGAGAATACCTATGAGGTCTGGCTTGTACCGGTAAGAAGCTTCTACAAACGCCTATACATCAAAACAATCGAAAACATCATCTCCTTATACTCTGAGAAGGATGACAACGAAACAATTGTAAGCCTTTGCGAGGAAGCCATAGCTAAGGAGCCATATGAGGAAAAGCTTCACATATTTATGATAGAGAGCCTTCTCAAGCTTGGGAAAATAAAGAACGCCTTAAACCATTTTGACTTCATGCAGGTAGCCTTCGAGAAGGATATGGGTATAACCTCAACATCAGCAATGAGAGAGATCCACAGAAGGATCCAGAACTATTCCACCGAGAAATCTGAGCTGGATATCAAGGAACTGGACAAAAAGCTTGATGAAAAACAAAAGAATGGGCCTCTGTTATGCGATGCCGAATACTTTAGATTCCTGTACAACAGCCATAAAAGACTTAGAAAAGAAAATGACCAACAGGACTATATTACACTTCTAACACTAAGAACAACAAATGATCCAAGCCAAGATAGTGAGATATACTCAACCTGGAATAAGCTAATGACCTTTGTACTGGATACCACTTTACGAAAGGGAGACATCTACACATTCTGGAACGACACCCAAGTCCTAATAATGCTTCCGGATGTCAAGGAAGGAGCTATCCAGGTAATAGAAAAGCGAGTAAAGAAAAAGTACGATGAGCTTGATAAGAATGATTTTAGGGTAACCATAAAATCAAAGCCGATAGAAAAAAATACAAATCTCAACTTCAAATAGACAAAACCCTACAAACGGGAGCCAAAAGGCTCTCTTTTTTTGTGTTTTTTGAAAATAAAACTAAAATAAAACAGGTCTAAAACAGCCATAAAATCTAAATAGAGTATATTTAGTACAAGAAAACAAATAAGCAATAATAATATAACGTAATAATATGAAAACTCAACCCAGGGAGGGAAAATCATGAAAAAGATCCAAATAACAATATTAACGGCATTAGTAGTAATAGCAATGGTTTTGAACTATCAGATAAGCTTTGCTGCACAAGATGAAGAAAAAACAAATAGTCCAAAATCGAGCCATATAACTGAAGAGGAACAAGATAAAAATGGCCATGATCCAATATATGAAGGTAATGAAACTATAGAAGTAAAATTTGACGACTACGATACAGAGAGCAAGGTCAGAGTGACTAAGCCCGGATCAGATAAGAGCAAAGAGTATGAG
Organism: Gudongella oleilytica; assembly: GCF_004101785.1. Taxonomy (NCBI): domain Bacteria; kingdom Bacillati; phylum Bacillota; class Tissierellia; order Tissierellales; family Tissierellaceae; genus Gudongella; species Gudongella oleilytica. The sequence continues at coordinate 331,290 of NZ_CP035130.1, forward strand.
CACGAAGCAGGAAGCGTGGTTATAAACCTAAGTGAAATTCTAAATGAATTTGATGGCGATGAGTCAGGTAACAAGGGTGGGGTATTCAAGGTAGAGATAACAGATTCAAATGGAAAGACAAAAACTAAGAATATCAAGATAAAGGATCAGAGCCCAACCGAAGAGACGGAAGTCCCATCAGATGAAGAACAAGAGAGTGAAGAAGACACAGATGCCAATAAACCAGAAGACAACACTAACCCACCATCACAAGGTGGAACAAGCAGTGAAAACGAAGGAGAAAGTAAGGAAGAGAATGAGATAGAAGAACAAGAAGAACAACAAGAAGAACAACAAGAAGAACAACAAGAAGAACAACAAGAAGAACAACAAGAAGAACAACAAGAAGAACAACAAGAAGAACAACAAGAAGAACAACAAGATGAAGGCAGCCTTACTGATAATGAACAAGGATCTGAAGAAATAGATTCAGAAGATGAAGCTGAGGAAGTTTTATCAGAAAATGATAAGACTAACAAAGATCTAGAAGAACAAAACAAGGAAATCAAATCAGTTGACTCTTCAGAAGTAGTAATTCTAGATTCAGAAGAAGTATTACCACAAGCAATACCTGTAGTTGTAATCGAAGAAACCCAATCAGTACCTGCATCAGCACCAACTGTACAGTCTACACTTCCAAAGACAGGAGCCGTAAGTACAACAGCTATATCAGGAATTGGAGCAGCAATGCTGTTGTTGGGATTTGCAATATCAAAGAAGGATAAATAGTATAAATCAGGAGAGACTCAAATCTCTCCTTTTATATAACACTATAGCGTGTCAATCAATAAAACTGAAATAAAATTGCAATAAACGCAATGTAAAACTCTGGAGTGGTATATTCAAATAAAGAAACATTTAACCTGGACAAGGGGGGATAACAATGGAATACCCTTCAAAATATGACTTCTTTATCAGATTCAAGGCTTTGTTCAACGAAAAAGGCCGATTTATCGACTACATTCTGATAGAAGTCAGCGATAATTTTTCAAAGGCTACAAAGATCACTTCGGATTTCATCCTGGGGATGAAGCTGGCAGACATGGCAATCGATATCGACAGTCCTGTACTTGGACTTAAGGAATTTCATTATCACATGCTGCCAAACACCAGGAGAAAATTCGAGCACTTCGTACAGAAGGACAACAGGTGGTACTTGGTAAATCTTTATAGTGATGAAAGGGATTATCTTATGATGATCTATACCGACATCACGAAAGTAAAAGAGGAGGCTGGGAGAAGATATCTTGCAGAAGCATCTGATGAAGAACTTTTTGGAAGACAGCGCAGACTTGGGTAGGCAGAAGGAGACAGAAAGGATACGATGAAATGCATCTTGTACCTGGGCACTTGAGATGCATCGAGTAACTAGTGCAACCGACTTTCTTTAGGAAGTTATCTAAAGAGAGGAGAGAGATTATGAAAAAAGGATTTAGAAGATTACTGACGTTCTTATTAGTATTTTCAATGATTGCAGGGATGGGGGTTAGTATAGCAGTTACAAATTATCAGTCAGCTAAAGATATAACGATAACTGGAAATTCAACTAACAACCACACAAGTGCAGTTTATGCCTGGCTCGATTCATCTGGAAATATGTATGTTGCTGTTCAGTCAACACATATGATGTCTAGTACGATGATATTAGGCGGGAGTATTTCATCCTCAAATAGTGTAGAACAAGCCGAAGGAGAGTACTTGAGCTTAAATGGGACTAATGTGGCGCCTAACACAGAAGTTAGTGGTAATGTTAATAATGCTAGATGGACTATTTATAAGTTCAATAAATCAATTTTGGAAAGTGGGACTAAATCAATTTTTGTAGAGGGTATTGGAGGTGGACATGATCTTAAAGGGCAGTCGATTCTTGTGCCTGGGCCTTGGACAGTAACCTTCATTGACTGGGATGGAACGGAACTTAAGGAACAAAAGGTAGCAGATGGAGGGGATGCAACACCACCAGCTGATCCAGAAAGAGAAGGGTATACTTTTGATAAATGGGTAGGTAACTATACAAATGTAACAAAAGATGAGATAGTTCAGGCAACCTATACAAAAGATACAGTATACTGGACAGTAACCTTCATTGACTGGGATGGAACAGAACTTAAGGAACAAAAGGTAGCAGATGGAGGGGATGCAACACCACCAGCTGATCCAGAAAGAGAAGGGTATACTTTTGATAAATGGGTAGGTAACTATACAAATGTAACAAAAGATGAGATAGTTCAGGCAACCTATACAAAAGATACAGTATACTGGACAGTAACCTTCATTGACTGGGATGGAACAGAACTTAAGGAACAAAAGGTAGCAGATGGAGGGGATGCAACACCACCAGCTGATCCAGAAAGAGAAGGGTATACTTTTGATAAATGGGTAGGTAACTATACAAATGTAACAAAAGATGAGATAGTTCAGGCAACCTATACAAAAGATACAGTATACTGGACAGTAACCTTCATTGACTGGGATGGAACAGAACTTAAGGAACAAAAGGTAGCAGATGGAGGGGATGCAACACCACCAGCTGATCCAGAAAGAGAAGGGTATACTTTTGATAAATGGGTAGGTAACTATACAAATGTAACAAAAGATGAGATAGTTCAGGCAACCTATACAAAAGATACAGTATACTGGACAGTAACCTTCATTGACTGGGATGGAACAGAACTTAAGGAACAAAAGGTAGCAGATGGAGGGGATGCAACACCACCAGCTGATCCAGAAAGAGAAGGGTATACTTTTGATAAATGGGTAGGTAACTATACAAATGTAACAAAAGATGAGATAGTTCAGGCAACCTATACAAAAGATACAGTATACTGGACAGTAACCTTCATTGACTGGGATGGAACAGAACTTAAGGAACAAAAGGTAGCAGATGGAGGGGATGCAACACCACCAGCTGATCCAGAAAGAGAAGGGTATACTTTTGATAAATGGGTAGGTAACTATACAAATGTAACAAAAGATGAGATAGTTCAGGCAACCTATACAAAAGATACAGTATACTGGACAGTAACCTTCATTGACTGGGATGGAACAGAACTTAAGGAACAAAAGGTAGCAGATGGAGGGGATGCAACACCACCAGCTGATCCAGAAAGAGAAGGGTATACTTTTGATAAATGGGTAGGTAACTATACAAATGTAACAAAAGATGAGATAGTTCAGGCAACCTATACAAAAGATACAGTATACTGGACAGTAACCTTCATTGGCTGGGATGGAACAGAACTTAAGGAACAAAAGGTAGCAGATGGAGGGGATGCAACACCACCAGCTGATCCAGAAAGAGAAGGGTATACTTTTGATAAATGGGTAGGTAACTATACAAATGTAACAAAAGATGAGATAGTTCAGGCAACCTATACAAAAGATACAGTATACTGGACAGTAACCTTCATTGACTGGGATGGAACAGAACTTAAGGAACAAAAGGTAGCAGATGGAGGGGATGCAACACCACCAGCTGATCCAGAAAGAGAAGGGTATACTTTTGATAAATGGGTAGGTAACTATACAAATGTAACAAAAGATGAGATAGTTCAGGCAACCTATACAAAAGATACAGTATACTGGACAGTAACCTTCATTGACTGGGATGGAACAGAACTTAAGGAACAAAAGGTAGCAGATGGAGGGGATGCAACACCACCAGCTGATCCAGAAAGAGAAGGGTATACCTTCTTAGGTTGGGATGGTAATTGGGAAAATGTAACAAAAGATGAGATAATAACTGCGGTTTACAGACCTAATACCCCTCCTGGGCCAGGACCAACTGAGGTTGAAAGGTTTACTGTAACATTTGTTGACTTTGACGGTACAGTTATAAAAACTCAAAGAGTTAACAGAGGAAACAGCGCAACTCCTCCAGGAAACCCAACAAGAGCAGGATGGAATTTTAGAGAGTGGGATGGAAATTGGACTAATGTTAGAAGAGATGAAACAGTAGTCGCGAGATATACTGAGTTGGAAATTGAAGTTATAGAAGAGCCACCAGTTCCAGAAGCTCCTCCAGTAGTAGTGCCACCAGTTGTTGAAGTTCCGGTTGAGCCAGTACCACAAGCTCCTGTTCTTCCAAAAACAGGAACATTTGGAGCAGGCGAAGCAGCTGGTATCGGAGCACTTCTAATGGCAATCGGCCTACTGATAAGAAAGAAGAAAGACGCATAGCAGCACCAACAAATATTGAATAATCAACCCAAAGGGTGTAAACTGTAATAGACAGTCTACACCCTTTTTATGGTATGACGGGCATGCCATCTGTCTGTGGTGAAAGTCCACAAGGGGCGTAATTGCCGACGAACCCAATAGCGACTTGCAAGGTTCACATCGTGAGGTGTGGGCGAGAGGAAGCAATAGCGAAATCGTAGCCTGACGGACAGAAACCTGATACCAAGGCTTGCATGGAGGATAAGCTGGCCATAAGCGGCGAAGTCCAAAAGGCAATCGTAACCCATGCGGGTAGATCAGGCAGGTAGACGAGGAAAGACATTCGGCTTATCCCGTGAGGTCTCATGGGCGGCCTAAACCGTAGTAACAACGAACCATGAGAAGTCAGCAGAGGTCATAGTACTTGGAAACAAGGAAGGACCGAACAATTCAAAGTCAAATGGACTTACAGATGTAAGTGCATAGGCCTGACGAGAACCAAAGTAGCGAAGACGTAACGGAGCGAAAGGTTCACAGGAGGTAAGGCTAATATGCATGAAAGCAAAACAGGAAAAGGAGACAAATCATGTCACAACTAATGGACCAGATACTATCAAGAGAGAATATGCTGCTTGCATACAAAAAGGTAAAAGACAACAAAGGAGCAGGAGGCATAGACAACATAAGTGTAGACGGAATTGATGAATATCTGAAAGAGAACTGGGAAGATATCAAGGAACGTATCCGAAATCGAAAGTACAAACCACAACCGGTGCTGAGAGTAGAAATACCAAAGCCAAACGGAGGAGTACGAAAGCTTGGTATACCCACAGTGATGGACAGAATCATAGAGCAAGCAATAGTGCAAGCAATCACACCCATAGTAGAGCCACATTTCAGCGAATACAGCTATGGATTCAGACCGGGCAGACGAGCACAACAGGCAGTCATAAAACTATTAGAATATCTGAATGACGGATATATCTACATAGTTGATATTGACCTTGAGAAGTTCTTTGATAATGTACTACAAGATAAACTGATGACCCTTGTAGGCAAAATCATACAAGACCCAGACACAGAATCACTAATAGCTAAATATCTAAGGGCAGGTGTGATGTACAAGGGAAAGTATGAAGATACCAATAAAGGAACCCCGCAAGGAGGAAACCTCTCCCCAATACTGAGTAACATCATGCTTAATGAACTTGACAAAGAGCTTGAAGCAAGAGGACTTAATTTTGTTAGATATGCAGATGACTGTGTAATAGCAGTAGGAAGTAGTGCAGCTGCCAACAGAGTTATGAACACCATAACAAAATGGATAGAGAGAAAACTCGGATTAAAAGTCAACGCAGAAAAGACAAGAACCACAAAACCAACAAAGCTAAAATATTTAGGGTTTGGTTTTGTGAAGATGGATGGTAAATGGGAGGCAAGGCCTCATCAGGACTCCCTAGTCAAATTCAAGAGTAAACTCAAGCAGCTCACAAAACGCTCATGGTCAATCAGCATGGACGACAGAATCAAGAGGCTTAATTGAGTAATCAGAGGATGGATAAACTACTTTCGAATCGGTAAAATGAAGACTAATATGATACGAATAGATGAACACTTGCGTACAAGAATTCGTATCGTGATATGGAAGCAGTGGAAAACAAGTCAGAAGAGAATGTGGGGTTTAAGAAGACTCGGTGTACCGGAATGGATGGTAAGACAGTCGGTAGGGTTCAACAACCATTACCAGGCAGTGGCTAAAACCACAGGAGTACGCAAAATTACAAAAGAAATCCTCGCAAAGCGAGGACTCATTAGTTGTCTAGATTATTATTTGAATTGAACCGCCGTATGCCGAACGGCACGTACGGTGGTGTGAGAGGGGAATTAATTTTCCCCTACTCGATTTGATAAATTAGTTTATTGAGGATCTAACCCGTCATTTTGACCAGAAGGGCGGAATCTTTAGTGCTTAATTTTTTAAATTATTCACTGTTAATTGTTCATTGTTCATTTATTATTTACTAAACGGAGGTTTTCCATGAAAAAACAATTACTTTTGATCCTAATTATCCTATCGCTTCTCATCCCATCATCTGTCTTTGCAATAGACCAGAATGACATTTCCAGTCATCCCCAGACAGATATTTACTTGTTCCTTCAAGTTTATCAGTACATCAAGGAAGCTTATCCTCTGGAAATCGAAGACAAGACCTTGGTGGAGTCAGCATTGAAGGGAATGCTTGAATCCATCGATCCATATAGTGAATACTATACTGCTGAGGAAGCTGAGATACTTTATTCTGATGTATATGGAACTTTCTTTGGGGTTGGGCTGTATATAGAAAAATCAGGAGATTACATCAAAGTAATAGATACAATTGAGGGAGCAAATGCAAAGAGGGCTGGGGTCCTACCCAATGACCTTATAGTTTCTATAGATGGTGAAAGCACAAAGGATATGACCTCTTCTACTGCTGCAATAAAAATAAAGGGAGAAAAGGGTACCTTCGTTAAGCTAGGTATACAAAGAGAAGGCATAACTGGGCTTCTGCAATTTGAGATTCAAAGAGACGAGGTAAAGATAAACCCAGTAAGCTTCAGAATAATAAATGACCAAATAGGATATATCAAGCTAACTGAATTCAATAAAAATGCAGATGAGGAAATCAGTAAAGCACTCCAACAGTTTGACTCTATGTCCATACAGAAGGTGATCCTTGATGTAAGAAACAACCCAGGGGGGCTATTGGATCAGGCTATCAAGGTTTCCAGACTATTTGTGTCACAAGGACCAGTGGTCCACATCAGAGAAAAAGGGAAAGATCTTTACACCTATTATTCAGGAACTAAAGCATCCAAATATCAGCTTGTACTCCTTGTAAATGAAAACAGCGCATCAGCCTCTGAAATTCTTACAGGAGCAATAAAGGATAGGAAGGCAGGCATTATCGTAGGGAACAAGACCTTCGGTAAAGGCATTGTCCAATCCCTAATCCCACTTATGGATGGAGGACTTGTTAAGCTAACCACCGCAGAATACCTTACACCAGATCAAACCAGGATCCACGGCATTGGTATCCAACCAGATATCCAAATCGCCAACACAGCCGAGGAAGATTTGCAGCTTAAAAAAGCGGTCCAACTCTTGAGCGGAAAGTAGGGATAATGAATTCACAATGCACAAATCACAAATCACAATTTAAGGAGACAAAATGACAGCTAATGTAATAGAAGAAAAATCGTACAAATTTGCTTTAACAATTATAAAGATATTTAAAGAATTATCCTTGAATAATGAATATGTATTATCTAAACAATTACTGAGATCGGGAACAAGTATTGGAGCCAATGTAGTTGAGGGCTTACGTGCACAAAGCAGAAAAGACTTTATATCAAAGATGAATATTGCACTCAAAGAAGCCAATGAGACTGAATACTGGATAAGGCTCTTAATAGATTCAGGATATTTAGATTCACAGAAAAACTCAGGGCTTCTCACTGACTGTAAGGAATTATGCAAGATACTAAATTCAATTGTAAAAACTTCACGTCAAAATTTAGCGGATAATATTAACGAAGATCCTGAGAATTATATTATTGAGTTTACTTGTGAATCGTGAATTGAGTTCTATAAACTGTAGATTATATTTTATCTGTGAATTGAGAACAGTGAGTTTAAATTATCTTTTATCTGTGATTTGTGAATTGTGAACTGTGAATTAGAATTGCCACACAAATGTAACACACCTGTAATGTCATTACACACTTTATTGTGGTATTATAAGCACATAAACAAATAAAAATGTGGCAACTTGTGGGCAATTCCCATTGTTACATTTTTGTTACACAGGCATCTTTGGCTTGATTTAACCAGCCCCTGATGCTATAATCAAGTGTAGAATGGTGGCAGTTAAGAGATTGATTGCCATTTTCTGCGAACAAATCAGAAGAGGTTTGGAGGAATGACCTTCTGATAAAAGCCAATATTCCTTCAGGAAACAATAATATACTTTATAAGGAGGGTTTTATTGATGAAGAAAAGTTTAGCATTAGTATTAGCACTAGTCATGGTGCTGAGCAGCTTCAGCTTCGTATCAGCAGCTCCAGATTTTGCTGATGTTCAAGGGACAATTTACGAAGACGCTGTCGGCAGACTAGAATTACTAGAAGTACTGAAAGGTTATCCAGATGGAACTTTCAAGCCTAATGATCTAATAACTAGAGCAGAATTTGCTGCTGTTGCTGTTAGAATAAGAGGTTTGGAGTCAGTTGCAGTAGCTTCTAAAGGTCTTCCATCAGGATTTTCTGATGTACCTGCAGGACACTGGGCAGCTGGATATGTAGGAGTAGCAGCAAGCACTGGTATCGTTAAAGGTATCGGCAACGGATTGTTTGCTCCAAATGCACCTGTTAAATATGAAGAAGCTGTAACTATGCTTGTTAGAGCTCTTGGATATGAGCCAGATGCATTAAGTAAGGGTGGTTATCCTTATGGTCATTTAATAGTGGCTAATGAAATTGATCTTCTTGATGACGCAGATGGAGTTATGGGAATGCCAGCAGTTAGAGGACTAGTTGCTCTATTGACTGATAACGCTCTTGAAATTCCAATGATGATTCAAGTTGGATTCGGATCAGAAGCAAAATGGGTTATTTCTGGGAAAGAAGGAACTGACAAAGAGTATCTTCTAAGCAGAATTGGCGTTGACGAAATTGAAGGTATGGTTGACGGTAATTTCAGAGTTTCATCAAAACTTGATGCTGATGAAATTACAATTGATGGAACAGTTTATGAAGTTTCAGCAAGCGTCGATGTAGATGCTATACTTGGACTAGAAGTAACAGCATGGGAAAAGAATGATGTAGTATTTGCTGTAGCAATCGAAACTGATGAAGCTGATATAGCATACGATGTAGTAAAAACAGCATCGACAGATGATGATGTTTATTTGACAGTTCTGGACGACGATTATGATTGGGCTAACAGAGCAGTTGTATATGTAAACAACGTAAAAGTTGATTTAGATGAAGTTGCAGCAGATGTTTATGGTAGATTCGTATTTAATGAAGATGATGAAATAACATTTGCTTATCTGTTTGACTTCGAAGATATGGGAGTTGTAACAGCTATTGACTCAACAGACATGGAATTTGCAAGTGTCATGTCAATAGGTCTTGATGATTTAGAGCTTGACGAAGCTGAAGAGATTTATGTCTTCACAAAAGAATTATCAGCTGGTAAATTAGAAGACGTTAAAGCTGGATCATCTTTATTCTTCTGGATCGATGCAGATGACAACTATTACTTCGTTGTTACAGATGAGGTAGTTGAAGGTACTCTTGAAGCAGTTAGAGTAACAGACAGCAGATTGACTGTAGAAGGCAAAACTATTTCAAAAGCAGCTGATGCGATGTACTCAGATGATGAGATGGATAGCTTTACTGCATGGACAGTATATACTGATGTAACTGGATTTGTTGACGAAGAAGTAGCGGTATATATGAACCTTGCTGGCAAAGCAATGATTCTTGTTACTGACACTGAAGCTACAAGTGACACAATGTACGGTATAGCAACTTGGTTTACAGATGCAAGAACTCCTAAACTTTCAGTTTTCACAGCTGATGGTGAAGAGGTTGATTATGCATTTGAAAGCAGAACAATGGTTACACCTTATGACAAAGTATATACGACAACAGGAGCAGGAGTTGTTATTGCTGTTGAATTCGAACTTAACAAAGATGGTGAAATTGAGACTATAGAAGATTACGTAGCAGCTGATGCAAAGGATCTTACTAAGCTCGTTGACAAATCGTACTTTGAGTGGAACTCTGAAAGATACTATCTGACAGATAACACAATAATATTTAAAGCACTTAACAAGGATGCTGAGCTTGACCCATCGATTATTAAAGTTGATGATATTAAAGACATGGCTATCTCAACTACAAGTGCAATAGTTGTTCGAGGAACAGGTAGAGACGCTGCTATGATCGTATTCCTTGATCCAGCTTTCAAAGCTGTTGACGAGACACAATACGGTATCGTTACAGGAGATCCTTACAGATCAGGAACAAACTATAAAGTTGAAATTGATGTAGTAGGTGAGGGCAAAGCTGTATATACTTTAGCAGCTCTTGGATCAGTTTCAAAGGGTGATTTGATAACATTTGTAATGAACAACTCTGGTAAAGCAGAAGTTACTATAGTTAACGAGATTCCTACTACTACAACTAATGCTGCAATAAAAGTAATCCATGAAATTGCAGGAGATTATGTAACAACTACTCCAGGTGGTGTTACTGTTAAGGTTAGTGCGGACACACTTTACTATGTAACTAAGACTGATGGTAAGCTTGATACCTCAACAAGATTCTCAAGAATTGATGAAGGCGATGCAGTTATTATGCTAGTAGATGATGGAATGGTTAAAGTAATGCTTAATGTTACTCCATTTACTGGTGCTACTCCTGAAGTAACTCCTACAGTTATAAAGATGGAATATAGCGCTACTAGTCCAGCAGCAATTAAACTTGAAGGACTAGATTCAGCTAAGACTTATTACGTTTCTGCGACAGTGGGAACTTCAGAAGAAATTCTTCCTGTAGGGACAATAACATCAGGGAAAGCTGAGGTTTTGATTTCGGCCTATGGTTTTACGGGTGTTAAGTCTACAGTGTTCAAGTTGTACGTAGGAACAAGTGCTACTCCAGTTAAGGAAGTTGGACCTTATCTAGTTGATTTCTAATAAATTCTAGATAATATTAATGTAATAAAGACCAGCTGATGCTGGTCTTTATTACAGACTGAAGACAAAGCTCAGCAATCAATTAAGATTGTTGAGCTTTTTTCATGCAATTAAGTCCGATTTTTCATTGCAATTCCAACATTTAGCCCTAATAATTTGATATAATATAGTTAATATCAGGGGGGTGTAAAATATGCTGACCAGGGATTCCAAAGAGAAAAAAGATCAAGTACAAATCTTTTCGATCGATCAAGTAGTGCCTAAAAACCACATCCTTAGAGACATAGACAGAGCTATAGATTTTTCATTCATCTATGACCTTGTAAAAGACAAATACTGCCTTGATAATGGTAGACCCAGCATAGACCCTGTTCTTTTAATCAAAACACTCTTCATACAATATCTTTTTGGAATAAGAAGCATGAGGCAAACCATGAGAGAAATCGAAGTAAATGTTGCATACAGATGGTTCCTTGGTTTAGATTTCTACGATGAAGTGCCTCATTTTACTACATTTGGTAACAACTACACCAGAAGATTCCAGGGCACAGATCTTTTCGAAAAAATATTTGAGCACATATTAGAGCAATGCTTTGAGAAGGGATATGTAAGCCCAGAGCTTCAATTCATAGATTCAACTCATGTAAAAGCAAGCGCCAACAGGCACAAACTTCAAAAAGTGAAAGTTCAAAGAGCCACAAGAACATACCAGAAAGAGCTGATTAAAGAAATCAACAAAGATAGAGAAGATCATGATAAAAAAGATTTGAAGCCACCTAAAGACGGAGACGAGAAAATAGTTGAGAAAACAGTAAGCACCACAGATCCTGAAAGTGGATTGTTCCACAAGGGAGAACATAAAGATGTATTTGCATACAGTGTTCAGACAAGTTGTGATAAGAATGGGTGGATATTAGGATTTGAGGTATATCCAGGAAATGAGAATGACAGCGTCACCTTCAGTGATTTTTTCAAGAAGATAGAGTCACTTGAACAAAAACAATAGTAATGGATGCAGGCTACAAAACGCCGTACATAGCAAAAACACTCTTAGATAAAGGGATCCTTCCAATACTGCCATACACAAGACCGAAGGGTGTAAGAGGTCAGATAAATAGATCAGATAAATAGATCAGAACACACTTATGACCCTCATAATGACAGTTATATTTGCCCAGAGAATCAAACATTGGAGTACAAAACAACCAACAGAGAAGGCCATAGAGAATACAAAAGCAATCCCAAAATCTGCAAGAATTGCAGCAGACTTGAAGAATGTACTAAAAGCAAAAATAGTACAAAGATAATCACTAGGCATATATGGCAAAATTACATAGAGGCATGTGAAGCAATCCGATATACACAGGATGGCAAAGCATTGTACAAGCTAAGGAAAGAAACCATAGAAAGGATCTTTGGAACTGCCAAAGAGTCTCATGGTTTTAGATACACAACCATGATAGGAGCTGAGAAAATGGGGTACAAGGCAGCTCTTACTTATGCATGTTTAAATTTGAAGAAGCTGTCGAAGATGTTGAGAAAAGATGGGAAATTGGGTGTGAACCCAGTAAAAATCGAGGGTTTATTTTAGATAGAGTACAAAATATCTTACTAAATTATTTAAATGAGCAAACCCTCGTAAGTGCACAATAATAGATGTATTCACAATTCCTAACTAAAGTGTAAAAATTAATATGATTAGACTTTGATAGTGTTTGTAAGTTGCGAACACTATCAAACACTTTAGGAGGGATACTTAATGGATATGAGAAGCTTGAACCATCAGGCGAGTTTAAGAGAATGGCGTGAACTGATATCAGAATGCAGGAACAGTGGCAAATCTGTGAGGAACTGGTGCGAGGAGAACTCAGTAAGCCCAAGTAAATATTACTACTGGCTAAGAGCAATAAGAAACGAGTCCCTTGTACTTGCAAGGAAAAGCCTGGCTGTTCCAGCTCAACAGTTCGCACAGGTATTGGTAAAGGAAGATGAACAGGATATTTCTGCTTCCAGCGGGACATGTGCGATTCTCAAATCTGGACCATTTTCTCTTGAGATACACAATGGAGCAGATCTTAAAGTCCTTGAACATACTCTAAGGATAATCGGGAACTTATGCTAGCAGATCTTGGAGGGTTCCTTAAGATATATATCGCCTGTGGTCATACCGATATGAGAAAACAAATAGATGGTCTGGCAGCCATCGTATCAAAGAACTTCAACCTGGATCCCTTCGAAAAAAGTCTTTTTCTCTTCTGTGGGAGAAAGAGAGACAGATTAAAAGCACTCCTATGGGAGGGAGATGGATTTCTACTCATGTACAAAAGATTAGAGGGTGGCAAATTCAACTGGCCTAAGGATGAAACAGATGTAATGGAACTGACACCACAACAATACCGATGGCTGATGGAGGGACTCTCCATCCACCAGAAGAAAACAATACAGAGAGTTGAAGATAAAATGATATTATGAAGGCCTGAAGCTATTGAAAAATACATAGTTACGGGCCTTTTTTAGATTGTTTTTGAACTCTCTAAATGGTATAATAAGGCATAGGTAAATACAACCAGAAAGGCTAAATTCCAATGAATGATAGCTCCCTGATAAAGACGCTTCAACAAACAATTGAATCTCAGAACAAGACCATAGAGGGCCTTAGAGAAGAGCTAAAAAGGGCCAATGAGAACATGGAGTATCTCATAAAGAAACTCTATGGGAGAAAGACAGAAAAGACCGCTGCAATAGACGGTCAGCTTATCATTGGAGAAATGGCATTGGAAATATTCAATGAAGCAGAGGTTGAAACAGACGATTCAATACTTGAACCTGTACCCTTCGAGGAACCTGTCAAGAGAACCAGAAAAGGATACAAGAGAAAGGATCTGTTCAAGGACCTACCACAACAGGATCAGATATATAAGCTTGATAAATCACAGCAGACATGCCCGATAGATGGAAGCAGTCTATCAGTAGTCGGCAATAAGTTCCTGCGTTCAGAAATCAAATACATACCTGCAGAAATAAGCATCATAAATATATATCAGGAAAGCTACGAATGCAAAACCTGTAAAAAGGAGAATAGACCAGGCATATTCAATCCATACACACCAGAGCCAGTACTCCAGCATTCCTATGCAACCGCATCAAGTGTAGCCTTTACGATGTATCAAAAATTCGTCCAGTCAGTGCCGCTTAAAAGGCAAGAAAAGGATTGGGAGAGGATGGGGTTCCCACTAAAGAGAGGCACCATGGCAAACTGGATAATGAAAACCTCAGAACAGTGGCTTATGCCAGTTGAGAAAAAACTTAGGGAAGAACTTCTAAAAGAGAAGTACCTCCATGCTGACGAGACACCTGTACAGGTCATGAATGAAGAGGGCAAAAAGAATACCACAAAATCGTACATGTGGGTCTACAGCACATCGACAAGTGCCAAGAAACAAATAAGGCTCTTCAGATATGAGACAGGAAGGTCAGGAGACTACCCAAAAGAATTCCTAAAGGGATTCAAAGGTTACCTCCATACAGACGCCTACTCAGGCTATGAGAAGATAAAGGGGGTAAACCACTGCCTGTGTTGGACACATGTAAGGAGATACTTTGTGGATGCAAGTCCAAAGGAGCTGGACACTCCAGAAGGTACACTCCCAGCAATGGGTATCGCCTACTGTAACAAGCTCTTCGATTGGGAGAAGAAATTCAAGGACCTTCCATCCGAAGAGAGAAAACTAAAAAGACTTGAACATGAAAAGCCCTTACTGGAGGCCTTCTTTGCATGGGCAGAAAAAACAAAGACACAAATCCTCCCTAAATCAAAGACAGGTCAGGCAATCAATTATGCCCTAAATCACAAGGACAAACTTCAAGAATACCTAAAGGATGGAAATTGTATGATCTCGAACAACATCGCAGAAAACAGCATCAAACCATTCACGGTAGGTAGGAAGAACTGGCTATTCTGTGGAAGTCCACAAGGAGCCGCATCTAGCGCATGCGTTTACTCACTGGTGGAAACAGCCAAAGCCAATGGACTAAATCCGTATAAATACCTTGAGTATATACTATCTAGACTACCAGGCAGAGATTTCAAAAATAACCCTGGAATAATTGATTTGATGATGCCCTGGGATTCATTGATTCAAGAAATTTGTAAATAACAAGACTAATGGAGATGACCCGAGATCATCTCCATAAATTTTTCTAGGCATATATTATTGTGCACTTACAATATAATTTGTCTGAATCATGATTATTGGTTAATATCAAATTTCTTTGGTATAATTAACTTAGAATATGAAACCAGGTATTAACAATAATAGG
Source organism: Gudongella oleilytica (assembly GCF_004101785.1). Taxonomy (NCBI): domain Bacteria; kingdom Bacillati; phylum Bacillota; class Tissierellia; order Tissierellales; family Tissierellaceae; genus Gudongella; species Gudongella oleilytica. The sequence goes on from NZ_CP035130.1 coordinate 346,556, forward strand.
AGGCTACCATGAAAAAAATACTAACACTCGTAGTGTGTTTGGGTTTAATCTTTGCTACACTAGTACCATCTTATGCAGAAGAAAACGCAGAAAGTATACAAAAATCAGATTCTGAAGTTGGCGAAGTGTTTAATCTAACACTTGACGAGGCAATCAAGATTGGATTTGAAAAAAATGCTGATCTTGAAATCGCCAAACTTGAACTTGAAAAGGCAGAAGTAGTTTATAAGAGAGAAATAAGAGATGTTCGAGACATGGAGAGAAATGTTGACTTGATATTCTCAAGAGACCCTATAACCGGATATAGGGCAGAGGATGCTGCAATAAATAAGGTTTTGGTAAAAAACGGAGCTATGCGAAGGACTGTAGAACTTAACCACAATGCTGCAATATGGAACGTAGCAATCGCTGAAAATAGTTTGACCTATAAAATAAAAAAATCATACTATGATACTGCTCTTTCTTATGAACAGCTAAAAATTACAAGAGAGAATTTTGAGCTCTCTAAAAAGCAATTATCTATCGGTGAACTCAGGTTGAGTGTAGGCATGATCTCAAAACAACAGCTATTAGGGCTGCAACTATCATTGTCACAGGCACAAAGCCAGCTTGATGGAGCAACACTGGCATTTGAGTTACAAGCAATGAGCTTTAAGAATCTTATAGGATTACCAATGGATACTCAAATTTTTTTATCAGATCCAATAGCTATCTCAAGCTACGAGCCAATCGATATTGACAAGTCAATTAGTGAATCAAATGAAAACAATGCCATGCTGAAGATGTCAAGAGAGAGATCCGAGCTATCCGAGCTAAATTTCGAGGCGATAAAGGTTAAATATCCAGATATCACTTATAGATACCGGGAAGAGGCTTTAGTCGTTGCTAATGCTAAGAGAAGTGCAGAACAGGTAAGAACCGCTGTTGAAATGGGGGTAAGGTCAGCATACTTGAATCTTATAACAGCAGAAAAGCAAATAGCAACCTTTAAGCTTGCAGTACAACAGGCAACTGAAGCGCTTAGAATAGCTGAACTTAGCTTTGAACTTGGGCAAAATACACCAACTGAGATTGCTCAGGCAAATATTAACCTTATGAATGCAAAGAAGAGCCTGGCACAGCAAATACACGCGTACAACTTAGCTCTGCTTGATTTTGAGTATTCGACTGGAATTGGGAAATAAGAAGGATAATGAACAATGACTGAATGAACAATGAACAATTGAGAAACGAATTCACAATGCATACCCATGCTGGGCACACAGCAATTCACGATTCACAATTGAAAGACAAAGATAAGATCCTTCACTCTGTTCAGGATGACAAAGAAAGGATAGTTAAGAACTGAGAAAGCATTAAAAAACTCTTAGATTTTAGCTCTAAACTCTGAACTATCTTTTGTGGGGTGGTAAGATGGCACCAGAAATTTTAATGAAAGCGGAAAACATCAGCAAGCTCTACCAAATGGGAGAGCTTGAAGTTGTTGCGGTGAAAAAAGTTGATCTTGAAATATATAAAGGTGAATTTGTAGTAATCCTAGGTCCTTCAGGCTCGGGCAAGAGTACCCTCCTAAATATCCTTGGCGGAATGGACGTACCCTCTGAAGGTAATGTCTACATGGAGGGAGAGAACATCATAGGCTTCAACGATAAAAAGCTTACCTATTACCGCAGAGACAAGATAGGTTTTGTGTTCCAGTTCTATAACCTAATGGGAACCTTGACAGCAAGGGAAAATGTTGAGCTTGCTACTGAGATCTGTCAAAATGCCTTAGATATTGATGAAGTAATGGATACAGTTGGGCTTGGAGATCGAAAGGATCACTTTCCTGCTCAGCTTTCAGGAGGTGAGCAGCAGCGTGTTGCCATTGCCCGGGCTGTTGCCAAGAATGCGGATCTTCTACTCTGTGACGAGCCGACAGGTGCTCTGGACTTTGAAACAGGGATAAAGATATTGAAGCTTCTTAAAGATATTAATATTAAGTACAATAAGACAGTTGTTATAATAACCCACAACGTCCCTATCGGTGAGATGGCCGATCGGGTTATTCGTATGCGCAGTGGTATGATAACGGAAATCAAGACAAATGAAAATCCAATTGACCCCGAAAGGATCGTTTGGTGATGAAAAAGCTGGATTTAAGGCTGTTAAGATCGATCAAAAACTCTAAGGGGCAATTTATATCCATAACTGTGACAATTATAGTTGCCCTTGTGATCTTCATATCCTTCAGCATGGTTGCAGATAAACTGGGAAATTCGATAGACAGGTACTATGAGGTCACCAATTTTTCAGATATAACTGCAAGAGTCTCCAGGATACCCGCTGGTGCCGTTCAGGAGCTTTTAGCTATCGAGGGAATTGAGTCTGTTCAGGGTCGTATAGTATCTGATGTACCCTTAAAGGTCGAGGATCCTGATGAGAAGGTTACAGTCAGACTTGTATCTGTTTCTCCATCCGAAGAGCCTATTAACTCGCTTTACACCATAGGTGGTGAAGAACTGGGTAATAACATTAGCTCAACTGCTGTGCTCCAGCAGTTTTTTGTGGGCAGGGACATGAGCTTTGGGGATATAATAACCCCATATATCGGTGGCAAGACCTATCCTCTTCTGGTAGTTGGAGAAGTAGGCAGCCCTGAATACATCTACCTTATGGAGAATGAGCAGGAGCTTCTTCCCGATGAAAAGGGCTTCGGGGTAATATATGTCACAGAGGAATTTGCTCAATCCACTCTTGGCTTTCAGGGTAGCTACAATGATATAGTATTCAAGGTATCGAATAGCCATAGGAACAGAATAGATTCAATAGTTGACCAGCTTGAGGACGAGCTTGAGAGATACGGTGTAAGCTCTGTCATCAAGAGAGAGGATCAGCTGAGCCACAGCGTTATGATGCAGGAGGTAGACTCGCTTAGTATAATGTCAACTGCCATGACTGTGGTATTCCTATTTGTCGCGGCTATAATAATCAGTATAATGCTTTCAAGGCTTGTCAGAAAGGACAGAATGGCAATAGGGGTCATGAAGGGTCTTGGTTATACCGATGCCCAGGTTCTCCTACATTATGTCAAGTATTCCATCCTCATAGGTATGCTTGGATCATTCATTGGTATTCTTATTAGTATTCCCGTGTCTGTAGCTTTGGTCAAGCTGTATATTCAATACATGAATGTACCCGTTCTGGACACCTCTATGGATCCAATGTACTTTGCTTATGGGATAACACTTACCACTGCTTTTTGTGTTGCAGCGGGTCTATTTGGCTCAAGGTCGATAATGGCCATTACCCCTGCTGATGCTATGAGACCAGAGGCACCTAAAGCCGGGAAGAGGATATGGCTTGAAGGCTTGAAGGGCATTTGGAGGCGTATATCCTTTAGCTGGAAGATAGTCATAAGAAATATTTCTCGTACGAAAAGACGAGCTGTGTTTCTTGTTGTAGGTATTGCCCTTACATTTGCTATAACCATGCTACCCATATACATGGCTACCATCTGGGATACTCTCCTTGACAGCCAGTATGGAGAACTTCAGAGGATGGATTACAGCATAGATCTTTCAAAGCCAACGAACGCAAGTGTTCTTTTAGATATAAAGCAGCTTGCTGATATAAATGTTATCGAGCCTAAGGTAGAAATGCCAATGCAGATTAAGAATGGATGGAGAAAGAAGACTGTAAGCGTTGTAGCAGTCCCTTCGGAAACGGTGATGTACAGCTTCATGGGCAAAGATAAGAAACAGATCCAGCTGCCTGAAGACGGAATACTGTTATCCAGTATTCTCGCCCATGGTCTTGGAGCAAAAACCGGAGACTATGTAGAGGTCAAAAGCTTTATCCCAGGACTAGATGAAAAGGAGCTTCAGGTGAAGGGTATCGTTGAGCAGTATCTGGGAGCAAATGCTTATATGGATATCGAGGCTATTTACAAGGTAGTCGAGGAGAAAAACATTGCTACCGGTGCTTATGTTTTAACAGATACCGATATAACAGGAAGCCTTAAGGAGATCAAAAATATTAGAGCAGTACAGTCTGTTGGAGATATGCAGGATGCTATGGTCGAATACATGGATATGATAATTGCCTCCATGGGTACTATGATGATATTTGGAGGGATACTTGGTTTTGCCATTGTATATAATATTACTACGGTTAGCATAAATGAAAGACTTCTGGAATTTTCATCCCTTCGAGTCATGGGCTTTGAAAAGAAGGAGATCTTTAGGATGATAACAAGGGAAAATGCCTTGATGACTGTAATAGGAATTATCCTTGGAATCCCCGTCGGGTATGGAATGATCAAGGGTCTTGAGACATCCATCTCTACGGATATTTATACTATACCTGCTATAATAATGCCGTCGACTTATGTAATAGCCACAATTGCAACCTTGATATTCGTAGCAATAGCACAGCTTGCAACCTATAGAAAGATCAATAATCTTAGCTTTTTAGATGCATTGAAGAACCGCGTTTCCTGATCTTAAATCATACGAGGATGTGAGAAAATGAAAAAGAAGCTTGTTATGATCGCAATACCTGCAGTAACTGTGTTGGCAGCCATGGGATACTTTATGAGCCTGAACGTTGCTGTCGAAGTGAACACTTCAGCGGCTGTAAAGGGCAGCATAAGCGAATATGTTGAAGAGATAGGCGAAGTTGACCTTCGAAATAAGGTGAAGGTAAATTCTCCTGTAAGCGGGGAGGTACTTGAGGTTCTTATTAGTTCAGGAGACGTCGTCGCTGAAGGAGATTTGCTTATTAGACTGGATGGTACCGATGCTGCGAGACAGCTTGCAGAGCTTGATGCCCAAATCCTCGCTGCTCATGCGCAGCTAAATGATGCAAAAAGAACAGGAAATTCTGATGCCATAAAAAGTCTGGAGCTTGACATAGCGAATCTTACATCCCAAATCGCTGAGGATGAGATCAAGCTTAAGGATATGAAGGCCTTGTACGATGCTGGAGCAATTAGCCAGGAAAGCTATAGAAGCTTTGAAAGAGCACTTGAGGCACAAAAACTCAATCTGCAGAAGCTGAGGCTTCAGTTAAACCAACTGAAAAGTCCTGTTTCGCAAAATATTGTCGCTCAGTTCGAGGCACAACTAAAGCAGCTTCAGATACAGAGAGAATCGATGGTTGATTATCAGGGTGACTTTGTCATAACCGCAAGTATCCCAGGGACAGTAATGAATCTGCAGACCGAAAAAGGGGACTTCCTTCAACCAGGAATGACGGTACTTGAGATTGGAGATATGGAGAAACTATTTATTACAGCTGATGTACTTGTCGGAGATATTGCAGGGATAGAAGAAGGGACCAAGGTAGAAATAAGCAGCAAGGATCTTGGTATTGACAATATTACCGGCAAAGTGACTATGATACACCCAAATGCCTTTACAAAGTTTTCCGATCTTGGGATCGAGCAAAAGAGGATAAGAGCTGAGATTGATTTTGAGGACAAGCCTGAAAATATCAAGCCGGGGTATGATCTTGAGCTGAAGCTTATTCTTAAGGAAAGTGACAACACCCTTATCATCCCTGAAAACTCAGTTTTCAAGCTTGACAGTAAGAGCTTTGTGTTTATATCAGATAACGGCACAGCAAGACTTAGAGAGGTCGAAACAGGAATTAAAAGCGGAAGAGATATCGAGGTACTTTCAGGTCTTCAGGAAGGTGAGTATGTTATTGAGTCTCCGGATGAAGAACTGGAGGAAGGGAAGAAAGTAAAAGCAATGAACAATGATTAAATGAACGATGAACAATGGAAATTTGAAATTCACAGATCACGATTCACAATTTAAACAAGAACGAAGATCCTTCACTTGCGTTCAGGATGACAGAAAAGTTGATGCTACTGAAATATTGTCATTCTGAGCTATAGCGAAGAATCTTTTTTGTAATTTACTAAAAGCTGGCAGAGAACAACTGAAATCTAACTGTCTTTTCGATTATCGCTTAACGTATATCGTTTAACGCAAGACATTTGGGATGACAAATAAATAATTGTGATCTGTGAATTGTGCATTGTGAATTAATAAGCTATAATAAAAATTACCGACCGACCATTCGGTTTTTGACTTTGAAGGAGGATTAGATGATGAAAAATATTATTAAAAAAGGCCTTCTTGCATTTAGCTTTGCAGCAGCTTTGGCCCTTTCAGGCTGCAGCACAGAGGTTGCAGAAGAGCCCAGGGAGACCTACACTCCCGTCGAGATTGAAACAACTGAGCTTGGCACACTGGAAAGCACCGTGACCTTAAGCGGAAGACTATCCGCCAGTGAGGAGGTGTCCCTGTTCCCGAAAGCACAGGGAGTTGTCACGTCAGTCAATGTTAAAATCGGAGATGCAGTAGAAGAGGGCACAGTACTATTCACAATAGAGCAGGACGATTACGCAAGGAATACTGAATCTGCACTTAATTCGGTTCAATTGGCTCAAAAAAGTGTGGATCAGGCTGCCAATGGGCTGAACTCTGCAAAGATCAATTTTGAATTAAATAAGGAGAAGATAGAAAACGCAATGCTTAATCTGGAAAGGACAAGGGTCCTCTACGAGGAAGGCGCAGTCTCAAAGAGCCAGCTTGAGCAGGCAGAGCTGTCTGCGAATGCCCTTAACCTTGATGTCCTGAAGGCTCAGGTTACTCAGGCAGAGATTGCATATCAGCAGTCACTTTCTCAGCTTGAGCAGGCAAGAGTAGGCTACGATCAGGCTCAAAGCGGATTGGAGAACACTATAGTCAAGTCACCAATAAAGGGAACAGTATCTGCCCTTAATGTGGTCCAGGGTCAGATCGCCACAGGCGCACAGGTTGCTGCAACAGTCGTTGAGACTGACAGAGTGTTTCTCAAGGTAAACGTGGTTGAAAATATTGTAACCAAGCTCTCAGCAGGACAAAAAGCACTTATTTCAGTCCCGTCTGTATCCGACGAATTGATCGAGAGCACGATAGAATACGTAAGCCCCACAGCTGATCCGAGAAGTCAGCTGTATTCAGTGAGGATATATATAGACAATCCTACAGGATCAATAAAGCCCGGTATGACCGGAGAGGTCACTTTGACTCTTGAGTCCGTAGAAAATTCAATAATAGTCAAATCCGATGCAGTTCTTTATGATAACGGAGAGACCTATCTATTCGTGGTTGAAGGGGACAAGGCAGTCAAAAGGATAGTAGAAACTGGCCTTGACACTGGCGATCATGTAGAGATAAAGAGCGGTCTTAAGGCTGGAGAAAAACTAATAGTCCAGGGGCAGCATTACGTGGCAGACGGTGGCGAAGTGAAAGTTGTAAGGGGTGAATAGCTGTGAATCTATCCAAGTTTTCAGTTAAAAAGCCCGTTACAATTACGATGATAGTGCTTGTGGTTGTACTTCTAGGTGCCATATCCCTCACCAGGCTCCCCATAGACCTGTTTCCCGAGATTGAGGTCCCTGTCGCTATAGTATCCACAACTTATTCAGGGACAGGTCCTGAGGAGATGGAAAATCTTATTACAAGGCAAATTGAAGGAGCAGTGGCTACAGTAGGGAACATCGATACGGTAAGCTCCATTTCCTCTGAGGGAAGCTCCATCGTAATAGCACAGTTCAACTTTGGGGTGGACATGGATAATGCAGCTCTTGAGATGAGAGAAAAGGTAGACCTTGTTAAAAGCTTCCTTCCTCAGGATGCAGAGGAGCCTATGGTTCTTAAGATTGACCCTAACGCTATGCCGATAGTCCAGATAGCACTCACCTCATCTGGAGACCTTGCAACGCTTCAGGAGCTTGCAGAGGACACCTTCAGCCAAAGGTTTGAAAGGATCGACGGTGTTGCATCTGTCGATATAAGCGGAGGCTACTCAAGAGAGATAGAGGTAAGGGTAAGTGAAGGCCAGCTTTCCGGGATGGGTTTATCCATCAATCAGCTGTCGCAGCTTATTGGAGCCTCCAACCTGAATTATCCCGGTGGAAATGTTATGAAGGGGGATCAGGAGCTCTCAATAAGAGTCACAGGAGAATTTTCATCAGTTGAGGAAATTCGCAGCATGCCTATTACTCTTTCAACAGGGGATGTAATAAGGCTTGGAGACATCGCAGAGGTTGAGCTTGTAAACAGAGAATTAAATACCATTGCAAGGACGAACGGGCGTGAAAGCATCAACATGTCCATCCAGAAGCAGTCGGGTAGAAATACTGTTGAGGTAGCTGAGCTTATACACGATGAGCTTGAGAAGCTTCAAAGCGATTATCCCGAGATAGGCTTTCAGGTAGTAATGGACAATTCCCTTTATATAACACAGTCGATAAATACGGTGGCCCAGAATGCGATCTTTGGTTCTATACTTGCCATCGTGATCCTTTATATTTTTCTAAAGAATTTAAGGACTACCACCATAATAGGGATATCTATACCGATATCTCTGATAGCGTCCTTTATACTCCTGTACTTCAATGGGATCACACTAAACCTCATGACCCTTGGAGGGCTGGCAATGGCTGTGGGTATGCTTGTAGACAGTGCCATTGTAGTACTTGAGAACATATTCCGTTTCCGAACGGAGGGCATGTCGAAGTATGACGCTGCCATTAAGGGAGCATCCGAGGTTGGAATGGCTATAACAGCATCTACCCTTACAACAATTGCGGTTTTTATACCAATAGTATTTGTTGAAGGCTTCGTTGGAACGATATTTAGGGACTTTGCCCTGACTGTAACGCTGTCATTGGCTGCATCTTTGGTTGTTTCACTGACGCTTATCCCAATGCTGTCGTCTAAGATCCTTAGCGTAACTGAAAGCACCGGGAAAAAGAGAAAGCTTGAGAAGCTGTACAATTTGTTTGACAACGGCTATGAAAAGCTTGAAAACAAATATAAAAGCCTGCTTGAAAAGGGTATCGAGAACAGGAAGAAGACGATACTCATTGCAGTTGTAGTATTTGTACTCAGTATTGCAAGCCTAGCAGTAGTAGGTATGGAATTTCTGCCCACAACTGATGAGGGAATGATATCCATAAACATCAGGCTGCCCCTTGGAGCAAGTCTTGATAAGGTGGACGCTCTATCTGCAGAGGTTGAAGAGGCTATTTTTGATCTTCCTGAAATAGAATCCATGGCAGCCAACGTAGGTGGCGGAGGATTCATGATGGGTAGCGTTATGGGCGGAACCAGCAACAGCTCGAATATTTCTTTGATGCTGTACCCGCTTTCTGAAAGAGACAGAAGTACCTCCGAGGTAGCAGAGGAGATAAGGACGAGAGTAAGGGATATTCCTGGGGCAGAAATATCTGTAAGCGAGACCTCCAATATGGGAATGATATCCTCAGGTGCACCCATAAGCATAAGCATAAAGGGACCGGAGCTTGATGTACTTGGAACAATTTCAAATGATTTCAAGGAAATGATACAGTCAGTTTCCGGCACACGAGAGGTTTCAACCAGTGTAAGCGATGCTGTGCCTCTGGTCCAGGTTGCTGTAAACAAGGAACAGGCTGCAGCCTATGGACTTACTGCAGCTCAGGTGGCTACAGGAGTAAGAAGCAGCTCTGCAGGTACCACAGTATCAAGGTTCAAGCAGGGAGGAGATGAAATAAGCATTGTGATAAAGCCAATGGAGGATGTAACCGAAAGCCTGAATACCTTCTCCCAGCTTCAAATATCCTCACCTACCGGCGCAAACATACCCTTGAGCCAGCTTGCAGACATAACCATAGAGAGGGGTCCGACTGCTATAAACAGGGATAATCAGGAGAGAGTAGTTACTGTAACAAGCCAGATCATAGACAGAGACCTTAACTCCATAGTGCAGGATATCGAGGCAAAGTTTAAAAACTACGATATGCCCGAAGGCTACAGCTACACCATAGGTGGAGAGAATGAAGAGATGATCGATGCCTTCAGTCAGCTTGCCCAGGCATTAGGACTGGCCATAATCCTGATCTACATGGTCATGGCAGCTCAGTTTGAATCTTTAATATATCCGTTCATAATAATGTTTACGATACCACTTGCTTTTTCGGGAGGAGCACTTGGATTGTTCTTTACCGGGAGATCTCTTGGAGTTACTGCCCTTATAGGTGTAATAATCCTTTCAGGTATAGTTGTAAACAACGGTATAGTTCTCATCGACTATATTAACACTTTAAGAAAAGAAGGGATGGACAGAAAGGAAGCTATCCTTAAGGCTGGTCCGGTAAGATTGAGGCCGATCCTTATGACCACATTGACTACTGTACTAGGTCTTATACCAATAGCTGTTGGAATAGGTGAAGGAGCAGAGCTTATGGCTCCACTCGGGTCTGTTGTAATTGGAGGACTCACTCTTTCGACTGTTTTGACTCTTGTGCTTGTGCCTGCAATATATACCTTATTAGATGACTTGTCGATAAATCTTAAGCAAAGGTTTAGCAAGAAATCCTCTAATGCAGAGGAGGTGCAGCATGAGTAAAATTGGAGATATCAGGAAAAGAGAGATAATTGAAGCTGCAATAGAGGTGTTTGGGGAAAAAGGGTTTCATAGGTCAAAGATGGGTGAAATTGCAGTAAAGACTGGGATTGGAAAGGGCACCATATACGAGTATTTCAGCAGCAAAAAAGAGCTATTCGAGGAAATGTTCAAGTTCATAGTTGATGGTTACTTCAAAGGTGCAAAGGAAATATTCGACGGCACTGAGTCTGTTAAGAGCAGACTAATAAAGTTTTCAACCTATCATGGCAGATTCATGTGGTCACATTATGAGCTTGCTGAAAATACTCTCAAAGGTTCAGAGCCTGTTTCTGAAGGGATGAAAGTCTATCTTTGGGGTAAGAAAAAAGAATTATTTGAAAGTATTAAAGGTATGCTCGAGGATGGTATACAAAAAAAAGAACTAAAAGAAGGATCAAATAGTGATGAAGTTATATGTATGCTCATTGGTTCGATCAGCCAAGCATATGCTCACGGCTTTCATAAGGGCATCAAGGACCCGGATAAGGTCGACCCTGAGCCAATGATCGAGTTATTGTTTAGGGGAATAGGGAGAGATAATAAACAATGATGGAATGAACAATGAACAATTAATATTCAATTCACAAATGACAATGCACAATGAGGAGGGTATTTCTGATCGATTGCGAAGAATCTATGGTTTCGCCATTCTAAACGATAGTGAAGGATCTTTAAACTGTGACCGTGCTTTGTGCATTGTGAACTGTGCATTGTGCATTGTGAATTGATTTTCCGGTTACAATTCAGTTACAATCTCATTTTCAACGGCTTCACGCTTTGACAAAACAAAGTCAAGGGAGTATGATATAGTTAAATACAAAGGGAGGGAATAACCATGAAGAACAAGAAATTCAGAAAAATTGCCATACTGGTTGCAGTAATGATGCTTGTAATGTCATTCTCATCCACTGGTTTTGCAAGCTGGCTGGATCAAACGATAAAGGCTTCCTACAGAAACATCTCTGTATATGTTAACGGTACAATGAAGCAGGCAAAAACAGCAACTGGAGCTGTAGTAGAACCATTTATAGTTGATGGAACGACTTACGTACCATTAAGAGGTATCGCAGAAATGCTTGGTTATCAGGTAAACTTCAATCCCAATACTTACAGGATTGATATTACTGGAGTGGATATCTCCGCATTAACATCACAGTTGATACAAAAGGATGCAAGAATAAAAGAACTTGAGACACTATTGGCGAACAAAACAACCTATAGCTTGACAGATATGCAGGAAGATTTGGTTGACAACTACACCAGATTTACCAGAAGTGTGCCTATAGATGATATTTTGGTAAAAGGTAAAACAAGCGATATTGAGCTCCGAGTATATGTATATTTGGAGGATCAAACAGATCTGGATGCATGGTATGATGCTTATGATGATGGTGATGTAAAGACTACACTTCAAAAAATGGTAGATGATGTTCTTGATGAGTTCCCTGATGCCAAAGTATCCGGTTATGTACAAGATGATTATGATGACACAAAATTAGTATCATTTACTGTTAATAGGGGAGTAATTAGTTTAAGCAAGACTTCAACTACCGTCAGCACACTTGCTGATTTGGAAGATGCACTTTATGATGAATTCAAGGGCTCCTACGGCATTGAAGATTTTAAAATTGGCGGGACTAAAAGCGTTATAGAGGTAGACGTATTGGTTGATTACGATGATTGGAAAGCACTGTCTTCAACTAAAAAGACAGAAGCCAAGAATAAAGTTATGGATTTCATCGAAGATTCATTCCCGACAGCGGGGATAGACGGTCTTGTGATATCGAATGATTCCTATAGTGAAACCCTATCCTCGTTTAGCAACTAATCAAAATATAAGGAATCCAGCTTTTTCAGCTGGATTTTTTTCTGCAATTTGCAACAACAAATCTATTAATGGGTATGTAATGAAAGTAGGGAAAAACTGAGGAGGCGATACGATGAATAGAAAAATTCTTTCATTTGTGCTGGCGCTTGTTATGGTTCTTGGAACCTTTGGTACAGTCAGTGCAGCTACTGGAAATGCCAAGGTCGATTGGCTTATAGAGGAAGGGCTTGTAACAGGGGATGCAGGAGGCTACAGACTAAACGATCCAATAAGAAGATCTGAGGTAGCAGCTATGACTGCAAGAGCGCTATTTGCTGAAAGTACAGCAACGCTGCTAAAACCGATCCAGGGTCAATTCTCAGATGTGCCTGTAAACCATTGGGCTAATGGCTATATCAATTATGCAGCAAGCCTTAACTTTGTAAATGGTTATCCAGGTGGCACCTTCAGGCCCGACAGCAACATTACCTATGCCGAGATCATAAAGATCATGGTCATGGTAAATGGCGATGTTCCAAATGTAACAGGATATACCGGAGCATATTGGTCTACTCCATATATAACCAAAGCAATAGAGGTTGGCATTATGGAAGGGGTTGTCATACCGAACAACGATTACAATGCAGCTGCAACAAGAGAAAAAGTATTTGAGCTGGTATACAACACTGTTATGCGTTCAATCCAGGCCAACAGAGAGGTTTACGAAGCAATTGTAACTGAAAATGCAAGAGTAGCTGATCTTGAGGATGATGAATTAACAGTTGTCGTCTTAAAAGAAGGGAACAATTCTCCGGATGCAGAATTGAGATACGAAAAGGGTGACGAGATCGAGGTAACGATACCCACAACCATGGATTCTGAGAATCTTTTAGGGAAGGTCGTAGAACTAACAATAGATAAAGATAACAATGCAACAAAAGCAATAATTAACACTGACTACGAATACTATATTGGACCATTCGTAGCAGAAGAGAATCGGATAATGTTAAATACTGGCGACGAATTCGATGTTGAGCTTGAGCCAAGGTCATCAAATAGATTTGAGATGCTCTACGGAGTATACCACAATGATAAAGCCTATGATTATGAGGATTACTTGAATTTGGACAGTACGAATGACAATAAATACACTGCAGAATTTGCAAGAGTAACAGTCAACGATGATGTAGTATTCTTTATAGATGCCTTTGAATTCGATGATATTGCACCTGTAACCAAGGTGGAAGAGGATGGAGAAGAAATTTATTATCTTGACGATAAAACTGATGGCTCAGAGAAGATATTTACTCTTGACGGAGTATTCGGCTATCAAAATTCTATGTTCATGGTAATGGGTCTTGACGAGGTTGAGGCTGATGATGTGATCCATGTTTATGGCGATTATGGAATCGTAAGAAAGGATGCATTGAAATCAGGAGAGTATGACAGAGTACTTCAATCAGGCGGTGTTTATTATGCCGATATTGATGGCAGCAGATACCAGATGAGAAACAGTACAGCCAAGAAACCAGTGTATTCGATGGATGGAATAAACTACTTTACTCTTATTGACAGTCTTGCAAGCGGATATCTCGAGGACATTGAGGACACAGATGTAACCTATATGCTGGACTTAAATGATTCACTTCAGTTGATATCCGGAGAGGTTGAGTACAGCGAAAAGGTGGTTCTGATTGAGGAAGTAGGTACAAGAGACATCAAGGTAATAAACCCGGATGGGACCAGGACAACCTATAGGGCGGACAGTGCAACAGATTTCGAAAACGAACTTGGTGCAAGTTTAGCTATTGGAGATTTCAAACGAGGTGATATCGCTTACTTGTTCTACGATGGAACAGATGTGGATAAACTGGTAAGACTTGCAACAGCCTCAAAGATTGATACTGATTCCACCTCAGTAAAAATATTTAGAAACAAGCTGGATATAGATATTGATAATTCTGAAATAGCTCTGACAGATGGAATATTCCAGTATAATTCATTAACAACTATGTTCATAGTTAATACTCAAGGCTTTGCAGTCACCAGAATTGAAGTCACAGAAATGGAAACAGTTCTTGAGATGGCTGATCCGGACAGCGGCTTAAATGCCTATGTAATAACTGAGGCTGAGTTCACTGCTATGGATGTTGGGAACGAAAGAAAGGTAGGCACATCAACTGGCTTAGCATATGTTATAGTGTTTACCGATTTTATTCCTTCAGATGACTTTGTCGAAAAAGAAACCTTTGAAGTGACTTTCACCTATAATCCAAGCAGAGATGATAGTATAATTGGTGATGACGTCAATGGAGATGAGGTTGAGTATGATGTAGCACCATTTGCAGCAATACCAGCACTCTCAGTGGGAGAAATAGTAACCGTGACACTTGAGGATGAACTTGTAATTGCAGTTGATGTAAGGATAGATGATGCGTCGGCTGAGTATGAGGTTGTAAGTGTAGATATGGCGGATGAGGAAATCATGCTCGATATTGGTGGAACTGATACAAGAAGATTCCTGTCAAAGGATTTGCTTATTTTTGGAGACACCAGAGTAAGGTCAGGCGATATGATATCATTTGATGTTAATGCTGACAATGAGCTTGAGGTCATATTAGTAATAGAATAATGGAATACAAAAATAGCTGGGGTTCCGGAACCCCAGCTATTTTTTTGAACACTAATTTTGATTTTCTTCCCTCAGCTTATAGTTTACAGCCATCCCTGATCCCAACAGTATCCAGAATACCGGTGCTACTGAGACAATGCTGTCATTTGTGAGGCCTGTAAATAAGTATACTATGACAGACATAAGGATTCCCAGTCCCGCTACATCAATGAAACCTGTATACTCCTTGCGGTTGATAAACAGCTTAAATCCGTCAATTACATAAGCTCCTGTTAACACAAGAAAAGCGATTAACGATGTAACGCCTGTATTTATCGCTATTTGAAGGTATAGATTGTGAGGTTTATCTACAACTGTGTTTAAATTACTAAAACCCAGAAACTTTCCTACAAAATCGTTATTTGGGAAGTGCAATGCATAAGTATCAGGTCCATGCCCCCATAATATTGTGTCCTTAAGCATTGGTATGGACCTTGACCAGATATAACCTCTGTTAGAAGCCATTTGTTCTCTTCCCTCAAAACCAAAGCTTGGTGCCTTGATATCATCAAGGAATTCCCCTCTATAGCCAAGTACCTTGATTTTGGTATCATTATCCACAACAAATCTAATAACTCTACTTCCACGGTTTGTGGCAACTGTTGAATCGAGGATTACATATCGTTTTTCCATTGTTTTAAGAGTAAAGGTGTGTTTGTTATATGGTTCATCAGCTACCTTGTATACATTGTCTGCGAATGTTGTCTTCAACAAGTTGTTATTTTCGTCATAGAATTGAAAACCGCTTTCTTCTGCAGCTATTTTAAGGGAATAGTCCTTAAAGTGAATAGTTGCAGTATTATCTTCCAATACTATATCCTTGAAATCAGCCTCATGTACTGTTGTTAGAGAGTTCAAGCCGGCCTTCAAGATATTCGTGTAGTACCCGTCCCTGGCTGTATTCACACCGAAGAATACTAATGCTAATGCAACAATTATTCCCAAGAATGACTTCCATCGCGTACGTATCTGAGTCCTGAAAAATATAAGAGCTAACAGTGCATAAACTGCAATACTGAACATCCCTGCTCTTGATCTTGATCCAAGAAGCATAAGGAATGAAGCTAAGCTTGTTAATATGAAGAATAGCTTGTACTTATCAGACTTTAGTAGAATAGCAAGTGTGCTATTTACAGCAAACACCAGACTCATGTAAACCCCTACATAGTTTATGTTGTACAGTGTACCATAAACGGTCCTTGAGCCTGCAAATGTAAAATTAAGTTCATCGGCGATATGTTCGTACCTTCCTGGGAGTATCAGCCTTTTTCCAAAGTCTGTCATAAAGAAGTCCTTATCCATAAACTGGGTGAGTCCAAGTATTGTCATTAGAATTGATGAAATTCCTAGCGCAACCAGTATTGATTTTAGCTGTCTTTCGTTGTCGATAGTGTTAAATGCCAGAAATGTCAAGGCAATATAAGCAGCCAAAACAAATAAGCCTTCATAGCGATCAACAAAGCCTGTGAGAGCAACACTCTTATACTCTGCAAAAAGGGTTGATAGCAATGCAAATACAAGATATGCTGCCATTAAATAATAGCTTTTAGTTTTTCTGATAAGTACGTTTTCGCTTAAAAATGCTCGGACTGCGTAATAAATTGATCCTAAAAGGGTTATTATGAGCAGCCACTGCATTTTAAAATAAGAGAAAAAGTCAAAATTCTCTTTTCCATTGGTGAACAACAACATCACATCGTCCACAGGAACTATCTTCAGGTAGACTATCAATGGAACTATCGAGATTACAAGGATTAAGGGCACTACCAAAGCCAAGTCATATTTTAACTTTTTTGAGGAAGATGATTTATTTTTCTTGCCCAACTCCATACCTCCAATCTTACTATTTACCAGATAATTATACCATATTATTGGTTGTGTAAAGTTATAATTCTTGAAACATCAAATTCTATAAAAATGGAGAGACCGCAGAAGCAGTCTCTCCATAATTACTTTATTAAATCGCTAATCTTCTTTTTTCTTAAGCAACAATCCAAGCCCAAGAAGTGCTGCACCTATTCCGCCAAGTGTAGAAGAATCAAATGTGCCGGTCTTAGGAAGTGTTGCTAATGGTATTACTTCTTCAACAACCTCTATAACTGGCTCAGGCTCAGGAGTAGGAGTTGCTTCAGGAATGGGTTCTACTACTGTTATTTCAAGAACCTCCGGTTCATTCTCCGGTTCATCCTCCGGTTCATCCTCTTCTTCCTCGTCATCGTCATCATCATCCGGTGGGAGTGGTCTCTCTCTGTTCACAAATTCAACTTCCTCAGAGGAACCATCTTCAATCTCGACCAAAATGTTATTTGGAGAGATCAAATTGAAATCATCGTCAATATTTACCTCTCTGACTCTGTATTCTCCATCCTCAAGATTATTAAATACAAGAGTGCCATTGCCCAGGATCGATCCAGAATCTATTGTTATCCAGCCTTCTCCAAGCATTTGAAGTTCGAAGTAGAATCTTGTATTGTCGCTGGTCATTGTACTACCTAACCTGTTTTGTACGATCTTAGCAACTTCAATTTCCCCAAGCTCAGCATCTGGAATTAATCTGTTCGTTACCTGAACGGTAACTATGTCATTTTCATTTGCTTCCTCAGGGAGTTCTATCTCAAGACCTTCACTAGGCAGAGATGATCTATAGCCTTCAGGAACATCTTCTGTAAGGGTATATATCCCTTCAGGTAGGTTTATGAATTCGACGATACCTGAAGAGTTGGTTGATTGGGTTAAGTCTTGCATACCCTCAGCTGATAATGTGAATTCAATACCCGAAAGATCAGGATCATCCTCACCAGTTATACTTTTCTCGACTCTTATTACACCTTTCCAATCATCAGGTATTGGTGTATTAGTAACTCTAACTATAGCATAGTTATCATTTTCTTCATCTGCATCATAAGGAAGATCTATAGTAAAACCATCAGGTATACTTGAAGTGTAACCCACGTAGTCATCTTCCTCCAGGAGGTATTCTCCTTCTGCAAGTCCTGTAAATTCTGCTTCGCCATATTCATCAGTTGATGCAGTCTCTTCATAATCGTTAGGTCCTGAAAGTGTGAACTCGAAGCCTTCAAGCAATTCATTAGGTGCCTGTACCCCTGGGATTGATTTGATTACTCGGATATTTCCTTCCCAGGGATCTCCAACCTTATTGATAAGCCAGATTTCGATTTCATTCTCGCTGTCTATTGTCACCTCATTGCTTATCACATCATGATTCTGATTTCCTGAATTCGCAAAATAGTAGTCGCTGAACTCAAGTTCAGGATGGTATGCATCAATTTCCTCCAAAGTATAGATTCCAAATGGCAAGTCCTCAAACACTACATGATCAGCAGGGTTTTTAATTGTAAGCTCTCTAACTTCACTGTCTTCGCCCTGTGGGCTTGTCAGTCTGACTTTAAACTCTCCATCGCCAAGATTTGCATCAACGCTGCCGCTAATTCTCATGATCCCTTTGTGGACCTTCAAACTTCCAAATTCCTCCTCCTCATCATCAATTAAGGAATTTTTAACGCTAATTTCTAAATAATTTTGGTTATCAGCAGCATCTGGAAGCTCGATTGTAATACCATTACCAAGGCTGCTGGTATAACCTTGAGGAACATTTTCTGTTAAAGTATAGGTCCCAGCAGGTACCTTCTCGAATACAGCTTCACCGTCGCTGTTTGTTGATTCATCAACTAAGAAACCTTGGCCATCACTTAATGTAAACGAGACCCCATAAAGTGGATGATCATCACCTTCTTCAAATGATTTTATTATCTTAATAGTGCCTTCCCAAGGCTCCTCATCCGTCATAGTGTAAAAGGATATATTGGAAATATCAGGGTTTCCACCAGGATTACTTAAACCTAAATTATCTAATTCTCCCCTGTAAACACCATTAAAATATACGGTGTCATTGTCGGTAGCCCCTTTAATTACAACTGCATATATGGGTGTTTCACTTTTAAAGCTTACGCTGATTGCACTACCCGTTACAGTTACACCGTTGGAGTTTCCCTCTGCTTCCCAGTCGTTTCCTTTCCATTCAAACTTAACAAGGAACTCATAAGGGTCTCCAAGCTCAAGATTACCGCCACCTGCTGCAGCTAAAGATACATGCATGCTTAATATCATTGATAAAGCTACAAGGATGGTCAGAAATTTTCTTATGCCTAGTTTCATGACTTTCTCTCCTTTCATTTTCATTTTTTAGTTTTGCAAATCATAAACAGTACACATTCATATACACCAACCCCTTAAATACAAAAAGCTGCTATCATACATAGCAGCTTGAAGGCGTAACAAAGAAAAAGCACGCCTCACTCTTATATTGCCTTGTTTTATTAAGTTTTGTTAGATAGTACAATTATATTTAAACAGGCGTAAGGCTGCTATGTAATAAACACAGCAGCCGCACGATCATTGCCTTAAGGCTTTAGATTCTGGCTTTGCGCCCCAGGCTTTCGCTTGGTTCGCCCTTTATGTGTCCCTTGTTCCTTATTTATACCACAGTAATAAATGGTTAAACAGCTTATCAAAAATGACATATTTCAATTATTTGTATGGTAATTGCTCTTTATTAGGGTATACAAAGAGTGTTAGAAATAATGATCAAAAAAAGGAGGAGAGCTAATGTTACGAAACAAAAGAGTAATAAGCTTTGCATTGTCATTTGTGTTATTGTTAGGACTTGTGCTGATTCCTGATCAGTTTGCATTTGCAGAGGAGGTGCAGACCCTTACGATAGTTCATGTGAATGACGTTCATGGCAGAGTAGAGGAAAATGCTGGCAGCAAGGAGCTTGGCTTTGCTAAGCTAAAGACCAAGGTAGATCTTCTTAAGGAAGAGGATCCAAATCTTCTGTTTCTAAATGCAGGAGATGCACTTCATGGTACTACAATCGTCAATCTGACAAGTGGTGAGCAGATGGTGGAGATCATGAACGCAATGGGCTTTGATGCAATGACTCCAGGTAACCATGATTTCAATTATGGTTACGAGCAATTGATGAAACTTAAGGGAATGGCAGAATTTCCAATTCTTGGCGCAAATATAGTCCATGAGGATAGTGGGGATTCAGATTTTGATCCTTACGTGATCTATACAATGGACAATGGATTAAAGGTTGGTATTTTTGGATTAGGGACCGATGAAACCAAATACAAGTCAAACCCTAAAAATACAGAAGGAATAGAATTCCTGGATGTTGTTGAAACCGGGAAGGAAATGGTGGATGAACTTGAGGATAAAGCTGATATCATTATAGCGCTAGTCCACCTTGGAGACGATGCTTCCTCTGTTAATACATCAGTAAAGCTTGCCAACGAAGTTGAGGGCATAGACCTTATAGTTGATGGTCACAGCCATACTCTTCTTCCTGAAGGGAATTTGGTTAATGGTACTCTGATAGTACAGGCAGAGTCATACACCAAGAATATTGGTATTGTAAAAATGGAAATAACTGATGGTGAGCTGACCAAAGCTACTGCCAGCTTGATGCCTTACGAAGAAGCTGCAACACTTGAAGCGGATGAGGAAATAGTCTCGATGATAGCAGAGACTAAAGCCGTAAACGACCCAATCGTAAGTGTTGTTGTAGGAAAGACACTTGTGGAGCTTGATGGTGTAAGAGAGCATGTAAGAGCTGGTGAAACAAACCTTGGAAATCTTATTACAGATGCCATGAGAATCTCTACCGGAGCAGATGTAGCTTTTACAAACGGCGGTGGTATAAGAGCATCCATTGATGCGGGTGATATAACCGTTAATGAAGTATTGACATCCTTCCCATTCACAAATACTCTGGCAGTAATAGATGTAACTGGTGCCGAGTTAAAGGCAGCAATTGAGCACGGCGTCAAGGATTTTCCTGCTCCTGCCGGACAATTCCCGCATGTAAGTGGAATGAAGTATACCTTTGATGCAGGCAAGCCTGCAGGGGAAAGAGTTACTGAGGTAATGATAGGTGATGAAGCCCTTGATCCTGCAAAGACCTACAAGGTTGTGACAAATGACTTCATGGCTGTAGGCGGTGATGGTTATACAATGTTTGCTAATAAGCCATTTGTTGGTGAAGGCGGATTACTGTCTGATGTACTAATGGAATACATTGAAGCTAATCCGGAAATCAACCCAGCTGTTGAAGGTAGGATCACAGCTATACCTGCTCCTCCAGCACCAGCACCAGAGCCAGAACCAGCACCCACACCTGCTCCAAAACACATCGAGTATATTGTAAAACCAGGAGACTGGTTGTCGAAGATCGGTATAAAATATGGTGTGGACTGGAAGGTCCTTGCTGAGCATAATAACCTGAAGAACCCTGACTTGATATTCCCTAACCAAGTCATAATGATACCACAATAGGATGTCTGATGTGCCCCTTCAAAAAATGAGGGGGCTTTTTTATTTTTTGGATAGTAAAATCACACTCCTTTTCCTATTTAACAAGTATGAAGGGAGGTGAGATGATGGCAACAGCAGCGAATATTTCTAAGAAATCCCTGAAGCTTGAGCTGGATGGAGGAATCGTTGACGGTAAGCAAAAAGTAGCTTCCAAGCTATTTACTAACGTCAAGACAGACGCAACTGACGAGAATCTTCATATCAGTGGTCAGGCGATCGCAGGGCTTCAGGAGAAGGGCCTTCTTAAGGTCAAGAAGGTAGAAGAGTACGAATTCTCAGAGGTGTAATTTAGTGATGTATTTTTCTTAAGGGGGTGAAATAATGGATAAAACTAAGCTTGAAATGGACTTTCTGGATGCATTGAATAAGAATTACAGGATGAGTATCGATGCTCCCAGGGCTGATCTAACTGCAACTGAGGTATCGGATGCAATGGATGTCATAGTTAGTGCAGGCGTCTTCAAGTCCACCAATGGTGACCTTGTCGGAGCAGTTGGAGCAAGGGTAGTGACAACTACTGTGAGTGAAATGGAAATTTAAGTAAGTGTTATTAATGGAGGTTGGATCATTTTATCGGACCGCTCGCGGCTGCTTGGCCAGGTTATGTCCTCAAAATGACCAACCTCCAATCAGCTTAACTTAACACTTAATCTAGTAGAGATTTAGTCATAAGTGTATCGAAAGATTTTTATTGTCAATTGTCAATCGTCAATTGTCAATTGTCAATTGAATAGTCGGGGTGATTTATCGTGGAAGAAATATATTCCAGCGTCGCCAATCTTGGTTTTCCGATCGTAATTTCAGTCTATCTTCTGGTGAGGATAGAAGGAAAGCTGGATCAGCTTACTAAGAGTATAAATGAGCTGGCGCAGGCAATAGCTAAATAAAGTTAAGGGCTTGATCATTTTGATCAGGCCCTTTCTCTAAATGTCATCATCAGTTTCGATCGCCTCAGCAGATAATACAAGATTTCCTTCCAAGTCCCTTATATATTGGGGTTCATCAACGATTTTTATTGAGTAATATGAGGCCCTTGCATCGGTTTTAAGGGATATTTGCATAGTTGACGGATCAGTAGATTTAAGCGCTGTTGAATATTCGTCTTTACCTAAGACTACACTATCGGACAATCTTGTAATAACAAGATCTCTTCGGTAAAGGCCCGCTCCATCCTTTTCAAGAGGTTCGCTGAAGTTTATCTCAATGTACCCTCTTCTCACATCCGCTTCATCACTCATAAGCGCGGGAGGGACCATGTCAATCAGCTGCAGCTTCATTCCCTCAACAGGAGATCCAAGTGCTGTCATTATTTTATTATCCTTTGCAATTTCAATATATCCATCCTCTATAAATGTTTCATCAGAATCGTCAAGCCTTAATGTTATTATATTGGTTCCATCAATTACAACACGCTCCACACTCCTGCCAGGTACTGAGAAGTCTTCTGTATTTGCAGCAGCTATTGGTACGTTGAACCTTATCTTAATATTCCTAATATCAGTTAATGCGGCTTTTTTACCGGGGTAAGCCTTATCGTAATCGACAGCCTTTCCAAGACCGGCTGAAATATCATCAAACTCTACCTTGATTATTGACGGATCAGTTCTGTTTCCTTCTGTATCCATCAAACCTATTGCCTTAAGTGCCATAACGCTGTCGTCAAGTCCAACTATTGTATATACTCCATCTATTGTTTGTGGCAGGGTTATGGTCAGTGTCATTTTATCCTTACCCAACATCAGAGTTGTCCCTTCAGGAAGAGGAAGCTCCTTACCCTTTTGAGTTATGGTATAGTTAGTCTTATTGGTGATCAAGCTTTCATTCATTTCCTTGTTGAAAGTCAGCATAATTGTATTTATGTATCCAAAGCTTCCCTGAAGTGATGGCAGGATTATTTTATCTTCAGGCTCTGTAGCCGTAGTATCTGTAGTATCCTCTGTTTCAGGTGCAGAAACAACTCTAAGCTTGACGGCCAAAGGGGATGTTTCACCCTTTGGTATCAAGCTTAGTGCATTTACAAGCATAGCTGCAACCTGACCTCGGTTTAGTTTAGCATCTGAGTTAAAGTTCAAACCCTTCATAAGGCCTATTTCTACCGAAAAGGCGGGGACATTATACCAATCCTTAGCTTCCTCGGTATAACCAAGAGCTCTCAACAGTACTGTCTGAAACTGCTGGGTAGTTACAGTCTGACCAATTCCAAAGGTTGAAGCTGTCATACCCTGGATCAGTCCCTGATCCTTTGCCCAGATGATAAAGGGAATATAATATTTGTTCTCAGGCCTGAGATCTGTGAAAGTATTTGTGGATAGATACCCTTCAGCTTCGCTTTCCTTTCCATAGAGCCTGGAGATAAGAACGACCATCTGCTCTCGGGTCAGGTTGCTTTCAAGCATGAGGTCTCCGTCGGTGCCACCCTTTAACACACCGATATCTTTAAGGAATTCACCCTCTTTTGTATACGGGCTTGCTGCAGCTGCATCCATCGTCATCCCAAATAGCATAATTATTGCTAAAGTCAAGGATAAGAGTCGCTTCATTTAAGGATCACCCTTTCTTGCTTATTATTCCTTATGTAATGATTATACTACATTATGTATGCCTAAAGTATTACAAATGGGTTAAGTATTATCCCTGATCCATTCTATCAACGTGCCAACGTATAGCAACATCCGAAATTTTCTTGACAATTTAGTCGAGAATCATAGTATAAATTTCAAATGTATTGTATAATAATAGTAGTTGTTTTAAGTAAGAGCATTACGCTATAAATTGGCATCATTTCAAATATTTAAGGCAGTTATAAAAAAGAGGAGGAATGGGAATGAAGAGGATTACGGCAAAATTACTGGTACTAGTTATGGTGTTAACCATGCTGCCAACAATCGTTTTGGGAGAGAGCTTCTCTGATATGCCGAAAGATTGGTCATCAGAAGCTTTATCTAAGGCTGTGGAAAACGGGTTGTTGACAGGTTATAATGGCAAGCTGATGCCGGAAGCAAGTCTTACCAGAGCCCAAATGGCTGCCATTATCAACAGGGCATTCGGATCATATGCATCAGGGTCAATAGACAGCTACATAGATGTTCCTGAAAGCAAATGGTATAGAAATGACATGGCTAAGGCCGTACAAATGAAAACATTCGTTGGAAGCGGGAATATGCTGAATCCGGAGTCTAACATAACTCGGGAAGAAGCATTCATAGTAATGGCAAGAGCTATGAAACTTGAGCCCTCAGGCTCTATGCCAGCAGGTTTTTCCGATCTTGATGAAATATCGGTATGGGCAAAAGGCGAGGTATTTGCTTTAATTAATGCTGGCTATGTTAAGGGATCCAATGGACTCATCAATCCTAAAGGCAGCATAACAAGAGCTGAATTTGCCCAGTTGATGCACAATATGATCAAGAATTATATTAGATCAGCAGGAGAATATTCAGAGGATTATACTGGAAATGTAATGGTCAGTGTTCCAGGAGTAGTATTAAAAAATATGTCAATAAAGGGAGACCTTATAGCTGGAGAAGGCATTGGTGATGGTAGTCTTATTCTTGACAATGTAAATATTGAGGGCAGACTGGTAGTAAGGGGTGGAGGAATCAATTCCATAATTATAAAAAATTCTTCATCTATTGGTGAATCTGTAATAATTTCAAGATATGATGGAGCCGTCAGGGTCTTCCTTGAGGATGGTACCGAAGCTGAAGCAATATATATCGAAGATGGTAATGATAAGGTAATAATTGAAGGATCTTTAGAGACTTTGGTAATAAACACTGATATCCCTGTCGAATTAGTTGACGCAAAAGTTGGTGAAATAAAGGTATATGCACCGGGTGCAGAGGTAAGTGTAGATAAGGACTCTAAGATTGACAGCGTTCTTGTTTACAAGGAAGCCGAAGGATCAACCATAACTGTCAATGGAAAAGTTGTCTCAATTGTTACTGCAGCTTCCGAGACTACCATAAAGGGAAAGGGAACAGTTGAAATAATTGAAGTTATGAGCACAGGCTCCAAATCGATCATAGACGTTGAGGCAGATAAAATCGTCGTGGATTCAAATGCGAAAGACGTCACTCTACCAGAAGAACCTGTTACCGGAGGTGGTGGAGGAGCACCTTACGTTTCTCCAAGACTTACCAGTGCATCACTTAATGGGACTGAAGCAGTTATCTCTGGTGATAGTATAAATGTTCCTTTCTCGTTCAACGATGAACATTCTTATACGATATCTGCACAATTCAACAAAGCCGTTAGGATTAAGAGCGTTAGTGTCGATAATTGGGATTTAATTCAGCCAAATGTTGATGTTCCAACTGCTTATAGTAATCCTGTAGAAGCTATTATAGAGCATCCGATCACACTCGATCATTTTGTAAAATTTGGCAACGATGTAACTGTGGTCGTAACAGATGGTACTACCGATCTGGTTTTCAATATCACGTTAAATGTACCAGGATATAATTAATAATAGATATAGTATTTAATTGAGATAATGTTATTATACAAGTCCGGGGCAACCCGGACTTGTACAAAGTTAATAATATTTAGATCAGGAAGTGAATGAATATGAAAACCAGGCGGATATTTTTTCTGGTTGCCTTAGACGCTCTATTGATAAGTGCTGCTTTTTTTGCTACTGTTTATTTTAGACACGATACCACCTTGCATCCTACATACCTTAACCAGTACTTTGGTACAGTTCTTATTGTTACCGTTATCAAGCTGTTTATATTTTACCTATTCAACTTTTACAAAAGCCTTTGGGAATATGCAAGTATTGACGAATTAATAGAAATTGCTTTAGGCGTTACGATATCTAATGCTATTATTTTTATTCTTTTTACAATTACAGGGAATGCGATACCATTCGCTATGCATCTTCAAATTACTATTTTAGAGATAACATTTATTGGGTCCTCAAGATTTTTTTATAGAAGCCTCAGAAGACTTAGAAATGGTATTGAAGCCGACAAGACACAAACCAGAGTTCTTATTATAGGAGCTGGTGCTGCTGGAGTTATGATTCTTAAAGAGTTGAGAAATCATAACAGCCTTAACCTAAAGCCTGTAGCATTTATAGATGACGATCCAAACAAAATAGGTAAAGTGATCAATGGTATAAAGGTAATCGGCAACAGAGATTGTATCAGGAATTCTGTGGAGAAAAATGATATAGATGAAATTATAATTGCACTTCCATCAGCTGAGCCTTCAGTACGAAGAGAGATAGTAAGATTATGCAAGGAAACCTCTGTAAAAACAAGAATATTGCCTGGGATGTATGAGCTTATCGGTGGAAGTATCAACATAAATCAAATAAGGGATGTACAAATAGAGGATTTACTGGGCAGAGATGAGATAAAACTTGATCTGAAGGACATTGATGAGTTTATATCAGAAAAAACTGTTATGATAACAGGCGGTGGGGGATCAATCGGTAGTGAACTGGCAAGACAAGTCGCGAGATGTAGACCAAAGTTGATTGTGCTGATAGATGTTTATGAGAACAACTTATATGATATACAAAATGAACTTTTTAGGAAATATGAAAATATCAAGGTCGTGACATTGATTGCTTCTGTTAGAGATAAAAGATCCATAAGGAAACTAATTGATAAATATAGGCCGGAAATAATTTTTCATGCAGCTGCACATAAGCATGTACCCTTAATGGAATCAAACCCAAGTGAAGCTGTCAAGAATAATATTTTTGGAACTTTAAATTTGGTTCAGGCAGCAGATGAATTCAGAGTAAAGAAGTTCGTACTGATATCGACGGACAAAGCTGTTAATCCCACAAACGTTATGGGTGCAACAAAAAGAGTGGCAGAAAAGATCATTATGTCCTATAATGGATTAAGTGAAACAGAATTTGTTGCTGTTAGGTTTGGAAATGTGTTAGGAAGCAATGGAAGTGTAATACCTCTTTTTAAGAAGCAGATAGCTGAGGGTGGGCCTGTAACCGTCACAGACGAAAGAGTGATAAGGTACTTTATGACCATACCTGAAGCTTGCCAGTTAGTATTGCAGGCAGGATCAATGGCTACCGGCGGAGAGATATTTGTTCTTGATATGGGTGAACCTATTAAAATCATTGACTTGGCAAAGGATCTTATAAAGCTTTCTGGATTTGAACCATACGTTGATATACCCATAAAAATAGTGGGTTTAAGACCTGGGGAGAAGCTATATGAAGAGCTGCTTATAAAAGGTCCAAAACTTACCAGCACAAAGAACAGCAAGATATTTATTGAAGAACCTGAGGAGCATAACTTTTATGAGTTGCTTGTAAATCTTGAAAAATTAAAAGAATACCTCGATATGGAGGATAATATGCCCTTAAAGCTTGAATTGACAAATTTGGTTGAGGGATATACACCTTTTGAGGATTCCTTTGAGAACCATGCTTAATTAAGGAGGAAGTTTCTTGGAAGAAATTAGTTTACGGGAGATATTTTTTATCCTTAGGAAGCACGTGAAGCTCATAGTGCTTTTATTAGTGTTGTCGGTGGCAATTAGCTCAGTCGTAACATTTTTCATATTGGATAAAGAATACAGCGCTTTCACAACTCTTATGGTTGGGAAACCAAAGGATTATATTAATGAGAATAAAATTGAGTATAATGAGCTGTTGCTAAATCAAAAACTTGTATCTACTTATGGCGAGCTTATAAAAACAAGGATAGTATCTGAGAAGGTTATCTCGAACTTAGGTTTAGACCTTAGTTACAATACCTTCAGAAGCAAGGTCAATGTAAGTCTTGTCAAAGATACTGAGATAATCGGAATAACTGTTACAGATACTGACCCGGTGCTTGCAGCTGAGATAGCAAATGAAACTGCTTCTGTATTCATGGATACCGTTCAGGAAATAATGAAGGTAGAGAACGTCCAGGTAATAGATAGGGCTGAACCATCATATACACCGGTAAGCCCAAGACCAATATTGAATTTGGCTATCGCTGGTATTCTAGGTTTGATGTTGGGAGTTTTCCTCGCATTTCTTATTGAAATGCTTGATAATACCATTAAGACCCCTGAGGATGTTGAAAAATACCTTGGGCTACCTGTGATTGGGTCAATACCAAACGTGGAGGATTGATCATGAAAAAGGAAAGCAGACAAGCTAGACTATTCACTATGGATAACCCTAAATCTGTTGTTTCTGAGGCCTTCAGGACTCTTAGGACAAATATCCAATTTGCTGATATTGACAAGAACAAGAAGGTATTGGTATTTACCTCGCCAAGACAGAGGGAGGGGAAGTCCACGGTTAGCTGCAACCTTGCGTATCTTGTGGCTGAATCTGGAAAGAAAATATTATCCGTAGATTGTGATATGAGAAAACCTAGGGTTCATAAAATATTTGGATTTAGCAACCTATCAGGTCTTACCAATATATTGATTGGAGAAAATGAGCTGGAGGATGTAGTTCATTCACATCCAACACAAAAGAATCTTCATATTCTTACCAGCGGCCCAATTCCTCCTAACCCTGCGGAACTCTTAGGCTCCAACAGGATGAAGAATTTTATAGACTCAATAAGGGATAAGTACGAGATGATAATTATTGACAGTCCACCGATTGGACTTGTTACTGACAGCGCGATACTTTCAACTATAGCGGATGGTACTATACTCGTTCTCGAAGCTGGAGAAACAGAGATCGAAATTGCAATACATGCTGTGGAACAACTTAGGAAAGTAAATGCAAATATTTTAGGTACTGTTTTGAACAGGATACCCACTAGTGGCAATAAATACTATGGTTATGCCTATTATCAATATGAACAATACTATGGTGATGACGAGTTGCCTAAAAAGAGAAAATCCGGAAAGAGGAAAGACAAATGATAGATCTACACTCTCATATCCTTCCAGGTGTTGATGATGGGGCAGTTGATTTGGATATGTCACTTCGCATTGCGCGGATATATGTGGATAACGGATATGAAAAGGTTATAGCTACTCCTCATTTCATCGACGGAACAAAGAAATACTCAAGATATGAACTTCTGGAAAAGCTTGAGGAGCTCAATGCTGCCATACAATTAGAAGGAATAGATTTGGAAGTGCTGCCTGGAAATGAGATATATATATCACCTTCAACAGCAGCCGACGTTGTGACCGGCAAGGCTTTGACCCTAAACAACAGCCGCTATGTTCTAATTGAGCTCCCATCTAATGACATACCAAAGTATACAGATACTGTGATTTATGAACTTCAGATAAAGGGATACCTTCCAATAATTTCTCATCCTGAGAGGAATTCTAAGATCATAGAGAATCCCAATATGCTTTACTCTATGCTGGAGAAGGGGGCATTAACCCAGATGAACCTTCAAAGTCTTGAAGGGATGTATGGGAAATCTGCCAAAGAAACTGCATTAGTTCTATTAAGACACAATATGATCCATTTTGCTGCTTCAGACACCCACTCGGATGGTAGAAGATCTCCTGAAACAAGGAGGATGCTAAAACTTCTTGAAAATAAAATAGGCAAAGAAAACTATTGGAGAATAGTCTACGAGAATCCTGAAAAGGTTATTATCAACAAGCCTATTACCTACAGATATGCAGAGAAGGTAAAAAAGAGCAATGGAATACTAAATATACTTAGCAGTTTGATTTGATACTTTGGAGCTGATTTTTTCAGCTCTTTTTTTAACCCCTTCTTAACCCCTTTGTCACCCTTCTGTTACCAATTGTCTCTCATAGGTTGATATAATGACCATATAACAAAGGAGGAGGAAATGACATGAATAAGATGATAAGAACGATAGCGTTTGCCTTAAGTGCCTTGATGCTTACACTAAGCCCTATGGCAGCTTTTGGAAAGGAGCTTGAGGCAGTGCCTGTTTCAGCACCTATTGAAGAGCAACCCTTTGAGTATATAAAAATGAAAGGTATAGTAGAGGAGATCGAGAATGGGGACGATTTCTTCAGGATCCTTGTGAGAAATGATTCCGGTGAAGGACTCGACGTACTATGGGCATACATCAACGATGAGATGCTTCTATTGAGCGACAAGACCATGAGTCCTGCCCAGACTGATGCCATTAAGAAGGGTATGGGTGTGACAGTTTACTATCATAAGAATACAGTTATGGCTATGAGCTATCCAGGTCAAATGAAGCCGGATGTAATTATTCTTCACGACGGCGGCGAGGGAGCAAATTTAGTTATGGTAGAGCTTTTCGATAATGAGCTCTTAAGTGCAGATGGATCGATGATAATAAGACCTGGTGAAGAGACTGTCATAGTTGACTTTGAAGGCAAAGCTGCTACAGTAGAGATGATAAAAGACAGGGAGCTGGTGATCTTTTACGATATCGTACTTGAGAGCTATCCAATGCAAACAAGTCCTTTGAAGATCATAATACTTCCGGAAAGGGAGAAATTGGAGGAGCCGGCAGGTCTTATCCTTGATGAAGAGCTGCAAAGGCTTGAGGATGGAATTGTTTTGATCCCATTAAGACAAGTGGCAGAATATCTGGGCTATGAGGTCAAGTGGGACGGCTTGGAGAGAAGTGTTGAGCTTACAAAAGGTCCGCTTTGGACAAAGGTATATATTGACAGAAACACCTACAGCTTTGCCAAGATGCTTATAAGGCTTGAGGTTGCGCCTGTAATATATAGTGACAGAACCTATGTGCCGGTATCATTTGCTGAGCAGGTGCTAAAGGCCAATGTAGAGGTTTTGCCTGAAGGTGCAATTAGAATATTGGAATAAGATAAGAGAGACCTGCCCGGATAGCGTCAGTTATTTAAGCAGGTCTTTTATTTTTATGTGACAAAACCGGATATTTCTGGTAAATTAATTCATATAAGGGGTATATCGTAATACAAGGTTAAAGGAGGTATGGATAAATGGATAACTCTCAAGATGGCTTGCTTAAAGTGATAGAGGATTTGAAGGAAGAGAACCGACGTTTGAAGGAAAAGCTGGCGGAGTTACATCCGATCGATCAGTTGACAGGGCTATACAACAGGAAGGCTCTTTATGACAGGCTGGAATATGAAGTACTTAGAGCTGAGAGGAACCAGACCTTCTTAAGTCTGTTGATGCTTAGGATCTCTGAATACGAAGAGATGCTGCAAAAAAACGGCAGGGACATGATGGAGGTAGTAGAAAAACTAATGGCTAATTCCCTTAAGTCCTCGGTAAGAGCAGTCGATATCCTCGGGCGCTACGGAGATGGGTCGTTCCTGATCCTTCTGCCGGACATCCATGCCAATAAAGGTCCTGTTGTTGCCGAACGTCTTAAAAAGCTTATTGAGAAGGAGCTGCAGTCTACCGGAGTCAAGGTCAAATTCAGCAGCGGAGCAAAGCTATATGAGGGTCAGCCAGTTTATGAGCTACTTGAAGAAGTTGAAAAACTAACAACACTTTCTGAAAGGGAAGGGATGGGGAGAACGCATAGGTAACCAATTCACAATGCACAGTTCACAATGCACAATTGTTCGTCATCCCGACGTAGTGGAGGGATCTCAATGAACAATAAACAATGAACAATAGAAAAGATCCTTACTGACCTCAGGAATGACTAATTTTAGCTTGTCATCCCGAACGAAAGTGAAGGATCTTTTAGTTTGTCTTTTTTTTAAATTGTCCATTGTCAACTGTCCATGGTCAATTGACTTAGTCCGCAAACATCTGCGTCCAATAAACGCTGTCGCCGAAGTAAACGCCTATACCTATCCTTCCGAAAGCCTCGTTAAGAATATTTGCTTTGTGTCCGGGAGAATTCATCCAGCCATTCATAACGGTTTCAGCTGTTCTGAAGCCAAAGGCAATATTTTCGCCTGCTGCCCTGTAGGTTATCCCGAATTCCTTCATCATATCAAAGGGTGATCCATAGTTAGGTGAAATATGGTCGAAATATCCTGAAACAGCCATGTCCTTTGATTTCTCTGTGGCAACATAAGACAACTTGGCATCCAATACGAGCGGCTTTGATCCAGCTTTTGTTCTTTCTGCATTCACAAGCTCCAGGACCTGCTGTGCATATACCGTCGAGTAGTCTACTATTGCAGGAACCACTCTCATGTCCTTATCAGCCAGACGTATCAGTACAGATGCTGCCTCTCCCCTTGTAAGGGTCCTTGATCCGCTGAAGGTTCCATCAGGATATCCTGTTATAATGCCATTCGCATAGGAATGGAGTACTGCTGTCTTAAGGTCGTCGCCTGATATAGCAGGTATTTTGTTTAGATCTTTTATCTGCCTGCTGTATTGCAACAGGGTATTGTCAGGCAACAGATTCTGGTACGCCAGTACATGGGAGGATATCCTGGCCATATCGTACCTTGTTATGTAACTATCCAGATCATTTGTCATATCTGAACATAGTATCTTTAGTTTCAATGCCTTGTCCACGTATCCGCTGGCCCAGTGATTTCTCGTGGGTGCAATATCATCGTAGCCCAGAAGCGACACCGTCGCTTTGATGAATTCAGCCCTTGTCATTGTCTGAGAGGGCTTAAAGGTACCGTCAGGGTATCCGCTGAAGCCTCCAAGATGGACAAGCCTTGATATATCTTCATAATACCAGTCGTTTGCTGCAACGTCTCTAAAGCCGGCCGCCTCCAGCTGAATAGGCTGTAGCATTAGTAAAATGGCCAACAAGAGACCCATAAATCTTCTCATTCTTAATCACACTCCTGGGAAGATTATATCATTGGATCTAAATATTTCAACCAAAAAAATGATCCCTCTCTACGCTCGGCTCGGCAAATGTGTTATCGATGAGAACGGAGAGAGGGATATTTTTGAGATCCCTCCACTACGGTCGGGATGACACTACAATTGTGAACTGTGCATTGTGAATTGTGATTTGATAACTACCCAAGTATCGTCCTGATAGTGTTATACGTCATATTAGGTACGTTCTCGAAGGTGTACTTTATATGGACTCTCTCAGTAAGTGAGTGCCCGTCCTTGCCGAAGGTTCCAATATTTACGACAGGTACGTTTATCTTCAATATATCCTCTATGGGGTGGTTGTACTTTGTTCCCCAGCTTGGCATGTTCTTTTCAAGTGCTACCAGTTCATCCGGATCATCAGAAAGCGCCATAAAGCTTGAGTCGGAGATGTATGGATAGAACATCTTTACGACTATCGGTTTTTCTGAGTGCTCCTGAACCAGCGCTATCGAATCCTTGACTGCATCAAGCAAAGCCTTCTCCATCTCAGTCTTTCCCCTCATCTCAATCCTGGATGAGAACAGGGATGAATAGTAGATTATTACGACAGGTGACTTATCCACTGACCACTTCCATGCTTCCTGGATGACTGCAACTGAGAAGTCTCTAAGATCCATGGATGGATTGGTCTTATTAAGGTCTGCTGCAAAGTTGTGCAGATAATGCCTGAACTTGTCGCCATGGATGGTAACAAGTTCATTGTAGAATTCCTCCCAGGTATAGACTCTCTTTCTGTATGGAAGGGGAGTATAGGTGTGCTTGCCCATCTCACAATATTTTCTGTATTCCCCGTCCATATATTCAAGAAGATCGTCAAAGGCTTCCTCGGCCTTGCCCTTAACCTTCTCTATGACCTCCTTGGGGCTCATGCTGTGCGTAAAGAAATTATAGTAGCTGTAGGCTGCAAGTGGAGTCTGTACTGTATAACCAACCTTGGTGTCGGTTTGCTTTAGGCTTGTTGGCGGTACTGTAACCTCACCCTGGGCTTCATCGCAAAGCTCTGAATTAAGATCTATCTTTCTGTTTATCTCGGCAATCAGGCTGTTTGGATTAAATCCCCCGAAGGAGTTGCCAACGTGCGTCTCCTTACCTGTCACATAGAAGGATGGCAAAAGCTTCCCTATGGTTCCAAAGTATACATACTGATTGTTGTCCAATGGATGATACGGGGTCGAGTAATCGGCATTTATTGCAGCCACGTACTCAAGACCATATTGCTCTTTCCATTTCAAGAGGACCTTCAGTGCTGATATGATGCCGTGAGAGTTGTCTTCCTCATCACACTCTGCTATTGCTATAACATTTCCGTTCAATTCCTCAGGATGCTTCGAAAAGTATTCGATCATATACATATGACCTGCAACTCCGCCCTTCATATCGAGAGCCCCTCTGCCAAACATATACTCACCGGACTCGATATCCTTCATGACTTCCTCAGATACGTTCAGGGATTTAAGTACCTCCGGAAGCTTATCGGGGTCAAAGGCAGCCTCTCTGTTTACTCCAAAATCGTCGACACCTACTGTGTCCAGATGACCCATAAGGACAATAGTCCTATTCGAGTCACCCTTTGTGCCTCTTACCATAGCAATGGCGTTGTGTCTTTCGATCTCGTCATTTATAGTCTCCTGAAGCACTACCTGCTCAGGGTATTGTTTGAAGTATTCAAGACCCAGATAATAATTGTAGATCCATCTTGCCACGTCGCTTTCGCCACTGGTTTTCACTATGCTCGGGATCCTCACCAGCTCTTTTGTAAGGTCTTTTACTGTCTCTAAACAATCAAGATACATTTATCGCACCTCCGTTAACATTTCCACCTTCATTATGTCACAGCACCTGATAAAAGGCAATGGAGAAAAAGTATGCAAAAATCGAGCCAAGTTGACCTGTTATCCCTTTAATTCGTGAAATATTTTTTTCTTTACAGAATGGCTCATTTCCGATAAAATGAAAAATATTAGTTATAATTTTCTAATTTATTAAAAAACGAAAGGGAGGTATTTGTATGGCATTTGTTGAGACGCTGGTTGGTTGGATCTGGGGAGTGTCCCTATTGGTAGCCATCCTGGGTATCGGTCTTTACCTAACCTTTGCATCAGGGTTCTTCCAATTTGTGAAATTTGGTCACATTATGAAAGAGACCTTTGGCAAACTGGTAGTAAGACACAAAGGCGAAGAGGGAGCCGCAGGTATACTTTCACCCTTCGAGGCAGTATCATCAGCGATCGGAGGATCAGTTGGAGTTGGTAACATCGCCGGTGTAGCAACAGCAATCGCTGTTGGAGGACCTGGAGCATTAATGTGGATGTGGGTTGCAGCACTTGTTGGTAT
This sequence comes from Gudongella oleilytica, assembly GCF_004101785.1. NCBI lineage: Bacteria > Bacillati > Bacillota > Tissierellia > Tissierellales > Tissierellaceae > Gudongella > Gudongella oleilytica. The sequence goes on from NZ_CP035130.1 coordinate 381,947, forward strand.
GCTGATCAAGATGTGTGAAGTTTCTCTTGCTGTATACTACAGAGAGAAGGACGAGAAAGGCAATCCTTACGGAGGCCCTACATACTACATGCAAAATGGTATGGGTAAAGAGAGAAACATGGGCTGGTGGAAGATCCTTGCTGTATTGTTTGGCTTAGGTATCTTTACGTCTCTGTTCCTTACTATGCAAAACTACTCAGTATCTGAGGCTGTTGCAAACACATTTAGCATCCCATTGCTGGCTGTTGGTATTGTTTATACTATTTTGGTATATGTCATCACAGCAGGCGGGATCCCGTCCCTTGGAAAATGGGCAGGCAGATTGGTTCCTTTCATGACATTGTTCTATGTATTAGCCGGACTTTTCATTATTCTTAAAAATGCAGGACAGATCCCACACGCATTTGCACTTATATTTGGCGGCGGAGTATCAGGAACTGCAGCAGTAGGCGGATTTGCCGGAGCAGCAGCTGGAAAGGCTATCCAAATGGGTATCGCTCGTGCGGTTTATTCAAACGAAGCTGGTTGGGGAACATCACCAATGATCCACTCAACAGCCAGGACCGATCACCCCATAAGACAAGGTATGTGGGGAGCATTTGAAGTATTCGTTGACACTTTGATAGTATGTACAATAACTGCACTTGTAATAGTAACAACTGGTGAGTGGCAGTCAGGAGTTGCCGGAGCAACTCTGACTCTTAATGCATTCCAGAGTGAGATCGGAACTGTTGGAAGAGTAGTAATCTCAATATCGATCTTCCTGTTCGGACTTACAACTACAACCGGATGGTATGCATACTATGAGATACTTCTCAGACATTTGTTCGGTAAAGATTCAAAGACAAAAGAATCTATTCTTACATTCTACAAGTGGTTCTATCCTATACCAGGTCTTGCAATGACAGCTTATGCAGTATATGGAGGACAAACTCCCGCTACTCTTTGGTTGTTTGCTGACCTTACAACAGGAATACCTACATTCCTTAACATTATCGCTCTTATAATCCTGAGCCCAGTCTTCATTAGACTGTTGAAGGACTACAAAGCAAGACATCTTGGAATTGGTACTGTTGACCCGAACTTCAAGGTATTCTACGAGGACTAAAATCAATTGAACTTAAAATGCCCCGGGTTATCCCGGGGCATTTTCTACGAGGAGGGTTTGTAAATGGATTTGATTTTTATCAATGGAGTGGTCCATACGATGGACAAAGATGGCACAACTGCCCAGGCGGTATCTGTAAAAGGAGACCGGATCCAGGCCGTTGGAACAAATGATGAGATCATGAAGCTTAAGACAGAAGACACTAAAGTAATTGACCTTGAAGGGAAAACAATGGTCCCAGGCTTTAACGACAGCCACATGCACTTGTTGAACTACGGCTACAGCCTTACCCAGGTGGATCTTATAGGGACCAGATCTCTCGAGGAGGTCCTTGAGAGGACTAGAGAATTCATCAAAGAGAATGATATCGCTGCAGGAAAGTGGGTAAGAGGCAGAGGCTGGAATCAGGATTATTTCTCTGGTGACAAGGTGTTCCCCACCAGGTACGACTTAGACAGGATATCCAGGGACCACCCGATCTGCGTCACAAGGACATGTGGTCACGTGTCGGTAGTAAACTCAAAGGCTCTGGAAATGCTTGGGATAAACAGGAATACTCCGCAGGTAGAGGGTGGACACTTTGACCTGGATGAAAATGGAGAACCAGTTGGTATTTTCAGAGAGGATGCACTTAAACTGGTATATGATTCGATACCAACACCAAATCTCGATGAGATCAAGAGCATGATGCTTGCAGCATATAAGGATCTCAATGCCTGTGGTATCACCTCCGTTGGAACAGATGACTTCGGAGCGCTTCCGCAAAGCGATTATGAGAACGTCATCAAAGCTTACCGTGAGCTAATAGCTGAAGGCAAGAATACAGTAAGGATCTATGAGCAATGTCTGCTTCCGGTCAAGGAAAAATTTCAGGGCTTCCTAGATAAGGGCTATAAGACCGGCTGGGGTGACGAGAGCTTTAAGATAGGTCCATTGAAGCTGCTTCAGGATGGATCGTTGGGAGCAAGGACTGCAGCACTTATGGAGGATTATGAGGATGAGCCTGGAACAACAGGCATTATAACTGCCACCCAGGATTATCTCAATGACCTGGTAATGAAGGCACATAAGGCAGACTGTCAGATCGCCATCCACGGCATAGGCGACAAGGGGATGTATATGGCCTTCGATGCTATTGAGAAGGCTCTGTCTGAATATCCCAAAAAAGACCACAGACATGGCATAGTTCATGCCCAGATAACTGACGAGTATCTTCTCGATAAGTTTAAGGAGCTTGATGCAATAGCATATATCCAGCCAATATTCCTTGATTATGACTGGAAGATGGTTAGGGCAAGAGTAGGAGCTGAAAGAGAGAAGACATCCTACAACTGGAAGAGTCTTCTGGATCGTGGAGTCCACATACCCTGCGGTTCAGATGCTCCTGTTGAGACCTTCAATGTAATGTATGGAATATATGAGGCAGTTACAAGAAAAGACCTTGAGGGCAATCCTGAGGGAGGCTGGCTGCCTGAGCAAGCACTGACTCCTTATGAAGCTCTTCGTGCCTATACTATGGAGGGAGCATATGCATCCTTCGAGGAGGATTTGAAGGGATCGATCGAGCCAGGAAAGCTTGCTGATATGGTCGTGCTTTCAAGCGATATATTGTCAATAGACCCTCATGAGATAAAGGATGTAAAGGTTGAATCAACGATATTTGGGGGCAGAGTGCTTTAGAGGAAATATTGACATAAGAGGCATCTGGATATATACTAATAAATGATTGAAACTTGCTAAAGAGGTACAATTCTACCTGTTTAGCATAATACCCTTGGAAGGGAGTCTTCCAGTTTTTTAGGGCTAAATATCAGAATATTCATTAAAAGGGGGAAGAATCAATGAAGAAAACATTGGTACTTATGCTGTCAGTGGTAATGGCCTTGAGCCTTTTGGCTGGCTGTGGCGGCGGAGGAGCACCTGCAGAGTCCGACGTGATCAAGATAGGCGTATTCGAGCCTATGACCGGAGCCAATGCAGCCGGTGGAGAAATGACAGTTGAGGGGATCCAGCTGGCTAATGAAAAGATGCCTGAGATCCTTGGCAAAAAGGTTGAACTTGTAATAGTTGACAACAAGTCAGATAAGGTTGAGGCAGCCAACGCAGCCAACAAGCTTATTGAGCAGGACAAGGTAGTTGCAATAATCGGAAGCTATGGTTCATCATTGTCAATGGCAGCCGGAGACATCGTGAAGACCGCTCAGGTGCCTGCAGTAGGATGTTCACCGACTAACCCGCTTGTAACGCTTAACAATGACTTCTATTTCAGAGTTTGCTTCATTGACCCGTTCCAGGGAACAGTTATGGCAAACTACGCATTCAACGAGCTTGGAGCAAGAACCGCAGCAATAATCCAGGACGTACAACAGGACTACTCTGTAGGACTTAGCAAGTACTTTGTCGACGCATTCACAGAGTTGACAGGCGATCCAAACAGCATAGTTGCAACAGTTTCCTATAATACCGGAGACCAGGACTTCTCAGCTCAATTGACAAGCGTAAAGGGTTTGAATCCGGACGTAATATTCGCACCTGGAAACTACGGCGAATCAGCACTTTTGATAAAACAAGCAAGAGACCTTGGAATGGACACTCCGATCCTTGGAGGAGACACATGGGAAGCTCCTGAGTTCCTTTCAATCGGTGGCGCAGCTGTTGAAGGAGCAGTATTCTCGACCCACTTTACATCTGAGGCTCCTGTTACTGAGGTTTCAGAGGTATTCCTTGCTGACTACCAGGCTAAATACGGTAAGGCAGCTAATGCTTTCGCAGCACTTGGTTACGATGCATACATGGTAATCCTTGATGCGATCGAAAGAGCCGGCTCAGCTGACTCTGTAGCCATTCAGCAGGCACTTGCAGAAACAGAAGGCTTTGTGGGAGCAACCGGAAATATTACTCTTGATGAAAACGGCGACGCCGTAAAATCAGCAGTAATCAACAAGGTCGAGGGCGGAAAATTCGTATATCTTACAACTGTAGAGCCTTAAATATCAGGCCCTCCTCCTGAAGGGAGGAGGGCTGTTTGATCTTTAGTCGGAATTTGTTAGGGGGAAAACTTATGAGCATACAGGAATTCATGCAGCACCTGGTCAACGGCACCTCCCTCGGCAGCCTATATGCCCTTATTGCCATCGGCTATACCATGGTCTACGGTATACTCCGTCTGATCAACTTCGCCCATGGTGATATTTTTATGCTGGGAGCATATATCACCTATTATGGAATAGCATATACACCGATTCCATGGTGGCTTGTATTTATTCTATCGGCTGTAATTACGGGAGTGTTCGGTATGGTGCTTGAGAAGCTGGCTTACAAGCCGCTCAGAAGCGCACCCAGGATCACCATAATGATCTCTGCCATCGGTGCGTCGTTTTTACTGCAAAACCTTGGAGTACTTGTATTTGGAGGAAGACCAAAGGCATTTCCCATTCCCGACGTCTTGAGCAAGACCCTTGTAGTCGGTGGTGTATCTGTTGCAATCGTTTCCGTAGTCATACCAATTATCACTATTCTTCTTCTGATGGGACTTACCTTCATCATTCAAAAGACAAAAACAGGAATGGCAATGAGAGCCCTGTCAAAGGACTACGAGGCTGCCAGCCTGATGGGGATAGATATAAACAGAGTAATCTCATTCACTTTCTTTATAGGCTCCTTCCTTGCAGCTGTCGGCGGGATCCTTTGGGGAACAAAATATCCACAGCTGATGCCTTTAATGGGAGTAATGCCGGGGCTTAAGTGCTTTATAGCTGCTGTAATAGGAGGTATAGGCAACATCACAGGTGCAGTAATCGGCGGCTTTATTCTGGGCCTTGGCGAGATAATGCTTATAGCCTTCCTGCCCACCTTGACTGGCTACAGGGATGCATTTTCATTTATTCTTTTGATAGTCATACTTCTCGTCAAGCCTACAGGGCTCATGGGTGAGAAGATGACGGAGAAGGTGTAGCTATGAAAAAAATACTCGATAGAAACCAAACAAAGCAACTGATTCTGACAGCAATTGCCCTCGTTGGCTTGGTAGTACTTAACCTTACCCTGGACAGCTACAAGATAAGGGTTGTAAATCTATGTCTTATCTACATTATTTTGGGACTTAGCATGAACCTTATAAACGGCTTCACTGGATTGTTCTCACTTGGACATGCAGGCTTTATGGCAATAGGGGCATACACTGTGGCACTTCTTACCATACCACCTGAGATGAAGGAAATGAATTTCTACATGAAGCCCATCCTTCCAGCTCTATTGAACCTTAATATGCCGTTTATCTTTGCGCTTCTTATGGGAGGGATAATGGCGGCAATATTCGGATTCCTTATTGGAGCTCCGGTACTAAAGCTTACTGACGATTACCTTGCAATTGCAACTCTGGGTTTTTCAGAGATAATCAGAGTCGTGATAATTAACATGCAGACTATCACCAATGGAGCATTGGGGCTGAAGGGGATCCCTCAGCATACCAATGATGCTATTGCTGGTCTGTTCGGGGTGGCACCAAAGACCAATCTTCTCTGGGCTGGAGTGGCAGCCATTCTGACCATATTTGTCATGATACGTCTTATGGAGGGAAGCTACGGAAAGGCCTTCAAGGCAATCAGAGAGGACGAGGTCGCAGCAAGGTCAATGGGGATAAACCTTTTCAGGCATAAGGTAATGAGCTTTACAATAGGCTCATTTATGGCTGGAGTTGGTGGCGGACTTCTGGCGGTTTCCCTTGGAACAATAGACCCGACCCTGTTCAAATTTGCACTTACCTTTAACATCCTTCTAATAGTAGTTCTTGGGGGTATGGGAAATATCAAGGGCACGGTCATATCTGCAATAGTAGTTACAATCGCAATGGAGGGCTTGAGATTCCTGGATGCGGCAATAAACCTGGGCTTTATGACAACCCCTGCACTCCCGGGACTTAGAATGGTAGTATTCTCATTGATCCTTATGATTGTCATCATCTTCAAGAAGGACAACATATTCCTTACGACATATATGAAAGTGAGGGCTCGATATGCTAAGAATCAATAATGTGACCATGAGATTCGGCGGCGTGGTTGCAGTAAACAGCTTCGACGCCCATATAGACAAGGGAGAGATAGTAGGACTGATTGGACCCAATGGTGCAGGAAAAACAACCGTTTTCAACATGGTCACAGGTGTTTACAGGCCTACTGAGGGGACGATTTCCTATCTTCCCGAAGGCAAGGAAATGGACATAACCGGTATGAGACCTGACAGGATAGCTGATATAGGCATATGCAGGACTTTTCAGAACATCAGACTTTTCAAGGACCTTCCCGTGGAGGACAACGTGTTTATTGGAAGCCACTTAAGGCTAAAAAGCGGTGTATTGTCATCTATCGTAAGATCCTCAGGCTATGTCAAGGAGGAGAAGACCATGATGGAGAAGGCACATTATCTTCTTGAAAAGGTTGGGCTCTATGACCAGAGGAAGGAAAAAGCATATTCTCTGGCGTATGGCATGCAGAGAAGGCTTGAGATAGCAAGAGCACTTGCCACAGACCCAAAGCTTCTGCTTCTTGATGAGCCGGCAGCGGGAATGAATCCTCAGGAGACTCAGGACCTTATGGACTTTATCAGGGACATAAAGGATGAATTCGGCCTGACCATATTCCTCATCGAGCACCACATGGAGGTCGTTATGGGGATATGCGACAGGATATATGTTCTTGACCATGGTATAAACATTGCTGAAGGAAACCCTGCGGATATCCAAAACAATCCGAAGGTAATAGAAGCTTATCTGGGGGTGGAGTGATGCTTTCCATTAAGGATCTTTACGTAAGCTACGGGGGTATTAAGGCTCTCAGAGGAATAAATATAGATATTGAAGATAACAAGATAGTGACTCTTATAGGTGCCAATGGGGCCGGAAAGTCATCTACACTCAGGGCTATAATGAATCTGGTAAAGAAGGAATCAGGGACAGTCACTTACAATGGTGAGGACTTCACGAATCTCAGGACCATGGATATCGTTAAGAAGGGTATAGTTCTTTCGCCTGAGGGAAGAAGGGTATTCGCAAACCTTACAGTTGAAGAGAACCTCATACTCGGGGCATATACGGTGAACGACAAGGCAGCCATAGACAAAGAGATGAAAAAGGTGTATGAGCTTTTTCCAAGGCTCAAAGAGAGAAGCTGGCAGAAATCAGGCACATTGTCCGGTGGCGAGCAGCAGATGCTTGCCGTAGGCAGGGCGCTTATGGTAAAGCCTAAGGTCCTGATGCTTGATGAGCCTTCCCTTGGGCTGGCACCGCTGTTGGTAAAGGACATTTTTGAGATAATAAAGGAGCTCCACAGACAGGGCAACACAATTCTGCTTGTAGAACAGAACGCTAAGAAAGCCCTTGAGATTGCGGATTATGCCTATGTTCTCGAAACAGGTCAGCTGACACTGCAGGGTGAAGGCAAAGAGCTGTTGAATGACGAAAAGGTAAAGGCAGCATATCTGGGAGAGGCGAAGTAAACCAGTGCACAATGCACAATGAACAATGAACAATGAACAATGAACAATGAACAATGAACAATGAACAATGAACAATGAACAATGAACAATGAACAATGAACAATGAACAATGAACAATGAACAATGAACAATGAACAATAAGCTAAGAGCTAAGAGCTAAGAGTTAAGAAGATGGCTGTTAGTTATCAGTAGGTAGTAGTCAGCAAAACCTTAGATTCTTCAGCAAGCCTTATAATGACAACACTCTTGTCATCCCGACCGTAGTGGAGGGATCTCTAACGCCTATCGCCTAGCGCTTAACGCTTTGTAATATTACTGTAACCATAATTCCCCCAACCTTGGGTATAAACCTACCATAAGGAAGGGGGATCATTGTATATGAGACGAAAACTACTATTATCATTAGTTCTAATATTTGCTCTCTCGCTTGGGAGCATGACCTTTGCCCAACTGGAGAGCAAGCTTGAGGGGCATTGGGCCAGGAATGAAATCGATAAGACCTTCATGGCTTACTATTTTCCGTATATGGCAAAGAACAGCTTCGAAGGCTTCGAACCGAATACAGGAACCACCAAGCAGGATTTTACACTGTCACTTATATCCTTGTTCAGGGACAGGGGCTATGAGGTCTCAGGACTTGGCGACCCGGGTATCCTGACCAGAAGAGATATGGCCTCCATCATTGGCTCAAGGCTTGTCGAAACCGGCTTTGCAATTGATGGCAGCCACCAGCTTCCATTTACAGACATTAGCTCAATGAGTGAGGCAGAGAAGGGTTATCTGTCCCTGTTGCATCAGCTTGGGATAGTAAAGGGTGAAAGCAACTCTGTATTCAATCCCATCAGACGGCTTTCACAGGTAGAGGCGGTCGTCCTGGTTCAGAGACTGGATGGGGTACTGAAGAAGCAGAATGAGATATCCTTCCAGGTAACCAACAATGAACAAAGCTATGACAAACAGGAAGAAATGGCCACCATGATCGGAGAGGACAAGGTCACGTTAATAATAACCAAGGAATTTCCCACACCGGGATATTCTCTTGAGATAGAAAAGATCGTTAGAGAAAACGAACTGTTCAGGATCCACTTCAGGATCGATCAGCCTGACCCTGACATGATTTACCCCCAGGTCATAACCTATCAGACGCTGACTGTTGAAATTCCTAAGGCGGAGCTTGGAGAACCACCCTACAACTTTGTTGTCGAGGGGTTCAGAATTACCGACTAGCTAAGGCGGAATAAACGAGAGCAGGGCTGTTGCAGTTTGCAACGGCCTTTATTTTTGCTATAATATATCCAAACAGTAACGACTTATGAAACGATCGACCAGATAAAATGGAGGGGGGATAATATGGAGGCTACTATTGCAAGGGATGCAAAGAAAATAGTAATAAAAATCGGAAGCAGCACGCTGACAAGCCCGGACGGCAGTATCGACAAGGGCTTTCTGGACAGCTTTGCCTCTCAGGTGAAGGAGCTTATGGATCAGGGCAGGAAGGTCATACTTGTTTCCTCAGGTGCAGGCGCGGCCGGTGCAAACACAATAGGGAAGTGGTCCAGAAAGGGAGACCTCCATTACAAGCAGGCATTGTGCGCTATCGGCCAGGTGGAGCTTATGGACTCCTACAGAAGGACCTTTGATCAGTATGGTATCCATATAGCCCAGATACTCCTTACCAAGGAGGATTTTGACTCCAGTCAGAGAACTATGAATATACGAAACACCCTTTTTACCCTTATGGACGAAGGCGTCATCCCAATTGTCAACGAAAACGACACAGTCAGCACCGACGAGATCAAAATTGGAGACAACGACATTCTTGCTGCAAATACCGCTGTTGTTTGGGGAGCAGACCTCCTTGTACTTCTAAGCCGGATAGAGGGGATCTACGACAGCAATCCAAGCACACATGGCGACGCCCATATAATACCGATGATCGAGGATATAGATTCTCTTGAGGAGAAGCTCTCCCTGGCAGATCCTGAATCAACCAAAGCTGGCGGCATCAAGACGAAGCTTAAGGCGGCAAAGCTTGCCAACAAGTACGGGATCCCGATGATAGTAGTCAACGGGAAGATCGAGAACGTTATAAAGAGAATAGCAGAAGGAGATATAGAGGGCACCTTGTTCGCACCACATTCAAAATAAAGCAGACCAACAAATGGGGTATCGGCTATGATGTCACATTTAATACCATAAGAAAACAGACACAGGATATCATATCCTTTGGCATAGGTTCAAGGCTTTTGAATTTCCTCGCCGCTTTTTATGGGATATGGAAGCTGAACAAGCTATATGGCTTTCTGACTTGGGCTGAGATCGGCATGAAGGGGGTGAAGCGCTTCATGGCAGGGATCGTAATGCCCTCGATCCTGGTCCTTTTGACCGGCAGCTTCGGTGAGCTTGCCCAAGGCAGCTTTACTGGTACATTAGTCCTTATGGTGGTATCAGGAGCAATAGGGATAGGATCGTTTCTTTCCATTGTTTTCGTTACACGAGCTTAGAACACAAACCATTGTGTCCAGGAGGTATTAGGGATATAATGGTTTTTAATATATTTTATTAAAGAGGTGGTACTTATGAAGAATCCTTATATAGCAAAGAGATACTGGAAATCAGCCAGCAGCGAGCTGGCCAAAAGCGCGGACAAGGCAAGTGCAGCGAAGGATCTGATCAATTTTACCCTTGGCGATCCCGACGTTATCACTGATGAGAGGGTAATCAGGGCTGCCTTTGAAGATGCTCTCAAAGGGTACACAAGATACTCCGAATCTGTTGGGATGAAAGAGCTGCGTGAGGAAATATCGAAATACTACCTGGAGGAATATGGACACGAGGTCAAGCTTGAGAAGCTACTGATAACCACCAGTGCTTGTCAGGCGATGTGGCTTGTTATGGAGGCAATACTGGATCCCGGAGACGAGGTCATAATACCTAGTCCCCACTTCCCGCCATATCCCGATCAGGTGAAGCTTGCAGGCGGAATGCCGGTTTTTGTTGAGCTCCTTGAGGAAGAGGACTACCAGCTTAAGGTTGACAGGCTTGACAGGTCGATAACCGAAAGAACAAAGGCGATCATTATAAACACTCCGAACAATCCCATTGGCAGCTGTCTTACAAAGGAAACTCTCGAAAAAATCGGTGAGGTTGCGAAAAAGCACGACTTGTTGATAATAGCTGATGATATATATACTCTTTACAGCTATGAAGCACCCTTTGTCCCTATGTCGACTCTTCCAGGCCTTGAGGAAAGGACGATAACCATTGGAAGTTTCTCCAAGGATTACGCAATGACGGGCTGGAGAATTGGATACATCAAGGCTGAGAGCCACTTCATTGAAACCATGAAGGCAATTAATGAAAACAATGTATACTCTGCACCATCCGTATCCCAAAGGGCAGCTATACACGCTATCAGGATGAGAAAGGATATCCAGCCCGGTCTGTTAGAGGAATTCAAAAAAAGAAGCTACTACGCTTGGGAAAGGCTAAACAGGCTTAATGGTGTGCATGTGATGGAGCCTAAGGGTACCTTCTACCTGTTCCCTAATATTAAGGCTACAGGCCTGTCATCAGCAGAGGTTGCCGAAAGAATGCTTGAGGAGGCTCATGTTGCAGTGGTTCCGGGGAGCGCCTTCGGAAAGTCAGGGGAAGGGTATCTGAGACTGGCTGTGACCTTAAGCTGCGAGAAAATGGGTGAAGCCTTTGACAGACTGGAGAAGATGGATATATTTAAGTAAAAATTGTCTGGAGGGATACATTTGAGTAAAGTAGTACTTGTAGGAGTTCCTGGAATGAATGACCAGGAGGTTGAAGCTATAGAGAAATTTATAAGAGAAGAGGCTCCGGGAGTGGAATACGAGTTCCTTGGAAAGCCTGTTTTGTCTGATGATAAGCTTGTGGGAAAAGCAGCAGGTGCTGATATAATAGTGACATGGAACCAACAGATGAGCAATGAGTTGTATTCAAGACTCAAGCTTAAGGCTTTTTGCTGTGCCAGCACGGGATTCGATGCTGCGGATGTACCCTCTGCAACCAGACACGGGGTAATGGTTACCAACGCGAAGGATTACTGTGTGGATGAAGTATCTGCTCACGCTGTGATGCTTATACTGACTATGGCAAGAAAGCTTTGGCATGTAGCTGAAAATGCCAGGGAGGACAGATGGTCGGTCGACGGGATAGGTAGTGTAAAAAGACTATCCGATTCCACCGTAGGAATATTTGCCTTTGGGTCTATAGGGCGTGGGGTGGCAGAAAAATTAAAGGGCTTTGGAGTAAGGATGATATCCTACGACCCTTATGTTGAAAATGATGAAATGGATGCTTACGGAGTGACAAAGACGGGTTTCCATGAGCTTTTACGGGAGTCTGATTATATTACTATCCACGCACCTCTAACTGAAGAAACCAGTGGGATATTCTCAAAGGAAGCACTTGCAATGATGAAGCCTTCAGCGTATATTATAAACACTGCCAGGGGAAGGATAATCGACCAGGAGGCACTTTACGAAGCATTGGCGGAAGGAAGACTTGCAGGAGCGGGATTGGACGTACTATGGAATGAACCGCCAATGGAGATTGATAAGAAGCTTTTCGAGCTTAAAAATGTAATAATAACACCGCACAGTGCTTATTATTCAGATGAGGCACAGGAGCAGCAGCTAAGAATAACTGCAAGAGATGTCGGAAGGATCCTGAGGGGCGAAAGACCGATTAACCTGAGGAATCAAATTGACAATTGACAGTTGACAATGAAATTCACAATTCACAATTCACAATTCACAATTCACAATTCACAATTCACAAATCACAATTCACAATTCACAATTCACAAATCACAATTCACAATTCACAATTCACAATGGTCTGTCATCCCGACAGAAGCGGAGGGATCTCGTTTTTAGTTGGAAAGTTGGAATGTTGATAGAAAGGATGATCATATGCAAAAAAGACTACTAGGTCGAACAGGCTATGAGGTTTCAGTCGTGGGCTTTGGAGGGATACCTATCCAAAGGGTTGACAAGGATACAGCAACTGCAATGCTCAAGGAGGCTCTTAACCAAGGTATAAATTTCATAGATACAGCAAGAGGATACCTTGTGAGCGAGGAGCTGATCGGAGAGGCTCTTAAGGAGATTGGGAGGGATAGATTCATCCTGGCAACAAAGTCAATGAACAGGACCTACGAGGGAATCAAGGCTGAGCTTGCAATCTCAATGAAGAACCTTAAGACTGACTACATAGATCTCTACCAGTTCCACAACGTCAGAAGCTTTGAGGACTATGAAAGGCTGATGTCGGAGGATGGTGCATATAAATACGCAATTGAAGCCAGGGAAAAGGGACTTATAAAGCATATGGGAATTAGCAGTCATAGTGCTGATGTACTTAAGACAGCTGTCGAGACCGACTATTTCGAGACTATCCAGTTCCCGTATAACGCCGTGGAAAGACAGGGAGAGGACGTCTTCAAAAGGGCGAAGGAGCGAAATATCGGAGTTATAATCATGAAGCCCTTAGCCGGTGGAGCCATAAGCAAGGGCGAGCTTGCAATAAGGTTTATTCTGGAGAATCCAAATGTTTCAGTCGTTATCCCCGGGATGGATTCAGTGGAGCAGGTCGTTGAGAACGCCCAGCCTGGAAAGGATGGCAGAGGCCTTTCAGATGAAGAGAGAGCCCAGGTGGAGAGGGAAGCCAGCGAGCTTGGAACACAGTTTTGCAGGCGCTGCGGATATTGTGCGCCCTGCACAGTAGGGATCGATATCCCGACTCAATTCGTCCTGGACAGCTATTACACGAGATACAACCTCCAGCAATGGGCAACCGACAGGTACAACGCTCAGGCTGTAAGCGCTGCAGACTGTATAGACTGCGGCATGTGCGAAACAAGATGTCCCTATGATCTGCCAATAAGAGATATGCTGAAAAAGGTAGCGAGCCACTATTAAGCAGTGGATGAGTAAAAGTGGACAATTGACAATGGATATTCGTTCTTGTAATTCCGAGCGAAAGTCGAGGAATCTCAATAAGTTGGAAAGTTGGAATGCTGGAAAGGGAAAGATTTTGCAGTTCGCTATTAGCTGTTAGCTAAAAGAATTTAGATTCTTTAATGCTTTAATTATAATTGTGCATTGTGATCTGTGAATTGTGAATTGAATTCGGAGGTGTTTCCATGGATTTAATAAACGAACTTAAGCTTATGAGAGAGGTAATGTGGTCCAACCCTGGCTACATGGGCTTCAAGGATTACTGTGATACAATACCTGTAACCGAAGATGATGTAAGGGACGCCGAAGCACGTCTTAAGAGATTCGCGCCATATATCAGCAAGGTCTTTCCGGAGGTTGTGGACGGGATAATAGAATCCCCGATCTCATACATTCCAAATATGAGGGAGTGGCTGGTTGAATACTCAGGTGGCCCGGTTCCAGGTTTGCTGTATTTAAAACGTGACGATCTTCTTAATATCGCTGGTTCCATAAAAGCCCGTGGCGGGATATATGAGGTATTAAAGCATGCTGAGACCCTTGCCATAAAAGGAGGACTCCTTTCAGAGGAGGATGATTACTCAGTGCTTGACAGCGACCCGTTCAGAGAGTTCTTCGGCAGACATACGATCCAGGTAGGGAGCACAGGTAACCTGGGTCTTAGCATAGGAATAATGAGCGCATGTCTTGGCTTCAAGGTAATAGTACATATGTCGTCTGATGCCAGGGCTTGGAAGAAAGCCATGCTGAGAAGCAAGGGGGTCACTGTAGTCGAGTACCCCTATGATTACTCCATTGCAGTCGAAGAAGGAAGGAAGAACTCTGACCTCGACCCATTGAGCCATTTTGTCGACGATGAAAACTCAAAGGACCTGTTCCTGGGATATGCTGTGGGAGGCGTAAGGGTCAAAGCGCAGCTTGATTCCATGGGAATAGTCATAGACGAAGAGCATCCGTTAGCAGTATACCTGCCCTGCGGAGTTGGAGGAGGTCCGGGAGGTGTAGCTTATGGTCTTAAGCTTGTATATGGCGATAATGTCCACTGCTATTTTGCAGAGCCTACTCATTCGCCATGCATGCTGCTTGGACTTGCTACAGGCAAGCACGATCAAATAGCCGTTGAGGACATAGGTCTGGACAATAAGACTGAGGCTGACGGATTGGCTGTCGGAAGACCATCGTCATTTGTTGGAAGGATCATGGAACATCTTCTAAGCGGAGCATTTACCATTGACGACAAAAGGCTGTTTCAATATTTGAAGGCTCTGTACGAAAGAGAAGGAATATTCATTGAACCTTCTGCAACAGCAGGGTTCAGTGGTCCGATTTTTACAAGGGACCAGTACAAGGGCAAGGAGCCTGTCCAGTTGGTTTGGGCAACTGGGGGAAGTCTCGTGCCACAGGAGGAGAGAAAATTCTTTTTAAACAAATAATATCCGGGCTGCAGTATTTAACAGGGCTGCAGCCTTATTTACCGCCTTGACATCGAACATGTGTTCTGCTATATTTAACATATATAATACCGGGGTATCATGAATACTTGATAGTCGCGCCACAGACTGTCAGCAGGAGGTTGAATAAATGGAATGGATCGAACAGGATATTCTGGCCATTCTTCCAACCTACAGGGGTGACAAGGGCAATTGCACGCTCATTCTGGTGGAGGATGGTCAGCAAATCATTGAAAGAACTGTAAAAACCGTGATAAAGAAAATCTGTAAGCATAACCACATAGACCTTAAAGCAGCCAATGAAACCTATGGAGGCCTGCTGAACCTTAAGACCAATATCCCTTTGGTCATCTCGCCAGAGAGGATATTTATACAGCTTAAGGCAAGGGAGCCTGTGGGAAAGGACGATGGAGCTATGGGATATTTCAAGCTGGGAGGTATAGATGAGGTAATAGAAAGAGAAGGAGGAGCGATAATTCGGTTCAAAAACAAAACCGAGATAGACTGTCTCTGTTCAGCTGACAATGCGAGAAATCAGATTTCCAAGGGAAAGCTGGCCAAAGAGCTCTACGGAACCGTAAGGACACAATCAGTCCAGGAAAGCCTTGAATACTACCACAGCAAGGACGGGCCTGCTATGAAATCTGACATAGCGAGACTCTACATGAAGCTTGATGACCTGCTTCTAAAGCTTGGATAAGACCAGGTCGGCAACCCAGCAATTACTGCTGGGCTTTTTTATTTCTGCAGGGTTTGTTGTATCATTGCCTTACCGGTAATTCAAGGGAAGGCGCCTCTCCCAAAGGGAGAGTAAATATGGTAAAAGAAGTAGAGCAGTTGGCAGATGAGGCAAGATCAGGAAAAATGGAGAGCCTGGAGGAGCTGATAGACAGGATGTACCCGCTGCTTTCATCCTGTATAAGAAAGGGCGGCTGGAATCCGCAGGAAAGAGAGGATCTGCTTCAGGAGGGAAGACTTAGACTGATGGAGGCACTAAAGGAGTACGATCCTGAAAAAGGAGTTCCTGTGCTTGGATTTTTAAGCTCAAGGCTAAGGTACCTTTATCTTGGTATGAAGCGACCACAGGCCGTAATGTCTCTAAATGAAAGCTATGGTGAGGATGAGGATGAGTTTCTGGATCTTTTGGAGTCGGATATTGACATCCTTGAGGATATAATTGGAGACGAAACCATAAGAGAAGTAAGAAAAGCGGTTTCATCCCTTCCGGAGGTCCAGCAAAGAGTCATAGTGGATCTTTTCTACAACGGCTTGTCTCTTTCAGAGACAGCGAGTATCAACGGCGTTGCCTACAGGACAGTCGTAAACACTCGTACAGCCGCGCTTAAAAATCTAAGGAATATATTGGGGGATGTAAGATGATAACCAAGAAGCTTATAGGATATAACTACTCAGGCAGAAATGGGGAAGCCATAAAGTATATAGTAGTGCATGACACAGGGAATCCCTCAAGGGGAGCCGGAGCGGAGAATCATTGCCTGTATTTCAATAAACCGGGCAGAAATGCTTCAGCCCATTACCTTGTGGACAGCAGGGAGACACTTCAGCTTGTCGAGGACCATAACTCGGCATGGCACTGTGGGGACGGAAAAGGAAGATTCGGGATCACCAATAGAAATTCCATTGGTATCGAGCTGTGCATAAATATAGATGGAGACTGGGAGCTTACTAAGAAGCGTGGAATAGACCTGATCCGTTATTTGCTTATGAAGCATGATCTTCCAAAGGACAGGGTAGTCAGGCACTATGATGCAAGTCTCAAGAATTGTCCCGGGAAAATGTCGGCAATGGGCTGGAGGGAATGGACCAGATTCTATGATGAAATCTGAATTAAAACGACCTCCTTGGGTATATAAATCAAAGACCAAGCAAAAGGAGGAAGATCGGATGGACATAAACGAAGTGATCAAGGATATAGCCGAGAATCACCATGGGTATCTCAAGCAGGAGATGCCGGTGATAAAGGAGATGGCCAACAAGATACTGAAGGTACATTATAAGGATTGCCACGAGGAGCTTATCAAGGTCCACAGAGCATACGGAAAAGTAGAGAATGAACTTGAGCTTCAATTAGTCAAGAAGCAGCTCGTAGTTTTGCCGCTGATCCGGGAATACAACAAAAATGGAGACAGAGCTTTACTGGATGAAATAAGGCTTGCAGTCGAGGATGTTGAAAAGGACAATGATATCCTGCTGGAAGCCTTCGATGAGCTAAGAAGTGCAACTAATAATTACACCATGCCGCCAAGCGGCTGCCAGACATACAATACAACCTACAGGAAGATGGAAAAGCTGGAGGAGGAATCAAAAGCATATCTCGAGCTTGAAAGAAAAATGTATAAGGAAATACTCTAATGAGCGTACATCGCTCATTTTTTTTGCTATAATTCAATGTATAGCAAAGGAGATGACTCAATTGGGCATAATAATAATCCTTGCATCGGGGCTTTTCTTCACATTAAGCTCATTCTTCGGCAAGCTGGTCACAACTACAACTGACATGAATTCAATAGTCACAAGCTTCTTCAGGTTTTTCATCGGAGCGATCCTTATTTCCATCTACATGAAGTATAAAGGAGCAACATTTAAAGCCAACAAGCCAAAGCCTGTTATAATAAGAGCCGTGTTGAACGCATTTGGAATAATCCTGTTCACGATTTCTATAAACTATACAACGATAACCAATACCAACATGCTTAATCTTACATATCCGGTTTTTGTACTTATACTCGCTCCTTTTGTGACCGGTGAGAGGATAAGACCGTCAAGCTTTGTATACCTTATTGTTATAATGTTTGGAGTATACCTCGTTTCTCAACCCTCATTCGATCATATAAATACTGGAGACCTAATAGCTTTCTCATCAGCAGGGATAACCGGTCTTGGAACCCTATATCTCACCGAGGCGAGGAAGCACGACACTGGAGATACAATTATCCTTTATATTATGTATATCGGGCTTATAATAAACACTCCTTTGGCATTTAATGAGCTCATGAATTTTGATAATGCAGCCTTGCCATATATTTTGGCATCCGCCTTGCTTGGCATACTGGGTCAGGTATTTCTGACCTGGGGATACAAATATGTGGATTCAGCTACTGGTTCCCTGGTGTCTACCACCAGGATACTTATGGCAGCGCTCATAGGTGTACTTTTTCTTGGCGAGCCTTTTACTGACAATATCAAGCTGGGAATAATAATAATTTTTGGCGCGGTTGCCGGCTTAAGCGGGTATTTCCAGCGTCTGTTCAACAAGGTAAGGTCATCTGGGATAGGACATTGGGGCGGAGAATGATTCAATATAGGAGGTATAATTTATGAAAATCGTGATTGCATCGGATTCCTTTAAGGGATCATTAAGCTCCACAGAGGTGGCAGACAGTCTTGAGACTGGTATAAGAAGGATATATCCGGGAGCTGAGATATTAAAGCTGCCAGTGGCTGATGGCGGAGAAGGGACAGTGGATACCTTAGTGACAGGCCTGGGAGGAAGACTGATAACCGCTGAGGTTGTAGGACCCTCAGGAAACCTTATTACATCAAGCTTTGGCGTCCTGCCGGGAGGAGAGGCTATAATCGAGATGGCAGCTGCATCAGGACTGACACTGGTTAAGGATGGAAAGCTTGATCCGATGAACACAACGACCTTCGGAACAGGACAGCTGATCCTTAAGGCTCTCAGGATGGGCTGCAGAAGGATTTATATTGGCATTGGAGGCTCAGCAACCAACGACGGGGGAGTGGGGATGGCTCAGGCGCTGGGGGTGTCTTTTAAGGACTTAAGTGGCAATGAGATAGTCTTTGGCGGAGGCGCCCTTAAATACCTTGAGACTATAGATATCTCAGGAAGGACTGAGTTGCTGGATGGGGCAGAGGTTATCATAATGTCTGATGTAACCAATCCTCTATGTGGAGTTAAGGGCGCTTCACGAGTCTATGGGCCACAGAAGGGAGCGGATCCTGAAATGGTTGAGATGCTTGACAGCAATCTTCTCAGGTATGGAGAAAAGATAAAAGAAACACTGGGGTTGGATATTATCGATATGCCGGGTAGTGGAGCAGCTGGTGGACTTGGTGCCGGTCTTGTGGCATTTTGCAATGGAAGGCTTGAACGAGGTATAGAGATGATCCTTGATCTACTCCAATTTGAGAGTAAGCTTGAGGGAGCAGATCTCGTAATAACTGGAGAAGGCAGGATCGACAGTCAGTCCGCCTATGGAAAGGTACCATCAGGGGTTGCAAGTAGGGCTATGACACAGGGAGTACCAGTAATAGCAATTGCAGGTGGTCTGGGAGAGGGCTATGAAAAACTTTATGAGACCGGAGTAAAGCTTATACTGCCGGTTATCGACAGGCCAATGACGCTTGAGGAAGCCATGAAAGATGCCAGGAGATTAGTTGCTGATACAGGAGAACGCATCGCAAGAATGATTTAGGGACATCGGGGACGGTTCTTTTTGTCCCAGATTATTACGGAAAAGTAACAATTCGAGACAAAAAGGACCGTCCCCGGTGTCCTGATTATTTGGCTATATACTGAACATTATACCCTGAAGCCTTCAGTCTGTCGATAATTGAGTTCTCAACAGTGAAGTGTCCCGCTCCGACAACCAGGAAGTAGGTAGCTTCTCCTTGTGCATCGAGCAGCTCCATTATTTTATTTGCCATATTCTCATCTCTTTCGCCAAACAACATCATGGCAAGCTCCCTGGAGATTTCATCCTCTTCCTCCATTGAGTCCGCGTAGCTCTCAGTGAAGCTCTCGTAGTCACCCTTCTGCCACTGGATCAACCATTCTTTCAGAAGATCCTGTTCCTCATCGCCTTCATCAGTAGGATCAAGTATTGCATCAACAATGCTTTCCAGGTACATTACCTGAACCTTCTTTGACAGTCCATCGAACATATCAGCCTGGAAGGCTATTCCCTCGAGCTCAACTATCGGCATTCCCATAAGCATTGCCTTGGTCATGAAATATAAGTCTATGCCAAGCATAGCCGCTTGTTGGCCATCCTCAAGGCTGTCTGAGTTTGAGGTATGGATCGCGTTTAGATTGTTTGCAAGACTCCACGGTTTAAAGGTTGAATAAGCCTCATATGGTATTCCATACAACTCAAGAGCCTTGATCACTTTTTCATGAAGCTCAGCCGGTATATGATCCCTTATTGAGGTTCCATCCTGGTACATGGACTTCTCCATGAAATACTCCATCCCACCTGACTGGTCGAATAGATTTGCCTCAACATACAGAGCTTGTGATTCTCCAAAGGCCTCCTTTATAGAATTATCGACCGGATATACCAGATTATCACCAATGTGTATGGAGCCAAGAAGGTAGACCTTATTACCTCCCTTTTCCGCCAACCACATAAATCCTCTTGATCCTGCATCTTGCTCGTTGTAAACTGCTTCAACGAGCCTTGTTCCAAAAATTACGCCATGCTCCGATGTACAGGGTGCATCCAAGGCATTTCCGGTACCAGTGCCTCTAAGAACTCCCATCTTGGTGAAATATTCCTCAGGTGTCCCATCAAGCTCCAACCCGAACTTTTCCAAAATATTATAAAGCTGTGTCAGAAATTCTCCCCTTGCCAAAGGCATCTCGGGGATCAAATAAGTTTCGACTGCAGTTCTTTCATAACCTAATGCCTCAAGTCTTTCTTCAATTCCGCTTAGTATCATATCGGCTCTTTCGGTAGTTATCTGATCCCGGAATCCGTCATAATACCACGAAGGATCAAACAGTCCATATCTTTCACCTTCGTTAAGATCCTCTAGTGCCCACGGACTGAAATCAGGAATCGGTGCTTCATTCGCCCAAACTGATGTGAAGGATGAAAACACCAGAAGTAATGCCAGAAGAAGAACGTGAAATTTCTTATTCGATACATGATTTTTCATTGCCAGGTCATCCCCTTTCTTTGGTTACATATTAATTATCCCCTATTGCGAACTATATGTCAAAAAATGGAGAGCATAATAGTGGCTTTTCCCTGCCCTTTGCTGTATCAATATGGACATCGCAGGGGTATAATGAAGCTAACTAAGTTGTATCTTCAGTGAGGAGGATTAGGATGAGGATTGGAATAATAGGGCTTGGCGGGGTAGGAAGAGCATTAATATCGCTACTGATCGAAAAAAGTGACGAGCTTATTACGATGGGGGTAAAGCCGAAAATAGTATTTGTGCTAAACAGCAGCTCCGGATGCTATAGAGAAGAAGGAATCGATCTAAGGGAGCTCCTCGATCATCTGGAAACATCCAGGGACCTTTCTCTTCTTGATGGAGGCTTCCAGGGAGGAGATATCCACGGTCTTCTTGATGTTGCAAATCTGGATTTTCTTATTGAAGCGACTCCAACTGACAAGACTACCGGTGAGCCTGCACTAGGCCATATCCTGTCTGCACTTGGAAGGGGAGTAAATGTAGTCACGGCAAATAAGGGCCCTGTAATGCTTTACTATAGAAGACTTAAGGACCTTGCGGATACTATGGGAGTGAGCCTTGGTATCGGCTGTACGGCAGGTGGTGCGCTCCCTACCATAAGCAGCGGGCAGTATGATCTTTTGGGGGCACGGGTAACAGGAATACGAGGAGTGCTTAATGGAACAACCAACTACATATTGACCTTGATGGAGGAGGAAGGCCTGGAATATATCGAAGCTCTTGGTAAGGCCCAGAAGGAGGGTATAGCAGAGACGGATCCCGCCATGGACGTCGAGGGCTGGGATACGGCAATAAAGCTTATAATAATTACAAATGCCCTTATGGGTTCAAATTTAAAGCTTCAGGATGCCAGCATCGAGGGCATACAAAATCTAAAACTTGAAGACGTAAATAAAGCTATTGCACAAGGCAAGAAGATTAAGCTTATTGGGAAGGTGCAAAGGGAAGGAAATAGCTGGAATTTAGTTGTTGCTCCGGAGGCTGTCGACAAAAATGATATCTTCTTTGGTGTCAACGGGAAGAATAAGGGGATCCAATATTTGACCGATACCCTGGGAGAGGTTGCGGTCCTTGGTGGAGCATCCAATTTAAAAGGAGCCGCTGCTTCCTTACTGAGGGATTTGCTGCAGATATGGAGCAAAATCAAATGAAATAAAAATGAAAACAATTGAATCATTCAAAAAAATTATAATTTTTTAAAAAAGGTGTTGACTCTTTTCAGAAAAGAGTATAGAATCAATTTTAATTTAACATACTGAAGCAGCAATGATGGAGACAAGACTGTAATAGCTTTGATAACAGAGAACCGGCACAGGGTGAGAGCCGGGATCAAGGTGTACAGGGATAATCACTCCTGAGCTTTCGAGGCGAAATGAGAAAAGTAGCCGAGACCGGGAATCCTGAGAAACAGGATGTGCCACCGTTATATGGCTAGGGCTAAAAGCAATGCTTTGGGCCTGATGAGTCAGCCCTCGCGAGAGTGCTGGAAAATAGGGTGGTACCGCGAATAGACCTTCGTCCCTGAGACACGTTTAGTGTTTCAGTGACGGAGGTTTTTTATTTATTAAAAGGAGGAAGAAGAAAATGACAAAGACACTGCATGCAATGGTTAAAAACGGACCAGAATCGCTAATGAGAATAACAGGACTTATGAAAAGAAGAGGCTGTGAAGTCAAGAGCCTTAGCCTGGAGCTTGATGAGGATTCCTCAATGTCGACTCTTGTCATTACACTTGGTGCAAATGATGATGAAATGGACAACATAATAATGCAGATGAGAAGATTTCAAGACGTATTTCAATTAATTGAAAAATATGGTTGTAGTGTCAAAACAGCCGATTTTAAGCCCACAATCTTACAAAATGTTGAGTTGAAAACATTGTTTCCCAAATGTCTTGAATATTTGTCAAGATATCCGGAAGAAAACGGTCCTGTCTTACCTTTTTCAACACTCTTTTAACGTTGATTGCTGTAATTTTAAACCCAAACCACATTTTTGAGCGCAGATAACCCCGGACAGGCATTTGATCAACATGGTGCTTGCGCCTAAGGACGGAGGGTATGCCTTCCACTCCGTTTCGTATTCTTGCCAGTTCCTGGTATTTTGGCAGAGAATACTTTTGTAGATATTCGGCCCGTTGAACCGTTTTTTCGGTAATCATCACGTAGTTGGATTTCTTTTGGGGTTTCATGCCACATTGATTTCGTAGCGGACAATCCTGGCAGGCGCTCAGTGTAAAAGAGGCCCGATAGATTCCTGTCTGTTGGTAATAGCAAGTTTTGTATGGTTTTTTCCCAGCTGGGCATTTTAACACCTTATGATTCTCGGTATCGAGTTTGAAATGGGCTTGTACTTCATTTGGGGCTTTTCCCAAGAGGGAGGTGGTCACCAGATCTATGTTGTTGGCTTCTGCCATTAAGGTGTTCTCGGTACTGGCATAGGCTCCGTCAGCTACCAGGGTGGTCTTCTCTTTCTGAGGGCCCATCTCTTCGATGGTTTTTCGACAAAACTCATTGTCGCTGTGGGTGTTGGGCTGATATTCGTAGGCGGTGATCATACTGCCTTCTTTACCTGTGGTTTCAACGACATGTGCCACATAGCCTTTATGGTTCTGGCCGCTTTTCCAGCGGAAGGTGGCGTCTGGGTCGGAGGGGTTTTGCATACTCTGGGTCGAGATATCTTTTTTCGGCTTAGCTATGGTCGTTCCTGTGTCATCGGTGTGGGTTTGTTCTTCCATCACTCGGACCAGGTGGTGATAAGCTTCTGTTTGTTGGCTTATTACCGGCACCAGGTCCATCAGGTGTTTCGCATCCTGGATAACAGCATTCAGGCGTTGGTCCAGGTCTTCATGGCGCTGGTGGTAGATGATCTGGTTTCGGTGTTCTTCTTTCAGGTAGGTCTGCAGGGGTTGCACCAATGTTGTTTCACCGTTTTTATGAAGCTGCTTTACCAAGTTGGCAACACAGGTGTACAAAATTTCAAGGCGGCTCATCTTCTTGCTGCCAGAGGCCACCATCAGGCTGTCCATTCGTTTTAAAGTGGGTTCGATGTTTAGGTACTTTCGAAAGGCTTCGGCCAGATCAACCATTTCTTCTTTTAGTAAATCTTCGCCGGTGTTCAGTTCGTGATAGTACAATCGTTCACGAAATCGGCTGAAGGTGCGGTCGCTGAAGGGTTGTTCCTTGAAACTGGTGGTGCGTAGTGCTACTTGAAACCGTACGTCGCACAGGATGGATTCCAGCAGGTCTTCGTCAGTTAGGCTAAACAGTTCTTTAATGATCAACGCACCGATGATGGCATTGACAGGCGTGTTGGGTCGGGTAGCCGGATTGTCACTGTACAAGACCGCGAACCGTTTTTCGTTAATCTGTGGAAAAATGATCTCTGAAAAACCGGCGGACCATGATTTCTCAACAAATTTCTTAACACGTGGCGGGAGGTTAAGCAGCGCATCTTCCATGTTGATTTGTTGGACAGCATTGGGTTTAAAAGCCATAATATCCACCTTTCCGAATTACCTGTGATACCTTTATTATATCACAAATAGGTCGGAAAATGTTAATATTGCAATGCTTCTAAGGCGTTTTTCAGTTACATTAATGGTCGTTGCTGTTAGTTGGACAAGATTTTTATGATTGTACTTGGGTGTGAAAAGTACTTTTGACACCTAAACCAAAATATAATTAAAAAAGGGAGAGGTAAAATGGCGAAGCTTTATTATGAAAATGATTGTAATCTGCAGGTACTTAGCGGCAAGAAGGTAGCGGTAATAGGCTATGGAAGCCAGGGACATGCACATGCCCTCAATCTTACTGAATCCGGAGTGGAGGTCATGGTAGGACTTTATGAGGGGAGCAGATCATGGCAGAAGGCTGAGGAGGTCGGACTAAAGGTTACAACCTCCGGAGATGCTGCTGAGTGGGCAGATATCGTAATGCTTCTTGTCAACGATGAAAAGCAGGTAGAGCTCTATGAAAAGAGTATTAAGAAAGCACTTAGGCCAGGAAAGTATCTTGCTTTCGCTCATGGCTTCAACATACATTACGGTCAAATAGTTCCTCCTGAGGATGTCAATGTGTTCATGGTTGCTCCAAAGGGACCTGGGCATACGGTAAGAAGCCAGTATCAGGAAGGAAAGGGAGTTCCTTGTCTTGTCACTACATATCAGGATCCAAGCGGTGACACAATGGATGTAGCGCTTGCATATGCAGCCGGGATCGGTGGAGCAAGAGCTGGAGTGCTTAAGACGACTTTCAAGGAAGAGACTGAAACAGACCTGTTCGGAGAGCAGGCAGTTCTTTGCGGCGGAGTAACTGCACTTATGAAGGCAGGCTTTGAGGTGTTGGTTGAAGCGGGCTATGAGCCGGAGAGCGCATATTTTGAGTGCCTTCATGAGATGAAGCTTATAATAGACCTGGTTAATCAGGGCGGTCTTAGCTACATGAGACATTCAATAAGCGATACAGCTGAATACGGAGATTATGTTACTGGAAGCAGAATAATAACTGAAGACACCAAAAATGAGATGAGAAAGGTACTTAAAGAGGTTCAGAATGGAACCTTCGCAAAGAACTGGATCCTTGAGAATAAAGCAAACAGACCTTACTTCAACGCCATGAGAAGGATCGAAAAAGATCATCCCATGGAGGTAGTAGGAAGAGAGCTCAGAAAGATGATGAGCTGGCTTAAGAAATAGGAAGGGGCGGTAAATCAATATGAGGAGCAATAGTGTAAAATCTGGGGTTGAGAAGGCCCCTCACAGATCATTGATGAAGGCTCTTGGACTGACGATTGAGGAGATTGAAAAGCCTCTTATCGGTGTTGTAAATACCTTTAATGAGATCGTCCCTGGTCATAAGCACCTGAGAGAGGTTGCAGAGGCAGTTAAAAGAGGCGTACTAATGAGCGGCGGCACGCCGCTTGAATTCCCGGCTATTGCAGTATGCGACGGGATTGCCATGAATCACCAGGGGATGAAGTATTCTCTGGTAAGCAGGGAGCTTATTGCTGACAGCGTGGAGGTAATGGCTATGGCACATGGGCTAGACGGACTTGTTATGATTCCCAATTGTGACAAGGTCGTGCCAGCGATGCTTATGGTTGCAGCAAGGCTCAACATCCCAACGATTATTGTCAGCGGAGGCCCGATGCTTGCAGGAAAACACCGGGGAAGGTACATAGATCTAAGCAGTATGTTTGAAGCTGTAGGAGCTGTAAAAGCAGGAAACATGAGCGAGGAAGAGCTCCTTGAGATGGAGGATTCCGCTTGTCCTGGCTGCGGCTCATGTGCTGGGATGTTTACGGCAAACTCCATGAACTGCATGACAGAGGCTCTCGGGCTTGCACTTCCCGGAAATGGTACCATACCAGCAGTTTACGGGGAGCGGATGAGACTTGCCAAATACTCAGGGATGAAGATCATGGAGCTGGTCGAAAAAGATGTAAGACCAAAGGACATAATGACTGAGGACGCATTCCACAACGCACTGGTAGTTGATATGGCTCTTGGCTGCTCTACAAACACAGTTTTGCACCTGTCAGCCATAGCATATGAAGCAGGGGTCCCAATCAACCTTGATATTATAAATGATATAAGTATGGCAACTCCTAATCTCTGCAGACTGAGTCCTGCAGGACCTGACCATATTGAAGATCTTTACGAGGCTGGCGGGATACCAAGGGTAATGAAGGAGCTTAGCAAAAAGAATCTTCTTAAGCTGGATGTAAAGAACGTTACCTGCAGAAGCCTTGACGATGTCCTTAAGGAAGTAAAGGAGCTGCCTCAAACGGTTATTGCGCCAATAGACAAGCCATATAGTGAAACTGGCGGGATAGCGGTACTTAGAGGGAACCTTGCACCAGACGGAGCTGTAGTCAAGAAGTCAGCGGTAGCACCTGAAATGCTCGTACACTCAGGACCTGCCAGGGTATTCGACAGCGAAGAGGAAGCAGTGGATGCAATACTTGGCAGAAGGATAAATAAGGGCGAGGTTTTGGTAATAAGGTATGAAGGACCGAAGGGTGGTCCTGGTATGAGGGAGATGCTCTCACCAACTGCAGCACTTGCAGGAATGGGTCTTGACAAGGATGTAGCCCTGATAACAGACGGCAGGTTCTCCGGAGCCACAAGGGGAGCATCGATCGGTCACGTGTCGCCTGAAGCGGCGCTTGGCGGAACCATAGCCTTGGTAAAAGAGGGAGACAGGATAAATATAGACATGATGAAGGGCTCACTGGACCTTGAGGTATCAGATGATGAGCTTGCAATAAGAAAACAGGATTGGAATTACGTTCCTAATGAGGTATTCGGATATCTTAAAAAGTATGAAAAAATAGTCAAGTCTGCTTCAACAGGGGCGGTGTGTATACCATAGAATATTAGAAGGCGGAGATGGAGATATGAGACTGAAGGGTTCAGAAATAGTGATGGAAAGTCTTTTGAGAGAGGGTGTGGATACTATCTTCGGCTATCCGGGAGGTGCAGTGATCCCTCTTTATGATGCATATACAAAGTATAGAGAAAGGATCCGGCACATACTTACCAGCCACGAGCAGGGTGCCTCACACGCTGCAGACGGCTATGCTAGGTCCAGCGGGAGAGTAGGCGTATGCATAGCTACATCCGGACCAGGGGCTACCAATACTGTTACAGGGATCGCAACTGCCTATGCCGACTCAGTCCCGATGGTTATTATAACCGGGCAGGTAGCTTCGTCGCTTCTCGGAAGAGACTCCTTCCAGGAGGTGGACATAACCGCAATAACCATGCCCATAACCAAGCACAACTATCAGGTAAAGGGAGTAGTTGAGATCGCTCCTACTATCCACGATGCCTTCAGGATAGCAAATTCCGGCAGGAAGGGACCGGTCCTTGTAGATATTCCAAAGGATATTATGATGGCTGAGTCAGAGTATGTCACTCAGGATGATGATATTGACTGTAGAGGGCCTAACAATGAAGGAGACCTCAATGAGCTTGCAAGAATGATCGATGCATCTGAAAAACCGGTTATTTACAGCGGCGGTGGAGTAATATCCTCTGGAGCGGCGGAAGAGCTCTTAAGGCTATCAGAAAAAGGCGATATTCCCGTCGCAAACAGCCTGATGGGTCTTGGAGGATTTCCAAGGGACCATAGGCTTTCACTGGGACTTGTGGGTATGCATGGATTCAGGGAGACAAATCTGGCAATGTGTCATGCAGATCTTATAATCGCGATCGGAGCAAGATTCAGCGACAGGGTGATAGGTAAGGCGGAAGCCTTTGGTCCAAAGGCAAAGGTAATTCAGCTGGATATAGACGGAGCAGAGATAGGCAAGAACAAGGCAGTGGATGGCTACGCCGTAGGAGATCTGAAGGAAATTTTGTCCGTTATTTCAGATAGTATAGAAAAAAAAGACCGCTCCATGTGGCATAATGATATAATAAAGCTAAAGGATCAAAAAACTCCCTTTGACGGTGCATGGAGTGCAGTAAGTGCCCTTAAGCACGCCAACGAGCACTTTAAGGACTCCATAGTTGTAACAGATGTCGGTCAGCACCAGATGTGGACCGCTCAGCACTGGAGCTTCAAAAGACCAAGAACCTGGCTTTCATCCGGAGGCCTTGGAACGATGGGCTATGGGCTTGGAGCTGCAATCGGTGCCCAGACTGCAAATCCTCAAAAAGAAGTGGTACTCGTCACAGGCGACGGGAGCTTCAGGATGAACTGCAACGAGCTGGGCACTGTATCCAAATATGGACTTCCGATAACGATCCTTTTGTTCAACAACAACACACTTGGAATGGTCAGACAATGGCAGGGAATGTTCTGCAACGACAATTTTTCAGAAACTGATTTGGGAGATGAGGTCGACTTCATGGCCCTTGGAGAAGCCTATGGCATCAAGGGAAGAAGAGTGGTTGATCACGAGGAGCTTGAAAGTGCCTTGAAGTGGGCAAAGCAAGAGAGGAGACCTGTTATAATAGAATGCAAATTCCCCATGGATCAATGGGTTTATCCTATCGTTCCTGCAGGGAGAGCAATAAATGAAATGATATATGAGAAAGGGAGAGTGTAAATATGACAAGTTGGGTATTTTATCAGGGCAAAATCGTTCCTGAGGAAGAGGTAAGCATAAGCATAAGGTGTAAAGCCTTCAACTATGGACTTGGGTGTTTTGAAGGTATAAGGGCTTATTGGGACGAAGAGGGACAACAGCTTTACGGATTCAGACTCAAGGAGCACTATGAAAGACTTTTGGAGTCCTGCAAGGCACTTTATATGGACATTCCTTACACAGTACAGGAGCTATGCGATTTCACGGTTGAGCTTTTAAGGAAGAATAATTTTAAAACTACGACATACATAAGACCAGTGGTTTACAAGGGTTCAAACAGCCTTACACCGACCCTTAAAGATGAAGACAATAGACTTGTTATCTACTGCCAGCCATTGGGAAGCTATTCAGGAAAAACGGAACTGAAAGTTGCAGTCTCAAGCTGGAGAAGGATCACAGACAATATGATCCCTCCAAGAACAAAGGCGACTGGTGGTTATCTTAACTCAGCACTTGCATCTCTCGAGGTACTGCAAAATGGATTCGATGAGGCAATATTCCTGACTCAGGACGGCAAAGTATGCGAGGGCCCTGGTGAAAATATTTTCCTTGTCAAGAAAGGCAAACTTGTAACACCACCACTTTCAGATGATATCCTCGAGGGAATAACAAGAGATACAGTAATGACCCTTGCTCGTGAGGAGCTGGGAATGGAGGTAGTGGAGAGAAGTGTTTCAAGGACTGAGCTATACAATGCTCAGGAGGTATTCTTCAGCGGCACTGCAATGGAGGTAACAGCTGTAGTCGAGGTGGACAGAAGGAAGGTCGGTACAGGCAAAGAAGGAGAAGTCTGCAAGAAGCTCCGCGATATGTTCTTTGATGTGGCAACCGGTAAGAATGAGAAGTACAAAGGGTATGGGACAGCGGTCTATTAAGGCAGTGAATAGTGAACAATTGACAATTCACGATTCACAATTCACAATTCACGATTCACGATTCACAATTCACGATTCACAATTCACGATTCACAATTCACAATTCACAATGAATAATGAATAATAGGGATAATCATTGGTCGCCAGTTAAGACTCAAGATTCTTCGCTGAAGCTCAGAATGACAACATTTCTGTCATCCTGAACGAAGTGAAGGATCTTTTCTTAGTTCTTCACTCTTAGTTCTTAGCTTATTTATTGATTGTCCATTGTCAATTGCTTTCTAATTTCCCACTTATTGAACATTTTCAATGTATAAATTTTTGGTTTTATGGTATCATTAGGTATACGAAATACATACAAAAGGAGCAGAATAAATGAATCAGCTACTTATTACACTGGCATCATTTGCACTCATACCAATTTTGATCAAGAAAAAAATGAAATTGAGCAATACCATATTTGTAGTGACCATAATAATATCCTTACTCTCTGGGATAGGTATTGATGGATTGGCCAAGACAGTTATTAAAATATTTACTAATCCAAATTCCCTGGATACTATAATTACAGTAGCAATGGTCGGCATGCTTGGCAGCCTGATGAAGCACTACGGGATTCTGGATGGAATAGTAAATACTATGCTCAAGGTAATATCCAACAAGAAGATTGTAATGATGCTCATACCCTCAATGATAGGTGTTCTGGTGGTGCCGGGTGGAGCAGTTCTATCTGCCCCGTTTATTAACAGCCTTGGTGAGGAAATGAATATCGAGCCCCCAAAAAGAGCTGCCATAAATCTGATTTTCAGACATATATCCATGTTTCTTCTGCCATTCTCGACTGTCCTTTTGTTTGTAAAGGCTTCTATCCCGGAGATAAACATATACAAGGTCATAGCTTTCAGTATACCTTTTTTAGCAGGTATTATGGCTATTGCGTACTACCTTTATCTTAGAGGATCGGGGAATGGCAAGGAGGTCAAAAGTACTGACCGGGGCAGGAGTATTCTAAAGCTTCTAATTTTGACTATTCCTATCTATATATCAGTAGTTATCAACGTCATAACCGGACTGCCATTTTTTATTTCCATGCTTGGAAGCATTATTGCAGTTTACTTTTTAGGAAATAAGAAAGATTTTATGAGAACAGTTATAAAGTCATTCAATCTACACACCGTGCTTATGGTTTTGTCCATATTGATACTAAAGGATGTAATCCTTCAGCTTGGAGACATGCTTTCATTGGTTGAAGGAGCACTTTCAGGAATGGGTAGTGGCATAGGTGTAATGATCGTGTTCACAATTGTATCCATCTTTTTCGGATATATAACTGGATATCCTACATCAGCTCTTGCGATAACTCTTCCGCTTCTGAGCATGATGGAAATGAGCATGAATTCGATCCATATATATGTCTACTTTTTATTGACCGCATCCTTTGCGGGCTACTTTTACTCACCGCTGCACCTATGCCAGGTTTTGACTCTAGGAGAAATGAAGGTGGGAACCCTTGAGCTTTATAAGGAATACAGGCTGTATGCGATTCTGCAGCTACTGTTGATCTATGGGACCACGCTGCTGTTATTGATGCTATTTGCTTAGGAGGTAGATGTTATGGAAAAACCGAAGATTTTCATTGCAAACCCTGTTCCTGAAGATGTAGAGGAGTTTTTGAAGGGATCCTGTGAATGTGTCAAATGGGATTTCAGATATCCAAAGACTCTGGAGGGTATTCTTGAGAACATCAGGGACGTGGATGGAGTAATCCAGGTTGGTATGAAGATCGATGACAGGATCCTTGATAGTGCACCAAGACTTAAGGTGGTAAGCAATATATCAGTCGGCTACAACAACTATGATCTTGATGCAATGAAAAGAAGGGGGATCATAGGAACCAACACTCCGGGAGTTCTTGATAACACTGTTTCCGATCTGATACTTGGGTTGATTTTAAACTCAGCAAGGAGGATACCGGAGCTAAATCGATTCACAAAGTCAGGATCCTGGGTAAAGGCTGACAATTCTGATCTGTTTGGAAAGGATATACATGGCAGTTCTCTGGGGATAATCGGAATGGGAAGGATCGGGGAGAAGGTGGCCAGAAGGGCAAAGCTTGGCTTCGGCATGGATGTCAGCTATTATAACAGAGGCAGAAAGCTTGAGGTTGAAGAGGAGCTCGGGATAGTATACAGACCCATGGAAGAAATATTAAAAATATCAGACTTTGTCCTCCTTATGACTCCATTGACTCCTGAGACGACACATCTGGTGGGGGAAAAGGAACTTAAACTGATGAAAGCATCGGCATTTCTCATAAATGCATCAAGAGGTCAGGTGGTGGATGAAAAGGCCCTGATCAAAGCTCTTGAGGAGGGCTGGATAGCTGGAGCTGGCCTGGATGTGTATGAAAAGGAGCCGATAGATGCTGATAATCCTCTATTAAGGCTTCAAAATGCTGTAACCGTTCCTCACATAGGCTCCGCAACAACAAAGACCAGGGATGAAATGGCCTGGGCAGCTGCAAAGGCTTTAGTAGATGAATTATATGGTAAGAATTCTGGCATGAGAGTGCCAGAACTTTCGTAGGAGGTGCAGAATATGAGTAAACCTAAAGCTGTAATAGCATATCCGGTACCGGAAGACGTAGTCGAATTTGTAAGAGAACACTGTGATTTAAAGGTACTCGATTTTTCAAAGCCTGTGAATCTGGAGACCATAAAGGATAAGATCAGGGACGCAGAGGGGATGGTCATTCTTGGATTAAGGATCGACGACCAGCTCCTTGATCATGCTCCCAAACTGAAGGTGGCAAGCAATATAACAGTCGGCTACAACAATTGTGATGTGGAGGCAATGAAAAAGAGAAGTGTCTTATGCACCCATTCTCCCGGAGTCCTCGATGAGACAGTTGCTGACTTTGTAATGGGTCTTATGATATCCGCCGCAAGAAGACTTCCGGAGCTTGATACTTTCACCAAAGAGGGAAAATGGGTAAAGGGTGATATGTCTGAGCTGTTTGGAAGAGATGTTCATCACAGCACCTTAGGGATCATAGGTATGGGAAGGATCGGTGAAGCTGTTGCAAGAAGAGCAAAATTCGGTTTTGAAATGGATGTCATCTACTATAACAGAAGCAGGAAGGAAGCTGTTGAGAAGGAGCTTGGAATAACTTACAAGCCCATGGATGAGCTTCTGGCGGAGGCTGATTTTCTTGTGACACTTACACCTCTAACTGCTGAGACTGCCCATTTGATAGGGGAAAGAGAGCTTGACTTGATGAAGGAAGGCTCGTTTGTTATCAATGCCTCCAGGGGTCCGGTCATTGACGAGGAGGCTCTTATTAAAGCACTTCAATCAGGGAAGCTTGCAGGTGCAGGTCTTGATGTGTTCGAGAAGGAACCACTGCCAAAGGACAGTCCACTGCTTTCAATGAAGAATGTGGTGACCACACCTCATATAGCAGCAGGGACTCATCAGACGATGGCAAATCTTGCGTGGACTGCTGCCAGATCAATGGTAGAGGTCCTCGAAACCGGAACAAGTAAAAATATTGTGCCGGAAATGAAGTAATCAGTGAATAAGTAATAGTGAATAGTTGTAGGGGCGACCATTGGTCGCCAGCTAATTTCCCCTTTCAACTTTTGTCTATACAATAACTATCATTTGAACAAAAAAACAGCACTTCGTGAGTGCTGTTTTTGAATGCCTGAATTTACTTCGCTGTTGAAGGTTTCTTGATGGTGATTCCTGTGTAACCGTAGAATACCGCTACAATTGGGTTAATAATGTTCAGGAAAGCATATGGTGCATAGGCCAGTGGCGATACCAGAAGAACGCTTTGCATGTAAGCTCCACAGGTATTCCATGGGATCAACGATGAAGTAAGTGTACCTGCGTCCTCAAGTGTTCTGGAGAGAAGTCTTGGTTCGAGTCCTCTTTCGTCATAGGTTGCCTTGTACATTCTTCCAGGGATAACTATGGCCAGGTATTGGTCAGCCGCGAGTATGTTTATTGCTATACTTGTAAGTACAGTTGCAAGAACAAGTGATCCAGTGCTTTTAGCCATTTTCAGGATAACAGCTGCTATTGCATGCAGCATTCCTGTTCTCTCCATGATACCGCCAAATACCATCGCAAGTAATATCAAGGAAACGGTCCACATCATGCTGTCGAGGCCACCTCTGTTCAGAAGCTCGTCTACCATAGCAACTCCACTCTCTATCTCAAAGCCGTAGTGAGCCGTGTTAAGGATATCACCAAAGCTCGATCCCTGGAATATTGCTGCAAACAATCCTCCAAGGATTGTACCGAACAGAAGACCTGGAAGCGCAGGCATCTTCATAATTACCATAACAATAACTACAAGCGGTGGAATGAATAGCAAAGGTGAAATATTGAAGTTAGCAGCTATACCATCCATAATTATCTGGATATTTGAGGTATCAAGCTGGTTTCCTGCGTATCTGGAGCCAATAATTGCGTATAATACCATTGCTATCAAGTAGCTTGGCACTGTAGTATAGAGCATGTATTTGATGTGTTCGAACAGTGTTGAGCCAGCCATTGCGGGTGCAAGGTTAGTTGTATCTGACAATGGGGATATCTTGTCGCCGAAGTATGCTCCGGAAACGATTGCTCCGGCAACGATTGCTGGAGGCATCCCAAGACCTTGCCCTACTCCCATCAGTGCAATACCTACTGTTCCAGCGGTAGTCCATGAGCTTCCTGTTGCCAATGAAACGATGGAGCAGATGATCAATGTAGCCACAAGGAATATTCCTGGAGATAAAATCTTCAATCCGTAATAGATCATTGCTGGTACTGTACCTGCCAAGATCCAGGTTCCTACTACAGTACCAATTACCATCAGGATAAGTATAGCCTGCATGGACATCTGGATAGTTTCGATGGCACCCTTTTCAATTTCAGACCATTCAAAACCAAGCGCGAAAATCCCAACACTAGCTGCTACTATAATAGCAATCAGAATTGGCATATGAGCATCCGTACCCAGATAGACTATACCAACAAATAGGGAAACGATAAGTACTAAAATTGGTATCAGTGCTAAACCTATTGTTGCTTGCTTCTTTTCTTTCATATGTACCCCCCTATAATAAATTTAGTTCCTGAAAACGTATTTCAGGTGATAACAACTATTATTGTTATGAGTATAGATTACACTATTTTTGTCAAGCTTTCAACCATTATCTGAAAATTCCGTCACACTAAAGCATTAGCGCAAAACAAAAAAGCGACCCTGCTTTGAACAGGGCTTTTCTAAGCTATTTAACTATCATCACTGTCGTTTTCGCGTGCTGGATAACCTTATGGGAGACACTGCCCAGGATCGTCCTTGAAAATACCCCTAAACCTCTGCTTCCCATTACGATCAGGTCATAGCTGCCGTTTTCTGCATACCTTATGATCTCCTCAGCAACGTCTCCTATAATATGAGCTGTATCCACATTTCCTGCATAGCCCTCGAACATTTTCTTTGACTGCTCAAGGAGCTGCTTACTTAAGTCGATGCCGTCTCTGACAACGTCGAATTTGTAATCCATATCCAGATACCTTATGCTGTCAATGACTGTTAGGATCGTTACATCTGCAAGAAATGCTTCTGCAATCTCCCTGGCTTTAAGCAATGCCCTAGTGGACCACTCAGAGCCATCGATTGGAACAAGTATTTTTTTCATAAATACACCCCCTGTTTTTGCGGTTCTACTTACTACTAATATACCCTGTTTGTTTTTAAAACTATTATTTTCGGAATAAATATACTCCTAAAGTACTGTACCAGTCTGCAGTGATTTGCTATTATTATACTAAACAACAAAACAGGAGGGCTATATGAACTATAAGATCAGGCACACATGTATAAGGGTCAACGACCTGGATGCCTCAGTTGATTTCTATAAGTCGGCACTGGGATTGATAGAGACAGGGAGAAAGGAATATCCCGAGGACTTTACCCTGGTATTTCTTGCAGATGAAAAAAGAGATGTTGAGATCGAACTTACCTGGAACTATGGTAGGGAGGTTTCATATGTTATTGGAGACGGCTTCAGCCATATGGCTTTTTCAGTTGAAAACCTTGAGGAATCCCACAGAAAGCACACTGAAATGGGACTGGAGGTTACTGAGCTTATGGGACTACCTGGAGACCCTCCGGGATATTACTTTATAACAGATCCAAATGGCTACGATATCGAAATCGTAAGAGAAAGGCAATAATCCATATTTGGAAACAACCACTGGGATGGAGGTGGAGCATGAGGGAGTTAATTGAGAGTTTTAAGGATGAGGTATTGTCATTAAATGATTTTATGGCAAGGAATCCTGAGATCGGGGGAGGGGAATATAAGTCCTCAGGTGCCATGGTAAGACTGCTTTCAAAGCATGGCATAAAGGTGGAATACCCATTTGCCGGTATGGAGACCGCTTTTAGGGGAGTCATCAACGAAGGAAAAGTAAGGAAAGCAGCTATTCTTGCGGAATACGATGCTTTGCGGGGGATAGGACATGGCTGCGGGCATTGCGCCAGCGGATCTATAAGTATATTGGCTGCTTTGGTTTTGAATAAGATAAAAGATCAGATTCCTGCAGAAATCCATATAATCGGAACTCCAGACGAAGAAATGAGAGGCGGAAAGGTGACCATGGCCAATAATGGCTTTTTTGACGGTTACGATTTTGCCATAATGATTCACATGAGCAATAAGAACGCACTTTATTCAGGGTTTTTGGCACTCGATGCCTATGAATTCAGCTTTCACGGCAAACCTGCCCATGCCGCCAGCATTCCCTGGGAGGGAAGAAATGCTCTGAATGCCGCCAGACTATTTATGGATGCGACAGATATGATGAGACAGCATGTAAGGGAAGACGTGAGGATCCATGGTTACATCAAAAATGGCGGAGATGCATCAAACACGGTGCCTCATCTGGCAGTCGTTGAGATGCTCGTCAGGGCAAAGGACAGAAAATATGTGGACGAGCTGAGTCAGTGGGTAATGGACTGTGCCAAGGCAGCATCTATCGCCACCAGGACGAGCTACTCTGTTGAGCAGCTTGGTGAGAAGTTTGACGGTATGAGAAGGATAAAATCAGGAGAGAAGATCCTTGAAGATATTTATAGGGATATGAAGCTTCCTGTAGTTGATTTAGGCGATCTAACAGGAGGGTCCTCAGATATAGGCAACGTAAGCAGTATTTGTCCCTCATTCCATCCATATATCAGCATAGGGGAGGAGTTTAACGGGCATACTGTAGAATTTGCAAGGGCTATGACCGAAGACAGGACCCATAAGGCGATTCTTGATGGAGGAGAGATAATAGCAAGATTTGTAAAGGCCGTTTACGGCACTCCCGGAGCATTGGAGGATCTGTGGAAGGAGTTTAGGGGAGAATAAAAACAAGGAGGGGTAGTGTGAAAAAAGTAGATATGATTGTGAAAGCACCCCATTTTTACACAATGGCAGGCGACGGTGTCGGCTATGCGGAAGGGGTTGCAATGGTAGTTGACTCAGGCAGGATAGTGGCAATCGAGAGTGAGGAGGATATATTCTCCCAATACTCTGCTGAAGAGACGCTTGAAATGGATCATCATGCCATATTCCCGGGCTTTATTGATGCCCATATGCACACAGGCTATGCAATAATGAGGGGTCTTGCCCAGGACACCAACAATTGGATGATGTTCGGGCTTCAGCCATTTGACAATGTTGCCACGATATATGAAAGAAATCTTGGAAGCAAGCTTGCCATAATTGAAGCCATAAGGGCAGGTACTACAACCATTGGCGACTATGAAAGAAACATGGACGACGTATGCTCCTTCTTAGATCGGGTCGGTGCAAGGGGTAATATAACCTTTACTGTGCGCGAAGCCTTAAGAAGAGTGTACAAACCAGGGGAGCTCTATGAATATGATGAGGATATGGGTAGAAAGAGTCTGGAGGAAAACCTTGAGCTTTTCGACAAATGGCATAATAAGAGAGATGGAAGATTCAAAATCTTATTCGGACCTCAAGGACCTGACTTCGTAAGCAAGGAGCTGCTTCTTAAGATCCAGA
This sequence comes from Gudongella oleilytica, assembly GCF_004101785.1. NCBI lineage: Bacteria > Bacillati > Bacillota > Tissierellia > Tissierellales > Tissierellaceae > Gudongella > Gudongella oleilytica. The sequence goes on from NZ_CP035130.1 coordinate 420,005, forward strand.
AGCTGGCTAAGGAGAGAAACACCAAGATACATCTGCACACTCAGCAGGGCGACAGAGAGACGTATCAAATAGTAAAAAGATATGGCAAGAGGCCAATAGAGTGGCTTCAGGAGATAGGCTACCTGGATGAGACTCTGATTGCAGTACATCTGACGGATGCCAGGGACGACGAGGCTGAGGTTGTTGCCAGGAGTGGAGCCTCCATGATCCTTTGTCCGGGATCGATAGGAATAATAGACGGTGTAGTTCCACCATCAATGGCATTCCAGGCGGCAGGAGGCAATGTTGCACTTGGATCGGATCAGGCACCGGGGAACAACTGTCATAATATAATAAATGAGATGAAGCTGGTTGCCTTATTCAATAAGATCAAATACACAAACCCTGAGGTAATGCCTGCCTGGAAGGCACTTAGGATGGCAACTATTGAAGGAGCGAGAGCTGTGGGCCTTGGTGAGGAGATAGGATCTCTTGAGGTTGGCAAGAGAGCAGACTTTATTGCAATAGACCTTGGCAAGCCTTCTATGTATCCTGTTTACACCTACCCGATGAGAAATATCGTGCCTAACCTTGTTTACAGTGCCAGGGGAGATGAGGTCGTTTTATCAGTTGTCGATGGCAGGGTGATCTACAGAGATGGAGAGCTGGTAAATGTCGATCAGAAGGAAATCATGGAGGAGATAGCTCAGTACCCTGAGGGCATCGGTAAAAGGGCAGCCAGAGAATTCTTCGAAATAAAAGGAACCAACGCTCGGTTTATGGAGGAGAACAAGTTATAAAAATCGGAGGCTAATCGTTTTGAGGACATTTCCTTGCCAAGCGGCCGAGAGCGGTCCGATAAAACGACTTAGCCTCCGATTATTGAGCAGACAAAAAAATAAACGTATAAATAAAGCTGCAAACCCCCGATTACTCAGGGGCTTGCGGCTGTTGTTTTGAACCTATTTAACTACGAAAACCGATGTATTCACATGTGTTACGACCTTGTGGGACACGCCTCCCAAAAGTGCTCTTGTGAACACTCCCAGACCTCTGCTCCCCATAACTACAAGGTCAAACTTGTTGTCCTCTGCCATTGCAATGATCTCATTTGCTATGTCGCCCATCCTGTATGTGGTTTTAACTCCGTGGGGGTAACCCTCAAGAGTCAGCGCAGACTTGTGCAGTAGCTCCTGCCCCGCTTCAATGCTTGCGTTGATCATGTCCTGCTTGAAATCTACGCTTACAAAGCGACCGCTGTCAATTACTGTTAGAAGTGTAAGCTCTGCCTTGTAAAATTCACCAAGCTCTTTTGCTTTTTGTAGAGCCTTCATTGAATAATCTGATCCGTCAACTGGAACCAGGATTTTCATATTTCGCACCTCCTGTACTTAAAATACATTTACAGCATTAGCCTTTTCTTAATAATCATATACCCATAAAATGCCTTTCAAACGTTATTTAAATCAAATTTTTCACAAAAAAAGGAGGGGGTTCACTTAATTGGATCAATGGAGTATGATAATGTTTAGGTAATCGTTTACCCTTGGAATAATCGGGGTAATATATTTAACAAAATTAACAATGGGGGCTTATGATATGACCACCATACGAGAAATCGCAGAGATTGCAGGAGTATCCAGTGCTACGGTATCCAAGGTGCTAAATGGGAAGGATCAGAATATCAGCAGCGAGACAAGGACCCGAATACTGAATATAGCAGAAAAAAAGGGTTATATCCCCAATGGGATTGCAAAGAGCCTCAGGATAAGAAACACCAAAACTCTCGGCCTTATCATTCCCGATGTTACTAATCTGTTTTTCTCGGAGGTAGCTAAGGGAATCGAGGATGCCGCTGCCAACCATGGGTATTCTCTGATACTTTGCAATAGTGATAACAAGGAGATTAAGGAAAGAACGTATATCAAGATACTTCAGGAGAAGAAGGTGGACGGCCTTATTATAACAGCTTCCCACAGCAATCTTGGAGATAAGCTGGACTCAGTAACTACACCAGTAGTACTTGTGGACAGGGATGTGAAAATCATAAAAAAAGTCGGAAGAGTTACTGTGGATAACGTTACTGGAGGCAGGCTAGCAGCAGAAAGGCTTATAAAGAGCGGCTGCAGCAGTATAGTCCATATTACTGCAGAGCTTGATAATAAGCCAGCCGCAGAAAGGTATCAGGGATTTACATCGATCCTTGCAGAGAGAGGTATACCGCTTGATAAGTCAGGACTACATACAGGTTATTTTAATGTGGAAACAGGGTATCAAGGAATCATGGAGTTATCAAAGAAGCTGGAGTTTGATGGAGTCTTCTGTGGGAATGATCTCATTGCAATTGGAGCAATCAAGGCTTTAAGAGAGCTTGGGAAAAATGTTCCTGCGGATGTTTCAGTGATAGGCTTTGACGACATAGCACTTTCGAAATATATCGATCCGCCGCTTACGACTATAAGACAGCCCATATATAAGCTTGGTGGAAGTGCTGTGATGGTGCTCCTTGGAATGATCGAAGGAGGCACGACTGAGCAGTCAGTGGTGCTTCAGCCGGAGTTGATTGAAAGGATGAGTTGCCGATGAATAGAATTGTACTGAAGAATCCCTCGATCATACACAGTGATGGTCAGGTATCTGAGGCTAAGGCTATCGTTGTTGAAAATGGAAGGATAAAAGCAATCGATCCGGACATATGGTCAGCCGATATCGAGGTGGATTGTGCCGGGAAGTACGTTTCGCCTTCCTTTGCGAACCTGCATACTCATTCACCGATGAATATTTTCAAGGGCTTTGCTGAGGATGTAACAATAGACAGGTGGTTCAATGAATTGATCTGGCCTTATGAGAACCGGCTTACCCCGGAGGATGCGTACCACGGATCGAGGGTAGCTATTGCCGAGATGCAGAACAATGGAGTGACAGTCTTTGCTGACCATTATATGTTTGCGGAAGAAATAGTAAAGGCTGCTCTGGAGATGGACATGGGCCTTGACATAGCTCCAACTCTCTTTTCTCTTGACGGCAGATTTCATGAGGGCTTAATAAAGACCATAGAGCTTTCGGAGACATACAGGGACTTTGACAGGGTGGTTGTAAGTCTTGGCCCCCATTCACCCTATACCTGTTCCATGGAGGATCTTAGATCCCTTGCTGAAATCCAGGTAAAAAGCGGATTAAAGGTCCATATACATGCTGCTGAGACCAAGGATCAGGTGATAAGGTCAAAGATCGAAACCGGAAAAACGCCCTTTGAATTCCTCAGCAAGTCAGGAGTCCTTATGGGAAGGACTATAGTAGCACATGGTCTCTACGTTGAGGAGGGAGACTTGTTGTTCCTCAATGAAAACACAACCTTTGCAATAAGTCCAAAAACCTATTACAAGCTGAACATGGGCTTCGGAAATGTTCCTTTCCTCAAGGACAGGATCAAAATAGCGATAGGGACCGACGGAGCCGCCAGCAGCAATACCCTGGATCCTTTGGAGCAGGCAAGACTTCTTGCTCTGATGGGCAAATACCTGATGAAGGACAGCACCTCTTTCCCTTTAAGAGAGGTATGGGGATATCTGATGGAAGGGCATCGGGCACTTGAATTTGATACTGGCGAGATAAGGGAAGGATTCAGCGCAGACCTCATCATATGGGATCTGGACAAGCCATCGACCGCAGTTGCATCCGATCCTTTAGCCGCAATAATTTTCAGTGCAACATCAGAAAATATTGACACTGTAATATCCAAGGGAGTATTCGTCAAGAGAGAAGGAAGACTTAAGCACGACGTATCCAAAGATATCAGCTACCTTAAGAACAGGATGATTGAACTGGGCGAATCCAAGGAGGGAGAGACCAGCCTTAGTTACTAAAAAATACGAGGAGTGATAAGATGACAACACCACACAACAGTGCAGTCAGGGGAGATATAGCGGAAACCATATTATTGCCGGGAGACCCATTGAGAGCGAAATTTATTGCGGAGAATTTCTTTGAGGATCCGGTTCAGTTCAACACAGTAAGAAATATGTTCGGCTACACAGGGACCTATAAAGGGAAGAAAATCTCGGTAATGGGAACAGGCATGGGAGTTCCTTCGATCGGGATATATTCCTATGAGCTGATCCATTTCTATGGAGTTAAGAACCTTATAAGGGTAGGCTCCTGTGGTGCATTGCAGGGAAATCTGAAGCTTTATGACGTAATAATTGGAATGGGGGCAAGTACAAACTCCAGCTATGCACATCAGTATGGCTTGCCTGGGACGTACTCAGCTACAGCATCCTGGGATCTGATGTACAAGGCAGTAAAAGTAGCCGAGGAAAAGGGGATCCCGGTACATGTGGGGAACATCCTTACCAGCGATACCTTCTATTCAGCAGATACGGATTCGATCGCAAAATGGCAGAGTATGAACATTCTGGCGGTTGAGATGGAATCATTTGCCCTATACTGCAATGCTGCACATGCAGGGGTAAATGCCCTTACAATACTGACTGTAAGCGACTCTATCGTGAACAAGGAGGAGACTACTCCTGAGGAGAGGGAGAAGAGCTTCACCAGGATGATGGAGATTGCACTGGAGCTGGCCTGATGAAGGCCTGGGAAATGGCTTCCCGGCTGTATAGAAATGCCAAGCCCGTCATACTGGGCGAGGAGGAGCAAACCTGGGAGGTCATGAAAAGTGTATCAGGCTTTTATGATCAGCTTGCAGGTCTGGACTGGAAGAGCAATGTTCCAGGCTCGGGAGCACCTGAGACCATAATGGTTGCTGCAGTTCAGGCGTTAGAGAACAGAGGCTATATCGTTGAGGATTCTGAGGAACTTCTCATGGAGGGTCTGAGGGCTTATGATGACAAGGACTTCATAAGACTTCATCAGATATCCGCTCTAATGAGAAAGCGCCTTCTCGAGGCTAAGAAGAATCCTGATTCACCCTATTGGAGTTATAAGTACTACCATAACTTTGAGGAATATGAAAAAAATGTCAACTTCCCTGACCCAATAAAGCTACAAGATTTAAACGACGACTTCAGAGACAGGATAAAGGCAGCATGGCTGTCCCAATTGATCGGAGCAGCAATGGGAACTCAGCTTGAGGGCTATACAAGAGAAAGCCTGAGGGAAGCTTTCGGTGATTTCGACTATTACCTTAGAGAACCTAACACCTATAATGACGATTTGACGTTCCAGCTGGCGTTTCTTGAAGCCTTCAATGAAAAAGGTGCTGATATTACTTCAAAGGAGATAGCTCTTAAATGGGCTGGACTGGTTCCAGCCGGCTGGTCTGCTGAAGAGTTTGCACTAAGAAACATCAAGCAGGGTGTATTCCCGCCTGAGAGTGGAAGGTGGAACAATCCGTTCAACGAATGGATAGGTGCTCAGATGCGAGGGGCTATATGCGGTATGGTTGCTCCCGGAGATCCGGGGCTTGCCGCCAGGTTAGCATGGACAGACGGAGAGGTGTCCCATGCCAACAACGGCATACTTGGCGAGGTTTTCAATGCAGTTATGTTATCATTGGCCTTTGTTGAGAAGGACACAAGGAAGGTGCTTCTATCTGCCATTGAACTGATCCCAAAGGACAGTGAGTATCGGTCAGTACTTGATTTTGCACTCCATTCCTGCAGAAACAGTGAAAATTGGGAAGCTGCCATGGAGGCATGCGAGGAGAAGTATATCCGATACAATTGGATACACTCCTATCCCAATGCATGTGCGGAGGTAATAGCTTTGTACTTTGGGGAGGGTGATTTTACCAAGACCCTTAAGATCATATCTCAGGCGGGAGTTGACGTGGACTGCAACGCAGCACAGATAATGCCTGTAATCGGCATCCGGGAGGGAACCTCAGGGATACCTGAGAGGTATATGCACGAGGCCTTCCTTGATATAAAAACCTATATGCGATATCCGAGGCATTTGACCTTGGATGAGCTTGTGGATGCAACGGTAAAAAATGCAGTCAGATAAGAAATAGGAGGGAAACTATGAAAAAAGCTTTGGCACTACTGTTGATCATTACCATGGCCATAGGTCTTGCGGCCTGTGGAACGACCGCACCTGAACAACCGGCAGGTGCAGGAGATGAGCCTTTGAGAGTTGCTTTGCTTCTTAACGGGACATTGGGCGACAAGTCCTTCTTCGATTCAGCGGACAGAGGTCTGCAAATGGCGAAGGAGAAGTATGGAGACAGATTTGAGTACGCAACGGTCGAGATGACCACAGACGAGACAAAATGGCTTCCCACATTGTATGACTATGCAGATGACGGAACCTGGGACATCATAATCGTCGGAACCTGGCAGATGGCTGAGCCTTTGGCGGAGGTAGCACCTCAGTATCCGGACCAAAAATTCTTTATTTTTGACCAGGATGTGGATTATACAGCTGGTGACTTTGGAAACATTTATTCAATATTATATAAGCAAAACGAGGGTTCTTTCCTTGCCGGAGCCATTGCTGCAAGACTAAGCGAGACCAAGACCATAGGATTCCTTGGCGGAGCTGAAAACCCTGTTATCAACGACTTCCTTCTCGGATATATCCAGGGGGCGAAGTACGTCGAGGAAAATATCAAGGTGGTAGTATCCTTCGTAGGCAACTTCTACGACACACCAAAGGGCAAGGATCTTGCGCTTTCACAATATCAGCAAAACGGGGTGGATGTAGGATTTAACGTTGCTGGATTAGCCGGGCTTGGGCAAATAGACGCGGCTCAGGAGGTGGGGAAATTTGCAATAGGGGTTGACTCAGACCAGGCGCTTATCCTGGGAGAGCCTGCAGCTAATTTCATACCAACATCTATGCTTAAGAATGTTGATCAGTCGATCTTAAGAGCAATCGATCTTGAGTATGAAGGCAAAGTCCCATACGGCCAGGCTGAAACTTTAGGTATAGCTGAGAATGGAGTAGGTATCGCAGACAATGAATATTATCAGAAGCTTGTACCCCAGGAGATAAGGGATGAGGTAACTGAGCTGTCAGAGAAAATTCTAAGCGGCGAGATCATCGTTGACACCGCATTCGGCAAGACAAATGAAGAGATCCAGGCAATAAAGGACTCAGTAAAATAATACCTCTGGTGGGAGGAATGGCTAAGCTGTTCCTCCTTCCTTTAAATTTACAGCCAAATACAATAGTAACAGGCTGCTTTTGAAAGGAAGAAGGCGGTGACAAAATGGCAGATACAATACTTGAGATGAAAAATATCGTTAAGATATACTCTAATGGAGTGGTGGCCAACGACAATATAAGTTTGTCTCTGAAAAAGGGAGAGATACATGCTCTTCTTGGTGAGAATGGAGCAGGAAAGAGCACCCTTATGAAGATCCTCTTTGGGATAGAAACGCCTGAATCAGGGGAGATCATCCTCAATGGGAAGTCCGTAGCAATAAGGAATCCTCTCGAGGCGATAAAACTTGGGATCGGCATGGTACACCAACACTTTATGCTGGTGCCAAGCTTTACCATAGCAGAAAATATAATACTGGGAGTTGAGCCTAGGAAGGGCATTTTCACAGATATGGACAAGGCAGAGGAGCTTTCAAGAAGGATTTCCGATGAATATAATTTCAAACTGGATGTCGGGGAGAAGGTTGAGAACCTTCCTGTCGGAATAAAGCAAAAGGTGGAGATTTTAAAGGCTCTCTTCAGAGGAGCAGAAATACTAATACTGGATGAGCCAACGGCAGTACTCACTCCACAGGAAACAGAGGAGCTTTTCATCCAGTTGAGAAGACTTAAGGAGAAGGGACATACAATAATATTCATTTCCCACAAGCTTGATGAGATCAAACAGATATGCGACCGCCTGACTATAATGAGAAACGGTAAGAACATGGGGACCTATGAGACCACTGACCTCACCACAAAGGAGATATCCAGGCTGATGGTAGGCAGGGATGTCGTAACAAAGTTTGACAAGGCGGCATTGAACCTAAGGGAAACGGCTGTTAGCATAAGAAAACTTGAGGTATGGAACACTGCAGGCACAAAGAAGGTGAACGGACTTGACTTCGATGTCAAGGAAGGTGAGATTTTTGGTATTGCCGGCGTGGAGGGAAATGGGCAGAGCGAGCTTGCACAGGTCCTGGCCGGTCTTATAGAGAACTACAAAGGGGAATACCGCATCTTTGGAGAAACTGCAAAGGGCTTAAGCATAAAGGATCTCCGAAGGAAGGGGATGTCCTATATACCCGAGGATCGCATGACCTATGGAATAGCTGAGAATATGGATCTATTGAGCAACCTGTTTGCAAACCAGTACGACAAGGAAAAGTATTCAGGAAGGATATTTCTTAAGAAAAAGCCTATGGAACAGGCAGCTAAGGATCTTATCAGCCAGTTTCTAATAAAGGCCGGTTCATTCAAGACCAAGGTGGGGATGCTTTCTGGTGGCAACATCCAGAAGGTGGTGGTAGCCAGGGAGTTTTCAGACGATCCAAAGGTAATAATCGCAAATCAGCCCACGAGAGGTATCGACGTAGGGGCTGCTGAGTTCATAAGAAAGAAGCTTCTTGAGCTTCGTGATAAAGGCTGCGCTGTAATATTGATATCAGCAGATCTTAATGAGGTAATGGAGTTGTCAGACAGGCTTGCGGTAATGTATAAGGGAGAATTCTCGGGAGTTTTCAAAGATGTATCTGCTCTGACTGAAGAAGAGCTTGGGAGGTACATGCTGGGGATAGATAAGGACGAGGGACTGGAGGGGATAGTGTATGCTTAAGAGCTCACAATTCAACACATTCAGAACGGCACTATCCATAGCTATAGCACTTATTCTGTCATTCCTGGTAATTTTTCTTGTAAGCGATCAGCCAGTAGAGGCAATAATGAGGATGATAACAGGGCCTTTATCCAGCAAGAGGCTATTCGCAAATGTGATCGAGCTGATGATACCACTCATATTCACCGGAGTATCCGTAAGCATTATGTTCTCGGCAAACCAGATCAACCTTGGAGCTGAGGGAAGCTTTCATCTGGGAGGGCTTGTTGCCGCAGTTGTAGGTCTGATGGTACCAATGTCACAAGGGGTGCATCCGATAGCCGCAATACTTCTGGGAGGGCTTACAGGTGCGGTATTTGCGGCGATCCCTGCGATCTTAAAGATTTTTACAACAGCAAGTGAACTCGTTTCTTCCCTGATGCTAAACTATATAGCGCTTTTCCTGGGGAACTATATACTGAGCTATTACCTAAGGGACACAACTGCAGGAGCCCTGACCTCACATCTTTTGCCCGAGTCAGTCAAGCTTCAAAGCATAGTGTCCGGCACCAATATCCATATAGGACTTTTCATAGCACTACTGACGGCAGTGTTTGGATATCTTTTCCTGTTCAAGTCCAAGCTTGGATATATGCTTAGGATATCAGGAGAAAATGAAAAATTTGCGAAGTACTCTGGAATGAACATAGTTACAGTGATCCTTATATCTCAGCTTCTTGGGGGCTTCATAGCCGGCGTTGGTGGAAGCGTACAGCTTCTGGGGATGTACAGGAGATTTTCATGGGCAGCTCTTCTTGGCTACGGATGGGATGCGATCATAGTTACTACGCTTTCAAAGAAGAATCCCCTGTTTGTTCCTCTGGCAGCATTCTTCCTGGCCTATATAAGGATCGGAGCAGACATAATGTCGCGATCCACGGATGTATCTCCTGAAATAGTGGCAATTACGCAAGGCATCATAATAATCCTTATAGTAGCCGAGCAATTCCTGTCCGGGTATAAACACAAGCTTGTGGCACGCGAGGCCAGACTACAGATGGAAACGGAAGGAGCTGAGTGATATGAGTATAACTGAAATTCTGCTTTCACCGGACTTCCTGTTCGTTGTCCTAAGAGTTACAACACCTATATTGTTCGCCACCCTTGCAGTTACCATAGCTGCAAGATCCGGGGTTTTCAACATAGCCATAGAGGGGATAATGCTTATTGCAGCACTGGTGGGTGTAATTTTTTCAGCAAAGCTTCAGAACCCATGGCTGGGATTGTTGGCAGCACTCATAGCTGGAGGGGCAATTGGCCTGCTTTTGGGAGTTCTGGTATTAAGGCTGAAGACGGATGCCATTCTTGCAGGTGTTGCAATCAATCTAATGGCATCGGGAGGAACCATATTCCTTCTTTACCTTGTATCCGGGGACAGGGGAGTATCATCATCTCTTAAGAGTTTAAGCCTGCCTAACATCGCAATACCAGTCATAGAGCAGATACCGTTCCTCGGGACTGTTCTTTCAAGACACAACATACTGACGTATCTCGTCTTCATAATGGTTGTAATTGTACACTTGATGCTTTACAAAACACCACTTGGCTTAAAAATAAGATCAGTAGGGGAGAATCCGCATGCAGCAGAGTCGGTAGGCATAAATGTCCACAAGATCCAATATATCGCCTTGGCTATGAGTGGAGTTCTGGCAGCATTCGGAGGAGCATTTCTATCCATGGGGTACCTGTCCTGGTTCACAAATGGCATGACTGCAGGAAGAGGCTATATAGGACTTGCCGCTAATGCAATGGGTGGCAGTACTCCCATCGGAGGGCTGATAGTTTCCCTTATATTTGGAATTGCAGACGCCATGGCCAACGTGTTCCAGACCGGAGCCAGCCTCCCGTATGAGCTGGTGCAGATGATCCCATATATAACTACAATAGCAGGTCTTGCAGTATACAGCCTTAACAGGAAGAAGAGACAGGAAAGGATCATTAATAAATAGGGGGAAGGTATGGAAAAGAGAGATATAATCATAGACTGTGATCCGGGGCATGACGATGTAATGGCACTATTGCTTGCACTTGCCAATCAGGATGAGCTTAATATCCTCGGGGTAACAACAGTGGCAGGCAATCAGACACTTGAAAAGGTAACATATAATTTAAGGAGACTATACGCTTACCTGGGGATGAGGACCCCAGCTGCAAGCGGGGCTTCAAAACCAATAATCAGGAAGCTCCAGCTCGGTGATGATGTGCACGGAGTGACAGGATTGGACGGCTGGGAGTTTCCGGAGCCTGATTTTCAGTTGGATTCCACAAATGCTGTGACCTTTATGAGGGATAAGATAATGGCTGCTAAGGGCAAGGTGACTCTTGTGCCTGTGGGTCCTTTGACCAATATTGGGCTTCTTTTATCCGTATTTCCTGAGGTAAAGGATAAGATAGAGCTGATTTCACTTATGGGAGGATCCATTTATGCCGGGAACAGGACACCTCATGCTGAATTCAACATATTTGTAGATCCTGAGGCTGCCAAGGTCGTCTTTGATTCGGGGATACCCATAGTGATGAGCGGTCTGGAGGTGACCCATGAGGCAGCAATAACCGATTCCGAGATCCAGGAGCTAAGGGAAAGTGACGGGAGAGTTTCAAAAATGTGTGGTGAGCTTCTGTACTTTTATACCAGATATCACAGCAGGGAGGGATATAGCTCTTACCCGCTTCATGACGTTTGCAGCGTGATGTATCTGTTAAGGCCTGAAATATTCAAATGGAAGGATCTTCAGGTGGATATAGACGTATCTGAAGGCCCTCACAGAGGAAGAACTGCTGCTGATAACAGGGAATGGATGCGATATGACAGACCGAATACCAGGGTACTCCTTCACGTTGACAGGGAGGAGTTCATGAAGATATTGAGAAAGGCATTTGAGAAGCTTGACGAATTGACCGCTTAAAGAGATGTTTAGGAGGGTGGTATTATGACGGACGGGATAAACGGGCTTCTTGAAAAAAACAAGGAAGAAATTATTGGCCTTGGACGAAGATTATTTGAAACTCCAGAGCTTGGATACAAGGAATATAAGACCAGAGAGATTTTGCTAAGCTATATAAAAGACATTGAGCTGACTGACTTTGAACCCTATGCTATAACAGGCTTTAAGGCTACTATAGGTGAGGGCAGTCCCCATATCGCACTTCTTTTCGACATGGATGCCCTGCCCACAAAGGGTCACAAGCTTGCTGCAAATGAGGATCTGGCTGCACATTCCTGTGGACACAATGCACAGATGGCTCTTATGGCAGCTGCCTTCAAGGCAATTTATGAAAGTGGGCTTCTTAAGGAAACTGGGGGAGCACTGTCGCTTATGGCAGCTCCCGCAGAGGAGTTCGTTGATTTTGACTACAGAAAAAACCTTATCAAGGAGAGAAAGATCAGGACCTTTTCTGGAAAGCAGAATATGATAGCAGCAGGAGCCTTCGACAATGTTGATCTTGTAATAGGGAGCCACGGCAATGGACTTCCGGGAGCAGTCATAGAAACTGGGACTGCATCAAACGGCTTTATTGCAAAGACCGCCATATTTAAGGGAGTGTCAGCTCACAGCGGGGCATACCCTCACCTTGGGAAAAATGCGCTGAACGCTGCTATACTTGCCATCCAGGCCGTCGGACTGTTAAGAGAGACCTTCCGGGATGACCACCATATAAGGTTCCATCCAGTGATAAAGGAAGGTGGAGATGCGGTAAATACAGTCCCTCACCGGGTAAAGGTCGAGACATATGTGAGGGGAAGTACAGTAGCAGCGATCAATGATGCCAACGACAGGATAAATAATGCCTTCATTTATTCGGCGAAGGCTCTGGGCTGCGAATGCGAAATAGAGGATATTCCAGGATACCTCCCAAGCAATTACTTTGAAGGTGCAGATGGATATTTTCACAAGAGAGCTCTGGAATACTTAGGGAGAGAAGACCTGCTGACCGGAGGAAGGACATTTGCGTCAGATGACGTTGCAGATGTTTCAAATATCAAGCCGGTGCTGCATTTTGGATTCAGCGGCTTTGGAGGCAGCTTTCATGGAGCGGATTTCCATATACTCGACGAGGAAAAGGCCTATTTGGCTCCTGCAAAGCTTGTAGCATCGACAGTGGCAGACATGCTTACCGATAGTGAAAATCTGACTGCAGCCATTAAAAAATTCAAACCGACCATGACCAAGGAAGCCTATGTCAAGAGTTGGCTGGGTCTTAAGGTGGAGGTATAGCAATGTACGATATCCTTGTGATCGGAAGTATCAACGCAGATTTGGTCTTCCATACAGACAAAAGACCTGAGGTAGGAGAAACTGTCCTGGGTAACAGCTTTATTACGGTTCCCGGGGGTAAAGGAGCCAATCAGGCGGTGGCTGCTGCAAGATTGGGAGCTAAGGTGGGCTTTATCGGTTGCGTAGGTGATGATGCCAACGGGAGGGTCATGCTGGAAAATCTTCAAGGACAGGGAGTAGACCTCCAGGGTATCAGCATTCTTAGGGGCATGTCCACCGGAGTAGCGGGGATCGTCCTATCTGGTGGAGAGAACAGCATCATAGTAATACCTGGCGCAAACCACCTGGTATCAAAGGCGATCATTGACGAACACATTGAAATGATATCAAGCTCCAGGATGGTCGTTCTTCAGTTGGAGATACCGATTGAAACTGTGGAGTACGTGCTCGATCTTTGCAGCAAAAAAAATGTACCGGTTATCCTGAATCCGGCTCCGGCTGCTGATATGGAGGCTGACTCAATCCTTAAGGCGACATATATTACACCGAACGAAACTGAGGTGATTCATCTGTTTGGAAACAGGAAAGTAGAGGATATCCTTAAGGAGTATCCCAACAAGCTTATCCTGACTCAAGGAAAGAAAGGGGCTTCATTTCATGACGGTGATAAACTAATACACGTTGAGGGTCATCCGGTCAAGACAGTCGACACGACAGGTGCAGGGGATACCTTCAATGGAGCCCTTGCAGTTGCTTTTGCTGAGGGGAAGGATATTATAAAGGCAGTCGAATTTGCCAACAAGGCAGCTGCAATAAGCGTGACAAAGCTTGGAGCCCAGGGAGGTATGCCGCGGAGGGAAGATCTCAACAATTCATGATTCACAGAGCACAATGCACAATGTATTGTCATCCCGAGCGAAGTCGAGGGATATCAATGAACAATGAACAATGAACAATGAACAATGAACAATGAACAATGAACAGTGAACAGTGAACAATGAACAATGAACAATGTATAATGAACAACGAAGGATCCTTCCTTAACGCTTGGAATGACTGCATTTTGTCATCCTGAACGATAGTGAGGGATCTATCTGCTTTTCTTCGAGCTCATCAGCCAGCTCTTTATTATTCCTCCTTTTGCGGATCCTCTTTAGCATAAGTACCCCAAAATATCAATAACAAAATTGCCTTTTTTCATATTGAATATGGAGTAATAATATGGTAAATTGTATATATGTTGTATATGGTGCATCAACCACACACAATATATAGTTGTTGATGCTGGATATAGAGAACAAGCCAAGGGGGTAAATGCAATGTTGAAGGTGGAGAAGCGTAACGGCCAGATAGTGGAATTTCATGGAGAAAAAATCGAAATTGCCGTCAAGAAGGCTATGAATGAGACAGAAAAAGGTATTGACGAGGTTCTCGCCAGGGAAATAGCAGACAAGGCAATGGATGAGTTTGCCAGTCACGAAAAGGTAAATATCGAGCAGATCCAGGACTTCGTAGAAATCGAATTGATGAAGACAAGACCTGAGGTTGCCAGAAAATACATCATATATCGTGAAGAAAGAGCAAAGCTTAGGGAACAGGGCTGGAACATGACTGACCTGCAGAGGGATATTTACGAAAAGAAATATCGCTTCGATTCAGAGACCTTCGACGAATTTCTTGACAGGGTCAGCGGTGGAAACAACCCGATCAAAAAGGCCATAAAGGACAAGAAATTCATGCCGGCAGGCAGGATCCTTGCCGGAAGAGGCCTTGATAAATACGGCAGGAAAATCACTTTGAGCAACTGCTACGTTATGCCCAAGGTTGAAGACAATATTGAATCTATCTTTGATACAGCCAAGTATCTTGCAAGGACTTATTCCTATGGCGGAGGAGTTGGGCTGACACTTTCAAAGCTCAGACCAAAGGGCTCCAAGGTCAACAACGCTGCCAGCACAACAACTGGAGCAGTAAGCTTTATGGACCTTTACTCAATGGTAACAGGACTTATCGGGATGAGAGGAAGAAGGGGAGCACTGATGCTCAATCTTGATTGTATCCACCCTGACATAGAGGACTTCATAAACGTCAAGAATGACCTTAAGAAGGTAACCTATGCAAATATATCAGTCAACGTCGACGATGAGTTTATGACAGCAGTTAAAGAAGACAGGGACTACACTCTCTACTTCAAGGTAGAATCCACGGGAGAAGAGATATCCAAAACAATAAGGGCGAGAGACCTGTTTAAAAAGCTGGCCTACAACAACTGGAATATGGCAGAGCCAGGTATACTATACAAAAACAGGATAGACTCCTGGCACATGATGAGCCATGACGAGACCTTTGAGTTCGCAGGAGTCAATCCCTGTGCCGAAGAAACACTTCCGGCATTTGGCAGCTGCAATCTGGCATCAATAAATTTAAGCGAATTTGTCAAGCACCCATTTACTAAGTACGCCCGCTTTGAGTTTGAGAAATTTGGAGAAATGGTCAGGAACGGAGTCATTTACCTAAACGAGGTCCTCGATGAGAATATGAACCTCCATCCATTGGAGCAGCAAAGGGAAATGTCCAGAGATCTTCGTCAAATAGGACTAGGAATAATGGGTCTTGCGGATATGTTCATAAAGATGGGCATTAAATATGGAAGCAGCGAATCCATATCCCTCATCCACCAGGTAGGAAGGATCATGATAAACGAAGCATTGAGACAGTCTGCAATGATGGCACAGGTCGACGGTCCTTTCCCAAGGTTCAACCTTGATGCTATACTTGCATCACCATTTGTCCAGGAAAATGCCGATGAGGACGTTTTGGAGCTTATCAAGGAGCACGGCCTAAGGAACAGCCAGCTTCTTACAATACCTCCAACAGGAAGCATTTCGACGCTCGTAGGCTGCAGCAATGGAGTAGAGCCAATATTCCAGGTATCATATACCAGAAAGTCCGAGTCGCTGCACCATGAAGACACCTACTACAAGGTATTAACCCCTATAGTTAAGGATTATATGGATACCAATGGTCTTTCCTACGAGGAGGAGCTTCCTGATTTCTTTATCACCACATCAAACCTTGACTACAAAGAGAGGATTGAGGTACAGGCAACCTGGCAGCAATATATCGATGCCAGCATATCATCCACTGTAAACGTACCCAACGAATTCACGGTCGAAGAGGTCGAGAACCTATATATCTATGCCTGGGAGAAGGGGCTCAAGGGCATTACCATATATAGAGACGGTTGTGCAAGAAGCGGTATCCTTATAAGCAACAAGAAAAAGTCGAACATCGACAAGATCGATGAATTACAGGAACAGATCAGACAGCTTGCAGAAGAGCAGCTAAAAATAGATCCTGAAACCTGCCCTATGTGCGGCGGAAAGGTAAACCATTCAGGTGGCTGCGCTGAGTGTCAGGATTGTGGATACAGTCCTTGCGCGGTATAGGACCAGCGCATCAATATACAAATTTTCAAAGCTTCAAAAACCTTTGGAAACAGCACTGCTGCCAAATTACAGTGCTGTTTATCTATCCCTGGGATGGCCACTATCCAATTTACCGATTGCAATTCTGGTAGTTTTTTTGTATAATAAGTCACATATTAGAATTCTTTGAATTTTATGTTTATTCAATGAAGACTAATGACTACATAATATTAAAGGGGGATAATTATGTCAAAAAGGATTATCAGTTTACTTCTGGCCTTGACTATGATACTTAGTCTTGCAGGCTGCAGAAGTGCAGAGCCAGCACCTGCTCCAGCTCCAGCAGAAACTCCGGCAGAAGCTCCAGCAGAGGCTCCAGTTGCTGAAGACTACAAGATCGGTATAATCACCGGTACAGTATCACAAGGTGAAGAAGAGTATCAGGCAGCACAAAACATGGTCAAGAAATATGGCGATAAGATCGTAACAGCTACATATCCTGATAACTTCTCATCGGAGACTGAGACTACAATAGCAAACGTAGTAGCTCTTGCTTCTGATCCTGCTGTAAAGGCGATAGTATTCGTACAGGCAGTTCCAGGTGCATCAGCAGCGATCGACAAGGTTAGAGAGACAAGACCTGACATGCTTTTCGTGGCAGGAGTTGCAGCAGAAGACCCTGCAACTATATCAAGCAAAGCTGACGTAGTTATGCTTGTAGATGAGATATCAATGGGATCGTCAATCCCGCAAAAAGCTTATGAAATGGGTGCTGAGACCTTCATCCACTACTCATTCGCCCGCCACCTCTCCTATGCAACAATAGCTGCAAGAAGAGAACTTATGATCGAAAAATGTGAAGAACTTGGAATCGAATTCGTAGACGTAACTGCACCAGACCCAACAGGTGATGCAGGCGTATCAGGAGCTCAGCAGTTCATCCTTGAAGATGTGCCAAGGCAAGTTGCCCAATATGGTAAAGACACGGCGTTCTTCTCAACCAACTGCGCAATGCAAGAGCCTTTGATAAGATCAGTTCTTGAACAAGGCGCAATATATCCGCAGCAATGCTGCCCAAGCCCATACCATGGCTACCCGGCTGCATTCAACGTTGACGTTGCAGGCCATGAAGGCGATGTACAATACATGCTTGATCAAATCGACGCTAAACTGACAGAAGCTGGTCAGGAAGGCAGAATGTCAACCTGGAGCGTTCCAATAAACATGCTAATGGTTGAAGCAGGCGTTGACTATGCTATCGAGTTCATCGAAGGAAGAACCAACGGGACTAACGACGAAGCAGTTCTTGGAACAATAATAAACAGGATCGCCGGCGGAGAAGGCTCAGCTCAATTGACTAAATACAATGAGGCTGGCGTAGAGCTTGACAACTTCTACATGCTTCTTTGCGACTTCTATGATTTTGCGGCTAACTAAAATGTATTAGTATAGGATCCGCCGGCTTGATCGGTAAGCCGGCGGATTTTAATGCGTTAATCAGACAAAAAAATAAGCAAAGGATAGGAGGGATGCAATTGGAAACCCGATATCTTCTGAATATGGAGAACATATCCAAGGAGTACTATGGAAACAGAGTATTGAAGGGCGTAAATCTGCAGGTAAAACCAGGCGAGATACACGCTCTCATGGGAGAAAACGGCGCAGGTAAATCCACTCTGATGAACATATTGTTTGGAATGCCGGTAATACATAGCACAGGTGGCTTCGAGGGAACCGTCGAGATAGATGGTAAGCCTGCAGTCATAGATGCACCTCATAAGGCAATGGATTTTGGAATAGGAATGGTGCATCAGGAGTTCATGCTGATCCCGGGATTTACCGTAACTGAGAATATAAAGGTAGGCAGGGAGATAAGCAAGCCTACTTTATTAAGCAGGTTTCTTGGAAGAAGCCTTGAGACACTTGACATGGACTCCATGAGAAGAGATGCAAAAAAAGCATTGAGTGACATTGGCTTGAACATCGAGGAATATGTTAAGGTGGCAGGCCTGCCGATAGGATACATGCAGTTTGTTGAGATAGCAAGGGAGATAGATAAGACTGGCATCAAGCTCCTTGTATTTGACGAGCCGACAGCTGTATTAACTGAAAGCGAGGCAGAGAGACTTTTAGAAATCATGAAGACGATTGCCAGCAAGGGAATTGCAATTATATTTATCACTCATAGACTCGATGAGGTAATGGCAGTCGCAGACAGTCTGACTGTACTAAGAGACGGAGAATTTGTGGCAAGGAAGGATATTAAGGACACTTCAGTAGTTGAGATTGCAGAGCTTATGATCGGAAGAAAGGTCGAAAAGCTCGTTGATGACCAGGAGGATACCCGGATCCTTTCTGATGATGATATCGCAATGTCTATAAAGGATTTTTATGTAATGATGCCGGGAGAGATGGTAAAGGGTATTGATCTTGATATTAGAAAAGGCGAAATATTCGGTATTGGAGGTCTGGCAGGACAGGGGAAGGTAGGGATACCAAACGGAATAATGGGTCTCTACGAATCTGAAGGAACAGTAAAGGTTTTTGGAGAGGAGCTTGACCTTAAAAAGCTCGGAAATGCATTGGAGCATGGGATTGCAAACGTATCCGAGGACAGAAGAGGAGTAGGACTTCTGCTGGACGAATCTATAGAGAACAACATAGTATTTACAGCTATGCAAATAAAGGAAGACTTTATTAAAAAGATCGGGCCGATGAAGCTTTTTGACAGTAAAAAAGCCAAGGAGCATGCATTGGATATGATCAAGCTCCTTGACATAAGATGCACTGGTCCGAAGCAGACAGCAGGAAGTCTGTCTGGAGGGAATCAGCAAAAAGTGTGTTTGGCAAGGGCGCTTACGATCGACCCTGAAATATTGATCGTTTCAGAACCCACAAGGGGAATTGACATCGGAGCAAAGAAGCTTGTTCTGGAATATCTCGTCAAGCTTAATCGGGAAAAGGGCTTGACCATAATCATGGTAAGCTCTGAGCTGGTCGAGCTCAGATCACTTTGCGACAGAATTGCGATCGTATCTGATGGCAAGCTTGCAAAGATCCTCAAGCCTAATGATTCCGACGCTGAATTCGGACTTGCAATGGCAGGTTTAAGGAAGGAGAGTGGTGGCAATGAGTGAAAGACTGAAGAGCATATATGATAGTATTGGTCTGCCCAGGCTTATAATAGTCGGATTCTTCCTGACTTTACTTGCAGCAGCAGCACCGCTTGGCCTCAATGTCTCCAGCCTTATGGGCGATGCAATCAGAAGGTGGGCCATGTATGGGATACTGGTTCTCGCAATGGTACCAGCAGTCCAGTCCGGGATCGGATTGAATTTTGGTATAAGTCTTGGTATAGTCGCTGGCCTTTTGGGAGCAACTCTTGCTATAGAACTGGGGATCGGAAATCCCTGGTTGAGCATACTCTTTGCAATGCTTGTTGGACTTGCAATCGGCAGTGTGTTTGGAATAGGCTATGGAATGCTCCTAAACAGGGTAAAGGGATCAGAGATGACAGTTTCAACATACGTAGGTTTTTCAGTCATAGCCTTCATGAATATGATATGGTTATCTCTCCCATACAAGAGCGGTGAGCTTATCTGGCCTCTGGGCGGACAGGGAATGAGAACTACAATAAGCCTTGAGTCAAGCTTTGGAGGGGTATTCAATAATTTCCTGGCCTTCACCATTGGAGATCCTGTTACGGGACTTTCCATACCTACAGGCCTCATACTTTTCTTCCTGTTAACATGTTTTCTTGTAGGCGTATTTATGAAGAGCAAGCTTGGGATGGCGATGAGCGCAGCAGGCTCTAACCCTGCATTTACAAGATCCTCAGGTATAAACGTCGATAAGATGAGGATACTTGGTACGGCAGTCTCCACAGCACTTGCATCCATTGGGATAATCACCTATGCACAAAGCTATGGTTTTCTCCAGCTTTACAATGCACCGTTAATGATGGGCTTCCATTCAGTAGCGGCAGTCCTCATCGGTGGTGCTTCCATAAACAAAGCTAAAATATC
The DNA here is from genome assembly GCF_004101785.1 of Gudongella oleilytica. NCBI lineage: Bacteria > Bacillati > Bacillota > Tissierellia > Tissierellales > Tissierellaceae > Gudongella > Gudongella oleilytica. Next base: position 440,415 of record NZ_CP035130.1, read on the forward strand.
TCACGTTATAATTGGAGCGTTCCTATTCCAGGGGATCCTTGCAGTAGCTTTGCCTGTAGCCAATAAGGTTCTGCCTGAAGGCAACCTGTCAGACGTTATAAGGATCATAATCTCCAATGGTATCATCCTTTACGCCCTTTCAAAGACGAAGGGAGGAAGCAAATGATGAGTGAATCAAGACACAAGCTAATGAATAAGATTCTCGACAACAAGGTAGTTCTGCTTTTCGTGATCCTCTGTATAGGCGCTATTTACGCCTCTGGGAATCCGCTGACCTTCGTTTCAGCAGAGCTATTCACAAGGATCGGACGTAATGGCTTTATGGTACTGGCATTGCTTATCCCTGTACTTGCAGGTATGGGGTTAAACTTTGGTATCACAATAGGTGCGATAGCTGCTCAGATAGCGGTTTTCTGGGTAGTATACTGGGGCTTCAAGGGAATCGAAGGATTTTTACTTGGAGTACTTATGGCAACTCCTATTGCAATACTCTTTGGCTGGATGGTCGGAAGACTATTCAACAAGATGAAGGGTGCGGAGATGATCGCAGGTATGGTGCTCGGATACTTTGCAGACGGTCTATATCAGCTGTTTTTCCTCTATGTGATCGGCGGGATAATACCCGTAGACAGTCCAAGGCTTATTATCCCTGGAGGAATTGGGGTCAAGAACACTATCGACCTGGCTGACAACATAAAATATTCTCTTGATACAGTTTCCATGCTTACTATTATTGAGATTCTGTTCTTTATAACTATCGCAGTGCTGGTAATAAGAATGGGATATAACCTCATCAGGAAGACTGGAGTATCCATAGTAAAGGATATTATATTGCTAGTGCTTGCAGGAGCAGTTTACGCTGCTACCTTTATACCTCAAATGGAGGCATTCCTTGCAACTGACAGATTGCTTCTTCTCCACGCTGTTCTGATAGGCATAGCAGCCTGGACTCTGATCCAGCTTTGGAGAATAGTCAACAACAAGCTGATACTTAAAAAAGAGGATTTCAATATAAAGCAGCCTATTGCAGCCATAATAGCAATGGCGATCGCATTCGGGCTTACTTATGCGAAGCCTGTGGAAGAGATCCTGATGTATGTATATATCCCGGTTACCACTTATCTTTGCATTGTTGCACTTTGTGTATTCAACAACATGCTTCTTAAGACAAGGCTCGGCCAGAATATGAGGACTGTAGGTCAAAGCAGGGTTGTTGCCAACGCTGCCGGTATAAACGTAGACAGGACAAGAATAATTGCTATGATCCTTTCAACAGTTCTGGCTTGCTGGGGACAGCTTATATACCTTCAGAACATCGGTACCTTCTCCACATACGGAGCTCACACCCAGGTGGCCCAGTTCACCATAGCAGCACTTCTGGTAGGGGGAGCATCAGTACAGAAAGCAACAAACAAGCAGGCGATAATCGGAGTAATACTTTTCCATACACTGTTCATAGTAGCTCCTCAGGCTGGAAAGCAGTTATTCAACAATGCACAGCTTGGAGAATACTTCAGGGTTTTCGTCGCATACGGCGTAATAGCAGTATCACTTGCGATGCATGCATGGAAAACAACCATCAAACCAGCAGTCAAGGATGGAAAACCGAAGGTAACAACTTCAAAGGCATAAAACAGGGGGGGTGGCTTAAGCTGCCCCTTTATTCATCTGTCATTAGACCGTGTAACCATGGTAACGCAATACCGGAATATGTGTATTTTTCAAGAATGGCTAAGGTTAGACGTTACCAGTCAATTGCAAATATAATTTGAAAATTGGGCTTATAAGTGATAAAATTATACATGTTGAACAGACAACTTAATAAGAGTGTATTTGTAAAGTGGTTGAGTAGTTAGGGATATTCCGCTTGCATAGGCAGGGGATCACATGCATGGCAGCTTGTCAAATATACTCTATTTTTTTAACCTCATCTGAAGGATGGAGGAGAATTTTACAAGAAAGGAGCTACATAGTTGAAATCTTTTTATCTTAAGCGAATCATATCGATGCTTATCACGATCATCTTGATTACGACGCTTACATTCACCATGATGCACTCGATCCCGGGAGGTCCATTTACCAGAGAAAGACCTGTTCCTGACGAGATTCTGCGTGCTCTGAATGCTAAGTATAACCTGGATGATCCACTTCCGGTTCAATATCTGAACTACATGAAGGGCCTTATTACCTTTGACCTTGGGCCTTCCTACTCCAAAATTGGAACAACTGTAAACGACCTGATTGAGTCGGGCTTCCCTGCGTCAGCAAAAATAGGACTTATGGCTACGGTCATAATCGTAGCAATAGGAATACCGCTGGGGGTAATTTCAGCACTCAAGCAGAACAAGCCCATCGACTATGCTGTTATGTTTTTGGCGACCCTTGGCATAACCGTACCAAGCTTTGTTGTAGCTACAGTTATAATATATTTCTTTGCCGGCAAGCTGGGATGGATACCAAGCTTTGGACTTAGTGATCCAAAGGGCTATATTGGTCCTGTAATAGCTCTGGCAGGCTATTCCTTGTCATTTGTAACCAGACTTACAAGATCCAGCATGCTGGAGGTTTTAAGACAGGATTATATAAGGACAGCAAGAGCTAACGGTATAAAGGAATTCTCGGTAATAATGAGACATGCCATGAAAAATGCATTGATCCCTGTAGTTACCTACGTTGGCCCTATGATAGCAGCAATACTTACCGGTTCATTCGTAATTGAGAAAATTTTTGCCATCCCTGGCATAGGCCGACATTTCGTTGAAAGCGTAAACAACAGAGACTATACTACGATAATGGGGATAACAGTATTCTACGCCGTGTTCTACCTGATAATGGTATTTCTGGTGGACGTGGCTTATACGCTTATCGATCCCCGTATTAAGTTCAGGGAGGAAAAATAGGTATGTCGAAAGAAAAATTCGTATTTGTTGAGCAGACTGGAGAGGGCAGCGAGGCCGTCAGACCGAGCTTGACCTACTGGCAGGATGCCTGGAGAAGACTTAAAAAGAACAAGCTTTCAATGCTTGGAATATTGACTATAATACTGATTCTTCTGTTTGGATTTGTGGGACCAAATTTTACGCCATATTCCTATTCCGATCAGGTAAACGACTACAAGAACCTTCCTCCAAGACTTGAGCTGTATCAATTTGGGGACAAGTACTTCCATGTTTCCAAGGACTACAATATGTTTCTTGTGGATGAAAATGGCACTTTGATCGAAAGGCTTAAGCTTGATCCACTAAAGAGAGACATGCTGAACAAGGTATATGTTTATGAGCTGGGAGATGAGGAGGTCAAGCTAGACTTTTCCTACAACCTTCTGCCAACTAAAATGGGCTATGATTACGACATGACCCTGGAGTACAATGGGGAGATCCAGCAATACCCGGCTGTTACAAAGTGGAACAAGCTTTTCCCATTTGGCACTGACGGACTCGGAAGAGACCTTCTCACCAGAGTAATGTACGGAGCTCAGATATCACTTCTTGTAGCCTTTATAGCAACAATAGCCAACCTTCTTATCGGAGTCGTGTACGGAAGTATCTCGGGCTTCGAGGGCGGCAAGGTCGACAATATAATGATGAGGATCGTCGATATAATTAACTCCATACCGCTGGTTCTCTATGTAATCCTCCTTATGGTTTGGTTCAGAGGAGGCGGACTATGGAATATAATTTTCGCCCTGAGCTCAGTTTACTGGGTATCCATGGCGAGGCTTGTAAGAGGACAGATGCTGTCACTAAAAGAGCAGGAGTTCGTTCTTGCAGCCAGGGTAATGGGCGTTTCCAGGGGAAAGATAATCTTCAAACACCTGATCCCAAATGCGATAGGACCTATAATAGTTTCAATGGCTATGATGATCCCGTCAGCAGTATTTACTGAATCCTTCCTAAGCTTCATCGGTCTTGGTGTTTCTGCACCAATGGCTTCATGGGGTACATTGGCCAACAATGCTCTTGCAGGACTGACTACCTATCCGTATCAGCTGTTCTTCCCTTCAATGGCAATAGCAGTAACGATGTTGGCCTTCAACTTCATTGGCGACGGACTTAGAGACGCTTTGGACCCAAGACTAAGGAAAGGATAGAGAAAATATGGATAACAGAGAATATATTTTAGAGATAAACAACTTAAAGACATCGTTTTATACCCATGTAGGAGAGGTACAGGCAGTAAGAGGGATCTCCTTTAAGATGAAAAAGGGAGATGTAATGGGTATTGTAGGTGAGTCAGGCAGCGGAAAGAGTGTAACAGCACTTTCTGTTATGAAGCTTATCGACGCCCCTGGAAAGATAAAGGAAGGCAGCATCATATTCGACGGAAAGGACATAACAAATTATTCCGAGAATCAGATGTCAAACATCAGAGGTAACGACATAGCCATGATCTTCCAGGACCCGATGACCTCACTGAACCCCGTTTTTAAAATCAAGAACCAGATGGTTGAAGTAATAGAGAGACATCAGAAACTGGGTAAGCATAAAGCTACGGAAAGAGCTCTTGAAATGCTAAGGCTTGTAGGTATTCCAGAACCTGAAAGAAGAATAAACTCATACCCTCATGAGTTTTCAGGCGGTATGAGACAGCGTGCAATGATTGCTACAGCACTTTCCTGCAACCCAAAGCTGCTGATAGCTGATGAGCCGACAACAGCCCTTGACGTTACCATCCAGGCTCAGATACTTGATATAATGAGAGATATCTCAGTTAAGACCGGCACGTCGATAATACTTATTACTCACGACCTTGGAGTCATAGCAGAGACCTGTAATGACCTGATAGTTATGTATGGCGGAATGCCAATGGAAATGGGGAGCGTCGAGGACATTTTTGCAAGTCCGCAGCATCCTTATACTCAGGGGTTATTGAAATCAGTTCCCAGAATGGACAGGGAGCAAAAGGAAAGACTTAAGCCGATAGCAGGATCGCCGCCGGATCTGTTGAAACCCCCGGCAGGATGCCCATTCTCAACAAGGTGTCCACATGTAATGCAGATATGCAAGGAACAGCCTGCACCAATGTTTAACGTAGGCGAGGATCATACATCAGCCTGTTGGCTTCTCCACGAGGATGCCCCGGCAGTTGAAGGCTTTGGAAAGGGGGTCCTGTAGGATGGAACAAAACAGACCACTATTGGAAATAAAAAATCTGAAGAAATATTTCACCATAGAGTCAGGAGGCTTTTTCAACAGAAAAAGCGGCAACCTGACAGCAGTTGACGACGTAACCTTCCACATAAACAAAGGCGAAACCTTTGGTCTTGTAGGAGAATCAGGCTGCGGCAAATCGACACTTGGAAGATCCATTGTAAGACTTTATCAGCCAACCGGCGGAAACATTATTTACGATGGCGAGGACATAACCAACATATCCCAGCATGAGATGATGAAGTACAGAAAAAGGCTCCAGATGATATTCCAGGACCCATACGCATCGTTAAACACAAGACTTACTGTTTCAGAGATCATTGGAGAGGGTATAGAAACTCACAAGCTCTACACAGGTCAGGAGAAGCTCGATAAGATATATGAACTCCTAACGACAGTAGGCCTAAAAAAGGAGCACGCCAACAGATATCCCCATGAGTTCTCAGGCGGACAGAGACAAAGGATCGGTATTGCAAGGGCGTTGGCTGTTGAACCTGATCTTGTAGTATGTGATGAACCAATTTCGGCACTGGACGTGTCAATCCAGGCACAGGTAGTAAACATGCTTGAGGATCTTCAGGACAACATGGGGCTTACCTATCTGTTCATAGCCCATGACCTGTCAATGGTTAAGCACATTTCCGACAGGATCGGCGTAATGTACCTTGGCAAGATGATGGAGATAACTGAGAGCAACGAACTCTACAGAAAGCCGCTGCATCCATATACTCAGGCTCTTCTGTCGTCGATCCCGATTCCGGATCCGAAGAAGAACAAGGAACACAAGAGGATCATACTTCAGGGAGACGTCAAGAGTCCTATAGATCCACCGGAGGGGTGCAGGTTTGCCAGCAGGTGCCGATACGTGATGGACGTCTGTCGAGAGGTAACTCCTGAGCTTCGAGAGGTAGAGCCGGGCCACTTCGTTGCCTGCCATCTTGTTAAATAGCTGAAATGTGGTATAATATACTAAAGTGAGCTTAGTTAAAAGCAATACAGGGATCAATTGAATGAGTATTTAATCCGGAATGTCCGGTTTAAATAGCAGCATTAACATCAATAAGGAGGGGAAAAAATGAACAAAAGACTATTAGCGCTTATGCTGGTATTGACAATGGCAATATCATTGCTGGCAGGATGTGCGCAACCTGCACCAGCACCGGCACCAGCACCAGAGCAACCTGCGGAGCAACCTGCAGAACCAGCAAAAGAGGTAGTTTTCAACTGGAATATAGGTGCTGATCCTAAAACGATCGACCCAGTTTTAAACGGAGCAAGTGATGGTGGAGACGTAATCAACCAGACATTCGAGGGTCTGACAAGAGAGAAGAGCGGAACTGTTTATCCTGGAATCGCTGAGAGCTGGGATGTATCAGAAGACGGTCTTACAGTCACTTTCCATCTGAGAGAGTCAAAGTGGTCAGATGGTTCACCTCTTACAGCTCATGACTTCGTATATTCCTGGAAGAGAGGAATGGATCCAGCTACAGCTTCTGAGTATGCATGGATTTGGGAGTACACAAACATAGTTGGCGCATTTGACGCAGTAAATGGAGCATCATTGGACGAAGTGGGAGTAACTGCACTTGATGATTACACTCTTGAAGTTAAGCTTCTTACACCTACAGACTATATCATCAGCTTATTGTCATTCTATCACTTCATGCCAACCAAGCAATCAGCTGTTGAGGCCGGAGCAGACGGCGCGTGGGCTAAGGATCCTGCAAATGCAGTATCAAACGGTCCTTTCAAGCTGACAAGCTATAAGATTGGTGAAGGCTTGACGCTCGTTAAGAACGAGCATTACTGGAACGCAGCAGAGGTTAAGATCGACAGGATCGAAGGTAAATTCATAGATGAGCAAGCAACAGCTTACCAGGCATATCAGGCAGGCGAACTTCATCTTTTACCAGATGTACCTCCTGCTGAAATACCAACCTTGATAGCTGAAAGCCCAGACTTCTATGTATTCCCACTATTGGGAACCTACTACTACAACATCAACATGGATCTTCCAATGTTCCAGGACGTAAGAGTAAGAAAAGCTCTTAACCTTGCAATAGACAGAGAGCTTATCACTGAAACAATGGGATCAGGACAGATTCCTGCAGCAGGCTTTGTACCTCCAGGATTCCTTGATCACGAAGGAAACGACTTCTTCGAGAAGTCAGGAACTTACGGCATAGCAACAGATAACAGTAAAGTTGCTGAAGCTCAGGCTCTATTGGCTGAAGCTGGATTCCCAGGCGGAGCAGGCTTCCCAGAGTTTACGATCATGTACAACACAAGTGCTGGACACCAGCAAGTTGCTGAGCTTGTTCAGGAAATGCTGAAGACCAACCTTGGAATCAACACTAAGCTTGAAAACCAGGAGTGGGCAGTATTCCAGGATACAAGAAAAGAAGGCGACTACGAAGTGGCAAGAGGCGGATGGCTGACAGACTTCATGGATCCTATGGGACTTCTTGCAATCTTTACAAGCCAGAATGCTTACAACGACCCTAACTTCAAGAATGCTGAATATGACGAGCTTCTTTCAAAGGCTGCTAAGACTAGAGGAGCAGAGCACTTTGAAGCCCTTTATGAGGCACAGGAGATCCTTATGAGCGAGCTTCCAATAATCCCGGTATATCACTATACCGACGTAATATTGGCATCACCTAAGCTTCAGGGATGGGACAGATCAGTTCTTGGAACTCTTGACTTCTCAACTGCAACTATAGTTGAATAATCTAAGCTAAACTAAACGCAGTCCTTCGGGGCTGTGTTTTATTTTAAAACATTAAGCACCAGGGACAGTCCCCATTGCTTATTTTCAAAGCAATGGGGACTGCCCCTGGTGCTTTCTCGGCAATAGTTGTTTGTTTGGTTATTTTGTGCTAAAATGTATCCTGACATGCTAAAATGGAGAGAAGGATATTGATGGACAGACAATACAAAAAATTAATGATCATATCTGTGTTCCTTTGGTTAGCTACCAACTTCCACCACCCTGTAAATCCTACGTATTTTACGGAGCTGAACTTGCCAAATCATGTTTTTGGAACTTCCATGGCATTTATGGTTTCGGCTGTTTTCCTGACATCACCCATCTGGGGAAGCCTGGGAGATAATTATGGCAGAAAGAAGACACTGGTATACTCCACTCTTCTTTACGGCATGACCCAGATTGCATATGGTATGTCCACACAGCTTTGGCACATACTCCTTTTACGTGCAATAGCGGGAATGTTCAGCGGAGGCTTTATGGTAGGATTTCTCGCGGCTGTTGTGGATGTATCTGATGAATCCAACAGAGCTGAGAGAATAGCAGCATTTTCAGCGGTCATGAGCGTTTCAATGTCCATTGGATTTCTGATCGGAGGGATACTTGGATATCTTCCAGTGAGGTATGTATTCTATATCCAGGGATTGGTGATGATGGCGGTGAGCCTTGCAATACATTTGACCTTGGGAGAGACTAATTCACCTACGGGAAAGAGCACCAAGCCTGACTTTATCTGGAATATTTTAAAGGATAAGGATAAATCAAAGGCGGTATTCACCCCATGGATCTTGATATTTCTGGGAGTGACCCTCTTTGTATTTATAGCTTACTCAAGCAACACGAATGCCTTCAACTATTATCTGAAGGAGCAACTGGATTTCAAGCCAATAGTCAACGGTATATGGAGAGCAGGGACTGGAATATTCGGACTTATAGCAAATCTTACTATAAATGTGTGGCTGGCAAGAAACTACAAGGGAAAGAATGCTTTTGTAATTTTCCTAAGTTTTACTCTATTAGGTGCAATTATGATATTCGCAAATACAAGTATAATTCCGTTCATGGCGTGGAGTCTTTTCTACTTTACTATGCATACTGTGCTTTTCCCAATGCTCCAAAGCTTTGCAGTAAAAAGCACAGAGTATGGTGCTGGATTTATGTCAGGCTTGTTCAGTGCCTCCAGGTCATTGGGCGAAATGCTGGGTGCCCTTATTGCAGGTTTTGCATACGGAATAGGCAACAGGGTCCCGTTCCTGCTGTCCATAATCGCCATCGCGATCGCACTGGTTCTCGGGATCATGCAGCTAACTATAAGAACCGGGAAAGAAAGTAATTGAAATTGGAAGACCAAACACTTAAAATTAAGATAATAAGAATTGGAAGGGAATGATTTTATGAAAGCAAAGAGAACTGTATCAGTAGTGCTGGCCATAATCATGGTGGTGGCCATGATAGTGCCGATGCTGTTAAATGCATTCTATTAAACCAGGTATACGCCTGGTTTTTTGTTTGCAAAAAAAAAGATGGGTATAAAAGTGGTGAGTGTTTACAAGTTGGGAGGGATACTAATGAAGGATAAGTACAGAGTGATGCCGGAAGAGCTGACCAGTCCATGCAACATGGAGCTTCTTGATTTCCAGACCACTGAGTCTGTCGCGCCTCTTAAGGGGATAATCGGGCAGGATAGAGGTGTCGATGCCTTAAGCTTTGGACTTAAGATGAAGAAGAAGGGCTATAATATATATGTAGCCGGATTGAGCGGAACAGGACGCAGCAGCTTCACTTATTCCATAGCATGTGATTTCGCAAAAAACCAGCCTGTTCCACAGGACTGGGTCTACGTCTATAATTTCAATAAGAAGGAGTCCCCCAAGGCGCTGCCTTTTCAACCTGGTCAGGGTAAGAATTTCAAAAAAGACATAGAGGACCTGGTGGAGGGCTTTAAGAAGACTATTCCTGAAGCATTTTCAGGGATCGAGTATGAGAACAGAAAAAACAACCTATTCAAAATAGCCAACCAGAAAAAAAGTGAGGTCTTAAAGAAGCTAAATGAGAAATCCCAGGAGTATGGCTTCGTATATACTCCAAGCGACCAGGGACTTATATCGATACCCCTAAAGGAAGGAAAGCCCATAAACGAGCAGGAATACAGCTCATTGTCGCTTGAAGAGCGCGAGGGGATGATGGAGAAATATGAGGAGCTGAGGATCGCTACAGTCGAAGAGTTCAATGACCTCAGGCTGCTGGATGAGGAACTGGAGGATCATCTAACTCAGCTGGATGAGCATATGGCAAAGGAGCTTATCCAGTATGACATAAAGAAGCTGCTGAACAGGTATGGAAGCATACCCTCCACTGCCATATATTTAAACGAGCTTGAGAAGGACATCATTGAGAATATTGAGAAGTTCAAGCCTAAGGCGGCAGCGAAGAATTTCTCGCTATTTGATATCCAAATGCCCCCAGACGATAATTTCTTCATCAGATACAAGGTCAACCTCTTTGTTGACAACAGCCAGCTGGAACACGCTCCCATCATAAATGAATCAAACCCGGTATACAACAACCTGATGGGAAGTATTGAATACAGGAGCCATATGGGGATCCTGACAACAGACTTCATGCAGATAAAGCCTGGATCTCTCCATCAGGCAAATGGCGGCTATATCGTATTCCAAATGAAGGAGATACTGAATAACCCCATATCCTGGGAAATGCTTAAGAGGTCACTAAAAACCAATGAAATCAATATCGAGAACTACAATCGCCTTATGGGTATGGCCGTCACTTCAAGTCTTAAGCCCGAGCCCATACCTCTTGACGTCAAGGTAATCATTATCGGAGATGATTATACCTACAGCCTCCTCTACAACTACGATGACGACTTCAGGAAGCTTTTTAAGGTCATGGCGGATTTCGATATAGAGATGGAGAAGAATCCCGAAAACATAGGGAGGATGGCAGAATTTATATCTGCCCATACAAAGGAAAGCGGCATCAGACCCTTCGACAAGGCTGCTGTGGCAAGAGTAGTGGAATTCAGCACAAGGCTTGCCGGCCACCAGGGAAAGCTAAGCACTCAATTCAATCAAATAATTGAGATATTATACGAAGCTGACCTGTGGGCAGAGCAGGACGGTAGCGGGATCATCACCGAGAAGCACGTGAAGACAGCAATAGACGGCAAAATAAAGCGATCCAACAAGTATGAGGAAAAGCTCAATGAAATGTTTGTCGAAGGTACCCTCCTTATCGATCTGGATGGCGAGGAGGTAGGCCAAATCAACGGACTGGCTGTTATGGGGACAGGGGAATACAGCTTCGGAAAGCCAAGCAGGATAACGGCTACCGTATATAGGGGCGAGAAGGGAGTAATCAACATAGAACGGGAGGCTCGCCAAAGTGGGAGGATACATGACAAGGGAGTACTCATTCTAAGCGGCTATCTTGGACAAAAGTATGCTCAGAAAAATCCGTTGGGCCTGACCATAGGGATCGGCTTTGAACAGAATTATTCAGTAGTCGACGGTGACAGTGCCTCCAGTACAGAGCTCTATGCGATACTGTCGTCTATCTCAGAGGTCCCAGTCAAGCAGTATATAGCCGTAACAGGATCAGTGAACCAGAAGGGTGAGATACAGCCTATAGGCGGGGTAAATGAGAAAATCGAAGGCTATTACCAGGTTTGCAGGATAATGGGACTTACAGGCAAACAGGGAGTGCTGATACCAAGAACAAACTTAAACAATCTGACATTGAGGGAGGAAGTGGTTGAAGCAGTAAGAAACGGTGAGTTTCACATATATGCTATCGACCATATAGATCAGGGGATCGAGGTGCTGATGGATAAGACTGCAGAGGAGATAGATCAGCTTATTAATAGGAAGCTGGAATCCATGTATTCCCAGGAGGAGGAAAAATGAGCGGGAAAAGACCGTGATACCTGTTGACGATGTCGTTTGGGGACAGTCTCGTTGCTTTTTCGTTTTCCGGTATTTCTCAGACTGAGAAACAACAAAAAAACAATGGCAATTCCACTCAAATCCTTTGACTCACTAACGTGATTGGGATAAAATAATCAAGTTAAAAAGTGTATAAAGAGGGAGGGGAATCAAAGTGGAAACCAAGTACATTTTTATCACTGGAGGAGTAGTGTCATCCCTTGGGAAAGGGATCACAGCAGCCAGTCTGGGAAGACTCCTGAAAAGCAGAGGACTGAAGGTGACGATCCAGAAGTTTGATCCTTACATCAACGTTGATCCAGGGACACTTAGTCCATACCAGCACGGAGAGGTATTTGTTACTGAGGACGGAGCAGAGACAGATCTTGACCTTGGTCATTATGAAAGGTTTATTGATGAAAATCTTGACTCAGACAGCAGTGTCACTACAGGCAGCGTCTATTGGGCAGTACTCAACCGAGAGAGAAACGGAGATTACGACGGCAGGACAGTCCAGGTGATTCCCCATATCACAAATGAGATCAAGGAGAGGATAATAAAGGCATCAGGAAGCAAGGATGTCGATGTAATAATCTCTGAGATAGGAGGGACCGTAGGCGATATAGAGTCGCTTCCGTTTCTTGAAGCGATAAGACAGATAAAGCATGACGTTGGACGGGAGAATGTTATGTACATCCATGTCACTCTGATACCCTATCTTTCAAAGGCAGGAGAACTAAAGACGAAGCCTACCCAGCACAGCGTAAAGGAGCTTCGAAGTATAGGAATACAACCGGATGCATTGATATTAAGAACTGAAAAGCCGTTGGACAGTGGAATCAAGGATAAGGTAGCGTTGTTCTCAGACCTTGATCCAGGCTCAGTGATCGAGAATGGGGATGCTGCTTGCATATACCAGGTACCTCTTCTGCTCGAGGCTGAGGGTCTTGCCGAAAATGTGGTCAAGCACCTTGGCTTAAGATCCACTGCTCCTGATCTCTCAGGTTGGAGATACCTGGTTGACAGGGCAACAAATCCAAGCAGATCTGTCAGGATTGCTCTTGTTGGAAAGTATGTGGAGCTGAAGGATGCTTACCTTTCTGTCATTGAGGCACTAAGACATGCCGGTATTGAAAATGATGCTGAGATAAAGCTTGAGTGGATACATTCAAGAGATGTCAAGGATCAGAATGCCGCCGAGCTCCTTGGTGAGGCAGATGGAATACTCGTACCTGGGGGTTTTGGTCAAAGAGGGATGGAGGGGAAGATCTCAGCCATACGATATGCAAGGGAGAACAAGGTGCCCTATCTGGGACTTTGTCTCGGAATGCAGCTTGCAAGCATAGAATTTGCAAGGAATGTTGTAGGCTTAACTGGTGCAAACAGTACAGAGCTTGAGCCGAATACACCTTATCCGATAATCGATATACTTCCTGATAAAAGAGATATTACAAAGCTGGGAGGCACTTTGAGACTTGGCTCCTACCCGTGTGTATTGAAGGAAGGCTCTAAGGCGAGGGAAGCATATGGAACTGAAATTATTAGCGAAAGACACAGACACAGATACGAGTTCAACAACCTTTACAGAAAACAGCTTGAGGAAAAAGGATTCAACTTTTCGGGTCTGTCTCCTGACGGGGATCTGGTAGAGATAATTGAGATCAAGGACCACCCGTGGTTTGTCGCCTCCCAATTCCACCCGGAATTCAAGTCAAGGCCGACAAAAGCCCATCCTTTGTTTAGGGAGTTCGTTAAGGCAGCGTTGGAGAGGGGAAAGGATAATTGACGATTGACAATTGACGATTGACGCCCAGAGATCAACAATGGTTTGTCATCCCGACCGTAGTGGAGGTCTTTGACTTCCTGAGTATGGAAGTGATAAACATTCAACCGGATGTTGCAATTAACACGAAGAAGATTGAGGGGTAACACTTTTGAGGACATTTCCTGGCCAAGCGGCCGTGAGCGGTCCGATAAAAGTATTACCCCTCGATTATTTCAAACACATCACTTATGTTACTCCGTCCTTATCGCCTCAATGGCCGAAAGATTCATCGCTCTTCTTGCGGGGTAATAACCTGAAATTATCCCGATCAATGCCGAGAATCCCAAGGATGCAAATACAAGCCAAACAGGAATGATCGATATCTTGGATCCCCCTGATGCTCCAAAGAAACCTCCAAACTGACTGCCGAAGTGGTTGATGAGATAAGACAAAAGGAACGAGAAACCAATCCCTATAACTCCTCCAAGCACCCCGATCATGGCTGATTCAAACAGGAACAGCCTTTTTATGTCATTTATGGAGGCACCTATTACCTTCATTATCCCGATTTCCTTTGTTCTCTCGTAAATACTCATTACCATGGTATTTGTAATGCCAATTGCGGCAACTAAAAGTGAAATTGCACCGATCCCTCCAAGCACAAGCTGGATCATACCTGCAGTTTCCTTCATCGCTTCCAGTTGGTCATTAAGGCTGTATGCCTCATGTCCCATATCCTTTATTGCCAGCTGGACCTCCTGAACGTTCTTCATGTCGTCGACCTTCACGTTTATCTGTTGATAGTCAGTGCTTGAATCCTGACCGGGCTTGGGCTTTACGCCCTCAGCCTTTTCTTTTTCCTTGATGAGCTTTTGGACCTCGGTTATGGGCATGAACACACCATAGCTGTACTCCCAGTTGCCCTCTGCAAGAACCCCTGCAGTCTTTATCTTATATTCCTTGTAAACCACCTTATTTCCCGGATCCTCCCACCCATAGCTTGGATTGAGAGTCATGGTCATCCGGTCCTTCATAAGATCGACCTTTGGCTCTCTCCAGACCCTGGCCTTGGGATCGTAGAAGTTCTGCTTCATCTGGCTTCCGAATACCACGGTTAGCTCATCGCTGCTGGTAAGCAGCCTTCCCTCAGCTATCTCAAATCCGAACTCAGCCATTGAATCAGGGTCTAGACCTCTGATGGGAACTCCTGAGATATATCTTCCATTTATTATCGTTCCATAAACCTCAAGCGTGGGGCTTACCGCTATTACATGCGGAAGTGCCTTGAAGCTTAAAACTGCCTTGTCATCCAGCTTGACAGGTTCTCCACCGCCGGAGGGCATTGAAGGATCCTCCCACCGTTTGTACACGTTTATTGTAGTGAGACTCCCCCATTGGGATATCTGGTCCTCAAAGGATTTGCTAAGACCAAAACCAAGACTCAACATAACGATAATTGATGTTGCGCCTATAATTACACCAAGGACTGTAAGAAAGGTCCTAAGCTTTCTTCTCCACAGGTTTTTTACACCCATTCTGACTAAATCAAGGCTATTCATCTATTTCCATTTCCTCTGGTGTTTTTTTTGCCTTCCTATTTCTGTAGAAGATCACACCTGCAACTATAGCTGCTAAAGCAACCCCGGCAGGTATGAGGAAGGACTTTATGCCGCCTGAACCTTCGGGCATGGGCTCCTCAATTGGAGGCTCGCCCTCAGGGAACTCAGGCATGGGCATCATATCCATAACATTAAGCGTAAAGGGCTTTCGTACCTCCTGCATTTGACCTGTGGAGTCCTCAAATGTGAAGACGATATCCCCTGAAAGCTCGCCAGGATTCATAGGGATAATATACCCCTCAAAGTACTCGCTGCTTCCGCTGTCGAAATTACCAACATAATACTGACCGTTTTCTGTCTGGAAGTCGCCCTCCAGCTTTACCATCATGTTATAAAGAGTTACCTTTCCAGTGTTATAGAATTCTACAGATACAGGAGTCGACTGACCTACATAGCTCTCGGGAAAGTAACCCACTTCACCGGTCTCAAGCCTCGACTGCTGAACTACAGGTATGCCTATGAATTCCTGAGCCTGGTAGGGATTGGCTGCAGAGTCCTCATATTCAAAGTTTGCAGTTATGGTGTAGGTCTTCGCTTTGGCATCCGGTATGGTGAACATTGTTATTGTCTTTTCAACCCTGCCCTTAGGTGCGATACTGTCGATATAAAAGGTATTGGAGCTGTTAACTGGCGTGAATACTGAGCCTGAATCTGTTTCTTCCTCAGCTGTGAGGAAAATCTTTATATTTCTTACAGCCCTCGAGCTGTTTGTATTATAGAAGGACAGGTACATTTCAAAGTTTTGTCCTGCTTCCACCATTGTCGGGCTGAAGCTGTATCTATCTATTATTAACTTCGGAGTTGACAGATTTGCATCCTCATCAGGTGCATTTACAAATACTCCGATCATTTGCGAAATCTGATCTCTCAACTCCGGAGATACCAAATCGTCGGTGTAATCAACTGTAATATTGATCGGGTAGTTGCTGGTCATTGCATTTGGAGCAGTCAGGAATAAGAATTCAACCTTAACTGTCTCGCCTGGTGCTATCGCATCTATTTTAGCGGTACTAAGCGACTTTGGAACAAGTCCGCTCGATTCCTGGCTGTCAGCGTTTACTACGACATTTTTCGCAATGGACTGACCCTGATTTCTTATTTCCATTGAAACCTTTACTTCCTTGTTCTGACCCAGAGGCCCTGAAGGATAGGTTATGTTTTGGAGTAAAAGGTTTGCCGCCTGCTCCAGATTTGATCCCACCTGGATGCTGAACCCTTCTTTTTCCGGTCCTATTTTAGTTCCCTTATCATCTTTGTAGCTGTACTCAAGCTCGAGCTCATAATTTCCTGCTTTGAGTCCCTTTGCAGCCTTTAGCTCGAAGTATATATAATCCTTCTTGCCTCTGTTTATCGAGGTAAGTGTTTTTGTGCTAAGTCCAGCTCTTAATGAGAAGGTGTCAACTGTTAGTCCTTTTATGGAGGCTTTTATGTCTCTTGCTGGTCCGTCACCGTCATTCTCAAGCTCGAAGCCGACTATGAAGTCTCCACCAGGTAAAACTATTACCGGCATAAGATCAACTCTGGAGACAATTAACTCGGGAGTTGTGGGGGAGGAGGTTACTCGGACATTGATGGTCTTAGAAAGAGTGTATTTCACTGGGTGAATATCGACATTGTTATATTCATTATAATACACTACTTCTAATCGCATTTGATAAGTGTCATCCTCAGCATCATCGTCAATATCAATAGTGAAGTATTCAGACTCTACATTATTATTAGTTTCGAAGCCAATATCATCAATTTTCTTACTCGAAGAACCGGTAACCAGAACAGTACCTGTCTCATCAGAATATAGAGTGGCTACTATATTTGTAGCCCTTTCAGTGCCTACATTTTTTAATTCTATTTCAATAGTTTCCCTATCGCCAGCCTCAGCCCTAATAGAATTAGAGCTTATTAGCATAAGATCTGGGTAGTAAGGACTTGATGTGGCTAAATCTTCTTCAGCCCAAACCCCTGCCGGGAGCATCGTAAATATTATTGCAAATATCAATAGCCTGCTTAATAATCGTTTCATCTATCCTATTTCCTCCTTTGAAGATTTATTGATGTCTATCCTCTCAATACTGCCGTCTCTTAGGTGTATGACTCTATGTGCGTACCCGGATATCTCGACGTCGTGAGTAACAATTACAAGTGTCTGGCTGTATTCCTTTGCCATTCCTGTTATCAGGTCCATTACCTCGTAGGTGGTCTTGGTGTCCAGATTTCCTGTCGGCTCGTCTGCAAATACTATCCTGGGATTGCTTACAAACGCTCTTGCAATACTTACACGCTGCTGCTGACCCCCACTCATCTCCGAGGGCTTATGGTGAAGCCTGTTTCCAAGGCCGACATTCTTAAGCATCTTTGCTGCAACCTTGTCTCTGCTCGATTTTGGAACACCCCTGAAGGTAAGCACAAGGCTAACATTCTCCAAGGCTGTGAGAGTGGGGATAAGGTTGTACGACTGGAACACAAAGCCTATGTTAAGCTGCCTGAACTTGGCAAGCTGCTTCTCATCCATCTTCTCCAGATGCATTTCATTTATTATTATTTCCCCTCTTGTGGGCTTCTCAAGACCGGCCATCATATTTAGCAACGTACTCTTACCGGAGCCTGAGGTTCCGATCAAGCACACAAACTCCTTTTTGCCAATATCAAGGTCAATATTGTCCAGAGCAATGATCTTTTCATCACCCATCTTATATATTTTTCTGAGATTCCTCAGTTGAATAAGATCTTCCAGCTTGACCACCTCTTTCTCGATACAAATAAAGTCTAACATATGGAGAGAAAATAGTAGTTACAAAACGATTAAATTTGAACATATGTAAGAATAAGAGCCGGCGATCGCCGACTCTTTTGTCCGTTCTATTTGTTGAGTTTCTTCTCGACTCTTGGGGCTCTTAATCTATGTGCCTGAGGCATATTAGAGCCTAACAGCGGGAGCAGGTAATACTTAAAGGCCTCTGTTACTCCGTTTCCGGCCTGGTTGATAAACTCATCGGGCATTGAACGTGTATTTCTTGCAACCTCTGAAAGCTGCGTGAGCCTGTAGTCTACAGAGTATAGTCCAGTTCTGTGGATAGTGACAGATCCGTCTACATTATGCCATAAGGCATATTGAGCAGCTTTCTCGCCAACCTCTCTGGCCTCCTGCTGATCTACATCTGATACACACCCAATGAATGATCTTTGCAGGTAGCCGAAAGTGTCGCTTCGAACTCTCTTTATCCCAAGCTTCTCCTTTATAAGGTTAGACAACAGATCCCCCAAAGCACCTGTACCCGAAAGCTGGACGTTGCCGTGACTGTCCACCTCGATATCCTTGGTCAGACTTGCGATTATCGGCGTGCCGCTTTCATCAGATACTCCCTCTGATACTGCAATAACACACCTGCCGTATCTATCGTAAACATCCCTGACATCATTGATAAAGCTCTCCACATTGAAGGGTCGCTCAGGCAGATAGATGAGATGTGGACCATCATCGGGATATTTTTGAGCCATAGATGCTGCTGCGGTCAAAAATCCAGCATTTCTTCCCATAACCACGCCAATGTATACCCCTGCTAATGCTTTAACATCAAGGTTGACTCCCATAAAAGCCTGGGCAACGAATTTTGCTGCCGAGCCATAACCCGGACAATGGTCATTGACCCTAAGGTCGTTGTCGATGGTCTTTGGAATATGGATCGCCCTTAGCTCATAACCTGACTGCATCGCCTTTTCATTGACGATCCTTACTGTATCTGCTGAATCATTGCCACCTATGTAAAAGAAGTAGCGGATATTGTGAGCTTCCAGAACCTTGAATATCTTGTTGCAGTATTCATCATCAGGCTTGTCTCTGGTCGAGAGCAGGGCGGATGACGGTGTTCCCGCCACCTTTTCAAGGTTATTGGTAGTCTCCTGGGTAAGGTCCAGGAATTCCTCGTTTATTATTCCCCTGACGCCATTCAAAGCTCCATATATCTTCTGAACCTGTGGAAATTTCCTTGCTTCAAGTACTACACCCACCATTGACTGGTTAATGACTGCGGTTGGTCCTCCGCCCTGGGCTACTAATACATTCCCTTCAAGCTTCATGATTTATCCTCCTTTATCAGTTGATCCCATTATAAACACTGAGTTCCATTGATATCATAATATCAGATAACAGGCCTGTATTCAACAAGCTATGAAAGGGATAACGATTTCTCATGTGGAATAAAAACAAGGACTATGTTATAATTGAGACAAACATTAACAGGGAGGTATCTTGATGGAAAAATCAATGATCAGAGTTAGAATGAGTGCACACGATGCCCACTACGGCGGTAATCTTGTCGACGGAGCCAGAATGCTGGGTCTGTTTGGAGACGTTGCGACTGAGCTTCTCATAAGGCTGGATGGAGACGAAGGACTTTTCGTTGCATATGACAAGGTGGAGTTCAAGGCGCCTGTTTTTGCAGGAGATTACATCGAGGCAGTAGGCGAAATAGTGAGCGTTGGAAATACATCAAGAAAGATGAAGTTTGAAGCAAGAAAGGTTATCGTACCAAGACCTGACATAAACGAATCAGCATGCGACGTGCTGGAAGAACCGATAATCGTATGTATAGCTGAAGGAACCTGTGTAGTACCGAAGGATAAGAAGAGAAAATAATTCACAATGCACAATTGAGATCCCTCCACTACGGTCGGGATGACAAAGCCTTTCATCGTCAATCGTCAATTGTCAATTTGTGTTTTCCCCTTTCCCCTTTCCAACTAACCAACTTATACGAGGAGATGTTATTATGGAAAAACTAATAATTACTGCTGCCATTTGCGGGGCAGAGGTAACAAAGGAAAACAATCCAAATGTGCCATATACAATAGAAGAAATTGGCAGAGAAGCAGAGGCTGCATATAAAGCAGGAGCGAGCATAATCCACCTTCATGTAAGAGAGGACGACGGCACTCCCACTCAAAGTAAGGAAAGATTTAAGCTTGCAATGGATGAAATCAGAAGAAGGTGTCCGGATGTCATAATCCAGCCGTCCACAGGTGGTGCTGTCGGGATGACAGACGAAGAAAGACTTCAGCCAACTGAGCTGTATCCTGAAATGGCTACTCTTGACTGCGGAACACTTAATTTTGGTGGAGACGAGATCTTTGTAAACACAGAAACAACCATTAAGAATTTTGGAAGGATCATGATAGAAAGAGACATTAAGCCGGAGGTTGAGGTATTTGACAAGGGCATGATCGACTATGCCATCAGATTCCAGAAGCAAGGCTTCATTAAAGCCCCCATGCACTTCGATTTCGTTCTTGGGGTCCAGATGTCAGCTACTGCAAGGGATCTGGCATTTATGGTGGACAGCATACCACAGGGCTCCACCTGGACTGCAGCCGGTATAGGCAGGAACCAATTCCCGATAGCTGCCATGGCAATAGTTATGGGCGGAAACGTGAGAGTCGGTTTTGAAGACAACACCTATATAGAGAAGGGTGTCCTTGCAAAATCCAACGGTGAAATGGTAGAAAAGGTTGTAAGACTTGCCAAGGAGCTTGGAAGAGAAATAGCGACTCCTGCAGAAGCAAGGGAAATACTTGGGCTGAAACCACTAAAAGCTTAATAAATATTTATTTATGTGATATAATTGGTACCAACAGCGGTACCAATTTTCTTTTCTCTATTTAATTTCCCATAAGGATGTGAAAAAATTGAAATTTGACCCCTATTATCAAAGATATCCGTCAAAGAGGAATCTGATTTTTGGGCATAAGGGTATGGTTTCCACTACCCACCCTATAGCGTCACAGGCTGGGATCACGGTCATGAAGGCTGGAGGGAATGCCTTTGATGGTGCCATCGCCGCAGCTGCAGCACTGACAGTAGTAGAACCGACAAGCAATGGTATCGGAGGAGATGCCTTTGCAATCCTTTCCAGGGATGGAGAGATCCTTGGGATAAATGGAAGTGGAAGATCTCCTCAAAAACTGACCATCCAATGGTTAAGGGATAATGGCTACGATAAAATACCAAAATATGGCCCTTTAGCCGTTACCGTTCCCGGGGCAGTATCTGTGTGGGCAGAAATTAACCGAAGGTTTGGAAAGCTTCCACTTGATGAGGTTTTAAAACCTGCTGTAGAAATTGCAAGAAACGGCCATGTAGTCCACACTACAGTTGCAAGATATTGGAAACAGGCATTGGAAAGATACTCTGAATTAGCGGATAAGCCTTACATAAATCCATGGTTTGACCACTTTACCATGGAAGGCCGCACACCTTATCCTGGGGAGCTTTGGAAATCTGAGGAGCAGGCAAGGACTCTTGAGCTCATAGCCTCATCCGGCGGGGAGTCATTTTACAGAGGAGAGCTTGCAGAAAAGATTTCAGGATTTATCAAAGCATCAGGCGGTCTCATGGAAAAAGAAGATCTGGCAGCGCATCATGCAGAATGGGTAAAGCCAATAACTACTTCATTCAGAGGCTACGATGTTTGGGAGATACCTCCCAATGGGCAAGGCATAACGGCTCTTATGGCTCTCGGTATACTTGACAGGCTGGAAAAGGGACATATAGAGGATCCTGAAACGATACACAGAGCGATCGAGGCTATGAAGCTGGGCTTTGAGGATGGCAACAGGATCATTGGAGATCAGGATCATATGGATGACAGCTGGAGAGCTGTCCTTGAGCCTGAGTATCTGTCTATGAGAGCAGGGCTGATAACCGGGAATGCAAGGCTTCCACTGGACAATCAGCCTAAACGCGGAGGTACGGTATACCTCGCAGCAGCAGATGGAGAGGGAAACATGATATCGTATATCCAAAGCAACTATTGGGGCTTCGGGTCAGGGCTCGTGGTACCGGGAACTGGTATCTCTCTCCACAACAGAGGGTATGACTTCGTGTGTGAGGAGGGGCACCCCAACTCATTGCTGCCTGGAAAGAGACCATATCATACAATCATACCTGGATTCCTGTCAAAGGATGGAAAACCGATTGGGCCATTTGGAGTTATGGGAGCCTATATGCAGCCACAGGGACATCTTCAGGTTGTCCTCAATTCCATAGAGTTTGGACTCAATCCCCAGGATGCCCTCGATTCACCGAGATGGCAGTGGATAGGAGGCAACAATATCCAGGTAGAGAAGAGCTTCCCGACTGAGCTGGCAGAGGCTCTTGCCAGAAAGGGTCACGATGTATCTGTAAATCTTGATACCGGAAGCTTTGGCAGAGGTCAGATAATCTGGAGAGATGATAACGGAGTATTGTGCGGAGGAACGGAAAGCAGAGCGGATGGATATATAGCGGTGTGGTAGTATCAATTGACAATGGACAATGGACAATGCACAATGAAAGGCTTTGTCATTCCGAGCGAAGTCGAGGAATCTCAGCTTTTAGTTCTTCGATTTTAGCTCTAACTTGGTTTCCAATTGTGCACTTTGAATTGTGAATTGTGAATTGGTGAAAAAGGGGGTTTAAGTGATGGATAGAAACTTAGCGGTAAATCTTGCGAGAGTAACAGAGGCTGCAGCTCTTGCCAGTGCAAGGATGCTGGGAAGAGGCGATAAGAACAAGGCTGACCAGCTGGCCGTAGATGCCATGAGAAGGATGTTCGACACCATAGACATAGATGGAGAAGTTGTTATTGGCGAGGGAGAGATGGACGAGGCTCCAATGCTCTACATAGGTGAGCACATTGGTACTCCCAGAGAAGGCAACCCCAAGGTTGATATAGCAGTAGACCCCTTGGATGGAACTCTTGCAGTCGCCCATGGACTGGCCAATGCAATAGCTGTAGTTGCCGTAGCTCCCAGAGGATGTCTTTTGAATGCACCTGATATGTACATGGAAAAGCTGGCTGTAGGACCCAAGGCAAAGGGAGCAATAGACATTAAGGCTTCTGTTAAAGTTAATATCGAGAATGTTGCTAAGGCGCTTGAGAAGGATCCATCTGACATAACGGTCATAATACTCGACAGGGAACGCCACAGGAAGATGATAAATGAGATCAGGGAAACTGGCGCCAGACTGAAGTTCATATATGATGGAGATGTTCTGGGAGCAATATCGACCTGCTTTGAAGAAGCAGGGGTAGACATACTCATGGGTAGCGGAGGAGCGCCGGAGGGTGTTCTTGCAGCAGCTGCCCTGAAGTGTCTGGGGGGAGAATTCCAGGGGATTTTATTACCTGAAGATGAAGTTCAGAGAGAACGATGCATAAGAATGGGAGTGGAGTTAGATAAGGTATATCTTACCGATGACCTTGTAAAGGGAGACGAGATTGCCTTCTCCGCCACCGGAGTAAGCTATGGAGAGCTTCTTGAGGGTGTAAAGTATTTGGATAACAACAGAGCTACTACAGAGACTCTTATTCTTAGAGCCGAAACAGGGACGGTAAGGTTTATGAAGGCGGTCCATCAACTGGATAAAAAGCCCGAATACGCCAAGTAATAAAGAGAGGTGATATATTGAGTCAGGAATTGTTGGAAAAGAAGAACTTAAGTCAGCTAAGAGAAATTGCAAAGGCTTATGGTATTGAAAAGACTTATAAATACAAAAAAGAGGAGCTTCTTGAGCTAATAGTAAGAACTTTGTCGTCAGAGCCTGCTGGTAATGAGTCAGTTGAGAGCGCTGAACCGGAGTCATCCACTGATGAGGTACCGGAGGAGAAGCTCGAAATAACCGACCTGGACACCGAGGACCTTTCAGACAAGGCATCTGAGGAGATGGAGCAGCTTGAGGATATCAACATAGCCGAGGGTATCCTTGAAATGCATCAGGATGGCTACGGATTTCTAAGAAGGGATAACTATCTGTCGGGAGAGGATGATATATATATTTCACCTTCCCAAATCAGGAGATTCCATCTGCAAACAGGAGATAAAATAACTGGTATAACAAGGCCTCCAAAGGCAGGGGAAAAGTTTAATGCACTCCTTTATGTGAAGGCTGTAAACGACATGCCGCCTGCAACTGCCATAAACAGACCTGATTTTGACAGTCTGACGCCGATCTATCCTACTGAAAGGCTGATACTTGAAACCGGAGCCAAGGAATATGCAACGAGAATGATCGACCTCGTAGCGCCCATAGGAAAGGGTCAAAGGGGTATGATAGTCGCACCTCCAAAGGCGGGCAAGACTACTCTGCTTAAGATGATCGCCAATGGCATAGCCCAAAATCATCCTGAGGTCGAGATGATAATCCTTTTGATCGATGAGAGACCAGAGGAAGTAACTGACATGAAAAGATCCGTCAAGGGAGATGTTGTTTACTCAACATTTGACGAGCTGCCAAAGAACCACACAAAGGTTGCGGAAATAGTTCTGGAAAGAGCGAAGCGACTGGTTGAGCATGGAAAGGATGTAGTTATTCTCTTAGACAGCATCACAAGACTTGCCAGAGCCTACAACCTTACTATTCCTCCCACAGGGAGAACATTGTCAGGAGGCCTGGACCCCGGTGCTCTCCACAAGCCGAAGAGATTCTTCGGAGCGGCGAGGAATCTTGAAGAGGGCGGAAGCCTTACTATCCTTGCCACTGCATTAGTGGAAACAGGCAGCAGGATGGATGATGTTATTTTCGAGGAGTTCAAGGGTACAGGTAATATGGAGATACACCTTGACAGGAAGCTTTCAGAAAAGAGGATATTCCCTGCGATAGATATTTACAAGTCGGGGACCAGGAGAGAAGAGCTGATCATGACCCAGAAGGAGCTTGAGACCGTATGGGCGATGAGGAAGGCTCTTGGAAGCGGCAGCACTCAGGAGGTAACCGAGCTATTGATAGCCAAGCTTCTTGAAACTAAAACCAATGAAGATTTCATAACTGAAATGAGAAATAAAATTTGGATATAGTTGAATATTTTTAGATGCTGTGCTATAATTTAGTGGTTATATCGAGGAGTAGTTGCAAAAATAGATACTCGTATTGAAGAGAGGTGAATGTAATGAAGGCAGGAATCCATCCAGCATATAAAGAAGTAACTGTAACATGTGCATGTGGTAACACATTCACAACAGGCTCCACTAAGGATGAGCTTAGAGTGGAAGTATGTTCAGAGTGCCATCCATTCTTTACCGGCAAGCAAAAGTTTGTTGAGCGTGGCGGGCGTGTAGAGAAATTCAAGAAGAAATATTCAATCGATTAGTTTCTTCAACGACGGGTTAGTTGCATCTGCACTAACCCATATTTTTTATGAGGAAGTGTATTTATGGCAAAGCTCAAAACTGCACGTGTAAGTGCGAAACATAAAACGACCATTGGCGGGCAGGCACTTATTGAGGGAGTTATGATGAAAGGGCCTGACAAGATCGCCATAGCAGTGAGGAAGCCTGACAACGATATTGAGCTCAAGGTAGAGCCGGTGAGATCTCTTGCAAAGAAGAGCAGGATCTTTACTCTGCCATTCATCAGAGGGATGGTCGGACTTATTGACGCCCTTAAGATTGGCACAGGGGCATTGCTCTATTCTGCCGAGTTCTTTGAGGACGAGCCTCCCAGGGATAAAGATGGAAAACCAAAGAAAACCCTGATAGAGAGGATCTTCAAGGAAAAGGCGCAGGAAGTGGAGATGACACTTGCCGTCGTCATATCACTTGCATTGACCATCGGGATATTCATGGTACTTCCAAGCCTCATAACAAACCTTCTGAGAGGCAGGATAAACAGTACAATAGGACTGAACCTGGTGGAGGGTGTTTTAAGGATAGCAATATTCCTTATCTATGTGGTGTGGGTATCAAAGCTTGATGATATCAAGCGAGTGTTCCAATACCACGGAGCTGAGCACAAGAGCATCCACTGCTATGAGAATGAGATGCCATTGACTGTAGAAAATGTAAAACGATTCCCAATACTCCACGCAAGATGCGGGACAAGCTTTCTATTCATGGTCATGATAGTGAGCATAATTGTTCTTTCATTTTTCGGTTGGCCAAATCCTGTGATGAGAGTGGTTACGAGGATATTGATGTTCCCTGTGATCGCAGGGATATCCTACGAAATAAACAGAGTGATCGGCAGAAGTGATTCGAGGCTTTGCTACGCACTGAGCTACCCTGGCCTTATGATACAGAAGCTGGCCACAGTCAAAGAGCCGGATGACTCGCAGATAGAGGTGGCCATCA
Source organism: Gudongella oleilytica (assembly GCF_004101785.1). Classification (NCBI taxonomy): domain Bacteria; kingdom Bacillati; phylum Bacillota; class Tissierellia; order Tissierellales; family Tissierellaceae; genus Gudongella; species Gudongella oleilytica. Next base: position 466,757 of record NZ_CP035130.1, read on the forward strand.
AATCGCTGCTTGCAGTAATACCTGAGAACAAGGAGGCAGACTTGTGGTAATACAAGAGCTGCTAAAATGGGGGAGCGAAGCTCTGTCAGGAATTGAATACTCTAATCCCCAGCAGGAAACAAGACTTATCCTGTCCCAATTGCTGGGAGTGGATAGGTCTTATCTTTATGCCCATGGAGACAAAGAGGTTTCTGAGGAAGAAAAGGATAAATTCATTTGGATAATTGAGAGGCGTAAATCAGGGGAGCCTCTTCAGTATATATTAGGCATACAGGAATTTATGGGAATTGATTTTAAAGTCGGTAACGGGGTTCTGATCCCAAGGGGGGACACCGAGCTCCTGGTGGAATGGCTGATAAAATTCATCGATGAGGAATTTGATGACAGGACCTACAGGATGCTTGATATTGGCGTCGGCAGCGGTGCCATATCTCTTTCGACAGCGTATCACAGACCAAAAGGCGAGATCCTTGGGGTCGATATCTCCAAAGAAGCCCTTATGATCGCTGAGGAAAACAGAATAAACTTAAGGCTTGATAATGTCAGATTCATTGAGAGCGATCTGTTTTCATCCATTGGAGAGGAATATCTTCAAGGCTTCGATATCATTGCTTCGAACCCGCCTTATATTCCTGAGGGAAACAGAGAGACCCTCCAGAAGGAGGTCAGGATGTACGAGCCGGCTCTGGCCCTTTTTGGGGGAGAAGACGGACTTGACTACTACAGGAAGATAACCTCGCAGGCAAGGAAATACCTCGCTAACGGAGGATTATTGATTTTCGAGATTGGTGCCGGACAGGGGCCGGATGTCGCTCGGATCATGGAGGGAAATGGTTTTAAAGCTGTGACTGTCGAAAAGGATCTTGAGAACAGGGACAGGATAGTCGCGGGAAGATCATAAAGGAGGGGTAATATGGGAGCCCTTATAGACTTGTTCGTATCATTCTTTAAGATAGGAGCCTTCAGCTTTGGCGGAGGCTATGCCATGCTTCCTATGATACAGGAGGAAGTAATAGAGGTCCACAGGTGGATAACTATGGCAGAATACATAGATATACTGGCGATCGCTGAGATGACCCCCGGACCTATTGCGATCAATTCGGCCACCTTCCTTGGTTACAAGGTCGCAGGAATTGCAGGCTCCGCAGTGGCGACTCTGGGAGTAGTCCTTCCTTCATTTATCGTGATGAGCTTTATCTTTCATTTTATTTTCAGATTTAAAAGCTCGCCCTATGTGGATTGGATATTAAAGGGCATAAGGTCCGTAGTTCTTGGCCTTATTGCAGTTGCAGCCTTCAGCGTTGCAATTTCAACCTTTGTGGATATACAATCGGTTTTGATTGCTATAGTGTTGTTTTATTTGGTAGCCTTTAGAAATTTCAACCCCATATACGCAATAATTCTTGCCGGTGTTATGGGCGTAGTATTGTTTTAGGAGGGGTTAGGCATGCTTTTAAGCTTATTTTTGACATTTTTCAAGATAGGGGCCTTTACCTTCGGCGGAGGCTATGCAATGATTCCAATAATCCAACGGGAGATCGTGGAAAATAAGAAACTTATAAAGGATGAGGAATTTCTTGATGCAATAGCCCTTGCCCAAGCCTCCCCCGGACCGGTAGCCGTAAATACAAGTATTTATGTCGGTTACAGGATAAACGGATTTTTAGGTGCTATAGCCTGCACGTTGGGAACAGTTCTACCTTCATTTATTACTATACTTGTAGTAGCGATCTATTTCTACAGATTCAGGTCGTTAGCTGTAATAGACAAGATCTTCGCAGGGATAAGGCCTGCAATCGTAGCATTGATCCTGGCAGCAGTATACAAGATGTGGACAAAGACAAAAAGGACCTGGGCGATACTGGGTGCTTCCCTTGCAGCCGTTATCGCAGTTATGTTCCTTGGGATAAGCCCCATCTGGGTGGTAACCTCAGGTGCAGTATTATCTGTCGTCTATCACAGGTTTTTCGCAGCACCGCAGAAGGAGAGAGAGCATTAGCTTCTTGAAATGTACAGCTTCATCTAATATAATAGTGATGTGGTAGGATATGCGAAAAAGTAACATATAGAGGAGAGGTAAAAGCAGTGTTTGACAAATTAGCATTTATTGAAGATAAATACAGGGAATTGACAGAAAAGGCCATGGACCCGAACCTGATAAACGAGGACAAGGAGGAATGGCAAAGGGTAATGAAGGAGCAATCTGACCTTGAGCCCATCGTTTCAAAATACAGAGAGTACACCAAGGCAAAGTCAGAGCTTGAGGACTCCAAGGAGATGCTTTATGACAAGGCTCTGGATGAGGACATGAGAGATATGGTCAAGGAAGAGGTCAAGGCCCTTGAAGAGAGTCTTCAGACCTATGAGGATGAGTTGAAGCTGCTCCTTCTTCCAAAGGATCCCAACGACCACAAGAACGTAATCGTAGAGATCAGAGGAGGAGCAGGTGGAGACGAAGCAGCTCTTTTCGCGGGGGTTCTGTTCAGGATGTATGTAAGGTATGCTGAAAGGAACAACTGGAAGGTCGAAATAATGAACACTAATGAAATAGGTATTGGGGGCTATAAGGAAGTCATCTTTATGATCAAAGGCAAAGGAGCCTACAGCAAGCTAAAATACGAGTCCGGCGTCCACAGGGTGCAAAGAGTCCCTGAGACTGAGGCCAGTGGCAGGATCCATACTTCAACTGCAACTGTTGCAGTGCTTCCGGAGGCGGAGGATGTAGATGTTGAAATAAATCCTCAGGATATAAGGGTTGACGTGTTCCGTTCCTCAGGGAATGGAGGTCAGTCTGTAAATACAACAGACTCAGCAGTAAGGATCACTCATAACCCTACAGGGATAGTCGTCTCCTGTCAGGACGAGAAAAGTCAGCTTAAGAACAAGGAAAAGGCACTTAAGATTCTTAAGACCAAGCTTTACGACATGAAGATCCATGAGCAAAATGCAGAGATGGCACAGCTTAAGAAGGGTCAGGTAGGAACAGGGGACAGATCTGAAAGGATCAGAACGTACAATTTCCCGCAGGGAAGAGTAACGGACCACAGAATAAATCTGACCCTGTACAAGTTGAATAGCTTCGTAGACGGAGATCTCGAGGAGATGATCGACTCACTGACTACTACGGATCAGGCGGAAAGGCTACAGCAGATCAGCTAAAGAGGGGATGACCCTCTTTTTTTGTGAAAAGGATGAGATGGATATGGATACCAAAGTAATTAATATCAACAGCACAGAGCCAGAGGAAGAGTTGATACAGGCAGCAGCAGCTTTAATAAGGGACGGTGAGCTTGTGGCATTCCCAACGGAGACAGTATACGGACTGGGCGCTGATGGACTCAATGAGGATGCAGTTAATAAGATATTTCTATCAAAGGGAAGACCTCAGGATAACCCATTGATACTTCACGTCGATTCTGTAGATATGCTGGAGCAGCTGGTAATGGAAATTCCATTTGCAGCAAGACTATGTATTGAGAAATTTTGGCCTGGACCTCTCACGATATTATTCAGACGAAGAGAGATAGTGCCAGATATAGTAACAGCAGGACTTGAAACCGTCGCCATCAGGATGCCAAGCCATCCCATAGCTCTTAGGCTCATTAGCTTAAGCGGAACACCGATAGCTGCACCCTCTGCAAACAGCTCAGGTAAGCCCAGCCCTACCAGGGCTGAGCACGTCCTTGAGGATATGGATGGCAAGATCCCAATGATAATTGACGGAGGTGAAACAGGCGTTGGTCTTGAATCCACCGTACTCGACCTTACCGGAGACAAGCCGATGATCCTGAGGCCGGGAGGAGTAACACTTGAGGATGTCAGGATGCTTCTTCCAAACGCAATTGTGGACCCTGCCTTGGGCCCATCAAACGAGGATATGGTCCCAAAATCCCCTGGTCAAAAGTACAGGCATTATGCGCCCAAGGCTCAGATGATCCTGGTTTCGGGGGAGAATAAAAAAATAGTTGACGAGATAAATCGATTGACAACAGAGGCTGTGCTTAAGGGCATGAAGGTAGGTATAATGTGCTGCACAGAAAACAAGGGCAGCTATTCTGCTCACATGGTGGCTGATATGGGGTCTTGTGTGGACAAGGAAACGATCGCCCACAACTTGTTTCATATCATAAGAGATCTGGACAGAACAAAGGTTGACCTAATAATTTGCGAGGCTGTAGGGGAGGATGAGATTGGACTTGCAATCATGAACAGACTCCTGAAGGCGGCAGGAGGAAAGCTTGTAAAGGTATAGGAGGTTCCTATGAAAGTATTGTTCGTATGCACCGGGAACACTTGCAGAAGCCCGATGGCAGAGGCATTGCTAAAAACTAAAGCGGAGGTTCTTGGTCTTCCAATCGAGGTAAAATCGGCAGGGATATTTGCCCTTGATGGCGACAGGGCAAGCAGAGGTGCCGTTGAGGCAATGAAGAATATTAAAAGCCTTGGTGAGCACAGGGCAAACATTCTTGATCTGGAGCTAATGAAATGGGCTGATTTGGTCCTGGTCATGACCCAATCCCAGTTATTCAGGATCTCAGAGCTTTATCCGGAGTTGAAAGATAAAGTATATCTTCTCAAATCATACGCTCTGGATCAGAATATAGATATCGAGGATCCATATGGAGGCCCTGTTTCACTGTATAAACGTGTAAGAGACGAATTAAACGAAGCAATAGATTCTATCATAGACAAAATCAAGGGATAAGGAGGGCTTAAATTGAAAATAGGTATTGGAAGTGACCATGGAGGCTTTGAACTGAAGGAAGAGCTTATAAAATTTATGGAGGAAAGACAAATCGAGGTAATCGACTACGGGACTCATTCCAGGGATTCGGTGGATTATCCGGATTATGGTAAGCTGGTGGCTGAGGCAGTTGTAGCAGGCGAGGTTGACAGGGCTGTAGTAATCTGCGGAACCGGGATTGGAATTTCCATATCTGCAAACAAGGTAAAGGGTATAAGATGTGCACTATGCGGAGATACCTATTCGGCCAGGATGAGCAGAGAGCATAATAATGCAAATATGCTTGCTCTGGGAGGAAGAGTTCTTGGAATCGGCCTTGCAACAGAGATCCTCATGGCATGGCTTGAGGGGCAGTTCCAGGGTGGAAGACATCAGATCCGGGTTGATAAAATTGGTGAAATTGAAGCCTGATTTGTGGTATAATATCAAAGATAAAATTTTGAGGGGAGCGATTTGATGTCTAAAGTTGTCGTAATGGACCATCCGTTGATAAAGCATAAAATCACAATGATAAGGGATAAAAACACTGGCTCAAAGGATTTCAGGGAGCTGGTAACAGAGATTTCCACGCTTATGGCCTACGAGGTCACAAGGGATTTTCCGCTGACAGAGGTAGAAATAGAAACTCCGATCACAAGGATGATGTCACCAGTCATAGCGGGAAAGAAAGTAGGCTTGGTTCCAATTCTTAGAGCCGGACTTGGTATGGTCGATGGAATGCTGAACCTTATACCAGCCGCTAAGGTGGGTCATATCGGTCTTTACAGAGACCCTGAAACCCTAAAGCCCGTTGAATATTACTGTAAGCTCCCCATGGATGTCAGTGAAAGAGACCTTATACTTCTTGACCCTATGCTCGCTACGGGAGGCTCAGCCATTGCGGCAATAGAGTTCCTGAAGAGAAGCGGAGCCCAAAGTATAAAGCTTGTGTGCCTTATTGCAGCACCAGAGGGCATCAAGGCTGTTCAGAATGCCGCTCCGGATGTGGACATCTACCTGGGTGCGATAGACGAGAAATTAAATGACCACGCCTATATAGTACCAGGACTTGGAGATGCGGGAGACAGATTGTTCGGCACAAAATAGGAACAAGGGCAGTTTCAGCTGCCTTTTTGTGCTTTTTGAAAGCAGATAGTCAAAAGTTTGACATAGTCCCGTTTCTTGGGTAGAATCTAATATAATAGTATATAGGGAGAATTCAGCACGATGGAAATACTAATCAAGCCTTTTTTAGTATCGGCATTGATTTCACTTGCCGCTACTCCAATAATTATAAAATTAGCTCCCAAAATAGGAGCTATGGATATCCCTAAGGATGAAAGAAGGGTACATTCAAAGCCGATGCCGTTGATCGGCGGCGTTGCAATGTATCTGGCCGTAATGATCTCCATGCTTTTGTTCCTTCCAGGATCAAGAGAGCTTTATGGTATAATGGCGGGTGGGACCGTTATTTTTGTTGCAGGTCTGAAGGACGACATGAAGGGCATGAGCCCCGTGGAAAAGCTCATCTTCCAGATAGCGGCAGCAGCTGTGGCGATATGGGGCGGTGTACAGATAGATTTCGTTACCAATCCATTGTCGTGGGGAGGTACTGTCATACCATTAAGCTGGATCGGGGTACCTGTTACTCTATTCTGGATAGTAGGGATCACAAACACTCTTAACCTAATAGATGGACTTGACGGACTTGCGGGAGGAGTGGCATTTATTTCCGCACTTTCCTTTACAGCAGTCGCTCTTAAGCTGGGAGTGCCCCAGATTGGGGCCCTGGCAGTGATGGTTGCTGGTGCATGTATAGGCTTTTTACCTTATAATTTCAATCCTGCAAAGATATTTATGGGGGATACCGGGGCATTATTTTTAGGATTTATGCTCGCTGTGATCTCAATAGAAGGAGTAATGAAAAGCGTTGCCACAATCGCTATGCTTGTGCCCATAATAATATTGGGAGTGCCTATATTCGACACAACTTTTGCTATATTCAGAAGAGTTTTGAGTGGACGCTCGATAATGTCTGCAGATAAGAACCATCTCCATCATAGATTACTCAAGAGAGGATTTTCACAAAGAAAGACTGTAATGATACTCTATGGGATATCTGGTATATTCGGGTTGTTTTCTGTTCTGGTATCCAGGGTCAACAGCAGGCAGGCAGTATATATGTCAGCACTTCTCTTTGTAGTAACGATCATTTATGCCGTAAAATTCGGCCTGTTCAAAACGACAAAGGACAGCAAGGAGGACGAGAAATGAAGGTAATGACAGTATTTGGGACAAGACCTGAAGGAGTCAAGATGGCTCCCATAATAAAAGAGCTTGAAAAGAGAGAGGGCATTGAGCAGGTAGTCTGCATCACTGCTCAGCACAGAGAGATGCTTGATCAGGTAACCGAGCTCTTCGGTATTGTACCACATTACGACCTTAATATATTTAAGCCAGGGCAAACCCTGACTGATATAACCGTCAACTCCCTCAAGGGTCTTGAAGATGTAATAAGAAAGGAGAACCCGGACGTTCTTCTGGTACAGGGAGATACAACGACAGTATTTGCAGGAGCTCTTGCTGCTTTCTATCAAAAGATCAGCATTGGACACGTCGAGGCAGGGTTAAGGAGCGGCAACCTGTATTCTCCTTACCCTGAGGAAGCAAACCGAAAGCTGGTGGGAGTGCTTGCGGATTTTCATTTTGCACCAACTGAGACTAATAGGGGAAATCTTCTTCGTGAAGGGTACCCTGATGATAAAATATATATCACAGGCAACACTGTAATTGATGCCTTGAAGTACGCGGTAAGAGACGAATACTCCTTCAGCGATGAGAGACTCAACCATTTGGACTTTATGAACAGAAAAGTAATTCTCCTGACAAGTCACAGGAGAGAGAATCTGGGAGAGCCCATGGAAAACGTATTCAAGGCAGTCAGAGATGCCATTGAAATGGTACCGGAGGCATTAGTTGTATTTCCAGTGCATCTAAACCCCAAGGTTAGAGAGATCGCAAACAGTATACTTGGAGACAACCCTTCAGTATATCTTACTGAACCAATGGATTATGAGCCATTCACTAACCTTATGGCAAGATGCTACATGGCTGTTACAGACTCAGGAGGTCTTCAGGAGGAAGCGCCGGCTCTCGGAAAGCCCGTACTTGTCATAAGAGAAGAGACAGAAAGGCCTGAAGGTATCCAGGCCGGGACAGCGAGGCTTGTGGGGACATCCTACGAAAATGTTTATACTAACCTTCTTCAGCTTTTGACTGACAAGGAAGCCTATTCCAAAATGGCTCATGCAGTCAATCCATATGGAGACGGTAATGCGTCAAAAAGAATTGTTGATATTTTAACGGATACCTTTATGGGTATGAGGTAAAATAGTCGGTAATAACTATTAATATAGATAATATAAGGGAGGTAACAAAAATGAAGCAGGCAGTAATAGTAAGTGCAGTAAGAACGCCGGTAGGAAGCTACGGCGGAGCATTCAAGGACGTAAGTGCAGTAGCACTTGGGACAACAGCAGTAAAGGCAGCCATGGAAAGAATAAACCTTGACCCTAAAATGGTAGACGAAGTGATCTATGGAAACGTCCTCCAGGCAGGCCAGGGACAAAACGTAGCAAGACAAGTTGCAATACACGCAGGCATCCCTGACTATGTCACCTCATACACAGTAAACAAGGTATGCGGCTCAGGACTAAAGACAGTAGCCCTTGCAGCACAGGCAATAAAAGCAGGAGACGCAGAAATAATAGTAGCAGGCGGAACAGAAAACATGAGCCAGGCGCCATATCTTTTGCCAAACAACAGATGGGGACAAAGAATGGGCAACGGACAGGTAATAGACTACATGGTAGCAGACGGCCTCACAGACATATTCAACAACTACCACATGGGAATAACAGCAGAAAACATAGTAGAAAAATACGGCCTCACAAGAGAAGAGCAGGATGAGCTGTCCTACAACTCACAAATAAGAGCAGAAAAAGCAATAAAAGAAGGCCGCTTCAAAGAAGAAATAGTACCGGTAATAATCCCCCAAAGAAAAGGCGACCCGGTAGTAGTAGACACAGACGAATATCCGAAATTCGGCACGACAATGGAGACCCTTGGCAAACTAAAGCCAGCATTTAAGAAAGATGGAACAGTAACAGCAGGAAATGCATCAGGAATAAACGACGGAGCAGCAGCCATAATAGTAATGAGCAAAGAAAAAGCAGAAGAACTCGGCTTAAAGATCCTGGCAGAAATAACAAGCTACGCATCAGGCGGAGTAGACCCTGCAATAATGGGAACAGGGCCAATACCAGCAAGCAAAAAAGCCCTTGAAAAAGCAGGCATGAAAATAGAAGACATAGACCTTGTAGAAGCAAACGAAGCCTTCGCGGCACAAGCCCTCTCAGTAGCAAAAGAACTAAACTTCGACATGGAAAAAGTAAACGTAAACGGAGGAGCCATAGCAATAGGCCACCCCATAGGAGCAAGTGGAGCAAGGATCCTCGTCACCCTTCTTCATGAAATGGAAAAGAGAGACGCAAAGAACGGCCTTGCAACCCTATGCATAGGAGGCGGACAAGGAATAGCCATGGTAGTGAAAAGATAATTCAAAATCCACAGTTCACAGTTCACAATTATCTTGTCATCCCGAACGAAAGTCGAGGGATCCAAATAAACAATGAACAATAAACAATGAACAATAAACAATGAACAATGAACAATGAACAATAAACAATGGAAAACAAGGATCCTTCACTACGTTCAGGATAACAGAAAGTGCCCACCCGGCATATAAGTAGTCATTCTGAGCGTAAGCGAAGAATCTTCCTGAATTGTTAACTGTCAATCGTCAATCGTCAATTCAGAGCTAAAACAGCCAATGATGGATCATCAAAGTCAAACCCAATACACACAAGAAAGCGAGGGAAATAAATGCACAAACAAATAACGATGGAGCAGGCAGTCGACATGGTAAAAGACGGCATGACCATAATGGTCGGCGGTTTTCTGGGCTGTGGCAATCCCCACAGGATAATAGACAAGCTCGTAGAAAAAGGAGTAAAAGACCTGACCCTGATCTGCAACGACACCTCCTTCCCCGAATTCGGAGTAGGTAAAATGGTAGTAAACAAACAATTCAAAAAGATAATGGCATCCCATATAGGGACAAACCCAGAGACAGGAAGACAAATGAACGAAAAAGAAACAGAAGTCATCCTGATACCCCAAGGCACCCTTGCAGAGCAGGTAAGAGCAGGAGGGGCAGGCCTTGGAGGAATACTGACCCCCACAGGAGTCGGGACAGTAGTAGAAGAAGGCAAACAAAAGATAGAGCTTGACGGAGTAGAATACCTTCTTGAAAGACCACTAAAAGCAGACATAGCAATAATAGCGGCACAGACAGCAGACAAATTCGGCAACCTCGTATACTTCGGGGCAACAAGAAACTTCAACCACCTCATGGCAACAGCAGCAGACATAGTAATAGCAGAGGTAGAAGAAATAGTAGAGGTAGGAGAACTGGATCCCAACCACGTAGTCACCCCCGGTATATTCGTAACACACCTTGTAAACGGAGGTGCAAACTAATGGATAAAAACATGATAAAAGAATTCATAGCAAAAAGAGTAGCAAGAATGCTAAAAGACGGAGACGTAGTAAACCTGGGGATAGGGATGCCAACCCTTGTAGCAAACTACCTTCCTGAAGGAGCCAACATATTCCTCCAGTCAGAAAACGGCTTCATAGGAGTAGGCCCGGCACCGGAGCAAGGCAAAGAAGACAAGAACATAGTAAATGCAGGAGGTCAATGCGTAACCATCCTACCCGGCGGAGTATTCTTCGACTCAGCAACCTCATTTGGCATCATAAGGGGAGGCCATGTAGACATGACAGTCCTTGGAGCCCTCCAGGTAGACGAGAAAGGGAACCTTGCCAACTGGATGATCCCAGGGAAAATGGTACCCGGAATGGGAGGAGCAATGGACCTTGTCACAGGAGCAAAGAAAGTAACCATAGCAATGGAGCACACAGCAAAGGGAGCGCCCAAGATCCTTAAAGAGTGCACCCTACCCCTGACAGCAGCCCACCAGGTAGACTATATAGTAACAGAGATGGGGTTCATGGAGGTTACAAAAGAAGGCATAGTCCTGAGAGAAATCAATCCGGAGTTCACAGTGGAAGAGGTACAGGCAGCCACAGAGGCTACTCTGATCATCCCTGAAGACATGAAGCAGATGGAAGTATAATATTATCAGCGAAGCATCCCTGAGCAAAGCAGGGGTGCTTTTTTGTTAATGCAAAAACTATCCAGTAATGATATAATGATGAGGTTAGAATTATGTCGACAGATAATTTTTATTGACTTATACGGCTCAGAGTATTAACTTAATGCATATGATTTAGGGGGAGATATTTTGGATAGGATCATGGTAGAGAAGAGCCCTCCATTAAAAGGAAATGTGAGGATAAGCGGTGCAAAAAACGCTGCGCTTCCCATACTTGCCGCATCACTGCTGGGGACAGAGGATATAATTCTTGAGGACGTTCCAAAGCTCAAGGATGTTGAGATAATGTGCGAGGTATTGACTTCGCTTGGAAGTAAGGTTGATTATCTGGATGAAGGAGTCATAAGAATAAATTCAGCAGGTATCAGTAATTATGAGACCAGCTATGAGCTTATGAGCAAAATGAGAGCCTCATTCCTTGTCATGGGCCCGCTGCTTACGAGAATGGGAAAGACAAAGAACTCAATGCCCGGTGGCTGTGCTATCGGTACAAGGCCAATAGACCTCCATCTTAAGGGCTTTAGGGCGCTTGGTGCTACCATTGATATTGATCATGGGAATATAGGTGCCTATACTGAGAAGCTTGTAGGAGATAAGATATACCTGGATTTCCCTTCAGTTGGTGCAACGGAAAATATAATGATGGCTGCTACTATGGCAGAGGGAGAGACGATAATTGACAATGCGGCAATGGAGCCTGAAATAGTCGACCTTTCCAATTTTCTCAATAAGCTTGGTGCAGATATTAAGGGAGCAGGGACCTCAACGATAAGGATCAAGGGAGTAAAAAAGCTGGGTGGAGCAAGGCATTCCATCATCCCGGACAGGATAGAAGCCGGAACCTTTATGGTTGCAGCTGCGATAACAGGCGGTGACGTTGTAATTGAAAACGTTATTAACAGCCATGTGAAGCCAATTATAGCAAAGCTAAAGGAAGCTGGGTGTACAGTTGAGGAAGGTATCGACAGCATCAGAGTAATCGGGAATAGCGAACTTAAAGCAATTGATATAAAAACGCTTCCATATCCAGGATTCCCTACCGATATGCAGGCTCAATTCATGGCTCTGATGACTATTCTTAAAGGTACCAGTATGGTTATCGAAACTGTGTTTGAAAACAGGTTCATGCATGTGGATGAGCTTAAGAAAATGGGAGCTGACATCAAAATAGACGACAGGTCAGCTATAATAAAAGGGATCAAGCAGCTTAAGGGAGCAGTAGTAAAGGCATCGGACCTTCGAGCTGGAGCAGCGCTTGTTCTCGGAGGGCTTGTGGCAGATGGAATAACTGAGATAGAAAATGTATATCACATTGACAGAGGGTATGACGGGATAGAAGCGAAATTTACAGGATTAGGTGCCGTTATCTACAGAAAGAATGATTAAATAAGACAGAATAAGCATTTTTTAAGATTTGGTCTTGATAATGACAAAAGGATTAAGTATAGTTATTGTTAGGACCTTTATTTTACACACTTTAATAGGAAAATTCCGGCAAAGGAGGATATGCATGAGCGCTTTGAGAGCAGACGTAGGTATAGATCTTGGTACAGCCAGCGTATTGGTATACATCAAGGGAAAGGGCATTGTTTTGAAGGAGCCATCCGTTGTTGCAATAGACCAGTACACCAACAAATTTCTTGCTGTAGGAGAGGAAGCCAGAATGATGTTAGGAAGAACTCCTGGCAATATAGTGGCTGTAAGACCCTTAAAGGATGGGGTCATTTCTGACTACAGCATCACTGAAAGGATGCTGAAATATTTCATTCAAAAAGCACTCGGAAGGATGTGGCTCAAGCCTCGAATCATCATATGCGTTCCCAGTGGGATAACTGAGGTAGAGAAGAGAGCTGTAATGGAAGCAAGCAATGAAGCAGGCGCCAGCAAAACCTACCTGATCGAAGAGCCTATTGCAGCAGCTATTGGTGCAGGTCTTGACATTACTCTGCCAAACGGGAATATGATAGTAGACATTGGCGGAGGAACCTCAGATGTTGCCGTTATATCACTTGGTGGAATAGTCGTAAGCAAATCCATTAAAACTGCCGGAGATGAATGTGACGAAGCTATAATAAGATACATCAGAAAGAGATACAATATGATGATAGGCGAGAGGTCTGCAGAAGCCTTAAAGGTCGAAATCGGCTGCGCATATCCATTTGAAGAAGAAAAGTTTATGGAAATAAAGGGAAGAAACCTTCTTACAGGCTTACCTATAACGGTTAAAGTTTCATCAAACGACATGCTGGACGCACTTGCAGAGCCGGTCAATGAGATCCTGGAAGCTGTACATGAGGTCCTTGAAAAAACCCCGCCTGAATTGTCTTCAGACATAAGCAATGTAGGTATCTATCTAACAGGCGGCGGTGCAATGCTTAATGGCCTCGACAGGCTAATAGAAGAGAAGACAGGTATTCCTACACGTCTTGCTGACAATGCAGTGGAATGTGTAGCTATAGGAACGGGGAAATCACTTGACTCACTTGCATATCTGGAGAAGAGCATGAAGGATAGCGAAAGATCAAAATTCAACAGGTAATTAAAGCCACTGCATGATCGCAGTGGCTTCTGTTTATCTATAAACCAAATGGTTTTACAAGTTGAAATCCAGAATTTTTTCCATCGATTGCAAGCTCAAAGTAAGAATATCCGGATAGCTCATAAGGAGTTGAAGCCTTTGTGCCTGTCAACTCTATATATCTTACTCCATCTCTGAGTTGCGAGGTATTTTTTGAACCGGATTGGACCACATATACATTTTTACCGGACTCAGCTGCTTCAACCAATAGATTATGAAGAAGCGAGGCCTCCATTGAATCGCTAAAGCTTGAAATTGTCCTGTTGACGACAAGCACAAGATTTTTATCTTCAGCATTTATATCCTTTATAAGTCGCATCCACTGGCTGCTGTCCTGCGCTCTTATGCCCTCGGAATTGGACTGGAGTGTTATGACTGCAAGCTCTCCTTCCCTATGGACCCCATACACAGACCCTCCTGACAAAACTCTGCTGTGAGAGATAGAAGACTTGAATCCTTGACTCATATTCCCCAATTGAACTCCTGTATTAGCTCCGTTTAGCCTTTGTATAAGACCGGTAAGTCTGGAGGAGGATACGATCCTTGAGAAGAGTGTGTTTCCTGATATGGCAGGTTCCGAATATACCACCAGTCTGTACCCACCCTGGACCGATTTCTCAAGAGGATCCTGCACCTTGGTGTTAATTGTTGCTTCTGCATCATTAAATGGTGTAGGTGTTTGCACAGTAAGCGCATCGATCAAAATTCTGCCCAAAGGAAATTTTTGTTCATTGACCTCTGCCACGTATACTCTCTGCAGACTTACTGGATAAGCAACTCCGTCAGGCACGGACGCTTCCAGTTGCCTCCAGCCAGTAAAGTCTATTGCCTTGGAGAAATCGATCACATGACTTTTTCCTGCCGAGTCTATTAGAGTTCCTCTCAGCCAGGTCCCAGAAGAATCTCCATTGACCATTAGTCCAATTCTTACCGGGGATCCCGGAAGCGAAATCCCATTAGGTGAATTCATGAATTCAACATAAGCAGCCCTTGTTCCTTCTCCAATTGACAAATCGTAAGAAAGCTCAATGCTGGTTCTTCCGTCGACAGCCTCCATTGATGGTAAAGCAGAGCCGATCACAGTAGCAGGATACCCCGAAAACCTGAAGCTTATACCATCTTCAAAGGAAGTCACCGGTATCGTCTGAGAACCTACTGATACCCTTATAGTTTTAACGGCATCACCAGCTTTTAATATTAAAGATCCTGCGCCTATATTCCTGGAAGCATAGAATATGCCTTCCTTAAATTCGCCGACACCGCCAGTTACGGATACTGATACATTGGAATAGGACAGCTCGCCTGAATACCCTGATTTATCTAACCCAACCAGCTTACCAATATTTCTCGAGCCGCCAACAGCCACATTAAAGCTGTCCACATCAGTTTCTATCTCAACCACATTGGACAGTACTTTTACATCCACTTCGCCGGAAACTCCCTGATAGGTAGCAGTAAGCTTTGCCACTCCTGAGGTTTCTGCGTAAAAGGAGCCATTACTAACCCTTCCAGCCGCTCCGGAGACCCTCCACCTGACATCAGAGGGGTCTGTAACTAAAAGATTATGATATTGATCGTATACCTTCACAGTTAAGGCAGCAGATTCGCCAACGAAAACACTGGGTTTCTGCGAAACTATTTCAATCCGGTCAACCATGCCCATTGGAGCTGAACTGAATACTCCGACTCCGTTTACGACAAGCCGTTGGGTTCCCTCGCTGGGCTTATTCACCACAACGGATTTACCTTCACCATTGGGCTTGACCACCATCGTGGTAGAACCTCCACCATCCAGGTTCACTCCGTTCCAGGCACCCAGATCTTTAAGTATTGCTCCGAACATTTCCTGGGAGACACCCTTGAATGAGCTGTCCCGACCATCAATAGTCACAAGGATGATCTCTTTGCCGTCCTTACTTATCCCTATCCCTGTTCTTGGATGATTCCCGGACACAACAACATCAGTATTTGTGACCTGTCCATCCTTAAGAATTATTCCTCCTGCTCCTATGGCAAACTGAAGACTCCTCAAATCAGGAGTAATACTTATATCCAGCTGTACTCTGTCTCCTGGCTGGAAGTCATTTACCCATGAGCTTCTTGACGATATGACGAATGAATTCTCATCGAGAGGAATATCAAATGGAGCTCCACCGGTCCTTTTATCTGCAACAACATCATTTATCACCAGAAATTCTGTCAGATCCTGGTGGAATCTGTTTCCGATCGATTTTGGACCCCAATGGGAATTAAACATCATAATAGTATCAAAGTTTGTTGAAACCTTGTTTATGGTGGTGACAGGCAGCTGATAACCAGACCGCCAGTTGGTAAGAGTAATTTTGGTAGTAAAGTAATCAACAAAGGCTTCATTATCCATAAGATAGAATACAGGGAGGTGATTTGGTGAGGATATTATTCTTCCTTCGTCCACCAATGCACCGAGCGAATTAGGTATAGGCTGGAAGTTGTAGAAGTCGCCATTGATCCCGGCGATAGCATTCTTTTTCTCAACCATTCCACCAATGCTGTCTCTCGAGGAGAGTCCGGCTGGGTTGAAGAGGCTCCCTACACTGGTATATTTATCGGTCAGATCGACCCTCAATACATTTATGTTCCACCATCCACTGGTTGTGAACCTCTGATGATTTTCATGAACAACTCCAGGTGATATTTGTGATTCATCGATTGTTTCGTGTATCTTCTCCGGCAGCTGTATATTTGCAGCCTCTGAAACAGAGACAGGACTTAGCCATAAAATTGCGGCTATCAGCATAATCAAGACTGTTGTTTTTCTTATTCTCATATCGTTCCCCTTTCTTATGTCCGTAGTTATGACTATTATATAATGAAGGGGGGTCAAAGGGGTTACAATAACATTACGAATGTGTTACAGGGATTCATAAACGGTATGCGGTAGGCGATAGCGTTAGTAAAACTGGCCTTTGACTGATAACATTATTTGTGCCAAAAAGGCTATACCATCGTGACAGAATAAGGTGATCACTTGATTTCGATTGCTGGGAGCTTTTTCGAAATATATAATTACAATGTAAGTGCAAAATAAGCAGCTTTACAGCAAACACAATAAAGAAATGGGGAGATAAAATGTATTGTACAAAATGCGGAAGTGAATTGAAAGGGAATGAAAGCTTTTGTACCGAATGTGGTGCACCATTACAAACTAAGTCCTCCGGTCGATCTGCTTCAATGCAAGTAAAAATAGGCTACTCTGATCGGATAAGTGACCCTGCTTTTTCAAAATATCTTAAGAATACAAGCCGCTGGTCGTTTATATTCTCATTAATATTGGCATTAATTGCAATAATTGGATTTTACATATACGGAGAGACCAGTAATGAGATGGATAATCCTCAGGCTCTTTACATAGGTTTCGGGATAGCTGGAATGTTCCTCCTTATATCACTTTATTCTACATTATCAAGGAAGAGGAGCAAGACCTGGGATGGAGTAGTAGTAGACAAGGAGATCATGAAGAAAAGCCGCCAACAAAGCACAGGCAGTGGAAAGAATGACTATTATATCCATTATTATACAGAATACTCGGTAACGATTCGGGAGGATAAAAGCGGGAAGACCCACAAGCTTACAGCTGAGGATGATGACACACAATATAATTACTATAATATCGGAGATAAGGTACGTCATCATGGAGGGTTAAACTCATACGAGAAATATGACAAGTCTAACGATGATATAATTTTTTGCAATGCATGTGCAACACTTTGTGATATTAAGGACGATACCTGTTGGCGTTGTAGTACCCCACTGCTGAAATAGAGGAGGAATAGAAATGTCTAAATTTTGTGGTTCTTGTGGTGCTCCTTTAGATATTGATGACAAATTTTGTGGTTCCTGTGGCTCTAAAATCGAGGGAAATAAACAAATGATTGATATGTCTAAGGATAAGGCAGTCAGACTATCAAAGCCTGAGAAGAAACCCCGGAAAAGAGGGATGTTTTCTTTACTGGCGCTCATAGTAGTCTTTGCATTGGGTATTGGATCTATACCCGGAATATTAGGCGAGGATAAGATCAAACCAGTCAAAGTCCAAAGAGGACCGGAACCCCTTGCAGCACAGACTTCAAGTGAAGCTTCTGCTATAGCCTTAAAACAGTACATATATGCAAGGATAAAAACAGAAGAGTTTGAGAAGGCTGTTCTGGATAAGGCATCTATTCCTGAACTCAAAATCATATCAGAAAGCACTGCTCGAGCATGGGAAGACGCTATGGTTTATGCCTCTGTAGCAGAGGAAATCAATATCCAGGCGATAGAGGTTTTGGAATCGAAAATAATCAGTAGAACTAAGATACTAAATGCCTTTCAGTCGCAGCTTATGTTTACAGCTGCTGCACCGGTGCGTTACCAAACATTCACTCTAACACCGATCGTTCCAAAGGAAATCGACCCCAAGACATGGGCTGAAAGCTTAACCAAGAAATTTGATTCAACCAAAGGTGCCAGGAGATATAACCAATTAGCCCAACAGCTTGGAACTGACGCAAAGGCTGCATATGAGCAAATGCAGCTAGCCCAACAGATAATCAATAACGAGGCGACTGAAGATGCCGCATTCTGGGACAAGTTGACCCAGGCAGCTCAGGTCACAAAGACAGCATGTAAGGTAGGATTATTAGGTATATCAATGATTGGAACTGGAGGAGGCAGCGTTGCACTACTGGAAGGAGCAGGTCTTTTGGTCGGAGGGGTCGACTGTATAGTAGATGTTGCTGAAACTGGGAGTACCATAATCCTTGGAGATGGAAACCAGGTAGCTGTAGCGTTTGGTGATATAAAGGAAAAGATGGGACCAGTATCATCTTTGGTTGGCCTTGTAACCTTGAATCCGTCAGGAATCGGCAAGGCTGCAAAGGATACCACGGAGGCATTGGTCTATGTCAGTGATTCACTTGTGGATCTATTCTTCGAGGACAAGGTCATGGGAATCAAAGTAGAGGGGGTTTCCAATCACGTTATTTCAATTACCAGTGAAGTAGTCAGGGCTGGTACAGAAGAAACTCTAAGGGATATCGGTCTCAAATGGCCATTGGATAATGATGTTAAAGCGATAGCAGATATTCTGATGGGTTGGAAACCAGATAAGGATGTTACTGTTGCACGACTGGATGCATTGGCACAACAAAGTGCCGCAATTTATGAAAATCCTGAGCTTTATAATAATACTGCTGATAGCGGACTGGAGAAAATACCCGAGGAGGAATTGGAAGAGTGGGAAGCTGCTTTGGCAGATCGTGAAGTTGATTCTACAGATACAGACGCTCCGGTTACAGCTACAGATAAATCCTCATCCAACATTTCTGGAACAT
Source organism: Gudongella oleilytica (assembly GCF_004101785.1). NCBI lineage: Bacteria > Bacillati > Bacillota > Tissierellia > Tissierellales > Tissierellaceae > Gudongella > Gudongella oleilytica. Next base: position 485,708 of record NZ_CP035130.1, read on the forward strand.
ATACATGCGACATAAGTGGTCAGTTTATAAATGAGAGCCTGTCAATTACCATAAAGGATAATGGTGACGGAACTGCTGTAGTCACCAATTTTGATCTTTGGGATATGGGCAGTGAGAGCTTTCCTGCTCGGTACAACTCAGATACCGGTAAGTTTTTCTTTGATATATTTGAAGCAGATTTCATTAAAACCGGGGGAAGCTTTACAGCCACCGGTGAGCTTTATGTGGAGGGTCAGAAGCACGTTGTCAGCCTTCGATAGTTTTATTCGGCAGAGAATAATTTACAACATCTTCAATTACCAACATCAATAAGAAAGAGGTGAAAAACATGGATCAGAAGCTTGAATGGATGATAAGCGTACCCATATTCAGAAACAGAGTCATACTTAAACAGCTTGGCCTGGCTATTGGGATCCCCTTCGGGGCAGTAATCATATTTTTGATCGTCTCAACCAAAGAAATCAAGTACCTGATGTATTCTCTTGGTCTTATAGCACTTTTATTCCTAATGACATATATATACATCATGGTTATATATAAAGGAGCCTACAAGATGGAGTTCATTCTGGATGACAAGGGTGTGCTGGCAAGCACACAAGCTGATGAGTTTAGGAAGAACACAAGAATGAATGTCCTTACAATGCTGCTTGGGACATTGACCGGCAAGCCAGCCGCTGCAGGTGCTGGCATGCTTGCCCAATCAAGACAGCGGGTTTTTATAAAGTGGAGCGATGTAACAGGCGTGAAATATAAGCCCAACAGCAATACTATTTTACTCAAGTCTGGCTGGACAGAAAGCATAGCAATTTTCTGCACCGATAAACTATATGATGAAGTAAGTAGAAAGGTGGAGAAGCATATAACAAACAACTCCGTCTCCGGCCATGCGCAAAAGCGATAAAATCGGGTGAAAAATATTAATAGATCCAAATAATATCAAGTGCCTTTTTTAGGAAGGGATGCACTATGACTGTAGATGCTTTAATTTTAGCTGCAGGACTGTCCTCAGGGACATACCCGGAGAATAAGCTGATGCTGAGGATCGACGGTAAGACATTGATAGAAAAGTGACAGTAGATAGTCTACAGGATATTTATTATCCCAGGTGATTGTCCCATTGCAGATCCCAGTACCCTCAAGCTTATGCTCTCCTTGGATGCAGGCATCGTTATCCCTACATATAATGGACAAAAAGGTCACACTGTATGATCAATAGAGGTGAAGCAGAAAGGATATCACTTGATGCAGTCTGCAATTCACTTAGAGAATATCTATCAAATCGGCAGATAACGGAAATTCCTTTGGAAGATCCAGGTATATTTTGGGATATAGATACTATTCCAGAGCATGAGCAAATTAAAGGTTTCCTGATTCCAGGTTACATAGCTATCAGGACAATAAATCCAGCGTCGTCTATAATGCTCGAAGGTCTTAAAGTTGCATATGTATTAAGCATCTGTGAAAAGAGGAAAGAGCATTTAGATTTCTCGAAGGATTATTTGCAGGGATTGCGTGGAGAGGTCTCTGGCTTATTTACATGATGATCATCTCAATATTTGATTTACCAGCAGCGCATAACTGACGGGGTTAATGTAAGTCTTAGGTTTCTGATCCTTGAGAGCCTTGTGAACGCTGTACTTATTTTATTCCATATGAGAGCTATAAAGCCAGCTGGGACAAGCTAAAGATCACCGGTATTGCCATATGCTGTTTATACAGTAGCTCTTATTCTTCAGGTATTTATATAGCGAGGACGAGACAATGGGCAGGGTCATGATAATAAATGGAGACTATGACAGTGGAAAAACCGGAAGGCTGATCGATCTTTATCAAAGACAGAAGAATGGTAGAGGAGTAAAATTCCTGAATCAGAAGTCGTAACGTTAAAGGTAGCAATCAAATAGACTGCTACCTTTAGCTTATCCCGATAATATTATTTATCGTTTATTTTTACAAATTCACGGGTTTGAAGATACCAAAGAAGCTCTGCCTTTGTCTCGCCCATTTCCTCATCAGGGAATTTGAAGCATGCTGCAGTTCCCTTCTTAAAGCGCAGGAATGTCCCGGATATCTCCTGGCTCCAAAGTGAAAGGTATGGCTGCTGCCCAACGACTATTGCTGCCTCCCCCGGCTCGATTTCCTTCAGCAGCCCTCTAAGCTTGCTGACCCCGCTTCCTGTTCCAAGGAACTCACGGTACGTCGGCTCATCAATTTCCAACTCGACAGCGAGCATTTCAGCCGTTTCCTTAGCTCTAAGGGTAGGGCTTGAGAAAATCCTCAGATTATCATAGCTTTCGATCATTGTTTTAAAACCTGAGACGCTCTTTTTAAGAAGGTTCTTGCCTCTTGCAGACAGTGACCTGAGATCATCCTCTGCTGAAGTTTCCTTGTCCTCTGCAATTCCATGTCTATAAAGTATTAGGTACTTACTCATTTATAAATCCTCCTTTAGAAATTATGTTCCTATCCGCAATGTTACCCAATTTCATTGCGATAATACCTGAAATCACCATTATTGCATTCTATCTTTTGATTTATACCCACAAAAAAGAAAAAACAGTGATCGTGATGATCACTGCATTCTCTTATCAACTCAAATTATGCATTATTTTGTAACAATAGACAATTAAACTGGAGATATGATGTAAAAATAATGGGAACAGCCATTAGAATTCAGATTTTAGGGTATAAAAATATGACAAACAGACTAAATTTGATAGAATTAAGTCATTTTAACACGATATTGCGATATAATGAAATGAGAGTGTACTACCTACAACGATCCGTCTAAAATTTTAGAAAATTGAAGGGTGATTATGATAAAATTTCAAGAAACAACTCAAAGTTTATGGGCTAAAAAATCTACTGACAATAATGAAAAGTGGCTACCACTAATTGTGCATTTAAGAGATGCAGACTTGTGTGCAGATAATTTATGGGAAAAGTGGTTGTCTAAATCAGTAAAATCATTTTTAAGTAAAAATATTATCATTGCCGAAGAATCAGATCCTGAGTTAGAGGCCAAGAAACTTTTTAAGTTTGTATGCTCAAGCCATGACTTAGGAAAAGCAACACCAGTATTTGCATTAGCAAATAATTTCATTAAAAATCCAGTTGTAGAAGTAGAGTTGATAAACAAGTTAGTAAAAAGTGGGTTAAGTGATTTTGAACTAACAAAAACCATCAAAGAGAATAGAGTAAAAATTCATCATTCAAAGGCTTCACAAATTCTATTGGAATCTTATGGTGTAAATGAACGTGTTTCAAGTATAGTTGGATCCCACCATGGCAAACCATATTCTGACAAGAAATATTTAAGAAATTCAATGATTGAATCATACAAGAGACAATTTAGAGGAAATATTCATCAGAATGAAAGCTGGAATAATGCTCAATCTGAGTTGCTTAATGCATGCTTGTTATGGTCAGGATTTGAAAGTGTTAATAATCTTCCGCTTCCAAACCAGCAAGCTCAATTTATTTTAGCTGGATTAGTTATAATGGTGGATTGGATAGTAAGTAATGAATTATATTTTCCTCTATACAACTTTGATTACGATTGGTATGAAGATTTTTCAGATACAAATTGTTTACAAAGAGTAGAGAAAGGCTGGAACAAATTAGGGTTATCCAAGCCTTGGCAATCAAGTGATGCTCAATTCAATTTTGACTTATATTCTGAAAGATTTTCAACCAGTAATGAGAAGTTTAACCCTCGCCCAATGCAAAAATTAGTCATGCAATTAAGCAATAACGTATCTTCTCCAGGGATAATGATTATAGAGGCACCCATGGGTCAAGGTAAAACTGAGGCTGCTTTGGTTGCTGCGGAAATTTTTGCTGAACAAGTTGGGGCTTCTGGAATATACTTTGCACTACCCACTCAAGCAACAACGAATGGCCTATTTCCTCGAATTTTAAAATGGATAGAAAGGCTTGATGATGAATATCACACAATTAAGCTATTACATAGCAAAGCACAATTTAATGAAACATATATAAAAATATTTGAATCTGATTCTCAGATAGACATAGATGGTGAACACAATAAAAAGGAATTTGAAAACTTAAGTGTTCATTCATGGTTTCAAGGCCAAAAAAAATCCTTGCTTTCCGATTTTGTGGTCGGCACAGTTGATCATATTCTTTTAGCTGCTCTAAAACAAAAACACTTAATGCTAAGACACGTCGGTTTAGCGGGTAAAGTGGTGATAATTGACGAATGCCATGCATATGATGCATATATGAACCAATATTTAGGAAGGGCGTTAAGCTGGCTTGGCTCATACGGCGTTCCTGTAATCTTGCTTTCGGCAACCTTGCCGGAAGAAACTAGAAATTTTTTGGTTTCACAATATTGTCAGGATAAGGAAGTTCAAAAGCCAGATGATAAATATGGTTACCCCCTAATAACCTATAGTGATGGAGATGAAGTAAGTTATGCTGGTTTGTATAGTAATGAGTCAGAAAAAGATACTACGATTTACGTAAACAGACTAAAAATTGAGAATTTACTTAGCCTGATAGATGACAAGTTATCTGATGGTGGCAACATGGGGATAATAGTTAACACAGTAAAGCAGGCTCAAGATATATATGATTCAATATCAGCTATTGATTTTGATGGAGATGTTAAACTATTTCATTCTCAATTTTTAGCACCGGATAGGATGAAAAAAGAAGATACTCTTCTTAAGGAATTAGGGCCTGAATCTGTGTCCAGTAGACCGTATAAGGGAGTTATTATAGGAACTCAAGTATTAGAACAGTCGTTAAATATTGATTTTGACATTCTGGTGTCAGAGCTATGTCCAATGGACTTGTTGATTCAAAGAGTAGGCAGGCTTCACCGGTTCAGGACAAAACGCCCTGAAAAATTAATAAATCCAGAATTACACATATTTGGATTAGAGGATGATATTTCATCAGGAACAAAAAAAGTATATGGCGAGTGTCTTTTAGAAAGAACAAAAAGATTATTGCCAAATCAATTAACTTTACCAAAAGACATTCCAGCTCTGGTCCAGCATACTTATGATTTATCATATGAAATCCCAGAATTAGATGAAAATTACTATATATATTTAGAGAAACATCAAATAAGAATTAGTCATAAAGAATCTAAAGCCCAAGCATTTCTGCTTACTAAACCTTCTAATGATCAGGATTTATATCTTCAACGACAACTTGATTTTCAAGATGTTCAATCAAATTCCGAACAAGCTGCAACAGCCCAAGTCAGGGATAGCGGAGATTCTCTAGAGATTATTTTGTTAAAAAAGATAGATGATGATTGTGTTACATTTGCGGGACTTGAATCTAAAGATAATTATATTTATCTGAATTATACGCCTGATTATGAACAAGCCAGAAGGATTGCTCAGCAAACAATAAGACTGCCATTTGTTTTTTGCTTGCCAAGTATCATTGATAAGACCATATCAGTGTTAGAAGAAATGACTCTGAGACAATGCCCTGAATTCTTAAAGTCACCTTGGCTAGAGGGACAATTATTTTTAATTTTAGACGAAAACAATAAAGGAAAGCTTTTGGGCTATGATGTGTCATATTCCATGGATTTAGGATTTCAATACTCAAAAGAAAGAGAGGATGATTAGTCTTGGAAAAAGAATTTAACTTAATTGATGAATCTTGGATTCTGGTCTTGGATAAAAAAGGGCAAACAAAGGAACTATCTATCTTTGAGACTTTAGAACAAGCTCCTGATTTAATCAAATTGGCGGGTGAAAGTGTTGCCCAAGATTTTGCCATGCTTAGGCTATTGCTAGCCATATTGCATGCGGTGATTGGGAAAAGAGAAGATGGTTCATACACTAAGTTAGGGGAAACAAGAAATCCAGATTCCAGAGAAGGTCAGCTGGACAGGTGGAAATATTTATGGGAGAAAAAAACCCTCCCAATCGATGACATAGAAGCTTATCTAAGAGAATATTACGATAGATTTTATCTATTTCACCCAGAGACTCCCTTTTATCAGATGAGTGGTGAAATTGCAACTCAAGGATCAATGTACAAAGTTTCTAAATTGAATGGCAATATTGTAGAAAGTAGCAATTCTAATACAAATAGGATATTTTCAAATAGACAGGGTGATATGAAGGACAGACTTAGCTATTCTGAAGCCGCTAGGTGGTTATTGTTTTTAATAGGTTTTGATGATACCAGCTTAAAAAAGAGAGTTAATCCCGAAAAAAACAGCATCTCCAAGGGCTGGTTAGGGGATTTAGGTTTAATTGCAAATGAGGGAAATAACTTATTTGAGACGTTAATGCTAAACTTAGTCTTATTAAGGGATGCAGATAGAGAGTTGTGGATGACAGAGCGTCCTGTCTGGCAGCGAGAACCAATAAAAATGGACAGGGTACCAGTAGAATTTCCCGATAATTCATCTGAAATACTTACTTTACAATCCAGACTTGTTAAATTAAATCGAGATGAAAAATCACAAGAGATTACAGGATTTTATATATTAGGCGGTAACTTTTATCAAAAAGACATTGAAGTCATCAATGAACATATGACTATATGGAAAAAAGGGGGTAACAAATCAGAACGACAATATCAACCTAAAGTGAATACTCCAGATAAACAAGCATGGAGAGATTTAGGTTCGTTATTAGCAGCAAAGGTACAAGATGATGAAATTCCTAAACCTGGTGTGATTAGATGGGTAGAAAACTTATTAGACCATGATATTGATTTAGAATTTATTAGATTAATAACTGCAGGTGTTAAGTATGGAGGACCACCGGCAAATGAGATCCAAGACCACTTTTCTGATAGCATAGGATTTTCATCAGAATTGATAAAAGAGAAAAACCTTTACTGGCAAATTAGAATTGTCAATCAAGTTGGAGTATGCGATAAATTGGCGGATTACATATATTCTCTTTCCATAGATCTCGAATATGCAAAGGGAAATACTGGGAGATCTAAAGATACTGTCAGAAGAAATAAAGCGAGAGCCTACGAGCTAATGGACCCTTATTTTAGGGAATGGCTGGAAAGCATAAGGCCTGAAGAGGACGATATAGGAATTAAAGTTGAAGAATGGCAGGATAGGGCAAAGAAGTTAATTATAAAACTAGGAAAAACTCTTGTAGAAGAAGCTGGGGGAATTGCATTGGTAGGAAGGGAGGATGATGGGAAATTTTACACTTCAGCACGAGCATATAATATTTTTTCATCTAGAGTGAAGAATGTTTCAGAGGAGGTGATTTAAGATGACAGATACAAGTAAATTAATCGTTGCTAACATTAAAAAGAAGATTGCGGTTTTAAAAAATAATTCACATGATGGGACCGTAAAGGCTGACATGGCAAATTTAAGAAAAGGTGTTGGGAAAAAGCCAGGAGAGCTTCCTCAAATATGGGGCTTAATTTACGAAGACTTACCGGAAGAACTATTCGGCAAAGGGGAGAAAGCCAGCAAAGAAGAATGGGCGATTTACATTCCTTTAACAATGTTTGCACTTCACCAGCAAGGGTCTGATATAAAGACTAATTGCATGCATGAAGAAGGCAAATATCTTGGGTATGCCGTAGGAGATTTAGTAAGGGATAAGCAATCATTAAAGAGAATAAAAAATCGTTTTGATGCTTTAGTCACTTCTCAAAGCGTAAAGGAACTATCCAATCACCTTAGAGGGATAATACAGTTAATGAAAGCTGAAGGGGTACATCTGGATTATGGAAGCCTGGCAAATGATATATACTGGTTTCAAATACCAAGTAAGAAAAATAATGTAACTTTACAATGGGCCAGGCAATTTTACTTAACGACGAACAAAAAAGAAAGGGAGGAAGAAGAAAATGGGAAATAGATTGTTTTGTGATGTACATGTATTGCAAAGTTTACCGCCTTCTTGCGTGAATAGGGACGATACTGGAAGTCCGAAAACAGCGATCTATGGGGGAGTAACTAGGTCAAGAGTATCATCTCAATCATGGAAGAGGGCTATGAGACTTTATTTTAAAGAAATATTTGCTGATGAAGAAATTGGGATAAGAACAAAAAAGGTAAAGCAATTGTTGGTAGAAGAGCTATCAAAACATGAATCAATTCAGGAACCAGAAAAAATAATTGAGGAAATACTGACTCATGTAGATAGTAATGCAAAGAAAGATAAATCTGATACTTTATTTTTCATTAGCAAACAACAGATGGAGGCTCTTGTTAACTTGGCTCTGGAGAATCCTAAGGGTGAATTAAATAAAGAAGACGTTAAGAGAGCATATAATTCTAAACCGAGTATCGACATGGCATTATTTGGAAGGATGGTAGCAAAAGATCAGGATCTAAATACTGATGCATCATCTCAAGTTGCCCATGCCATATCAACCCATGCAGTATCTAATGAATATGATTATTTTACAGCTGTAGACGATATTGATAATGAAGAACATGCCGGTGCAGGGCATATAGGTACAACTGAGTACAACTCTTCAACAGTATATCGTTATGCTACAGTAGCTGTCCATGACTTGTATGACCAGTTAGGAGATGATGTGCCTAGAGTTGTAAAAGGCTTTATTGAGGCGTTCGTCAAGTCTATGCCAACGGGCAAACAAAATTCTTTTGCCAATAGAACCTTACCAAGTTTGGTTTTGGTTAATATGAGAACTGATCAACCAATTAATTTAGTAGCAGCCTTTGAACAACCTATTTATCCTGGGGAAAGTGGTTTTATAAAACCATCAGCAAAGCAATTGGAATCTTATGAAACAAATCTTTATAAAAGCATGGCTTCAAAACCAAGTCAATCATTTTTAGTACATGATGGTTCAATTATTACCAATAGGGAGTCAATAGATTTAAACACATTATTCGAAGAGGCTGAGGCATATATAGAAGAGTATGCTAATAATTTTGAGGGTGAGTAACAATGACTTCCACATTATTACTAAGATTATCAGGACCTATGCAGTCTTGGGGCACTAGCTCTAATTTTGAAACTAGAAGAACTGACAGGATTCCCAGTAAATCAGGAATAGTTGGCATGATAGGAGCAGCCTTAGGCATGACAAGAGGAGATGATTTTCGAAGTCTATCTGAAAAATTAAGAGTAGGCTTTAGGGTGGACAGACCCGGCAAACTATTACTTGATTTTCATACCGTACAACCCATAGATTTAAATGGGAAGCTAACATATAGGGAATATCTATGTGACGCAGTTTTTCTTGCAGGAATTGAATCAGACGATACTACAATCTTTGAGATATCTAAAGCAATAAACAACCCTTTTTATCCCATTTATTTAGGCAGAAGATCATGTCCTCCTGACAAACCAGTATTTTATGCTATAAAGGTAAATGCAGAATTAGAGGATTCTCTGATAGATGAAATGCCATTGGTCGAAGATACAGGAAGTTTTGGCTCATTACCTATTTATTACGAACCTAAGAATATTGATCCATCTACCCGGTTTGTAAGAGATGAGGTAGTATCTTTTGATATGTCTTATAGGCACCATAGAAACAGACCAGCAAAAATGATAAACAAGGCTCTATACATTGACCATGATCCCATGGCTGAGTTGTATATGTCAGAACAAGAATCAGGTGGTGAAAAAAATGTACATGACTCAGATTGAGCTGGACATAAGTAAAAGAAAAACCAAAGAAACATTTACAAATCCTAACTTGATCCATGGAATGGTTGAAGGAAGTTTTGATGCCAAAGAAAGAATATTATGGAGGGTTGACCAAAGAAGCAATAAGTACTATTTGATATTAATAAGCAACTCGGAGGGAGACTTTTCCAGATTGATTCAAGAAATAGGATTTGAAGATGATGAAAATAGCATACAACATAAAGATTATGAGCAATTTTTAGCGAACTTAACAAATGAACAAGTGTGGAGATTTAAGCTTAAGGCCAATACCATAAAGAGCTTAAGTCATGGGAAAGGCAGTAGAAGCAAAATTGTTCCTCTATTAAAACCGGAGGATCAGTTAGAGTGGTTATACAATAGGGAGGGAAAATTCGGTGTAAACTTTGACAAAAACGCAACTATAGTCACATCGACTTATTGGGAAAAATTTATGAAGCAAAATAAACATAGAATAACTTACAAAATTGCTGTTTTTGAAGGGATACTCACAATTACAAATATAGAAAAGTTCAGGCAGGTAATGAAGGAAGGTATTGGGAGACAAAAAGCTTATGGATGTGGACTATTAACACTAGTTAGGGTGATGTAAATGTCTATTAATTTTGGATTGGAGAAACCAAAGAAGCAGTTACTACCAAGGGTTAGGGACAGGATTAGCTTTTTATATTTAGAACACTGTAAAATTAACAGACAAGACGGAGCAATTTCCTGTCAAGATGAAAAGGGGACAGTGTTGGTACCTGCAGCCACAATCAGTGTTTTGCTTTTAGGGCCAGGAACATCAGTTGCTCATAGGGCAGTAGAATTAATATCAGCCGTAGGTGCTAGTATAGTATGGATAGGTGAGGAAGGTGTTAGATATTATGCTAATGGAGAAGGATTAACTACATCTTCCAATTTAATAATGAAGCAGGCAAAACTTATAAGTAATGAGCGTTCAAGACTTTCGGTTGCAAGGAATATGTACCAAATGAGGTTTCCAAATGAAATAGTAGAAGGCTTAACAATGCAACAGTTAAGGGGTCGTGAAGGAAGCAGGATTAGAAAAACCTATAGAGAATGGTCAAGAATAACTGGAGTGCCTTGGGATAAAAGAACCTATGATCCTGAAAACTATGAAACAGGTACTCCGATAAATCAAGCTCTTTCAGCGGGTCATGCATGCCTTTACGGTTTATGCCATTCAGTTATTGTAGCCTTGGGTTGTTCTCCAAGTTTGGGGTTTATCCATACAGGACATACTCGGGCTTTTGTGTATGACATTGCGGATATTTACAAAGCAGAGGTCACAATCCCAATTGCCTTTCAAGTCGCAGCAGAAGAACCGGATGATATTGGAGCTGAAGTGAGGCATAGGTGTAGAGATTATTTTCATAATAATAAATTAATAGAGCAAATTGTTAAAGATATTAAAATTCTACTTGATGAAGAGGAATGTGAAATCGAAGTAGAAACATCATACCTTTGGGACAAAGATCATCTCTTAAAACATGGAGTTTCTTATAGGCTCAATGACGAGGATAAGTGAGGTGCTGTAAATGATTGTAATTACAGTTACTAATTGCCCTAGATCATTAAGGGGGGATTTGACCTTATGGCTTCAAGAAATCGATACTGGAGTTTTTGTAGGTAGAGTAAGCGCCAGAGTTAGAGAAGAACTGTGGGCAAGAGTAAATGAAAATATTATTAATGGATCAGCAACTTTAACATTTGGAACAAACAATGAACAAGGGTATACTTTTACAACCTTAAATACCAATAGAAAGGTTTTGACACATGGAGGAGTTACTCTGGTACAAATACCAAGAGATGATGAAAGGGAAATTGTTTCAAAGAACAAAGGTTATTCTAAAGCATCTAAGATGATGAAGGCAAAAAATTCTTCAAAATATAAAAAAGGGGTTAACCTACCTGATGAATATGTAATCTTGGATATAGAAACCACAGGAACCAATAAAAACCAGGATGAAATAATCGAGATTGGTGCCTTGTTTGTTTCAAAAAATATTGTAATCGATACATTCAATGCTTATACAAAGATTAAGGGTAAAATCCCAGATAAAATAAGTGAAATGACTGGAATCGACTATAGTGTCATTAAATCTAAGGGAGTGGATTTAGTAGTAGCCTTAAAAGATATAAAAGAATTTATTGGGAATAAACCAATTGTTGGACATAAGATAATCTTTGATGTTGATTTTTTAAACAAAGCATTTACTGCAAATAATATGGGGACTATAAGTAATTTTTATATAGACACCTCTGCTTTGGTGAGAAAGATCGAACCAAAATTATCGTCATATACTTTGGAGTTTTTAGCTAGATATTATGAAATAAATGTTGAAAAATTTCATAGAGGGCTTTGTGATTGTTATACAACATTTGATCTAATCCAAAAGTTAAATGAAAAAGAACAAAATTAATTTTAAAATGGCTTATTATGAGGATCTATTTACTGTGTTCCCCGCACACGCGGGGGTGATCCCTCTAAAGTAGTCTCCTCAGCTGCTGGATCCACGTGTTCCCCGCACACGCGGGGGTGATCCTTCCTTATGTGCGTCTGGATCCTTCTTTACTTCGTGTTCCCCGCACACGCGGGGGTGATCCTATTACGAGATGGAGTAGTTATAGGGGAGGTCAGTGTTCCCCGCACACGCGGGGGTGATCCTGGGTAATGCATAGAGATCTTGAGAAGCAGCTTGTGTTCCCCGCACACGCGGGGGTGATCCTGCTCAATAATCAGAAATTCGACATGAAAAAGTGTGTTCCCCGCACACGCGGGGGTGATCCTATGCTTAAGAGACACAGCGCCTACAAGACGGTGTGTTCCCCGCACACGCGGGGGTGATCCTGGCAAATGATGTTAAATTGTCAATCAAAAATGGTGTTCCCCGCACACGCGGGGGTGATCCTATCTGGTAAGTAAAGCTGAGTCTGATTCGGCTGTGTTCCCCGCACACGCGGGGGTGATCCTGTGCCGATAACCTCCATGCTAATCATTGGTTCGTGTTCCCCGCACACGCGGGGGTGATCCTAAGATTTTTCTATCCTCGTAATTAACAGTTAAGTGTTCCCCGCACACGCGGGGGTGATCCTAATGCTTCATTTGAGACTAATTCCTTATTACGGTGTTCCCCGCACACGCGGGGGTGATCCTGGATGATGGAATGGTTCAAATTATACTGGCGAGTGTTCCCCGCACACGCGGGGGTGATCCCGGACATAGCGTGTCCGGTCGGGTTGCAAAAACGTGTTCCCCGCACACGCGGGGGTGATCCATGGATATAATGATCTTTATACCGCCATTTGGGAGTGTTCCCCGCACACGCGGGGGTGATCCTTAAGTACGCCAATCTATATATCGGGTTTTAGGGTGTTCCCCGCACACGCGGGGGTGATCCTCGTGTACTGCAGGTGAGCAGCTCTCAGATCAGGTGTTCCCCGCACACGCGGGGGTGATCCTATCCCAAGAGCGCAGCTTGTTATTGCAGACATGTGTTCCCCGCACACGCGGGGGTGATCCTTAAGAAAAGGGCTCGAGGCGGCAGGGGAAAAGGTGTTCCCCGCACACGCGGGGGTGATCCTGGACAATATCATATCAAGCCTTGCAAATGATGGTGTTCCCCGCACACGCGGGGGTGATCCTGCATTGGACGGAGCGTAGCCGTTCGAGTTCTCGTGTTCCCCGCACACGCGGGGGTGATCCTAGCCATTTATCGAGGTTATATCGACCTCTTGAGTGTTCCCCGCACACGCGGGGGTGATCCTATATCTTCCAGGATAATATTCATGCCTTTCAAGTGTTCCCCGCACACGCGGGGGTGATCCTGCGTTTGAAATGTGGTCCTCATGGGCTGAGAAGTGTTCCCCGCACACGCGGGGGTGATCCTGTTAATGCGCTACTGAGAGGCGACATATCCGCGTGTTCCCCGCACACGCGGGGGTGATCCTAATAATTCCTGGGATCCCTGTCGCAAAAGGCAGTGTTCCCCGCACACGCGGGGGTGATCCTGGGTTGGCTGTTATTATAGGGAAGAGAGTGTTGTGTTCCCCGCACACGCGGGGGTGATCCTGAGATACTATGTAGCGTACATTGACGAAGAAGGTGTTCCCCGCACACGCGGGGGTGATCCTAATGCAAACATTGGGTTAGCTCCTGTTGTCAAGTGTTCCCCGCACACGCGGGGGTGATCCTAGGCTCTATCCTCAAACTGTGTGACTGCCATTGTGTTCCCCGCACACGCGGGGGTGATCCTTTAGTTTTATTGTCGTACTGACTATTCTTGCTGTGTTCCCCGCACACGCGGGGGTGATCCTATCTTGCAGATCCTTTTCATGTTCTTAATTCTGTGTTCCCCGCACACGCGGGGGTGATCCTGAGGAGTACATAAGCTATGAGTGCAAGAGCTGGTGTTCCCCGCACACGCGGGGGTGATCCTAAGTTGAGGTACACTCTTGTTTTTTTTCGTGAGTGTTCCCCGCACACGCGGGGGTGATCCTTTGTAGCTGACTATCTAAGTACAACAAACGAGGTGTTCCCCGCACACGCGGGGGTGATCCTGATGATGAGGCTGAATGGCTGATTGACAAGGTGTGTTCCCCGCACACGCGGGGGTGATCCTCAGATTACCGCTTATTGGTCGAAAGGGGAGTGGTGTTCCCCGCACACGCGGGGGTGATCCTGATTCATCATCATATCTATCTTCGAGAATCCCGTGTTCCCCGCACACGCGGGGGTGATCCTGTAATCCTGTACCTGGCCTATAAATAAAAGTGGTGTTCCCCGCACACGCGGGGGTGATCCTGGGGCATATTTACTCTTAAAGAACGGGTTATCGTGTTCCCCGCACACGCGGGGGTGATCCCAAAGTACAAGTAAGATTTGGAAAAGGTGATGTGTGTTCCCCGCACACGCGGGGGTGATCCTAGTAGAATCAGTGATTATGGATTTCAAGAAATGTGTTCCCCGCACACGCGGGGGTGATCCTCTTGTCCTGGCTTGTCCCATAGCCGGCGCCGCGTGTTCCCCGCACACGCGGGGGTGATCCTATAGGTTGCATAAGGCATACCTATAGCATCTGGTGTTCCCCGCACACGCGGGGGTGATCCATGGACAATGAAAAGAAATCGCCTGGACAATATTGTGTTCCCCGCACACGCGGGGGTGATCCTTTCAGATGAGCTTTGACACTTAAAACTGTAGCGTGTTCCCCGCACACGCGGGGGTGATCCTACCTGATATAATATAATTATTTAATTTATATAGTGTTCCCCGCACACGCGGGGGTGATCCGGCGTCGAGCGCTGGAACAAATCTGATCAATGGGTGTTCCCCGCACACGCGGGGGTGATCCTGCGCGTCAGCGAAGCGAAGGAAGGGCTGTGACGTGTTCCCCGCACACGCGGGGGTGATCCTATCGTAATCCTGGCGACGCTGAACTTCTTCGAGTGTTCCCCGCACACGCGGGGGTGATCCTTATTCGCTGCTAAGCAATACAGCCTCGGTCGAGTGTTCCCCGCACACGCGGGGGTGATCCTGCTTATGGGATTTCCTTCTGCATTTTTAAGCAGTGTTCCCCGCACACGCGGGGGTGATCCTAGCCCTTTAGTAAATTATACAAAGATTTCACCGTGTTCCCCGCACACGCGGGGGTGATCCTGAGATTACTAAGAGCAGATGAAATTGAATGTAGTGTTCCCCGCACACGCGGGGGTGATCCTACTCGCAAATCCTATACTTTACTTCATCTCGCGTGTTCCCCGCACACGCGGGGGTGATCCGTAGTGAGCTGATGCCCCTCTGTGGACTGCCTTGTGTTCCCCGCACACGCGGGGGTGATCCTGATTAATGATATGAACATACCAGAGATGCGAAGTGTTCCCCGCACACGCGGGGGTGATCCTCTCTTCCAAGGCGCTGTATACAGTCTTGTTTGGTGTTCCCCGCACACGCGGGGGTGATCCTCGTCCACGTCGATTTTGTCAAGGTCCAGAAGGGTGTTCCCCGCACACGCGGGGGTGATCCTGACGTTGATAGCAGATGTTAAACCAAGGATAGGTGTTCCCCGCACACGCGGGGGTGATCCTACAGCTAAGCCTTGCAAGTGTAGGGAGGTTAAGTGTTCCCCGCACACGCGGGGGTGATCCTGATGTTCTAGTCAAATGGTTGAAAGAGAACAAGTGTTCCCCGCACACGCGGGGGTGATCCTGGCAAATGCAGTAGAAGTACCATACACAAGAGGTGTTCCCCGCACACGCGGGGGTGATCCTGGACTTTACACCAATATAGGATATCAACTTAAGTGTTCCCCGCACACGCGGGGGTGATCCCACACGCTGCTGATATGCTATCAAGTAGAATGGGTGTTCCCCGCACACGCGGGGGTGATCCTGAGCACCCAGACAGACTCTTTCAAACTGTGCGGTGTTCCCCGCACACGCGGGGGTGATCCTTGGCCAGAGGTTTTAGGATTCGAGGTTTTTAGGTGTTCCCCGCACACGCGGGGGTGATCCGGATAAAGTTCAACACCTTCGCCGGTCGGTCGTGTGTTCCCCGCACACGCGGGGGTGATCCTATCAAATCGGAAGAACCTACTTCAAGGAAAGAGTGTTCCCCGCACACGCGGGGGTGATCCTGAAGCTCCAATTTTCTGAATGTACCTCTCCAAGTGTTCCCCGCACACGCGGGGGTGATCCGGAGTACATCATCAGACATATGCTCTGGGGTGGGTGTTCCCCGCACACGCGGGGGTGATCCTATAATGTTGTTGTTGTCGAATATATCCAAAGAGTGTTCCCCGCACACGCGGGGGTGATCCTGGGAATGCAATGGACACCTGAAGAAGCAAAAAGTGTTCCCCGCACACGCGGGGGTGATCCTAATAGATATACTACTATCATTCTGTCACCTCTGTGTTCCCCGCACACGCGGGGGTGATCCTAATATATCCCACTCTTACTCACCTTTTTTATAGTGTTCCCCGCACACGCGGGGGTGATCCTTGGGTATCTTTTTTTTTATCCATAAGTTTACTGTGTTCCCCGCACACGCGGGGGTGATCCTACGATTGCCTTTGCTGCATTTCTTCTCTCTTTGTGTTCCCCGCACACGCGGGGGTGATCCTTGGGTATCTTTTTTTTTATCCATAAGTTTACTGTGTTCCCCGCACACGCGGGGGTGATCCTACGATTGCCTTTGCTGCATTTCTTCTCTCTTTGTGTTCCCCGCACACGCGGGGGTGATCCTAGGGGGCTTTGCCATGCTTTGAATTGTTTGGAGTGTTCCCCGCACACGCGGGGGTGATCCTATGATACCAGAACAAAACGCTAATCTAACCATGTGTTCCCCGCACACGCGGGGGTGATTTTGCACCTTCCAGTTCTTTGCTCTCCAATGGCAACGTACCCAAGGGTAGGAACAAAAAAGTAAAAACCGTGCAATCATTACGATTACACGGTTTTCTCTTGGTCGGGGTGAGAGGATTTGAACCCCCGGCCCCATGGTCCCAAACCACGTGCGCTACCAAGCTGCGCTACACCCCGACATTTTGTGTCAACTACTTAATTATAAGCTGAGTCATGGAAAAAAGCAAGTGCTTTTTACAAACGAATTTTCATTATATCAATAAAAATCCATACAATTTTTATTGACTACTCCTACTCATTATGATAGCATATCACTCAGTGAAAATTAAATATCTTGATTACCTTATCAAGAGAGGTGGAGGGATAGGCCCGATGAAACCCGGCAACCTGGTAATACAGGTGCTAATTCCTGCAGAATGAAGATTCTGAAAGATGAGGTGTAGTGAAAACTTACACCGTTCCTTTTGGAAGGGTTTTTTTATTATTTAGGAAAGAGGGGCGTACAAATGAAGAAATGGTTATTTACATCAGAGTCCGTTACTGAAGGTCATCCAGACAAGATCTGCGATCAGATTTCTGATTCTATCCTTGATGCGATACTTGAGCAGGACCCTGAGGCAAGAGTTGCATGTGAAACAATGGTTACCACAGGCATGATTATGGTGGCTGGAGAAATAACGACAAAATGCTATGTGGACATACCTAAGATTGCAAGAAAGACAGTAGAAGAAATAGGCTATGTAAGAGCCAAATTCGGTTTTGATGCAGACACCTGTGCGGTATTGACCTCAATAAACGAGCAGTCACCTGATATTGCCCTGGGAGTTGACAAGGCTCTCGAGCAAAAGGAGCTTTCAGAAGACGAGCTGGACAAAATTGGGGCAGGAGACCAGGGCATGATGTTTGGCTTTGCATGCAATGAGACAGAGGAGCTAATGCCTCTCCCAATATCTCTTGCTCATAAGCTTGCAAGAAGACTTGCAGAGGTTAGAAAAAATGGAACACTGGAGTATCTTAGACCTGATGGTAAAACTCAGGTCACAGTCGAGTATCACGACAATACCCCGGTGAGAATAGAAAATGTTGTTGTTTCAACACAACACAGTCCTGTCATCGATCTTGTACAGCTTAAAGCGGAAATCATTGAGGAGGTAATCAAGGCAATAATACCTGCTCACATGGTAGACGAGAACACCAAGTTCTATGTAAATCCAACAGGCCGGTTTGTAATCGGTGGACCAATGGGAGATGCTGGTCTTACAGGAAGAAAGATCATAGTCGACACCTATGGCGGCTATGGCAGACATGGCGGCGGGGCTTTTTCAGGGAAGGACCCCACAAAGGTGGACAGATCAGCGGCTTACGCTGCAAGATATGTTGCCAAGAATATAGTTGCAGCAGGACTTGCGGACAAGTGCGAGGTAGGACTAGCCTATGCAATAGGTGTAGCCCATCCGCTTTCAGTGAATGTTGAGACCTTTGGAACAGGAAGGATCAGCGATGAGGAGATAAGAAAGCTTGTTGAGAAAAACTTCGATCTTAGACCGGCAGCAATAATCAGAGATCTTGACCTGAGAAGGCCGATCTACAGAAAAATAGCAACCTACGGTCACTTCGGACGTACAGATGTGGATCTGACCTGGGAGAGAACCGATAAGGCTGAAGCCCTTAAAAAAGCTGTAAAATAGTATGAAATGCCTGTATCTGGCTAATTTTGAATGCCTGATGCAGGCATTTTTATGTTATAATCTTCCTATAGCAAAGGAGGTGGGGATATGGAGATACAGGGAATAGTCGAAGATATAATATTCAGAAATGAATCAAACGGATATACAGTCGGAAAGCTTTATACATCTGACGGAAGCATTACAATCGTCGGCATAGCACCTTTTCTGCACAAGGACGAGGCGGTGTCGCTTGAGGGGGAGTGGAGCTACCATAGCCGCTTTGGAGAGCAATTCCAGTTTGATACATTAAAATCCATCATGCCCACTACAACCAAGGGAATAGAAAATTACCTTAGCTCCGGGCTTATACCCCACATAGGTCCTAAGACTGCTAAGAAGATAGTGGAGCACTTCGGACCTGAAGCTCTCGACATAATCCAGTATAATCCCCAAAGGCTTCTTGAGATTGAAGGGATTGGGGAAAAGAAGCTAAGAAGGATAATGGAATCCTACGACGATCAGAGGGAAATGCGGGATGTTATAGTTGCACTCCAGAACTATAGCTTAAGCATAAATCAAAGCATGAAGATATATAAACAATACGGGAAGGATGCTGTAAATGTAGTGAGAGAGAATCCCTACAGGCTTGCTGAAGATATATCAGGCATGGGCTTTAAGACTGCCGATGAGATCGCATCAAGACTTGGTATGGATAAAAGCTCCCCCTACAGGCTTGAGGCTGGCCTCAAATTCGTCATGATGAGTGCTGCAGGAGAGGGGCATTGCTACCTTCCCAAGGATGAGCTAATGAAAAAGACCATGCAGCTGCTTCAGGTGGGTGAGGAGGGCCTTGAAGGAGCATTGACCACACTGCTGCTTAGACAGAGCTTCCATAGCACTCCATCTGGAGATGAAACAAGAATTTACTATATGCCGTACCACACAGCTGAGAACAATGTAGCCAAGGCATTGGCCGAGCTTAGTCTGGTCCAAAGGGAGGATATCCTGGAAGATATCGATCAATGGATCGAGCAGCTTGAAAGGAAGCAAGGATTCCCATTTGGAGATAAACAGAAGCTTGCGATCAAGGGCGCAATTGAGGATGGTACGATCGTAATAACCGGCGGACCAGGTACCGGGAAGACGACCATAATAACCGCTATAATCGATCTTCTGGAAAGAGAAAACAAACGGGTTGTCCTGGCAGCTCCCACTGGTCGTGCCGCTAAGAGGATGACCGAAGCTACGGGGATGGAGGCAAAAACCCTTCATAGACTTCTTGAGATAAGCTATATGAATGAGAACCTGCAGTTCAGCAAGAATGAAGAAAGCCCTATAGACGCCGATGCAATCATTGTGGATGAGATGTCTATGGTGGATATACTCCTAATGAATAATCTTGTTAAGGCTATAAAGCCCGGAACAAGGCTTATAATGGTAGGGGATGTGGACCAGCTTCCATCAGTAGGAGCGGGTAATGTGTTGAGGGACATAATTGATTCCGGTGTAGTGCGTGTGGTAAGACTCGATGAGATATTTCGCCAGGAATCGGAAAGTATGATAATAGTTAATGCGCACTTGATAAACAAGGGAGAGACGCCAAGGCTTAATGAAAAGGGTAAGGATTTTTTCTATATCCATAAGTCCACAGGTCAGGAGATAAGGGAGGAGATCGAAGAGCTCACTACTACAAGGCTGCCTTCCTTTTACGGCTATGACCCGATAAAGGATATACAGGTACTGACTCCCATGAGAAAAGGAGATGCTGGAGTAGCCGCACTGAATAAATCACTTCAGAAGGCGTTGAATCCACCTGCAAAAAATAAAGCTGAAAAGCTTATTGGAGATGAGATATACAGAGTTGGCGATAAGGTTATGCAGATAAGAAACAACTATCAGGCATTGTGGACCGTAGATGTGGATGGAAGGCCCTATGAAGAGGGAGAAGGTATATTCAACGGTGATTTTGGATTCATCAAATCAATAGATGAGGAAGAGGGAATCGTTACGGTTTTATTTGATGATGACCGTGAGGTAGAGTTTGAAATGAGACAGATGGACGACCTTAAGCTTGCCTATGCGACTACCATCCACAAATCTCAGGGAAGTGAGTTCCCGGCAGTGATAATCCCTGTTTACAGCGGGCCTCCGATGCTTCTTACAAGGAATCTCCTCTACACAGCTGTTACCAGAGCGAAGGATCTTGTTGTTCTTGTTGGAGATAAGAGATATATGCATATGATGATACGCAATAATCAAATCGCAAAGAGGTATTCCTCTCTGAATACAAAGCTGAGAGATTATTTTCATTTCATAATAAGTGACTGAGGGGAGCGAATATAATGCTATTTAAGCTTCTTTTTCCTACTGAAAACTTTTGCTATTTCTGTAAAGATGATACACCCTATCTGGAGGGAAGACTTTGCAGGGATTGTAGGGATAATTATGAGCCTATGCACAGAGGATTTTTATTAAGAGATGATTCAATAGAAAGGGTATACGCATCTGTTTTCTACAATAGCTTTGCAAGGGAGCTGGTTCACCAGTTCAAATTTAATGATAAAAGCTATCTGTATGAACCGATAGCCCATATGATGCATATGACGATCATCGAGGAGTCGTTGACAGACTTTGATCTTATAGTCCCAGTGCCGATACACTGGAGAAAGGAAGCTATAAGAGGCTATAATCAGTCACAGCTCCTGGCAGAGGAGCTTTCAAGACGGACGGGGATACCGGTCGATAAGAAAAGCCTTGTAAAGTCTTCATGGACCAAGGAACAGAACAGGCTTACCAAGTACCAGAGAGAGGAAAATCTGAAAGGCTCTTTTTCCATAAAGGATGGAGCCAGCATGTCTGGGAGAAGGATACTTCTGATCGACGATATTTATACTACCGGAAATACACTGAAGTCTTGCGCAAGTCAGCTAAAGAAAGCTGGAGCAAAGGAAGTAACCGGACTGGTCTTCGCAACAATGAACGGATAAGGCTGTTAGTCCTCATAAAAAGCACTTTTCTCAGGATTGACCTTAAGTCCATTTTTTCTCATATCCTCAAGGGTTGCATTTATCTCTCCGCCAAGAACTATTACTATACTGCTGTAATACATCCAGATCAGGAGGACTATTACTCCTCCAAGACTTCCATAGGTAATGGCATATTTACCAAAATTCGAAACGTAGTATGATAGAAGAAGCGAGAGAGATACCCAGGCAATTGTTGCAAACACAGCTCCAGGAAGCACTTCTCTTATTGGTATTCTTAAATTTTTTCCAATATTTGGGCTAAGCTTATAAAGCAGCGCAAAAATTAGCATCATGTAGGCCAGAGGTATGATATATCTAAGGTAATTCCAAAGGAACATGAATGAATCCCCATACCCAATTCTTTCAAATAGCATTTTCCCTAACATCGGACCTAATATCAAAGATATCATTACCAGTGTGATCATAAGTAACAGCGCAATTGTAAAAAGTACTGAGAGGCCTCTTAACTTCAGGAAGTGCCTGTTTTCAGCATAGTCATAGGCCATATTTATTGCCTTTATTATCGCTTTTACTCCTGAGGATGCCGTCCACAGACCAATAAAGGCTGCAACAGACAACAGTCCCTGGCTGCTTGAGCTTGACAGGTCATTCAGAAAAACCTCGATTATTGCCTGGATATCCATCGGGAGGAAATGCAACATATCGAGTACAGCTCTCTCACGTACCAGCGATGTATAGCTCAGTATATTCAGAAGCACTATGAGGAAAGGGAAAAGGGATAATATCAGGAAATAAGTAAGTGAAGCCCCGGACCATACCACATTGTGCCTGGCAAACCTATATAGCAGCTGATCGATAAAGATAACAAAAATTCTGTTTTTGATTTTTCCAAGAAAGTTTTTCATTAAGATCACCTGCTTATCTAATACCTCTAAACAGCTATTCTAAAACCATATGCATATACTTTTGAAAGGAGAGACGAGTAAATGAAAATAAGGCTCATCAGAAATGCCACTACCTTAGTTGAGTATGCAGGGAAGAGGTTTCTAATAGATCCGGTACTTGGGGGTAAGGGATCCTTCAGAGCGTTTGGGGACTCCTTGAGAAAGGATATGAAAAACCCCATAGTTGACCTGCCCATATCCGCAGAGGAGATAATAGATGTCGATGCCGTTGTAATAACTCACATGCATCTTGACCACTTTGATCCTGCTGCAAAGGATCTGATCCCAAAGGATAAAAAGATATATGTTGAGAACGAAGATGCTTTGAAAGTGCTGGAGGGATCAGGATTTTTGGATGTTGAGATACTGGGCAAGGGTTCAGAATTTCACGAGATAAAACTTATTCGAACTCCAGGCCAGCATGGCAGAGGTGAAGTACTCCAGGTAATTGGAGATGTTTGTGGAGTAATATTCTCCCATCCCGCGGAGAAGACTTTATATGTCGTCGGGGATTCAGTCTGGTATGACGGAGTTCATGAGATCATAAAAACTCATCAACCGGAGGTTATTGTAGTGAACGGCGGAGGAAACGTCCTCATGGGCGAGATGCTTGTAATGGGTAAGGAGGATATACTCAAGGTCCATAAGTCAAAACCCGATGCAATGATAATTTCAGTTCACATGGAAGCTATGAACCATTGGACGCTGTCCCGTGAGGAGTTAAGAAGCTTCGCTGAGGAAAATGGATTTATCGGGTCACTGCTCATCCCGGAGGATGGGGAGGAGATACAGATTTAGAATTGACAATGGACGATTGACAATTACAAGCAAGATCCTTCACTACGTTCAGGATGGCAGAAATGTTGTCATTCTGAGCTTTAGCGAAGGATCTTGTTCATCGTTCATTTGATCTAATTGTGCACTGTGAAATGTGAATTATCTAAGGTATCTCTCAAACCACTCGGTTATCTCTTTAAGTCTTCTCACTCTGTGTTTAGGCTTTCCGGATCTTGAAAGGTCGTGATTCTCTCCCTTAAACATTACAAGTCTTGAAACAACCCCATGATACTTTAGAGCTGTATACATCTGAATGCCCTCAACAAGCCAGCATCTGTAGTCCTCCTCTGAATGTATAAATAGAGTTGGCGTTTGAACTTGATCCGCATACTTCAAGGGCGAGTGTTCCCACAGCTTTCTGTGGTTATTCCAGGGAGTAGCAGTATTCTGGTCCTCGGTAAAATAGTATCCAATATCCGAAGTGCCAAAAAAGGAGGTCCAGTTTGCTATGCTTCTTTGAGAAACTGCAGCCTTGAATCTATTGGTATGACCGATTATCCAGTTGGTCATATAGCCTCCGTAGGATCCTCCAGTAACTCCAACCCTGAATCTGTCGATATTTGGATACGAGTCAAGTACCTTATCGGTAAAGACCATCAGATCATCATAATCGATGGTGCCGTATTTTCCTCTGATATCTGCAAATTTGTCTCCCTTTCCATCACTTCCTCTTGGATTCATAAAAAATACAAAGAAGCCCCTGTTAGCCCAGTATTGCATCTCATGGAAATAAACTGTACCATAGACGGTTTTCGGACCCCCATGGATGTTTAGTATAGCAGGATAGTTCTTTTCATCATTAAATCCTGCCGGTTTCATAACCCACCCTGTGAGCTCGACGTCATCATTGTGGAACACCATAGCCTCGGGCAATGAGAGAGTTTTATCCTTAAGAGAATCGGTGTTGAAGCTGGTAAGCTGATCCTCATCTCTGTTTTTCACTGAATACAGCTCCTGAAGCTTAAGCTGCCTGAGTGCGATTATAAAAACCGAGTCGCCTTTGACGTCAAAATCATCTACGGAGCCTTCCTCAGCCGTCATTCTTTCAAGTATACCGTCAAGCCCGATCCGATAGAGGTTTGAGGAGTGACCAAGCGTGCTTACAAAGTAAAGATAGTCATCATCCACCTTAAAGGATCTTCCTTCTCCATATCTGCAGTCCGAGCCAACGGAATTGTATACGTCGTGCTTGAGATCGTTGAGCTTGACATAGCTCAAGCCTTCATCCTCAGTAAGATAAATCTTGGGATTTTCATTTATTCCGTAGTTTTTCTTCGATCTCCCGACAAAAACGATCATATCCTTTAGATACCCTGCGAAATCATATAGGAAATCCTCGATCGGCGATATTTTCTCAAGCCCCAAAGTGGAAAGATCAAGCTGATGTAAATCGTTGTTAAGACTCATCTTATCAATAAAGGATGATGTAATGAGAAGAGCCCTTCCCAGGGATGGATGGAGCTGGAGGCTCTCTACATTCGTGAATTCATCAGTTAAGGGTGTTATATCATTCCTGGTGCTGTCGAGCAGGAACAGTCTGGTTCGTCTCTTATTGGTAAAGCCCTCGCCGTTTCTCCAAAACGGAATTTCGTCCAGAACTTCGTAATTATTTTCTTCCTTAAGATCTTCAACCTTTTTCTCCAGTTCCTCCTTGGTGATCCCCCATGTATCGCCCATCCTTTTATCGAAGGATGCAAGAAGAAGGTACCTTCCATCCCCCAATGCTTCTATCCTGCTGACGTCTAAGGGAACCTCAAACTCTCTTGATACATCCATTGATTCGAGCTCAAGACGGTAGAAGCACGTTAATGGATGCTTTGCTTCCTTCCTGTCCTTAACGTCCTTGTCTCGGGACGAAGGAAATAACAGAGCACTCTCGTTTAACCATATTGAGGACTTTTCTTCGTTGGTATCAGTAAGCTGTTTGATCGTTCCAGAACTGTCGAGGAGGTATAGATTCGAATGATATTTGTTGTTCTCATGATCCATAGTGTGAACTGTAAAGACAACTCTTGAACCGCCAGGTGAAGCACTTAAACCTGACAGGAATTTGAATTCTGTGAAATCCATCATTTCCAACCTGCTCATTTTATCCCTCCGGCACTATTTATTCGTTTTGTATTGCTTCAAGTGTATGACCTTATCCCGCGTTGGCCTGTCCCATTCCAGGAAATGGGCTCTGGCAAGTCTCCCTATCGGTGTCTGAACGAAATTCTCACCCCATCCTCTTTGATCCACGATTCCCATAAAGTTGAGAAGACGGACAAAATGAGCTGCATGGTCTTCTTCAGCCTCTGACAGCTCCAAAAGCTCGTACATTGACGATGTCGTGGTCCTGGTTATCTGAAGATATGCTTTTTTGATCCTCCTTGCATCTGCAAGACTTACGCCCAGCACTCCCCTGATGAACCCACTTTTCCAGAAACATTTTAGGTGCATGGTAAGTTTATCCTCGCGGGAGAGACCTAAGTACTCATCAGTCCTTGACGTAACAACAAGCTGGCCTTCTTTTACCCTGAGGAGCTTCAAATCAACACCCATCTTGCTGAAGAAGTCAAGAATTGTTACTCCGGTTGAACCCCTCCTTGAGGAAAGCATAGGGTATTCACCATCAAGAAATCTTGATAATCCGTTTAGGTCCTTTCTTTTGATAGTTCTCCTGTTTTCAGCCAATCCAACCGGAGTTTCGTAAACATACAGGAGGAACCTGTCGAAGTCGTCAAGGTAGGTGTTGGTGGGTTTATAATCAATTTCCCTTAATCTTATTGATAATAAAGGATCTCCCTGTGAAAGTCTGTTTTGTCTCAGGATCTCCTTGACATATCTAAATCTCTCCTGGCTTAGTGACTGTAGTTCAGCCAGTGATCGCCTGTATGTCTTGTCATTCTTTGCAAGAAATCCCAGATACTCTCGAAGTGTCGAAAAGTAGCTGCTTAGCATCAGCGGCGTCGTTATGAATTTTTCACTGATCATATCCTGGAGCATTTCCTTGAGATTGACCTTATTTAGGTCCTTAAGGCTAGCACCATCATCTGCAAGCTCGTACTCGTATAGCTCGATAAGATTTGAGAGATGTCTTTCTATTCCCTCCTGGGAGCTTTTTAGGGATAGGTATTCCTCAAATTCATCCATCTCGTCGTAAATCGGGAGCATGTCTCCTTCATCGGGTTCGTGGTTTTCATACGCAGTATGATAATAGGACTCATAAAGAAACAGCGAATTGGTCTTTAAAAAGCTTTTCATATCGCCTCTTGTCATGTCTGTATCGTTGTAGCGTCTGATAACTTCCCTCAAAAGGTAAGGAAGCGCTGATCTTGGAATAAAGTTTACCTCACCAAGCATCCTAACAGAGCTCAATACTTTTCCAACCCTTGCAAGAAGATAATCCCCCTTTTTCAGTATTACTGATACCCTCGGCTCCAGCAGTCTGTACTCTGTATGATTTAGTACGTCAAATGCCACTGCATAGGGCTCATAAAAGTCTTTGATCTCGAGTATGGTGACAAAGCTTTCCGCTTTTCCAAGGAGGATTTCTCTTTGGATGGGAGAAATATTCCTGTCAGTCTCAATAAGCCTGTGGACGAAGCCTCTGCCGGATTGATCCCTGTAGTCACAGCAAAGCCAAAGATTGAAGGGGATATGAGATCTCTCCATATCAAGAAATTCATATTCCTCGTAGTTCTCCTGAAACAGCTTGCTTGCCCTTCCATCATTGTTTATATAGTCTATTAGTTTCTCAGTCGCCAGATTTTCCAGCTCCTGTAATTTATCATGATCCATTTCATTGCTCCTTGCTTTAGTCTTTGGATATATTATACAACAAGGGGGAATCCATTACAATTAAGGCGACAGAGACCGGTATCCAAAACAGATGTTGAAAAATGGGAAAAAGTAGTATAATGAAATAGTGACAAGAGAGGAGGGGTTTCGTGAAATTTAAAGATTATGAGTATATCAGGCCTGATTTGGACCAGATGGAAAAAAGTTTTATCGAACTTTTAGAGAAGTTCAGGAACGCAAAAAGTGCCTCAGAGCAAAGTATGGTGATCGATGAAGTAACTTCTCTAAGGAATTACTTTGAAACTATGGTAACCTTGGCAAGTATAAGGCATTCGATCAATACTGAAGACAAGTTCTATGAGACAGAGCAGGATTTTATGGACGAGAATGGACCCAGGTATGAGAAGCTGGTGACTGATTACTACAAAGAACTTATAAATTCTCCCTTCAGGGCTGAATTGGAAAATGAATGGGGAGAACAGTTCTTTAAATTGGCAGAGCTTCAGATAAAGACCTTCAGCGAGGAGATAATGGAGGAATTGGTTAAGGAGAACAAGCTTTCCACAGAATACGACAAGCTTATTGCTTCAGCGCAGCTTGATTTTATGGGAGAGATCAGAAACCTAAGCCAGATGAGACCTTTTATGGAGTCCAGGGACAGAGAAGTAAGAAGATCTGCCGCTATGAAGGTGATGAGCTTCTTCGAGGAAAACGAGAAGGAGTTCGACAGGTTATATGACGAGCTGGTCAAGGTAAGGGACTCAATGGCGAAGAAGCTGGGGTATCCGAATTATGTACCAATGGGCTATGCCAGACTTTCCAGGACGGATTATGATGCAGAAATGGTAGCAAACTATAGAAGGCAAGTCTATGAGAGTCTGGTTCCCCTATCAGAGGAGCTTAAGGAGAGACAAAGAAAAAGGATAGGTGTGGAAAGACTTACCTATTACGATGAACCTTTAGAGTACGTCACTGGAAATGCAAATCCCAAGGGAGATCCAGCCTGGATCATCGAAAACGGCAAAAAGATGTATCACGAGATGTCTCCTGAGACAGGAGCTTTTATAGACTTCATGACAGAGAGAGAGCTAATGGATCTTGAAGCAAAGAAGGGCAAGAGAAGCGGCGGTTATTGTACTGTGATCGCTGATTACAAATCGCCATTTATATTCTCAAACTTCAACGGAACCAGCGGAGACATCGATGTATTGACACATGAGGCAGGTCACGCTTTTCAAACCTTTATGAGTATGGATCACAAGCTGCCTGAGTACAAGTTCCCTACACTGGAGGCATGTGAGATCCATTCGATGAGCATGGAGTTTCTTGCATGGCCCTGGATGGAAAACTTCTTCAAGGATGAGGTTGAAAAGTATAAATTCAGCCATTTGGCTGGTGCACTGACCTTTATACCTTATGGTGTGGCAGTTGATGAGTTCCAGCACTTTGTATTCGAAAATCCAAATGCTACTCCGGATGAGAGGAAGTCTGCATGGAGAGAGATAGAAAAGAAGTACCTGCCATCAAAGGATTATGAAGACAACGATCTTTTGAACCGAGGCGGATATTGGTTCAGACAGGGTCATATTTTCTCGTCGCCATTCTATTACATCGACTATACACTTGCTCAGGTCTGTGCATTCCAATTCTGGGTAAGGAGCAGAGAGGACAGAGAAAAGGCCTGGGAGGACTATCTAAGGCTATGCAAGGCTGGAGGAAGCATGTCATTCCTGAAGCTTGTTGAGCTGGCGGAGCTTGATAATCCATTTGTAGACGGGACTATTGAAAGAGTTGTAGGGCCTATCAAGGAATATCTTGATTCTGTTGACGACTCGACGTTTTAGTCTTCTAATGGGTGTACTATGTTGTCCACCCTTAGTTATTTGGAGGATTTGATCCTAAGGTTATACAATTACCTTTAGAAGATTGAAGGTTGGTCGTTTTGAGGACATTTCCTGGCCAAGCGGCCGTGAGCGGTCCGACTAAACGAGCCAACTTTCATCTTATACTGAAATTTTAAAGGGTGGACATTCCAGTCCACCCTTAAAATATGTTCATTTAGCCCTTATACTCCGTATTATACCCTGGGTTGCCCTCAGGTCTTAACTGATTGGGATAGCTGATATCGGACCTGATATCCAAAGCTGCCTTTTTAAGCTCCTTGTATACCTCGTATGGTCTGTCGATCCCATAAAGCCTTTTACCTGTTCTTACTGACCTTTTGCCTGTGTGTACATAGTCCTCATTGATCCTGATGGTGCCGACTCCGAGGCTATTCTCGATAGGGTTGACGTTGACTTCAATGGAAGCTATGGCATCAAAATCAATGGACTTATAGTCGATCCCCCATAATCCTCCCCTTATAATGACTCTTTTGTCTGTGTAGCAGAAGATGGTATTCCTGTAGTTAGCAAGAAGTGCTATCATACCTCCGACACCAATCCATAATGGTGCCATGTGGATAAGCATAAAGGGAACCATGAAAAGCATCATGCCGGTCCCGCTGGCCATCATTATGAAAAAGAAATCGAAGACACCCCAAAGCAATCCAAAGATCAACATTGGAACTCCTTTAAGGAGGTGGACGGTCCTGTGAGGCTTGTCAGCCCAAAGAATTTGCTCCCCCTGATCCAATACGTCATAGAACTCTCTCTCATACATTCCTATTCCCCCTATGTTCTCTACATTGAGTACAAATTTTTAAGAAGCCTTTGGAGGTGATAGTTAAAGATGATATCCTCCTCGCTTATGATGCTTTTTTCATACCAGATCGGCGTGATTTGAAAAACCTGTCCAGCAAGAATCAGGTTCTTTGAGCTTACGATTGCCATATAATCCATAGCAGTGATAGATGAAAGGTCGTTGAATATCTCCTCAAGGATGCGCAGGGTTTTAGCTGTATCCAGCTTTTGTCCTTTGTTGTCGTATAATATATTGCTGTCGCCTCTTACCAGATCCTGAAGCTTTTCGATATCGGACAGCATACTCCTTAGATTTTCCAGATTCACGGTTTTCTTCCCGACTATAAGGCTGTAGGTGTACTCCTTTGCTACCTCTACAAAAGCATCCACTTCAGCGTAAAATTTCTTCTCGCTGTCAGGAGTTGCAACCAGGTAGTTAACAAGGACTCCCATAACTATCCCGATGAAGGTGTCGATGACTCTGTTTGTAGCGTATTCGATCATTCCCATTTCTCTGTTGAGATAGACCGCTGAGAAGACTATTGCCGATAGGGAAATTGACTTCCTCCACCCTAAAATGTTCAGTATCTGTATAAGCAGTATGATGCCCAAACCGAGGAAGATATTGCTGTACGGCAAGATTTCAGCTATCGCTACTGCCACAACAGCCCCCATTATTGTCCCGAGGATCCTGTTTTTCCCCATTACAAAGGATTCTGAAACCGAAGTCTGCATGGTGCTGATTGCACCTATTGCAACGAAAAGAGGGCTTCTTAGTCCAACCAATTCTGCAACGGTAACTCCAAGCATCACTGCAAGGCCGGTTTTTATGGTCCTCATACCGATTTTTACTTTATTCGATCCCATAGGAGCTTTCCTTTCATACTATATTACCTTTATACTCTAACCTATTTGCGTATAATTATCAAGGTGGAAATCCACATGAAGAAGCTCATAAAGTGGTGTTTTCCACAGATTTGCCCACACTATCCACAGGCAAACATAAACTTATCCACAATATAACGATAAAATTATCCACAGGAGTAAGGATTGTGTCAGTTAATCAGCGTTAGAAAGAAGCCTCTAGTAGTCAGTAGTTAGTTGTTAGTAAAAAAGTGTTACCCATGTCCTGGTTAAATCTTTTAATCGTCAATCGTCCATTGTCAATTGGTTATTATCTTCCTGTTAATCCTAAACCTTCGTGGGTATAATATGACAAACAGTATAAGTTTTACTAGACTTATATGAAAGGAGCTGGGTTTATGAAAATGAATTATACTGGAAAAAACATGGAGGTGACTGATGCTCTACGTGATGTAACTGAAAAGAAGCTTGGGAAGCTGGAGAAATACTTCCAGACTGACATCTCAGGCAATGTAACTTTCAGTACAGAGAAGAATCGTAAGATCATCGAGGTTACCATAAACCTTCCCGGCACAATCCTAAGAGCTGAAGAGTCAAGCGACGATATGTACGCATCTATCGACAAGACAGTGGACGTGCTTGAAAGACAAATCAGGAAACACAAAACCAAGCTGCAGAAGAGATACCAAAACAACGATACCATAAGATTTGACAACGTACCGTCACTTTCTGCAGAAGAGGAGGAGGACAAGCCAAGACTTGTAAGAAGAAAGAAATTCGGACTTAAACCGATGTCGCCGGATGAGGCAATCCTTCAGATGGAGCTTTTGAGGCACAACTTCTTCGTTTTCATGGATTCAGAAACTGAGGATGTCTCGGTTGTCTACAAGAGGAAGGATGGAAACTACGGACTCATTGAACCGGAAATATTCTAATAACGAAAACTTAAGCAGGGCTGACCACCCTGCTTTTTTATTGGCATGATTATGGATAAGTGGTATAATTAAATGATGTTATTTTGAAGGGGATGATTTACATGGGATTGTTTGACAAGGTCTTTGGCACCTATAGTGAAAGGGAGCTGAAGAAGCTGGATGGAACCGTACAAAAGGTTCTTTCCCTGGAAGGAACGATAGCCTCGCTAACTGATGAACAGCTTAAGAATAAGACTATTGAATTCAAGAATAGATATAAAGACGGTGAATTGCTTGACGATCTTTTGCCTGAAGCCTTTGCTGTTGTGAGAGAGGCATCGTGGAGAGTGCTGGGGATGAAGCATTTCCCGGTACAGATCTACGGAGGCATAATATTGCACCAGGGTCGTATAGCGGAGATGAAGACAGGAGAAGGTAAGACTCTGGTTGCCACGCTGCCTGCATACCTTAACGCACTTACGGGATTGGGAGTTCACATCGTTACAGTCAATGACTATCTGGCAAAGCGTGACAGGCAGTGGATGGGTAAGATATTTGAATTTCTGGGCTTGACTGTCGGCTGCATAGTACATGGACTTGACAACAAGGAGAGGAAAGAACAATACTCTTCCGACATAACCTATGGTACCAATAACGAGTTCGGTTTTGACTACCTAAGGGACAACATGGTTATCCATAAAGTAGAGATGGTACAGAGAAAGCTGTATTACGCAATAGTTGACGAGGTGGACTCGATTCTTGTTGACGAAGCAAGAACTCCTCTTATCATATCAGGTCAGGGTGACAAATCGACAAAGCTGTATGAGCTTGCAGACGGGTTTGCCAGGACACTCACCTACAGGTATCTCGATCCGGACGAAACCAAGTCCGATCCATTTAACAGGGAGATCAAGGAAGAAACTGTTGACTACCTTATAGACGAAAAAGCAAGGAGTATTTCCCTTACTGAAAAGGGAACAGAAAAAGCTGAAAAGTTCTTCGGACTTGAGAACATGGCAGACCTTGAAAATATGGAGATAGCGCACCATATAAATCAGGCCATAAAAGCGAGAGCTATAATGAAAAGAGACATAGACTACGTTGTGAAGGATGGCGAGGTAATAATAGTCGACGAATTCACAGGAAGGCTTATGCTTGGCAGGCGATACAGCGACGGACTCCACCAGGCCATAGAGGCTAAGGAAGGTCTTGACGTAAGAAGCGAGTCAAAGACATTGGCAACCATAACCTTCCAGAACTATTTCAGAATGTACGACAAGCTTTCAGGTATGACCGGTACTGCGAAGACTGAAGAGGAAGAATTCAGGGAAATATACAACATGGACGTTGTTGAGATACCAACCAACAGGCCAGTTATAAGAGTAGATCATCCGGACAGCGTATACAGGAACGAGGATGGAAAGTTCAGGGCTGTAGTGAGAGAAATCAGGGAAAAGCATGCTGTCGGGCAACCGGTGCTGGTAGGTACTATAACGATTGAAAAATCAGAGATGTTGTCGAAGCTTCTCAAGAGAGAAGGCATAAAACACGAGGTCTTAAACGCCAAACAGCACGAGCGTGAGGCAGAGATAGTAGCTCAAGCCGGTAGGTTTGGATCAGTTACCATAGCCACCAACATGGCAGGCCGTGGTACAGATATAGTCCTTGGCGGTAATCCTGAGTACATGGCCAGGGAGGAAATGAAGAAAAAGAACCTGCCTGAAGAAATCCTTGCCATGGTGGACAGCTTCTTTGATACTGACGACGAGGAGATCCTTGCAGCACGACTTCAGTACAGTCAGCTCGTTGAGAAGTACAAAGCCCAAACCGCCGAGGAACACGAGAAAGTGGTACGGGCGGGCGGACTTCATATCATAGGAACTGAAAGGCATGAGTCGAGGCGTATCGACAATCAGCTTAGAGGTCGTTCAGGACGTCAGGGAGACCCTGGAAGCTCGAGGTTTTATATCTCGCTTGAGGATGATCTGATGAGATTGTTTGCCGGTGAGAGGATGAAGTCGATTATCGACGGCATCAATATGCCGGAGGATGAACCCCTTGAACACAGTCTGTTGACAAAAACCATCGAAGGAGCCCAAAAGAAGGTAGAGAGCAACAACTTTGCAATACGTAAGCATGTTCTCCAATATGATGATGTAATGAACAAGCAAAGAGAAATCATATACGGAGAGAGAAGGAAGGTTCTGGAGGGCGAGGACCTGAGCGAGCATATTGCTGAGATGATAAGGAATATAGTTGAATCTAATGTGGAGATGTACACGAGACAATCGAAGTTTGCTGAAGAGTGGGACTTTGAAGGTCTTGAAATGTACGTGGCGAAGATCTTTGGAATGAAGAAAGATGTTTTCTATGGCCTTGACAAGGAGACCTTGACCAAGGAGGGTCTTGTTGAGCATATTCTTGAAAAGGCTCAAGATCTTTATAAGCAGAAGGAAAGCGAGTTTGGAACAGAGCAATTCAGAGAGATCGAGAGAGTTGTCCTTCTAAGGGTCGTAGACAGCAAATGGATGGATCACATAGATGCAATGGATCAGCTGAGACAGGGTATAAACCTCAGAGCATATGGACAGCAGGACCCTGTAAGAGCTTATCAGGTTGAGGGCTTTGATATGTTTGACGATATGACCAGAAGCATCTGGGAGGACACCGTAGGTTTCCTGTTCCATGTGGCCAAAGCAGATAATGTCCAAAGACAGAGAGTGGCAACCCCTATTATGACAAATACCGACGGTCAGACTAAGAAGAAGCCCGTTGTGAACAAGGAAAAGAAGATAGGAAGAAACGACCCGTGTCCATGCGGCAGCGGTAAGAAATATAAGAAGTGCCATGGGGATCCAAACAGGGAAAACTGATTGAGGGGATGATTTAGGAATGGAAAGCATATATTTAGATCGGGAGCGCCTTGCAGAGATCAAGGAGATGGTCAGAGAGCTGGGTGTTTCACTTTGACCTTCCAGGGTTGAAGGAAAGGGTGAAGCAGCTTCAGGAGGACAGCTACAGGGAGGACTTTTGGAGTGACGTGAAATCAGCGCAAAACACAATGCAGGAAATCAAGGCAATCAACAGTGAAATTGAGGGCTATGAAAGCCTGATGGCCGAGATTGAGGATACAGAGACTCTAATAGAGCTTATACTTGAGGACGAAGGCTTTGCGGACTACAGAGAGGTTGAAAAAGGCCTCAGGGAGATAGAAAAAAAAGCTGACGAATTTAAGATATCAACTTTGTTGAGTGGGGAATTCGATTCAAAAAGCGCCATATTGTCAATACATGCCGGAGCTGGTGGACTTGAAGCCCAGGATTGGGCAGAGATGCTCCTCAGAATGTACAGAAGATGGGCTGACAGAAAGGAATACAGGGTGGAGACACTTGATCTTCTTTCTGACACAGAGGGCGGCATCAAATCAGTTACACTTCTGATAGAAGGCTTTAATGCCTATGGGTATCTGAAGGCTGAGAAGGGGGTCCACAGACTTGTCAGGATATCTCCTTTCGATGCATCAGGCAAGAGGCATACATCATTTGCCAGTATAGACGTTTATCCTCAGTTAGATGACACTGTGGAGATCGATATAAACGAAAAGGACCTGAAGATAGATACCTACAGATCTTCAGGCGCTGGGGGACAGCACGTAAACACTACTGATTCAGCTATCCGGATAACCCATTTGCCTACAGGCATTGTAGTTACCTGTCAATCCGAGAGGTCACAGCATTCCAACAAGGCTACGGCAATGAATATGCTTAAAGCCAAACTTATCCAGCTTAAGGAAGAGGAAAACAAGGAGAGGATCGAGGATCTTCAGGGGTCCTACTCACAGATAGCGTGGGGTTCACAGATAAGATCCTATGTGTTCCACCCTTACAGCATGGTTAAGGACCACAGGACCAGTGCTGAGGTTGGGGATGTGTACAGGGTAATGGACGGGGATCTGGATTACTTTATCAATGAATACCTGAAGTATAAATCAATGTTGTAATAGATCTTGAGAAAGCGCATATACTTGAGAAGTTAATGGAGACTAAGTCGTTTCCCCGGACCGCTCACGGCCGCTTGGAAAAGAAATGTCCTCAAAACGATTAGCCTCCAATCATAATAGCTTTATTGTTACCTCAAGCTTTAGGATCAATCGAGTGTAGGGGCGGACAGCGCTGCCTGCCTAAGATATACAGCTCTTCTTATGAAGAGCTTTTCGTACATATAGGGAAGGATGATCAAATATGGATATTGCAGCAAGACTATCAAAGGAGCTGGGATTAAAGCCTGCTTACGTTAAAAACGTTATCGATATGCTGGATGAAGGCAACACAATCCCTTTTATTGCCAGGTACAGGAAGGAACAAACCGGCGAAATGACGGACGTGACCTTGAGGGAGCTGTTTACAAGACTTAATTACCTGAGAAGCCTTGAGGCCAGAAAGGAAGAGGTCACAAGGCTGATTGCACAGCAGGATAAGCTTACTGATGATCTTAAGGCTGAGATAGATGTGGCAGAGACCCTTCAAAGGCTTGAAGACCTTTACAGACCCTTCAGACCAAAGAGAAGGACGAGAGCCTCCATGGCTAAGGAGAAAGGCCTGGAGCCTCTTGCAGCTGAGCTCATGAGACTTGGGAAAAGTGAAGCAGAATTTACGTCATTTCTTAAGTCTTTTATCGACCCTGAAAAAGGCGTTGAAACTGTGGAGGATGCTCTTCAGGGTGCAATGGATATAATAGCTGAGGACATAGCAGATGATCCGGATTTCAGAGCTTTGGTCAAGAATATTTACTGGAAAAATGCAATGCTCGTCGTGGATGCGGCAGACAAGGAGACTAAATCTGTATATGAGATGTACTACAGTTATACAGAGCCTGTCTCTAAGGTGCCAAATCATCGTGTGCTTGCTATAAACAGGGGAGAGAAGGAAAAGCTTCTGAAGGTTAGCCTTGCCTTTGATGAAACACTTGCCACGGACAAAATCAAGGCAAAGACTGCAAAAGGACTGACATATACAGCAAACTACGTGGAATCGGCAGTGGATGACGGCTGTAAAAGGCTATTATTTCCTTCAGTTGAAAGGGAGATCAGAAACGATCTTACCGAGAGAGCAGAAGAGGAGGCAATAAAGGTATTTGCATTGAACCTTGAGCCGCTTCTGATGCAGCCACCGATCAAGGGCAAGGTAGTCCTTGCAATAGATCCTGGCTTTAGGACAGGGTGCAAGGTCGCAGTTGTCGACGAGACAGGCAAGCTCCTTGACAATACTACTGTGTATCCAACTGAGCCTCAGAACAAGATAGATGAAACAAAGAAGACCCTTAAAAAGCTGATTGAGAAGTATAACGTAGGAATAATATCCATAGGAAATGGAACGGCATCTAGAGAGACTGAGGCAGTTGTAGCATCCCTTATAACGGAGCTGGACAGAAGGATCCCCTATGCGATCGTGAACGAGGCTGGAGCATCAGTTTACTCCGCTTCTGAGGTTGGACAGAAGGATTTTCCAAACCATGATGTAACTGTAAGAGGCGCAGCCTCTATAGGGAGGCGACTGCAGGATCCGTTGGCTGAGCTCGTTAAGATCGATCCCAAGCATATAGGGGTAGGTCAGTATCAGCATGACTTGAACCAAACCAAGCTGGATGAAGCTCTTAAAGGTGTTGTGGAGGATTCTGTAAACAGGGTTGGAGTAGATCTTAATACAGCAAGCCCTTCACTGCTTAGGTACGTTTCCGGGATTTCCGCCAAGGTTGCCAACGGTATAGTCTCTCACAGAGAGGAAAAGGGAAGCTTTAGGTCGAGGGAAGAGCTTTTAACGGTAAAGGGACTCGGTGATAAGACATTCAGGCAATGCGCGGGATTTCTGAGGATACCTGATGGGACCGATCCACTGGATAACACTGGGGTCCACCCTGAATCCTATGAGGTTGCGAGAAAACTTGTAAAAATTGGGTATAATGACAGGGAATTGCCAAAGCTGGCTGAAGAACTGGGCGTTGGTCTTCCAACTCTGACCGACATAGTTATGGAGCTTGAAAAGCCCGGGAGAGATCCAAGGGATGAAATGCCGAAGCCGATCCTTAGAGAGGATATCCTAAAGCTTGAGGATCTGTCCAGGGATATGGTTCTCAATGGCACGGTCAGAAATGTTGTGGATTTTGGAGCATTTATCGATATCGGAGTCAAGCAGGATGGACTTGTTCACGTGTCACAGCTTTCCAACAGGTTTATCAGGCATCCAAAAGAGGTTGCCAAGGTAGGGGACATAGTGAAGGTCAAGATTCTGGATGTAGACAAGGACAAGGGAAGGATATCCCTAAGCATGAAGGATATATAATTTTCTTAGGAGGGTGATCGAATGAAGCTGGGAGTTATAGTCAACCCCATTGCAGGTATGGGCGGAAGAGTTGGACTGAAGGGCACAGACGGCCCAGAGATTCTAAGGCTTGCCAGAGAGATGGGGGCAGTCCCCGAGTCTCCAAAAAAGGCAATGAAAGCTCTGACTCAGCTTAAAGAGCTCGTTGACCTTGAAATATTGACATTCCCAGGAGAAATGGGAGAAAGAGAGCTCCTTGAGCTTGGATGGAGACCAACCGTCCTTGGAGATCCCAAAGAAGAGACCGGCCCTGAGGATACCGTTGAGGCATCGATAGGTATGCTCGATGAGGGAGTTGATCTGATAATTTTTGCCGGGGGAGACGGAACGGCAAGAAACGTCTATTCCGCTGTAGGTGATAAAATCCCTGTGATAGGGATCCCTGCCGGGGTAAAGATCCATTCAGGTGTTTTTGCAAATCATCCTGGGAGTGCCGGCGAGATCGCATACACATATTTGACCAATATGGATATAGGGACGAAGGATGCTGAGGTAATGGATATAGATGAGGATGCATTCAGGGACGGAGTTGTATCCGCAAGACTCTATGGCTATATGAAGATCCCGAATATGCCTGATCTTACCCAGACCCAGAAATCCAGTGGCTTTGCAGACGAATCAGAGGCTATTGCCGGAATTGCCGAAAAGGTGATCGAGGAGATGGAGGATGAGGTCTATTACATCATGGGCTCTGGAACTACAATAAGGCCGATCATGGAGGAGTTGGGTATCCCCAATACACTTCTTGGGATCGATATAATCAGAAACAAGGAGCTTGTGGCCTCAGATGTCCACGAAAAACAGATCCTGGAAATTATTGGAGACAGTAAAGCAAAAATAATAGTCACTGTAATAGGTGGTCAAGGCTACGTATTTGGAAGGGGAAATCAGCAGATAAGTGCCGAGGTCATCAAGAGAGTAGGCAAGAAAAATATCATTGTTGTGGCTCCCAGAAGCAAGATGTTATCGCTTGATGGAAGACCTCTCCTGGCGGATACAGGGGATGAAGAGGTCAACAGGAGTCTTGACGGCTATATCACTGTAATCATGGACTATTATACTGAAAGCCTTCAGCCGATAAAGGGTCTGTAATCAATTCACAATGCACAATGCACAATGCACAATGCACAATGCACAATGCACAATGCACAATGCACAATGCACAATTGGAAACCAAGTAAGAGCTAAGAGCTAAGAACTAAGATTCTTCGCTGCGTTAAGAATGTCTCATTTCTGTCAATCTGAACGCAGTGAAGGGTCATTTCTTTCGGGCTGACAGGGTCGTCTGCCTCTACTAACGCTTACCGCCTATCGCTTAACGTCTATCTCCTAACTCCTAACCCCTAACCCCTAACTCCCATCGCCTAACACTTATCTTCACCCCTTCCAACAGTCCAACTTTCCAACTATAATAAATTTTTCACAATATTTATCGTTATCCCTATTGACAAAATTGATGCGCTTCTATATTATAATGATAGATATATCTTCAGGGCGAGGTGCAAGTCCTCACCGGCGGTAAAGCCCGCGAACCGAAAGGTTGATCTGGTGTAATTCCAGGGCCGACAGTTAAAGTCTGGATGAAAGAAGATGGTATAATCTGTTTTAAATGCCCCGAAGATTGCTTCGGGGTTTTTTGATTCCCTGAGGTAATAAAAATTTTGGAGGGATCATTATGTACACGTTAAGCAGAGATCAATGGACCACAAGGACCATGGTCAAGGTATCGATTATGGCAGTAATTGCCTTTATCCTTATGTTTTTCGAATTTCCACTTTTGTGGATCGCACCACCGTTTATAAAAATCGACATATCGGACCTGCCAGCACTGTTAGGTGCATTTGCAATGGGACCAATGGTCGGCGTCATTATCCAGCTTCTGAAAAATGTTTTAAACGTAGTTCTTGAAGGATCTACTACAGGAGGAGTTGGAGAGTTTGCAAACTTTGTTGTGGGAAGTGCCTTTGCATACACAGCCGGAGCAATATATTTCAGGAAAAAGACATTTGGAAGAGCAGTTGCAGGGCTTCTCATTGGAACAGTAGTTATGACCGTAGTCATTACAATTGCAAACTACTATTTCATCTTCCCGTTCTATGCAAAGCTGTTTGGAATGCCGATACAGTCACTGGTAGATATGGGAGCGGGCATTAGCGACAAAATTACTGACCTTTGGTCACTTATGCTGTATTCAATTGTACCATTTAATTTACTGAAGGGTGTATTGCTTTCAGCTATTACAATACTCCTTTACAAGAAGGTATCACCAATTCTCCACAGATAATTCCCATTTGATATGTGTTAAAAAGAGTCCCCCGAAGACTTTGCTAAGAGCCTTCGCAGGACTCTTTTGTTTTAGGGTAATACTTTACTTGTGAAAACAAGCACTCTTTGGTATAATCAAAAGTTGACAATAGACGAGAACTATACCGGGAAGGTAATTATGATAATTGAGCTAAGAAACATAGAGCAAACTGAATTATTTGGACGAAAGCTGGGGAGGTTGCTTCAGAAGGGAGATGTTGTCTGCCTGAATGGAGATCTTGGTGCGGGAAAGACCACTCTCAGCAAAGCCATTGGTGTAGGAATGGATGTTGAAGACTACATCACCAGTCCAACCTTTGCAATAATGAACCAATACAAAGGGAGACTACCTCTGTACCACTTCGATGTATACAGACTGGATGGCTGGCATCAGCTTGAGGACATAGGGGCAGAGGATTATTTTTACGGTGATGGAGTCTGCCTGATAGAATGGGCTGAAACCATAGAGGAATACCTTCCAAAGGAAAGGCTGGAGATATCCATGACCTTTGGAGTGCTCGATGGGTCGAGGATCCTCGAGCTGAAGGCCTTCGGGGATAGATTTGGGATATTGATGGAGGAATTGAAAATATGAGAGTCCTTGGAATTGATACATCAACCTTGATGACTACCTGTGCTGTTATGGAGGATGATAACCTTCTTGGAGAATTCTCCCTTAGCCTTGATATGAGTCATTCAGAAGCACTTGTCCCAATGATCCGACAACTTATGGATAACCTGAAGCTAAAAATAAACGACATCGATCTGTTTGCAGTGGCCTCGGGGCCAGGCTCCTTTACAGGCCTTAGAATTGGACTTGCAACTGCGAAATCCTTCGCCCATGTAACAGGGAAACCATTGGTTGGAGTCTCTTCTCTTGAGACATTATCCATGGCTGTTCCATATCAACCTTTGGTTGCAGCGATGATGGATGCAAGGAGAGACCGGGTTTTTACTGGAGTATATCGCTTGGAGGAATACCCAGAGGTGCTTTTGTCCCCGGATGCGATCCCGGTGGATGAGCTTATTGAATACCTAAAAGGCCTGGATGGGAATATTATACTTATAGGCGACGGAGCAGTCGCATACAGGGATAAATTCAGGTCCGCACTTGGTGATAAGGCAGTTTTTGCCCCAGGACATATTAACCTCAGCAGCGGCTCTGCTGTTTGCAGGTTGGGATCGAGGAAATACAGAGAAGGACACATTGAGGATATTTTTATAATGGCACCTGATTATCTAAGAGATTCTCAGGCGCAAAGAACTCTTAAGGACAAGAGGTAGAATATGGAGATCATAATCAGAGAAATGACAACTTCAGATATTGAGCAGGTTTTGGAGATAGAAAAGGAGTCGTTCACAACTCCATGGTCCGAGGAAGCCTTTAGGACTGAAATTGAGGAGAACGTCCTTGCTGTCTATATAGTCGCAGAATATGAGGGTAAGATAGCCGGTTACGGTGGATTCTGGCGGATACTCGATGAAGCGCACATAACCAATATAGCTGTAAAAGCCTCCATGAGAGGCAAGGGAATAGGAGATACTGTCCTTCTGGGGATGATTGACTATTGCAGGATAAACAGGGTACCGAATATGACTCTTGAGGTAAGGGTTTCAAACGAGCCTGCTATTAAATTATACAGGAAGCATGGTTTCAAGGAGGAAGGCACAAGGCCCGGTTACTACACTGACAACCATGAGGATGCACTTATAATGTGGCGAAAGAATCAAGTGAGGTGAAGAAATGCTAACATTGGCTATAGAGACCTCCTGTGACGAGACCTCCTGCGGCGTCGTCAGGGACGGCAGAGAGGTGCTTTCAAATATTATATCCTCCCAAATCGAGATCCACAGAGTTTATGGAGGAGTTGTACCTGAAATAGCTTCGAGAAAACACATCGAAAACATAAATCTTATAATTCAGGAGGCCTTGGATGAGGCAAAGGTCGGCTTCAAGGATATCGACTTTATAAGCGTAACGCAAGGGCCTGGTCTTGTGGGGGCCTTATTGGTGGGACTCGCGTCAGCGAAGGCAATAGCCTATGGACTTGATATACCCCTGGTAGGAGTAAATCACATAGAGGGTCATATCTGTGCTAATTTCATCCAGCATAAGGATCTGGAGCCTCCATTTACCTGTCTTATAGTATCAGGGGGACACACCTATCTTATTGACGTTGAGGACTATGCTAAGTACAAGCTATTCGGCAGAACAAGAGACGATGCTGCAGGCGAAGCCTTTGACAAGGTCGCAAGAGCTATGGGGCTGCCATATCCGGGAGGTCCGGTAATAGACAAGCTGGCTTCTGAAGGTGATGGGAAGATTATTTTATTTCCAAGGGTATTCCTTGAGGAAAAAAGCTATGACTTTAGCTTCAGCGGACTTAAGACAGCCGTATTGAACCATTTGAACCAGCTGAAGCAAAGAGAAGAAGAGCCTGATATTAAGGACGTCGCCGCAAGCTTTCAGGAGGCCGTTCTTGAGGTTCTGGTAGAGAAGACCTTCAGGCTTTCAAGGGAAACAGGGAGAGATAAGATCGTTATTGCCGGAGGGGTCGCTGCCAATAAAGGCCTGAGGAATTCGATGGAGGAGAGAGGAAAACTGGAAGGAGTAAAAATCTACTACCCATCACCTGTTCTTTGTACTGACAATGCAGCAATGATAGGATCAGCCGGGTATTATAATTTTATCAAGGGTGTAAGATCGCCGCTGGACCTTAAGGTAGATCCAAACCTTGGATTTCTGGAATAAAAAACCAGCCCCATTTCCTTGTGGAAAACCAGGGGATGGTTTTAGTTTTAATACATGGATCAATCATTCAATTCCATCCATTTCTCATAAATTGGATCCAGCCTTTTTTTAAGCTCCTCCCGTTCTTTTGAAAGCTTGAGAACCAAATTATGGTCATCATAGGTATCAGGACTTGAAAGCCTGTAGTCTATCTCGCCTATCTTTTCCTCAAGAGAGGTTATACTTGATTCCAGCTCCTTAAGCTCCTTTTTTTTGTCCCTTTCTCTCTGGAGAAGCTCCTTTTCTTTTTTCTTATCCAGTTTTATCTGGGTTTTTGTCCTGGTATCCTCTTCCTCATCAGCCTCAAAGGATAGTTCTCTTTTTTTCTCAAGGTAGTAATCATAGTTGCCTAAAAACTCCGCCAGACCAGTCTCGGTCAGCTCCAGGATTTTATTTGCAACCTGATTCAGGAAGTACCTGTCATGCGAAATAACCAGGACAGTGCCTTCGTAGCCCTTAAGAGCATCCTCCAGAATCTCCTTCGAATCGATGTCAAGATGATTCGTGGGCTCATCCATCAGCAAAAGGTTTGCACCTGAGAGCATAAGCTTGAGAAGCGCAACTCTTGCTTTTTCTCCACCGCTTAGCTCAGCTATTTCCTTGAAGATATCATCGCCAATAAAAAGGAAGCGGCTCAAATAAGTCCTTATTTCATAGTGATCCAGCTTTGGATAAGCGTCCCAAATCTCATCCACTATGGTTTTCTCAGGATTCAGATCCGACATTTCCTGATCGAAGTAACCGGGCTTTATGTTATGGCCAAAGCGGATCGTTCCCTCATCGGACTCGAGTTGCCCCAGCAGGATCTTAAAAAGAGTAGTCTTGCCAATGCCATTCGGTCCAATGAGGCCTGCTTTATCTCCCCTGTAGATCGTCAAGTCGATGCCCCTTAACAGCTCCATTTCGCCAAAGCTCTTTCTGATTCCCTCAGCAATGAGTACATCATTCCCTGATTTGATATCCGGAGAAAATCTGAAGCTTGCCTTCCTGGATTCCTGATGCTTAGGAAGAAGCTTGATCCTGTCCAGCATCTTTTGCCTGCTTCTGGCTTGCTTGATGTATCTCTCGCCACCATAACGGATATATCTTTGAATGATCTCCTCCTGCCTTGTGATCTCCTTCTGCTGGTCTTCGTATTGCTTCTTCAGGATTTCAAGGTCTCTCTTCCTTTGCACTATGAACCTTGAGTAATTTGTGTTGTACTGATGCAGTTTCCTATTTTCCATAAAAAATATCCTGCTTGCAACATTATCCAGGAAGTATCTGTCATGAGATATGATCAGGCTTGCACCTCTGTACTCCTTGAGATACCTTTCAAGCCAGCCTATCGCATCAATATCCAGATGGTTGGTGGGCTCGTCCATTAAAAGGATGTCAGGCTTCTGCAGTAATAGCTTCGCCAGTGAAAGTCTG
Source organism: Gudongella oleilytica (assembly GCF_004101785.1). Classification (NCBI taxonomy): domain Bacteria; kingdom Bacillati; phylum Bacillota; class Tissierellia; order Tissierellales; family Tissierellaceae; genus Gudongella; species Gudongella oleilytica. Next base: position 530,267 of record NZ_CP035130.1, read on the forward strand.
GATTTCTGACCGCCGCTTAGTACCGAGACCTCCTTATCGAATTCCTCATCCTGGAATCCCAGTCCTTTGAGCACCCCTCGTGCTTCTGATCGAAACGCATAACCGTTCAGGTCAGTAAAAACCTCAAGCAAATGGCCGTAATCGAGCATTAATCGTGATAAGTCATCCGGATCCATTTCGCTTCTTGTCGCTATTTCATTTTCCATTTCTCTAAGACGTTTTTCCATTATTATGAGGTCTTCAAAAACAGTCAGACATTCATCGAAGAGCGTGAGGTCGCTTTCTATTCTCGTCTGCTGCTCAAGATACCCCATCTTTAATTCTTTCTGTAGTATTACCTGGCCAGTGTCTTGAGCCAGTTTTCCGGATATTATCTGAAAAAGAGTGGTTTTTCCTGTTCCATTTAATCCTACGACACCAATTTTATCACCCTGTTCGACCATAAATGATATGTTCTCAATTATTGGATCGACAACATAGGATTTTGAAATATTTTGAACTGTCAATACAGGCATATTTATCCCTCCATAAGTCATATGACCATTTTACCAGAACTTTCCTGCATAAAAAAGGGTAATAATATGAAGAAATACAACGAAAAGTAAATTTAATGAAATGTGAATAAATTGACATGATTTTTTTAGAATGATATAATAACTTCACAAATGAAAATGGGTGGTGAATTGACTTTGAACAAAGAAAATCAGGTATCAATTACGGTTATAAGGAGACTGCCTAAGTACCACAGATATCTTGCAGAGCTTATCGACAAGGGCATTAGCAGAATATCATCACAGGAATTAAGTGTGCTGACTGGATTTACCGCTTCTCAAATAAGACAGGACTTAAACAACTTTGGGGGATTTGGACAGCAAGGATATGGCTATAATGTAGAAGACCTTCACAGGGAGCTAGGAAAAATTCTTGGTCTGGACACAAAGTACAATGCTGTAGTTGTAGGTGCAGGAAACCTTGGCCAGGCAATAGCGAACTACAAGGGATTTGAGGATGCAGGATTTAAGGTCTTATCATTGTTTGACAGAAATCCAAAGGTAATTGGCCTTAGGATCAGAGATATCGAAATAAGGGACATGGATCATATCGAACAGTTTATTGAGGAGCATAATGTTGAGATTGGGATCATCACCACTCCAAAAGAAAGTGCGCAGGCGATAGCTGATATCTATATCAAATCCGGGATCAAGGGGATTTGGAACTTTGCACCAACAGACCTGATAGTTCCGGGTAATGTAGTAGTGGAGAATGTAAGGCTTAATGAGAGCCTGTTTATCCTTTCATACTTCCTGAAAACAATTGAGGAGAAGTAAGCTTAAACAAGACCATGACTTAAGTAGCAACTTCATTTTATGAGGTTGCTATTAATTTTACCCTATGATATAATTTTGTCGAGATTAATAGTCTTTGTGGGGATTGCCCACAGCTAAATTAAAGGGGGTTAATTTATGTCAAAGGAAATTCTAAATCCATTGGAGAATGCGCAGAAGCAAGTTAAAGACGCCTGCGATGCTCTCGGTCTGGAACCGGCTGTTTACGAGCTTCTTAAGGAGCCCAAGAGAATTATCGAGCTATCCATCCCTGTTAAAATGGATGACGGTTCTGTAAAGGTTTTTAAAGGCTTTAGATCTATGCACTCTGACGCTGTTGGACCAGGCAAAGGTGGAATACGTTTTCATCCCGGAGTAAATGCTGACGAGGTAAAGGCTCTTTCTATCTGGATGACCTTTAAGTGCTGCGTTACCGGTATCCCTTATGGCGGAGGAAAAGGTGGTATTATAGTTGATCCATCAACCCTGTCAAAAGGAGAATTGGAAAGACTTTCAAGAGGATACATACAAGGCCTCTACAAGTATCTTGGCGAGAAAATAGACATCCCTGCACCAGACGTAAATACAAACGGCCAAATCATGGCTTGGATGGTTGATGAATATTGCAAACTGACAGGCTCAATGAACACTGGCGTTATAACAGGCAAGCCAGTTGAGTGGGGCGGATCGCTTGGAAGAAATGAAGCAACAGGCTTTGGAGTTGCTGTAGTAACAAGAGAAGCAGCCAAGAAACTTGGAATAGATATCAAACATGCAACAGTTGCAATCCAGGGCTTTGGAAACGTTGGAAGCTTTACAGTTAAGAACGTTCAAAAGCTTGGTGCCAGGATAGTCGCACTTGGTGAGTGGGCAAGAGAAGTTGGAACTTATGCGATCTACAATCCAGACGGACTTGACTATGCGGATATGGCTGCCTGGGTAAAAGAGAACAAGAACCTTGTCAACTATCCAAAGGCAAAAATGATCTCCTTGGACGAGTTCTGGGCACTTGATGTTGATATAATGATACCTGCAGCTCTTGAGAATGCCATCACAGTGGAAAATGCCGGTAAGATCAAGGCAAAATTAGTCGCTGAGGCAGCTAACGGACCTATAACTCCTGAAGCTGATGAAATTCTTGAAAAGAACGGGATCCTTGTAACTCCAGACATCCTAACAAATGCCGGTGGAGTAACTGTTTCCTATTTCGAGTGGGTACAAAACCTCTATGGCTACTACTGGAGTGAGAAGGAAGTTGAAGAAAAAGAAGAGATCGCTATGGTCAATGCTTTCAACGACCTTTGGAAGATCAAGGAAGAGTACAATGTTACAATGAGAAAATCAGCCTATATGCATTCAGTTAAGAAGGTTGCAACTGCGATGAAGCTTAGAGGATGGTATTAATTACCAGCTCAATAGGTTGACATAGAAAAATTCACAGTTCACGGTTCACAGATCACAATTAGATCAAATGAATAATGAACGATGAACAAGATCCTTCACTACCGTTCAGATGATTGAGAAATGATATGCTCCCTTTATGAAAGACAGTGAAAAAGTAAAACACTGTTGATCATGAAGGGAGTTTTTGTCGTTAATTTGCAATGACGGGTTTCTGTCATCCCGACCAAAGTGGAGGGATCCCAATCTTTTATCTTTTGGCCTTTCATTGTCAACTGTCAATTGCCCATCGTCAATTGATTTGTTCCTTTAATTCTACTACCTACTAACCACTTGGTTTTTATAGTATAATATCCTTATCAAACGACCAAGGAGAAATTAATGAACTATACATTGGAGCAATCGCACGGCAAACTTATTGTAAAAGACCTCGAACATTTCAATATAAAGCATATTTTTGAATGCGGACAGTGCTTCAGGTGGTACCTGGAGGATGACAGAAGCTATACAGCCATCGCAGGCGGTATGGTGGCAAACTTTCTTCAGGAAGGGACAATATTGTATGTAGACGGGGTAAATGAAAAGGAATGGAGAGGCTTTTGGCACAACTACTTTGATCTTGACAGAGACTACGGGAAGATAAAGGAGGAGCTGTCACTGGATCCGGTACTAAAGGAAGCCATAACATTTGGATACGGGATGAGGATTCTTAATCAGGACCCCTACGAGACAATAATCTCCTTTATAATCTCAGCAAACAATCAGATACCAAGAATAAAGAAAGCAGTTGAAGCCATCGCGAACGATTTGGGGGGTTATATCCGCACCTATAGGGGAAGGGACCACTATAGCTTCCCTGAACCTGGAGCTCTTGCTGAAAAGACAGAGGAATACATCAGAGAAGCATACAGGGTAGGCTTCAGGGCTGACAGACTGAGAGAGGTAAGCAAAAGGATTGCAGATGGAGAATTTGACACCTCCTGTATCTTCGATATTGAGCACAAGGATGCCAAGGAGCTTTTGACAACATTACCCGGCGTGGGGCCCAAGGTAAGCGACTGTATTCTGCTATTCGCATTTGACAAGGGCGAGGCCTTCCCTGTAGATGTCTGGGTGAAGAGAGTAATGGAATATTTCTACTTCAAGCGGCCTGCAACAAAAAAAGAACTGGAGGACTCTGGAGAGAGGCTATTTGGGAGTCTGGCAGGCTATGCACAGCAGTACTTGTTCTATTACGCAAGGGAACTGGGCATTGGAAAGTGATATTGTCACCCAATCGTAACCAATCTGCCTGAAACAGTTGCTATAATCAAATTGAATAGAAGGAGGGAGCGTTATGTATAAGTGTTTTCAAGTGTTGAAGATTCTTGTGCTGATGCTCCTTTTTTTGTTTTTTGCGGGCTTCATTCTTGACAGCACCAAGGATCATGCCATAGGAACATTGACCGGAGGCGAGGATCAGTATCTGGTCGTACTTAAAGGAAGACGGTGGCAGGAATATGGGAACGAGGTAATAATCTATTCTCTGAAGGGTGGCAGAAAAGAGCTCTTCAGATGGAATGCCTCGGAGCTTAAGCCCTGGAAGATCATGACGGGAGATGTAGACGGCGATGGAATTGAAGAAATAGCCTTGGGTGTATATAAGAAGTCACTGTTACATCAGGTGATGGCAAAGCGTCCCTTTATTTACACCTTCGACGGTGAAAAGTTATTGCCCTTCTGGAGAGGATCGAGGCTTTCAAAACCGTTTGATGATTTCATTCTTTATGACCTTGATGGAGATGGGATATGTGAGATAGTGTCCTCTGAATACCTTGAGGAGGGGAGTATGGTCATTAACAGCTACAAGTGGAGGGGTTTCGGTTTTGAGGGATTCCTTCAAACCGCTGAGCTACAGACGATAAAAAAAATTTATGCAAGTGAAGGAGAGCTATCATTAACTGGATCTCTTAATAATAAGAGTATCAAGGCGGTAGTTAGGATAAGTGATGATGAACTTGAATGGAGGGAGTATTGATGAGGCATAATAAAAGGCTAAGACTGATGATGCTGTTTATCGCTGTTTCAATCCTTATAACAGGCTGCGGCCTTGGTACTGGCGGAAAGGAACCGTCAGAGACCTCCCCCGGTCCATCTGGGGACCCGGTGGAAGCTCCGGCTATTGAGGACGAACCAGCGGAGCTTGTTGTATCCAGTGATCTTTCCAACATAGTAAATCTGGATAAGTTTCCTGGACTTGGTGAGGAGCAAAAAAGGATGCTGGGAGAGAATGGATTCTTTGTAAATCCTTCCAGGGAAGAGCAGTTGTTCTTCATCTATGAGCACAATGAATATGAAGAGATACCATCATTTATTACTACGGATTCTGTCCTTCAGGTATATCATATTTTCTATGATTATACCCTAAGGACCCTGGAGGATAAGCATCTGATCCAGATCAATAAAAATATGACTAACAGGATGCTGGAGGAGTCAATTAAGCTTTATGGAGAGCTGAAAGATACTGATCTGAAGACCATACAGGGTAGGAATATTGCTTTCTTTGGAGTGGCTCAAAGGCTGTTGAAGCAGGATCTGCCGGAAGGGATACCTTCAGAAGTGTTAAGCATGATAGACTCTGAGTACGATAAGATCATTAGCAAGGCTGGATTTCAGGAATCCTCGATATTTCCGTTTGAGCTTGATTACAGCCAATACCAGGTCAGAGGACATTACACCAGAAGCGATGACCTTGGCACCTATTTCCTGTCTATGATGTGGTACGGACAGGCACCTATGCCTTTATATAAGGACAAACAAACGAGATACCTTGACCTGACGAAGCAGGCTATACTGATGGCTAAAATTGCAGATGACAATCCGGACATTATGGGCTCATGGGAAAAGATCTACTCACCAACCGCATTTTTTGTAGGCAATTCAGATGATTTGGGGATCAGAGATTATATAGGCATAGCGAATTTGGTCTATGGACAAGGCTTTGCTGCAGATGAAATTTCTAATGGGACAAAGCTTGATACATTTTATTCTGAGGTTGAAAAATTGCCTGAGCCTAAAATTCAGGCAAGATATGCAGGCATTGATTACCCTGTCGGGCAGCAGTTCAGGTTCATGGGACAGAGATATGTAATGGATGCTCAGATGATCCAGGAGCTTGTTTATCCCGTTTTAAGACCTATCCCCTCAGGTCTGGACGTAATGGCTGTGCTTGGCTCGGACAGAGCCAAGGAACTACAGCTTCAAAATCCAATAAACCGGGAATGGACTGAGTACCCTAAGGAGCTGGAGAGACTTAGAGAGGAATTTTCGAAGTACGAGGAGAAGGATTGGAAGAACAATATGTATTCAGGCTGGATGTGGGTACTGAAGGCTTTGATCGAGCTGCCTAAGGAGGAGTATCCCTACTTTATGAAGAACGATGCCTGGCTTGACAAAAGCTTGAATACAGCACTGGGATCATGGGCCGAGCTCAAGCATGACACCGTTCTTTATGGGAAGCAGTCAGGAGCTGAAATGGGAGGAGAGGAGTACGTCGAGGGCATTGGCTACATAGAGCCAAATCTTGAGGTTTATAAAAGGCTTTCCTGGTTGACCGAATTCTCAAGGGAATCCCTTAAGACATGGAATATACCGGTGGACGAGATCGATATCAAGATGGAAAGATTCCAGTGGCTCCTTGATTTTCTTGTATCCGCAACTGAGAAGCAGCTGGCCGGAGAGCCTCTTACCCAGGAGGAGTACGACAGGATCAAGATATATGGAGGAATTCTTGAAGATTTGACCAGCTCCTTTGCTGGAGATGGGATGAGATGGTTTGAGATTACCTCTGAAGCTGATAAAAATATGGCAGTGATAGCTGATTACCATACAGTTGGACGTGACGGGATAATGCACTCAGGTGTAGGGCCGGCTTATGAGATATACGTAGCAGTCCCAATAAAGGGTCAGGTTTATCTTACAAGGGGAGCAGTATTCAGCTTCCACGAATTTATGCATCCAACAAGACTTACTGATGAGGACTGGCAGGCTATGCTTAAGGATGGCACAAATCCACCTATGCCCGATTGGACTAATAGCTTTATAGTACCTCTCGGCAGTGAATAGTTTATAGTGTATAGAGAACAGGTGAATTTAAAAACTATTCACTTTTCACTCTTACTTATTCACTGATTTCTCTGGCACATCGAAGCATTTTACTGTATCATTGTATTAATAAACTATTAAGAATGGACAGGTGATAGAATGCTTGGTGCGGTTGCTAACAGCCTCGGTATATTATTCGGGGCACTGATAGGGTTGGTTTTGAAGAAGGGGATCAAGGAGTGCTACACAAATACTATAATGGATGGAATATCAATTGCAGTTATAGTACTGGGTCTTATGAGTGCAATTGAGATGCAGAACGTGATACTTGTGCTCGCAAGTCTTGTCATTGGGACTATTATTGGAGAATGGCTGAATATAGATTCCGGACTTGAAAATCTGGGGAAAAATCTGGAAAAAAGATTTGGTCAAAAGGATTCTACTTTCTCAAAGGGATTTGTTACTGCATCCCTTATGTATTGTATTGGTGCAATGGCGATACTGGGAGCTGTTGAATCCGGTTTGACCGGAAATCATGAGACTCTATTCGCAAAAGCAGTACTGGACTTCATAGTCTCAATAATACTTGCATCAACCATGGGGATAGGAGTTGCATTTGCTGCAATACCTGTATTGCTGTACGAAGGAGGAATAACTCTTTTGGCAGGAGGAGTAAAGAATTTTATGACGCCTGAGGTGATAAACGAAATGTCTGCAGTTGGAGGCATCCTTATAATGGCAATAGGGGTCAATGCACTGGGCCTTAAGAAGATCAAACTGGCCAACATGCTGCCTGCAGTATTTATACCAATTATTTACTATCTGGTAGCAGGTTTGTTTTAAAAATCGAGATATTGGAAGAAAAATCGAGTATTATACAGAAATAAGAAAATTAACCGAGATATTTTCAAAGATTAAAGCTAATCAAGTTTTTTTAGTAAAAAAATATACTTGATTAGCTTTATATTTTCGAGTATTATTATAGGTAGATGTTAGCACTCGATTTAAGTGAGTGCTAACAATAAAAAGATAGCGATAAGGAGGAATATTGATGAATCTAAGACCTTTAGGAGACAGAATCATAATCAAAAAGGTAGAGGCAGAAGAAAAGACCAAGAGCGGCATCGTACTTCCCTCGACAGCAAAGGAACAGCCATTGATGGCTGAAATAGTGGCAATTGGGGATGAGATCCTTAACGATGAGAAGAAGAAAGAGCAGGTTAAGGTTGGAGACAAGGTTATATTCTCAAAATATGCCGGAACTGAGGTCAAGGTAGACGGAGTAGAGCTTACTATTCTTAAATTGGTGGATATCCTTGCGGTAGTTGAGTAAACCAATTCACAATTTAAAATTTACATTTCACAACTAAGAAGAAATACTAAATGAACAATGAACAATGAAATTGAGTATGTTATCCCGAGCATTGTCGAAGGATCCCGAATTAAATTGGAAGGGTATGCATTGTCAATTGTCGATTATCATTAAAAGGAGAGTGTATTTATATGGCGAAAGAGATAAAATTCGGTGAAGACGCGCGCCGTTCAATGGAAAAAGGAATCAATAAGCTGGCAGATACAGTAAAGGTAACTCTTGGGCCCAAGGGAAGAAACGTAGTCCTTGAGAAGAAATTCGGTTCACCGATGATAACTAATGACGGTGTAACAATTGCAAGAGAGATAGAGCTCGAGGATAAATATGAGAACATGGGAGCTCAACTCGTTAAAGAGGTAGCAACAAAGACTAACGACGTGGCAGGAGACGGAACTACTACGGCAACTATTCTTGCTCAGGCAATCATAAGAGAAGGACTTAAGAACGTTGCAGCAGGGGCTAATCCTATGGTACTTCAAAAGGGAATCAAGAAAGCAGTGGATGAAGCCGTTGAAGGAATCAAGGCTGCTTCCGTACCTGTCGCATCAAAGGAAGCTGTAGCTCAGGTAGCATCCATCTCGGCTGGCGATGAAGAGATCGGTCACCTTATTGCAGCTGCAATGGAGAAGGTTGGAAACGACGGAGTAATTACTGTTGAGGAATCCAAGTCAATGGGTACAACACTTGAGGTCGTTGAGGGGATGCAGTTTGACAGAGGATACGTTTCAGCTTACATGGTAACCGACACTGAGAAAATGGTAGCTGAATATGAAAATCCATACATCCTTATTACAGATAAGAAGATTTCAAATATCCAGGAAATACTCCCTGTACTTGAGCAAATAGTCCAGATGAGCAAGCCTCTTGTAATAATTGCTGAGGACATCGAAGGCGAGGCAATGGCAACACTTGTTGTAAATAAACTGAGAGGTACCTTCAACTGCGTAGCAGTAAAGGCTCCAGGCTTTGGTGACAGAAGAAAAGAAATGCTACAGGACATTGCTATCCTTACAGGCGGAAAGGTCATCAGCGAGGAGCTTGGCTATGAGCTTAAGGAAGCAAAGATAGACATGCTCGGAAGGGCTGCAAAGGTCAAGATAGATAAAGAGACAACAGTTATCGTTAATGGCGAGGGCAGTGAAGAGGATATCCAAAACAGGATCAAACAAATCAGGGCACAGCTTGAAATAACCGAGTCAGAGTTCGATTCTGAAAAGCTTCAGGAAAGATTGGCTAAGCTATCAGGTGGAGTTGCGGTGATCCAGGTTGGAGCGGCAACTGAAACTGAGCTTAAGGAAAGAAAGCTAAGAATTGAGGATGCCCTGGCAGCAACCAGAGCAGCCGTTGAAGAGGGAATAGTCCCTGGAGGCGGAACAGTTCTTCTTAATACGATTCCAAGAGTGGAGAAGCTTCTTGCTGAAGTGACGGGAGATGAAAAGACAGGTGTCAGCATAATACTGAGAGCACTTGAGGAACCGGTAAGACAAATCGCAGCAAATGCTGGACTTGAAGGCTCAATCATAGTTGAAAAGGTAAAAGCTGCAGAGCCGGGAATAGGATTCGACGCAATGGCTGAAGAGTATGTCAACATGGTAGAGAAAGGTATAGTAGACCCAACTAAGGTAACTCGTTCTGCGCTTCAAAATGCGGCAAGCGTTGCGGCAATGGTCCTCACAACTGAGAGTGCAGTAGTTGAGATCGAGAAGGAAGACCCAATGGCTGCAATGGGTGGTATGGGCGGCATGGGCGGTATGATGTAGTAACAATAGAAGTCAGTTTTAAATCGAGGAGATCAACAGGCTTTGTCTGTTTGGTCTCCTCGATTTATATTATTTAAAAAATTTTTCTGTGAGAAATTTTTCTGTCATTGCCTGATAAAAATATGATTAACTTTTTTCTTGCATGGATCATGGTAAAGAAGTAGAATTAGAAAATAGAATATTCAAAAGTTGAGGTGTTTAAGGTGGAGTCCAAAGCAACCGTTTACATACTTCTTTCCCATAGTGGATCCATGTTCTCGAAAGCAATAAATATATATACCAGACATCCTTTTACCCATGTGTCAATAGCATTAGACCAGGACCTAAAAGAGCTTTACAGCTTTGGCAGGTTAAGACCCTATAACCCTCTATTGGCAGGGTTCGTCAGGGAGGATATTGACAATGGAACTTTTAAAAGATTTCCAGATACAGTATGCGCCCTTTACTCACTTAAGGTCAGTCAGGAACAGTATGAATCTCTCGTTATGCAGCTGAACAAATTCAAGAGAGAGAGCAACAGATATGGCTATAACTTTCTTGGCCTTTTTAGTGCCATGTTCAACTATCCGCTCAGCAGACATTATAACTACTTCTGCTCTCAGTTCGTCTCTGAGGTCCTTATAAACAGCGGTGTCACCATAACTCAGAAAGACCCTGGCCTGACCTCCCCTATGGATATAATGGGGAACAGGGAGTTGGAGTTTGTGTATTCAGGCTATCTTAAGGATTATGCCAATGGAAATTATCGAGTAGCCCTGTGATCTCAGATCACAGGTTTTTTATTTAATTGACACAAACATATCTAAAAGTAACAGGAGGATATGGTTCACATCTCAAATTTAATTGCACGATCCAGGAGGAAATTATGTGTAATTTATAAGATTTCTTCAGTTCTTATTTCGTGCCGGTAAATATATTGACAAAATTGGGACAATTTTCCTCAAACACATTGACAAATTATGGACAATGATATACCATAATCACATAGATAGATATTTATTGATTGATTCAAGGGGTGTGAGGATAAAATGGATCGAAGAGTTGAAGTTCTCAAAGCATTATCCGACAGGAACAGGCTTTTGATTCTCGACATGCTTTCCTGTGGGGAAATGTGCGCTTGCGACATTATGGAAGGTTTAGAGCTTACACAGCCTACTATTTCTCACCATATGAAGATCCTGGTCAGAGCGGGGCTCGTAAAGTGCAAAAAGCAGGGTAAGTGGATGTGCTACTCCATCAACAAACCGGTGGTGGATGATTTGTTCGAATACATCAACTACATAGTTGGTCCCAAAAAAGATTGTATTTGCAATCGGAAACCTAAGGCAAGCAATCAATAAAGCTTAATGATCAAGCACTTGTATTTCAGGTTCATTTGCCGGAGGCGACTGAACCTGTTTGCATTAGAATCATATATGATTTTGGAGGGAAAGAATTGAATAAAAAAATCGACCTTTATCTACTTACTGGCTTCCTTGGAGCGGGTAAGACCACACTATTGACCAATATACTAAATGATCTGTCAGAAAAGAAGCTGGGAGTAATAATGAATGAATTTGGCAGGATAAGTATCGATGGAGATATAATAAGAAAAGAAGGATTTGAGCTTATTGAGATAAACCAAGGTTCAATTTTCTGCTCCTGCCTAAAGCTGAACTTTGCACATGGTATGATGGAGATGGCTGAAAGGGACTTAGACTACCTCTTTGTTGAATCATCCGGCTTAGCTGACCCGTCGAATATCGGGGACATCCTTGCAGGAGTTAGCGATTTCAAAGGCGATGTTTATAATTATAAGGGAGCGATATGTGTAGTCGATGCTGAGAACTTTTTGGAACAGCTGGAAGATCTGGAAACAGTGGAGAGGCAGATAAGACATTGCCATCTTGTTGCTCTAAGTAAAACCGATCTTGTTGATGATGACAAGCTATCTGAGGTAATTAAAAGGATTCGGGAAATAAATCAGATCGTGCCAATCGAGACTACCAATTATGGAAAACTTGATTATGGCTTCCTTGAGGAAGACCTTATGAAGTATCATTGGAATGAAAGCGAAGACACGACAAATACACCTGAGAATAAGCCAAAGACAATAATGATAGAGTTTGACGAGGATATTACGATATCTGGTCTTGAGTCATTTGTTGATAGTGTAAAAAGAGACGCTTACAGGATAAAGGGCTTCGCAAGGGTAGATGGTGACTGGAGCCAGATCGACGTAGTGGGTAACAGGCTGCACATTAAGGAAACAGCTGTCGGAGAACGACCTAAGTTGGTGGTGATCTCAAAAATTGGGCCTCAAATAATAAGGCCGATTGCACACAACTGGGAAAACTTCATCAGGACCCCTATGAAAATGAAGTAAGTATATAAGTAAATCCAAGTAAATCCTGGTTTTAAATCCAGGGTTTTTCTTTTCAAACATTCCTTGACATAAAACTCAAGGTTTGTTACATTATTAAGAAAATATCTTTGGACAGGAAATAAAAAGGGGGGTATGATTTGGAATTCGTAGGTGAGGGTTTGACATTTGACGACGTTCTCATCCTGCCCGGCAAATCTGAGGTGCTGCCGAGGAACGTGAACGTTGGGACACAACTGACAAAGAGAATTAAGCTAAATATTCCATTGATGAGTGCAGGCATGGATACAGTCACTGAATCAAGAATGGCAATAGCTATGGCCAGAGAGGGCGGAATAGGAATAATACACAAAAATATGTCTATTGAGAAGCAGGCGCTGGAGGTAGACAGAGTAAAGAGAAGTGAGCATGGTATCATCACTGACCCGTTCTATTTGTCAAGAGACCATATAGTTGCAGATGCTCTTGAGCTTATGGAGAGGTACAAAATATCTGGAGTTCCCATTGTAGATGGATCAAACACATTGGTCGGAATACTAACAAATCGTGATATAAGATTTGAAAAGGACATCACAAGGAAGATCGACGAGGTAATGACTAAGGAGAACCTTAAGACGGCGCCTATAGATATAAGCATGGATGAGTCCCTTGAGATCATGAAGCAGTACAAAATCGAGAAGCTGCCCTTGGTTGACGATGATTTCAAGCTTAGCGGGCTGATCACCATAAAGGATATTGAGAAGTCCATTGAGTTTCCAAATTCAGCCAGAGACGCAAAGGGAAGACTTTTAGCAGGGGCAGCTGTGGGAGTAACAAATGACATGATGGAAAGAATCGCAGCTCTTGTTAAGAGTCAGGTAGACGTAATTACTGTTGATACAGCGCATGGTCATTCCAAAGGAGTCCTCGATGCTGTTTCAAAAATCAAATCCAATTATCCTGATCTTCAGGTAATAGCCGGAAACGTTGCTACAGCAGAAGCAACCATCGACCTTATTAAGGCTGGAGCTGATTGCATCAAGGTGGGGATCGGTCCTGGCTCCATATGTACCACAAGAGTAGTTACAGGTATTGGAGTACCACAGATAACTGCAGTAATGAACTGCTCGAAGGCAGCTGCTGAATATGAGATCCCCGTTATAGCTGATGGAGGAGTCAAGTACTCGGGAGATATTACAAAGGCTATAGCCGCAGGGGCTAATGTAGTGATGGCAGGATCATTGTTTGCAGGCACTGAGGAAAGCCCCGGTGAGGAAGTTCTTTATGAAGGCAGGAGATATAAGGAATACAGAGGGATGGGCTCAATGGGAGCAATGGATTCTGGCAGCAGGGACAGGTACTTCCAGGAGGATACGAAGAAGTATGTTCCGGAAGGGGTAGAAGGCAGAGTCCACTACAAGGGCAAGCTCGGTGATGTAGTTTATCAGTTGATAGGAGGACTAAAGTCAGGAATGGGATATGTGGGTGCAAAAGACATTTCTGAGCTTCAGGAGAAATCCAGGATGATCAAGATAACTGCCGCATCGCTTGTAGAGAATCATCCTCACGATATAATGATAACCAAGGAATCACCCAATTATCAGAGAGGGTAGTGGCGACCGACGGTCGCCACTAAGAACTAAGAGCCAAGAGCTAAGATTCTTCGCTAAAGCTCAGAATGACACATTTCTGTCATCCCGACCGAAGTGGAGGGATCCCAATGTCAATTGTCCATTGTCAATTGATTTAACCTCCAACTTTCAAGACACTCTTTAACCAGCTTTTAACGTATGTACTTTTGTAAATATTTGTTATAAGATAGAACTATAATATGAGGAATCAAGGTGATCATAAATGAGGATCGGTCTGGATGTAGGGTCAACAACACTCAAGTGTGTGGTGCTGGATTCGGATGAGAAGCTTGTCTTTCACTCTTATGAAAGGCATTATTCCCAGATAAGGGAAAAAACAGTCAAACTATTGGAGGATATAAGAGACAGGTTCCCCTACCTGAATGAGGCTTATCTGTCAATATCAGGCTCAGCAGGCATGGGTCTTGCCCAAAAATTTAATATACCCTTTGTACAAGAGGTTTATGCTACAAGACTTTCTGTCATGAAGCTGATAGAAGGGACAGACGTCGTTATCGAACTGGGGGGAGAGGATGCAAAGATACTGTTTCTTTCCAACGGCATGGAGGTAAGGATGAATGGATCCTGTGCAGGTGGCACAGGAGCTTTTATCGACCAGATGGCGACCCTTATGGGAGTTAGTTTGACAGATATGAACCAGCTTGCAGCGGAATATGACAAGACCTACACTATTGCATCACGGTGTGGGGTTTTTGCTAAGTCGGATATTCAACCCCTCCTTAACCAGGGTGCAAGTAAGAGCGACATGGCAGCAAGCATTTTCCGTGCAGTAGTAAATCAGACCATAGGCGGTCTTGCTCAAGGCAGACCGATCAAGGGGAAAATAGTGTACCTGGGCGGGCCCCTTACTTTTTTCTCCCAGCTGAGGGAGAGCTTCAACCATACCCTTGGAGTCAATGGAGTATGTCCTGAAAACTCCCTTTATTATGTAGCGATAGGAGCTGCCTACAGCTCAGATGAAAGAAAGCTGGATCTGGATGAGCTTATGGAGGATTTGATTAACACAGGCGAAGAGGGAAGCTTTAACGGCCTTGGAAAGCTTTTCGAAAACGAGGAGGACTACTTGATATTCAAAGAACGTCATGACAGGGAACAGGTATCCTTTACAGATCCCAACACATATAAAGGGGATGCTTATCTTGGCATAGACGCGGGCTCTACTACAGTTAAGGCTGTGATAATGGCAGAGGACGATACGATCCTCCATTCAATATACACCCAAAACCAAGGGAATCCTGTACCTCTCATAAAGGATTTTCTGATGAAGTTTTACGAGAACTATCCGGCTATTAAAATCAAATCCTCTGCAGTGACTGGCTACGGCGAGGATCTGATGAGGAATGCATTCAAGCTTGATTTTGGTGTTGTGGAAACTATAGCTCATTATACAGCCGCAAAGAAGTACAAGCCCGATGTCGATTTCATTATCGACATAGGCGGCCAGGACATAAAGTGCTTCAAGATCAGGGATGGAGTAATCGACAGCATATTCCTAAATGAGGCATGCTCGTCTGGCTGTTGCTCATTTCTTCAGACCTTTGCAGAAGCTTTGGGCTATGATATAAAGGATTTTGCCCAGCTTGGCATATATTCCCGAAATCCTGTAGATCTGGGCTCCAGGTGCACTGTTTTTATGAATTCATCTGTAAAGCAGGCGCAGAAGGATGGAGCAACCATTGCGGATATTTCCGCAGGTCTTTCCATAAGTGTTATCAAAAACGCATTGTACAAGGTAATCAGAGCATCCTCAGCCAAAGATCTGGGACATAATATTGTTGTCCAGGGAGGAACCTTCCACAATGATTCTGTGCTCAAAGCTTTTGAGGATGAACTTCAGCATCAGGTAATAAGACCAAACATTGCAGGACTTATGGGAGCATATGGAGCAGCGCTATACTCCAAGGAAAGAAGAAGCTCCGAGACCACCAGTCTATTGTCCAGGGAGGACCTTCAGGGGTTTGACCATAAGGTAAAAGTGGTACTCTGTGGACTATGTGAGAATAACTGCAGACTTACTGTGAACTCCTTTGGAGATGATCGAAAGTTCATAGGTGGAAACAGATGTGAGAGACCTATAAGACAGAAAGCTCCTGAGGAAAGGTTTAATATATATGAGTACAAGCTTGATCTCCTAAAAAACTATGTTCCGATAAAAGGAAGAAGAGGAAGGGTAGGCTTGCCGATGGCATTGAATATGTTTGAGCTTTTGCCATTCTGGCATACAGTATTTACTCTGCTCGACTTTGAGGTTGTTCCATCGTCTTTTTCGACCAGGGAGATGTTTATCAAAGGGCAGCACACCATCCCTTCGGATACAGTCTGCTTCCCTGCCAAGGTAGTGCATGGTCATATTGAGTATCTGTTGGATCAGGGTGTTGATGCAATATTTTACCCGTGCCTGACTTATAATCTGGATGAAAAATCCGGAGACAACCATTTTAACTGCCCTGTCGTAGCCTATTATCCTGAGGTCATTGCAGCAAATGTCGATAGAATTGCAGGTACAAGATTTTTCTATGAATATCTGGGATTGAACAATAAGAGGATACTGGCGAAGAGACTTCACGAGATCCTCAGAGAATGGCACAAGGATATCAAGCTTAATGATGTTAAGCTGGCTGTCGACAGAGGTATCATCGAATACAAAGGGTACTTGAAGAGATTAAGGCAAAAAGGCGAGGAGTACTTAAAAATCGCAGAAGAAAAAAATAAGCTGGCGATCGTTCTGGCGGGCAGACCATACCATGTTGATCCGGAGGTCAATCATGGGATAGCAAAGATGATTTCAGAGTTTGATACTGTTGTATTATCAGAGGATTCAATAAGTCATCTTGGAGGAAAGACCCCAACCGACATACTTAACCAATGGACCTACCATGCAAGACTATATCAAGCTGCTGAATTGGTATCAAGGAGACCCAATATGGAGCTGGTCCAGCTGGTATCCTTCGGATGCGGTCTGGATGCAATCACCTCTGATGAAGTAAAGGCAATTCTGGAAGACAACGGGAAGATTTACACCCAATTGAAAATAGATGAGATAACGAACCTTGGAGCAGTAAAGATTCGTATCAGAAGTCTTTTGGCGGCTATTGAACAAAGGTCTTAAGGAGGCTTTTTAGATATGAGTACAAGAGTAAAGAGAGTGGAATTCACCAGAGATATGAGGGACTATACTATCCTTTGCCCCGACATGTTGCCGGTTCACTTCGCGCTACTTGAGAAAGTGTTTAGGAATTTTGGCTATAACCTAAAGGTACTTAAAAACCAGGGACGTTCAGTGGTGGAATCCGGTCTGAGAAATGTACATAACGACACGTGTTACCCGGCATTGCTGGTAATTGGTCAGCTGATTGATGCCTTGGAGTCAGGAGAGTATGACATCAACAGGGTAGCCCTTATGATAACTCAGACAGGAGGAGGCTGCAGAGCATCCAACTATATACATCTCTTAAGAAAGGCTTTGATAAAGTCGGGGTATGGCCATGTCCCCGTAATATCACTAAATGCAGGGGGGATGGAAAAAAACAGCGGCTTCAGGCTTTCGATACCAATGCTGAGACAATCTGTAGCGATAATCGTATATGGGGATCTTCTCATGCTTTTGAAGAATCAGGTCAAGCCCTATGAGATCAACCAGGGTGAGACCGATGCCCTTGTGGATAAATGGGTTGATGAGTTGGCTCAGCAACTTGAAGTAATGAGAGGTATCCATCTGGCGGAGCTGAAAAGCAATCTAAGGGATATAGTAACCAGCTTTGATAAAATTCAAAGACAGGATACGGAAAAAACCAAGGTAGGCATAGTGGGAGAAATCTATGTGAAGTACTCCAGTCTTGGGAACAATAACCTTGAGGATTTTCTGATGTCAGAGGGCTGTGAGGTTATGGTCCCTGGACTTCTGGGTTTTCTCATGTATTGTATGGAAAACGGAGTAATCGACTACCAGCTTTATGGAGGATCCTTCTTTAAGAGCTTCATTTTAGGTAAAGTGAATGAGTATCTGGGAAAAATGGAGGAATTGATGATAGATGCTGTTAAGACCTATAGCAGCTTCATCGCTCCCTCTCCATTTGTCCACATGAAGGAGCTTGTTAAGGATATAATCGGACTTGGATGCAAAATGGGAGAGGGATGGTTACTTCCAGCTGAGATGGTCGAGCTAATAAAGAACGGCTATGGCAACATAGTAGTTACACAGCCATTTGGCTGTCTGCCAAACCATATAGTAGGCAAGGGAGTGGTTTCAAACATCAAGAGAAAATATCCTGAGGCCAACATAGTTCCCATAGATTACGATCCCGGAGCTACAAGAGTCAATCAGGAAAACAGGATCAAGCTTATGCTTGCAGTGGCAAGAGAAAAAATATTGCCTGAGCTGCCAAATGAAGAAGAGGAATTTCAGCTTGGATTTCAAAACTGGGTTCTTATGCTATAATAGCTCATTCTGTTGTTTTAGATTGGTAAAAGTGCTACAATGACAGGAAGAGGTGTTTAGTATGTGGACAAGAAGAGATTTGAAAGAAGAGGCCAAAGAGTTTCTCAAGAGGAACTACTGGAAGGCTTTTGCGGTCTGTCTTATAGTAAGCCTGCTCACAGGAGGAAGCGGGAGTTCATCCCGTGAGACTGACTATAAGTCACCGGATTATGGCGAATACAACTTCGAAATCAATTTTGGACCTGGGAATGAATTTGGAACTATGATAGAAGGTATAGGTCTGGACAATCCATTCCAGATTGCAGTGGGTGCAACTGCCTTTGCACTATTCATACTTTTCTCCGTAGTGTTAGCAATAATTATTGGGAATGTACTCCAGGTAGGTGAAAAGAGATTCTTCATAAGGGGATTTAAGGGTGAGGCTTCCGTTGGAACACTTTTCTCAACTCTCAGAAAGGGCGAATGGATCCCCCTTGCGACCAAGATGTTTATTATGGACCTCTTCATATTTCTTTGGGGACTTCTGTTGATAATCCCAGGGATAATAAAATACTACCAATACCGAATGATACCATATATTTTAGCTGAGGATCCCGAGCTAAATTTCGCTGATGCCAAGGAACTAAGCACAATGATGACAAACGGACAGAAGGGGGAAATATTTGTCCTTGACCTATCCTTCATCGGTTGGTATCTGCTCGGAAGTCTGTTCTTCGGAATAGGAGGCATATTTGTAAAACCATACCACGAAGCAACAGTGGCAAAGCTGTATCAGCATTACAGAAGCGGTATGGGGCTTCCATCAGAGGATCAGTCTGGACCAGAAAAGGATGATATGGATCAATTATATTAGATACAACAAAAAACCTGTGCTGCCGCACAGGTTTTTCTTATGGGATGAGATTCCTGATCTCTTCCTTAGTTTTTTGATCGACCATTCCACTGGAGGTTACAGAAGGTGATGTTAAAAGCTTGTTTATAACATCAGTGAAATAGCTCCCAGGGAACTCGATCGTCAATTCCTTAAGCTCCTGAATATGACCAGGTGCAACCTTACCGGTCGACGGATCCACACCATATCCATTCTTGTTTCTATAAAGAAGTGAGTCCATATATGACGCATAAAGCTCAAGCACCTTATCCAGTCTTTGGGAATAGCTATAGGTGAGTCTGAATTTTTCGATTTCAATAAGTCTTTGGGCAAGCTCAGACCTGTCAAGCTTAAGGCTCCCCTCCACAATATGAGGATTGATGGATTCCTTCGACATGATCCTCAGATATCCTCTGAACTCATTTGTAAGAATATCTCCGAATTGCTCAGCAATACCGTTGTAATCTACCTTGTACTCATATCTTCCATCCTCAGCCTTAAGCAAATATCCAAGCTCGAGATTTTTTAACAGCAGATCCTTAAGCTCAGACTGATCGGATAGCACTCCTTTTCTTCCTATTACATCAGAATTGTTTATATCCTCTACCCTTAAGGAATTAGAAGCCAGAAAAGCATCGAAGGAGGATCCATTTGCAAATCTGTTTATTAAAGCTGCTATATCAAGGCTCCTATATAGGGAATTCATCTCCAGATTATCAATATGGGAAGACAGAAGAGACACTATCTCATCCTTGGGTGCTTTCTTTGCTAACTCCTTCAGGGCCGGTATAAAATCAACACTCCCGGGAACAGGCTGACCAGCCGCTGTGAAGCTCCTTGCTCCAGCAGAAGCATCGCTGTTTATTGATGACCTTTGAAGTGTCGTCCAATCAGGCTGAAGTACCCTTGCACCGTCTTTGCCATCCCAGTTATACCATAGCAGGATCCTATCGGCTTCCTTGGAGTCACTTAGCTTTGTTTCCGGATCGATGGTATATATACTGAAGTCGAGGATACCATCTCCATTCATATCCTCAATACTGTTGTTGGCAGTAACGCTTACCAGATTTATCTTTTTGGGATTCAGTATGCTTTTAAGCTTTCCATCCTCAAGAATAAATCCATAGGTAACGCTGGCCTGGGATCCCACCTGATTGCTTAAGAGAATACCTTGCTGAGTGTTGGACAAGAGGCCTGTTCTCAAAATATGGTTTGTATTGTCATAGTTCATAGGGACCTTATCAATAAGATAGTGCTCAAGCTCATTGAAACCGTAAACCTCAAGCATTCCATGATCATTTACATCCTCTGGATTCCTTTCGACAAAGAGTACAAGCTCAGGTATCCCATCATTGGTTAAATCACCTATGGAATAATGGCCTTTTTCCAACTTAACCTTTGGATTTATGTCTGATATATGATTTTCTATTTGGCTTCTCAGATAATCAGATTCAAGAGCTTCTTCAATTACAGCTGAGGAAGCCATCTCCATTGGAGCTTGTTCCTCAGCAGCCGTCATTACCCTCATGTCCTTTTGAGAAGAACCACAGCCTGATAATGATAAAGCTGATGCGAGAATCGAAATCGTCAGAGCCGGATAAAATTTCCTCATAGCCAGAGCTCCTTTCATATGTAAATTATACATCAATATTTTACCCAGTGTGTGACAATCAGGTTACAAGAATCGCTGGAGCCTTGTTAAAAACTTAACTTGAGGCCTTTCACACATATGATCCTGTAAATAAGACCAATAAATAATATTATTGAAATTCGAGTAGTGAGTGTGTATAATATACTTGAATATATGAACAAGTATTCATATGAGGAGGTCATAGTATGGAAAACAGAAAGTCAGAATCAGCAACCTGCGACTGCAATGTAATACATCAGGACAAAGTCGATAAGGTTATGGAAAAGATGCCAAGCGACAGGCTGGCATACAAAGCAGCTGATTTCTTCAAAATAATTGGGGATAAAACAAGGATGAAGATTCTTTTGGCTCTCTTTGAATCGGAGCTTTGTGTTTGTGACATAGCTGTCCTCCTTGATATGAATCAGTCCGCTATTTCCCACCAGCTGAGGGTATTGAAGCAGGCTGAGCTTGTAAAGTACAGAAAGGATGGCAGGGTTGTTTATTATTCCTTGGATGACGATCACGTCAAAAATATCCTTGATCAGGGACTTGTCCATATTTCACATGATCATCACAAGGAGGAGGCGAAATAATGATAATCAAGGAGTTTTACCTTGAGGGGATGGACTGAGCTAACTGTGCTTCTAGGATAGAAGCTAAGATAAATTCTATGGAAGGCGTAAACGAAGCCGCTCTTAATTTCACGAGCAGGACGCTTAGAGTAACCATTGAGGATAAGGAGATGGTATCATCCATATCTGAAAGGGCGATTGAGATTGTAAACTTTTTTGAACCGCATGTAAAGGTACTGGATAAGGATCAAACGATCGAAAATGCAAAGCTTGACAATAAACACGGTCACGGAGGATTTTACTCTTCCAAGAGCATGAAATATGTAGCAGCAGGGGCTGTTCTCTTTATATTCGGCCTAATGCTTCCCATAGAAGGTATACCACGTCTTCTTTTATTTCTTGCTGCCTACGCTCTGGCAGGAGGAGAGGTCGTCCTGAGAGCTTTGAGGAATATATCCAGAGGTCAGATATTTGATGAAAACTTTCTTATGACAGTAGCTACAATAGGAGCCTTTGCTATTGGTGAATACCCGGAGGGTGTTGCCGTAATGCTGTTTTATCAGGTAGGCGAATATTTTCAGGACCTTGCCGTAAACAAGTCAAGAAGGTCAATAGCATCTCTTATGGACATCAGGCCTGATTATGCAAACCTAATTGAGGGAGAGGGAAGCAGAAGAGTCGAGCCTCAGACTATTTCTATTGGGGAGGACATACTTATAAAGCCAGGTGAAAGAGTTCCTCTTGATGGCATTATCACCAGTGGCTCCTCATCAATGGATACAGCAGCCCTCACCGGAGAATCGCTGCCAAGAGATGTGACTGTTGGCGACTCAGTGCTTGGAGGATTTGTAAACCGGCAAGGCCTCTTGAAGGTTAAGGTTTCGAAACCCTATGGAGAATCGACGGTTTCAAGGATTTTACAGCTGGTAGAGGACGCCGGAGCAAGAAAAGCCCCGACAGAAAGCTTCATAACTCGATTTGCAAAAGTTTACACCCCTGCAGTTGTTTTTACGGCACTTTTTTTGGCTGTACTGCCACCTCTTTTTATAGAAGGGGCAAGCTTTTATGACTGGGTATACAGAGCCCTTATATTCCTCGTAGTATCCTGTCCATGTGCACTTGTGATCTCTATCCCTCTGGGATTTTTCGGAGGTATAGGTGGAGCATCCAGGAACGGGATCCTGGTTAAGGGAGGCAACTACCTTGAGGCTCTGAACTATATGGATACTATAGTTTTGGATAAAACAGGGACTCTGACTGAGGGCAAATTCAAGGTTTCGGAGATTTATACAAATGGCAGGCTCACTAAGGAAGAACTGCTCAGAGTTGCGGCTATCGCTGAAGCCCACTCATCTCACCCCATCGCCCTGTCAATCCTGGAGGCATATGGTAAGCCTGTAGAGAATGGAAGCGATCCAGGCCATAAAGAGCATGCAGGCCTGGGAATCGAGACAACCGTTGATGGTGCGAATGTTCTTATTGGGAATGATGCACTTTTCAATAAAAGAGGGATTCTCATGGAGGGTGGCAATTCTGACAGCACTGTTGTAAATATCGCAGTAGATGGAAAATATGAAGGTCACATAACAGTTGAAGACAGGATAAAGTCTAATGCAGGTAAGGCAATATCGGAGCTGAGATCGATGGGGGTAAGTCAGGTAATTATGCTTACTGGAGACAATAAAAACACCACTGAAAGAGTTGCTGCAGAGCTTGGGATAGACAAGGTATACTATGAGCTGCTTCCTCAGGACAAGGTAGGTATAGTCGAAGAATTGATGGAGAATAGCTCTAATGGGAAAAAACTTGCCTTTGCGGGAGACGGAATAAACGATGCTCCTGTTCTGGCAAGAGCAGATATCGGGATCGCAATGGGTGCCATGGGCTCAGATGCGGCAATCGAGGCTGCTGATGTTGTCCTGATGACCGATGATCTTGAGAAGCTTCCTCAGGCCTTGAGAATAGCGAGAAAAACCAGAAGGATCGTATGGCAGAACATAGCCTTTGCACTTGGCGTCAAGGGAATAGTGCTCCTGCTTGGAGCGGGAGGCCTGGCCACCATGTGGGAAGCTGTATTTGCTGATGTGGGTGTAGCTATAATTGCTGTACTCAATTCAACAAGAGCGATGAAGTAGAAACAGTGAACAGTGAATAGTGAATAGTTAACAGTGAACAGTGAAACGAACTATGAGTAAGGCAATGCCAAAAACGAAAATTACCTATACTTGTGTTATATCACTGATCGGACTTTTGTCTTGAACTATTCACTATTCACTTTTACTTATTCACTTTCTTCTCTTGACACTTTTTTAACACTGGATTATACTGAATATATAGATCGAAATAATTCGATTTAACATCAACCACAGGAGGAATAAAATGTCTGCTTTTAGCTGGCTAAACTCTCAGCTCCTTAAAATGGAGTGGCTTTACGATTTGATCCAACGGCTCGTCGAGGATGTATTCGGGCTGAGTATGACAACCCGGTTCGGGAATAGTCTTCATTTTTTTATCTACGATACCATTAAGATATTCTTGCTGCTATCATTCCTTATATTTGGTATTTCATATATCCAAAGCTTCTTTCCGCCTGAAAGGACCAGAAAGATCATCGGTCGGTTTAAAGGAGTTACAGCGAATCTGTTGGCTGCGCTTCTTGGAACAATAACACCTTTTTGCGCATGCTCGTCTATACCTCTTTTTATTGGCTTTACAAGCGCAGGACTCCCTATAGGTGTTACCTTCTCATTTCTTATATCCTCACCATTGGTTGACCTGGCATCCGTGCTCCTTCTTGCCAGCATATTCAACTGGAGGATAGCAATAGCATATGTTGTCGTCGGGGTAATACTTGCAGTCATCAGCGGCACCATAATAAGCAAAGCAAAGCTTGAAAAATATGTGGAATCATATGTGTTTAATAACCCTTTGATAGACCTGGACCAGGACGAGCTAACAACCGGCCAGAGGCTCAGGTTTGCCAAGCTCCAGGTGGATGACATAATCAAAAAGGTTTGGATATATATTCTGGTGGGAGTTGGAATAGGAGCAATGATCCACAATTATATCCCCGAAAACATTATCACTGC
Organism: Gudongella oleilytica; assembly: GCF_004101785.1. Classification (NCBI taxonomy): domain Bacteria; kingdom Bacillati; phylum Bacillota; class Tissierellia; order Tissierellales; family Tissierellaceae; genus Gudongella; species Gudongella oleilytica. The sequence continues at coordinate 554,804 of NZ_CP035130.1, forward strand.
GGTTTTAGGACAGGACAAGTGGTATTCAGTGCCTGTAGCCACTTTTGTGGGAATACCTATGTATGCAGATATATTCGGGACTCTGCCCATAGCAGAGGCATTGGTAACTAAAGGTGTGGGAATTGGAACCGTAATGTCCTTTATGATGGCAGTAACTGCTTTATCGCTTCCTTCAATGATAATGCTTTCAAAGGTTGTCAAGCCAAAGCTTTTAGGAGTTTTCGCAGGAGTAGTATCAGTGGGTATACTTATTATAGGGTTTGCATTTAATGGCTTCAGCCATTTGTTTATATGATAAAGGGAGGAATTAATATGGAACTTAAGATTCTTGGAACAGGTTGTAAGAAATGCGAAGAATTGACAAAGAATGCAGAAACCGCAATTAAAGAGGATGGAATAGAGGCTACGGTCGTAAAGGAAACTGACTTCAGAAAGATCATGGGATACGGAGTTATGTCCACCCCTGCGTTAGTTATCAATGAAAAGGTAGTCTCGGCTGGAAAGGTGCTCAAAACGTCAGAAATCAAAGATTTATTAAAGAAATTTGTTTAATTTAAAATCAAGTTGACATATCCTTTTAATATTGCTACACTCAGTATGTGAAGAGAATATGGCTCATATAGTTCCCAAAATATGGTTGGGATGTATCTAGGACGTGACCGAGAATCACATCACTATGAGCGAAAGTGTACCTAGGGTTCCGTGGGATTTTCCCAGCAGGTCCGAGCGGTACAGGTGCTCACCGCACTACACCGGAGGGATAAAAGCCCAGGCGGGTAGGTTTCGCTAGACCTACCCGCCTGGGCTATATTTTTTTCCAAAATAAAATTTGGAGGAGGATCAATAAGTGGAGAGTTTCTTTAGATTGAAGGAGCACAACACAACAGTAAAGACTGAGGTTCTTGCAGGTATCACAACGTTCATGACTATGGCATACATACTTGCAGTCAATCCGGGTATGCTATCAGCTACAGGAATGGATGCAGGCGGTGTTTTTACCGCAACAGTAGTTTCTTCAATGATAGCAACCCTTATAATGGCTCTTTACGCCAAGTATCCATTTGCACTTGCACCAGGAATGGGCTTGAATGCGTTCTTTGCATTTACCGTAGTTCTTGGACCTATGGGCAAAAGCTGGCAGTTTGCGCTTACAGCAGTATTAATTGAAGGTATAATCTTTATTCTTTTATCATTCGTCAAGGCTCGTGAGGCAATATTCGACTCGATACCAATGAATCTCAAGCATGCAGTGTCAGTCGGCATTGGTCTTTTCATAGCAATAATCGGACTTAGCGGAGCAGGGATCGTGGTTCCAGGGAATGGCACAGTCCTTGCACTTGGGGATCTTACATCAGGTCCAGTGGCTGTTGCTCTTTTTGGTATACTGGTAACAGGTGTACTACTGGCTAAAAATGTCAGCGGAGCTATCCTAATAGGTATAATCGCTTCAACCCTTATAGGTATCCCATTAGGAGTTACAATGATCCCTGAGGGCTTCAGCATATTAAGCCTTCCTCCATCGTTGGCACCTGTGGCATTCAAGTTTGTGGGTATGGAAGAGATACTATCCATGGAAATGCTTGTAGTAGTATTTACCTTCCTGTTTGTAGACATATTCGATACAGTTGGTACACTTGCAGGTGTATCTTCTAAAGCGGGCTTCCTTGATAAGGACGGAAAGCTTCCCAGGGTAGGCAAGGCTTTGATGGCTGATGCTGTTGGAACGGTTGCAGGAGCGTGTCTGGGTACAAGCACTGTTACAACATACGTGGAAAGCGCCGCAGGAGTAGCTGGAGGCGGAAGAACAGGTCTGACTTCTCTTGCGACTGCAGGGATGTTTGCACTGGCATTGTTCTTCGCACCGCTGTTTACCATGATACCTGCAGCGGCAACAGGACCCGCTCTTGTAATAGTAGGCTTATTTATGATGAGCCCGATCAAGAAGATCGACTTTGAGGATTTCACCGAAGCCATACCGGCATTCCTCACAATCGTAATGATGCCATTTGCATACAGTATCGCTGATGGTATCGTATTTGGTATGGTATCCTATGTAATACTTAAAGCCCTGACAGGAAGAACCAAAGAGATATCAAAGGTCATGTGGCTTCTTGCAGTATTGTTCGTTTTGAAATTCGTTTTGATGTAGGGGGAGAAAAACATGGAATTAGTCTACACCGGCAAAACAAAAAATGTCTATAAGCTTGAAGACGGGAATTATCTTCTCAAGTTCAAGGACGACGTTACTGGAGAGAATGGGGTGTTTGACCCAGGTGCCAACACAGTTGGACTTAGCATTGAAGGAGCTGGAAAGGCCGGATTGAGACTGACAACATTCTTCTTTGAGAAAATAAACGAGAAGGGTATACCGACACACTTTGTATCGGCTGATATAGATAACAACACAATGACCGTGCTGCCTGCAACTCTGTTCGGGCAGGGTGTCGAGGTTATCTGCAGATACAGGGCGGTAGGAAGCTTCCTAAAAAGATACGGAAGGTACGTGACTGAAGGTCAGGAGCTTGACGCATATGTGGAGGTAACCCTTAAGGACGACGACAGAAATGATCCTCTGATAACAGATGACGGTCTGGCGATGCTTGGTATAATGACCTTGGAGGAGTATAAAACTCTAACCGAATTGACTAAGAAGATTGGCGCAGTTGTAAAGGAAGAACTGGCTAAGAAGGGTCTTGAGCTCTACGATATCAAGTTTGAGTTCGGGAGAGTTGGGGAGGATAAACACATCGCTCTGATCGATGAGATTTCCGGAGGGAACATGAGGGCTTTCAAGGGTCCAGAGTACATCGAGCCGCTTAAGCTGGAACAATTGATGCTCAACGAATAAAAAAATGCTCATATAAGTCTCTTAATAGGGGGGAGACGTCTCTACTAAATGACCGTAAATCATTTGTCTATGAGCGAAAGTGTGTCTAGGGTTCCGGGAGGGTTTCTCCGCTGGCCCAAGCGACACAGATACAACGAGTTGTATTACACCGAAGGGAGAAAAGCCCAGGCGGGTAGGTTTCGCTTTTAAACCTACCCGCCTGGGCTTTTCATTTTAAAGGAGGATAAAATGGAACATCAAAGAATCATAATCGAGAAAAAACCTCAACACAATATCGAAGGCAAAAAGCTACTTAAGGATGCTGTGGACTATCTGGGGCTAAAGGGCATAGAAAGACTTTCGGTCGCAACAATCTATGATCTGGTGTATGCAACTCGTGAGCAAGCAAAGGATATAACGGACAAGCTTCTGTTCGACCCTGCAATGGACATGAATCCTGTATCAAAGGTTGAGCTGGAGGATGGAGAGCTTGCCTTCAGAGTTGAATACCATAAGGGCCAGTATGATCAGAGACAACATTCAACAGAGGCGATCATAAGGAATTACCTGGGCTTCGATGAAATCAGAGTCAAGACCTCAAGACTTGTAAAGGCTAAAGGACTGGATGAAGAAGGTATTAAAAAGCTCAAGTCGTACTTTATTAATCCCATCGAGGCAAAGGAGGTCCCCCTGGATAAATTCCTATGGCAGGAGGAAAAGGAGAATGAGTCGGCTATCCCTGTTGTTGAGGGATTCATAGCATCCGATGAGGAACAGCTTAAAAAGCTGAAGAGGGAGATCGGCTTTGCGATGGATATTGATGACCTCGCCCATTGCAGAGACTACTTCAGGAGCAAGGACAGAAACCCGACAATAGCAGAGCTGAAGATGCTTGACACCTACTGGTCCGATCACTGCAGGCACACTACCTTCATGACTGAGCTTACTGAGGTAAAGGTCGATGCAGGCAAATACCAGGGGCTCTTTCAAAGTGCATTGGACAGCTATATGGAGTCCAGACAGTTCGCCCATGGAAACAGCAAGGTGATTTCTCTTATGGACCTTGCAACTATAAACATGAGAGAGATAACAAAGAAGGGACTTCTCGATGACAAGGAAGTATCGGATGAGATAAATGCGGCAAGCATAGAAATCGATGTCGATGTAGATGGGAAAACTGAAAGATGGCTGTTGATGTTTAAAAATGAGACACACAACCATCCAACTGAGATCGAGCCATTTGGCGGCGCATCCACATGCCTTGGAGGAGGTATCCGTGACCCGCTTTCAGGCAGGAGCTACGTCTACCAGGCTATGAGGATAACCGGTGCGGCAGATCCGAGAAGAGCCTTTGAGGAGACGAGAAAAGGCAAGCTCCCGCAGAGGAAGATAACAAGGACGGCGATGGACGGCTACAGCTCCTATGGATATCAGATCGGTGGGACATCAGGCTATATCCACGAGGTCTACGATGACGGCTTCATGGCAAAAAGAATGGAGCTTGGCGCTTTGGTTTCTGCAGTTCCTAAGGATTGGGTGCAAAGAGGGAAGCCGGAGCCTACGGATCTGGTGCTTCTTATAGGAGGAGAAACAGGCAGAGACGGTCTTGGAGCAGCGGTAGGGTCATCTGTGGAGCAAAAAAGCGATGCATTGGTAACGGCAGGGGCAGAGGTACAGAAAGGGAATCCACCTCTGGAGAGAAAAATAGTAAGGCTTTTCAGAAATCCCAAGGCGACAAGGCTGATAAAGAAATGCAACGACTTTGGCGCTGGCGGAGTGGCAGTGGCAGTCGGTGAGCTTGCAGACGGTTTATACATTGACCTGGATAAGGTTCCGGTCAAATACCCAGGTATGGATGGAGGAGAGATTGCGCTTTCAGAATCTCAGGAGAGAATGGCCTTAGTAATAGCTGAAAAAGACCTGGAGGTCTTCAGGGGTCTCTGCTTGGACGAGGATCTTGATGTAGCAGTGATCGCCAAGGTAACTGATGAGAATAGAGTCCAGATGGTGTGGAAGGGCAGCACCATAATCGACATAGACAGAGAGTTCATTGAAACCAGCGGGATAAGAAAGAAGAGCAGAGTTCACGTTGCCGGGCCAGAGGGATCGGCATACCTTACAAGGCTCCCGGAGTGGATAAAGGGAGAAAATACGAAGGAGGATTTCCTCGCAAATATATCTCAGCTCAATACCTGCTCACAAAAGGGACTGGTTGAGAGATTTGACAATACGATTGGGTCAGGAAGTGTATTCTTACAGCTTGGAGGCAAGCACCAGCTTACACCTCAGGAGGGTATGGCGGCAAAGCTGCCAGTACTGAATGGAAACACTAAGACATGCTCCTTAATGACCTATGGGTACGATCCTGAAATGGCTAAATGGAGCACCTTCCATGGTGGATATTATGCAGTTGTGGAATCTCTTGCAAAAATTGCTGCAATGGGTGGAGACATTACCAGAGCAAGACTGTCCTTCCAGGAGTTTTACGAGAGGCTTGGCGACGACCCGATAAAATGGGCAAAGCCATTTACATCACTCCTTGGAGCATTTACAGTCCAAAAGGCTCTGGATATACCTTCGATTGGTGGAAAGGACAGCATGAGCGGAAGCTTTGAGGATATAAATGTTCCACCCTCACTGTTCAGCTTCGCTGTGGTTTCAGATAAAGTTGACAATCTGGTCTCCAGGGAATTCAAGAAGACGGGCTCACCTGTGGTACTGGTGGAGCTTAATAGAGACAAGGATATGCTCATAGATATGGATCAGCTAAAGAAAGAGTACGGGAGAGTAAAGGAGCTTGCAGACGCAGGTTTGATCCTGTCCTCATCGACTGTCAAAGCTGGCGGAATAGCAAGAGCTGCTGCAGAGATGGCTCTTGGCAACAGGATCGGCTTCAGCTTCGAGATGAGGGGGAAAGAAATATATATGCCTCTTATTGGGAATCTGCTTCTTGAGCTGGATGAGGCAGCGGTTGGAAAGGCGAATGAATGGGACTGGAAGCTGGTTGGACATACTCAAGAAAAGGAAGCTTTGGAAATTGACGGAGAAGAGATACCTCTATTAGAACTGCAGCATAGATATACGTCAGTCCTCAGCGATGTATTCCCGATAAAGGACGATGGGGAACCATTCCTACAGGAGCTTGTATATACCAAGGGAGAGAGAACCTCATCAAAGATAAAATTTGCCAGACCAAAGGTATTGATCCCGGTATTTACAGGCACTCACGGTGAATACGACATGGAAGCCGCATTCAAAAATGCCGGGGCAGATGTAGAGACATTGGTATTCAAAAGCCTTGACAGAAACCATATAGAGGAATCGATTGGGATTTTAGCTGATAGGATAGATAATTGCCAGATACTGGGACTTGCCCATGGCTTCCTATTAGGGAATGAGCCTGAGGCAGCAGGTAAGCTGATAGATATACTTTTCAGAAACAAAAGGCTTCAAGAGGCGATCGAAAGACATCTAACCGTAAAGGACGGACTGATACTGGGAATAGGAACAGGTTTCAACAGTCTTATGAAGCTGGGTCTGATAGAAGACGGCAAGATATCTGAAAGAAATGAAGGGTCGACAGTGGTCTCCTATAACAGGATGGGTGAGTTTGTTTCAAAATTGGCAGATATAAAGGTTGTAAGCAATCTGTCACCATGGTTCAACGAGATGATGGCAGGAGAGATATACACAGCTCCTGTAGCCACCAAAGAAGGAAGAGTCATTCTTGGGAGGAATGGTCAGTCTATGATAGGCAAAGGTCAGGTCGCAACACAATTTGTGATGGGCGAAAGACCTACGGGGGATGGAGAGTTCAATCCCGTGGGATCACAATTGGCAATCGAGTCTATGACAAGCCCTGACGGAAGAGTTCTGGGAACAGTGGCATCAATAGACAGAATGGGAGCAGACATATATAAGAATGTCCAAATAAGAGGCCAGGAGAGAATTTTCGTCTCCGGAGTCAGATACTTCGAATAGGAGGATGTGGGATGAAAGTAAGTGTAATAATGGGGAGCGCATCAGACAAGCCTGTAGGCGATAAGGTCATAAAGGTTCTGGAGGAATTTGGTGTGGAAAATGAGCTGAGAGTCATATCTGCTCACAGAACACCGTACGTGGCTAAGGAGTTTGCTGAAAACGCAGAAGAAAAAGGCACTGAGGTAATAGTGGCAATCGCCGGCAAGGCAGCACATCTGGCTGGAGTGCTGGCGGGAATATCTCCACTACCTGTCATAGGAGTGCCTGCAAAGTCCTCAACCATGGACGGCCTTGATTCTCTGCTGTCAGTGGTTCAGATGCCCAAGGGGGTACCTGTGGCAACAGTTGCGATCGATGGAGGAGAGAATGCAGGGCTTTTGGCAGTGCAGATCCTTTCTGTCAAGTATCCCGAACTTAGAGAGAAGTTCAAGGCTTATAAGGTAAGGATGGCTGAGGAAACAATTAAATCTGATGAGGAATTAAACCAAAAATAGGGAGGAATACCGTTGAGTGGTATAGTTGGAATATTCAGTGCCGAAAAGAACCATGTATCGCCAGTTATATACTACGGACTTTATGCACTGCAGCACAGAGGACAGGTCAGCACGGGTATGGCGGTCAACAACAATGGCTTCATCGACTACATCAAGGATCTTGGTCTTATACATGAGGTCGTATCCAAGGAATCTCTTGAAAGATTCAGAGGAAACATCGCTATAGGTCACGTAAGGTATGCAGCCCAGTTTGAGGCGAAGAACAAGGTCAATGCCCAGCCTTTGGTAGTGGGCTACAGAAGAGGAGCTCTTGCCATCGCCATGGATGGCAGTATCGTAAACTTCAGAAGTCTGAGGGGCGAAATGGAGGACTCAGGCTCCATATTCCAGACTGACCTTGACACAGAGGTAATAGCTGCTTTGATCGCGAAATATCACAAGGACGATTTGAGCGAAGCTATGATAAAGTCGCTGAAAGAGGTCAGGGGGTCCTACGCGATCGTTGCAATGACCAGTGAGAGGATGGTTGCTGCAAGGGATCCGCACGGGATAAAGCCCCTTTCCATAGGCAAGCTTGACGGAGACTATGTGATAGCATCTGAATCCTGTGCGTTTGATGCTGTAGGTGCAAATTTTGTAAGAGATGTAGAGCCGGGTGAGATCATCGTTATCGATAAGGATGGATTGAAAAGTATCTATAAGGAGTCGGCCAAGAGAAGTCTTTGTATATTCGAGCTTGTTTATCTTGCAAGACCAGACAGCACAATGGATGAAAAGAGCGTATATATGGCAAGGTTTGAGGTGGGCAAACGCCTTTACAGGGAGTTCCCGGAAATCGAGGCAGATATCGTAATCGGAGCACCTGATTCTGGTATAGTAGCTGCCATAGGCTACGCTGAGGCATCAGGCATACCCTATGCAGAGGGCATGATCAAGAACAGATATGTAGGCAGGACCTTTATCGAACCTACCCAGGAGATAAGAGAGCAGGGCGTAAGGATCAAGCTTAATCCGCTTAAGGAGAATATAAGAGGGAAAAGACTTGTGCTGGTCGACGACTCCATAGTAAGAGGTACCACTATGAAGAGGACAGTTGAGATGCTTAAAAATGCTGGTGCCAAGGAAGTCCACGTAAGGATCGCGTCCCCACCGGTAATGCACAGCTGTCACCTGGGAGTGGATACTCCTTCAGAGGAGAACTTGATTTCCAGCAGAATGGGTATAAGTGAAGTGGCAAAGGAAATCGGAGCAGATTCACTGTACTTCATAAGCCTGGAAGGGCTTGTAGCAGCAACTGGCGGTGACAACGGATTCTGCAAGGGTTGCTTTAGTGGAAGCTATCCGGTGGATAAAGAATAACAGGAGGATAGAGAAATGTCTTTGACATATAAGGATTCAGGCGTTGACAAGGAGGCAGGCTACCGTGAGGTCCGGCTTATAAATAGCTTTATCAAGAAAACACATATACCCGGAGTGCTCTCGGAGCTGGGAGGGTTCTCCGGGCTATTCCAGCTGGATATGACAGGAATGAAGGAACCTGTGCTGGTATCCGGCACTGACGGTGTAGGTACCAAGCTGAAGCTGGCATTTTTAACAGACAGGCACGATACGATAGGTGAGGACTGCGTTGCCATGTGCGCCAACGACATCCTGTGTCAAGGGGCAAAGCCCCTGTTTTTCCTGGACTATATTGCTACAGGAAAGCTTGTACCTGAGAAGATGGCAAGTATAGTAGAGGGGGTTGCCAATGGCTGCGTCAAAGCCGGGTGTGCCCTTATTGGCGGGGAGACGGCTGAAATGCCGGGATTTTACAACGAAGGTGAGTATGATGTAGCCGGCTTCGTAGTTGGAGTAGTCGATAAATCAAAAATAATAACAGGTGAAGGCATTGATGAGGGAGATTTGATAATCGGGCTCCCATCCAGCGGACTTCACAGCAATGGGTTCTCCCTTGTAAGAAAGCTGGTTCTTGAAAAGCTTGGGCTTTCCCTGGATCAGTTTTATCCTGAACTTGGAAAAACCCTTGGCGAGGAGCTTCTTACACCTACAAGGATATACAGGGATCCTGTATATGAGATAATAGAAAAATTTGAAGTTAAGGGGATGTCACATATCACTGGCGGAGGCTTCTATGAAAACATACCAAGGATGCTTCCGGAGGGCTTGAGGGCAAAGATAGATATTGGAACGATAAATACCCCTTCCATATTCAAGCTGATCCAGTCCTGGGGGAACATTGACGAGGAAGAAATGTATGGCACTTTTAATATGGGCGTAGGAATGGTTCTTGCAGCATCACCCTCAGAGGCTGATAGAATAATTGGATTCCTCGAGGGAAAAGGAGAGGAATCCTATGTCCTTGGAGAGGTAATAAAAGGAGAGAAGGGTGTAGAGCTATGGAGAAAAAACGAATAGGAGTGCTGATATCCGGTGGGGGCACTAATCTCCAGGCTTTGATCGATGCCTGTGAAAATGGCGAGATCAACGGCGAGATTGCAGTTGTCCTCTCAAATAAGGAGGATGCATTTGGTCTGGAGCGTGCAAGACGGGCAGGGATCCGGGCTGAATACGTAAAGTGGCTGGGGATGGCACCTGAAGAATACGACGAAAAACTTGCTGCTATCCTAAAGGATGAGGGAGTTCAGCTGGTTGTTCTTGCGGGATGGCTGAGAGTTCTTACCAGGCATTTCATCGAGCACTTCAAAAACCGGATCATAAACATCCATCCTTCGCTCATACCCAGCTTTTGCGGCAAGGGTTACTACGGGGAGAAGGTGCATCAGGCAGTCCTGAAAGCGGGAGTAAAGGTCACAGGAGCAACCATACACATGGTGGATGAGGGTACAGACACCGGACCTATACTGTTTCAGGAGGCTGTCAACGTACTTTCCGAAGATACCGTTGAGACGCTTCAGAAAAGAGTCCTGGAGGTCGAGCACAGGCTTCTGGTAAAGGCAGTCGCCGATTTTTGTGAAAGGCAGGAGATTTAGATGAAGCGAGCTCTTATAAGCGTTTATGACAAAGCAGGGATTGTAGATTTTGCAAAGGGTCTGGAAAGTCTTGATTGGGAGATAGTATCGACAGGAGGCACATACAGATTACTTAAGGAAAACGGAGTAGAAGCAGTGGAAATAGATCAGGTGACCGGATTTCCGGAGATACTTGACGGGAGGGTAAAAACCATTAATCCTCTGATCCACGGAGGGATTTTGTTTAGAAGGGACCTGGAATCCCACAGGTCAGTAGTTGAATTGATGGGCATTGTACCAATAGATATAGTAATAAATAATCTCTATCCATTCGAGGAGACAGTCTCAAGAGCTGATGCAACTCCAAATGAAATAATAGAAAACATTGACATCGGTGGACCTTCAATGATCAGGGCGGCTGCAAAAAACTACAAGGATGTTACAGTAATAGTAGATCCGTCTGATTATGGAACTGTCCTGGCAGAACTGAGAATGAACGGGGTCACTACCCTGGAGACCAGGACTGCACTAGCCAGAAAGGCATTTTCACTCACCGCATTCTATGATGCCCTTATAGCAGGCTATTTCAACGAAATTCAGGGAGTTTCTTTTCCTGAATTATTGACTCTTCCCTATAGGAAGAGGGACAGTCTGAGATATGGTGAGAATCCTCACCAAAGGGCAGCGTTTTACGTTGAGAGCACCAAGCTGTCAGGGACCATAGCAGGGGCTAAACAGCTCCATGGAAAGGCTCTCTCATTCAATAACATCAATGATGCAAATGGTGCGATAGCTTTGATAAAGGAGTTCGACGAGCCTGCTGCAGTTGCCATAAAGCATGCCAATCCCTGTGGAGTTGGCAGCGCACTTACACTGTTGGAAGCCTTTGAAAAAGCATACTCAGCCGATCCGGAGTCCATATTTGGAGGAATAGTCGCTCTGAATGGAGAAGTAACCGGTCAAATTGCAGAAATGCTTAAGGAAATATTTCTTGAAATAATAATAGCACCTTCCTTCAGCAGCGAAGCCCTTGATATACTCACAGCCAAAAAGAATCTAAGGCTGTTGGCAGTTGATGGTTTAATGAATGCTGAGTCTCCGAGGCTCCAGCTGAAACAGGTGCAGGGAGGGCTCCTTCTGCAGGATTCAAATCAGCGGCTTCTTGGGGAGGAAATACCGTCTGTCACAAAGAGATTCCCTGACGATGCGGAAATTGAAGACTTGCTCTTTGCCTGGAAGGTTGCAAAGCATATTTCCTCTAATGGAGTGGTCCTCGCAAAGAACAAGATGACTGTAGGTATAGGTCTTGGTGAGGTTAACAGATTCTGGGCAGTCGAGGAGGCTATAAAAAGGTCAGGCGACCGGGCCCCGGGTTCAGTGCTTGCATCAGACGGCTTCTTCCCATTCAGGGATTCATTAAAAGCGTTGGCTGCAGCAGGAGTAACTGCAGTTATTCAACCTGGAGGATCTGTCAAGGATGAAGAGGTAATCGAAGAAGCAGATGAGAATGGCATTGCAATGCTTTTTACCGGTATAAGGCATTTCAGACACTAGGAGGTAAATCATGAGAATACTTGTAATAGGAAGTGGAGGCAGAGAGCATGCACTTTGCTGGAAGCTTTCACAATCTGAGCTGATAGAGGAGCTGTACTGTGCGCCAGGTAATGGCGGGACCTCATCGGTTGCTACAAATGTCGGAATAGCTGCTAATGATATCGACAGACTATTGGAATTTGCTCAGGAGAACGAGATAGACCTTACTATAGTAGGACCAGAGGAGCCTTTGGTTTTGGGTATAACTGACTCCTTCGAGGAGGCGGGCCTTAACATATTTGGACCAAATGCGTTCAGCGCTCAGCTTGAGGGCAGCAAGGATTTCGCCAAGAGGTTCATGATGAGCCATGGAATCCCGACTGCAAGGTACAGGACTTACACTGATCTCAACGATGCACTGAAGGGGATCGATGAATTTACCTATCCACTTGTTGTAAAGGCAGACGGGCTATGCCTTGGCAAGGGAGTCACAATTTGCGAGGACAGGTTGTCAGCAGAGAAGGCTCTTAAGGAGAGTCTTCAGGATAAAATCTTCGGCAAGGAGGGGGACAGAGTAGTAGTTGAGGAGTTTCTGACTGGAACAGAGGCCTCATTGCTATGCTTTGTTTCACACAATAAGCTGTTCCCTATGGAAAGCGCAAAGGACTACAAGCAGATCTATGACGGCGACAAGGGACCTAATACTGGAGGAGTCGGCTGTTTTTCTCCAAGTCCTTTGTTTACACCACAACTTAAGCAGAAAATCAGAGATTCAGTACTCGATCCAATAGAAAGAGGTCTGGAGAAAGATGGTCACGACTTTACAGGTATACTGTTCATAGGCTTCATGATCGAGGGTGATGACCCTAAGGTTCTGGAGTTTAATGTCCGCTTCGGGGACCCTGAGACCGAGGTCGTGCTTCCAAGATTAAAAAGCGACCTTGGAGAGATTTTCTTCAAGGCTTTGTCAGGTGACCTTAAGGAAGAGGACATGGAATGGGATGAGGATCCATGCGTCACGGTGGTCTTGACGTCGGGAGGATATCCCGGTTATTACAGAAAGGGGTATGAGATATCGGGAATCGAGATGCTGCCAGAGGATCTTGTACTATTCCACAATGGAACACGACTTGAAGCAGGTAAGCTCCTTACCAATGGTGGAAGAGTTCTAAGCCTCACAGCAACAGGAGCCTATGAGGAAGCCAGATCAAGGATCTACAAATCGATCGGTCTTATCGATTTCAAGGATAAGAGCTACAGGACAGATATCGCAAAGCTGTAAATATATTATGGGGTCAGCTTGTGACAATGGCTGGATTGGAAAGCCTTTATCTCTGAAAAGATATAATATTAACGATGTTTTTTGTTGAAAAGAGGCTCATATTTGGTATACTAAATACCAGTATGAGCTTTTATAGTAATTTAAAGCAAACAAACTTTGGGTATCAACAACTGAAATTACTTTGTTAGGAGGAGTTTACTTGAAAACAGACGTGCAAATAGCCCAGGAAGCTAAAATGCTGCCAATCAAAGATGTTGCAGCTAAGCTTGGCATCTCAGAGGATGAGATCGTAAATTACGGAAAGTACAAAGCCAAGGTATCACTTGACGTATTCAAAAGACTCGAGGATAAGCCGGATGGAAAGCTTATTCTGGTTACTGCAATCAACCCGACACCTGCCGGTGAAGGAAAGACAACGACAAACATAGGTCTTTCGATGGGACTCAACAGGATAGGCAAGACAGCAATAACAGCTTTAAGAGAACCCTCACTTGGGCCAAGCTTCGGAGTAAAGGGAGGTGCAGCCGGAGGAGGATACTCGCAGGTTGTTCCAATGGAGGATATTAACCTTCACTTTACCGGTGACTTCCACGCAATAACTACGTCAAACAATCTTATCTCAGCACTTCTGGACAACCACATCCAGCAAGGCAATGCTCTTGGAATAGATCCGAGAAGGGTTGTCTGGAAGAGAGTACTGGACATGAATGACAGAGCACTGAGAAACATAGTTATAGGTCTTGGTGGAAAGCCTAACGGAATGCCAAGGGAGGACGGCTTCGACATTACGGTTGCATCTGAAATAATGGCTATATTCTGCCTCTCAAGTGATCTTGAGGACCTTAAGGAAAGAGTCGCCAACATAATAGTAGCATACAAGTTTGATGGAAGCCCGGTATTCGTAAGAGACCTGAAGGCTCAGGGAGCAGTGGCGCTTTTGATGAAGGATGCCATAGCACCAAACCTGGTTCAGACTCTTGAGAATACACCAGCGCTTATCCATGGTGGGCCATTCGCAAATATAGCACATGGCTGTAACTCAATGCTTGCAACTAAGCTTGGTCTTAAGCTTGCAGAATACACTGTTACAGAAGCTGGCTTCGGTGCAGACCTTGGTGCAGAGAAATTCTTCGACATCAAGGCGAGATTCGGAAACCTCAAGCCAGATGCAGCAGTTATTGTCGCAACAGTAAGAGCTCTTAAGCATCACGGCGGTGTCAAGAAGGAAGACTGGGGAAAAGAGAACTTTGAGCTTCTGGCGAAGGGCTTCGAGAATCTTGAGAAGCATATAGAAAACGTAAATAGGTTTGGAGTACCCGCTATTGTTGCATTTAACAAATTCCCAACTGACACTCAGGCTGAACTGGATTTTGTAGTCGAAAAATGTGAAGCTCTTGGTGCTACAGCCGTAATCTCCGAGGTCTGGAACAAAGGCGGAGAAGGTGGAGAGGATCTGGCCAGAAAGGTAGTTGAGGTCGTTGAAAAGGGAACAGCTAACTTCAAGCCTCTCTATGACGTGGAGGAGACTATCAAGGCTAAGATAGAAAAGATAGCCAAGGAAATATACGGGGCTGATGGTGTAGACTTCACAAGCAGCTGTCTTAAAACAATTGCAAATATTGAAAAGATGGGCTTCGACAAAATGCCGATCTGTATGGCTAAGACTCAATACTCAATGACTGACGATCCGACGATCGCAGGAAGACCGAGAAACTTCAGAATAACAGTAAGAGACATCAAGGTATCAAGAGGAGCAGGCTTCCTTGTCGCACTGACAGGAGAGATAATGACGATGCCAGGACTTCCAAAGGTTCCGGCAGCAGAGAGCATCGACATTCTGCCAAGTGGAGAGATCGTAGGTTTGTTCTAAGAGTAAAAATGGCTGGGTAAAAAAACCCAGCTTTTTATTTACAAGAACACTTTTATACTGTAATATATAGTTAAATTAATCTATAAAAGATGGGAGAGGGTAAAATGGTCTACAACTCAAAGATCAAAAGCAAACAAGCGGATAGTTTGTTTGAAGCTGTCCTTCAGCTTGAGACTATGGATGAATGCTACAGATTCTTTGAAGACATTTGTACTATCAAGGAAGTACAGGCGATTGCCCAGCGGCTTGAGGTTGCAAAGCTCCTAAAATCAAACAAGACCTACAATGAGATTGAGGAGCTAACAGGAGCTTCAACAGCAACTATAAGTCGGATCAACAGATCTCTCAACTATGGAGCCGATGGCTATAAAATAGTGTTCGAGAAGCTAGGCTTGATTGAAAAGGAATAGTGTTGAATAGCGGGAAAAGGATTTCTCAGATCGAGTGAGAAATCCTTTTTTTTATGGAAGGAATCCTTCAAAAATCTGAAGATGGGAAAATGGACTGTTTTTATAGTATTCTTCAGGTGTCATAACAGTGTATGCCACCATACAGCACCTGTATATACTTTTTGAAAGCCAAATACTGATACCTTTTTTGTCCTGATGTCTGTAAGCAATAAAGCTTGGCTTGGCAATAAAATTAAACAGCAGGTTGTTAAGAAGAAAATCCATTACCAGTCCATGAGACCTTTCCTTCAAATAGTCCAGCGACAGCTGGCCTCTTCGTATCTGGGGCCTGTTCCTCCTATACCAGACCATTGCAAAAGGGTGGAAAGACTCAACACAATAAAGCCCCTTGTAATCATCCAGAATCTCTTGTGCTTTTTCGCACACACTCAAATCATCCCCTTGGTGTACCTTCAGTTCTACTATAAGAGGCACTCGGCCCGTTTATTGCCTCCAGAGCCTCCTTCAAGGTAGGTATATGGACTCATCGCAAATAGAACTGCTCCAAGGGAAATAAAGAATAGTGGAAAGCTCTTCATATTATCTGCAATCGGTATAAGTATCATGAATATAACAGCTGCTATTGTACCGAAGACTATAAACGGGGTTCTCTTTCCAAGTCTTGTATCAGTACGGTTTGATAGTGCACCAAAGAAAGGTAACAGAAAAAGTGCCAGCACATTATCCATGGACATGACCGTGCCAGTCATGGTCTCGCCTATGCCAAATGTATTCTGCAGCTTCAAGGCACACCCCCAAAGTGTATTTTGTATCATTTATACCACAACAAGGCTTCGTGAAACTATTTCACCTCTTCTAATTCTTAGCTCTTACTTCTTCACTCCTGCCTGGTATTTCTACTGTCTACTACCTGCTATTTAGCTTTCCTCGTTCACTTAACTCCTATCGCCTAACGCTTATCATTTTTTATTGACTAAACAATACTTTCCTGGGTATAATATGACCAAAGAGTCATATGACTACAAGGTCATAATACCAGGAGGTGCAAAAATGCCAAAGGAGACCTTTTTCAATCTACCTCCGGAGAAGCGCGAGAGGATCGAGGCTTCAGCAATAAAGGAATTCAGAGACTATTACTTTGACGCTTCAAGCATTAACAGGATCGTGGAAGAGGCAGGGATCGCCAAGGGAAGCTTTTATCAGTACTTCGAGGACAAGAAGGATCTGTACAAGCATGTCATGAATATAATAATACAGAAAAAACTGGAATATATGACTCCAACACTCATGAATCCCATGGACCTGGATATTTTTTCTCTAATCAAGGAAATGTATGTATCTGGTCTTAACTTTGCACTCCACAATCCAGAGTTTCTTGAAATATCCAATAGACTACTGAGTGATCCAAATCATGATCTGTATAAGGAAATAGTCGAGGAAAACAAGGAAAAATCTGACCAGGTATTTCACCAGCTCTTAAAAATGGCTGAGGAAAGAGGAGAAATAAGGTCTGGTCTTGACCTGTCCCTGGTAGCATACCTGTTGACATCTCTTAATATATCAGTTTCTGATTATTATATGAAAAGAAACGAAACTAAAACCTACAGCAAGGAGATGCTGGATGTGGTAGAAAGCTTCCTGGACGTTGTTAAATACGGAATAAAGTGTTGAATGGAGGTATTTTTATGGATGGAATGGCACTTCTTGGAGTTTTTCTGGTACTCTACGCAGGAGCAGTAGTATCCATAGCAGCGATGAAACCCGAAGGCATCTGGAATATGGCAAAGATAAGGATGTTCAGAAAGGCTTTGGGGGAAAGCGGCACAGTGATTTTCTTCTACATACTTGCAGTGTTGTGTCTTGCAGTAGGAGTCTGGTTGCTTTTAAGGTAGAATGATAATGCCTGGATGTGCATTCACGTCCAGGCATTATCATTCTAATCATTGAAGCCTATCCATATATAGGCTATAATAAAGGAGAAGGAGGGATCTTATGTACGGGTATAATGGAAAGATATTGTTTATCGACCTAACTACAGGTGCGATAAACATCGAACCCCTGGAGCAAAAAATGGTTGAGGATTACATAGGAGGCTACGGCTTCGGCGCAAAGATTCTTTATGACAGGATGCCAAAGGGTGCAGACCCGCTTGGTCCGGATAATATTCTGGGATTTATCACTGGTCTCAGCAATGCAACAGGAGCCATGTTTGGAGGGAGATTCACCATGGTCCATAAATCGCCTGTTACCGGAGGCTGGAATGATTCCAATTCAGGAGGCTATTTTGGACCGGAGCTAAAGAAAGCTGGCTTCGACGCCCTGTTTATATCCGGGATCTCGGAAAAACCAGTATACATATGGATAAAAGACGGAGTGGTTGAAATTAGAGATGCAGCGCATCTTTGGGGCATGGATACCAAAGATGTCTGGGATAAGCTAAAGGAAGAGCACGAGGATGAAAAAGCTAAAATAGTTGCTATAGGGCCGTCCGGAGAAAGACAGTCACTGCTTGCATGTCCGATAAACGACGGGCATAGAGCACCCGGCCGAGGCGGCGGAGGAGCCGTGATGGGCTCAAAAAAGCTTAAGGCGATCCTGGTAAGAGGCACCGGAACTGTTCCTGTAGCTGATATGGATAGGCTCCAGGGAATAACAAGAGACGTAGTCAAAACTATTAAGGGTTCACCCTCTTCGCTGGCATTTGGAGATCACGGTACCGGTATTGGGACTGCGGCTTCAGCCCTTAGCGGAGACAGTCCTGTCAAAAACTGGGGTGGAGTGGGTATACGTGACTATGGTGAAGAAAAAGCCGTAGCTTTGTCGGCGAAGGTAATGGATAAGTATAAAACCAAAAAATATGCCTGCGCCAGCTGCCCGCTTGGCTGCGGAGCAGAATACGAGGTAAACGACGGAAGATGGCCGGTAGGTCATACAGAGAGGCCAGAGTATGAAACTGCATCTTCCTTTGGCTCTACGCTATTGTGTGGAGATATGGATGCTATCATCAAGGTAAATGAAGTATGCAACAGATACGGGATAGATACTATTTCAACGGGCATGACTGTAGCTTGGGCTATGGAATGCTACAATGAGGGAGTACTTACAAAGGATGAGCTTGATGGAATAGATCTTAAGTGGGGAGACGGTGAGGCCATCGTTTCGATCACTCAGAAAATTGCTGACGGTGAGGGAGTTGGAGCCGTTCTTGCAAATGGATCGCTATATGCTGCAAAGCACTTTGGAAAAGGCGAGGAATATCTCCAGACTGCCTCAGGAATAGAGCTTCCTATGCATGATCCCAGGTTTGCACCGGGTCTTGCGAGGACATATCAGTACGACCCAACCCCCGGAAGACATGTTAAGGGTGGAGTAGGCTCCATACAAATGGGTGGAAAGGAAACGAGGCCAAAATATGTATATGAGGGCACCGGAGATCAGGATGTGGAGCTTACAGCTGCCAGAGAAATACTTAATTCAGCAGGCTTTTGTCTTTTCAGCAGGTTTGGAACGCCCCCCGGAGGGATGATAGATGACTATGTTGAAGCTATCACCGGAATGGATTTCAAAGGAGAGAGAAGCAAAACCACAGGACTGAGGATCTACACCATGAGACATGCATTTAACCTTAGGGAGGGGATCACTCCCAAGGATATGTACATAACCCAGAGGGCATTGGGAAAACCACCTCTTACTGATGGGCCCCTTAAGGATGTGGAGATAGACAACCTGCTGCTTGGCCAAAACTTCTTTAACGAGCTGGACTGGGATCCGGAAACAGGAATACCTTCACGAGAATTTCTTAAGAGTATCGGAGGACTCGATGGATTGATCCAGGATCTGTACGGAGAGGATGAGTGAACACTATGAAGCTTCCCAATCGCTATCTAAGGAACCATTCCCTTATATCTGAGGATGAGCAGGAGCTTTTAAGAACCAAGTCTGCTGCCATAGTTGGAGGAGGAGGCCTTGGAGGCCATCTTGCGGAGCAGCTTGCAAGACTTGGAATAGGAAGGGTCATTGTCATAGATGGTGACGTCTTTGAGGAAAGCAATCTTAACAGGCAGAGATTTTCCACCGAATCGAGGCTTGGTTTAGGGAAGGCTGAATGTATAAAAAACGAGCTTAAGGATGTGAATTCTGAGGTCGAGGTGATTTCACACCAGACCTGGATAGATGGATCCAATGGACTCCAGCTTCTCAAGGATGCGGATGTTGTTATGGATGGCACAGACAATATCCCAACAAGGCTTTTGCTTCAGAGACTATGTGAGGAGCTTAGGATTCCTTTGATACATGGAGCTATTGGAGGCTGGTTTGGCCAGGTCTGTGTCGTAATGCCCGGTGACAGGACTCTATCAAGGCTCTACCCCAATGAGGAAATGACTGGCGTTGAGAAGCACCTGGGCAATCCTCCCTTCATACCTGCGCTCGTCGCTTCGCTTCAAGTAGCTGAGTTCATAAAGCTTATTTTTGGAAAAGGAGAGCTTGTTAGAAACTCGATCTTATACGTGGATACATTGAATAACCAGGCGATAAAAATAGATATTTAAGAAAGAGCCTTAGGGCTCTTTCTTGTTGGGAAAAATATCTTGACATGTTTTCCTGAGAGGTTTAATATAGTAGAGTGTTAAAATTTACTGAGGGAGTTGATGGGATATGAAAGAAATGTGCTATGTGATTCCAAAGCAGAATCACAATGAAAAGGATCTAAGGGAGATATTGGACAATAACCCCCAGATCAGGTTCGTCTCCCTTGGTGGAGTGGACTTGATAGGCCATGAGACAGAGGCTAAGATACCGGTGAAGCTGTTCCTGGAGGATCTTGACCAGTTTCTCGTCGGCATAGCCGTTCAGACAGATGGGTCATCAGTATATCTCCCAAGGATCGCAAGCCTCGATAATGCCAAGATCGACATGAAGGCAGATATTGACGTCAATTGGTTCGTAGACTATAACTATGACAACATACATGAGGAATCAGGAAGGCCCACAGGCATGCTTAAAATTCCTTGTTTTTTGCTCCATGAAGGGATTCCTGTAGATTCAAGGCATATACTGAAAAATGCCCTGGAATTTTTTGAAGATAGTATAGAGAGAATGATAAAGGATGACTCTGAGTTTGCAAAATCCCATGGGATAGATCCAGAGCAGCTTAAGAGGGTCCATGTGACAGCTGCCACCGAGCTCGAATTCTGGGTGAGGTCTCCAAATGATCCAAGAGATATTGAAGAGCTGACAACTTCCCAGGAGCTTAATGAACAATATTGGGCAAAGACGAGGGGCAGTGTGCGAACAGCACTTGAAACCAGTCTCGAGCTTATGGGTAAGTATGGGATGGAGCCCGAGATGGGTCACAAGGAGGTAGGTGGAGTAAAGGCAAGACTCCAGCATGACGGGTCTTTTTCCGGTATAATGGAGCAGCTTGAAATCGACTGGAAGTATTCCAATGCAATGCAGGCCGGTGATAACGAGCTATTCGTAAAAACCATAATCAAGGAAGCCTTCAGAAGGAATGGTATGGATGTGACCTTCCTGGCCAAACCAATACCTGGAGTTGCCGGAAGTGGCGAGCATACCCACATAGGTGTTGCTGCGGAGCTTAAGGATGGCAAACGGGTGAATCTTTTCTATCCACAAAGAAAAGACCATTTTATGAGCCCCATTGGCTATGCTTCTCTTATGGGGATACTTAAGAATTATGAGATAATGAATCCCTTCATCACATCCTCAAATGAAGCCTTTAAGAGATTGAAGAAGGGTTTTGAGGCGCCTATTTGTATAGTTACGTCACTTGGTAGGACTGTAGAGATACCATCGAGGAACAGAACTATCCTTATAGGTCTCATAAGAGACTCAAATAACCCAATGGCCACAAGGTTTGAGCTGAGAGCTCCGAATCCTCACACAAACACTTTCCTTTGCATGGCGACTATGCTTATGGCTATGGAGGATGGCATCAGTCATGTGTTCAAGAATAAAAGGGATGAGGACAGCCTTCTATCGGAGCTGTCAAAGAGGCCTGAGGACAAGGGCTTATACCTTGAGACCGGCCGGGCATACAGAAGTGAAAACAACGTATTTGATGATTATACAGATGATGAGAGAGACAGATTCTTTGGAAAAGTTCCCTCCACAGTATACGAGAACCTTATGTCCTTCAAGAATTACCCGGAAAAGCTGCAGGTGTTAAAAAAAGGCGGGGTATTCAGGGATACGATAATCGAGAGCTACGAAGCAGCTGCCCTTAACAAGTGGAGAACAGAAATTGAACACAGGATAATTCCAGATATGATCAAGGAGATATGCGGGTTTAAAGCCCTTCATGATCCTGCTAATGCGTCCGACCTCGACATCTCGAACTGGCTTGCCATAAGAGACTTAAGGCTTGAGCTGATGAAGGACAGCCTTAACAAGACGAGTCTGTTCACTCTTTTAAAGGAAGCCCTGGACAGGGAAAATCTTCAGTTAGCATCTGAGCTTCAAAAAACCATATATCAAAAGATGGACAATCTTAGAATGCTTTATACTCATTACAAGCGAAACCTTTTGGACATCTAACGATCGGCACCGGTACCCAACCAGGGAAATTCCCTTAAAGGTACCGGTTATTTTGTTAATCAGGGTTTTATAATTAACAAATTAATTTGTTCTATCTCTTCCTGGATTTTCTAACAACTAAGAACACTAAGGCAAATAAAAACAGGGTGCCAGCCGATAGTGTAAGTACCAGCACAGAAGAAACTGGATCATCCTCAGACTGCTCCTCCTGATTTTGGTCTATAGTTATTTGTTCATCAGCTAACAAGTCGATATACTCCGTATTAAATTCTGAGGATTCAAAACCAAGTGAATCGAATTCTAATGAATACTCCTGAACTCCGAATTCACTCTGTTCACTAAATAGATTTAACGATGGATAATATTCTGAGTACGGCATTAAAATATAATATCCATCCATCTCAATATTACCTTCTATTGGTTCAACTACACCTCCAGGAGGGGGCAACGCTGAAGAGTCCAAATAAATAGTTGCAACTGGCTCAGCAGTTCCAATCGTTGCATAATAGTGATCGATCAAATCATTGATATTTCCACTCCATAGCAAGGCACCTCCAGGAACTGATATTTCAATATAGCCTCCTGAATATCCTATAGGAATAGGTAAATATATACCTTTTTCAGTTATATCATCAATATAAGCATATGGTTCCTCTCCATCAGCAAAAATTGCTACTCTTGCATATGACCAATCTACATCCTTTTCAACACGAACAAACATATTATCATACTGGTATGTAGTTGGAATCACATCCCTACTCCTTACACTATCGGAGGTCCTTCCGATACCTTGTATAATTGCCTCTTTGGTCGCACCAGAGAGTCTGCTGCCTCTATTGTCATACATTAGATCCATGAGTACATCATTGCTCCCTTGCTCAAAGGATCTGCTGCCATCATAGTCTATGAAGTATTCAAAGGGATCCAATTCACCATTGCCAACTGGATGTGCATATAGCCCCAACCCGAAAGCTATATTTTGGATCTTGCTTATATAAGTAGTACCAAGTGGCGTTAGCAATATCTCTTGATACGTTTCGCAGAAGTTTTCTCTATCTATTTTCATGATTTTCCATAGCTCGTCCAAACCAAAACCTTTTTCCAGACGCATATAAAAAGATGCTATAGCAAACTCTTCTCCAAGAGGATCTCGCCAGGCTTTAGTTACCTTTGAACCCAGATTAGTGATCCCAGGTATGACATTATAATTCTCAACAGGATATAACCCATATTTTCTGACCATGGATGCATACCAAGTCGCATAGCCTTCAATTACTGAGAACGAGGTATCTGAGTTCAGAAAGCCCTTATGCCAATCATTTCCTTCAGTAAGTAATGGGTCCCACATTACTAATTTTGAGCCAATGTTGCCCCTAAATACTTTTCCGTTAGAATAGTAGTCTAAAAAATGTCCAAACTCATGATAAACTACTGAACGAGTTTTATCACTGACAGTTGAATCAACATCTTTAAGGTTGATGTATGCAGTTGAACTGTCTGGGTCGAAGTATGAGAATGCACCATCGCTGCTATCATCAACATTGACTGTTAGTGGGAAACCAGAAGCCAAGACTGTTCTTCCCTGGAAAGCAGATATTCCTGTATATAGAGCATTAGATAAGGAATCATACACATTTGTGAAGCCATATATTTTTTCCTTAGGTGACAAAGAATAGAATGCATCCCCGGAACCAGGTGAAGAATAACTAATACAGCCATTTGTGGCAAGATCTGAGAATTTAATATCTCGGTTGATCACTAAACCAGTATCATTTACGTTAACAAGCTGTTCCGGTAAAACCCGCATAGTAGTCTCTACTCTAACAGGGTCTTCAATACTTGACTTTATATAGAAAACTATACCGTCGGATGTATTTATTGATTCATTGATGTATGCAAATTGCAATATCACCTTAACAGTATACTCATTGCCTATGACTGGTTTAATGCTTCCTGTGTAGGTATAGTATCCGTTGGAGTCTGTCTTAGTTGTAAATGAATCTCCAAAGTTTGGCTCAATGATTATTCTCATGTTTCTCATTGGTCTGTCTTTGATTCCAAGTACTCTTCCTGATAACTGAAAATAATATTCCCTTGTTTCAGGCTCCACTGTGATAGGCACATCTGTAACAACCTCAACAGGCGGGGGTAATGTCAACGAGGGATCACTATCTGCAGAAAACTCATATATGTACTTCGCACCACCATTAAGACTTGTCGTAAAAATAATTGCAAGCCTATCTCCATCCTTTCCCTCCCGCAGTGAACCTGATACCGTCAGAGTATCAGACCCAATTTCTATTCTACTGTCCCTGGCAACAGCCTCAGCTGTGTATTTACCATTTGAATCAGTAAGATAGTACCCGGATGAACTCAGAAACCCCGGGGAGACCTCTGCTCCATCAATACTTGCTTTTATACTCGATCCGAACGCTTTCTTAGTCTCCCATTTCATCTCGTCGATTTTGGCTGTCAACGTGATTGAAAAAGCTTGTCCTGAAGGTATAGAAGCCGGCACGCTGCTCCAGTACACAGAGCCGATAATTTTATTTTCTCCGGAAATGATGGTCTCTACTACTGAACCATCCGATGCTGCAGTAGTAAGACTTCCGTCCCCTGAGTACCCTCTAAAGGTTTTATCTACTAAAACCCATACTCCAGGTGCAGAACTGTATATCGATCCAGGAAATAGTGTAAAAACGATCATAAATATTAGAATAGCTGATATTATCCTTTTCATAGTTTTGTCCTTTCTCAATTTATCATTACAATATAAATATACCCCTGTTATAAACTATTGTTTGGAATTTATAAGTTGCTTGTCACGATAAATGTCCCTGTGACAAAATCAAATTCAGCTATTAAAATAAATAATATAGAACGAACTGAAAGTACCAGTACCGATGCGCGTAGCATTTTTGTGGAAATGTAGGTCTCTATACTATATAATTATCAGTAGATGATAGTTAGGATGGTGAGCAATGGACTACATTAAAGGTTTGAACGAAAGACAGAGACAAGCGGTTCTTCACACTGAAGGACCTTTACTTATTATGGCAGGAGCAGGCTCTGGGAAAACCAGGGTAGTTACCCACAAGATTGCATACCTTATAGCTGATAAGGGGGTTTCCCCTAATGAGATCCTTGCGATAACCTTTACCAACAAGGCAGCAAGCGAGATGAAGGAACGGGTATCAAGCCTTATCGACGTCGATGTAGATGCGATGTGGATGGGAACCTTCCACTCCATATGCGTAAGGATGCTAAGACGTCACATTGACCGCATTGGCTATGAAAGAAGCTTTACGATATACGACAGGGATGATCAGAAAACGCTTGTAAAAGAGTGCCTTAAGGAGCTAAATCTTGACAAGGAGACCTACAAGGAGAACTCAATGCTTGCAATAATAAGCGAGCAGAAGAACCTCATGATTCCTCCTGAAGAATATATCACCATTAATTATGGAAGCTTTTATGAGAGAAATGCAGGAGAGGTCTACGCTTTATACGAGAAAAAGCTTAAGTTCTATAATGCACTTGATTTCGATGACCTGCTGATAAGGGGAGTGGAGCTCTTAAGGGAAAACCCTGGTATCCTCAAGCAGTATCAGCAAAGGTTCAGATACATCTTCGTGGACGAATACCAGGATACCAATAAGATCCAGTACCTGTTTGTAAAGATGCTGTCGGGTTATCATAACAACATTTGCGTAGTCGGAGATTCAGACCAGGCGATATACTCCTGGAGATATGCCGATATATCGAATATCCTTGATTTTGAAAAGGACTTCCCAGGAGCTGAGGTTATTCTCCTTGAGAGGAATTACAGATCCACAGATGCGATCCTAAGGACTGCAAATCGGGTAATAGCAAACAACACCCAAAGGAAGGACAAGAACCTTTGGACAGATAAAAAGGGCGGGCCACCCGTTACCCATATCGAGCTGGAGTATTCAGAAGAAGAGGCACAGTTCGTTGCCACCAGGATCCAGCAGCTTATTTACAGAGGAGCAAGCTTGTCTGATATAGCTGTCCTCTATAGGACCAACGTTCAGTCAAGGCCCTTTGAGGAAGCCTTTATGGCAGAGGAGATTCCTTATAAGGTGGTTGGAGGCATTAAGTTCTATGACCGCAAGGAGGTCAAGGACATAATCGCTTACCTTAGGTTCATACAAAACCCTAACGACAATATTGCCTTGAAAAGGATAATCAATACTCCCAAGAGAGGTATTGGCAATACGACCATCGAGAAACTTGAAGCCTATGCGCTTGAAAAAGAGGAATCTCTCTATTCGGCGGTTCTGGAATGCGAGTCTGCCCCAGGGATAACCTCCAGAGCAAGGGGACTATTGAAGCCTTTTGCAGAATCAATGTCACTTTTGATGGCCAAGAAGGAGCTGATGGGGATAAAGGACTTCATGGAGGAGGTAATGGAGTCAACGGGTTATATCGAGGAGCTTGAGAAGGAGAGGACCATAGAAGCAAGGACCAGAATCGACAATATCAGGGACTTCCTTTCTGTTGCGCTCCTGTTTGAGAAGAAGGATCCAAATGCGACCCTTGAAGATTTTCTTGCGACCATAGCACTGCTGTCCGATGTGGACAAGACAAAGGAGGATTCAAGCGTGGTTTCTCTTATGACGGTTCACAGCGCCAAGGGACTGGAATTTCCCATAGTTTTCCTCGTAGGGATGGAAGAGGGACTGTTTCCTCTGTCAAGAGCAAAGGAATCACCGGAGGAGTACGAGGAGGAAAGAAGACTTTGCTATGTAGCAGTGACCCGTGCTGCAGAGCAGCTGTTTATAACCAGTGCAAGAAAAAGAACACTCTATGGGAATACGAGCTACACAATGCCGTCATCCTTCCTTGAGGAAATGGGTGACACCATTGAGCATGAGTACAGCGAAGCAAGAAAGAGGATCATACAGCAGCCCGAAGAGTCAATAACCCAGGATATCCTCACGAGGGACTATTTAAGGGACAATATCATGCCAAGGATCCCCGAGAGAAGACATATCGCAAACGAAAAGATAGACATAGGAACAAAGGTTAAACACGAGAAATTCGGAAATGGAATGATCGTAGCAATAGAGAAAAAGGAAGACGACAACAAACTTACCATAGCCTTCGACAAAAATGGCATCAAGTTCCTGATGCAGTCGATGGCACCTCTTACAATAGTAGATTAGAGAATGGAGGGAGACTATGACCGACAGGGACAGGCTGGAGGAGCTTATCAAGCTGATCGATGAACTGAACTACCATTATTACACTCTGGATAACCCCAAAGTCAGCGATGCAGAGTATGACAATCTGTATGATCAGCTGGTTGAGCTTGAGAAAAGCCTTGGATATCAACCGGAATACTCTCCCACCAAGAGAGTTGGGGGAGAGCTTATAGAGGGCTTCAAAAAGCATAATCATCTGGGAAGGCTCTGGAGCCTTGATAAGGTCCAAAGTGAGGAAGAGCTTAAAGCCTGGGCAATAAAGCTTGAGAAGTCGATAGCTGACTACAACCTGACTGCCGATGAGAAGCTTCCAAACCCTGAATATGTACTTGAACTAAAATTCGACGGACTGACCGTTAATCTTACCTATGAGGATGGGAAGCTGATACAGGGCGCAACCAGAGGGACAGGCATACAGGGAGAAGCGATACTTCCTCAGCTTAAGACCATCAGGTCCATACCACTAAGGATACCATTCAAGGGCAGAGTTGAGATACAGGGCGAGGGTGTAATGCCCCTGTCAGTGCTTGAGGAATACAATCTGACAGCAGACGAACCGCTTAAGAATGCCAGGAATGCTGCGGCAGGTGCCTTGAGGAATTTGGATCCAAGACTTACTGAGAAAAGAAAGCTGTCAGCTTACTTCTACAACGCGGGATATATTGAGGGAAAGGTCTTCCAGACTCACATGGAGATGGTGGAATTTCTAAAGGATAACAGACTTCCTGTATTTCCATATATAAAGAAGTATTCAAACATAGATGATGTCATTGATGAGATCAGAGTAAGAAGCGTCGAACGTTCTAAGCTGGATATCCTTACTGATGGAATGGTCATAAAAATCAACCACATGAAGACAAGAGAGGTTCTTGGATATACAAGCAAATTCCCAAAATGGGCAATAGCCTTCAAGTTTGAGGCAGAGGAGACAACTACAAGGGTAATTGGAGTACAGTGGAATGTGGGAAGGACCGCAAAGGTAACTCCCACGGCTATTCTGGAGCCTGTGGATATTGGAGGAGTTACAGTCCAAAGGGCGACGTTGAATAACTATGACGACATACTCCGGAAAAAGGTCAGGCTGAACGGCAAAGTGCTGATAAGAAGATCAAATGACGTGATCCCAGAGATCCTTGGCAGCATCGAGGAAGATGGTGTCGAGACCTGCGAGATCGAAAAACCGACTCATTGCCCGTCCTGCGGAAGTGAGCTTATACAAAACGGAGTACACATATTCTGCCCAAATACACTATCCTGCAAGCCGCAGCTGGTGTCGAGGCTGGTGCATTTCGCCAGCAGGGATGCGATGAATATAGAGGGATTCAGCGAAAAGACAGCAGAGCTATTTGTGGAGCAGCTGGATATAAAGGATCTTCCTGAGATATACGAGCTCAAGTACGAGGACATAATAAACCTTGAGGGCTTTAAGGAAAAGAAAACAAACAATTTCCTGAAGGCCATAGAAAACAGTAAAAGACCAACTCTGCAGGCGTTTATCTACGCACTTGGCATCTCCAATGTGGGCAGCAAGACGGCAAAGGATCTTGCGGACAAATATAAGAGTCTCGAGGCTCTGAGGGGCGCAGCCTACGACGAGCTGATCCTGATACCAGACATCGGAGAGACAGTGGCAAGGAGCATACTGGAATTCTTCCGCGATGAAAGGATATCCCAGGCGATCGACAAACTTCTCTCAGAGGGGGTTGATCCTGTTTATGAGGAGAAGGACGTCCCAGACAACCCCTTCAAAGGCAGTTCTGTAGTCATTACGGGAACCATAGAAGGATTGACACGTGGAGAGATTAAGGATAGGATTGAGAAAATGGGAGGTGTTGTCTCAGGCTCCGTAAGCAAAAAGACTAATGTGGTCATAGTAGGAGCAGAGGCAGGAAGCAAGCTTGATAAAGCCAGAGAGCTTGGGATCCCTTTAATGGAGGAAGAGGAGCTTAAGGAAATATTCGATAGATATCCTGTATAGGGAAGGAGAGAGTGCAATGATAACAAAGGATCAGGTAGTCCATATCTCAAGCATCGCAAAGCTAAGCTTCAGTGATGAGGAGTTGGATGGTTTTACAGAAAAATTTGATCAGGTCATCGGCTTCGTTCAGAAGATCAAGGAGGTAGACACCGAGAATGTAGAGCCAACCTTCGGCATAAACGACGAGGACGGTTTTATGAAGGAAAATGGGGAGAGCCAGACTTTGACAAGAGAAGAGGTCTTAAAGAATGCCCATGAGACCCAGTACGGATACTTTAAAATACTCAAGGTAGTGGAATAGGGGGGATATGATGGAACTTACGCGACTTAGTGCGTGGGAGATGAAGGAGCTCTTGAAAAAAAGGGAGGTTTCCTCTGAAGAGTTAGTAAAAGCCCACCTGGATAAAATAGAAGCAATGGATAAGGATTTGAATGCATTCATTACAGTAAACAGTGAAGCTGCTGTCCAAACAGCCAGAAATGTTGACAAGAAGATAAAGAATGGCGAGGAGACGGGTCTTCTGGCAGGGATCCCAATAGGGATCAAGGACAATATTATGACTAAGGACCTCAGAACCACATGCGGTTCGAAAATGCTGGAGGATTTTGTCCCACCCTATGATGCAACAGTTATCAGAAAGATAATAAACGAAGACGGAATAGTAATAGGAAAGACCAATATGGACGAGTTTGCCATGGGTGGCTCAACTGAAACCTCCTATTTCGGCATAACAAGAAATCCCAGGAATCTTGAGGTGGTCCCGGGAGGAAGCTCCGGCGGATCAGCTGCAGCTGTTGCCTCAGGAGAAGCGGCACTTGCTTTGGGAAGCGACACGGGGGGGTCGGTAAGACAGCCTGCCAGCTACTGTGGAGTAGTTGGGATAAAGCCAACCTATGGGATGGTATCCCGCTATGGAGTAGTCCCCATGTCCAACTCCCTCGATCAGGTTGGAACCTTCGGAAGAGACGTAAGCGATGCATATCTTCTTCTTAAGGCTATTGCAGGCTTTGATCCTCTTGATGCCACCTCCTCCAAGAGATCAGGGATAGGGTTTTCTCTGGAGGGTGAGGATTTTCTTAAGGGACTTAAGGTTGCTCTCCCTATAGAGTACAGAGACCTAAAATTCAGCAACTTTGAGGGAATTCAAAGGCTTTATGACGATGCCGTCAAGGTTTTCGAGAATGCTGGAGCAAAAATTGATTATGTATCTCTTCCATACCTGAAGTATGCCCTTGAAACCTACTATATAATATCCACATCAGAAGTAAGCACTAACCTGTCGAGATTCGATGGGATCAGGTATGGTCACAGGACAGACGATTACGAGACTCTTGATGAGCTATACACAAGATCCAGGACAGAGGGCTTTGGAGAAGAGGCAAAGAGAAGGATCATGATGGGTACCTATGCACTTAGTGCCGGCTACCAGGAGGAGCATTACAAAAAGGCTTTGAAGGTCAGAACCTTAATCAAGCAGGACTACGAGAAGACCTATGAGAAATATGACGTAATACTTTCACTGGCATCGCCGATCCTGCCATTCAAACTGAACTCGCTTGTGAATTCACCTGTGGAAATGTATATGTCAGACCTGTTCACAGTACCTATTAACCTTGCTGGGCTGGTGTCTATGTGCGTTCCCATGGGAGACGTAGGCGGACTTCCGGTAGGAATGCAGATAACAGGCAAGCGCTTTGGGGAGGAGACTGTAATAAAAGCAGGACTTGGCTATGAAAGGGCGGTGAAATAATGGGCTGGAGAACACTGATTGGTCTTGAGATCCACGTTGAACTAATGACCAAAAAGAAAATATATTGCAACTGCAAAAATGAGTTCGGGGGAGAGGTCAATACTCACGTCTGCCCAGTCTGTCTTGGATTGCCCGGAGCATTGCCGGTAATAGACAAGGAGTGTCTTGAGTTTGGCATCAAGGCAGGTCTTGCCTTCAATTCGGAGATCGCCGAGGTAGTGAGGATGGACAGAAAGAACTATTTCTACCCGGATCTTGTAAAAGGTTACCAGATATCACAGTCTGACCTGCCGTTGTGTAACGGCGGCTACCTTGAGATAGATCTGCCCGAAGGTCCGAAGAGGATAAACCTTGAGAGGATCCATATCGAGGAGGATACTGGAAAACAGATCCACAACGATGACGGAACAACTCTTCTCGACTTCAACCGCTGCGGAGTCCCTTTGATCGAAATAGTATCAAAGCCTGACATTTCATCAGCTGAGGAAGCAAGATTGTTCCTGGATAAGTTAAGGTCCACCATAAAGTATGTAGGGATCTCTGACGTAAGGATGGAGGAGGGGTCACTCCGCTGTGACGTAAACATAAATGTCATCGACGACGAACGAGGAATAAAATCAAAAATTACTGAGATCAAGAATCTCAACTCATTCAAGTCAGTGGTAAAGACAATTGAGTTTGAAGAAAAAAGACATATAGAGCTCCTCGAAAAAGGAGAGAATACAGATAGGGAAACAAGACGCTGGGATGAAGTAGCAGGCGAGACCATACTTATGAGAAGAAAGTATACCGCTGAGGACTACAGGTTCTGCTACGATGGCGACCTTCCTCCGCTAATAGTAGACAGAGGCTGGCTGGAGGAAATCAAGGCTGCAATGCCTGAGCTGCCGCATGCAAAGAAGGTCAGGTTCATCAGCGATTATGGTTTGAGCGACTACGACGCTTCAGTACTTACCCAGTCCAGGGAGCTGGCAGACTTCTTTGAGGAAACAGTGAAGTATGTTGACGACAGCAAACTCGTTGCCAACTGGATGATGGGCGATGTCCTAAGAAGACTTAAGGAGGAGGAGAAGGAGATACAGGAGCTCCAGCTTTCCTCTAAAGACCTCGCAGAGCTGTTGATCCTCGTAAGAGATGGCAAGATAAACAACAATACAGGGAAAAAGGTTCTTAGAGATATGTTCGAAACAGGAAAATCTCCTGAGACCATAGTTTCTGAGCAAGGCTTGATACAGATAAGCGACGAGGGAGCCCTTGCTCAAACTGTAGACAAGATCCTTGATGCAAATCCACAGTCCGTTGAGGACTATAAAAACGGTAAAGACAGAGCTGTAGGCTTTTTAATGGGCCAGATAATGAAGGAGACAAAGGGTAAGGCCAATCCACAAGTTGTTAGCACAATTCTTAGTGAAAAGCTTAAGAACAGGTAATTACAAGGACAGAGCCGGCTGCTCTGTCTTTGTAATTTAATTGACATTTATCTGTTAATACAGCTATAATCAAGTAAAGAGTGTTTTCTTATACTCTTAAACCAATCAAAGGAGGCGAAGAAATGAAGCAGGGCAAAATGAATCTTACAACAAAGGTCCTGGTTGCTCTTGGGGTAGGTCTTGTTACAGGGATCTTGGTATACAATCTGCCTGCAGGAACGCTAAAGGACACAGTACTTATCAACGGATTATTTCAATTCTTAGGGCAAGTATTCCTAAGAGGGATCATGATGCTGGTAGTGCCATTGGTATTTGTTTCACTCATCAACGGAGCAGCAAATATGGGCGATGTCAAGAAGCTCGGAAGAGTAGGATCAAAAACTATAATCTTCTACATGTCGACA
This sequence comes from Gudongella oleilytica, assembly GCF_004101785.1. Classification (NCBI taxonomy): domain Bacteria; kingdom Bacillati; phylum Bacillota; class Tissierellia; order Tissierellales; family Tissierellaceae; genus Gudongella; species Gudongella oleilytica. The sequence goes on from NZ_CP035130.1 coordinate 587,519, forward strand.
ACTGCAGTGGCAATTATTATTTCTTTGATTCTTGGTGTAGTTCTTAAGCCGGGAGTAGGTCTCGACATGGGAGCAATACAAACTGTTGAGACGACTATAAACCAAAAGGCACCTCTTGTGCAGATATTATACGAAATGGTTCCTAACAACATAATAAGCGCAATGGCAAATGGTAGTATGCTTCAGATCATCGTTTTTGCACTGCTGACTGGAGTCGGGCTCTCTCTGTTAGGAGAGAAGGGCGAGTATCTTACTGATCTGTTCCAAAAGCTGAATGACCTTATTATGAAGCTGGTCGAGATAGTAATGCTTTTCGCTCCGATAGGAGTATTTGGTCTTATTGCAAAGACCTTCGCCACAGTGGGGTATTCAGCGCTCATTCCACTTATGAAGTACGTCGGAATAGTATACCTGGGTTTATTGATCCATGCTACAGTGATTTACGGATCCCTGTTTAAGGTTTTTGCCGGTCTAAGTCTTAGAAAATTCTACAAGAAATTTTCCCCGGCAATGTTCGTTGCATTCTCAACAGCCAGCAGCAATGCGACAATACCTTTCTCCCTGGATATATGTGAAAAGGAGCTTGGGATATCAAAGGAAATATCCTCCTTTACAATTCCATTGGGAGCAACGATCAACATGGATGGTACAGCAATAATGCAAGGCGTTGCTTCATTGTTTATAGCTCAGGCTTACGGTATAGAAATGACTTTACCTATGATGCTGACCGTAGTACTCACAGCAACCTTGGCATCCATTGGAACAGCAGGAGTTCCTGGAGCAGGTGCAATAATGCTCTCTATGGTGCTTCAATCAGTAGGTCTTCCACTTGAGGGCTTGGGACTTATAATGGGCATCGACAGACTTGTAGACATGGGAAGGACATCGATAAACGTTACAGGAGATGCTGTTTGTACGTCTATCATCGCAAAGAGTGAAAATGCAATGGACTTAGAGGTTTTCAACAGCTAAATAAATGCTTATCTGCCCCCTGACCAATAGTTAGGGGGTTTTCTTATCTCATTCAATCTGGTAGGATATATCTTGGGAGGTTGATGGAATTGGAAATTGGTAAAGTACCTAATGAACTTCTTGAAAAGATTGTTTTCAGCAACATTACATATAAGAGAGATGAAGTTCTCGCACGGCCAGGTATCGGAGAGGACACAGGCGTTATGGATCTTGGGGGAGAGTTGTGTGTAGTCAGCACAGATCCGATAACAGGAGCTACTAAGGGACTTGGAGCTCTTGCAATTCACGTATCCTGTAACGACGCAGCTACAAGGGGAGCAGAGCCTGTTGGAATACTCCTTACCATATTATGCCCTCCAGGGACAACCGAGGAGGATCTTGAGCTGATCATGAAGGATGCCGGAAGAGCAGCGGGAGAGGCAAGAGTCGAGATAATCGGAGGACACACAGAGGTGACTGACGCAGTCACAAGGATAGTGATAAGCTCAACGGTTATTGCAAGGATGAAAAGGGAGCACTTCAAGGGTTATCAGGGGATAAGCTCCGGGGACAAGGTCGTACTTACTAAATGGATCGGGCTTGAAGGGACCCACATTCTGGCATCAGAGTTGGGAGCCAGGCTTAAAGAGCATATTACTCAGGAAGAATTAAATGAGGCAAAAGAGCTTTCGCAGTATATAAGCGTTGTAAGAGAGGGACTTTTAGCCAAAAATCATGGGGTGCTGTATATGCATGATGTGACGGAGGGCGGCATTTACGGAGCTATCTGGGAGACAGGTGAAGCGACCGGAAAGGGCGTGACTCTTTATGAGGAAAAACTTCCAATAAAAGACGTTACGAAAAAGATTTGCCATATACTCGAAATAGATCCCAGAAAGCTTATATCCAGCGGCAGTATGATAATGGTAGTCCCCGAAAGGAATGCTGATGCTCTATTAAGAGACCTTGATAAAAATGGGGTAAAGGCAACTATAGTGGGAGAGATCACCCACAGAGGTATCGAATCAGCAATAGGAGACAGGAAGGTACCAATACCACCTCCTGGAAGTGATGAGCTTTACAGAGCTCTTCAGCTATAATTTCACATATTACATTATGGTTACATTATCCGCCCTTTCGTTGAAAGGGCGGTGATATTTTGATATAAATATGCTAACAGGACAAGGCATGTTTTGAAAGGAGGGGCTTATGAAGCGTAGCTTGATTTTACTTACACTACTAATGATTATAATAGCATCCTTTGATATATCCTTTGGAAGCTCGAATATACCTCAGGTGGACGTCAAGGTGGACGGCAAGTCTATCAAGGTTCCAAAGGTTTCTCTAATGCTTGATGGAAGCAGCCTTTCTACTGTGGTCCCGCCGGTAATACTGGGCGACAGGACTCTCGTGCCAATAAGGTTCATGGAGAGTCTGGGTGCACAGATCGGATGGGATAATGCAACTCAAACTGCCACAGTTGTACATAACTCGACAGTGGTGAGCATGAGTATAAACAGCCATAAGGTACTGGTGAACGGGCAATCTATGCAACTAGATCAGGGTTCAATTCCAAAGTTAGTGACCTTCACATCTATGAACAACGACTCAAGGACAATGGTTCCTGTAAGATTCGTATCCCAGGTTCTTGGCTATAATGTGAACTGGGATCCAATAAGCTACACCGCCATAATAGATTCTCCAAAGACGGAGGCTCCTCAAACAACAGGAACTTCAACAATAACATCGATATCAGCTGTAAAAGGAAGTACTGGAAAGTATAGGATAAAAATAACAAGCGATAAGCCCCTGCAATATGATTCTATGTATCTTGAAGGATCAGGCAAGCTGGTGCTGGATTTTAAGGATGCCAGGCTAAATATACCGGGAGAGGCTGATGCTCCTGGAGACTTTACTCTGGAGGAGGACCTTATCCAACGAGTTCAATATTCTCAGTTTACTATTCCACCGAATCCCTACACCACGAGACTGGTGCTTACCCTTGGAGAAAAAGCCGAATTCAGCTTTGTGGCATCAGAGGATGGGACATCCTCAGTCATTGCATTCGACGACAATCAGATCACAGGGATATATCAGGATGAAGAGGACAACAGGGATTTCATACTCGTCGAGGGAGTCACGATACCAGAATACAATGTCATAGAATTAACAAATCCGACCAGAACAGTAATAGATATCATGGACGCAACACTTCATGGCGAGCAATACCAGACCTTTGATTATAGTCTGGGAATAATAAAGCAGGTTAGAGCCTCTCAATTTGTAGCTGATAAAAACTACAGCTCCAATGACAGGATAGTAAGGGTAGTTCTGGATATAAAGGATGGAGTAGACAATCCAAAGGTCCTCATAGTTCCAACTGAGGAAGGGTTGCGGATATACCCTGAGGAGAACATATGGGAGGATTTCTCCTATGAAAACTTGGGCAGGGAAGCAAAGCTTTTGTTCAGACATTTGGAGAGAGTTGAGGCCGATTTCGAGTATGATGAAGTAAGAAAAGAGCTATTTATTAAGATTCCTTCAGATTCAACCAATCTTCCGGAAGGGAGCTTCGTCATAAAGGATAATTTTGTTGATCAGGTCGAGGTCTCACGAGGAAGATCCACTACAGAAATTACCGTAGGCTTCAGAAGAAGCGTTAATATTGAGCTTTTATCCAGAGAAAGAGATTATTCGCTCGAGCTTCTTGCAGCAAGGAATGAGAATATCGATCCAAATGCCAGAACCGTCGTAATCGATGCGGGACACGGCGGAAAGGACCCTGGTGCAATTTCTATCACCGGTTTCCAGGAGAAGGCAGTAAACCTTTCAATGGCTCTTCAGCTTGAGGAGGCACTTAAGGCTCAGGGATACAACGTAATCCTTACAAGAAATGAGGATTTATTCGTTGATCTTTATGACAGGAGCAGAATAGCCAATAGTCTTAATGCAGACCTATTCATAAGCATGCACGCTAATTCAAACATCAAAAGCAGCATAACAGGCCTTGAGGTATTATATTGCCCTGCAACGTCAAGTGAGTTCAAGCTGGAGGACCAATATCCCTTTGCCGATACCGTCTATTCAAGCATAATCAGAAATACTGGAATTCCTGGGAGAGGTGTTATCAAGCGGCCTGAGCTTGTAGTCCTCAGAGAGACCATCATGCCTGCTATCCTGATAGAGATAGGCTATCTGTCGAATCCACAGGATGAAGCTTTAGTTAGGGATCCTGCTTATCAAATGAGGGTGGTTCAGGGTATTACTGAGGGGATAGCACAGTATTTTCAGTTATACTAATGCCGGTATGGACTAAATTGAAGCGATAGATTATATTAGAATAAGAATATTGAAACAAGGGAAGGCTAGCCTTCCCTTATATATGTTGAAAGGAGATAGTATATGGAGGCACTTTTAGGTTATGCACTGATATTTATGGCAAGGGTAGTTGACGTATCCATGGCAACTACAAGGACTCTCATGGTTGTCCAGGGCAGAAGACTCCAAGCTGCTGCCATAGGATTTTTTGAGGTTGGGATATACGTCACTGCACTTGGGAAGGTCGTAAGCTCTCTTGATAACCCGCTTAATCTATTGGCTTACTGTGCGGGATTTGCTGCAGGCAACTTCGTCGGAATAACCATAGAAAACAAAATAGCAATGGGTAACCTTTCTGCTCAGATCATATTGAAAAGCTCCAGCGAAAGCGATTTGGTTGATGCACTTAGGAACAATGGCTTTGGTGTGACGATCCTGGAGGGCCAGGGTATCGAGGGGCCAAGAGAGATCCTAAGCGTAGTTCTGAACAGGAAGGATATGCAAAAGCTGAAATCGGCGGTAGACTCAGTAGACACTAATGCCTTCATAACCATAAACAATATAACACCTGTCAGAGGCGGCTACTTTGCACCTATGAAGAAATAACAAAACCCCATGAGGGGTTTTTTGCTGTCTTTTAACATAAGAGTTTAAATTTTTGATAGAATGTAAGTATCAATCTATCTAAGGAGAGAAAATAAATGAGAATAGACAACAGAAGTAACGATCAGCTGCGGCCCGTAAAAATAACCAGAGACTACCTATTGCATCCATATGGGTCTGTATTGATAGAGATGGGGAACACTAAGGTTATCTGTACAGCCATGGTCGAGGAAAAGGTACCGCCATTCCTTAAAGGGACAGGACAGGGATGGGTAACCTCGGAATACTCAATGCTGCCAGGAAGCACCATGCAAAGGAAAATAAGGGATTCGACAAAAGGCAGGATAGACGGAAGAAACCAGGAGATCCAGAGGCTGATCGGAAGATCATTAAGATCAGTTGTTGATATGTCAAAGCTGGGTGAGAGGACGATCTGGATCGACTGTGACGTAATTCAGGCCGATGGAGGCACAAGGACAGCGGCTATCACCGGAGCGTACATAGCACTTGTCGATGCCGTATGCAAACTTAGAGAAGAAAAGCTTCTCCATAAGTTCCCCATAACAGGATTTCTTTCAGCAATAAGCGTTGGAATATCGGAGGAGGGACCTATACTCGACCTCTGCTACGATGAGGATCATGTCGCTTTGGTCGACATGAATGTGGTCATGGGTGATGAAGGAAACTTCGTTGAGGTACAGGGGACCGCCGAGGGGGCTGTATATACAAGAGCTCAGCTCGATCAACTTCTGGATCTGGCTGAAAAGGGAAACAGGGAGCTTATTGCCCTTCAAAAGGAGATCCTGGGGACTGAGATCACAGCAATTATCCAGGAGGCATAGTATGAGAAAGCTTGTACTTTCAACCAGCAACAAAAACAAGGTCAATGAAATAAGAGAGATACTTAAGGATCTGCCGGTGGAGATCCTATCCAAGGAGGAGATCGGGTTAGGACGCCTTGAGGTGGTCGAAGACGGAGACACACTTGAGTCCAACAGTCTGAAGAAGGCGAGAGCTCTTAAAGAGCTTACTCCTTATATGGTGATGGCTGACGATTCCGGGCTATTCGTTGACGCTCTGAATGGTGAACCGGGTATCTATTCTTCAAGATATGGCGGTGATGACGGCAACGACAAGCTAAACAATGAGACATTGCTGAGGAATTTGAAAGACAAGGATAGAACTGCAGCCTTTCGATCAGTAATAGCTTTGATAGATGAAAACGGCAATGAATATGTAATGCAAGGTATTTGCAGAGGCAGCCTCCTGGAGGAAGAAAAAGGCTCAGGTGGTTTCGGGTATGACCCGCTCTTTGTTCCTGAGGGATACCATGAAAGCTTCGCTGAGATGTCCTACGAGGTCAAGAATTCCATCAGCCATAGAAGAAGGGCAATAGACGGCTTAAGGGAAGTATTGGCAGGATTATTGGGTGAGGAAAATGAGAATACTAGTCGTTAGCGATACACACAGCCATGTTCAGGGGATACTTTCAAAGCTCAAGGAGGAAAAGGAATTCGATATGCTTGTGTTCCTCGGAGACTTTGCTTCCGATGGCGAAAGGATCAAGGAAATGCTTAAAATACCGTCGCACATAATAGCCGGGAATGGAGATTGGCAAACCAATTACCCCAGAGAGCAGCACATAACTGTTGAGGGGAAAAAGATCCTACTGACCCACGGACATAAGTATAATGTGAAAAATGACCTTAACAGATTGTACTATCATGCCCTTGAATCTGGTGCAAATGTTGTGCTTTACGGACACACTCACATACCGATGAGAAGGATCGACGAGAATCTGATAATGATGAATCCGGGAAGTCCTTCTCTGCCCAGAGGCGGGCTTACCACAGGCAGCTACGGAGTCCTGGAGATAGGGACAAAGATAGACGCAAAGATATGCTATATGAGGCAGGGATAACAGATGGAGTCACCACTTGATTTTTTACACCTTGATATGGATGCATTCTTTGCATCAGTCGAAGAGGCAGATAACCATTTACTGAGAGGAAAACCTGTTATCGTTGGAGGCAGAAGCCAGAGAGGGATCGTAACAACCTGCAATTACGAGGCGAGGAAGTATGGAATCCACTCGGCAATGCCGATTTTTATGGCACGAGAAAGATGCCCCCATGGGATATATCTGCCGGGCAGAATGAGCAGGTATCAGGAGGTATCAAGGAAGGTATTCTCAATACTTAGGGAGATCACTCCAAGGATAGAGCCTTTGTCGATCGATGAGGCATACATGGATATCTCCGGAATCGAAATGAAGCCTGAGGAGCTGGCTGCTATGATCAAGGAGCGGGTGCTGGAGGAAACCGGTCTGACATTATCAGTAGGAGTATCATACAATAAATTCCTTGCAAAGCTTGCTTCGGATTGGAACAAACCAAACGGCTTCATGAAGATCACAGAGGATATGATGCCACAGATCCTCTTCCCATTGTCTGTTGGCAAGGTCTATGGGATTGGCGCAAAATCAAGAAAGAAGCTTGAGGACATAGGAATATATACTATAGAAGATTTGTATGGGCTAAGCGAGGATTTCCTGGTCGATTTCTTTGGCAAATGGGGCAAGGAAATATACGACAGGATAAGAGGGATCGATCCAAGAGAAATTGAGACCACAAGAAAGAGAAAGTCCATAGGCGTAGAGAGGACCTTCAGACCTACAAGGGACAAAAAGCTCCTGGATAAATTCCTGATGGATTATGCGAAGGAGCTTGAGGATGATCTTATTAAAAGGAATCTCCATGGCCGCACACTTACTGTGAAGATCAAGGATGAGGATTTTGAAAGCCATACAAAATCAAGGACCTATCATAGGTACATCAGCGACAAGGATGAGATTTATCAGCTTTCCAGGGCACTCTTCGATGAAATGGAGTGGGATAAAAGCCTGAGACTGCTCGGGATATCTCTAAGCAATCTGATGGATAAAAACCTTCACCAGCTATCATTTCTTGAGGATGAAAATTTCCGATGAACCACAAAGGTTATATTGACATCATAAATCAACCCTGCTATAATCATATAAGTCAGCACAAAAAGTGCTGGGAGTGCGGCAGTAAATTGGGATCGGCAGCAAAGGTTTTATTGTTGCGGGTGTAGCTCAGTGGTAGAGCACTGGCTTCCCAAGCCAAGTGCGAGGGTTCGATTCCCTTCACCCGCTCCAAAATTACATGGTGGATATGGCCTAGCTGGTTAGGGCGCCAGATTGTGGCTCTGGAGGTCGTGGGTTCGAGTCCCATTATCCACCCCATTTAGCTGATCCATTAGCTCAGTCGGTAGAGCACCTGACTTTTAATCAGGGTGTCCCGCGTTCGAGTCGCGGATGGATCACCATTCTAAATCATGGTTCATTAGCTCAGTTGGTAGAGCACCTGACTCTTAATCAGGGTGTCCAGGGTTCGAGCCCCTGATGAACCACCACCTGCGGGAATGGCGGAATTGGCAGACGCGCTAGACTTAGGATCTAGTGTCAACGACGTGGGGGTTCAAGTCCTCTTTCCCGCACCATAATAAAAATGCTCCGAATGCTTAATTGAAAGCCGTCGGAGCATTTTTTACGTTATTTTTGAACTGTGAAGGTATATTTTCCTGTCGTAGATATTTCACCAGACTTGTCCGTGACCGTAGGATTATCACCCCAGAATTCATTTCCTGAGGGGTCTATTGAGTGGTACTGAAGCTTCGACGAACCAATCCTTGTACCCTGCAGATTGATCTCGAAAGTAACCTTATCACCAGAACCTGTGATATCAACAGTTCCTTCAAAGGAGTCGTCGTAAAGATCAGTGGTTACATACTCTTTGGTTTCTCCCTCCATGGCATCAAGAGGGCTTATCTCCTTCCTCGTGAACCTGAATGATCCCGCTACGGTACCGCTTCCTGATAAAGTACCTGCATCTATATTGCCGCTTATAGTGATTCCATTTACCTCACTTGTATATCTGGTATCTCCGCTGCCTCCACTGGCAGTTGCATAGCCAACCTCGACCTTGAAGCTGCCATCCTTGTTTATGGTGATAGTGTCAGCCTCTCGGAGCGCTGCATGTAATCCAAGCTGAAGTATCTTGGTCTCGTCGCCGCCTTCATACTTAAGGCTGCCAATCTCTTCACCCAGGACTATCTCAACCAATGGTGGAGTGACCTTGAAATCGATGACCCTGACTGGTTCATCTTTTTCTATATCAGCATCCGGCTCCCAAATCTTAAGGCTTGTCGGAGATCCTGCAAGCATATGGCCATATAATGTGAAGGAGGTAGTAATACTGCCGTCGGATTGAAACTTTCCGGACCAATCCTTAACAACAGCCTTTTCACTAAGGGGGGAAAACTTGGCCTGGTGGCCGGCATAGGTCTTCTTTGGATCTTTAAGGGTAAATTTGACCGATGTGTTCAGATAGTCAGAAAGTGCTTTATATTCTTCTCTAAGTCTAATCTCATTTTCCATATTTATCTTCAGAGCTATGTGATTGAACACTCCAGGGAGTATATCATTATATAGCATGGCCCGCCTTTCCTGACTAATGCTGTCTTGAAGATCCTTATTGAGACCAGCTCCACCACCGGTCCAATTGAATTTCTCCCTGGCCTCAGAGACAAAGTAATCAACACCAAGCTTATTGGTTCCAGTCCAAAATTCATTGCAGTGCTCAGTTATGATCGCATCGATCTTTGCCTTCAAAGCTTCCTCAGTCAGAGTTGGATCCTTAAACATAGGGTAGAAGGTCTTGTACCAGTAATCTGATCCCTTGAAGCCGTCCTCGCCCTTTGTGTAGTATATAGAGTATGCGTCCCTGTAGATATCAGCCCTTCCTTCAATTGCAGTAGTACCGAATTTGTTGATAGCATAGTCGACGATTGCAACGGCAGCCATACTTGCAGACATAACTGAGCTGCTAAGCTTTGAGGCAACCTTACTCATAATATATGTATGAGAGAGCTTCATACTGCCTACAAGGGCATCATTTATCTTTCCGTTATAAATGTTAGTTCCGATTTGCACTACGGATACCATAAGTCCGATATTGCCCAAATGGTCACCGATGTTTGATACCACATCCTCACCATATGCCAGATATCCCGCACTTTGAACTATACCGCCAAGAAAGTCAGATCCAAGCTGCATAGCATCTCCTGCAGCACCAGCACCGATCTCTATACACTGTGCGGCTGGAACACCACCTATGGAGTATTCCTCAATAGCTGCAAGAAAATCCTCATCCTTGTTCTCTCCATAGATACCTAAAAATTCCAGTCTGGCACGCCTTGTACCTTCATTTGTAACAGTGAAAACTCCGTATTTGGATAGATGGTCTGTAAGTATAACGACAGATCCTGACGCTTCATCATACATAAATGCTACAGGCTCCCATTGACCGGTTGTTTCGTTTAAGTACGCTGCACCAGGGATCTCTCCCTCAGCAAGATCTAATGGAATAGCCAGTTGAATTACACCATCAACCTGAGTTATACCTTCAAGTGAAAAGTCGTATACCTCAAGATCGATCTCACCTTCCTCATCGAGAGGTGGAGCGTTTGATACCTTTGTAATCTTAGCGTTTGTGTCAGATGATATTAAAACCGGATCGAGTCTTAGCTCAACACCCTCAGAGCCAAGGACCAGATTTTCCTCGTTCAAAACACCCTCTGCAAGTGATTCTTCTTTGACCTGAGGGCTGGTGTCACCACCTCCGCAACCTGTTAGAGGTATGATCATTGCAAATATCAGCAGCAGCGAAATAAGTCTTTTGTTCATATTTGGCCTCCTCCTGTTTTTGTTCTATTCAACCGGATACTTGAAAAATATTTGGTATCCATTATCAAGAATATAAGTTGCATCTATCGGATACTCATTGGTACTGGTTTCCTCCTTCTCAGTCTTGTCCTCCCAGGTTGTTTTCAAATAGTGATTTTCCACCACATTCGCCTGATTTACAGGGTTTTGGAAATTAAGAACCACAGCCTTCGTTTCAAGATTTTCAATCCCGTTCTCAAGTACAGTCACTGGTTTTGAGCTGTCTATGGCATTGCTATGTGTATAAAGCTCTACATCACCAGAGGAAGTGAAGGTAGTTGTTCTAGTTACAGAACCCGAAATCCAGGCCTTTTCACCTATTGCAGGAACCTCCTGGTTTGATGTCGTCACAGTTGTTATTGTAACAGTGTAGCTATAGGTGCCCTTACCATCGAGAAGAAGCGCTGTCTTATCGGTCCCTATAACGGGAAGGTCATTGTTTACGGTTATTGGTATATTTAGATGAAAATTCTTTACGTCATACTTGTATTGAGTACTCCATTCAGCGTATTGATTTTTCCCGCTGACAGTATCTGTTGCCCAGCTGCCGCTTAAGCTAACGTCTATAACATTATTCTCAAGAATCGTAATAGGCTGTTGACTCAGCAAATGTTCCATTGGCAGTGGATGCATATCCTCAGCAAAATATGATTTGTACTCATCCTCAACAAGAAGGTTGGAAACCGCATCCTCCGATGTTTTGGCAGAAACCAGCCTTGTCAGTCTTCCGGTTTCTTTTTTGATAACTATATCAACGGAAGGAGGAGTCACCTTGAACTCTATGGTCTCGACAGGCTCATCTTTTTCCAAATCTGCATTGGGACCATATATTTCTATCTTGTTTGGTGATCCTGAATATAAGTGACCATAAAGTGTAAAGCTTGTGCTTAGGGTGCCATCATCCTTAAATCTACCGGTCCAGTTTGCTGCGTCAGCCTTGTCATTCAAGGTTGAGAACCTTACCTGATGCTTTGCATATGTCTTTGAGGGGTCAGTGACGTTAAACGCAATAGAGGTATTTAAATAGTCAGAAAGCGACTTATATTCTTCTCTAAGCCTCTTTTCGTTATCCATATTGATCCTTAATGCTATCTGGTTGAACACTCCAGGGAGGACATCCTGATATAGCATGGATCTTCTCTCATTACTTATCTCCTCCATAAGACCCTTATTCAAGCCTCCTCCAGCAGAGAATCCAAATTTGTCTCTTGCCTGAGACATATAATCTGCTACCTCAACTTCATTTTGAGGAAGCCAGAATTCATTGCAATGCTCAACAACGATCCTATCGATTTCAGTCTTGAGTCCTTCCTCTGTCATCTTCGGATCTGAAAACATTGGGTAGAAGGTCTTATACCAATAATCAGAGCCCTTGAAGCCGGGATTCCCCTTTGAATGATACAGGGCATATGCTTCTCTGTATATTTCAGATCTTCCCTCAACTGCCTCAGTACCAAATTTATTTATAGAGTAGTCGACGATAGCAACTGCAGCCATACTTGCAGACATAACCGAGCTGCTAAGCTTGGATGCTGCCTTTCCCATAACGTATGTAAACGAAGTCTTAAGACTTGCGACGACGGCTTCATGTATTTTTCCCTGATAGATATTGGTTCCTATTTGTACTACTGAAAGGAGGAGCCCAATATTTCCAACATGGTCGCCTATAGTCGAAAGAACATCCTCACCATAAGCAAGATATCCTGCACTTTGAGTTATGTTTCCGAGAATATCAGCTCCGATCTGGAGTGAATCTCCAACGGCACTTGCACCTATTTCATAGCATTCAGATGCCGGAACACCACCTATGGAATATTCCTCCACAGCTTCAAGGAAGTCCTCGTCCCTGCCCTCACCATAAAGACCTAAAAATTCCAACCTGGCTTTTCTCTTTCCTTTGTTGCTTGAAGTAAAAACTCCATATTTGGAGAGATGGTCTGTAAGTATAACGACAGATCCTGACGCTTCATCATACATAAATGCTACAGGCTCCCATTGACCGGTTGCTTCGTTTAAGTACGCTGCACCAGGGATCTCTCCCTCGGCAAGTATTAAAGGAATGGCCAGCTGAATTACACCGTCGACCTTAGTAATACCTTCAAGTGAAAAGTCATATACCTGCAGATTTATTTCCCCTTCCTCATCGAGAGGTGGAGCGTTGAAAATCCTTGATATCCTTGCATTAACATCCGATGATATGAATACCGGATCGAGTCTTAACTCAACACCCTCAGAGCCCAGGATTAGGTTTTCTCCATTAACGATCCCTTCAATCAGCAACTCTTCCTTCATAACAGGCTCTGATGAACCACCACCACAGCCCACAAGGGGTATTATCATTGCAAATACCAGCAGCAGCGAAATAAGTCTTTTGTTCATATCGACACCTCCTCGCTTGCTTAATGCTTATCATTCTCTTATCACTATTGTATAGTAACATGATAAAACTGACATCAAATAATTACAAAATAGTCACAATACTTGACAAGTTCAAATGATAAAATGATAATCATTTAGGTTGCTTAGCCTTAATTATCGTCTCTATTTATGATATAATCACACAATAGATCAAGAATTGTGATAGCAGGTGAAAATATGAAAAAGTCGAAAATATTCATATTGCTTTTAGCAATGGCTTTATTGTTATTTCTATATATAGATGATCAGATTTCAAACTTTAGGGTGAATCGAGTGGAGCTCCAGACTGAGAAGCTGGAAGAAGAGATAAGGATAACACAGATAACAGATTTTCACTCCAATGATAGAGTGGACCTGAATGGAGTATTAGAAAGCGTAAGGCTCTTTGATCCTGATTTCATTGCATTGACAGGCGACATCATAGATTTTAAAACGGTTGACTTTTCACTTTCCTATGAGCTTATTGATAGACTCGTGGAAACAGGAAAGCCAGTGTATTTTGTCTACGGGAATCACGAGCATGGCAATCAACATTTCAGGGAATTCATAAATGGTATTGAGGATAGAGGAGTAGATATACTGGATGAAAGGTCAGTTGAGCTTCCAATCGGGGATAACACCATAATGATCTACGGTTCAGATTTTTATTCGACAAGTGATGGTTATGAGAAGCTATTTTCTTCTGTTGACGCCAGATATTACAATATTCTCCTTGCTCATTCACCTAACAGACCAATACCGTACCTCCACGGAGAAATTGATCTCATGCTTTCAGGTCACACCCATGGCGGTCAGGTAAGACTTCCTATCGTTGGGGGAGTACTATCACCAGGTGAAGGCTTTTTCCCTGAATATGACAAGGGGTTAATGAAAATTGGGGACACTACTCTATATATCGACAGCGGACTTGGGAACAGCGTATTGCCAATCAGGCTTTTTAATCCAGTGCAAATTTCAGAGATAATTATAAAATAAAGGGAAGGCCTCTTTTAGAGACCTTTCCTTTACCACTTTCTGTATCCAGTTATTCCATTTGCATCCATCCAAAACTTCTTACCTTGTATCAAAAGATCAAGGTCCGGATCTCTTTGACCTTTAATCCTCATCAGATCATCCTGTACATTCAGAAGATCATTGTATGTCAGATAATCATAATCCCTTAGTCCCATTTCACCATTTTGAAGATATGCATACTCGAGATTGCCATCGTGATTTATCCATGAATAGGTGGTATTTTTTATGCCCTGGAGCATCTTTTCTGCAAAATCCAGGTATCTTTCATCCTTCTCATCCTCATATAGCATATAGAATGTATGGATAGCCTGAAGCTGATGATTAAGCGAAATATGTGTAGGGCTTCCGCCTGTTCCATAGTAATCCTCAACCAGCCAACCCTCATTTCCAAAACTGTCGTAATTTACGATTTTTCTTGTGGTCCCATGCATAAGGTAGTACTCAGCAAGCCTAAGGTAGGCATCTCTAAAAACCTGATCTCCAAACTTCCTGTGAGCAATTACATTCGTTTCAAGAGTGTCGGCATTGAACCTTGTATCAAAGAAGCCTTCATTTATTCCATAGTCATTATATAGCCAAAGGCTTTTTGGAAGACTGGGGATATAACCCTCTTCATTTATATTCCCGTGAGCTATTCTTAACAGAGCATTTCCGAGAACATCTGAAGCCGGACTGCCTCCTTTTTTAATGAGTGAATTAGTCAAGTAGTCACTTGGTATTCGCCAATATGATCCTTCGGCATAGGGAATATAAGTCGAAGGACTTTTATAATGGTATCCATCATATAGAAGTCTTGCATTCTCATTTAGATCATAGCTGCCCCATACAATTCTTTGGTACTTATTGCTAAAATCGACCAATGGCTCACTTGAGCCTATACCCCACATGATCCCAAAGCTTCCGGGGAGAAGGTTGAATCGTTGAGTCACGAGCCACTTCCCTTCACCTTTACTGATCGATATTGAGTGAGCGCCTATACTCTGAACAGTGCCAGAGCCCAGATCCTTATAGGAATAGGGCTGACCTAATATATAGTTATATTTTTCAGTGGATAAAAAAAGCATTTTTCCTGCAGGAAGAACTCCACCTGTCAAATCAGTTTCTACGAGAGATCCATCTGGATCGAAATACCTCAAGGCCCCCGAATCTCCAGGGATCTCAAAGCTTGTCAAATATGAGTCATCAGCTGAACTGCTGATTTTTCTTATAAAAAACCATCCCTTATCAGGAAGCCTGAATTCACGTTGAGAGTATGAAAAATGGTCGTTTACCTGGATGTTATACTCTGTTATTCCAGATGAAGCCTCAGCTGTCGGGAGGGGTAACATGATCAAAAGCATAAGAGTGATTATTAGCAGTCTAAAATATTTCATAGTGCCTCCTTGAAAATGATTTCAAATAACTTGATACCCATTGTATATCGTTTGACACCCATTGAGCAGCTTTGTAAATGAAATGTAACCTTTAGATATTTGTCTTAAAAAATAATTAACAGGGTAAATACAAGAAAATGTTCGATTGTATGCAATAAAACCAAGTATCTATGCATTATAATATCAAAGGGGATAAAGCCATGCTGATGTTTGCCTTCGTATACGAAGATCAGGCTCCAAAGCCTGAAAAATACAACAATATCGATATAGATGAAAGCCTTTTTAAGAAGATAGGACAAAATGACATGGAGGCCTTCGATCAGCTTTACAGGCTTACAGAGAGGACCATGTATGCCTTCAGCCTATCACTTGTAAAAGATCATCAGGAGAGTCTGGACCTAATGCAGGAGACATATCTTAAAATACTATCTGCTGCTCATCTTTACAAGCCTATGGGCAAGCCCCTGGCCTGGATGTTCACCATAGCTAAAAACCTTCATTACTCATCAGTGCGTAAAGGGTCAAGAACAACCAATCTTGAGCCTGAAACCATACAGGATGACAAAAGGTTTTCTTACATTACTGATATGGATGATAAAATAGTGCTCCAGACAGTTCTGGATAAACTGACTGAGGAGGAGAGGGAGATAGTGCTCCTCTATGCTGTGACAGGCCTTAAGCATAAGGAAATAGCCGAGAGCATCGGTTTAAGCCTTTCTACAACACTATCCAAGTATCATAGAGCCCTTAAAAAGCTTAGGGGACACCTTGAAGAAAGGGAGGTCAGGGCATGAAAGATCACGAAATACTACAAAGCATTAAAAATTCAATAGAAAATGCGCCCATAGATCTTCTTGAGGAAATCAAAGCAAAACCTCGAACTAAGATGCTTAGACACGATGAAATAACATCTCAAGGAAATGTAATGAAGTCAATAAGAAGACTGGTGCCCTATGCATCAATTGCAGCAGTATTTCTCGCTGTCTTTTTAAACTGGCAGTTGGTTTCAAACACTGTCGACAGCAGAGTATATCTTGATGTAAACCCAAGTATAACGATCGAAACCAACAGGAGAGACAAGGTCATAGCACTTAAAGCAGGGAATAAGGACGGAGAAAAAATAATCGAGGGTATTTCCTACAAAGATGAGTCAGTACTTCTGGTATCAGAGGAGATACTGGAAAAAATGATGTCCGAAGGATATCTAGGCGAAAACAATGAATTTCTGTTGCTTTCTGTTTACAACAAGAATCATGAAAAGGCTGAAGAGAAAAAGAGAATACTTGATCAGTCGATCCATCAGTACCTTAACAAGAATGAAATTGAGCCTATAGTACTGACGCAGAGACTGGAAGAGACCTCATCCATTGAAAGATATGCGAAAGAGTACGGAGTATCTGTTAGTATGATGACCTTTATAAGGAATCTTATGGTGCTTGATCCTGATCTGAAGGTTGAAGAGCTTGCAGACATGTCGATCCAAGAGCTTGTTAGATTAAGTCAGGGTATAGGACTTGATCTTGAAAGGATAATTGAAACAAAGGATATGGAGAAGATAGAAAGGTTGGCACCTGCACCCTCAATCATTGATGGTGATGACTATGACGACGATGACGACGAAGACGACGATGACGACGATGACGACGATGACGACGAAGACGACGAAGATGACGAAGATGACGAAGACGATGATGAAGAAGATGATGATAACAATGAAGACGATGACGGCGATGACAGAGATGACGACGATGACAGAGATGACGATTGATAGAAATTATGAAAATAATTATCAAATGGATGCAATAAAAGTCATCCCTCATCAGTTAACGTATCAAATACAACAGGAGGGATAAGAATGAAGAACAAAACAAAAATTCTAAAGGGTATCGCATTGGTATTAGCTATAGTAGTCGGAGCAGGAGGTTATTTGACGGCAGTTCCTGCAGGTGCTATCAAAATGGACGTAAATCCAAGTATAGAAATTGTAACTAATAGGCTGGATAGGGTAATAGAGATAAATCCTCTCAACCTGGATGCAAAGAAGATGCTCGAGAACTTCGAGCCTAAGGATAAATCCCTTGAGGGAACGGTGAATGATCTGGTTGATTTAATGATACTGACAGGTTATATCTCCGGGGGAAAGGATAATGTGGTGCGCTTAACCGTCAACGATGACACAGTGGATTCAGAACTGGTGGAAAGAGTCAATAAAGCTATCGCAGCAATGCTGCAAAACAAACAGATAGAAGCCAGAGTCATAAAACAAACGCTAAAAGATAGCCTGGATGACGATTTATATGAGGATGATAAAGACGATGAAAGAACAGTTGAACCAAAAGAGATTATTACCAGAGCTGATGCGGAGGCAATTGCACTTGCGAGAGTAAATGGTGAGATCATAAAGCTGGAGTTGGATGACAAATCAGATGATGGCAAACCTGAATACGAGATTCACATAATTGCAGACGGTGTTAAGCATGAATTAGAAATTGACGCTTTTAATGGAACTATAACAGAGCATGAAATGGACGACGATGATGATGATCATGACAATAAAGACGATAAAAAAACTGATGCAAACAGTATATCTGAATCTGTCAGAGTGGATGCAGCAAATCAGCAGAAACAGATCATCGGAGTGGAAGGAGCAAAAAATATTGCACTTAGTATGGTTAAAGGCGAGATCAAAAGTATCGAGCTTGAGGATGACGACGATGATTTGGAATACAAAATCGAAATAGTCAGCGAAGGAAGAGAATATGAAATAGAGTTAGACGCGTATACCGGGAAGGTTCTTGAATTCGAGAGCGATGACCTTTATGATGACTGGGACGGCTACGATGACGATGACGATGATAGAGCTGACGACGATGACGACGATGACGACGATGATGATGACGATGATGATGACGATGATGATAGAGATGACGATTAATTAGTGATATAATGTGAGGGGACAAATTCCCCTCATATTTTTTTGCAAGAACTTAGGGTTTCTAAATATCAGGCTAAAGTGATATAATATTAAACATAATATTTCCAATAGGGACTGGGGAGGAATACATATGAATTATGACGAAGTAAGAGAAAAGGCAAAGGAGATATTGACTCCAAATTGCCTGGTTTGCAAGGAATGCAATGGTGTCGCCTGCAGGGGATGGGTACCGGGAGTAGGTGCTAAGTGGACAGGCAGCTCATTTATAAGGAGCTTCAACTATTTAAACGAAGTCAAGGTAGTAATGGATACCATTTATAAGGGAAAGGGTCAGGATATTTCAATCGAGCTTTTCGATAAAAAATTTTCAGCACCAATTTTTGTAGCTCCAATAGGAGGAATGGACATTAACTTCGGCGGGAAGCTGTCAGAGGAAGAATACCACAGAAGGACCCTTATGGGAGCAAAGGCAGCAGGAATAGCTGCATTCACTGGGGATGGTGCTAATGATGACTATTTCAATGCACCCTTAAAGCCTCTTAAGGAGGTAGGTGGATGGGGCATCCCTACTCTTAAGCCATGGTCTCAGGAAAAGATATTTGAAAAAATAAAAATTGTCGAAGACCTAAATGTCCTTGCACTTGCAATGGATATAGATTCAGCAGGTCTGGTTCATTTGGCTGCTTCCGGCAAACCTGTTTACTCAAAGACCGTCGAGGATCTTAAGTCAATAGTCGATTCAACCGGGCTGCCCTTCATTATAAAAGGTATAATGAGCGGTAAAGGCGCCGAAAAAGCAGCCCAGTCGGGAGCATATGGTATAGTGGTCTCAAATCATGGAGGCAGAGTTCTGGATAATACTCCGGCAACTACTGAAATGCTACCTGAAATAAGAAAAGTTGTCGGTAAGAGCATCAAGATATTCGTAGACGGAGGCATCCGAACCGGAGCTGATGTGTTTAAAGCACTTGCTTTAGGTGCAGATGCTGTTTTGATCGGCAGGACATTTACCATCTCGGCCTTTGGCGGAGGAGCAGAGGGAGTTAAGATCTATGCTGAAAAACTTATGGCAGAGCTTAAGGATACAATGCTAATGACCGGATGCTCAACACTAGAGGATATAAC
This sequence comes from Gudongella oleilytica, assembly GCF_004101785.1. NCBI lineage: Bacteria > Bacillati > Bacillota > Tissierellia > Tissierellales > Tissierellaceae > Gudongella > Gudongella oleilytica. The sequence continues at coordinate 607,062 of NZ_CP035130.1, forward strand.
TTTTGACAAAATAAGATTTTGATCATGGACAGACCGATAAAACGGCCTGTCTGACTACACTACATGGAGAATTATAATGACCTATTTCAGCTTTACATTCATAAATGTCATACTACCGATTTTCCTGGTTATCGCTGCAGGCGCTGTCATGAATACTGCATTTCATATCGACATCAAATCACTTACAAAGCTTCAGTTTTATATATTGATGCCCTCAATGCTATTTCTCAAGGTCTATGAAAGTCAGCTAAGCAGCCAGGTAATTAAAGCAGCAACTACGGTAACATTAACTGCGATCATATCAATAGTAGCTATGTCTATGATAATAGCCAGATTCAGAGGATATTCAAAATCTGAGAGCAGTGTCTTTGTAAATTCATCAACATTCTTTAACTCAGGGAATTACAGCTTGCCGTTGATTCAGCTTTTATTCAATGACCCAGTGGCAGTTTCTATACAGGCAATCATATTAATGGCTCATAATGTTGCATTTTTCACTATTGGTATATTTACTGCAAGCTCTGGAAATAGAAGTCCAAAAGAAGCCTTGATCAATGTGTTAAAAATGCCATTGCTATATATAATGGCTTTTGCGGCAATTATGAAGTCTTCAGGGGTTATTATTCCCGATCCGATTTTAGATCCACTGAAGATCTTAACTGATGGCTATATGGCTATAGCACTCTTGACTTTGGGAGCTCAATTATCTGAAACTAAATTTACAATAAGCAACTCCAGGCTCTATCTGTCTAGCTTTATTAGATTGATTGTATCCCCTGCGATAGCTTTTTTAATAGTAACACTATTAGGTATTGATGGTTTGCTTGCCAGAGTTCTGGTAATTGGACTTGGAGCACCAACTGCAGTAAATGTAGTATTAACATCCATCGAGCTGGATAATGAGCCTGAATTTGCTTCGCAGGCAGTTTTCACCTCAACAATACTAAGCATGATAACAATAAACCTGGTCATTATGGCAGCCTTTGCTCTCATACCGGCTTAGTTATAATGTTGAAAAATTCGTGGTACAGATGTACAATCCCATTATAATAGTATCATCAAGGAGGTGAGAGGATGGGGAAAATCAAATACATACAAAGAGATACCAATGGTTCTATAAAGCTTGATGCTGAGTATATCGGTACCGATTCAGCCGGTAAACACATGGAGTATATCCTCACAGAGGAAAATGGCAAACTAATACTCACACCCTCCATCCATTCACTATCAAGACTATACATAGAGCCTACCTCGGCATGTAACCTTAACTGCGTTACCTGCATAAGGAGGACATGGAGCGAAAAGCCAGGCTTCATGGAAATGTCTGCTTTTAATGCATTGGTTAGCCAGCTAAAGGAGTTTTCGTCTCTGGAGTCGATAATGTTTGGCGGATTTGGTGAGCCGATGCACCACCCTGAAATATTCAATATGATAGCTGCACTTAAGGTCTTGGGACTAAAGGTCGAGATAACCACCAACGGGACTATGCTGAATAAGGAAAGCTTTGAAAAACTATTTTCATCCGGACTGGACACATTGTGGGTTTCAATTGACAGCACAGAGACTTCAACCTTCAATGCAATAAGAGAGGGAGCTGATTTTGGGGGTATCCATGATAATCTTAAGCTTTTCAAAAGAATGAATCAGGAGAGCGACAAAAAAATGACCTTAGGAATTGCCTTTGTCGCTACAAAAGATAATGTCGACGAACTTTCAAAATTAAGAAGCTTTGCAGCAAACGTCTGGGCAGAAAAAATTTCAGTGAGCAATGTGATCCCATACGACAGAGAAATGGAAAGTAAAATGCTTTGCAGAAAAGTACTCTTCAAGCCTCTGGCTTACACAAAGGCTGAGGAGGAGAGGATAGGATTTAAGGAGATAATAATCCCAGAGATAAGTCTTCCAAGGATAGATTATAATGAGACCACAAAGGATGCTCTCCATGATATCAGAGGTTCTATGATGAAGGTGAAGCTCCTAAACGAGACCTTTAAGGCATACGATGACCACTGCAGATTTGTCCATGACAGGATATCCTTCATAAGGTGGGATGGAATGGTTTCTCCATGTATGGGGCTACTGCATTCATACACGACCTTTCTAAATGGTAATGAACGCAGGATGAATGAGTATACACTTGGTAGCATCAGAGAAAAATCTTTGAAGGAAATCTGGGAAAGCAGTGAATACAAAGAATTCAGAGAGAACGTATATGAATTTGAATTTTCACCCTGTGTCTTATGTGGTGGATGCAAGGATATCAATTCAAATGAAGCAGACTGCAGGACTGATAGTTCACCAGTTTGCGGAGGATGTCTCTGGGCTCAGGGAGTAATACAATGTCCATAGTAACATCTGCTGGTGTGGCTCAGAGGTAGAGCAGCGCACTCGTAATGCGCAGGTCGTGGGTTCGATTCCCACCACCAGCTCCAAAATATACTTAGGAGGTATAAAATGCTTAAAGGAATTTACACACCGATCGTCACCCCATTTGCAGAGGATGAATCGATCGATTATGGAAAGCTGAAGCACAATCTTGATCTACTGGCAAAGACTGATCTGGATGGGATCGTAGTTCTTGGCTCAAATGGTGAGTTTGTATACCTTACTCACGCTGAAAAGCTTGAGCTTATAAAGTTCTGTATCGAAAATTTCACCAGGGAGAAAAGAATAATCGTAGGTACTTCCTATGACTCCACACTCGAGACTATAAGCTTCTGTAAGGAAGCAGCAGAGCTGGGTGCAGACGCAGCCCTGATCCTTCCACCACATTACTACAAAGGAAGTATGAATGAGGAAGTACTCTATAATCACTTTGTAGACGTTGCGGATGAGTCGCCTATCCCTGTAATGCTTTATAATATGCCAGGCAATACAGGCATAAATATGTCCTCAAAGCTCATTGCACGACTTGCAAGGCATCCAAATATCGTTGGAATAAAGGATACATCAGGCAATATCGTCCAGCTATCCGAGATAGTAAGAGATACGGACGATGACTTTGTTGTATTTGCAGGTAATGCCGGATATCTTTTACCTGCACTAACAGTAGGAGCAAGAGGTGCAACTGTAGCTCTAGGCAATATATTGCCCAATGAGTGCTGTCAACTGGTAAAGCTTGTTAAAGAAGGTAAGCTAGAAGAAGCAAGAGAGCTGCAATTAAAGCTTATTGAAATAAACTTCATAGTGACCGGAGGAATGGGAGTTCCAGCATTAAAGGCTGGTATGGATATGCTTGGTTACCAGGGTGGTATTCCACGAAGACCTTTAAGACCTCTTGAGGAAGACAAAAAACAAGTTGTAAAAGCTGCCCTTGGAAAGCTGGGCGTACTTTAACATATCTAAGGAGGAATACAAATGCCAATTATTCAAGTAGAAATGCTTAAAGGAAGAACAGTAGAACAAAAGAGAGCCATGGCGAAAAAGGTTACTGAGGCCTTGGTGGAGACGGTTGGATGCAAAACTGAGGCGGTTAAGATCATAATCAGAGAGATGGAGTTCGAAGATTATGCACAGGGTGGAGTACTTCACTGCGACATTAATAAATAGCAAATTGCCGCTAAGATCAATCGGTTGCATGCTTGATTTTAATTCTCTCATAGTGCTGCTGTAAGGCAGCCTTATTTTTCTATCTTCACTTTTTCGAATTAACTTATTATATTAAGAATCAAGACAGGAGATGATTTTATGTCAGAAATTGAGAAAAAACTGGAGGCATTAGGAATTGATCTTCCAGGACAGACGAAGGCAGCCGGCAATTACGTTACGGCAAGAAGAACTGGCAATTTGATCTATACATCCGGGAACGGACCAACAAGGGATGGAAAGATCCTGGCGGTAGGAATGCTTGGGGCAGAGCTCTCTATAGAAGAAGGTTACCAAGCAGCAAGAGAGACAATGATAAATATTTTGGGCGTATTGAAATGTGAATTGGGCGACTTGGACAAAATAGTGAAATTTGTCAAGATCCTCGGATTCGTTCAAAGCACTGATGATTTCTATGACCAGCCAAAAGTATTGAACGGTGCATCGGATTTATTGGTCGAGGTATTTGGAGAGAAGGGGAGACATGCAAGATCTGCAATAGGGACAAGTGTATTGCCATTTAACATGCCTGTAGAGATAGAAGTGATAGTTGAGGTCGATTGACATTTAACTAGTTTGGAATTATACTAATATAGTGAATCAACTGAGCATGCGCCCATAGCTCAGCTGGATAGAGTAGCTGGCTTCGAACCAGTTGGTCGGGGGTTCGAATCCCTCTGGGCGTACCACATAGAAACATTGAAAAGACTGCATTGTAGCGTTATACCCCAGGGAGGGATAGGGTTCATTTCCTCTCTCTGGAGCAATAGCCGGAGCAATGCAGTCCTTTTATTTGTTCGCTAAGCTAGATATATACCCTGGATTCCGCACGATACATAACGATGATGCGGGTGTAATTCTCTCAAACTATTGAAAAATAAACATTTAGCACAAATAATCCTTTTAGTTAAACTCGTTATGTAATATAATACACATACCGAGGTGAGGCTGATGGCAACGATAATTCATCAAACAGATAAGCGTTCTGGTATCACTTACGCTTACGAATCGGTTTCCTATTGGGACAAAGAAAAGAAACAATCTCGAGCTAAACGCACACTGATTGGCAGAGTTGATCAAGAGACTGGCGAAATCATCCCAACGGATGGCCGCGGAAAGAAGTCCAAAGATCTTGAAGGACCTTTAAAGCCGGGGCCCGTGCTTACGAAACATACTGCCAGAACATTTTATGGTGCAACTTATCTGCTGGATGCGATAGGCGAAAAGCTTGGTATTACCGATGATTTGAAAAAATGCTTCCCAAAAGATTACCGCCAGATGCTTTCGATCGCTTACTATTTGATTCTGGAAGATAGCAATCCTTTATATAGATTTGAAAAATGGGGAAGCCTGCATAAGCATCCTTATGGAAAGGATATCACTTCTCAGTGCAGCAGCGAGTTATTCGCATCCATCACCGAAGAAGCAAAGAACGACTTCTTTAGGCTGCAAGGTAAACGAAGAGCCGAAAAGGAATACTGGGCCTATGATATTACTTCTGTATCAAGCTATTCTGAGTCATTGCGTCAAGTTCAATATGGCTTGAACAAGGAAAATGACAGACTTCCTCAGATCAATTTGGCTATGGTATTCGGTGAAGTATCCAATCTTCCATTTTGTTATCGAAAGCTGGCCGGCAATATCCCTGATTCAAAAACCATCAAAAACTTGTTGGCTGATTTCAATATTCTCGGCTATCCCAAAGTAAAGCTCGTCATGGATCGCGGCTTTTACAGTGAAAAAAACATTAATGCTCTTTATAAAGATCATCTTAAGTTTCTCATGTCGGCAAAAATGTCATCAAGCTTGATTAAGAGCGCGTTGGACCCGATTTATAACGATTTTCGAAGCTTTGAGAACTATAGCGAAAAATATGAACTCTACTACCGCTCAGTACAATCAGATTGGCACTATAGTCAAGATCGCCCCAATAAAGGGGACACAGTGGAAGATAAACGACGCATCTATATCCATTACTATTTCAATATTGATAAGGCTGCTGAGGATGAAAAACGATTTGACAAAAATCTGATCGCACTTCGTCGTGAGTTGGAATCCGGGAAAAAAGTTCCCGAGCATGAAAGTCAGTATAAGAAGTACTTCGACACCAAAACAACACCAAAACGTGGTACAAAAGCGATGATCAAAGAAGATGTGGTGAGGGCTGCTAAAAGATACTATGGGTATTTTGCCTTAATCACTAATGAGACAATGGATGCAATAACAGCCCTGGAAATTTATCGCAATAAGGACTTGGTCGAAAAGGCGTTTGGCAATCTTAAAGAGCGATTGAATATGCGAAGAACACTGGTCTCATCAGAACAAAGTTTAGACGGGAAGCTATTTGTAGAATTCATTGCGCTGATTTATTTGTCATACATAAAGAAACAAATGCAAGATACCAATCTATTTAAGGAATACACGATCCAAGGTGTCCTGGATAAACTGGATGTCATTGAATGCTTTGAAGAATCGCATCAGAAGCTACGTCTTGGAGAAATGCTTGAAGAGCAAATTGCTCTCTACAACAACATAGGGATCGATCCCCCAGCCTCGTTATGAGTTTGCGGGAATCCAGGATACACAACACCTCCTATTAGCAATATTATAACACATTGCGAGAAAGTGCGATATATAAAAAACAAAAAAGGCAAAAAAAATAAGCTATTTAGAGCTTTTGAATGGGTTTTGTAATATGTAAGTGTCAAACTCCCGGGTTTTGTAATATGTAAGTGTCAAACTCCCGGGTTACTCTCTAATTAAACTGTCAAACTCCCGGGACATTATCTGAAAATTAGTTCAATTTGTTATTGCAATTTATCTCGAATTAGTTTAGCATGTTTAATATTCCATCTTTGACAGTTGAGAGGCACAAAAACTCTGGAATGCATTGTAATTAGTGCACTTCAGAGTTTTCGCTTTGTTTAAAAACTGCGTAATGTATTCTTCTTTTTTGTTTCCTTAAAATAATTTTTCATCTTTTTTATGCTTACTATCTCATAATCTGTTCTGAACCCAAATGCCTCATGCAAAGCATCAGTAAAATCAGTTCTCGTGTAGGTTGGAATATATCCTTCTGTTGGAATAGAGTAGAAATTCATATCTCTTAAACCATTAATAATCTCCTGACTTGTAAATTGTTCACCTAATAATTTCTCTAAATATCTATATAAAACTAATGCAAGAAAACATGTAGTGAAATGTGCCTGTATACGATCGTCTCTGCTTAAATAAACAGGCCTTGCCTTAAATTCTGATTTCATAATTCTAAAACATTCTTCAATTTCCCATCTTCTGTGGTTAATCTTTGTAATAGCTTCAGCATCATCTTCTAAATTTGTACATACAGCATAAAATCCATCATACTTTTCTTCTTTAACCACTGCATCTGTATCTATACCATATATAGTTTCATCTGCAATTTCTCCATCCTTTGTAACGTTTGTAGATGATATAAACCTTCTGAAGTCATTTTGATTTTTCTTTTTGATATCTGATTTTCTGTTTGTAATTAACTTAGCTGCACGTTCTAGCTGCCCAGCTCTAATCTTTCGTTGGTAATCTCTGTATTTGAGAGAATAGGTAACAATAAGCTTTTGCTCAAGCCCATCTTCTTTTATCCAACGTTCTTTGTAAAAGGTTTTATTTTTGTACTTATCATAGTTTTCTCCATCTTGATCGATTAGGTTAATATCAAATAAATTATCACTGCCTGCTAGGTGCCATCCTGTTGGATCAAGAGCCCACTCTTTCAAATGTTTCTTTAATTTTTTTACAGACTGAGTTGTAATAAATGCTCTACCATTTATGTCATTAAATTTACGATTATCTGTTGAAGATAATCCAGCATCAGTACATACAATGAATTTAGATAACTCAAAGTCTTTAAAAATTCTCTTCTCTAGCGGTTTCAGAGTAGTTTGTTCATTGGTATTACCACTATGAATATCGAAAGCAAGGGGGATACCATCACCATCCATAAATAGTCCCATTCCCACTATAGGATTAGGCTTATGTTCCTTAGAAAATCCATATTGTTTAAGTCCATCTTCATTTTCTATCTCAAAAAAATAATTAGTGCAATCATAATAGAGAATACGGTCGTTTCTTTTTGAAACAGATAAACTATTTTCATAGAATTTTGACTGAATATAATCACTTTCTTTTGCAATAATGCTAACTTCTCAAACTTTATCACACTCAATTGTTTGCTCCCTCTATTTACTGCATTGAAAAACAGCTCAAGCCACTGAAAACAAGCGGATTTTGTTACGATTTCACTTGCACCTTAGTGGTTTTTTTGTTATAATTATTGAGTAGGATATCATACTTTGGAGGTGCGAGATGTATTACGATTTTCTGATAAAAATCCCCGAGAAAACAGGGAAAATTTCAAGAAATAAACGTGGCGATACAACTTATATTGAGTACACTTATGACAGAAAATATGTTCCTGAAAAGAAGTATAATGTGCCTATGCGTACTACTATTGGAAAATTGTCTAATGATGATCCAACTATGATGTATCCAAACCCCAATTTTGAAAAGTATTTTCCGGATATTATTCTCCCCGTTGAAGCAAATAACCCAGCTTCGCGCAGTTCTTGCATCCGAGTTGGAGCTTTTTTGGTGATCAAGAAAATTATTGATGATTACAAACTTGCCAATCATCTTTCATCGTGGGACGATCGTGGAAAAGGACTATTGCTTGATTTAGCCACCTATTCCATTATCTGTGAGAGCAATGTTGCTCAATACTATCCTGATTATGCCTATAATCATCCTGTTCTTACTCCAGAGCAGAAAATATACAGCGATTCAACCATTTCCAGATTTTTTTCTGAGATCACGGAAGATGATCGAATTGATTTTCTAAATAGCTGGAATAAAAACAGAAACCATAAAGAACAAATATATTTAACTTACGATTCGACCAACAAAAATTGTAAGGCTGGAGATATTGAAAAAGCTGAGTATGGTCATCCAAAGGAAGACATTGGAGCTGCAGTTGTCAACTATTCTCTTGCTTACGATATAAACAATCAGGAGCCTTTGCTATATGAGAGTTACCCAGGAAGTATCGTTGATGTTTCGCAGCTACAGTATATTATAGAAAAAGTCCGGGGATATGGATACAAGAACATTGGATTTGTTCTTGATCGCGGATATTTCAGCAGGGATAATCTGAATTACATGGACCAATGCAACTATGATTTTGTGATTATGGTTAAAGGAAAGGCTTCATTTGTGAATGGTTTAATCATGGATCATAAAGGAGAGTTCGAAACCAATAGAAACTGTGCGATCAAAGCCTTTAGAACCTATGGAATGACGGTATGTGACAAACTTTATGCAGATGATACTAAGGACAGATATTTTCATATTTATCATAAGGTAGACCGCGAAAGCGCGGAACGTGCTCAGTTGGAAAATGAACTACAACGTATGGAAGAAATGATGAATAAGAGCAAGGGAAAAGATATAGACTTCGGGAAAAAATATGAGCACTATTACGAACTGACCTATCATGAAAAAGATGGTAAACGCAAATTTTATGGCTATAAAGAACGAGAGGATGTTATTGAAAAAGAACTGAAATTATGTGGTTATTTTACAATTGTGACATCAAAAAAGATGAATGCCAGCGACGCACTTTTGTTATACAAAAGTCGTGATGCTTCTGAGAAGTTATTTTGCAGCGACAAATCTTTCCTTGATAATAAATCATTTCGAGTTTCCAGTAATGACGCTCTTGAATCTAAAATATTTGTAGAATTCATTGCTCTAATTATCAGAAGCAAGATATATACCCAGTTGAGAAAACGTATGGCTGAGATGGCAAAAAAACCAAACTATATGACAGTTCCGGCTGCGCTTCGAGAATTGGAAAAGATTGAACTAATCAGGCAGCCTGGTGGTAACTATAAATTAGATCATGCAATTACCGCAACACAAAAGACCATTTTAGGAGCATTCGGAATAGATGAAGACAGTGCGCGAGCAAGAGCATTGTCAATAGGAAAAGAACTTATGGGAGCAGCCGCTCCAGAACAGGAGGAGGACGAAGATGGCGCGAACGAAGTCTACTAAAACAATCGATGAAAAGATCCGTGAACAAGAAGAAAAACTCCGTAAAATGAAAGAACGATGCGATAAAATATCTGGAGAGCTTGACGATCTCTACGAGGAGAAGAAAGCGTTAGAAGCCAAGGAGTTGTTGAATGCAATAGCCCGAAGTTCTAAAACCAGAGCTGAGGTGTTGGCATTTCTTGAAAGTTAACAGAAGGTTCAACACTATCCATTTTGAGTAATCACTGATGGCGTTCTTATGTTGAGTAGGAAAATCATGAGAAGTTAGCAAATAACCTCTAAAGCCCTATAAATATGCTGCAAATCAAAGTCTGGCTCTTCTAAAAGATTACTAGACTCCTGATAAGTATTTAATTTTGAAGAAGGAAAAAGGATTCTTCCGTAAATTAACCTTGAAAGAATTGAGTCAAGATTAAATTCAAACTTATATTTAGCAGAGATATTATCACAGATCTTATTTAATCCAAGCATATGATAAAGCTGCTGTAAGAATAAATATCCACCATTAAAAGACCTTTGGATATTCTTATCAATTTGCCTTGATTGACTATATTTCACAATAACATCTCTATTTTGTTCATCTTCTTTTTTATTTAATTCATCAATATATTCTTTTGCCCATTCAATAGGATCTTGTCCATTTAATTTTTCTTCTAATTCTCTTACAGTACCTAATTTCTCAACTATTTTAGTAGTACGTTTATTTCCTTCTATAACATCTTTGATAACATAAAGTGAAGTCGAATTCTTAGACTTTGAAAATGATAATCTCATATTAAAACTCCCCCTCTGCTTTATATTATAATATATTACGATATATTACGCAATAAATATTTCCGAAAATTGACAAAAAAATAAAGCCTTTCCAATGGCTTTAGCGATTATTTTTTGAAGTAAGTGTCAAAGACCCGAATTGAATAAACATTCGCTCCTCGTAGGTTAGGTGTTTGTTTTCCATCGAATCAGTGATATTATTATGGTAGTCCATAGTGATTATCATCCGTGTCAGATTTTTTATGGTGATAAAATCATAACATAGATAGTCATCTATGGCAGACTGAAGACAAAGCTCAGCAATCAATAAAGATTGTTGAGCTTTTTCATGCAAATAAATCCGATTTTTCACTGCAATTGCAACATTTATACCTGATATTTTGATATAATATAACTAATATTAGGGGGTGTAAAATATGCTTACCAGAGATCCAAAAGAGAAAAAAGATCAAGTCCAAATCTTTTCGATCGATCAAGTAGTACCTAAGGATCATATCCTTAGAGACATAGATAAAGCTATAGATTTTTCATTCATCTATGACCTTGTAAAAGATAAATACTGCCTTGATAACGGAAGACCCAGCATAGACCCTGTTCTTTTAATCAAAATACCCTTCATTCAATATCTTTTTGGGATAAGAAGCATGAGGCAAACTATGAGAGAAATCGAGGTAAATGTTGCATACAGGTGGTTTCTTGGTTTAGATTTCTACGATGAAGTGCCTCATTTTACTACATTTGGTAAAAACTACACCAGAAGGTTCCAGGGCACAGATCTTTTCGAAAAAATATTTGAGCACATATTGGAGCAGTGTTTTGAGAAGGGATATGTAGACCCAGAGCTTCAATTCATAGATTCAACTCATGTAAAAGCAAGTGCCAACAGACACAAGCTTCAGAAAGTGAAAGTACAAAGAGCCACAAGAACATACCAGAAAGAACTGATGGAAGAAATCAACAAAGATAGAGAAGATCACGATAAAAAAGATTTGAAGCCACCCAAAGACGGTGGAGAGAAAACAGTTGAGAAAACAGTAAGCACCACAGATCCTGAAAGTGGATTGTTCCATAAGGGAGAACATAAAGATGTATTTGCATACAGCGTTCAGACAAGCTGTGATAAGAATGGCTGGATATTGGGATATGAGGTATATCCAGGAAATGAGAATGACAGCGTCACCTTCAGCGATTTTTTCAAGAAGATCGAATCATTTGAACCAAAAACAATAGTAATGGATGCAGGCTACAAGACACCATACATAGCGAAGACGCTTTTAGATAAAGGAATCCTTCCAGTACTGCCATACACAAGGCCTAAGGGTTTAAGAGGTCAGATAAAGAAGTCAGAATACAAATATAACACTAAAGATGACAGTTATACGTGTCCAGAGTCTCAAAGATTAGAGTACAGAACAACCAACAGAGAAGGCTACAGAGAATACAAAAGTGATCCTAACATCTGCAAGAATTGCAGTAGGCTGGAAGAATGCACAAAAAGCAAAAATAGAACAAAGATACTGACCCGACACATATGGCAGAACTACATAGAGGCATGTGAAGCAATCCGTTATACTCAGGAAGGCAAAGCATTGTACAAGTTAAGAAAAGAAACCATAGAGAGGATATTTGGAACCGCCAAAGAATCCCATGGTTTTAGATACACAACCATGGTAGGGGCTGAAAAGATGAGATACAAGGCAGCTCTTACTTATGCATGTCTAAATTTGAAGAAGCTGACGAAGATGATGAAAAAAGATGGTAAATTGGGTGGAGATCCCCGTAAAAATCGAGGATTTATTTTAGATAAAGTACAAAATATCTTACTTAATTCTTTAAATGAGCAAACCCTCCATCAGGCTTACGCTTAAAAGAGGGTTTGTCTAATCTCTGACATAGATAGTCATCTATGGGCTTTTTATATTAGTTCAATTTTATTTTACAATGAGTCAAACATATTTTAATAAAGAATAGAATGTAATTAGTGTTTATACTAGACTTAATATGGTTAAGTATTTAGCGCTGGTAAAAGCAAATATTAGTTAATAATATGGGGTGGTCATATGTTTAAAGAAGTAATAAAAAGCAAAAAGCTTTATATGTTAGTAGTAGAACAGATATCTAATCTAGTGTCATGTATCGTTGACAATTAGAATATAGACCAGCCCTGCCAGCCATTTTAGTTGTTGTGGATTTCGATTTTAGGATACAGTGAAACAAGCTTTGTCCTGGCTTGGTTGTTTGTAAAATGCCAGTTGATTGTGGATGATCTTTCATTTCGATTCACTTCCCATACCGCCAGCTCACAACGGAGCTTCTCAAGATCATCGACTCTACGATTAAGACATTGACTGGTCATTACGTTCAATTCTATTTCAGCTATGTTCAACCAACTGCCGTGCTTTGGCGTGTAATGGACTTCAAGGCGCCTGGCGATTCTTCTGGCCTCTGCAGGTGGAAATCTTTTGTAGAGTGAACTGATTTTATGGGTGTTCAGATTATCAAGTACCAAAATGATTTTCTCCGCATCCGGATAACAAACGTCTGCAAGGTATTTGATTTCCTCAGCCCAGTCTACAGCGGTTCTCTGATTGCGGGCGTTCACATGTCTGAAGCCGCCCAGAGGTTCTGTGAAGACGAAGATGCTGCAAGTGCCCTCTCGCACATATTCCGAATCAGTCTTCTTATCATTGCCCTGGCGCATGGGAAGTGGTTCTCTTGATTCCCCAAGAAGCTGATAGGGTTTTTCGTCCATACAAACAACTGGCCTCAGTATGTTGTACGGCAATTCGTAGACGTCGAGGACATCTTCCATGCAGGCTACGAATTCGGCGTTTTCTTTTGGCGGGATGCACCAGTACTTGTTTTTGTGAGGTCGCAATTCGTTTTTTTTAAGGCTCGACCTATGGCATCTTTGCTAACAGGAACTTCAAGTTCAACTTTTGCTTTTTCTTCCAGCAGGCGCAGTGTCCATCTGGAATAACCTTCGGGCGCTGGTCCACAAGCTATTTCAATGAGTTTGGCTTCTGCTCGACCATCCAGTTTTCGGCGGGCGTTGTCTGAGTTGACGCTTCTTCCCACTGTGAGTACGTTATCAATGCCGCCATCCACATAATACTTGATTACATTATAAACAGTCGCGTTACACACACCGATGGATTTGGCGCACTGTTCTTGCGTATACTGTTTTCCATGTGCTTCATCAAGGGCCATTAAGATTTGGCATCTGCATTTGATGGTTCGTGTAGTCGATTTCTTGCGTATGACAGATTTCAACTTGTTTAATTCTTCCTCTGTTAATTTGATCACATATTTCTTTTTCCTTGCCATTTTCATATCACCGCCGTTTCTTTTATTATATCACGAAACGGTAGTAATTGCAGCATTTATATACATATTAATATACTTATATATCAACGATACATGACACTAGTAACAAGTGGAGAACTAAAAGTTGGAGATAAATTGCCAGCTGAAAGGGTCTTAACTGAAAGGTTTGGGGTCTCTAGAGCTACTATCAGGGAAGCCATAAGCGCATTAGAAATAATGGGTTTGGTAGAAGTAAAAAGCGGATTGGGAACTTTTGTAGCTGAATGTAAAGATACTGCTGAAGATGAGTTTTACGAACTGACAGAAAATGACGGAATCAGCCCAACTGAAATCTTTGAGGCAAGAATTATTATTGAACCGCAGCTGGCAAAGCTGGCATCTCAAAGAGCAACTCAAGAGGATTTGGATCGGTTGAAAGATGTCGTAGAAGAGACTGAAGTTTTATCAGAAAACCAAATTGAAGAATTCGAGGTTTTAGATGAGCAGTTTCATTCAATAATTGCCAATGCGGCATATAACGATGTTCTTCTAAAGTTTGCTCAAAACATAAATAAACTTAGAGGAAGCAAGTTGTGGGGAAACATGAAATACAAGAGTCTTCAAAAGGAAGGAAGAATAACAAGATATAAAGTCGAGCATAAAGCAATCTATTTAGCATTAGTAAACAGAGATTTCAACGAGGTTGAGAGCCTTACCAAAAAACATTTGATTGATATAAAGGCTGATATTTTTGATGACGTAGATTAAAAATATCAAATAAACCAAATAGCTTCAAAAATTAAAGGCTCTGTAAACTAAATATGAAAGATTAGCACAATGTATTCATAGAATAGCTCAAAATTGCTTCGGATTTCGCCAGGAAGACAATAAAGGATCATCCTAGTCCAGGTCAAGGGTAAAATGAACACGCTTACGCGCGCCCTTGACCATTCCAAGGCCGCTCCTTTAAGAAACAATTAGGCGAAATCATAGAAGAATCAAGCAATAAGAATATACTTTCTCTTTTGCTTCTTAGTAAGGCTTAGTCCAACAACTTGAGCTGGTGTAAGTCCACTAAGAGATGAATGTGGCCTGACAAAGTTGTAGAAGAACACAAACATGCTGATCAGATTATTTGCAGAGTCAAATGAATTAAAACCCTGTTTTGTCTTATACCAAGCTTTGAATTGATGGTGGAAAGACTCAATCAAATTGTTCGAGATATCATCCTTGAAACTCTCAACTCTGATGTGCTTGATATCAGAGTCAAACACAGACTTGGCAGGCACCTTGTAGGCGCTGTAACGGTCACTGACGATGGAAGAAACCTTTCCTATACCCTTTACAGAATTAAAGATAGTAAAGGCCTGAGCAGAGTCTCTGTAGGGTGATAGGTGAAATCCAAGGACAAAACGAGTTTCAGAATCAAAGTTCATCAAAGGCATAAGCTCCAAAGAAAGATTATTAAACAAAGGGGCAAACTTCCTGCACCAGTTGGCGATGGTAGTATGGGAAACTTTGATATTATTGGTAACCCTAAGAATCAAAGCGATATTCCTGAAGGAATTCTTTCCAAGATAAAACATGGAAAGAGCCGAAATAATGACATGAACAGGATATCTCATACGCTAAAAATCATTCTTACCAGCAAGCTTAGAAACAGAAGCAGGTAAGAAGGCCGAAGGTTTTACAACAAAGAAAGAGTGGTTACACTTTTTATCGCAGCACCTGAAATTGGAATAGTGCTCATGGTCATGGTGAAGAAAAGTAGCCTTGGAGCACATAGGACAATCTGGGTACTTCCGATTGTCAGGATCCCTCTTACCGGGATTGTAAGGTGCAAATTGATGGTTACACTTACGGCAGAGATACTTTTGGAAACCGAGGTTATCTTTACCGTAACGATAGAAGGAATGATTATCGTTGCACTTTGGACAACTGATTGATACAATTTTTTGCATGAGGACTTCATCCTTTCTGGGAGGTATTTGTTTTCGGCAAAAAACATTGTACCACAGAGAGTTTGGGGTCCTCAATTTTCATTTAAGTTTATAAAACGTTTAATAAAGTCTGGAGGCTATATATGAGAATTGCTTTTATATCACCTTATACCGAGTTAGGTGACTTAGTTTCTCGAATATCTAAAGAGATAGGTGTCCCTATAGACGTATTTTATGGAGCTTTTGAAGAAGGAGCGAAGCTGGGCAAAGATCTTGAAAAAATGGGCTATGACATAATAATAAGTAGGGGAGCTACTTATTCAAATATATCTGATGTTGTAAATATTCCAGTAGTAAACTGTGGAATATCTTCGATAGATATATTAAATTCGATCAATGAAGCCACTAAAGTGTCTAATAAAATTGGATTGGTTCTTGCGGAGCATTCACCATATCTAAATGAACTGATCAAGGATATTTTTGATATTGAATTATTATATAAGTCACAGTACAAGAATATCAATGAAGTCAGCGAAATGGTTCAGGAGGCAGTTGATAAGGGTTCTGAAGTAATAGTTGGCGGTATTGTAACTAAGAGGATTGCTGAAAACTTAGGACTAAAAAGCATACTATTAAAAACATCTTATGAGACAGTAAAGCAGTCAATTGATAATGCAATAGAAATAATTAGTGTTTCCAGAAGACAAATGTTTCAGGCTGCGAGATTTAATAATATTTTAAATTTTTCTTATGAGGGTATAATAGGTTCCGATGCTTCAGGCATAGTAACTTTCTTCAATCCTGCTGCTGAGAAGATTCTCGGCATCAAAGCAGTTGATGTCATAGGCAAGAAGGCAGATGAACATATACCTACAACTAAGCTATTGAGAGTACTTAAAACAGGCAAAGAAGAAGTCGGTGAGATCCAGAGATTAAATGATATAACTATACTTACAAATAGAATTCCGATCAAGGTTAAAGGAGAAATACAAGGTGTAGTTGCTACATTTCAGGATATAAGCAAAATACAAGATTATGAGCTAAAAATAAGATCTGAGTTATATAAAAAGGGTTTGGTAGCGAAATATACATTTGATGATTATGTAGGGAAGAGTGATTCAGCTAAAAAACTCATAGCTAAGGCAAAAATTTATTCGAAATCAAGTTCTACAATTCTTATAACAGGTGAATCAGGCACTGGAAAAGAGATCATTTCTCAAGCAATACATAATAATAGTGACAGAAAGAAATATCCATTTGTAGCCGTAAACTGCTCTGCTATACCAGAAAATCTCCTTGAAAGTGAATTGTTTGGTTATGCTGAAGGTGCTTTTACAGGAGCAAAGAAGGGCGGTAAGATGGGATTGTTTGAGTTAGCTCATAAAGGAACCATTTTTCTTGATGAGATTAGTTCACTTCCAATAAGCTTGCAATCAAGGCTATTAAGAGTTCTTCAGGAGAAAGAAGTATGGCGTGTTGGATCTAACAATGTCGTTAATATCGATGTTAGAGTAATCGCTGCATCAAATGAAAACCTTGCTGATCTTGTAGTAAAAGGAAAGTTCAGAAATGACCTTTTATTCAGGCTCAACGTTCTAAAGCTAGAGACTGTATCACTAAGAAACAAAAGGGAAGATATAAAAGAACTTTTCGAGTACTTCTCGAAAGTATTTATGGGGAAAACTATACACTTAAGTGATGAGCTGATGGATAAATTCTACTCATATAACTGGCCTGGAAATGTTAGGGAATTAAAGAATCTTGTTGAAAGGATATCGCTACTGCATGAACACATTCCGATTGAAGAGATTTGTCTAGATCATTTTAGCAGCTCAGAAAAAGAAGATAGTATCAATAACGTAGCTCAAGAAGGTTATATTTTCTTAAAAGAAGGTAATCTTAGAGATATGCAGAAAGAAATAATCAATATTCTTTATGAAAAATACGGCAAAAATTCAACTATTCTTTCAGACAGACTCGGAGTAAGTAGAACCACAATATGGAAAAAATTAAACAGATAAACGTTCATAAAAATAACACACGTTCATTATTATGTTAAAATAATGAACGTGTGTTATTTTTATACTGCTTTTTTGAGCATTTTAGGCTAGAAAAATATTGGCATGATAATTGCAAATATAACTAGTTGAAATGAGATTTATTTAAATAACATAAACAAAAGGAGGATTGAGTTACATGGGAATGACTATAACTGAAAAAATTCTTGCAAAAGCTTCAGGTAGTTCAGAGGCTAAAGCAGGAGAGATTCTATGGGTCAAAGTTGATAAAGCTATGATGGATGACATACTTGGACCAAGGGTAGAAATTGCCGAAAAAATGAAGGAACTTAATGCAGAGGTTTGGGACAAGGATAAGGTAGTAATAATTTCTGACCACTATACTCCGCCGGCAAATTCAAAACAGGCTGAAATAGTAAAGTTCACCAGAGAATGGGCTGCAGAGAATGAGATAGACAATTACTTTGAATTTGTTGGTCCCTGTCATCAGATAATGGTTGAAAATGGATTTGCTCTTCCAGGGCAGGTTGTTGTTGGGACAGATTCTCACACTTGTATGTATGGTGCACTAGGAACTTTTTCAACAGGAATTGGTTCAACTGAAATGCTTGGTGTTTTAGTTACAGGAGAGATTTGGCTTAAGGTTCCCGAAACTATAAAAGTGGAATGGAGAGGAAAACTGGGCAAAGGAGTAATGGCAAAGGATATTGCTTTAAAAACCATAGGAGTCATAGGTCATTCAGGTGCGACATATAAGGCAGTAGAATATGTAGGAGAAACAATAAGCGACCTAAATATGGATGAGAGAATGGCTATTACTAATATGGCTGTTGAGAAAGGTGCAAAAAATGGGATTATTCCTGCTGACGATAAAACAATTAAGTATCTTGACGATAGAGACATTAGAGGTAACTATGAAGCATTTATTAGTGACGATGATGCTGAATTCTGTGAGACTTTTGAATTTTCAGCAGATGAGTTGGAACCAGTTGTTGCTTGTCCACATGAGGTAGACAATGTAAAAAATATTTCTGAGTTAGAAGATGTCAAGATAGATCAGGCATATATAGGTTCTTGTACAGGAGGAAGATATTATGACCTAATGATGGCAGCTGAGGTACTCAAAGGTAGAAAAGTGGCAAAAGGAGTAAGATTACTTATATCACCAGCATCGAAGGAAGTATGGGATATGTGCGCTAAAGATGGGATACTTCAGACTCTCTCAGAAGCAGGAGCTATTGTACTCGCACCAAGCTGCGGTGCTTGTTTAGGCCTGCACTCAGGCGCACTTGCACCTGGAGAAGTTTGTATATCCTCAACTAATAGGAACTTCCTTGGCAGAATGGGCAGCAAGGATTCATTTATTTATCTCGCGTCTCCTGTGTCAGTAGCGGCAGCTGCAATTGAAGGTAAGATAGTTGATCCTAGAAAATATTTATAGTAGGAGGATTATGATGAGTAAGGATGCAATTAAAGGTAAGGTTTGGAAGTATGGTGACAATATTAATACTGACATTATATCTCCTCCCGCATATATGGAATTGAGTACAAAGGATGCATCAAAATACGCAATGAGTCCAATCGATCCAGATTTCGCATCGAACTTTGAGAAGGGAGACCTTTTGGTAGCTGGGCATAATTTTGGATCAGGATCCAGCAGAGAGACTGCCCCACTCACTCTTAAGTATCTTGGTGTAGATATAATAATTGCTAAGGATTTTGCAAGGATATTTTATAGAAATTGCATTAACCTTGGAATTTTAGCTCTCGAATCACCTGATACTGACGATATAGAGAAAGGAGATATATTGGAAGTCAATTATCAAAAGGGAGAAATTATAAATGTAACTAAGGATAAAAGATACAAGTGTACAATAATACCGGATCATTTGATGAGGATAATTAACGCTGGCGGATTAGTAGAATTTCTTAAAAAAAGAAATGAAGAATAGGAGTGATAAATATGCATAATTCACATCGAGGAGCACTTTCTGGGGTGATGGTGTTAGATTTAACTAGGGTATTGGCAGGTCCTTTTTCAACTATGATGTTAGCTGACTTAGGTGCAGAGGTAATAAAAATCGAGGTTCCCGAAAAAGGAGATGACAGTAGAGCATTTGGACCTTTTAAGAATGGAGAGAGTTCGTATTACATGAATCTAAATAGAAATAAAAAGGGTATTACTCTAAATCTCAAATCTGAGAAGGGAAAAGAAATATTTATTGAGCTAATTAAAAAAGCTGATGTAGTCATGGAGAACTACAGACCAGGAACAATGGAGAAGCTTGGACTTGGCTACGAAAACCTAAAAAAAATAAATCCAGGGATCGTATATGGTTGTGTTTCAGGGTTTGGCCATTATGGGCCATACATGGATAGAGCAGGGTATGACATAATTTCGCAAGCTATGGGTGGACTAATGAGTACAACAGGCTGGCCTGATGGTGAACCAACTCGGACTGGTACTGCTATGGGAGACGTTCTTGCTGGATTATCCGTAACTATAGGTGTTTTGGCAGCATTAAAGCATAAAGAAAAAACTGGAGAAGGACAAAAGGTAGATGTAGCACTTGTAGATTCAGTCGTAGCAAGCATGGAAATAATAAATCAAATTTACCTGGTTGAAGGCAGAATACCTCAGAGAATTGGGAATAGATATGAATCTACCTATCCTTATGATTCATTCAAAGCATCTGATGGTAGTCTGGTAATAGCTTGCGGTAACGACAAGCTGTGGTCTATTCTTTGTAAGATAATGAATACACCTGAATATATCACTGATGAACGATACAATACTAACGCTAAAAGAGTAGAAAAACATGTTGATATCAAAGAAATAGTCGAAAAGTGGTCCATTACCAAGAAAGTTGATGAGATTATCGATGCTTTATTAGAAACAGGCATTCCATGTGCCCCAATCTATAATATCGAGCAGATAGTTAAAGACCCACATATAGCTGAAGCCAGAGAAATGTTTGTTGATATTGAGCATCCTGTTGCTGGGAAAATGAAAATAACAGGATCACACATAAAACTATCAGAAACAAAGCCAATTGTAAAAACACCTGCACCGCTACTTGGTCAGCACAATGAAGAGGTTCTAGCTGAGTACATGGGTTATGACAGTGAGATGGTTAATGAGCTTAAGGCTAATAGGGTTATTTAAGGAGAAAATTATGAATGTTAGAGAGGTTTTAATAACAGAAGTTTGTCCCAGAGATGGGTTCCAGAACATAGATAAATTTATTGAGACTGAGACCAAGATAGAGATTGTTGATAGCTTGATCCAGGCAGGATTTAAAAAGATACAAGTTACTTCTTTTGTAAACCCAAAGGCTGTTCCTCAGATGAGAGATGCAACCGAGGTAGCAAAACACATGATTAGCAAATACCCTGACATACTTTTTACGGCTTTGGTGCCAAACCTTAAAGGTGCACAGCTTGCCAGCGATTGCGGTATAAAAGAAGTCAGCTATGTAGTTTCGGCAAGCGAGAGGCATAATCAGGAAAATGTTAGAAGAAGTATAAGTGAATCATTCGATGAACTCAAGATAATAAAGTCGAATCTTCCACACTTAAGAGTTAAGGTTGATATAGCCACGGCTTTTGGATGCCCATTTCTCGGGGATATACCTTTAGAACAGGTTGAATTCATGATTGACAATTCGATCCAGATAGGTGCAGATGAGATTTTTCTTGCAGACACTATTGGGATAGGAAATCCGATGCAAGTAGATAGGATGCTGAAAGTTTTAAAGGTCAAATATCCTGATTTAAGGTTTGGTTTCCATATGCATGATACCCGCGGGATGGGCCTTGCAAATATCCTGGTAGCTTTACAAAACGGTTATGACAAGTTTGAGGCAGCAACAGGTGGACTGGGAGGGTGCCCTTTTGCTCCGGGTGCAGCTGGAAATGTAGCTACAGAAGACTTGATAAATATGCTGCACTCTATGGAAATTAGAACAGGTGTTGACTTAAATAAGCTTCTCGATACAACTAACATAATTAAGGGCAAAATTAAGCCTGAGCTAGTAAGCCATATGTCGAATGTATCAATTTGCGATACTGAGAGGTGACGTGCTAAATGAAAAGATATGATTTAGCTGTAATTGCTGGAGATGGAGTTGGAAAAGAAGTAATGCAGGAAGCTGTGAAGGTTTTATCAGCAATTTCTGATCTTACTGGAAATATAGACTTTAAGCTTAATTTTTATGATTATGGTTGTGAATATTATTTGAAAACTGGTGTAATGATGGAGAAGGATGGCTTGAAAAAGCTTGAGCAGCACGATGCGATCCTTCTTGGAGCAGTAGGTTATCCAAACGTTCCAGATCATATTTCACTTAGGGATCTTCTCTTAAAAATAAGGCAGGGTTTTAATCAGTATGTAAACTTAAGGCCCATAAAACTTTTACCCCATGTAAATGGACCGTTGGCAGGGAAAGGCCCAGATGAGATAGATATGGTCTTTATAAGAGAGAATACTGAAGGTGAATACGCAGGTAGCGGAGGAATTCAATCAGTAGGTGGTGTAGATACTCTGGCAGTTCAGACAAGTATTTTCACAAGAGAAACAACTAAGAAAACTATGGAATATGCTTTCGAGTATTCCAGAAAGAGAAACAAAGAAAAAAAGCTTACCAGCATAACAAAATCCAATGCGTTAAATCACAGCATGGTTTTTTGGGATTCATTGTTCAAAGAGATAGCTTCGGGATATGCAGATATAAGAACAGAAGAACTGCATGTAGATGCTGCATCCATGTTCTTGGTCCAGAAGCCTGAAAGATTTGATGTAGTGGTCGCTTCAAACCTATTTGGGGATATTATGACTGATGTAGGTGCCGCACTTCAGGGTGGTTTGGGTTTCGCTGCTGGTGCAAACTTAAATCCTGAAAAGAAATTTCCTTCAATGTTTGAACCAGTTCACGGATCCGCACCTGATATTGCTGGGAAAGGAATTGCTAACCCGATAGCAATGATTTGGTCAATTAAAATGATGTTGGACTTTTTAGGACACGAAGATATAGGAGAAGCACTATTGAATTCAATAGTATACGCACTTAAAGATAAGGCAAAATTAACTCCAGATTTGGGAGGTAAAGGTACCACATCATCTGTTGGAGATATAATATGCAGGGGTTTAGTAAAAAAATTATAACAATTAATTAATATAATTTATTAAAAAGAGGAGGATAAGTTGCAATCAACTTGCTTTTAATTTATATTAATCTAATTTTGAAAGGAGAGTTAAGATGGGTTTAGAAGTGTTATCATTATTGTTCTTGGTAGGAGCTATTGCAATCGGTTTCTTTAGAAAGATTAACACCGGTTTAGTAGCTATAGGTTTATCTTTGATTTTAGGTTCAATTGGGGGTGTCAGTGTTAAGGATATTACAGGTGGTTTTCCTACCAGTCTTTTTATCACTTTGCTCGGAGTTATGTTTTTGTTCAGTATCTCTCAAGAAAATGGTACTTTAGAGTTACTAGCTAAGAAAACAGTATCTCTTGCAGGAAAGAGAACAAACCTTATTCCAATCATAGTTTTTGTTTTTTCAACTATTCTCGCTGCAGTCGGTCCAGGAACAATACCAGTCATGTCATTGATGGCTCCATATACTTGCGCACTAGCGGCATCGATGGGGTATTCGCCTCTTTTATTAGGAGCAACTTCTGTATTGGGAGCTGCTGCTGGCGGTATATCACCAATTGCTCCTACTGGCATACTGGGAATTTCATTAGCGGCTGATCAAGGTATTACAGGAATTGCAACACCGTATTTCATTAACTCTTTGATAGCGCAATCAGTATATTTTATAGTTATTTATTTCGTACTTAAAGGTCATAAAATGAAGTCAGATATGGTTTTAAACTGGAGAGAGCTGCCGAAGTTTAACACTAAGCAAATGATAACCTTAGCAGGAATGGCTGCTTTAGTAATTGGAGTAATTATTTTTAAACTTAATGTAGGACTATTAGCATTTACAATTGGTGTATTTTTACTGCTATTAAAAGTATCAAACGAAAAGAAGGTTATTGCAGGCATACCATGGAGTACTCTAATACTTGTAACTGGAGTAAATGTGCTTATGAGTGTGGTTATAAAGCTCGGTGGAATTAATTTGTTGGCAAATGGACTAGCCTCTATAATGACTCCATCGACTGCACCTAGTATTATTGGGTTAACTGCTGGTATAATGTCTTGGTTTAGTTCTACATCAGGAGTTGTAATGCCTACACTTATACCTACTGTTAATACAGTAATTGAAGCAGTGGGTGATGGGGTTTCTGCTATTGCATTAGTTTCAGCGATAACAAATACAGCTCACGTTGCTGGTACAAGTCCTATTTCGACTGGAGGTTCTTTAGGTTTAGCTTCGTATGTACAGGCATCAGGAGCTTCAGAGGAAGAGGAAAGAAAACTGTTTGTACAGATGTTCCTTGTTGCAATAGGAGGTGTTTTTGTAGTTGCTTTAGTAGCAGGATCGGGCGTGTATACACTTTTCTAAAAACTAGTGTCGTCAAACCGGAGAGGAGACCATTAACAAGGTCTCCTCTCCGGTTTCTATATTACGGACTAATACCTTAATTAAATGAATAAATAGTTATTAATATTTATTGTTTTTTAATCTACGTCATCCAAATATCAGCCTTTATATCAATCAAATATTTTTTGGTAAGGTGTCAACCTCGTTGAAATCTCTGTTTACTAATTCTAAATAGATTGCTTTATGCTCGACTTTATATCTTGTTATTCTTCCTTCCTTTTGAAGACTCTTGTATTTCATGTTTCCCCACAACTTGCTTCCTCTAAGTTTATTTATGTTTTGAGCAAACTTTAGAAGAACATCGTTATATGCTGCATTGGCAATTATTGAATGAAACTGCTCATCTAAAACCTCGAATTCTTTGAACTGTGGCCGAGTAGTCTGCTGAAAGCAGAAAGGATGAAGATCAACCTGGTCCCCAACGTATCCCATGACCTAAAGACTCCCCTTACTTCTATCATAAGATATGTGGACGTACTATCCAGGGCGGAGGATCTGTCTCCGGTTTTCAGGGATTATGTAAGGATCCTGTCTGAAAAGTCAGAAAGGCTCAATAACAATGTTTCAGATTTGTTTGGCCTGGCCAAAAGCACCAGCGGGAACATCAGTCTTGATTTGGAGACCCTGGATCTTAAAAACTGGTGGAACAGACAGTTGTTGATATGGATGACAGCATCAAGTCATCGGGTTTGGTGGTTAAGCGGAACCTTCCTCATGAGCCGGTTCAGGTGGTTTCAGATAGAAAGAAGCTTTACAGGGTTATTCAAAACCTCTTGGACAATGCACTTAAGTACTCCCTTGAAGGTACATGGATATTTGTAGACTTACATAAATCTGATGGTCAAGCCAGGGTTCAGGGCTTGTATTATCCATCGCAGAAAGCTTTACAAATGTATGCAGAGGGAGGCTCAATATCCATATAGACGGGGATCAGTTTAAGGTAGTCTAGAAATTTTCCCTTGATGAAGTGTTGGAATAGGGGATTTGATGAAAAACTACTAAATACGAGTGAGTTTGAGACAGCCTACAAGATATCTCAAACTCACTTTTGCATTGAATTGCATTATGATTTTTTAAAATCTATTAGACCAGAATCAAGAGAACTTAATACTTCCGTCATTTTCAAGAAACAACAGCCTATATTCCTTAATAGGTCTTCCTTTTGACTCATTCTTAATATGATTTACGGTGGCAACTCCTTTTTCCACTAGCTTGTTAAGTATTCTGTTGCCAGACCTTGTTGATATTCCGAGAAGACTAGATAAGTTTTGAGAAGTATACTTATTTGATTGAATTTTTGTAGCGTGAATAATCGTTTTGTAAAGATAGGTTGGGTTGAGATCTAGTTTAGTTGCTAAGGAATCCACAAATGGGTTTGATTTGAACACTTGACCCTGGGGATTCTCACCGCCCAGACAAATTACTGAATCTATATCTTCAGCCTTGTAATAACTGTACTGCCCCCCAGATTCTTCTGATTTGGCAAAGGCTTTTTGGGCATTGACCTTTGATATCGTAGGATTCTTGCCGCTACCATAACCTACTGAAAAATCTATATCAATGTTTCTCTTGAGAAAGTTTCTGATTTCACAAGTATTAAATTGATCCGTCAGCCTCATGAGCTCCTCTATTGTTGAATGCATTTCAATTCTCTTGCTATTTGATTGAATTATAAAATCGTATGTTCCTTCCTTGATAAGGTTTAGCAGTTCTCTTTGAATAGATAGAAGTTTAATATCCATTTCCAAATTGTCCAGGTACTTGTAGGTTCCTGCTACTGGTGCGATATAAACCGTTGCCATCATGTTGCTTTCGAGTTTCATTAGTTTTATTTCGTTGATTACACTCATAAAAAGATTCATTAGATATTCCACGGGTGGGTGGATGAAATGATAATTAACCCCTTCTTTATCAAGCTCCTCTGTAAGCATTCCAAACCTTGTAATTGACAAGTCAATTTTTTTTTCTCTCCATAGTCTAAGATGGTTGTTACGGACAAATTCAACGTATTCTAATGGGTCTTCGGGGGCGTGTGCAAATACATAGGGCATATTGTCTGGCTGAAAGATGTCTTCAAATTCGTGGATATAATCCTTGTTTACAAAGTCTATGTAGACTCTGTTTGGTTCGATATGGGGGTTGTGCATAAATATTGAGAAAATCTCCTTGTAAACGTTGGCCAGATAATCGTAAATAACATAGCAAGGTTTGCCTGCGGTATCAACATTCTGTGTAAGATACTTGTGAAGCAACGTGCCTGAAAAGACAAATGCATCAACTTCATTGAAGTTTTCAATAAAGTGGCTTATAATATCCTCGTTTTTATTTATGATCAGATATTTGATATTACATAACTTGTTAAGTCTTGACTCCACAATCTGTAAATTGGGGATATGTGGCTGTGAAGTTATTAAACCTATGGAAACTTTCAAGTGTATCACCTCACAAACATAATACAATAAATGACATTAAAAGGCAAAGATAATCAATGGATGCAGATGTAAATAATAGGTTGACTATTTAGAAAACTTCTGCTAATATATCTATAAATAGACATGACCAATAATGACCAATAATGAAAGGGTGGTATTATGCTAAAAAGCAAAAGGATAGTTGAACTTGCAAATGAAATCAGCGAAGACCTTGTAAGGGACAGGCGTTTCTTGCATCAGAATCCTGAACTGGGCCTGGAATTACCTGTTACAGTGGGGTATGTAAGAAAGAGGCTCACAGAAATGGGCTATGATGTTCAGGACTGTGGTAAATCTGGATTGGTTGCCATTGCCGGTTCTGATCATGATGGGAAGGTTTTCCTGATAAGAGGGGACATGGACGCCCTACCTGTGAAGGAGGAAACAGACCTTGAGTTTAAGTCAGAATCTGGAAGGATGCATGCTTGTGGACACGACTTTCACACAGCAATGATGCTTGGAGCCGCAAAGATATTAAAAGAAGTAGAGGATGAAATACCCGGAAGGGTTAAATTAATGTTTCAGCCAGCGGAAGAAACCTTAATGGGAGCAAAGGATATGATTAAAGCTGGAGTGCTCGAGAACCCAAGCGTGGATGCGGCACTTATGATTCATGTAATGACAGGTGTGCCATCACCCGAAGGGATAGTTGTGATACCTCCGGAGGGGACCTGCTCGGCGGCTTCTGATTGGTTTGAGATACATGTTCAGGGAAAGGGTGGACATGGTGCGATGCCTAATACAACCATTGATCCCATCAACGTAGCCACTCATATTTACCAATCGCTTCAGACAATCAATTCAAGAGAAATTCCACCTTCAGAAACAGCGGTTCTCACTATAGGGATGTTCAAGGCTGGCGATACATCAAATGTTATACCTGACAAGGCTCAAATGAATGGTACAATAAGAACCTTCAATCCTGAAATCAGAAATTTTATTAAGGAAAGAATCAAAGATATTTCTATAAATACTTCAGTAGCGTTGAGAGCAAAAGCGGATGTCAATATAATAGATGGCTGTCCTTCATTGTTGGTGGATGGGAAGCTTTCCAGGGAAGTATTTGAATCCCTGAATGAACTGTTCGATGGAGAAGGCGTTCTTAAGTGGGAAGATGTAATGGGAAATACCACGATGTCAGGATCTGAGGACTTTGCTTTTGTAAGTGAAAAGGTTCCAACCATCATGTTGGCACTTTCGGCAGGAGATTCAAACAATGGTTATGCATATCCACAACACCATCCAAAGGCAGATTTTAATGAGGCAGTATTGCCAAGAGGTGCTGCAATCTACGCTTATGCTGCAATAAAATGGCTTGAAGAGAATAAATAAAAAAACTGAAAGGAGGAAAAGCATTGGGGTTTACGGAAATTTCTAACGGATCACTACTTTATACTCTGGTAATTATTGGCCTTATATATATAACAATATATGCGTCCATATTTCTGGTTAGGAGTTACAGGAGGTCATTAGAACTGGGGATGTCAAAAAAACAAGTTAATGATGTAATTAAATCATCCCTAGCTTTTACTGTAGTTCCTAGTATTGCAATAGTAGTTGGATTTTTCTCTTTAGCGGCTGTTTTGGGAATACCTTGGCCATGGTGGAGATTGTCTGTAATTGGTTCGGTTAGCTATGAACTGATGGCTGCGGATATGGCTGCTAAAGGCATGGAGTACTCTTCCATAGCTGCTATGGTAGAGGCAAATGACCCGACGGTTTTTGTTTCGATGATGATAGTGATGACAATTGGAATATTAGGTGGGCTTATGGTTCTTATACCTTTTGGGAAAAAGATGATGGTAGGGCTTATGGCAGCAAGAGAAAAGAAGGAAAATACTTGGGGTGTGGTAATGAACTCAAGTTTTATGCTGACACTATTAGCGGTCTTTATTCCTATAATGGTGATTTCTGATAGGATAAGTGCCTTGACACTTGGAACAAGTGCATTTATTACGGTTATACTTGGAATCATAATAAAGAAATTCAAAGTATACTGGCTAGGTAACTTCGTTTTAGCACTTACACTTATACTGGCTATGGCTACATCGGTATTCTGGCAGAGACTATTGGGGTAGGAGGGATATAATGAAAACATCTAAGGAACGAATAATACTTGATGATTATAACCAGTGGGTACATAGGTTTGGAAGGTTGGGAGCATTGGTGGCAATAATATACATGCTTTTAATTCCATTTATAATAGGTTTCGTATATGATGCCTTTCCTCCCATTTCAGCAGTTGTAAAGGGAGGTGTGGGGTTACTGGCGCTTTTCATACCCATAACAATTTCAGAGGTAATCAGTTATACGCCGATACTTGGATCTTCAAGCTACTTGACATTTCTAACTGGAAATATTCTAAACCTCAAAATTCCTTGCGTTCTTAATGCACAAAGGATTTCCAAGACTGAGCAGAATACACCAGAAGGAGATGCAATAGCTACTGTTGCAGTCGCAGCTTCATCAATCTTAACCATGTTTGTAATAACTTTAGGTGTTCTATTGATAGTACCTCTTAGACCGGTATTGGAAACACCGGTTGTAAGGCAGGCAACAGCGTATATTTTGCCAGCATTGTTTGGAGGGATGCTAATGGGATTAATCGGAAAGGAACAGGGCGAATATATAATTGTAAATAAGTTATTATCAATACTTTTGCCCGTTATTTTAGTTTCTGCAGGAGCAATTTTTGGAGTTTTAAGGCCTGGACTTGAAGGGATAGCTATAATTCTTATGCTGCCTGTTACCCTTATAGGGGCAAGGATAATGTGGAAAAAAGGTATAATTAGAGTAATCAAGAAGGAACAGTAATGTGTTATGGGAGAGTGGTCTAGGGTGCTTTATTAGGGCTGCTCTCCTTACAAATGATTGCGGCTGATGTCAGGGTGAGGAGGTTAAATTGGATATAGTTGCACATGACCACCTGATCTTGTTGCCATTAGTGTCCCTTTTCATCCCCCAATTGGGATGAACTCCATCATTAATGATATCCTTCTTTGGTTTGGATGCTTCAAAAGCATCGATCTTTGCTGAGCCGATGGCAACTCTTGTTCCATCAATAATTCTCATATCTTTAGCTTTGGGCACAAGCTCATGGAAAAGATCATTGAGGCATTCAGAGTTAGAGAGCTTGTCTGAAAACCTTGAGAATGTTGACTCAGGAGGTACGCTGCCGAGTACTTCAAAACCACAAGAGTACCCGAATACAGGGTCTTCATTGATTCGTTTAACCAGATGCTTGATGGTCGGTATTTTTTCAACTTGCATTGCGATCAATGCGGCTATGAGAGTTTCAGGTCTGTAGCCCTTAGGACATCTCATGAAATTTGATTTCTTAAGTTTCCTGGCAACTACAGATAGGTCGATCTGGTCTAAGATCATTTCGATCCTAGATTGTTGCTGAAATTTAATAATTTCTTCGAAGGAAATAGAGTCGTTTGTCAAATATACATAGTAAGGGATTCACTCCTGTCGAGTTGAAATGTTTTGTTCTCACTTAATATATTCGACACGAATGGGGTGAAATCCTTTTTTTGCTTTAAAAAATCCTAAGATAATATTGAGATTTCAATCGTTCGATGTTTCAAATCAATATGCGATTTCCTCAATCATTTGATGCTTACGAAGTACTTCTATCTGAGATGTCAAATCTGTTAATTTCAATGAAATATTTGGCTGTATCTTCAGGGGTATATTTCATTCTGTTTCTAATCCACCACATCACAGTTTCAGCGAAGCTTCCAACTAGATGGTTTAAAACAAAATCAACAGGTGCATTAGTTTCAATTTCATCAAGATAATCGGAAAACATAATCTGGAGATATTCTTTAAAATATTTCATTAGAAGTTCTCCACTCTCACTCGATAGTATGCCGATCATATTGTTCTTATTATCTTTTAGATGATGAAGTATATGGGATAATCTCGCTTCAAGCCCATTATTTCTGCTTGAAAAGTCATGTGTTACTTCTGCCGTTAGATCGTCTAAAAATACGTGACTGAAGATATCAGTGCACATTGATTTTAATAGATCATCTTTAGTATTGAAATGTGAATAAAAAGTGCTTCGCCCAATATCCGCTTCCTCAATGATTTCCTGGACGGTAACATTGCTGTATCGCTTTTTCTCAAGGAGATTACTAAATGCCTCAAAAATAGAATCTCTAGTTTTTCTTTGCCTTCTATCCA
Organism: Gudongella oleilytica; assembly: GCF_004101785.1. NCBI lineage: Bacteria > Bacillati > Bacillota > Tissierellia > Tissierellales > Tissierellaceae > Gudongella > Gudongella oleilytica. The sequence goes on from NZ_CP035130.1 coordinate 637,988, forward strand.
TATTGTTCCCTCCATACAAAATCAATAAGTTGTCCAATATCTTACATAACCTCTTTTTTAGTTGTTGAAAGTCAATTAAATCATTTCTATAATTATAATGGACATTATGTTCGATATTGAATATATTGTACCACTACTCAAGATATAATTCAACTGGAGGTTAGACAATGAAAAAATTGAATCACATTTTATCTGGAGTTCCTTTGACAATCATAAGCGGTATATTCCTGGTTGTAAGTCTTGTATTCATGCTGAATAAAATAGATATTTTATTTGATCCAGCATGGTTTTCAGTTTTAATATCAGGGATACCTCTTTTATCTCTAGCCATTTGGAGAGTCATATACAATGAAGGGATGAGTAAAATTTCGTCTGCGTTATTAATATCCATAGCTATGATAGCAGCGATAGCAATTGGAGATGTTTTCGCAGCGGGTGAAGTAGCTTTCATAATGGCTTTAGGTGGAATTCTAGAGGATAAGACTGCAGAAAGGTCAAAGAAAGGAATTAAGAAACTTATCGGACTTACACCTCAACAAGGGCGTGTACTCAATGAAGGTAATGAGAAAATGGTTAATGTAGAAGAAATAAGAGTGGGCGATAGACTTAGAGTTCTTCCTGGTGAAGCAATTCCAGTTGATGGAAAGATAGTCGTTGGAGCTACGTCAGTTGATCAAGCGATCATGACAGGCGAATCACTCCCTGTAGATAAAGAAGTTGGAGATAATGTATATTGCGGCACGATCAACCAATTTGGCGCAATCGATATTGAGGCGACAAACGTAGGTGAAGACAGTTCTTTACAGAAGCTTATCCGGATGGTAAAAGATGCCGAGAACAAACAAGCTAAGATACAACGAGTAGCAGATAGATGGGCAATATGGCTTGTTCCTGCTGCATTGCTACTTGCGATCATTACTTATTTAGTTACTGAGGATATAGTTCGTGGAGTTACAATACTTGTTGTTTTCTGTCCTTGTGCTTTAGTTTTAGCTACTCCCACAGCCATTATGGCAGCGATCGGGCAAGCTACGAAGCATGGCATCATTATTAAATCTGGGGAAGCATTAGAGAAGATGGGGAAAGTAGACACGATAGCATTTGATAAGACAGGTACATTGACACATGGGAGTCTGGAAATAAGTGATATAATACCTTTGTCAGATGATATTAGTGATGATGAACTCCTAATATTGGTAGCCTCAGCAGAGCTAAGAAGTGAGCATCCTGTAGGGAGAGCGATAGTCAAGCATGCAAAGGAAAAGAAGCTTAAATTAAAAGATTCACTTGGATTTCAAATGAGTGCAGGCAAGGGAATATTTGCCAAAGTAGAAAATAAGGATTTGCACTGTGGAAACGTTAGCTATCTTAAAGAAAACAGTATCGAGATTTCAAATAAAATAAGCAATATACTGGATAATCTTCAAAAACAAGGGAAAGCTTCGATCTTGGCAGCGGTGGATGGGATTTGCGTAGGAGTAATAGGTCTTTCAGATGTATTGAGAAATACGGCTAATCGTATGGTAGCTGATCTAAACAGTATGGGAACTCAAACAATTCTTCTAACAGGAGACAATCATTGGACGGCAAATTATTTTGCAGAGCAAGTTGGGATAACTTCTGTTCAGGCTGGATTACTTCCTGAAGATAAAGTGAATAATATTATTAAACTTCTCAAGGATGGTAAGTCAGTATGTATGATAGGAGATGGTGTAAACGATGCTCCTGCTCTCAAGGCTGCATCAGTAGGCGTAGCAATGGGAGCCATGGGTAGTGATATAGCTGTTGAAGCTGCTGATATAGCGCTTATGAGTGACGATATATCTAAGATACCATATTTAAAGCGTCTTTCCAATGCAACAGTTAGAACGATAAAATTCAGTATATTTTTGTCTTTGGTTATCAATTTTTTAGCTATCATAATGTCATTTTTTGGTTGGCTGACTCCAACTACAGGTGCATTAGTTCATAATGCTGGATCAATATTCGTCGTTATGATTGCAGCGATGCTTTACGATAGGAAATTTGATTAGAAAGGATAAAACCAAAAAGATATACCAAAATGTATGCAATTGCGCATTGGTTCACAAATCATCGCAAGTAGTGAGTTTATGATCTATCTATGGATCCAATCATTCATAAATGAGTTTGTGGAGCAGTATCAAGGATACAACACTACTATGATTTATCCGTCACACTTACCGAGAAGTACCCAAATTTCACAAGTAATTGGTATAGCGTTGGCTCTTATTGCAATAATGATAATAAACTTTAAAAGAGAAGAAGATTCAGTAATTACCTTGAAGGCTGCATTTGTAGGAACATTTTTGTTGGGCGGTCTTGCTGATTTTACTTCTAAGATATATCAAGTATACGGCTTAGAGAAATTTCAACCCTTGTTTTTATTATTTACATTTGTGTCAGCTATGGGGTACCATCCCAAATGATTTCTCTATTTTTACTCCGATCTCTTACGACTATCCCTGCTTTTTAAGTTCAATTAAATCGTTGTTCGGGGGTCGGATCCCTCTGGGCGTACCAAGTCTAACAGCACTACAATCTATAGTAGACATTATAGAATGTGGTGCTTTATATTTTAAATGGTAGGTCCAATATATGGCATTGATTAGCTAAAGGTGATAGAATACAGTCATATCAAAAACCTTACTAAGGAGCAGCATAATGAAGAAAAACGAAGCATTTTACATACTCATGGTCCTGGCCGGATCAGTGCTCTGGGGTACAACCGGGACCGCTCAGCATTTTGCCCCAGTCGGTACATCTCCGTTATCAATAGGAGCAGTAAGACTTGCAGTTGGAGGAACAGCCTTAACCATCCTTGCATTATCAAAGGGCGCGGTAAAGGGTAAAGAGATCTGGCTGAATCCAAATACTTACATATCTGCGGTAAGTGTAGCAGCGTACCAGCTATTCTTTTTTGCAGCTGTACTGAAGACAGGTGTTGCAATGGGTACTGTTGTAGCCATCGGGAGTGCTCCAGTTTTTGCAGGTATATTCTCAATGGTAATGGGAAGAGAAAAGCCAGACTCCAAGTGGATCGTTGCAACTATCGTTTCAATAATAGGGTGTATTCTCCTAATAACTGGAGGGCAGGAACTTACAGCTAATGTAAGTGGCGTGTTATTGGCACTTGCCGCTGGAGCGGCATACGCCGGATACACTGCGTTCAGCAAGCAGCTTCTGGACAAGTACTCAACATTAGCAGTTACAGGTGTAGTGTTTTTCATTGGAGCTATACTTTTATCACCGTTACTGTTTGTGTATGACTTAAGCTGGCTTAGATCAATTCAAGGAATAGGAGTAGCTCTTCACTTGGGACTCCTTGCGACAGCCATGGCCTATGTCCTTTTTACTTACGGTCTGTCAGGTATACCCTTGCATAAGGCAGTGACACTATCTCTTACAGAGCCTGCAACAGCATCAATGCTGGGCGTATTCCTGTTGAAGGAGCAGTTGTCGCCTATATCATGGATTGGGATAGCTCTTGTGTTTGCTGGATTGATAATTGTATCATTAAAAAGAGGATAAAATAATCAAAAATTTACGAAATACCTTGTCATTCAATTGACAAGGTATTTTTTTAGCCATATAATTATATCAACCAATAGAATATGATTCCAATCAGTGGAATTATCGGAGAGTGAAATAGATGCAAAGCGTAGATAGAATATGTAAGATCATAGAAGCGGTTGTCGACTCAAGGGACGGGATAGGTGTTATAGATATAAGCGAGGCAGTTGAGTTGCCTGCAAGTACTACTCACAGGATACTCTCGTCCCTTGTTGAATTGAACTATATGACCCAAGACAAGATAAGCAAGAAGTACACCCCTGGCAGGGTCCTGTTTTCCATATCGGGAAAGCTTGTAAGGGAAAATTCCCTGGCAGAATTGGGAAGGCCATTCCTTATGGATCTGTCTGATAAAACCGGTGAGACTGTACATTTCTGCGTGCTTGAGGATTATAAGACCTACCTTGTCGATAAAGTAAGATCAAACAAGAATCTTACTCACACCTCAAATATGAGCTTCAGGGATGAACCCTATATCACTTCCTTTGGGAAGGTTTTACTGGCAAACATGAGTGACGATAAAATCGAAGAATACCTTGCCAGCACGACACTTTCAAGGAGGACCCAAAACACCATAACTGATAGGGAGGAGCTTCGGCTTGAATTTAAGAAAATCAAAGATCAAGGTTATGCTATAGACAACGAGGAAGCTGAGGAAGGACTATATTGTATCGCGGCACCAATTCAAGATTCAAACGGCCTGGTTTCAGCAGCAATAAGTATTTCTGGTCCTGCATTCAGGATAAAGGATAATTTTGATAAAAATCTCAAATTTGTATTACAGACCGCAGGAGAAATGTCAAAGGCAATTGGCTGGAAGTTAAGCAATAAAGAAAGATAAACCTTTCTAACGTTGATTATACAATTGAACAACTGGGGGATAAATATGGCAAAAAAATACAAGGTTCTATTGATAATGGTATTCACAATGATACTGGGGTACTTGCCTTGGTATAATTTCTCAGCAGTATCCAGCTTTATTCAGTCAGATCTTTCGCTGACCACAGCAGAAATGGGCACAATACTTTCTGTTTTTCAGGCCGGTTATGTACTGACCGTAATATTTACAGGCTGGCTTGCTGACAGATTTGGAAGGAAAAAAATTGTTTCCATAGCAACCATTCTTACCGGTTTATTCTCGATAATGTTCTCACTTCTTGCCAATGGATTTGAGAGCACATTATTCTTCAGAATACTAACAGGTCTAAGCGCTGGAGCGATTTATGCACCAGGGATTGCACTTCTGACCAACTGGTTTGACAAAAAGGAAAGAGGGATGGCTGTTGGTGCTTATACAGCTGCATTGACGATAGCTTATGCCGGAGGTTACTTCATTGCTTCTCCTATTGCTGCAGCCAGCGGGTGGAGATCAGGGATATTCTGGACATCAGTACCAGCCCTTATCGCAGGTTTTCTGCTGATACTGTTTATTGAAGAAAAACCAAAGGATACAGCGAGTCCTGCAATTCAAAAATCAAGTCATCCCTCTGAGAAGATAATAAATAAGAATTTCAAAAATACAGTAATAGCAATATCGATAATAGCCTATGCCGGACACATGTGGGAGCTTTACACCTTCTGGGGCTGGATAGGCAGTTACTTGTCATCTGTCATATATCTTGGTGGTGCGACTCAGGCAGAGGCAGTTGCAAATGGAGGAAGGATAGCAGCATACGTAATACTTCTGGGTGCTCCTTCAGTATTTATAGTTAGCTATATGTCAGATAAACTAAACAAGATAAAGCTTATTATGGCAGCCTCAATTTTCAGCATACTTGGTGAGCTTGCATTCGGTCTTATGAGCAGCATGAACCCTGCAATGGTAATAGCCATAGCTCTATGGGTAGGTTTTTGGGCCGTTGCCGATTCCGGGATATATAAGGTCATACTCACTGAATACGCTGACACGGACAAGACCGCCACACTCCTTGGAGTGCAGTCTGCAGTCGGATTTGGTGCGACCATCATTTCTCCCTATGTATTTGGACGCGTATTGGGAAGCATCAACAAGGGTCTTTCAATGACTATCGAATATCCCAATTGGGGATTGCCCTTCATGATAGTTGGTATAGGAGCTTTAGTATCGCCTTTGGCTATGATCTATCTTTCAAGATTCATGGGAAAAGATGCTAAATAGTATATACAATAATACGAAGTCAGCAGGTAAAATTTCGGAGGTAGGTCATCAGGATAGGCGGATCGAATAAACAAGTAAATAGAATTGCAGCAAATACTACTGCCACAACCTATGAAAAGGTAAAGAATTTAACAATAAATAGGAGGGAAAATTATGGCAAAGAAAAAGAGTATATTGGATCTTTACAAAATGAAGGAAAACAAGGAAAAGGCAACCTGGATAACGGCTTACGACTTCCCAATGGCTTCCTTTGCTGAGCAGGCAGGAATGGATATGATTCTTGTTGGAGACTCACTTGGAATGGTAGTTCTCGGTTACAAGGGGACAGTTCCGGTAACTATGGATGACTGTATATCCCACTGCCAGGCAGTAAGAAGAGGAGCTCCCAATACCTTCGTTATCGGAGATATGCCATTCGGCTCATACCACACAACCGATGGTGAGGCAGTTGCAAATGCTGTCAGGTTCCTGAAAGAAGCAGATTGTGATGCTATAAAGCTTGAGGGTGGAGTAAGGGTTGCAAGCAGGATCAAGGCGATTGCTGATGCTGGTATTGTAGTATTTGGCCATATAGGCTTGACGCCTCAAAGTGCAGGACAATTAGGTGGTTTCAAAGCACAGGGTCTTTATGTAGACAGTGCAAGAGACTTGATAAAGGATGCACTTGCAGTACAGGAAGCTGGAGCTCTTGCCCTGTTGGTTGAGGCAGTACCACCTGAGCTAACCGAGTTCATAGCCAATAAGCTGACAATACCTGTATATTCTATAGGTGCTGGACTTCCATGCGACGGGCAGCTGATAATATGTGGAGATATGCTGGGCTTGTTCCAGGCATTCACACCTAAATTTGTTAAGAAATATGCCAATGTAGCGGAAGTTATCACAAATGCATTCAAAGAGTATGTGGATGATGTAAAGACTGGGAAATTCCCAGAAGACCAACATGTTTACCACATAAAGGACAGCATTGAAGACTTCCAGAAGTTGTTCAAGGAGTTCGAATAATCAATAATATAACGAGGGAATGGAGATGATGTAATGAGTGAATTGTTACAACAAAGAAAAGACAAACTCTTCGGGAATCATGTACTTACAGTAACACCGCTTCACGAGGATGGTACCATAGACGAGGAATCCACAAGAAATCTCGTAGACTACGTAATAGACAGAGGAGTTCATGGGATCCTGACTCTTGGAAGCACGGGAGAGGTTTTCGCCCTTACTGAAGCAGAAAGAATGCAATATGTAGAGATAGTTTTGGATCAAACCAAGGGCAGGGTTCCTGTTGGAGTGGGAGTAAACGACTCTTCAAGCGACAGAGCTGCAATGCTTGCGAAACATGCAGCAGAACACGGTGCAGACTATATATTCACCACAGGTCCATACTACCATCCTCATAGACAAGATGGTATCTACAGACACATAAAGCATATAGCTGATTCAGTGCCTGAGCATCCTATAATGGTTTACGACGGAGGCGCTGGCATCGAGATGGGATTGCCGCTTTTGAAAAAAATGGCGGACGACATGCCGAATCTTCACTGCGCTAAATTATTTGTTCCATATGCACCCAAGATCGCAGCCTATGAGGAAGCAACAGGCGGCAAGCTTCAAGCCTGGTCAGGCCATGATCAGATGAACTACCTGATGCTGTTATATGGAGCTAAGGGAATGACATCTGCTGCAAGCAATATCCTGCCAAGAGAACAGACAGACATGTTCAATTTTATTCAGGAAGGCAAGATCGATGAAGCAAGAGAAATATTCCTGGAGAAGCTGGCAACGATCAATTCTTTCGCGTTCCCTAATGTTCTCTCCTACATACCAGCATATAAGGCAGCACTTTACTGGATGGGAGTTATTAGGACAGACGTATGCAAGGTAGTTATGGAGCCTATCGATGAGATCCAAAGAAGAGAATTGAAAGCTACGATGAAGAGGATAGGACTGCTGTAATTTATCAAGTGAATGTAATTACTCTAAAGCTGCCTGCTTGAATTTACAGGCAGCTTTTGTCTTGTGTTTATGTTTGAACTTAAGCCATTAGGGATATCATTTAACAACAGACTTTACTATCGAAGAGGTGATATCAATTGTCTGAACAAAAAAGCAGAAGAATATTCAATTCAATTGCAGGAATATATGGCTGGTTCTACGATTATCAAAAAAGAAGCTTCATAAAAGTTATAGAAGAGGTAAAAGGAGACATTGATATTACAGCTTACAAAACAATACTCGATGTGGGGTGTGGAACTGGGGCTCTGTGCTCGGTTTTAGCCTCGAAAGACTTGGAAGTGACCGGGATCGACCCCGCAGAGAGGATGCTGCAGGTTGCCAAAGGTAAACCTGAGAATAGCAAAGTGGAATTCATTCTTGGTAGTGTCCTGGATGGTCTTTCTTTTGAAGACAACAGCTTTGACATAGCCATAGCATCTCACGTAGCCCATGGAATGAAGGAAGATTCAAGGAAGAAAATGTATATAGAGATGAGCAGAGTAGCCAGGGAGTACGTCATAATACACGATTACAATAATAAAAGGACCCCGATCACATCATTCGTGGAATGGCTTGAAGGAGGAGACTATTTTCACTTTATCGAGCATGCTGAGCCGGAGATGAGGGACTGCATGAAGGAAATGGAGAACTGCTTCTCCGAAGTGAGAGTCATAAATATTGGTAAGAACTCAAACTGGTATGTATGCAAGCCCAACAAATGACCATTGGTACTGGTACTAAAACATGGGGATACTTCCCATTTAGGTACCGGTACCTTTATGTTATAATCATCCTAAGGAGGTGCGCTATGAAGAAGATAAATATATTATTGACCGTCATTATGATATTATCCGTCTTGATTGGAAATATCGCCTTTGCAGCAGAGCCTATCAAGGTATACGTAGACAACTCCAGGCTGGATATGGAAGTAATGCCCCAGATCCAAAATGGAAGGACCCTGGTCCCCCTAAGGGCAATATTTGAAGCATTAGGTGCAGAGCTAAATTGGGACCCCGGCACAAGAACTGTAACAGGAACAAAAGATGGCACAGTCGTAACTCTGACAATCGACAGTAAAATCGCATATATAAACGGAAGTGCAAAGGAGCTTGATGCCCCGGCAGTCATAGTATCAGGCAGGACAATGGTCCCCGCAAGATTCATAGCTGAAAGCCTTGGAGCACAGGTCGGCTGGGACAGTAACTCAAAAACCGTACTTGTAAACTCAGATATAAACGAGATAATGCTTTATAAAATAGTACGGATAATCGACGGTGACACATTGGTAGCATCAAAGAACGGAGCTGAGGAAACTGTTCGCCTCATAGGGGTCGACACACCTGAGATATTCGTTAATGGTCAACAGGTCAATGACCCTCAGGCAGTCGCTGCACTTGAATATGCAAAAGCAGCCCTTACTGGAAGATATGCTGAGCTGGAGCTGGATATCGAGGAAAGGGACCAATATGGCAGGCTTCTTGCCTACATATGGCTGGATGGGATCATGCTAAACAAGGTTCTTCTTGAAAATGGCATAGCTAGTGTTGCAACATATCCGCCGAATGTAAAATACCTGGAGGAGTTTACTGCCCTTGAGAGCATTGCGAAAGAGAAGAAGCTTGGGATCTGGGGTAACCCGCTGCCTCAGCCTTCAGAACCGGTATCAAATCTGTTTGTGATTGATAAGACAAAAGCCCTGTCAGGACCAATCGGTGATCCCGAGACGGCACAGTACAAGGGAAGCATAAAGAGCGACAAATACCATAAGCTTTACTACACCCATCCCGGACAGATCAGCGAAGAGAACCTCATATACTTTGAAAGCCTTGATCACGCCATAATGAATGGCTACAAGCCCTGCGGCTATTGTTTTTAAGCATAATGGTCACCTATACCTATTTATAATAACGCTCATAAGGAGGGAAGTTAATGACCAGGATAAAGAAGCCTTTGATCTTTGTTTTGATTATTTCAATGCTGTTGGGTAATGTCGCTATTGCAGCGGATATTTCAGCTGTTACAGTATCGACCTATCAGGAGTTAAAGAAGGCATTGGAGACGACCACAGGAAGCAATGTAACCCTTGGCGCAAATATCGTTATACCCTCGTCACTCAGGTCAGATACTGCAATAATCATAACAGGGGGAACTCACACACTGAACCTGAATGGATTTTCGATCACATATACCTACGTGAATGACGCCAGGGAAAACTCCGGAGTCCCAATTACTCAGCAGGGGAATAATATACTTACCATAAACGGTCCCGGTAAAATAACAGGCGGTTTTGTAGCCATAGAAAACACTGGTGACTCACTTTTGGTTATAAATGGAGGGGACTTTGTTGGACAAGCTGCATCAGCTTTAAGAATAATGGGTGTGACTGTTATAAACAGCGGGACCTATACGGGAAGATTCGGCGATGTATGGCTTGAGGATGGAATATTGGTCGATAACGCCCACGCTGTAGACAAAATCAACAATCCGTTCAAGAGCAGCAACGCAGTCATAGAATATGGAACACTTACGGGCAATGCAAAGCTCCATACTCTGCTGGTAGTAAATGACCTAAAGATAGCTGAAGGCTCATCCTTATCCCTGGAACAAAGAGGAGTCCTTGTAGTTAATGGAACTCTTACAGGTGAAAAGGGGATCATGCATAACGGTGGAATGCTTATCATAAACGGTGCAGTAGCGAATCCCGGCTACTTCAACATCGCCTTAGATATGAGTCTTAAGAGTCTTGAAGTCCCTAAGGGTACCACGGTTATGGTGATGGAGAACAACAGACTTAGGATAGATGGGGATCTTGTGGTAAATGGAATGCTGGAGCTTAGAAGCGGCAGCCATCTCATCGTTGATGGAAATATATACAACAATGGGATGCTTCACGTTGAAACCATAGAAAATCTAAGGCTGAATGGCAGCATTTTAGGAGAAGGAAACACAGGCGGAGGCTTGGGAGGCACATCTGGAGGACCTGGCGGTCCTGATACTGGAAGGATGGAGCGAGCCGCAAATGATCTTTATGCACTGGGTCTTTTTAAGGGGACAGGCACAGACGCCCTCGGAAGACCCAAGTTCGATCTGTTAGTGGCACCCACACGACAGGTTGCCTTGACGATGCTGGTAAGGCTCCTTGGCAAGGAGGCAGAAGCCTTGTCAAAGACCTGGGAACATCCGTTTACTGACGTCGACCAATGGGCAGAGCCCTATGTGGGCTATGCATTCGCGAACGGCTTGACCAAGGGTGTAAGCACCGATAAATTTGGTGCCAATGACCTGGTGACAACCTACCAATACCTGACATTTGCCTTAAGAGCTCTGGGCTATAATGATTCTGAAGGGGATTTCAGATGGGATGACCCAACACCTCTGACAAGGGAGCTCGAGCTGACATCAGATGATTACGCAGACAATAACAAAGCATTCTATAGAGGCGATATTGCAATAATATCCCACATGGCGCTGCAAAGATCAATAAAGAACGGACCCGTGCTGATGAAATACCTTATTGACTCAGGAGCCGTAAATCTTGAGGATGTTAAGGCTATAGGCCTGGATCATCTGATATATTGAAAATAAAGCTGATGCTAAAACAATAGGATCGGATAAAATGAACTGCACTCTGGAAAGAGTGCTTTTTCTATGCCCTGGATGAAAATATTTTTTTAAGTGAGCACGATACCCTGAATAAATTATGCTTTAGCATTAATTTACAACATTATTGAGAAGTGATATAATATCGAATTATTAATAAACTAATGCGATAATAAAGCGCAGTAAATACATAAAATCAAAGGAGTAGAGACATGAGCATTTTACTTGAGACCAAAGCTCTAGAGATGCATTTCAAGGGACTAAGAGCAGTAAAGGGTTTTGATTCAACGATTGAAGAGAACAAGATATATGGTTTGATAGGCACAAACGGTGCAGGGAAAACCACTGTAATAAACATGCTTTCAGGAGTATTAAAGCCTACCTCCGGAAATATTTTTTATATGGGCAACGACATAACAGGCATGAAGCCCCATAAGATAGCTAGGCTCGGAATACTGAGGACCTATCAGAATCTAAGGCTTTTTAAGAAAATGACTGTCATTGAGAATGTCGTTATTGGAGCACAGATCCATAGAAACTACAATAATGTTCAGGCTATTCTTCAGCTTCCGGCTTTTAAAAATGAAGAGAGAGAGTTGTATGAAAAGGCAATGGATATGCTTAAGATCATGGGAATAGATCAAATGTCTCAGCACGTATCCGGCTCACTGCCCTATGGAGCTCAAAGAAAACTTGAAATAGCCAGAATATTGGCTGCATCGCCTAAGCTGTTGCTGCTGGATGAACCGGCAGCCGGTATGAACCCCCATGAAAGTGCTGAATTGATACATATCTTGAGAAATATCCGTAAGCAGTTCAACCTTACGATCGTATTGATAGAGCATGACATGAAGGTAGTCATGGGATTATGTGACTATATCTACGCCATGGCCTTTGGCGAGGTAATTTCCAAGGGCTTGCCTGAAGAGATCAGGAATGACCCGAAGGTTATCGAGGCATTCCTGGGGAGGGCGAGAGAGCATGCTTAAGATTGAGAACCTTTGCGTAAAATACGATTCCATAAGAGTGGTCCACAACGTTTCGCTGGACATAAATGACGGCGAGATCGTTGCAATGATAGGAGCAAACGGAGCTGGGAAAAGCACCATATTAAAGACCATATCAGGACTTTTGAAAGCAGAATCCGGTAAAATCACCATGGATAGCGAGGATATAACTCGTGTCGACAGTCATGTCATAGTCCAAAGAGGGATTATACAAGTACCGGAGGGCAGACAGATATTTACGAAAATGACCATAGAGGAAAATCTAAAGCTCGGAGCATTCCTGCAAAAGGATAAAGAGAAGGTTGAAAGGAATTTTGAAAGGGTACTGACGCTTTTTCCAATCCTTAAGGAGAGACTAAAGCAAACCGCAGGTACTCTTTCCGGAGGGGAGCAGCAAATGCTCGCAATAGGGAGGGCGCTTATGGGGGCTCCAAGGCTTTTACTCCTGGATGAGCCTTCAATGGGACTTTCTCCACTGATGACTCAAAATGTATTTGATGTACTTAGACAACTTAAAAAGGACGGGATCACAATGCTTCTCGTGGAGCAAAATGCTTATGATGCTCTTGAGATATCCGACCGGACATATATCCTTGAAACTGGAGTAATTAAGATAACTGGATGGAGCAGGGAGCTAATTGAGGACCCCGGGATCAAGAAAGCCTACCTGGGAGGTGAATACGATGCCTGATTTTGGATATTTTCTAAGTCAGCTGTTCAACGGCATAAAGCTTGGCAGCGTATACGCCATGGTTGCCATTGGTTACTCAATGGTTTACGGGATACTCAGGCTGATCAATTTTGCTCACGGAGACATAATGACCGTAGGGGTCTATACCATACTGGTCCTTTTCACGACCTATGGAATGCCATTGTGGCTGACCATAATCATTTCTGTTGCTCTCTCAATAATAGTCGGGCTAACTGCAGAAAGGGTGGCATACAGGCCATTAAGAAGCTCCGGAGAGGAAACTACACTTATATCGTCATTGGCTGTTTCGATACTTATTCAAAACATCATTGTGATGGTTTTTTCACCTCAAAGAGTCGCATTCCACCTCCCGGACTATCTGTCAAAGCTTCATACATTCGGGACAGTGAGATTATCGACGATGAATATCATAACCTTTGTGGCAGTTTTTGTAATACTTATTGCCCTGTCCTACATGATAAAGAATACAAGAGTTGGAATGGCTATGAGAGCATGCTCTGACAACATGAACGCAGCAAGGCTGATGGGGATCAACGTAACGACAATAATCGTCATCGCCTTTGCAATAGGCTCGGCATTGGCAGCTCTTTCAGGCCTGATGCTTGCAGGCGAATACAAGACAATAGATCCCCTGATGGGCTTTGTACCCGGACTTAAAGCATTCTGTGCAGCGGTTTTGGGAGGGATCGGAAGTCTTGGAGGAGCCGTTTTGGGAGGGTTCATTCTTGGAATCATTGAAATGCTCTTTGCAGGCTTGATGCCGACAGAGATAACTCCCTACAGAGATGCCTTTGTTTTCCTTGTTCTCATCCTGGTCCTCCTGATAAAGCCAAATGGAATACTTGGCTCCAACGAAGGGGGGCGAAGCTGATGAAGCTAAAAGACAGCAATATATTCCGCCTCATCCTGTTCGTGCTTATTCCGTTGGCAGTAATCATTTACGCAGGTCTTGACAGTGGAGGATATTACGCAGGGCTTATCAATCTGGTTGGCATCAACATAATCCTGGTTGCAAGCCTGAACCTTGTAAACGGCTTCTCAGGGATGTTTTCAATGGGACATGCAGCCTTCATGGCTATAGGGGCCTATACGTCTGCAACTCTGACCCTGAATGCAGCACAAAAGGCAACCTACATGCCTGGACTTCCCGAATGGCTTATGAACCTGGTTCTACCATTTCCTTTGGCACTTCTTGCAGGAGGTATATTCGCAGCAATAGTTGCAATACTTATAGGGTTTCCTGTATTGAGGTTCAAGGGGCATTATCTCTCAGTAGCCACTATCGGACTGATTGTAATTGTAAGGGCGGTATTGGACAACGAGGACCAGCTTACAAACGGGGCGAGGGGAGTGACTGGTCTTCCGCCGTATGCATCTACCTGGATCATTTTTACAATCGTGATCCTGGTTTTATACCTTCTTCACAGACTTATAAACAGCGCATACGGAAGAGGACTAATAGCCATGAGGGATGATTACGTAGCGGCGCAGACCTTGGGTGTAAATCTTACCACCAAAAAGCTGTCAGCCTTTTGCATAAGCGCATTTATTGCAGGAGTTGGAGGCGGCCTCTGGGGACATATGCAAAGTGTAATATCCGGAAAGTTTTTTTACATCGACTACAGCTTTAAAATAGTACAAACCTCCATAATTGGGGGGATGTCATCCCTTAGCGGATCAGTTGTGGGGTCTATCCTGATGACGTATATCCCGGAATTCCTGGCTCCGCTGGAGAACGGACTAAGGATATTCGGAACGAGACTACCTGAGCTATATGGAATATCAAACATCATTCTTTCGTCGTTTCTGATTGTTCTAATTATCTTCAGAAGGCAGGGAATCATGGGATATAGCGAGATAATAACTGAAAGCATATTCTCGCTTAAAACATACAAAAGCGTATTTGACAAAAGTGAATACAGGATATTCATGGAATCTCTAAAGGGCAGCATAAAAAGTATTGGCAGTATTCCGACACGAATAAGTGTCTGGATCTCAAATAAAAAAAGAAAAAAGAAGGGGGAGTAGAAGTGAAAAGCAAAATGACTAAAAGAGCAGTCTCCATTTTGATAATATTGACAATGGTACTATCAATAGCTGGCTGTGGTACAAAAGAGGAAGCCGGGGCAGAGACAATAAACGTAGGTGCCATATTCAACCTCACTGGCGGACAGGCATCTATTGATGAGCCTTCGTACAACGGCTTCAAGCTGGCAGCAGATGAAATAAATGCTGCCGGAGGGATAAACGGCAAGATGATCAACGTAGTATCCTATGATGGAAAAACAGAGCAAACAACCGTTGCAAGTAACGTAAAGAAGATGATCGATGTTGACAAATGCGTTGTAATCTCAGGCTTGTCAGATTCCAACTACGCACTGGCAGCAGGAAACGTAGCCCAGGAGAAAGGTATCCCGTTCATTACATCAGGGGCAACTCTCCCGACACTGCCTGACCAGGTAGGAGATTTCGCATTCCTGGCTCCATTTGGCGACGACATCCAGGCATATGCAGCTGCAGAGTATGCAATCGATGAGCTGGGAGTAACAAAGGCATATATGCTGATCGACCAATCCATGGAGTTCACAAAGACCCTTGCATTCTTCTTTGAAGAGAGATTTGTTGAAAAGGGTGGGGAGATCGTACTTAAGGACAACTATATGAATAAGGATCCGGATTTTTCAGCTCAAATCGACAGATTCCTTGCTAATCAAAACGGAGCAGAAATACTATTCATATCAGGCGTTCCCGACGATGCAGGTGTTGTAGTAAAGCAATTCAGAGATAAGGGCGTAACACTTCCTGTAATAAGCGGTGACGGTTTCGACACTCCACTGCTAATTGAAGTAGCTGGTCCGGCTGCAGAGGATACTTATGTTGCAACCCATACTTCATTGGAGAACACAGACGAGAAAGTACAAAACTTCGTTAAGGCATATAACGATGCATATGGAAGAGCACCTGAAAATGCATTTGCAGCCCTTGGCTACGATGCAATGTATCTAATAGCCGATGCTTTGGGTAGAGCAACAGATGTAACCGATCCAACAGCAATAAGAGATGCAATCGCTCAAACAAAAGGACTTGAAGTGGTCACAGGAGTAATAACCTATGAGGACGGAAGTCATGTACCAAACAAATCAGTAACCATAAATAAAGTTGAAGGCGGTAAATTCGTATTCCAGAAGGAAGTCAGCATGTCCAACTAATACAATCAATTAAAAGCAATAAAAAGGAGATGGTCACTTAATGGCTAATCACGAACTATTAAAGCTTACAGCTAATCAGGTTAAAGAAGGAGGCTATAACAAGGCGATACTTGCCATTGGATCATGCGAGGCCCATGGAAAGCACCTTGCCGAGGGAACTGACACCATAGTTTCGTACAAGCTTTCCTGCATGATTGCAGACAAGGTAGATGGGCTGCTTGTACTTCCTCCCGTAACAGTAGGGTACAGTGCACACTATGACACCTTTCCATTCACAATATCCCTTGGATATGATACTGTCACACAGGTTATTTATGACATAATCGAGTCTGTTCTAAGGAATGGCGTGAACAGGATATTCCTGATGAATGGCCACGACGGAAACATCGCCCCCATGGAGATCGCTTCAAGGAAAATAAAAGAAAAGTATCCCCAGGCAAGGATAGCAGCGCTGCCTGCATGGTGGGTAACAGCAGGAGACCTGCTGCCTGAGGGGACCTTCGAGGTTTGGAACGGGCTTGGGCATGCTGGTGAAGGCGAGTCCTCGATCGCATACTACATGTTCCCTGAATGGTGCGAGAAGGAACTCGCAACCTGTGTGATCCCGGACAAGCTTCCGAAGTATGTTGAAATGAAATGGGATTTTGCAGAGATAACAAATACTGCTCAAACCGGTGATGCAACTAAGGCAACTCCGGAAAAGGGTGAAAAAATGACAAAGGTCCTGGTAGATGCCGTAGTCGAGGCAATAAAGGACCTGGACTCAAGGAATTGGGATTACACTTCTACAGAATCGGAAACAAAACTGTAAATCGATAAAGCTTCTGCATTAACTTCAATGACCCAGAGCTGACATTTGTCTTCTCTGGGTTTTCTCTGCCCCAACTGCCGTTGGAAAACTTCTTCAGGAAGGATCGGCTGATCTTATATGGGTGGGAAGAGCAGTATTAAAGTATTCTTCCTGGGCACGGCTCCTTCGCTGTCAATGCTTGAGAACCTGTCACTGGCTTATGGAAGAGTGGCAAAGGGTGCTTTTTCATGTACTAAAGAGGAAAGAAAGGAGTTTTCTCTCGAAAAACTGATGAAATTCTACAAAAGATCAAAAGGTAATGAGTTATCTGATGACAGGTTATTATTGTCCCAGTAATCGATTAAATTCATCCAGCATTAATGACATAAGCCCATAAACCTCCATTTTGTAACATTTTATCCATATTTAATTTCTCGTTTTCTATTGTAGAAGGGGTGTATTTTTGATAATATATTTATCGGTTAGACTATTATCAATATTACCATCGGTAGAGGGATCAACACCCGAAGCCCATAAAAATACAAGCATTACGAAAGGGAGAAGTGGATATGCCAAAAAGCAGAGCAGTCAGTGCAATAATAATGATCGTGATTTCAGCTTTAGTATTGTTCGCAGGAAATTCCATGATGGGTAAGGGGATGGCAGCAGGACTTGCAGACGGTACATATCAGGGATTAAGTGATGCAGGAATGCATCCCGGCCTAATAGTAGAGGTAGTGGTGGCGGGTGAGCAGATAACTGATGTCAAGGTTCTTTCACATGGCGAGACTCCAGGGATAAGTGATCCGGCAATAGCAGAGATGCCCGCAAACATAATCGCAGCTCAATCAACAGAAATAGATGCAGTGTCAGGGGCAACTATGACTTCAAATGCTATCAAGGAAGCAGTTGCAAACGCCCTTGCAGCAGAACCGGGATACAAGGTGCCAGTTACATATGCTGACGGAACCTATGAAGGCTCAAGCGACGCAGGAATGCACCCTGGCCTGAAGGTTTCAGTAGTGGTAACAGATGGCAGGATCTCAGAAGTAAAGGTGATCGCTCACGAAGAGACTCCGGGAATAAGCGATCCTGCAATATCTGGTGTACCTGCAGCAATAGTTGAGTCAGGCTCACCGGCAGTTGACGTCGTATCAGGAGCTACCTATACTTCTACAGCGATCATAGAAGCAGTTCAAAATGCATTGGCATCTGAGCCTGTTGGAGCGGAAGAGCCGGCAGAGGAGCCAGCAGAAGAGATCATACCGGCTGACAGGGTATATGTCGACGGAGTTTATGAAGGCTCAAGCGATGCAGGGATGCACCCTGGCCTTAAGGTTTCAGTTGAGATAGCAGGTGGTAAAATAGCTGCTGTTAAGGTTATAGCTCATGACGAGACACCGGGGATCAGTGATCCGGCAATCTCTGGGATGCCTCAGGCAATCGTAGCAGCCAACACTCCAAGTGTTGACGTAGTATCAGGAGCAACCTATACATCTATGGCCATAAAAGAAGCGGTTACTCTTGCACTTGAGGGAGCAGTAGCACCTACAGTATATGTCGACGGGGTCTATGAAGGCTCAAGTGATGCAGGAATGCACCCGGGTCTAAAGGTATCCGTTGAGGTAGTTGACGGAAAGATAGCAAGTGTTAAGGTCATCGCCCATGAGGAGACAGAAGGTATTTCAGATCCTGCTATAGCTGGAGTTCCAGCTGCCATAGTGGAAGCCAACTCACCTGAGGTAGATGGAGTATCTGGAGCGACCTACACTTCAATGGCAATCAAGGAAGCTGTAGCCCTGGCACTCCAAAACGCGAAATAACATTGAAATTAAGCCCGGAATCGAAATATATCGGTTCCGGGTATTTATTTGCCAGTTGAAGATTTTTGATTAATGTGGTTTAATATTGTTATAAAGCAGTCATACTTTATGGGACTGTAAAACGTTTTCCCCCATTATCAGCTTTTGTATTTATCTATTCACTATTCACTGTTAACTATTCACTATCTAAAGGGAGGATTCAAATGAACAAGGAAAAAATGAGCAAAATGAATTTCTCAACAAGAGCAGTACACGCAGGATACCAAAAGAACGAGTTTGGAGCATTGGCAACACCTATCTACCAAACATCAACATTCATCTTCGATTCAGCCGAGCAAGGTGGCAGAAGATTTGCAGGGGAGGAAGAGGGATACATATACTCAAGACTTGGAAACCCAACCTGCACTCAGGTTGAAGAGAAGCTTGCAAACCTTGAGAATGCTGAAGCAGCTATAGTTATGTCTTCAGGCATGGGAGCTATTACCTCTGTCATATGGACACAGGTTGGCGGCGGAGACCACATAGTAGCAGCCAAGACTCTTTACGGATGTACCTTCGCATTCCTTAACCACGGGATCTCAAAATTCAATGTCGAGGTAGACTTTGTTGACACATCAGATCCTGAGAATGTAAGAAAGGCAATGAAGCCTAATACAAAGCTTGTTTACCTTGAGAGCCCTGCAAACCCTAATATGAATATCTCAGACCTTGCTGAGATCGCTAAGATCGCTCATGAGGTCGAGGGCTGTATCGTAGTTGTAGACAACACATACTGCACACCTTACCTTCAAAGACCGCTTGACCTTGGATGCGATGTAGTTGTTCACTCAGCTACTAAATATCTTAACGGCCACGGAGACGTTATTGCAGGCTTTGCAGTAGGTAAGAAGGAATTCATCGACCAGGTAAGACTGTTTGGCGTAAAAGATATGACCGGAGCTTCAATGAGCCCATTCGATGCTTGGCTTATAAACAGGGGAATGAAGACGCTTGACCTTAGAATGGAAAAGCACTGCTCAAATGCACAGGCTGTAGCTGAGTTCCTGGAAGCTCATCCTGCAGTTGATAAGGTCCTTTACCCTGGACTTAAGAGCTTCCCGCAGTATGAACTGGCTAAAAAGCAAATGATGCTTCCTGGAGCAATGATCGCCTTCGAACTTAAGGGCGGTTTCGAAGCAGGAAAGACTCTTATGAACTCCGTTGAGCTTTGCACTCTGGCAGTAAGCCTTGGAGATACTGAGACGCTTATCCAGCATCCGGCATCAATGACCCACTCACCATATACACCTGAAGAAAGAGTAGAAGCTGGTATTTCAGAAGGTCTTGTAAGACTTTCCATAGGCCTCGAGCATGCCGATGACATAATAGCAGACCTTAAGCAGGCTCTTGATAAGACTATCTAATTCATATCACTTAGCAGGATGGGATAAATTCTCATCCTGTTTTTTAATGTCAAATATCATGACAGATCTCTGCACCAAATTAAATAATTAACAAAGGTCTATATAAATCCTAATGAAACAAGATACGGATTCCTTCCGTCAAGCTATCCAGCCTCGACCCAGAAACTGCTGCTTCAGGTCACCCTGGTTCAGCCAACTACAACCTATGACAGCATTTTTATATTACAACTTTCCCTGAGCCCTAAGGCTATTAAGGAAATACGGCATCTGAACTCTCCACCATGTCCAGTCATGGTCCACGTCATACCCCCAGAAATCGATCCATGCAGGTACTCCTTTGCTGTCGAGGATATCCTTTAATAGCCTGGTGTCCCTTATGGTATCCTCCTCCCATTTTCCAAGCCCGGTACAGATAATTATGTTTCCGTGTCTATAAGCCTCAAGATATTTGAGGTCGTTAAGATTTGAAAGATAATCCACCGGTGAATTAAAGTAAACATCGGGGTCGGACAGGTTATTCCCTACAAAGAACCTTGCATCATATAACCCGCTAAGCGCTATAACCGAATCAAACACGTCAGGATGCCTGAAATAGAAGTTTGCACTATGATAGCCTCCCATGCTGCAGCCTGTAGTCATAAAACCTCCCTGCCAGCCACTGTGAGCCCATATAAAGGGGACCAGTTCATTGACTATGTAATGATCATAAGCATTATGCATTCTTGCCATATCACCAGGCCACTTACCCTTATTGAGCCAGCTTTCCTGATCTACACTGTCAGGAGTATAGAATCTTACGACACCCTCCTCAATAAGACTGCTGCATGCCTCTATCATTCCAAAATCCTCATATTCGTAAAAGCTGCCTCCCGATGACGGGAAAACAATAATGGGCTTACCTCCATGCCCGTAGCTCTTAAAAGGCATCATCCTGTTAAGACTGGAGCTGTAAAATTCATGATATTCAATTCTCATATCATCCACCTCCCTAATCAGCTTTCAGTAAGCTCAGCCATCAACTCTCTGACTCTTGGTTCATCTTTTACATTGGTCAATACTACCAGATAATCTTCAGCCCTTATCACAGTATCACCATGAGGAGTAATATCAATGCCCTTTATATGAATCCATTTCTGACGCCTCGGCCTGCTTAGCCTCAAGCTGCAGCTCAAGAAGCGATTATTTGAAGCTTCCTATTATGTGTGTTTATTACTTTGTGGTAATTATTCTTTAACATTCTATCGATCTCCTATTAGTCCATATAATTTTATCACAAATTTTTCGGATTTTCACAAAACTATTACCATTTGGGTATATATAAAAAGAAGATACAAGGGAATTTAATGAGAGGAGGTAGCTTATGGACAGGATACTCGTACCGATCGACGGCTCCCCAACATCCCGGAAAGCTGCAGATATGGCGATCGATATAGCTAAAAAGTATGGCAGTGAGCTGATATTTATGACGGTTGCCAGAAGGCCTGAGATAATCGGGACAGGCAGCAGCGGATATGGTGGTGTCTACAACCAGGATATGCTGACAGAAGAGCTTCAAAAACATCAGACGAAGATACTGGATGAATTTGTCGAAAAACTGGACTTGACTGGAATCAAGACTGAAAAGAGGATAGCAGTGGGAACTCCTTCAGAAGAAATTGCAGATGCTGCTGAAGAAATGGGAGCAGACCTTATAGTAATCGGCAGAAGGGGCTATTCAAGGATAAAAAGATTCTTTGTAGGGTCGGTTTCTCAAAGAGTAGTATCAGAAGCACATTGCCCAGTACTTGTCGTCAATGACGATGCTGCAGTATAAAATTTTCTCCCGGGGAAACCCGGGTCTTTCTTTTTTGTAACAATTCGAAGGTTCGATTAAATTTGTAAGTATTGTCTAAGGCCCAATAAACTGGTAAACTAATAACATAAGAATGGGAGGGATGTATCATGGATATAAAAAGATTTGGGAGCAACGGAAGATACTCCAGTGCTGTAGTACATAATAATGTATTATATCTGTGCGGGCAGACCTGTGATGAGGAGATCATCGATGTTAAATTCCAGACTCAGGTCGTACTGAAGCAGATCGATGAGCTGCTTAAAAGCCATGGCTTAGATAAGGAGCATATTTTGTCAGCTACCATATACCTCAAAAACATAAAAGATTACGATGCAATGAACCAGATTTGGGATGCATGGGTAGTAGAGGGGCATGAGCCAGCAAGAGCATGTGTAGAAGCAAAGCTGGCAGATGAATCCATTCTTGTTGAGATATCGATAATAGCAGCAGTCAGGTAAAAGGCCTTCGAGGCCTTTTTTTAATGGTATTTTGCATATTTGATCAAAGCGGTGGTAGAATAATGTTATAACCAAGCCAGAGGTGTTTTACATGCGGGAGATCGACAACATGGTAGTTCAAGTTAAGGATGATGAAACAGCCCTTGAGGATTTCGTAAAATCTCAGGAGGGATTCATTATCAAAGCAGCTTCAAGAACCTCAAAGCACTATATAACGAGGAGCGACGACGAATGGTCGATTGCTCTGTCTGCATTTGTGGAGGCTGTAGAAAAATACGACCTCGAGAAAGGCAGCTTCATGGCCTTTGCAGAGCTGTTGATAAGACGCAGACTGATAGACTGGTTCAGGATAAATAGTCGAAATAATGAAGTTATCCATGTTGAAGATATAGAAAATGAGCCGGACACATCAAGAGAATCTGATGAGATAAAGCTGGAGATCCGGGCACTTGAAGAGGATCTTAGACTGTACGGCATATCTTTCATGGATCTGGCAGATGCGTCTCCAAAGGCACAAAAAACGAGGGATGCTTGCCGGAAGGCGATAAACTGGATCATTGAGAATCCTTTGATTATAAATCAAATGAAAGAAAGCAATCAGCTGCCAATAAAAATTATTGAAAATAATTCAGGGGTACCCCGAAAAATTCTCGAAAGACATCGTAAATATATAATAGCAGTGGTAGAAATACTGGCCGGAGATTATCCGTGGCTAAATGAATATGTAAGGCAGGAGGGGAGGTAGTTATGAAAGCAGTAATACTTGAAGTGAAAAACGGCTATGCAGCAGTGCTAAAAGATGATGGTACAGTAGTTAAGATAAAGGATGAAGACTATAAAGTAGGAGATGTTATCAGAATGAAGGATAAGAAGCCATTATTCAACAAAAAGTGGGGTACACTGGTTGCAGCTCTACTTATATTTGCGATGGTTGGAACCGGGACTTATGTAAATGCAGCACCGAGCTTTGATGTTTATGTAGAAGATGATGGAGATTTTGAAGTTTTATTCAAAGTAAATAAAGACGGTAAAGTGGTAGATGTATATTATGACGATGATGATGAAGATGAAGAATTTGATGACTTGTATGGAAGCCTTGAAGACCTTAAAGGGAAAGAAATTGAAGAAGCTATTAGAGGATTTGCGTTGAAAATAGATGAAGACTATGAAAATCTATATATTACCGCATCATCTCGTAATCAGGAAAATACAGAGGAGTTTATCAACAGAATCAGAGAGCGTATGGCTGAAGATGAAGGCGAAGGAGATAAGGACAGAGTAAGAGAAGAGAATTCAACAAATGATGAAGTAGAGAAAGGCTATGAAAAAGGCCCTGGAAACATTGATGCTATAACAAATGAAATAGTAAGAGAAGCCAAAGAAGAAGGCATTGCTCCTGGTAAGCTGAATATTGTCAATAAACTGCTGTTAGCTGATGATGAAAAAGTGGTTGACTTAGAGAAAGACTATGCATTAACTGTTGAAAGAGGCCAAAGCCTAGAAGAAGCTCTTATAGTACTAGCTAAAGAAAAACCAGAAGAATTAATGAAAATATTCACTGAATCCAGGGGCAAAGAAACCGCACCTGGACAACTAAAGAAACAGGAAGAAGTAGAAACACAAAATAGAAATATTGAACAAGATACTGAAGAGGACCAAGAAATGAATGACAACAAACCTGAAAGCAACCCAGGCAATAAGGGTGGCAACGGTAAAGGTAATGGCAACAACTAACAGCCAACAGTAAAACCCTAATAAATGCATCACCATTAGAACAAAGCCCCGCTTTCCTTGTGTCGGGGCTTTGTTTGTTTGACAAATTCAATATTTTTAGCTAAAGTAAGTAGTATAATTAATCAAACCAGACCAGGGGGAAAACAGATGGCAGCAAGGAATGATAACAACAAAACACTAAGCATAGTGGCAGCGATATCCTATTTATTTATGATATTAACCAATTATATGGCCAATGCTCTTCCGTTGAATGGGCTATATACGGCAGATATAACAGATAAGCTGTATCCAAATATGTTTACGCCAGCAGGATGGACTTTCTCGATCTGGGGATTCATATATTTCATGCTATTAGTATACGTATTGTATAGTCTCAACATAATAAAGGCCATTGATTCTCTAAGCGATCCACAGATACTCGATGGAACAGCAATATTGTTTACCATTTCCTCGGTTCTTAATATTGCCTGGTTGTTCGCATGGCATTATGACATGATGGTTCTTTCTGAGATATTTATGGTAGGATTATGGATTGTGTTGTTCATGATAGTATTAAATATAAAAAGAAATAAGCTGACAAGACTTCAATACATATATCTTAAGCTTCCATTCAGCATCTATTTTGGATGGATAACAGTAGCACTTGTAGCGAACACAGTAGTAATGCTTGTAAGCCTGAATTTTGGGTTCTTCGGGATACCTGAGGTAGACTGGGTAAGGTATGTGGCTATTATTGGTGCGATATTTACAAGCATAATAGCCATCATAAACATGGACCTTGCTTTCAGCTTCGTCCCTATGTGGGGATACTTTGGGATCCTAATGAAGCATGCACTGCCGTCAGGCTATAACAATCAATATGAAACAATAATCACAACTCTTGCAATAACAATAGTCGGACTATTCCTTGTTATGCTGTTGATCCTGGGTCAGAAAAAATTCCAGGCAGGAGCTGTAAGAAGAAGGAGAATGTCGTAGAATAAGCGTTAAGCGTTAAGAATAATTGACAATTGACGATTGATACCGATCCATCGCTTTCTGGCGGTCAAAGACCACCCTTACAAGCGCCTGCTGCATAATGCTAATCGCCTCTAGCGACAAAGTCGCAATCTGTTGATACATCTGAATCCGTTTGGGTATAAATAGCAAGAACGGTAGAATAACCACAACCTAAAAGGAGTGATTTAATGAGCGATTTATTCGATCTTAAAGGCAAGGTAGCATTGGTAACAGGTGCATCATCAGGATTAGGCGTACAATTTGCGACAGCATTGGCAAGACAGGGAGCAGATGTAGCTCTTTTGGCAAGAAGAGTCGAGAAACTGGATGAAGTAAAGAAAGACATTGAAAAACTTGGCGTTAAGGCACTTGCAATTCAATGCGACGTGACAGACAACGCTCAGATAAGGGAAGCAGTTGCTAAGGTCAAAGAGCATTTCGGCAAGATAGACATTCTTGTAAACAATGCAGGAATAGGGGCAGGTGAGCCGGCTGAGACTCAATCAGACGAAACCTGGAACAAGACCATAGACATCAACCTGAATGCAGTTTACTTCACAGCAAGAGAAGTAGGAAAGCTGATGGTCGAGCAAAAATATGGCAAGATCATAAACATTGGCTCGATCCACAGTGTAGTAGCTATGGCAGGACTTCCTATTTCAGCCTATGCTGCTTCAAAAGGTGCAGTAATGCAGCTTAGCAAGGCTCTTGCAAATGAGTGGGCTAAGTACAACATTACAGTAAACACAATAGGACCTGCATATTTTGAAAGCGAAATGACTGCAGGAATTGTTGGGAACGAAGGTTTTGCGCAGGTTGTAAAGACCTACTGCCCAATGGGTAGAATAGGTAAAAGAGGAGAGCTTGACGGAGCAATAGTATACTTCGCTTCAGATGCATCAAGCTACACTACCGGTCAGTACCTTGCAGTAGACGGCGGCTGGACGGCGATATAATACCAATAATTGACAATTGACGATTGACAATAAAAACCAGATCCTTCACATTGGTTCAGGATGACAAAAATCTTATCTGTCACCCTGAGCGATTGCGAAGGATCTTTTAATTTACTAGATTAATGTGTCATCCCGACCGAAGTGGAGGGATCCCCGTCTTTTGATATTTTTTCTTTTGCTATCTACTACACCTACTATCTACTATCTACTTTTCCCAAGTTCATAGTCCCCAGTCCCTCAAGAGATTCCTCGACTTCGCTCGGAATGACAGGATTCTTTAATTGTCAACTGTCAATTGTCAATTTAAACTTTCTTTCCCCAGTCCCTTGCTCCTTTCCACCTTTCCAACTTTCCTACATTCCAACGTTCCAACTTTACTTACTTTTGAGATTCCTTAACTTCGCAGCGAACGCTCAGTATCTCATTTTCGATCAATTTTCTTGCCTTGACCCTGCTTTCCTCCGTACCATCGACCCGGTACATATTTGTGATTACCTTCTTCACCTTAGTTGGCTTGTCAGAAAGG
Source organism: Gudongella oleilytica (assembly GCF_004101785.1). Taxonomy (NCBI): domain Bacteria; kingdom Bacillati; phylum Bacillota; class Tissierellia; order Tissierellales; family Tissierellaceae; genus Gudongella; species Gudongella oleilytica. Next base: position 664,762 of record NZ_CP035130.1, read on the forward strand.
ATCACTATCCTGTCTCCAAGCTCAACGGCTTCATCAAGGTCGTGAGTGACAAGTATACATGTCCTCATTTCACACGCAATTAGTTCCTTGAGAAAATCCATTGAAGCCCTTTTATTTGCAATATCAAGCGAACGGAAGGGCTCATCCATAAGAAGCATATCCGAAGGGTAGGCAAAGGCCCTAAGCATGCCTATACGCTGCTTCATCCCCCCTGAAAGTTTTTTAGGGTAATAGTTAATGTATTCCTTAAGTCCAACCTGTTCCAGATACCTATTGACAGTCCATTCCATCTTCTCTTTATCCATCTTTCCTTTAAGCACAAAGCGGATATTATCACCTACGGTCCTCCAGGGGATCAGCCGATCCTCCTGGAACACAAAGGAAATCTTTTCATACAGAAATCCCTCGACCTCACCGGAATCAGGCTGATCCAATCCAGACACTATGTTAAGCAGCGTCGTCTTTCCGCAACCGGAAGGACCAAGGATAGCCGTGGTCTTGAATTCCTCAAATTCAATTGTAATATCATCAAGCACCTTAAGCTCATTGTAGCTTTTTGATATATTCCTTACAGCATACATACTGATCACATCCATCCCTTATTTTCCCAGGCCGCCTTTATCCGATCCATAGATAGCTTCAGCACCCAGGACATAAGGAGAATAACTATTATCCATGCGAACACTCCGTCAGTATTGAGATAGGTCTTTTCAAGCATAAGCCTTGTTCCAACGGCAAATTTAGGCTGAGCAAGAACCTCGCCTGCAACGACCATCTTAAGGGAGGTGCCAAGGGTAGAGGAGCTGACACGGCCTATCCCTGCAAGGATGGAGGGGAGGTAGATATCTATTGCCATAGTCCTTCGATCCACCCCAAATATATGAGCCATTTCTATTAGGTCCCCATCAACATTTACGATAGAGTTGTACACAGTCTCATAAAGGATTGGAAACACCATGACAAAGCCTACGAATACAGGCACCAGCTGGCTGTCAAGCCATATAAGGGCAAGGATTATTATCGCCATAATGGGCACCGAGCTTAAGAATGAAAGCACAGGCTCCATAAGCTCTCTGAGAAATACACTCCATCTCGAAAGAGCCCCAAGGGCTACGGCAATAAGAAGCGATGCCAAAAAGCCTGCAATGCACCTTAAGAAGGTATAGCCCACGATATTCAAGAAATCCCTGCCTGAGACTATTAACAAAAGGCGCAACAGGGTAGACCCAACCCCAGGAACAATGACCTCATTGTCCACAAGGAGGGAAAGGAGGACCCAACCACCCATCAGGGTGACCCAGGCAGCTGCTCTTAAACCCCTTTTACCTGTAATATAATCCTTCATCCGGGAGCTTTCCTCCAATAAAGTCAGGGGCAAAATCCATTATAGCCCTGTAATATGCCTCATACTCCGCCTTAGAATCCTCAATCGGGAAGCTGCCTATGTTCATTCTCTTGATACCCGAAACTACAGCTTCTTTAGCAAGCCCAAGCTCTAATTCCTCAGAAACTGATCCAAGCTCTCCGGGGTTCTCCATAGCCCACTGGATGCTTTCCTCATAGGCCGCAAGGAAGCTCTCCACAAACTCAGGGTGTTCCTCGATAAGGCTTGTCTTTATTACAAGGCTTGCCTGAGGATATCCCTTTTCAACCTGCATATATTCAGCCCAGAGGGAGTTAAGATCAAATAAAATCTTTACCTTGCCTTCAGACTTTGCAATAACTCCTGAAACAGCAGGCTCGGGCAAAATTGCAAAGGTCGCCTTTCCACTCAATAGATATGGTCCTACTTCAGCTGCAGTTGCAAGATAGTTCAGAGTCAGATCTGAATCAGGCTCGATGGCATCCTTAAGCAGCAGCATCCTGAATATGAGATCAGGTGTAAGTCCCTTTCCAAAGGTAGTGATCTCTCTGCCAACAAGCGCCCCCAAAAACGGCGCATCCTCAGTTCCAATAAGGTAAAGATTTCCCCATGTGGAGGTACCGGCTACAGTATATCCCAAATTCTTATTGTATGCAGATGCAGCGAGAGTAGAGGGGATCATTGCAATGTCAGCCTCGCCATTCATAATGGATGATGTCAGAAGATCGGTGGATCTTAAAAGGTCATACTGGATTTGGAAGGCAGAGTCAACCTGAGTATCCTCCTTCATCATCTTACCGGCAGTAAGGGCAGTAACACCCTCCATAAATGCGAATCTGATATTTATACTCTCCGCAGGCTCTTCAACAGGCTCAGGTGCGTCAGGCCCCTCACTTACCGGTGGCTCCTCAGGAGCGGGAGGGGGAGTGGATGGAGCAGCACATCCTGTAATAAGGCCAGCTGACAATAACAGTACAAGCATAAGGCTTAAAAATCTCTTCATAATTTATACACTCCAGTCAAATAATATATGTTTATTATATCACAAAAGCCCCGGTCGTGGACCGAGGCTCATTGGATTACTTCTTGGTGGGATCAAGCTCCCAGGCATGATGGTCAGTGTGTAAGAGCTCATGTGATTTGTGGGAAAGAGGACTTCCAAAGAATTCATCATAAACCTTTGTGATCGATGGGTTCTCATGGGAGAATCTCAGGTTGCTGATCTGATCCAAGCCATAGAGGACCTCAGCCCTTTTCTCAGCAAGCTCCTTACCGTCCCATATAGGCTGTCCGCCGCCACCGGCGCAGCCGCCTGGGCAAGCCATTATCTCGACGAAATGATACTCTACTTCGCCTCGTCTAATGGCCTCTATCAGTCTTCTGGTGTTTCCAAGACCGCTTGCAACCGCCACCTTAAGGGTAGTGCCAGCTATGTCAAAGCTTGCTTCCTTCCAGCCCTTTCTGCCGCGTACATCCTTAAAGGCGTCCGGAGCAGGGTTCTCGCCTGTTACAAGGAAGTAGGCACTTCTTAGAGCGGCCTCCATAACTCCGCCTGTAGCTCCGAATATTACAGCAGCACCTGAACCTATTCCAAGAGGGGTATCCAGTGGCTCCTCGTCGAGGTATTTGACTGTGATATGCTCAGACCTTATAAGTCTTTCCACCTCACGGGTCGTAAGTACTACATCTACGTCTTGACCTGCACCGGCGTCGCTTAGTACAGGAACACCAGCCTCATATTTCTTTGCAGTACAAGGCATTATGGAAACGCTGAAGATCTTTGACGGATCAACATTTAAAAGCTTGGCATAGTAGCTCTTGGCTATTGCACCAAACATCTGCTGTGGCGACTTCGCCGTTGAAAGCTGATCGACCATATCCGGGTACTGGGTCTTTATGAATCTGATCCAGCCCGGGCAGCAGGAGGTAAACATTGGGAAGGTCTCGTTATCTGCATTCTTAAGTCTCTCAAGGAATTCACTTCCTTCCTCCATAATAGTAAGGTCAGCAGTGAAGTTTGTATCGAAGATATAGTCAAAGCCTACTCTTCTAAGAGCTGCAGCAAGCCTTTCGACCGTCGCAAACTCCCTTGAAAGTCCAAGGCCTTCGCCCCAGGCCGCACGAACAGCAGGAGCTATTTGGACTATCGTAACCTTGTCCTTATCAGCAAGAGCTTCGAACACCTTATCGGTGTCGTCTCTTTCTCTTAGAGCTCCAACCGGACAGTGGGTTATGCACTGGCCGCAAAGGGCACAGTCGGATTCTTCGATCCTTCTGTTATGCGATACGTCTACGTTAGTTCTCGAACCGGTGTTGGCAACATCCCAAACCTTAAGGCTTTGTACATGGTCGCACACCTGGATGCATCTCATACACTTTATACACTTCTCATAATCCCTTACAAGCGGGAAGCCTTCAGTCCAGCGGGCATGAGGCATTTCAAGCTTAAAGGGACTTTCTATTATATTCAGATCATTTGCTATTGTCTGAAGGCTGCAGTTGCCGCTTCTAACACAAGTGGTGCAGGTCGCATCGTGCTGTGAAAGTATAAGCTCGACGTTGTTCCTTCTTGCATTTCTTACCTTGGGGCTATTGGTGTGTATTACCATGCCCTCTTCAACAGTATTGTTACAGGAGGTGACCAGTCTTTCAACTCCTTCGACCTCCACAACACATACTCTGCAGGCACCGATCTCGTTAAGACCCTCAAGATAGCAAAGGTTAGGGATATCGATATGGCATTTCTTAGCCGCATCCAGAATTGTAGTACCTTCCGGTACAGTGACAGCTATGTTGTTAATAACCAGATTTACCATCTTTCGATCCTCCCTCCCTTGAATACTCCAAAGCCGAAGTGGTCACATCTTAAGCAGCGTCTCGACTCCTGCATAGCCTCCTGGTCACTCATGCCAAGCTCGGAAAGCTCAAAGTCGTCTGACCTCTCCTCAACAGGTCTTTCCTTCATATTGACCCTGCCGCAAGGCACTCTGTCAGCTATCCTCGGCTCGGGTACTTTGACCTCCGCAACTATCTCATGATGGAAGCCAAGATAATTGTCAATATTAGCAGCTGCAACCTTGCCAGCTGAAATCGCCTGGATTACAGTAGCAGGACCTGATATACAGTCTCCGCCCGAATACACATCAGGCATTCCAACTACACCGGCAGTATTAAGAGCATCTATAAGGCCCCTTCTTACGGGGATCCCTTCCTTCTCGAATTCCTTGGATTCAATACCCTGACCTATGGCTATTACGACAACATCGCAGGGGATCCTTACAGGAGCTTCCTTGGCATCCACAGCCTTTGGCCTCCCGCCATCGATCTGTCCTACGATCTGCGGCTGGACCCAAAGAGCAGTAACCCTGCCATCGTCATCCGTTTCGATCCTCTTGGGACTGTAAAGCTCATAGATCTCGCAGCCCTCTGCTACTGCTGCTTCTATTTCTTCCTTCATTGCAGGCATATCAGCCTTTCTTCTTCTGTATACTATATCAGAGCTTTCTGCCCCCAGTCTTACGGCTGATCTTGCCACGTCGATCGCTACGTTTCCGCCTCCAAGAACGACCACTCTTTTTCCCTTCAGTTCAGGATAATATCCGTCGCCTGCATCACGAAGGATATCAACGGCAGAGTAAACTCCCTCGGCATCCTCGTTCTCAAGACCTATCTTCTTGTCGGTTTGAGCCCCTATAGCTATGTATATGCTGTCGAACTTTTCCTTAAGATCCATTACTGACATATCCTTACCTATAGTAACTCCAAGGTGGACCTTCACTCCATGGGAGAGCATTGTCCCGATCTCCTGATCAAGTATCTCGCGGGGCAGACGATAGCTTGGGATCCCATAACGGAGCATTCCGCCCAGGTGTTTCTTCTGCTCATATATCTCGACCTCGTGACCCATAAGGGTAAGGTAATATGCTGCACTCAATCCGCTTGGACCTCCCCCGACGACAGCGACCTTCTTGCCGGTAAGGGGAGCCCTTTCAGGCAGCGGTATATTACCGGAATTTTCAACCGCATATCTCTTAAGACCCCTGATATTGATCGGGTCATCGACCATGTTTCTTCTGCACCTTGTCTCACAGGGATGCTCGCAAACGAATGCGCAGGTAGCAGGCATCGGGTTGTCCTTCCTGATAAGCCTTATTGCATCCTCGTTTCTGCCCTCAGCAATAAGGGCTATGTAGCCAGGAACGTCAACACCTGCAGGACACAGAGAAACGCAAGGAACTGACTGGTAGATACCGAAGTTGCAGCGGTTCCTAAGTATATGCTCCTCGTAGTCATCTCTGAAGCCCTCGATCCCCTTAAGGACCATGTTTGCAGCCTCATATCCGATAGCACAATCAGCTGTGTAATAAATGCTCCGGGCTGTCTTTTCAATAAAGTCGATAGTCTCCATAGTTGCCTTCCCGTCAAGCACATCTTCCAACAGATTCTCAAGCTGTCCAAGGCCTATCCTGCAGGGCACGCACTTGCCGCAGGTCTGGGCATGGGCCATCTTCAGGAACGAGGAAGCAAGGTCGATAGGGCACAAGCCCGGTGGAGAAGCTACTATACGCCTCTCAAGATCCTTATACATCTCCTCAACAGTGGCCTGAGCCATATCCTTGGTGATGATACTAAGTCTGCTCAAATAAATCAGCTCCTTTCATTAGTTTAAGCGTTGTAGGGGCAGACGACCCTGTCTGCCCGTGAGGGATCTCTGTCCTTGTCATCCCGACCATTCTTCCCTTGTCATACCGACCAGCGTGGAGGGATCCCATTCTTTCGTCTTTGCTTTTGAATTTTCATTGTCAATCGTCAATTGTCCATTGTCAATTGCTTTGTTCCTGTCATCCTGAGCGTCAGCGAAGGATCTAATCCTTTAATTGTGAATTGTGAATTATCTCCTGCGAACTACTTATATTCATACCGTTAAATATATAACAATATATATTTAAATAATATACCCGAATTAATCATATGTCAAGTAATATTGATAGACAATTGACGCACAAAAATGTGTAAAAATGCAAACATTAGAAACGATATATATGATGTTCACGCAAATGTCGTAATATTAAGTTACGAAATTAACGAATAAATTCTCTCCTAAAACCGATAATGATGACAAATATATAACAATATTACAGAGTCTATGTTCATGATCTGTCATCTCGACCAACCTTACTCCTGTCATCCCGACCAACCTTACTCCTGTCATCCCGACCAACCTTACTCCTGTCATCCCGACCAACGTGGAGGGATCTCCGTTTTTCGTCTTTGCTTTTGATTTTTTATTGTCAATCGTCAATTGTCCATTGTCAATCGGTTTATCTTTTTCTACATCATACCTACTATCTCTACTCTGGAAACATATGTGACATATGACTATATTATTATTTACATCAGTAAAGCTTGATGATAATTTAAAGTTAACAGAGCTTGGTATGGGGGTACCAGCTTTGATTATCCTGTTATCGATGGAACGCCGTATGCGATGAAAGTCGCACGTACGGTGTGGACCTTAGCGAAATCCGAAAGGATAGCAAGGGATGAAGAAGTAATAGTAACACTTGGAGAACCAACAGCATTACACTATGTTAATGACTCAGGCTGGAATGCACTTACTACAGAGATAGAGATCGAAGGTGCACTCTTTAATGAGTACGCAGCAGACTCCTCCAATTGGGACATAGACTTTGGAACATCAGGTCTGGGTCTATTGGATATGCTTGTATCTCCGGATGGTACATCCATAAGGATCAGATTTGTAAATGATCCGGCAGATGGAACGATCGAGTTCAAGCTGTTGGGAGCAGGAAACACAGAGGGCGTTGAAACAAATACAGTTACACTGGATGTTTATGAAGAAAACGACGGAGGGTACATCTCGTCAGGAACAGATGACTGGATATACACAACTCACTCTACAGAGGCAGCATACCCAGGCTATAATGAAGAAGTAGGCATAATGAGCTGGAGAACCAGTACGTACACAGACGACATGTTAATAAGTCTTACAACTCAGCCAATGGATCTTCCTGATTCAGATTCAATAACTATTGAATGGATGCAGGCTTGGAATACTGAAGGTGGATTCGATTATATCAGTGTGTACTATAAGCTGGATGAAGGCAGTTGGAATTACCTTAACGGAAATTCAGGCTATAGCGCTTGGCAAAAGATGAGCTATGTAATACCTGTAGCCCCTGATGCTGAGACTATATCAATCAAGTGGGAGTTTACAACCGATTGGTCTATTACTAAGCCTGTTGTCGCTGTATATATCGACAACTTGACAATTACTGTCTACGAAGCACCAGATGTATAAAAGCAAGTAAAAAGTCATATGTACCAAAAAAACTCCGGTTAACCATACTGGAGCTTTTTTTGCATCCAGTCATCCCGACCAACGTTTAGGGATCCTCGTTTCTCGTCTTTGCTTTTGATTTTTTAATTGTCAATCGTCAATTGTCCATTGTCAATTGTCAATTGGTTTATCTTTTCCTAACTACTATTTTTCTTTCCCCTTTCCCCTTGTAGCTTTCCCTTAACTAAAGGGTATATATTTTATGTATTTAAGATTATTACTTTTTCTTGATGTTTTCCTAACCAACTAACCAACTAACCAACTAACAAACTGACCCCTGACCCCTATTCCGAAGGAGGCTGATTCCTATGCTATTCAAAAACAGAACCGAAGCCGGCAAAAAACTGGCAGAACTGCTGTCCGATTATGCCTCCGAGGATGTCATCGTTTACGCTCTTCCCCGAGGAGGAGTGATCCTTGGTGCTGAAATTGCAAAAGCTCTCCATGCTCCATTAGACCTTATAATAACAAAAAAAATCGGGCACCCTTCAAACCCAGAGTATGCAGTCTGCGCATTGGCAGAGGATGGAGCACCAATATGTAATCAATCAGAGCTGGAAATGCTTGGTCACCAGTGGCTTGAGGAAGAGAAGCACAAAGCCAGAGAAGAGATCCAGCGAAGAAGAGAAGAATACGTTGGTAATACAACTCAAAAGGATATTAAAGGAAAGACAGCCATCATAGTCGATGATGGAATAGCAACAGGCCTTACAATGATAGCCTCCATAGAAGAAATGAAGCTTCATGAACCAAAGGAGATAGTGGTTGCAATACCAATAGTTCCTTACCTAACGTCACTTAAGCTTGAAGGTATGGTAGACAAAGTAGTCTACGTAGAAGCAACCAGTGACTTCCTTGGTGCAGTAGGAGCCTACTACGAAGACTTCACTCAGGTCGACGACGATGAAGTAAAGCGTATACTTAAAGAAATCAACAATTAAACAAATCCCGTCCCAAACCTTCCATTCATCGGGAAGGTTTTCTTATTGTATACCTCCAAAAATGTGTAAAATTGCTATAATATTATTAAATACACTATAGGGAGGACAGACATGTACCAAGACACATCTAAATTATTAGCATGGCAGAAGGCACATCAGTTGACACTTAAGATCTATGAGGCAACATTGAATTATCCTAAAGAAGAACTATACGGACTAACGTCCCAAATACGGAGAGCTGCAGTATCGATACCAAGTAATATTGTTGAAGGAAAAGCTAGAGGTAGTAATCTCGAGTATCGGAGATTTCTTCTCATTGCTAGGGGATCCCTCGAAGAAGTTAAATATCAACTGCTTTTGTCTAAAGATTTGTGTTATCTTGAAGAAAAAAGATATTCGGAAATTGTTAATATTGCTTTAGATGTAGGCAGATTACTAAATGGCTTGATTCAATCATTAGGCAGGAGTTGATCCTGTCTTTTTCATTTCATTCCAACTCTTCCAACTTTCCAACTTCATATTTATCCTAAACATTTGTCACAACTATCTCTATTTATATTGAATACCACAAGTAAATATGCTATCATAATATTGTTCAATCACCGAACGAATAAATACATAGGAGATAAATATGAGAGAAAACGGCTTTTTCCTTCCCACCCCAAAATACAAAGAACTAATGATCCTGAACTACATAGAACAAAACCCAGATACCACACAAAAAGAATTAGGCAAAGAGATTGGAGCAGCAGCTTCAATGATAAATGCTTACCTGGACGAATATGAAGCCAATGGCTATATAACCAGAGAATACATAACATCAAAGACAGTGAAGTACCACATAACCTCAAAAGGCTTAAAGAGAAAAAACTTCCTAAATATAAGCTTTATTGAACAACTAATGGATATGCATAAGCTTGCCAGAGAAGGCATAGAATTATTTTTCAGAGAACTGGAGCAAAGAGATTTCAAAAAGCTTCTACTGTATGGAGCAGGAGAGGTAGCAGAAATAATTCTTGGGGTCCTTAAATATGGCTCAGGTACTAATATTGATATAGTTGCTGTGGTAGATGATGATCTTGAAAAAAGAGGAACAACTATCGTAGGATATCCGATAATATCTTCAGTAGATATTAAGAAGTATAAGCATGATGGGATATTTATTTCGAGCTATACTTATGAAGACTCAATTAAACAACAGCTGGTAAAGAAAGGTTACAACAAAGAAAAGATACTTACATTCTTTACAGAGAGTTAATTAATGACATAAGGGGGATGCAATGTATTCTGAAACCAACAAATTACTTGTATGGAAAAGATCACACGAGCTAGTACTCAAAGTATACGAGATAACAAAAGAATTTCCTAAGGAAGAGCAATTTGGTCTAACTTCACAAATTAGAAGAGCTGCGGTCTCGATACCCAGCAACATTGTTGAAGGTAAGGCAAGGAATTCAGTTAGAGATTACTTGAGATTCTTATTGATATCAAGAGGATCACTTGAAGAAGTGAAGTATCAGCTACTTCTTTCCAAAGACCTCAAATATATCTCAAATGATAGTTTTGAAATTACATTCATGATAGCAGATGATGTTGGGAAATTACTTAATGGATTGATCAAGAGTTTGGAACACAAATTAAACTAAGATTTATGGTTTTCCTAACCAACTTTCCAACAGTCCAACAGACCAACTGTATTTATCGTGTATGTCCATGTGAAGGTGTAATAGCCTTTAGCGGAACCACTTTTATATGCAATATTCACAGCCATGCTGAATTGGATGATGAAGACGAAGAGGGCGGAGATGGAAATGGGGAAGTTCCTTATTTGTAGCCGCTAGATTGGGTGTATAATACGACGTGAGTATCCTGAAAGACCAAAACCACAAGATGTAGCATAAGAGATGTCAAGAATTAAGTTTGTTATGCAAGATTTAGATCCAGGCAACTACTTGAATAATTCGATGAGTTGGATTTTTGAGAATGAGTTATAATAAACATAGCAATAGCAGTGTAAAGAAATGTTCATGGGAACCTGAGAAACACCCAGAAAGGAGGCGCCAAATGAGTTTACAAAAATCGATACAAAATGGTGAAGGTAAGACTATAGAGTTTAAGGTCGAGCTGCCAAATAGCAATACGTTAGCAAAAACAATCATTGCGTTTTCCAATACTGGTGGTGGCAAGCTTATTATTGGTGTTAACGATCAAGGGGAAATCATTGGACTTGAACACGATGTCAATATTTTTGAACTGAAGGATAAAGTGGCTTCAATCATTTATGAAACATGTTATCCAACTGTTCTTCCCGATATCTATACGACAACGATTGATGACCATTTATTGCTGATCATTGAAGTCTATCGAGGAAATCTTCTACCATACTACCTGAAAAGCAAGGGAAAGAGCGAAGGCGTTTACATTAGAGTAGGGGCAACGAATCGCAAGGCAAGTTATGAAAATATTCTTGAGCTGGAAAGACAGCGAATGAACATAAGCTTTGACCAGGAAGCAAATAGAGAGGTGGATCTTGATTCTTTAGATATTACTACATTAAAAGGTAGGTTCGCTCGGGCTGGAAAAGTGTTAGACCAAGCGGTGATGAAAAATTTTAAATTGGTTATCGAAGACAATAATACACTCTATCCATCCAATGGATTATTGATTTTACTTGGGAAACTCGAACATGTTAGGATGAAATGCAGCAGGTTCAAAGGTACTTCTATGGATGTTTTCTTGGATCGAAAAGAGTATGAGGGTGACCTTTTTTCACAACTTGAGGATGCTGAAAATTTTATTAAAAATCACATCAAACTTAGTAGCGAAATCAAAGGCTTGCAAAGAGAAGACCAATATGAAATTCCATTAGAAGCCATTAGAGAAAGCCTAGTCAATGCTGTTGTTCATAGAGATTATTCGAATGGCGGCAGGGATATAAAGATTGGCATTTATGATGATATAGTTAATGTTGTGTCTCCGGGTGGGTTTCCTAGTACTATCACTCAAGAGGATATTCTGGAAGGACGCTCTGAAATTCGGAATAAAGTAATTGCCAGGGTTTTTAAAGAACTAAACTATATCGAACAGTGGGGCAGCGGCATCCGCAGAATTAAATCGAGCTGTGAAGATAGAGGCTTGAAAGAACCAGAGATTTTGGAGAAAGGTGACTTTGTGGATGTGAGCTTGTATCGGGAAGTTGCAAGCTCAACTGAAAATATTGGAAGCGGAAGCTTTCTAACCGATCAAGAGCAAAAAATCGTTGAGTTTCTCAAAGAACATGATGATATCATTAGAACTAAAGATGCAAAAATTGTTTTGAGTGTTGAGGAACGTAGAGCAAGAGAAATTCTAAAAGATTTGGTTGAAAAACAAGTCATTGATAAAAAAGGAAAAGGACCAAGTACTTTTTATAAGTTGAAATAATCCGGCAGTACCGGATAGTGCCGGATTATACCGGATAGTGCCGGATTGTTTCCGAATAAAAATGAAAAGAGCATATAATATCTATAATATCGAGAACAGATGTTCAAAAAAAATACACTGCATTTATTTATCCTTTCCGCATATTAATGTCAAGGTGAGTATAGTGTAAGGATGAGTAGAAATCACTAAACACAACATCTTGTGTAGAACAAATGTTCAACCACAATATATTGCATAATTTGGAATATTCTGTCAAATCGGTTTTCGACGTGAGTATGCTAATAGGATTACAAGATATAGTAGCTCAAAAATGTCGGACCACAACATGTAGTTATCGGATTCTCACAAAAGTGGAACATAAAAAACTATCGACTACCGTTGAAACTTATTGATATCAATGGTTTCAGAAAAAGGTGGTAGATGGTGGTAGATAAAAACTCACAAACTGTGAGAATTATGTATTTTCGACGTGAGTATGGTGAAAGGATAAAGAAGCTGCAAGTCAGTAATACCAGGGGTTTCAGGGATTGGTGGATAAGGGCGAATGTTACAGAAGCATTACACGTCTAAGCATCCAATCAACACTTAGAATTATGCAAGATATAGTGTTTGGAAAAGCGAGGCATACTACATATAGATTTTATACATAAATTAGGAATTAGAGGTGCTAACTAGACCAGCTATTTACATAAAAGCGATGGAAGTTAAAGGGGATTGGACTTATATGATTTATAAATTTTTTAAGAGGTTATTCGACATCACAATTTCAATGATTGGATTAATAATTACTTCTCCAATACTGATAATAACAGCAATAGTAATTAAGCTTGAATCTCCAGGACCTATCATCTTTAAACAAGAGAGATTAGGTTTGAGCGGTAAAGTTTTTAAGATTTATAAGTTTAGATCAATGTGCGTTGATGCTGAAAAAGGTGGAGTATATGAGAAAAAAGGTGACCCTAGAGTTACCAAAGTAGGGAAGTTTATACGTAAAACAAGCATAGATGAACTCCCGCAGTTTGTAAACATATTAAAAGGTGAGATGTCTCTTATTGGTCCAAGACCAGCATTAACATATCATCCATGGCCATACAATGAGTACACAGAGGAACAAAAGAGAATGTTTCACGTTAGACCGGGAGTTACTGGTTGGGCACAGGTTAATGGGAGAAAAGAAGTTGAGTGGCCAAGACGAATTGAATTAAATGTTGAGTACGTAGATAAGATGTCGCTTTATTTTGATTTGATGATATTCTTCAAGACCATTTTCAAAGTATTACGAATGGAAGATAACCTCAATGTAAAAGAGACCGCATCAAAGAAAAATACTAGCGTGTAAAAATATTTGTTTGGAGGGTATTGTATGGCTTTGAAGTTGATGTATATAACGAATAATGCTTATATAGCAAAAATTGCAGAGAATAGTGGGGTTGATTGGATATTTATTGACCTTGAGATAAATGGAAAAGAAGAAAGACAAGGTCATTTAGATACAGTTATATCGCGTCATCATATTGATGATGTAAAAAAAATAAAAGAAGTACTTAGCACATCGGAACTTTTAGTTAGAGTGAATCCAATATTTGAAGGATCTAAAGCTGAAATAGATCGAGTTATTGATGATGGGGCAGACATTGTCATGCTTCCTTTTTTTCAGTCTAAGGAAGAGGTTGCAGAATTCTCTAATTATGTAGGTGGAAGAGCAAAGACAATGCTGTTACTAGAAACTCCTGAAGCAGCAGAAAGCATAGATGACATTTTAAGCGTTGATGGAATTGACTATATTCATATTGGACTTAATGATCTTCATCTTGGATATGGTATGAAGTTTATGTTTGAGCTTTTAGCAGATGGCACTGTCGAAAACCTGTGTAAAAAAATTAGGGGTAGAGGCATTCCTTATGGTTTTGGAGGTATTGCTCAACTAGGGCAGGGAGATCTTCCAGCTGAATATGTCATAGCGGAACATCACAGAATAGGTTCGTCTATGGCGATTCTTTCCAGAAGCTTCTGTAATGTGAATAAGATAAAAGGTATTGAAGAAGCTCAGGAAGTATTTGATAGAGGGGTTTCTGAAGTGCGTGAGTATGAGAAGAATTTAAAAGATAAGAGTAAAGAGTTTTTTGAAGAAAATAGAATTATTACTTGTGAAAAAATTAAAGAAATCAAGAATAGCAAAAAAACTAAGTAAGGAATTATTTTGTTTGACCTTATTTAGTACTTTAATTAAAGAGATGGAGTTGAATTTATGATTGAATATGCAACTTTTTTAAGAGCACTTGCTGCAATTTTAATAACAAACTCTCATTATACTGGTGTTTATCCAATAGATATTCTTGCAAGTGGCGGACTACTTGGTGATGTATTGTTTTTTGCCCTGTCAGGATTTGTATTGGTTAATATAAAAGAAAAATTCACTAGTTGGTATAAAAAGAGAATTTTAAGAATCTATCCAAGTATTTGGATCATAACATTAATATATATAATTTTAGGGTTTTATACATTTGATAATTGGTCAGTATTTGAATATTTTATTTATCCAACTTATTATCACTTCATAGCATCAATTGCCATACTATATATTCCGTATTATATTGTGGTAAAAAATGATTTTTTAAAGAATAGAACTCCTGTTATTATGGTTGGACTGTTCTTCACTCAATTAATTATTTACATTTTCTTCTATGACAAAACTTATTATCATATCGACACTGTCAGAGAGCCGATGATTAGATTTCTATTTTTGCAGTCTATGCTTTTAGGATTATATTTTAGAGTAAATCATTTTAAATACGTTAATCAGAAGAGATTAAGCAACTGGATTTTTTTGTTACTTCTAATGGTGGCCTATCTTTTAACAAAAATAACTTTCTCTAGAGTTCAATACATCAGCAACTTTCAGATACTTAATCAGATAATTTTATTTGCAACATTATTTTTTGCATTTAAATGTTTTTCAAGTATTGAGAACAAGCTAACTAAGTTACCAAGTGTTATAAAATCACCTATTGCTTTTATTGCTCAAATTACTTTACAAATATATGCGGTACAGTATGTAATCATCCCAATGTTCTCAGATATGGTATTCCCTCTAAATTGGGTAATTATTACAACTTTGATAATATTATCTGCATATCTATTATATTTAGTCAGTAATAAGTTTAGTGAATATCTTTTGTGATTGACAAGTATTTTTATGAAAACTAGAACCCCAAAAGAGGTTGTTTAATATGAGATTATTACTTGCAGGTGCGTATAGATTTGGAACGGGTCAAATAAATAAATTGATAGGATTGGGTTATGAGGTTATCTTGGTTCAAGATGAAAGGGTTCCTTTGAATTTTGATGTTTCAAACATTGATGTAGTTGTTTGCAATAGTTTATTTTTATATAGCGACATTTCGCTGTTTAAAAAATTAAAGGTTATCCAGGTTACTAGTTCTGGACTAGACAGAATACCCCTCGAGTACGCTAGAGAAAACAAAATTATTGTTCTTAATGCCAAAGGAGTCTACAGCATTCCAATGGCTGAATGGGTTATTCTAAAAATTTTAGAAATATACAAGAAAAGTAAATTTTTTTATAAAAACCAGGAAAACCAAATATGGGACAAAAGAAGAGATTTGCTTGAACTAAGAGGCAAGACAGCTTCAATAATCGGGTATGGCAATGTAGGTTGTGAAGTTGCCAAACGATTGAAAGCTTTTGATGTGAATATAGTTGGTGTAGGGAGAAATAGTATTCAATCTAATTATGTTGATGAGTCAATAAATATTAATGAGTTAGATGTTGCATTAAAAAAATCAGACATAGTGATATTAACTTTACCATTAAATAGTAAGACAAGACATCTGATTAATAAGAAACAATTAGATAATATGAAAGAGAATGCTGTTCTCATCAATGTTGCTCGTGGTGAGATAATTGATGAAAATGAATTAATCAAAACTTTGAACGATGGAAAACTTTTAGGGGTTGCGTTAGATGTATTCAAAGAAGAACCTTTGGGAGAAAGTCCATTATGGAATTTTGAAAATGTGATAATTACTCCTCATAATTCATTTGTTTCAGAAAATATCAATACAAGGTTATTTGATTTGATATATAAGAATATGAGCAAATTAATATTTGACTACAATGATAAGGAAGGTTCATTATGAGAATATTGATGTTTAGACCAAGCCATTACCCTGAAATTGCAGGGGGAACTCATCTAGGAATTGATCTTATTGACGATATAATCAATTCGGGTCATGAAGTTGTTTTAGTGACTCCAGCACCTTGGAGAGTTTCTGAAGAGGTAAAAAATAAATATAAAGAGATGAAAACAGAAGTACAATATGATGGTAGATTAATCATACGTAGAGTTTATGTTTCAGCTAATGAAAAATCATTAATTTCAAGAGCAATCAGAATGTTTTTGTTAACTGTTGGCATGGCGATAAGAGGCGTTAAAGAAAAAAACATTGATATAATCATGAGTCACTCAATGCCAGTCTTCATAGGACCTACGAGTGTTTTAATTAGTAGAATTAAGAAATTACCGTTACTCTATTTAGAGAGTGATGTAGTTTCAGAATCTTTAATCTCTACTGGAGTTGTAAAAAAAGGTATGAAAAGAAAATTAATGTACTCTTTTGGGAAATTTTTAGAAAAAGTATCTCTTAAAGGTAGTGACTATATTGTGACTGTGTCAAATTTATTCAAAGAACGTAACATCAGAAATGGAATATCCGAAAACAAGATAGAAGTTATTCATAATTGGATAGATACAGATAAAGTTAAACCTATCGAAAGGAATCAGAACCTTTTATTTGAAAGATTTAAACTAGATAGAAGAAAGTTTTATGTTACTTATTGTGGTAATCTTGGATTGCCTCAAAATGTTGAAATATTAATTGATGCAGCAAAAGATTTAGAACACATTGAAGATCTAGAATTTGTTATCATAGGTAATGGCGTAAGAAAGCAGTTTGTTGAAGATTATATAAGTAGATTAGATGTGAAGAATGTTAAACTATTTCCTTTGCAACCTTTGGAAGAAGTATCATACGTTTATAGTTTAGGAGACGTAGGGGTAGTTATTGGTAAGAGTGGTACATCAAAAAATGGATTTCCAAGTAAAACATGGACAATGATGGCTTCTGGACAGGCCATAATAAGTTGCTTCGACATAGATAGTGAATTAAGTAAAGCTGTTGAAAATGGAAATTGTGGGATTGCTCTAGAACCCGATAATTCTTTAAAACTTAAGGATGCGATTCTAACTATGTATGAAAATAAAGAATATGCATACCAGTGTGGATTGAATGCTAGGGAGTATGTAACAAAAAATAATTCAAGAAAAATGGCAACTAAGAAATATATAAATGCATTAGAAAAGATAAAGTATAAGATTGGAGAAAAATAATATGTTTAAAAATAAAACATTACTGATTACTGGTGGAACAGGCTCTTTTGGAAATGCTGTTATGAAGAGATTCTTACATACAGATGTAAAAGAAATCCGCATTTTTTCTCGTGATGAGAAGAAACAGGATGACATGAGAAAACTTTATAAGAATGATAAATTAAAGTTCTATATAGGCGACGTTAGAGATTTGGCTAGTGTTAAAAATGCTATGCATGGAGTTGATTATATATTCCATGCAGCTGCACTTAAGCAAGTGCCTTCATGTGAGTTCTTTCCTCTTGAAGCGGTCAAGACGAATGTAATGGGAACAGACAATGTTCTTACTGGAGCAATTGAGATGGGCATTAAGAAGGTTATCTGTCTGTCTACAGATAAAGCTGCATACCCTATCAATGCAATGGGCATCTCAAAAGCTATGATGGAGAAGGTATTTGTAGCTAAAGCAAAGACCGTTGATCCTGATAGAACACTTATTTGTGGTACTAGATATGGTAATGTGATGGCTTCAAGAGGGTCAGTAATTCCATTGTTTATAAATCAGATTAAGAATGGACAACCTTTGACCGTTACAGACCCTAATATGACAAGATTCTTGATGAGTTTAGAAGAAGCGGTTGAACTTGTTGTATTTGCATTTGAGAATGCTGAAGCGGGGGATATTATGGTACAAAAAGCTCCTGCATCTACAATTGGAGATTTAGCACAAGCTGTAAAAGAACTATTTAACGCTGAAAACGAGATAAGAATTATTGGTACTCGCCATGGAGAAAAGTTATACGAAACGCTTTTAACTAAGGAAGAACATATTGGGGCACAAGACATGGGCGGTTTCTATAGGGTTCCAGCAGATAAACGTGATCTTAACTATGATAAGTACTTTATCGAAGGAAATGAAGAGCTTCAACAAGTAGAAGATTACAACTCTCATAATACAGAAAGACTCAACGTGGAGCAGATTAAAGAGAAGCTGCTTAAGCTTGATTATATACAGGAAGAGTTACAAAACTGGGAGGGAAGATAATGAAGGTCTTAATCCTAGGTGGAACAGGCATGGCAGGGCATACCATTTCAATCTATTTTAAAGAAGCTGGTCATGATGTAACAGCTTTTAGTAGAAGTAAAGTTGATTACTGCAACAATGTAAATGGTGATATCACTGATTTCGAGAATCTAAAGAAGATTATCAATGAAGGTCAATATGACGCAATTATAAATGCCATTGGAATATTAAATCAAGACGCAGAAAATCACAAATCAAATGCAGTTTTATTGAATAGTTACTTACCACATTTCCTAAGTGATACGACGAAAGATATGAAGACGAGAGTTATTCATATGAGTACGGACTGTGTTTTTTCTGGAAGGACTGGTGGTTACTCAGAGACTTCATTCAGAGATGGAGAAACCTTCTACGACAGATCAAAAGCGTTGGGGGAATTAGAAAATAATAAGGATTTAACTTTTAGAAATTCAATCATTGGTCCAGATATGAGCGAAAGAGGAATAGGCCTTTTCAATTGGTTCATGAAGCAAGATGATCAAATTAATGGTTTCACTAAAGCCATATGGACAGGTGTAACAACATTGACATTGGCAAAAGCAATGGAACAGGCTCTAAAAGAAAATTTAACAGGACTTTATAATCTGGTTAATAATGAAACTATAAGTAAGTACGAGTTGTTAAAGCTATTTAATAAATATATGAGAGATGGTCAAATTGAGATTCTGCCAAGTGATAATCTTTCGCTAGACAAATCTTTAATTAACAATCGGACTGATTTTTCATTTGAAGTACCAAGTTATGAGACTATGGTAGCTGAGATGAAAGAATGGATAGATAATCATAAAGATCTCTATGCACACTATTTCAAGTAGGAGGCAAGTTTAAATGAAGAAATTAAAATTAATGACAATCGTGGGTACTCGCCCTGAAATCATAAAGCTTTCTGAAGTGATTAAGAAAAGCGATAAGTACTTTGAACATATATTGGTTCATACAGGTCAGAATTATGACTATGAACTGAACCAAGTGTTTTTTGAAAATCTAGGAATAAGAGAGCCCAATTTTTATCTTAATGTTGTAGGTGATAATTTAGGCCAAACCATGGGGAATGTATTAGCTAAATCTTATGAAATCATGGTGCAAGAACAACCAGATGCTTTACTTGTTCTAGGTGATACCAATTCATGCCTAAGTGTAATTTCTGCCAAGAGGCTTAAGATTCCAATTTTCCATATGGAAGCAGGGAATCGATGTTTTGATGAAAACCTTCCAGAAGAGATTAACAGGAGGATTGTTGATCATACAAGTGATGTAAATCTTTGCTATACAGAACACGCAAGGAATTATTTGAATTGGGAAGGTGTCCCAAAGGAACGGACTTACGTTGTTGGTTCACCTATGGCTGAAGTATTAAAAGTAAATAAAGAGAAAATCGATGGTAGTAAGGTGCTTGAGACATTGGGATTAGAAAAAGGTAAGTATATTCTATTATCAGCTCATCGTGAAGAAAACATCGATAATGAAGATAATTTTATGGCCTTAATGAATGCTGTCAATGCTATGGCTGAAAACTATGATCTTCCGGTTATCTACAGTACTCATCCAAGAAGCAAGAAGTTCATAGAGCAAAGAGGATTTAAATTTCATTCAAATGTGAGAAGTTTACAGCCATTTGGATTTGCCGACTATAATCATCTTCAGCAGAATTCGTTTTGTGTAGTGTCTGACAGCGGGACAATTGCAGAAGAGGCTTCTTATTTTAAGTTTCCAGCAGTGTCTGTGAGAACTAGTACAGAGAGACCAGAAGCCTTGGATAAGGGGAATATGGTCATTGGGAGCATAACTACTGAACAAGTTCTTCAAGCAGTAGATATGGCAGTTGAAATGAATACTCAAGGAGATATTGGAGAAGACGTTCCGAATTATGTAGATGAGAATGTAAGTACTAAGGTTGTAAAGTTGATACAGAGTTATACAGGTATAGTAAATAAGATGGTGTGGAGGAAATCATGAGAATAATGGTTTTTGATGTTCCGGCAGAGAGTGGTGGTGCCCTTTCAGTATTATATGAGTTCTATAATGAATTTAAACTTGATCATGAAAATGAATATATTTTTGTATTAAGTTTACCGGAACTAGAAGAAACCTCAAATATAAAGGTTCTCAGATTTCCTTGGATTAAAAAGAGCTGGGGTCACAGATTATATTTTGACCATTTTATTGCACCTAAATTAATAAAAAGACATAATGTTGACAAGGTATTATCATTACAAAACATTATAATACCACATACGAAAGTTCAGCAAAGTGTTTTCCTACACAATGCAATACCTTTTTCTGAACACAGGTTTAGTTTTCATGAGAACAGATTTTTATGGGTATATCAGAATTTTATAGGGAGAAACATACTAAAGTCTATTAGAAAAGCAGATAATGTTATTGTTCAAACGAAATGGATGGCAGATAAGATTGCTGATGAACTTAATATTCATCATGATAATATTGAAGTGAAACCACCTAGTATAAATACTACAGTAAAGGATTTTTTTAAAGAAACAAAAGAGAGCCTATCAACTTTTTTTTATCCCGCAAACGGTGCAGTTTTTAAGAATCATAAAGTTATAGTTGAAGCTTGTTTAAAACTTAAAGAAGAAGGAATAAATGACTATAAAGTTATTTTTACTTTAAAAGGGAATGAAAATGAACATGTAAGAGCTTTATCAAACATTGTAAAGAAAAACAAACTACCAATAGAATATATTGGTAGATTAGAAAGAAGCAAAGTGTTTGAATTATATACGAAATCAATATTAGTTTTCCCATCTTATTTAGAAACAGTTGGACTACCTTTGTTGGAGGCTAGAATGTATGAAACACCAATAGTTGCTTCTGATTGTGCATTTTCAAATGAGATCTTGGATAGATATGAAAAAGTGAATTATTTTGATCCGTACGATGAGAAAGCCTTAGCGGATATAATGTTGAAATATATAATATAGAAGGAAAATTGCTTAATACGGAATCTAAAATAGTATAAATAACTTATTTAAAAGTTGGAGGTGGAAATTTGGAGAGAAAAGCAATTAGGAGAGAGCCGTTACAAAATATCTTTCCAATAATCATTGTATTAGCATATTTAACAATAACTGTTCTATTATTTGCATTTGGACCTTATAACTATCCAGTAGAAAATAAAGGATTGCTGTACTTGTTCTTGGTCTCTGTAGAAGTTATGCTTTTATTTGGTTATTATGTTGGAATTAAAAAGAAAGATAATACATTTCCGAAAAATTTAGAAAGAGGTATAAAATTTTTCAAGAGATCAATGCTTATATTTTTAATATTTATACCTTTTACCAACTTCTTAAATACAGGTAGTTTTATTTTTAATTTTAATGCAATTAATAATTTGGGTGGTGCTTATACAGAATCGTTAACATTAAGACAAGGTAGAGGGTTTTCAATTATCATTTCATATTTAAGAATTTTCTTTTCACCTTTTCTAATAGCGTTTATACCTTTAGGGTTATTTTATTGGGAAAATTTAAAAAAACGTACGAAAATTTTGTATTTAATTGGAGTATTGGGTGGGTTAGGACTTGATTTGTTCAGAGGAACAAATAAAACTTTAGCTGACTACTTAATAATTTTTTTAGTACTATTTTTATATAAATCGGTAAAATCTGCAAGAGTGCGAAAAAAAAGTTTACTAAACCCTTCTCTATATAAGAATGTTAATATAACATTCTTTAATAAATTATTAAAATTGCTTGTAGTAATATCTATTATGTTTTTATTATTTTTTGTTTACTTTAGTAATAGTGCGCCAAATAGGTATGGAATCAGGATATATGGTCCTACAGGTCAATATTTTTTAGATGTTAATCATATTTCTTTGTCGTGGATAAAGTCAGGACAGTTAAAGCTAATTGTTGGGGCATTTATCCATTATTTCACTCAGGGATATTATGCACTGGGACTAGCTATTAGCAAACCGTTTTTACCAACTTTTGGAATCGGTAGTTCAATGGCTATATTAATTAATGTATCGCGGTTATTTAATACAAATTATCTATTCGAGAGAACGTATGTTTATAGAAATTATTTAAATGATGGTTGGGATTGGCACATGCAGTGGTCTACTTTTTATACTTGGGTAGCATCTGACATATCTTTTATTGGGGTTGTCATCCTAATGTTTTTTATAGGTTATCTACTAGCTAGAACATGGAAACGAGCGAAAGATAAGAATGATTATATATCTTTAGTTGTTTTCGTTCAATTGATGTTATTATGCTTTTATCTTCCGGCAAATAACCAATTGTTTCAATCATATGAAGGGTTATTTGGAAACATGTTTTGGCTTATGATATGGTTATTAAGTATAAAAAAAATGAAAGAAAAGAGTGCATAATATGAGATTAATATATATTGGATTTGCTGTTCCCGAAAATATAGTTCAGAAATCAAAAGCTGTTTCTGTTGCAGGAAACAATATGGAAATTGGAATTTTAAATCACTTGTGTGAGAAATATGAGAACCAGATTGATGTTATTTCAATTACTCCTATTGCAAGCTATCCAAGAGAGAAACAAGTCTTACACAGAAAGCAGACATATCAAATAAGTGACTATATCAAAACTAATGCTATAGGGTTTATTAATATTCCAATTATAAAACAACTGTCTATAATGTTAACACTTATAATTGAACTTATAAAATTGTTAAAATCTAATAAAAAATCAGATAATAAGACTGTTATTATGACATATAATTCCATGTCGTTCTTATCAATACCAGTTTTTCTAATCGACCTCTTGTTTAATATTATAAAAGTATGTTTAGTCGTTGATATACCAATTACTTTTCAAAAGAAACGACATAAGTACCTTGAAATAGCAAGATATCTCGATAATTTTGTATCATTAAAGGCATTTAGAAAATATGATTCAATGGTTACTTTAGTAGAAAAAACTGCAAATGATTTTGCTCCTAACGTTCCATATAAAGTGATAAATTATTGCGTTAGTGATATTGCAAAAATCAAATATAAAGATGATGATAAAAGATCAGTGGAAAAAACACAAATTAATATCACATTTACTGGTGCTATTGAAGAATATTATGGAGTACATGAAATGATACAATCAGTGTTACACCTACCATCTCATTTCAAACTACAATTATATGGAAAAGGCTCATTAGTTCAAGAAATTATAAATATTCAATCTGATAGCAAAAGAATAAGATATATGGGATTAGTATCAAACAAGGAAGCTGTGAAAGCTCAACAATTTGCTGATATACTTTTGTTAATTAGAACTGATCCTGAACTCAATAAGTATGGACTTCCATCGAAGATTATAGAATATTTAGCCAGTGGAACTCCAGTTATATCAAATAGAATTTCAAGCATTCCAAATGATTTGAATCAGTTTATAAATTATATTGACGATACTAATCCGGTTACAATTGCTAATAAGATTAGCAGCATAACAAATCCTGAAAATTACAATAAAGTTTTGGATAGAGCAAAGAAAGCTCGTGAACATATTTTGGAAAATTATGTATGGGAGAAACAGGCAGATAAAATATGGAGGCATCTAAATGAGTTGTAATACTATTTTTTTCAATAATACCAGTGAGGATTTAATATGAAAAAAACGATATTTTACTTAATATCAGTTACTGTACTATCTAAATTAATTGGATTTGCCCGTGATATTGTATTATCTTACTTTTATGGAGTATCATATGTAGCTGACGCATACTTAATTTCAACGACAATACCACTTACAATATTTGCTTTCGTTGGAGTCGGAATTGCTACAAGCTACATCCCCATGTATAATCAGATACAAAATAAACATGGAGATAATGAGGCAATTAAATTTACTAATAACGTAATCAATTCTGTTCTGATTATTAGTACCATAGTAATAATTTTAGTGTTATTATTTACAACTTCTATTGTTAAAATGTTCGCAGCTGGTTTTAATGATGAAACTTTACAGTTAGCTGTTACCTTGACAAGGATTAGTGTTGTCGGTATTTATTTTACAGGAATCATATATGTTTTAAAAAGCTTTTTACAAATAAAAGATAAGTTTCTAATAACGGGATTAATTGGAATACCTTATAATATTGTAATCATTATTTCAATAATTCTAAGTTTTGACAATAATTATTTTGTACTTGGTTTGGGGAGTGTATTTGCTGTAGCAATACAAGTCATTATACTAACTCCCAGTGCGGCAATTAATGGATTGAATTATGAGAGGGTCTTTAATCTAAAAAGTAAAAACTTGAGATTGATGATGAAACAAGCATTTCCTGCTAGTATAGGTGTTTCGGTAGATCAAATTAATGTTCTTGTGGATAGAACAATAGCTTCAACTTTAGTTGTAGGGGGAATAGCTGCATTAAATTACTCAAATAGATTAATATACTTTGTACAAGGACTATTTGTTACAACAATTGCTACAGTTTATTATCCTAAAATTTCATCTATAGTAGCAAAGGGAAAAAGTTCGGATTTATTTAGAATTATTGAAGAATCGATGGTTGGAATGATGTTGCTTATTCTACCATCTGCAATAGGATTGATGGTTTTTTCCAAACAGATAATTGAGTTGCTTTTTGCAAGAGGAGCATTCAGTGTCGAGGGAACAATGTTGACGGAATCAGCGTTATTTTTTTATTCATTTGGTATACTGGGTATTGGCTTGAGAGAAATCCTTTCTAGGGTTTTCTATGCTATGCAAGAAACTAAAGTTGCTGTTAAAAATGCAGCTATTGGAATGTGTACTAATATTGCATTAAATATTATTCTATCAAAATATTTTGGAATAAGTGGACTTGCTTTAGCTACATCAATAGCTGCAACATTTACTACAGTAATGTTAATTGTAAGCCTCAGAAAAAAAATTGGCCCATTCGGCATGAAGCAAATCAGCATTTCATTCCTAAAAATCCTATTTGCTTCATTGGTTATGGGCGGATTAGCAAAACTCAGCTTTAATTACTTAACAACTTCTTTGTCTCAGAATCTTTCGCTTTTAATAGCAATCGGTGTTGGAGCGGTATCATATTTCGTGATTATCTACTTTATGAAGATTGAAGATGTTGACGTAATCGTTGGAGCGATTAAGAAGAAGCTTGGAAGAGGAGCTGCATAGAGAGTTTCTCTAAATTTGTTTTCACTTCCGGTATGCGTGATTGAGCACCAACTCCCCAAGAACCTATTCATCCACATAAGTAAATTTTGGGAATCTTATATGAGGCGTTAGAAGTAATAAGGGTATATACAGGGTGAAGATGTTAGACTGGTTGATTAGTTTGACATCCCAGACAGAACCGATTACATTGACACCCCAGATAAGTAGTGATGGTAACACCTGAATGCGCTGTGATGGTACACATCCCAGATACATAGTGATGGAAACTTTTCAGATCGGTAGTGATTACTTTGACACCTGGATGTGCTGTGATAGTAACTTTCCAGATTAGCAGTGAAAGAGAACGGGCATTTTTAGAGGCAAAGATGTCCGTTTTTTAAGAAGATGAGTTTACAGAATATTGTATTAATAGTAAATGAAAGGCGTGATTTAATGAATAAGGTATTAGACCTGGATGATTATTTTGTACAGAAAGGGATTGAAGAACTTCCTGGCAGCTTAAAAAAAGTCTTGAGCAGAGTTGTAGAAGATATAGCGAGTGGAGCAGCAGAAGGCAGAGCACCTGATGATCAATGGGAAAGAGCTGGGGATAATCTGAATGTTGTTCCATCTAACCTGAACTTTGCATAAAAGTTACACTAAATACTTTTTGAAGCTGAAAAACGTTGCCTCAGATATCTAAGAATGTCATCAGTTCCTGCAAGCTTTTACCACTTTTTTGAAAAGCCTCCATTACTTGTTTTGCCTCGTGTTCCTTCTTACGCTTTTGAAGTTCCAACAGTCTGTCGGATAGAGCCTCCTGTTTTTCGTGAAGTTTTGCTAGCTCACTATTTATTTTTGCAATTTCAGTTTCAATCGAAGTTATCGATTTCGTCCGAGCCATCGTCGTATTCCTCCTCATCCTGGATATCTGTATTTGTAATCAGCGACTGGTTCTTTGACAATAGATTGCCGATTCCACCTGCAATATCACGAATATTATTCTCGTCCATGCCGAATGAACTGAGAATTACCTTCTGCCGCTTTGTTACAGCGTGATCAAGCCGATAATGGCCTTTACCCCGCCTAACCATTTCGATTTTTTCCAGTTCGCGAAGCGCTGCAGGCACCGTCATATAATTCGGTTTAGTCTCTAATCGAAGCATCGTTTCCTTCAAGAGGTTGTAGATTCTGTTACGGACAATCAGTGCAATAAATTCGATAAACAGCTTTGCCGATAATGATTCGGAAGACTGGACTCGGTTGCTTTTTGAGCCAATAAACGATTTGTCCGTACTGAACAGTTTTTCAGAGATATCTCGGCCTTTATAATGGATAAGTGCCTGTGATGCAGTCATTTCAGTAGAGGTGATAATGCAGAAATAACCGCATTGCTCCAACTTTTTCCGTACTACATCCTTTTTTTCTGTATACGAGACAAGCGTATGCTTGCTGTTATAGTGAAGGTCAAAATATTCATGATACACGTTCCCGAGTGTGATGTCTTTTCCAATATGCTTTTCCAGATATAATCCAAGTCTTTCAATCAGTTGCTCCAACTGTTCTCTCTCAGCAGCCTGTTTGGAAGGGTTGAAGTATAAATGGAAATATCTAAGGGCATCATCGTCCTCATACAACTTAGCTAAAACTGTTTTTCCATATACTCTGTATGAACGGATAGAACACTCACGATCAGTTTCAAATGTATTTCGGTTCGCTGTTATCAGCTCAGATACGAGGTTTTTACGACCTTTAACCATGATGATGAAGGAGTAACCATTATCTTCCATGTATTTTATATTGGCTTTACTGAAATATCCTCTGTCCAGAATAAACCCGACCGATTTATAATTGTACTCTTTCACCTTGTCTACCATATACTCAAATTGGGAAACATCGGTTATTGAACCTGGATACTCTTCATAAAATAGCGGAACTCGATTGGTCTTATCAAATGCTAATGCAAGATTGAACACCGGAAGTCCTTTTTCATCCTTCGCTTTGCCATATTCTATAAGATCGATATCACCGGCTTGGCAGTTCTTGTTTGTTGAATCATACGAGATGTAAATGCATTGTCTGTGATCACGTTTTTTGTTCCAGTCATTTAGGAAGCCAATAATCTGTTCCCGAGTAACCGATTTAAGGAACCGACTTACTTTTGAATCGCTGTATATCCTCATTCCTTCTGAAAACAGCGGGTGGTTAAATGCAAAATCAGGATAGTACTGGCCTGCATTTTCTTCATTAACAATCAGATATGCCATTAGATCGAGTAGTAATCCACAGTCTTTTGGAAACCATGTATTCAGAAGACTCTCTAACTTATATTCTTGGAGAACCTTTTGAATTACCGCATATGAACCAATCTTTAAAGCGCAGCTACGATAAGACTCCGGCAGTTCTTCTGGAAGGGTAACATCCGGAAAGTAATCCTGAAATTTTTCGTTAGGATACATCAGATCATGATTATCTTCATGAATTTTTCCAATGATAGTACGCTGGGGTATGACATACTTCTTTTCAGCATTATATTGTTGGCCGTATTGAAAAAGGACATAAGTTGAATCGCCCTTTTTCTTGGTGATTATCTTGCCCCTAACCTGAGGGATTTTGACCGTGTAATCGTAGTACATGAGCAGCCTCCTTTAGTGTAACTGTTACACTAAAATTATACTACTTTTCCCTACGTTTTGCAAGCGATTTCCATTGATTTTACAGGGGTTTTAAGACTTTTTCACACAGATTTTTACGACTTAGTGTAACCTAGATGCAAAGTTCACATTTAAGTAGACTCAGGTGGATCTTATGGGTCTGTACGATCTTGCATTCCATGTGATAGTTACTGTGACCAAGGCAAGCTGGATGGCATCGCTAGTATTGCAATAAACTTGCTGAGGGTTTTAGTGAATAGGCTTCAACCACAGTAAGCGCACAATAATATATGCCTTGTAAAAATTATGGAGATGATCTCAGATGCTAACTTCTCAAACTTTATCACACTCAATTGTTTGCTCCCTCTATTTACTGCATTGAAAAACAGCTCAAGCCACTGAAAACAAGCGGATTTTGTTACGATTTCACTTGCACCTTAGTTCTGAACTTCCAATCTGAACTTCCAATCTAATTAACTCTCAGGGATTCGAATAGTGTTTTTGATGCTCTGAAAACGTCTGTTTTTCAACGGGAAAAGCAGATTTTTATTGATTTTCCCAGTGAAATATGGTATTATTATAGAGAGTTAATTAACTCTCTATAGGAGGCCAACATGTACACTGATGTGAGAGTAAAAATACCTGATGAAAAAGGAAAAGTAACTAGGAAGAAAATCAGAGGAACCACCTACATTTATTATCAAACAGATCGCATTTATGACCCGGAAAAAAAGTATAGCATTCCTAAAAGTACACCTATCGGAAAGCTCTGTGAAGATGATCAGACGATGATGATTCCGAACGAGAAATACTTGATTTTTTATCCGGAAGCAAAGCTTCCTGAAGAAAAGAAATCCTCCCGCAGAAGTGCTTGCTTAAGAGTTGGTGCACATATGGTTCTGAAAAGAATTGTCGCTGAATATCACTTGGATGTTTTGCTTGGAGATCTAATAGGAAAAGACAGTGGCCTTTTTCTGGATCTTGCGATATATACCATCATTACTGAAAATAATGCTGGTCAATACTATCCGGATTATGCATACAACCATCCGCTATTTACCAGTAAAATGAGGCTTTACAGCGATTCTAAAGTGTCTGATTTCATAGCTTCAATCAAGAAAGATCAAAGCGTTGAATTTCTCAACAGATGGAATGAAAACCGGGATCACAGAGAGAAAATCTACATATCCTATGATTCGACGAACAAAAATTGTCAGGCAGGAGATGTGGATTTTGTTGAATTTGGCCATGCCAAGGATGATCAGAACAAACCGATATTGAATTACTCCATAGCATACGACAAGAACAATAGAGAACCGCTATTTTATGAAATGTATCCCGGAAGCGTAGTAGACGTGTCACAGCTGCAGTACATGCTTGAAAAAACAGAAGGCTATGGCTATCGACACGTTGGATTCATTCTGGATCGAGGGTATTTCAGTAAAGAAAACATCCGATATATGGACAAATGCGGTTATGACTTCGTCATCATGATGAAAGGAATGAAAAAGTACGCCCATAGTCTGGTGATGGAGAATAAAGGAACTTTCGAAGAGAGCCGAAAACACAGTATTCGGGACTATAAAGTAAGCGGAAGCACCGTGAAAGGGAAACTGTTCCCTTCAGATGAGAAAGACAGATATTTTCATATATACTTTAACGAAAGCAAGAGAACAGGCGAACGCGAACAACTGGAAGAAAAAATCGACAGAATGGCCTCATATTTAAAATCCCAGGAAGGGAAGATGGGATATGAATGTCCGAGTGCCTTATGCCACTACTTTGAACCCTTTTATCATGGTCAGGGGGATGAAAGAGTCTTTATGTTCGCAAGAGAGCGTCAAGATGTGATCGATAGGGAAATCAAGCTGTGCGGATATTTCATAATAATCACATCTGAAAAAATGTCAGCAGAAGAAGCGCTTGAGCTGTATAAAAGCAGAGATGGTTCTGAGAAACTCTTCCAAGGAGACAAGTCGTATCTGGGCAACAAAAGCTTCAGGGTACATGGAAGTGAATCGGTCAATAGCAAGATATTCATTGAGTTTGTCGCACTGATCATACGCAACAAGTTTTACACATATCTGAAAGACCAGATGAAGAAAAACAACAAAAGCGAGAATTACATGACGGTTCCAGCAGCTCTTAGGGAACTGGAAAAAATAGAGATGATTCGTCAGAGTGATGGTAATTACCGTTTGGATCATGCCGTGACTGCAACACAAAAGGAAATACTTAAGGCATTTGATCTGACTGAAAGAAACATTCGTGAACAAGCGATAAGCATTAACAGTCAACTAAAAATGATTGAAGGATTGTAAGGGGGCAGGCAGATGGGCAGACGAAGCATATCCATTGACGAAAAAATATCTAAGCAAAAAGAAGTGGTTTCCCAGTTGAAAGATAAGTACGATTCAGCGCTTAACGAGTTGAATGTTTTGATGAAAAAGAAACAGGAACTGCAAGGAAAAGAACTCCTAAATGCATTCGTAAACACCAGCAAAAGTCTGGATGAAATTTTGGCATTTATGAGTGAAAACGAGGATGAAAAACCCTAAAATAGGGTTTGAGAGTTAATTTTTTCAGGAAGTTAAGGATGATGATCAAGCTACTTGGTGGGTTATTTTTTGTGAAATAATTGAGGGAAATAACATCAGTACAAAAACGTACAAAAATATTGAATTTGTACTAAGTGTTGTGCTATACTACAGGTGAGGTGAAAGCTATGGAAGTGAGTTTAGAGAGTTTAATATCTTACGAAAAACTGAAAACAGATCTGGATGATGTTTTTAAAGTCGTTGAGAAGAATGGTAAGGTAGTCATTCTAAAAGATAACGAGCCGGTGTATATTCTACTAAAGTATGATCGGAGTGCTGGGCCAATTGAAAAAATACTAGGCCCCTCGATTCCAAAAAGAACCTTACAAGAAGCTATGAAAATTGTACTTAAGGAAGTGGAAGGCAGAAAGATGCATGCTGCAGAGCTTTCAGATGAAATATACAGAAGGAAGTTGTACCTGAAGAAAGATGGGACTCAGGCGATGTACAATCAGATCCGAGCAAGATGTGGACATTACCCTGAAATGTTTGAAGCTTTACCTGGAAATATTATTCAGTTGAAGGAGGGTGTTGAGTAATGGATTTTGAAAAGCTATGGCATCAGATTCTTTTAACAGCAACTGAAGCTGCTTTTGATGTAGCGACAGTTCCTCAGAATAATAGAACACCACTGTGGTTTAATGTTTATACAAAAGAAGCACATTTGTACGTTGATAACACATCAGATAATAGCCCATCTGTTCGGCTAAGTGGAGCCAGAAGAATCACTAAAGAAGATTTTCTAAATGTAGCTGGATACTATGAACGGTGGAAAAATGGAGAAACTCACCTACGTCAGGAAGTAAGAGAGCAATCAAGAAATACCGCTTATATTTTTGGATTGATATCTCAATTCTCAAAAGCATGATTATTATTTGATTGAATGGATAAACTAAATTATGGCGCCATGCTTTGGCGTAAACGAGGTGTTGTAAGTGAAGATAGAAAGTTTGAAGAAAATAATCAGTAGTGGTGAAAGCATCACTGTAGAATTCAAAGAGAGTAAAAAGAAGTTAAATAAGGATGTGTATGATTCGGTATGCGCATTTTTGAATCGCCACGGTGGACATCTATTTCTTGGGGTGAAGGATAACGGTGATATTGTAGGCGTCGATAAAGAAGCTGTGGATCAGCTGAAGAAAGATTTTGTTACATCACTTAATAATCCACAAACTCTTAATCCCGCTTTTTACTTGGCGGTAGAAGATGTTGAAGTAGATGGGAAGACGATCCTGTATATTAACGTACCGGAGAGTTCTCAGGTACATCGTTGTAAGGGGAAAATATTTGATCGAAATGAAGATGGAGATTTTGACATTACCAATAATACAAATCTAGTGTCTGGATTGTACATGAGAAAACAAAGTACATATACAGAAAACAGAATTTTTCCCTATGCTGACATGGATGAGCTGGAAGACGAATTGTTCACAAGAGTTAGAAAAACGGTTGGAAACTTAAAACCCGGTCACCCATGGGTTTCGATGGATAACATCGAGCTGTTGAAAAGTGCAGGAATGTATTTGAAGGATCAGAGCACAGGTGAGCAAGGTATTACCCTTGCAGGTATCTTGATTTTTGGTAGTGAACTGATGATACAAACAGCGCTTCCACACTATAGGACAGATGCAATTTTAAGAAGAGAGAATCTTGACCGATATGATGATCGGGATGACATTAGAGTGAATCTTCTAAGAAGCTATGAAAGATTAATGCAGTTTATTGCCAAGCATCTCAATGACAAATTCTATCTCGAAGGTGATCAGCGTGTGAGCTTGAGAGATAAGATTTTCAGAGAAGCAATATCAAATTTACTGATTCATAGGGAGTTTTCCAATCCATTTCCTGCGAAGCTGGTCGTGGAGAAGGACAGAGTCTATATCGAAAATGGAAATAAGCCTCACGGAAATGGAATGATTGACCCTGAGGACTTCTCACCTTATCCCAAGAATCCGAAGATTGCAAAGTTCTTTAAAGAGATTGGATGGGTTGATGAACTCGGATCAGGGGTTAGGAACATTTATAAATACAACAAGATCTACTCGGGTGCTGATCCTGAATTCATTGAGGGAGATGTGTTTAAGACAATTATTCCATTGACCCCGCAAGATACCCCGCAAGATACCCCGCAAGATTCCCCGCAAGAAGATAAGAGAATTACGATGATTCTAGAATTTTGTAATGAACCAAAAAGTAGACAAGAAATTCAAGATTTGCTCGGGATGAAAGATAGAGAACACTTCAGGAAAACAATACTAAATCCAATGATTAAAGGGGGACTTCTGAAGTTGACATTACCAGATTCTCCAACCAGCAAAAATCAAAAATACTATTCAGACAGATAAGAGGATTGCTCATCACATAGTGGTGGGCTTTTTTTATTCATCCAACTTATCAAATAAACCACCAAGAAGGCATCTAGGATCGGTAAAGTCCCAAACTTAGACTGAATATTGGTGGGTTATTAACTTTTTTAAAGCAAAAATGACTAAATCGCTTTTGCGGCTAATTTCAGGGAATTAGCCCTTGGGTGGAACTACGGGTCATAAAATCAATAAAAATTCGTTACAGGGCAAACTGAAGCGTCGTTTTTTTAGTGACCCTTCAAAATTTCGTCTCTTGGGGCAGATTATCATTTAGAATGAGAGCCGCGTAAATAAGTACATAAATAATAGAAGAAACTCGTTTTATCGTTTTATTAGAATTGAAAAGCAACGATCTGCCAGTTAAGTATAGTATAGTTCAGGCGTGGACTTTTCGTGGTTTTGCATTACATAATGAGACGTCGTATATTCGACTCAGCATATTTCAGATGAACCAAGATTAATCCAGATAATTTTAAATCGCTCTGAGAGCGTATATATAGATCAAGTTTACAGCTCATCACAATGTGGTGGGCTTTTTTTGCGTTATAGACTTCAAATTTCTTGAATTACTGGTTAAAAACAGAGTATTTCTTGACATTTTTCTGTGTATTGGGTTTCCTTTTTATCCTTTTAGATTCGAGGCGAGAAAGAGAATATTGATACTTCAGGAGAATACAATAAATTCCTCTTAAGCACTTATGCTGCGCTTGCACAGGAGGAAATAGAAACTATTTCAAACTCTACGATGTGGGGTTATGAGAAAAGGTTTCTAAAGGGTATCCCAAAGTTCAACCGCTTATATGGATACAAAGTCATCCATGCAGGGGATGATTCCCAATTGGTTATTCTTGAAGATGAAGCAAAAATCGTAAGAATGATGTATGAAGAGTACCTTCAAGGAAAGACTTTCACGGACATCGCCAGGGCACTAACAGAAGCCGGGGTTAAAACAGCCAAAGGGAAGGATGTCTGGATAGGCGGTATGATAAAGCATATTTTATCCAACGTCACCTACACAGGGAACAAGCTGACACGTGAGCTGAAAAGAGATTTATTTACGAACAAGGTTAATAGTGGTGAACGGGATCAGGTGTTTATTGGGAACACTCATGAACCGATCATTAGCAATGATATTTTCAATCTTGTTCAAAAGAAGCTTGAGGCCAATACGAAGGAAAGAAAGCCCAGTGAGAAGCGAGAGAAAAACCACATGTCAGGTCGCCTAATTTGCGGAAGATGTGGATACAGTTTTACCATAATTCACAATAGAGCTTCTCATCACTTTAAGTGTAGCCCAAAAATCATGGGGGTCTGTGATTCTGAACTTTATCGGGATGCGGATATTCGAGAAATGATGCTTAGAGCAATGTATAAAAAATATGACTTCACCGATGAAGATGTAGTACTTAAGCTGCTGAAAGAACTACAGGTCATCAATCAAAATGATCACTTTGAGTTTCATAGGCTTAAGTTTATCACTGAAATTGAAATCGTAAAAAGGCAGCAGGCCATTTCAGATAGATATTCAGCTATTAGCATAGAAAAGATGGAAGAAGAATACCGCACCTTTGAAAGCAAGATTGCGAAAATTGAGGATAACAGGTACATCAGAATCGATGCAGTGGAGTGGTTAAAGAAAAACAAGACGCTGGATTCGTTTATCGCTAAGGTCACCACTAAAATATTGCGAGCTTGGGTTTCAGATATGACTGCTTATACACGAGATGATTTTTTAGTGCAGTGGATTGACGGAACTCATACTGAGATTGGAAACTGCAAGCATTATCTTGTGAAGGATAGAAATAAAAAGAGTCAAAAAACCAGAGATAACAAGAGTCTCAAGACAAAATTCGAACTCACCGATATTAGTGAAATTAACGAAGGCCAAGGAGAACTTGACCTTTTAAACAATAAAGAAGTTTTGAAACAAGAAGATTATAATCGACCAGAAAATAAATCTACGGGAAAGGAGGAGCTTGAGTTGAACTTAAACAGTAATGCAGAAATTATCAAAATTGAGCCTTGGCAAAGGGACTATATTATGAAGAATCTGCACAAAAGCCTTAGCGCCAACATGATTATGCAGAATGCTTCAGTCCACACGGCAAGCATTAACAAACCTAGACTTAAGACAGCTGCTTACTGCAGAATCTCAACAGATTCAGAAGAACAAAAGGTAAGCTTGAAAACCCAAGTAGCCTATTACACTTACCTGATTCTAAAGGATCCCAAATATGAATATGCAGGCATCTATGCCGATGAAGGTATATCAGGGCGTTCTATGAAAAACCGTACAGAATTTCTCAAACTACTCGAAGAATGTAAAGCCGGGAATGTGGACTTGATCTTAACCAAGTCAATTTCACGCTTTAGTAGAAACGCATTAGATTGTCTGGAACAGATCAGGATGCTGAAGTCGCTGCCAAGTCCAGTTTATGTGTATTTTGAGAAAGAGAATATTCATACAAAAGATGAGAAGAGTGAGCTGATGATTTCTATTTTTGGAAGTATTGCTCAGGAAGAGAGCGTAAACATGGGAGAAGCCATGGCTTGGGGAAAACGGAGATATGCTGAACGAGGGATAGTAAACCCCAGTGTTGCACCTTATGGCTTTAGAACGGTCAGAAAAGGTGAATGGGAGGTGGTTGAAGAAGAAGCTACGATCATAAGAAGAATTTATCGGATGCTCCTAAGGGGAAAGAGTATTCATGAAATTACAAAGGAACTCTCCATGGAGAAGAAGAAGGGCCCTGGTGGCAATGAACAGTGGCATCTTCAAACCATTAGAAATATCTTGAGAAATGAAATCTATAGGGGTAACTACCTTTATCAAAAGGCTTATATCAAGGACACGATCGAGAAGAAGGTGGTAATGAATCGAGGAGAACTGCCACAGTATCTCATAGAGAATCATCATAAAGCCATTGTCGATAATGAGACCTGGGAGAAGGTGCAGAAGGTACTAGATGCTAGAAGAGAAAAATATGAGAATAAAAAGTCCATAGCTTATCCGGAAGATAAAATGAAAAACGCTTCTCTTGAAAACATTTATACCTGTGGAGAATGTGGAAGTAAAATAGGCCATAGAAGAAGCATCCAGAGCTCTAATGAGATTCATTCCTGGATCTGCACAAAAGCCGCCAAGTCTTTCTTGGTGGACTCGTGTAAGTCCACAAGCGTATATCAGAAGCACCTGGAGCTGCATTTTATGAAGACTCTTCTCGATATTAAAAAGCATCGTTCTTTCAAAGATGAGGTGCTCATCTATATACGAACCCAAGAAGTAGATGAAAAGGAAGAGTGGAGAATCAAAGGTATTGATAAACGAATCAAAGATCTTAACAGAGAGCTTTATAATGCGGTAGACCAGGAGCTTAATAAGAAAGGTCAGGACTCCAAGAAAGTTGATGAGCTCACAGAAAAACTGGTTGATCTTCAAGAGGAATTAAAGGTGTTCAGGGACCGAAAGGCAAAGGTTGAGGATCTTAAAGCGGAGCTTGAATGGTTCCTAAAGAAGCTGGAAACCATTGATGATGCTCGAGTAAAAAGAAATGAAGGAATAGGCCACGGTGAAGAGATATACTTTAGAGAAGATATTTTTGAAAGAGTAGTAAAGAGTGCACAGCTTTATAGCGATGGAAGGATCGTCTACGAACTAAGCCTCGGGATCCAGTGGACCATTGACTTTAAATACAGCGCATTTCAGAAGCTTCTTATAAAGTGGAAAGATAAACAAAGGTCAGAAGAAAAAGAGGCTTATCTCGAGGGACCGGAAGTTAAAGAACTGCTGGAATTTTGCCAGGAACCTAAGAGCTATTCTGAATTACATGCCTTTATGTGCGAGAGAAAAGAAGTTTCCTACAGTTATTTCAGGAAACTGGTGATAAGACCTTTGATGAAGAAAGGAAAGTTGAAGTTCACCATACCAGAAGATGGTATGAATAGGCATCAGCGATACACGTCAATTTAATAGACTAAATGAATCAACCAAGAAGCCTTTACTAAAGGAGGTTTTCTTGGTTGTTTTATTTTGGCATTTAAGAAGGTGCTGGAAAATGACAAAAACTAAGGTTGAAGTGACGAATATCGAGTATAAAATAACAAAATCAGAATAAAAATAATAAAAATGGGTATTAAAATAACAAATACATTGACAAAGTGAACGCTGAGAGGTTAGAATATATATGTCTGGAGGAATGAGATATGTACACAGAGATTGTGAAAATTATAGAAGGCGGAATGATTGGTGATAAAGAGAAAGTATATAATTATGCCCAGGTTCTAGCAGAAAACCTAGAAAAATCTGGCGATGCTTCTCTAGCCAAGAAAATACGATCTCTATTAGTGAATAAGAAAACGAGAATGGCCTCCTTAGATGATTTTTCCACTAAACCGGTGGATTCTGAAAGCCGTATGGATATGGTGGATATCTTCATACCAGATAAATCATTTGAGGTACCGATATTGAAGCCTTACATTCATGAAGAGATCGATGAGTTTATTAATAGCTATGGGCAACGGGATGAGATTTTACGAGCTGGAATTGAGATGGTGAGCTCTCTGTTATTGTATGGGCCACCCGGATGCGGAAAAACAACGGTAGCTAGATTTATCGCATATAAGACAGGGCTACCACTGGTGACCGTAAGACTTGACGGTCTGGTCTCATCTCTACTTGGGAGCACTGCAAAGAACATTAGAAAAATATTTGACTATGCGTCGAAAGGGGACTGTATCCTGTTCCTTGATGAGTTTGATGTCGTAGCAAAGCTTAGAGATGACAAGCACGAATTGGGAGAGCTTAAAAGGGTTGTGAACAGTTTGCTTCAAAACATTGATGATTTTAGTCAAAACAGTATTCTAATTGCAGCTACTAATCATCATGAACTATTAGACCCGGCGGTATGGAGAAGGTTCTCTAAGATCATCACACTAGAGAAACCCAACAGAGATGAGATCATGCAGCTAATCAAGCTGCATACAAAAAACCAAAATAGTAATGTGATGGAGAATGAAAAGAAACTGGAAATGCTGGCAGCTGCTTTCGATGGAATTAGTCATGCAGATGTTAAAACAGTAGTGAACAACGCGATAAAGAAATCCATTATAAACAAAAAGGAAACGACTCACAATTGGGATATGCTGCAGGAAGTGTATTTATACAGAAACCATAAGATTATCAGCGAGAATGACTTCATTAAATACCTTTTGCAATATGGGGTAACGCAAAAGGAGATAAGCGATAATTATGATTTTTCGATTAGGAAGGTGAGAGATGTAGCTAACTCTCCGGAGTAAAAGAAGGGGCGGTGTAAAAAATGGCTGATGAAAGATTACCTATTAAGTTCTTTGCTAAAAGAGATGTAGACAATATGCGCGTGGAAGCTGGCGGCGGAGGAGATCCACCGAAGTTCGTATTAAGTCCAGAAGAACTAGAGATTAAGTCGAGAGTTTTTGTTGATACATTTCAGGAGTTTAGGACAGAAGTGCTGAAAAAGGAAAGAGAAAATTCTTTAATTCCCGTTGTTTTCAAAACGAAAATTATTGATGATGCAGCAGCAAAAACCCATCGACGAGAGGTAAGCAACCTGTTTAGGACTGGCACAGATAATAACGTTTTGGGGCTAGCTGATGAAGACGAACTGATCATCAAAGTAGATGATTCTCGTGAAGTAGATAAAATTCTTGAGCGTTTGAAGAATACTCAGCGCTATGCCCACGCTTTATCTGCTATTGACAGCATATCTGATTTTGAACCGATGATCGATAAGAGCGAAAGTGCTGAGCCTGTTGACTATAAAGTTAAACTTATTGATTTCCAAAACTACGAGCAAAATACAGCCATTAGAAACTACTTTGAAAGAACAATAAAGCAAATGGGACACGAAGTAATCAGGACCAACTATACATCAAGTCATATAGTCTACAATGTAAAAGGTGTTAACCTTGATGAGTTTATGACACTAAATAAAAATGAAATCTTTGAAGCTATATTTTCCATCGAACCTATGCCAAAGTATGCAGTTGCGCTTGATATGGAAGAAGATGATGCAACGATTAATATTTCAAGGCCTAAAGAAGGAAAGAAGTATGCAACGGTAGGCATCTTGGATAACGGAATAGCAGGCATACCTCATCTAGAACCATGGCTTGCAGAAGAAAGCTACACTGCATATCCAGAACCTTATGTAAAAAGGGATCATGGAACCTTTGTTTCTGGAGTCGTTGTCTATGGTGATCACTTGGAAGGTGAGAATTGGGTAGGAACTGAAGGCGTTAAAGTGCTGGATGCATGTGTTTATCCTGATACTGATAAGGAAGGCATCGAAGAAGATGAGCTAATTCGAAATATACAAGAGGCTGTAAAAGCCCATCACAGAGATGTGAAAGTGTGGAATCTGTCAATCAGCGTTATCAACGAAGTGGATGAATATAGTTTCTCCGATTTTGCTGTTGCGCTGGATGCGCTGCAGGATCAGTATGGAGTATTAATCTGTAAGTCTGCGGGAAACTGCAAAAATTTTAAGACAGGCCATCCAAAAGGAAAGATTCATCAAGGTGCTGATAGTGTAAGGTCAATGGTGGTAGGATCTATAGCACATAAAAAATCCGCACTCGATTTAGCTGATGTTGATAATCCATCCCCATTTACAAGAATTGGTCGTGGGCCATCCTACATCATTAAGC
The DNA here is from genome assembly GCF_004101785.1 of Gudongella oleilytica. Taxonomy (NCBI): domain Bacteria; kingdom Bacillati; phylum Bacillota; class Tissierellia; order Tissierellales; family Tissierellaceae; genus Gudongella; species Gudongella oleilytica. The sequence goes on from NZ_CP035130.1 coordinate 704,727, forward strand.
CAGAAGTAGTACATTATGGCGGAAATGCTGGAGTAGATGCTTCAGGGAGGATGGTGACAACGGGGGTTAAATCATTCGGATTGGATGGCGCTATCCGTCAATCGGTAGGGACAAGCTTTTCCACACCTCGTATTGCAGCGCTAGCAGCCGGTTTGCATCAGGAAATGGAAGAGGAGTTTGATCCGTTATTAATCAAGGCGCTGATGGTTCACTCTGCGAGTTATTCAGAGAATCTAAGTGTTCCAGTAACTGAAAGAGTAAATCAGGTGGGATTTGGGAAACCACAGCCCGTAAGAGAAATCTTATATAATTCACCTCATGAAGTAACCTTGATCCTACGAGATGAAATTGCAAAGGGTGAGTACATTGATATGATGGACTTCCCGATGCCTGATTGTCTTGTGGATGGTGATTACTTCACAGGACAAATCATTGTAACCTTGGTGTACAACCCTATTCTTGACTCAACACAGAGAGCAGAGTATTGCCAGTCTAATGTGGATATCAAAATGGGTACCTATGATGCGAAGAAGGACAGGGACACATCGAAAAGAAATATCCTTAATCCAGTAGGACGAGATGGTTCTCAGAATGTACTTCTTGAAGATTATTACAGCAAGAAGAAAATGAGAAGCAATACGGATGAATTTGCTCTCAAAGAAAGATTGCTGATTAAATACGGGGATAAGTATTATCCTGTTAAGAAGTATGCAGTTGACTTATCTGAGATGACTGATGGCAATCAACTCAAGTACTTAACGAAGGACAAGAACTGGTATCTGTACATAAAGGGACTTTACAGAGAACACATCGAAGTTAAGTCTCAAATGGAAGGTACAGTGCCAAGCCAAGAGTTCTGCCTCATTGTAACAATCAAGGATCCGACTGGGACAAAGCCTGTATATAATGAAGCAAACCAAAAGCTAAATGAATATAACTTCTGGCACAACAACATCAAGCTCCAAACAGATGTTACAATTCGCAACTAGTATAAGATGTAGCACATAGAAAAACGACCCCACTGAGTAGGCAGATTGAAGTTATCCAGCTACTTGGTGGGGTGTTTTTAGATGAAACAAATGGGATTGACTAAAGCGGAGGGTCTATATGGACAAAATGAGTATTTTAAATAGTTATATTGAGAAGTGTGATGAGAATATTGAGCAGAAGGATCAATCTAAAGCAGAAATGCTTATGGATGAAGTGATTGGCGTTTTCGAAGCAGAGATTCCGGATATTAAGTCCCAGCTAACAATGTATGGTTGGGGTGCGCCTTCTGTTAATTATTTCAAAGACTTAGCGGTGATAAAGGCTATTCTAACAAATTATCGAGCGAATTTAAAACGTGAGGATGACATTAGAGGCGCTGAGTTGGAAATGCTCAGACTAAAACAGTCTATTTTAAATTTAAATATCAATAACACAAATAATAATGAAGCATTATCGACAGCTAAGGCAAGTGCGGCAGTTAATGTGACGATAAAACAAACCTTAGAAAGTATTAACAATTTTCCTGAAGATGTCCTTTCAAAAGAAGAAAAAGAAAGTTTAGAGGAAAAAGTAGCTTCTCTTGAACTTTTGACTAAAAGCGGGGATAAGGAAAAGGCATCTAAAAAATTGGGATCCATTCTTAAATATGTGGCAGATAAAGGTATTGAAGTGGGAATTGCACTTCTTCCATACCTTGGGGAAATCTCGAAATTGTTACAAGGGAGCTAGAGTGAATAAACTTTACCTTAGGGAAGTTTCTGTAGGATTTTGCAAGTAAATCGAGTGTAGAGTGGGGTGATGGGTTGGCGTATTCATTTAAATTACCATATGGATTAAGAAAAGAAGGGGAAGTCGATAGGCTTTTACATATTTCTGAAATACTACCACATGAATCTGGTTTGAGGTGTAATTGTGTTTGTCCAAATTGTGGAGAAAGACTTCAAGCAAGGCTGCCCAAAACTAAAGAAGATTTTACACCTCGGTTTGCTCATCACAATGCAGATACCTGTGATTATGCTACTGAGACTGCTTTACATATGAAAGCCAAGGAAATAATTGAGAGAGAAAAAAGAATGATTATTCCTAGAGTAATAGCTTGTTATCATAATCTATCTAAAGAAGTATCTGCTGAACGTGAAGTATCTTTTGACCGTGTTGCGTTAGAACGCCGTGTAGGGAATATTATTCCGGATATACTCGCCTATAAAGAAGAGCGTCCTTTAATGATAGAAATAACCATAACTCATGGAATTGATGATGAAAAATTTGAGAAGATTGAAAATTTAGGAATTTCCACTTTGGAAATTGATCTATCTGATATGGATACAGACTTTGATCCGGAATTTTTGAGAAATCAAATTATCGATAGTACAGAGAACAAATACTGGGTTTATAACGCAGTAGAAGAAAAGGAAAAAGAAAGCTTAAAAAAAGAGTACTTACTGATACTCAAAAAGGAAGAAGAAGCCCAGAAGAAAGCAGAAGAAAAAAGAAAACGGCTTGAAAAATTCCATGAAGAAAAGCGACAGGGCAAAGCCGAGAGAATTAAGAAACTGCTCGATAGTAATTATCAAGAAGAATTGAGACAAACGTGGGAAAAGGGATTATCATCAGATCCAATCTGGATTAAAGCTTCAAAAGGAATGAACATCTCTTTACATAAAGTTCCTGAGTATATAAATGTAGAAATTCCTGGAGAGGTTGTTTTTGGATGTGATCGCAGAGTTTGGCAAGCATACATTTTTTATCGTTACGTCAATAATAAGGTGAAACTATTCAGGGACAAGACCTACCCTATATCAGTGAAGAGGATTCAGGAAAATGTAAAAGAAGAATTTAAAGGGAGACTAATTTATGATTTAGTATATATGAAAGATGTAGCTGGTTATAACGATGTACCTGACTTAACTCAAGTGATTTATGATTATTTGAAGAAATTACAAGAATACGGATATCTATTGGAATTGGAAGCGGGCCATATATTCTATTCCAAGTTTATTGTTCTTGATCCTGATAGCGTGTATGAAATGAGATTTATACCTTTAGAAATGCCTGAGTACAAAAAGATTGAGAATCTAATGAAGAATTCGGAATGGGATGAATGTAGAGAATTGATAAAAGAGCTATTACTGAAATACAGCCAAAAGGATCATCCTAAGTATTTTGATGCACTTGCTCATTTATTTGATTGTGTGATAGCAAGAAGCAGTGGGGCAATTCTTCTTGAACGGGATTTTTAGGATAGATTTATCCAGAAAAGCTACTTAGAAATAGTTTAACTGAAGAAGATTTCACTCGAGTGTACTTTGGGAGAAGGTTTTTATTTTAATAAATAACAAAAAAATGACCGCTAATTTCTATCGAAACAGGGTCAAAATATTAGGGTTTATAGCTAATAATTTCATAGAATTTACCTGAATTTTGGAGCTCATCTCTTAGCCGAGGTGGGCTCTTATTTTTATGCAATCACTTCTATTCATTGAATAATTAACGAGCAAAGTCAACCCTGAATATGCTCAATAAAGGCCATATTTCAAAAACAACTCGATATTTTGCATATATTTTTATCCATCTCGTATCAAGGCGTTCAAAAGGTAAGTACAGATTAAAGATTTGGAATTCTGGTCAAGCTACTGCGTATCATGTTGATTACGATGTCCCAGGAGATCTAAGGAATATTGTTATGCGGGACAAAGTTCCTTATGAGATACTTGAAGCTGGAAAGAGCTTTGAAGAACATATTGTTTATTCTATGGGAACGCCGTCAAAACTTACTGTGAAAACGATGTGGGAAGATGCAGATGGAGAGCAATATGAGAAAGAGCAAATCGTCTCATTTTAGTAGAACCTATGAGTATTGAAAGGGGATGGCAAATTGAAGTATTCAGAACTTGCAGTAAAGAAAATGCTTAAAGCCGGGGATTTGAGTCTTGAAGAACAGATCAAGTTTAACATCTTGAACTTCATCAGAACGATCCACCTTAATGAACTGGACTTCATAGAATCATCCTTCGGATCAGAATTCTTTGGTGAGCTGCCCATGACCTTTCAGAAAAAACCTGGCCAGGTGATGGGACTGATCACAGCGACTATCAATGGTGAGGTACGGAAGTATGTATTTAACGATAAAGGATATGAGCCATTGAATGATCTTCTTCAGTTACTGGAATAGTACCCTTAACTTCCCGTGATACTTCTGTTTGTGGTAATCTATTTCGCTGTCAAAAGGCATCGAAGTGGTCAGCTTTTATTATGTCATTTACATAAAAATTAATCTTGACATGAGAAGCATTTATTTTATATAATCTACCACAATATATTAATACTTTATGTCGATGAATTGGAGAAGTACCAATAAATAGCTTGGTATAGAGAGTCGGGGATGGTGGAAGCCTGATACTAAAGCCTTATGGGAAAAGAGCCAATGAGAATTCCTTTGAAACAGCAGTAGGAGGAACGTTAGCCTGCGTTAAGGTGTTGAGTGGACATGTATATGTCAATTTGAGTGGTACCACGGTGATCCCGTCTCTTAGTTTTTAAAGAGATCGGGATTTTTTTATTGTATATAACTACTAAAAGAGGTGATAATTGTGAAGCTATGGGGTGGACGTTTTGAAAATCAGACTGAAAAAGCAGCCTTTGATTTCCAATCCTCAATTCACGTGGATAGGCGGTTATACAGGGAGGATATTCTTGGAAGCATTGCCCATGCCAAAACACTGAACAGGTGCGGGGTGCTTACAGAGGATGAAACATCGAAGGTAGAAAAGGCTTTGAATGAGCTTTTGCAGGATATTGAGGATGGCAAAGTACAGATCGGGATGGACCATGAGGACATACATACCTTCGTTGAAAGCACATTGACTGAAAGGATCGGAGACCTTGGAAAGAAGATCCATACTGGAAGAAGCAGGAATGACCAGGTTGCAACGGACTTCAGGCTGTACCTTGGCAGGGAGGTTGACAATATAGTTGCTCTTCTTAAAAAACTTGAGGAGACCTTACTCAAATTAGCTGAAAGTAACCTCGACACCATAATCTCAGGTTACACTCATATGCAAAAGGCTCAGCCGCTGACACTTGGCCACTACTTTATGGCGTATTTTGAAATGTTCAGGCGTGACATCGAAAGGCTCATGGATGCAAAGAAGAGGATCATGATAATGCCATTGGGTTCTGGTGCTTTAGCGGGAACTACCTTTGACCTTGACAGAGAGTATACCTGCAGTCTCCTTGGATTCAACGACATAACCTACAACAGCCTGGACGGAGTAAGCGACAGGGACTTTACAATAGAGCTGGTATCAGGTCTTTCCATAATAATGATGCACCTAAGCCGGTTTTGCGAGGAACTGATACTTTGGTCTACAAGCGAGTTCTCATATGTTGAGATGGATGACGGTTACAGCACAGGGAGCAGTATAATGCCTCAGAAGAAGAATCCTGACATGGCCGAGCTTATAAGGGGCAAAACTGGAAGGGTATACGGATCGAACATGACTCTTCTCACCATGATGAAGTCACTGCCGCTGGCATATAATAAAGACATGCAGGAGGACAAGGAGGCAGTGTTTGATGCTATAGATACCGTGAAGGCTTGCTTGGAGGTGTTTGATGGAATGATAAGGACGATGAGGTTTAACAGGGACAGGATGTATGAGGCATCTGAGGATGGTTACACGAATGCCACAGATCTTGCGGACTACCTTGTCAGGAAAGGGGTACCCTTCAGGGAGACTCATGAGATATCAGGTCAAATCGTCCAATACGGGATAAAGGAGAAAAAGAAGCTGTCTGAGCTTACTTTGGATGAGCTTAAGGGGTTCAGCGAGCTTATAGATGAGGACATATACGGGGAGATTTCTGTTGAGACGTGTGTTAGTAAAAGGAACCTTATTGGAGGACCTTCTAGGGAGGCAGTAATGAAGTCTACCCAGAGGGGAAAGGATTTCTTAAAGAAATAGATGGGAGAGTGCTGAAATATGGATAAAGTGGTACTGGCCTTTTCAGGAGGACTTGATACATCGTTTTGTGTTTTGTATCTTAAGGAGAAGGGCTATGATGTGGTAACAGCAGTAGTAAACACCGGAGGCTTCAGTGAGGGGAAGCTCAAGGAAATAGAGGAGAAATCAAAGCTTCTCGGCAGTATCAAGCATTACACAGTCGATGCAACAGAGGGGATATATGAAAAGATCATGCAGTACCTCATAAAGCTCAACGGTCTTTACGAGGACGAGTATCCGCTGATGTGCGCTGACAGATATATCATAGCTGAGGAGATATTAAAAATTGCCAAGCTGGAGGGAACTGACATCGTCGCTCACGGATCGACGGCTGTTGGTAACGACCAGGTCAGATTTGAGGCATCGCTTACGACCCTTAGTCCAAATGGAAAGATCATAGCGCCCATAAAGGAGCTTAACATCACAAGGGCAAAAGAGATCGAGTATCTTGAGGAAAAAGGCTTTAAGGTAGACAAGGGGCTTAAGAAGTACTCGATAAATGAGAATATCTTTGGAATAACAGTTTCAGGTACAGAGATAGACCAGAACAAGGAACCTGACGAGTTTGCATATACTCTTACAAGAAGAGATGAATCAAAGACTGAAGAGTATCTGAAGATAGAGTTTGAGAAGGGGCTTCCTGTAAAGCTAAATGATGAGGAAATCAAGGGAATTGAGCTTATATCAAAGCTTAACGAGATGCTTGGATCCTATGGATACGGGAGCAAGATATATGTCGGTGACTGCATAATTGGGATAAAGGGAAGAATAATGTTTGAATCTCCAGCACTTCTTGCGATCATTGAGGCACACAAAAAGCTTGAGCAGATCGTCCTTACCAAGAGACAGATAATGTTTGGCAAGCAGGCTTCGACCCAGTGGTCAGATCTTGTTTACGGAGGACTTTATTACGAGCCGCTTGTAAAGAACATCGAGGCTTATACGGACTCAGTGCAGGAGAAGGTAAACGGCACAGTCATTATTAAGGTCCAGCCTTACAGCATACAGGTTGTGGAGCTTAGCTCGCCTAATTCACTGGTCAATGCCAACATTGCCATGTATGCACAGGAATCAAAATGGAGCGGAACTGAAGCAAATGGATTTATAAAGCTTTATTCGATGCAGCAAAGACTTGCAAATATTAAATAGGAGGAATAAATGATGATCGAATTGTTAAAGAAATATGAAAAGCTTAACCTTGAAGTTTTTATTGTTGTAAACAGACTGCACTGGAATAAATATAAAGAGCTTATGAAGGATTTCCCTTTTAAGACAAAATTCATCGACCCGGCAATTACTGAAGGGTATGATTTTACCTATGAAATGGTCCAGCTGAATGAAAAGGCATATGGAGTGGGAATGGCTGCACCGGACTGGGCTTTTGCTAACTTTGGAACTATCGGTGCAGGACTTACTGCAGGATTTATGATAGATGGAATACCTGTTGCAAAGCTTTGCCTGGTTGGAAATGTTTCTGATCCAAAGGTGGCTCATGAGTGGACCCTGCTGGTCGATCCAGCCCATGAGGGTGAGGGGCTGGGATCTTTGACCTTCGCACTTGCTATGCACTTTGTTCAGGATAAGGATTATCTGACATTCATAATCCAGACTGACAATGCAAGCTCATATATCTACCTGAAGAATATATATCCTTTGAATATCCTGTCATACGGATTTGTTCACACCCGTAAGAACAGCATGCTCATAAAGACTAAGGTACCTAAGGAGAATGTATTCGAAACTATATTGGGTAATACTCCTGCAAAATATGAGCTTAGTGACTATCCGATGGCAAAGGATGACCTGGAGAGTCTGGGAGATACCTTCTGGATCCCGCAAAACAATGCCAAGGTGTACAGAATGATCAACGATGAGATCAAGAACGGCAAGAAATATATCATAAAGGGCAAGAATTTTGAGAACAACATATCATATTTCCTTATATCCGAGATAGCAGCAGATCAGGAAGTATAATAATAAGAGAGCAGGAGGACCAGATGAAATTGTTGTCTGACCTGATTGGAATAAACACATACGAAGGTAACTATACTGAAATGATCGACTATCTGGTCAAAAGACTTGAAGCGATTGACGATTGTAAGGTCCATATCCAAAGGATCAGCGAGAACAAGACCAATGTGATTGGCATTTTCGGCAAGCCGGAGATAGTTCTGAACTGTCATATGGATACGGTGAAGCCTTCCAATGCATGGAGTCAGGACCCATTGAGCATGTATGAGAAGGATGGCAGGATCTATGGACTTGGATCCTGTGACACAAAAGGGAATATCTATATGGTTCTAAAGGCGATAGAGAGGGCTAAACCAGAGGACCTTATGGTATTATTCTCAGTTGATGAGGAGTCAGGTGTAAAGACAGGGGTAAAATATTTCCTTGAATCGGAACTTGTCAATGGGATCAAGCGGGCTGTTGTATTTGAACCTACAGAGCTTAAGCTTGTGAACAAGCACAGGGGCTATTACTCCTTTACTCTGGAGGATGTAGCAGAGTCAGCCCATTCCTCAACGAAAGCCAAGGGAGCGATCATTAAAGCAGCTCACAACGTTATCAGGCTTGATGAGCTTGGTTTCAATGTCGGGATAATCGAAGGGGGGACCGCAGGAAATGTGGTCTCCCAAAGATGTACCTACAGGGCATCCATACGGACCTTTGAATCTCTTGAAAGCATTCTGGATATAATTAAGTCTAACTGTGTTGATACAAGGATAGAAAACAGATTCAATGGACCGCCCCTCATAAATGGAGACCCTAAGTTCGATGGTGAATTTCATGAGGTGGATTTTTGGACTGAGGGGAGCCTTTTTCAGGAGGCTGGAATAAACACAGTGGTATTTGGAGCTGGAAGCATCAGGCAGGCTCACTCAGAGGATGAGTTCGTTGAAAAATGGCAGCTGGAAAAAGGAATCGAATTGATCAAAGAGATTATTTAAGACAAGAGGGACGATCTTATGACCTAACAGAATTTTTGATTTCGTCGCAGGTCATATGCAGCGAAGTCCAAATCTTTGATTTGGTGAACGCAGCTTCCTTCTTGTCCCGAATTGGACCCTGAGTTTTGGAGTTAAGTAACGAATATGACAATTCATGATCCCTGAAGTCAGTTCATTTGAGCTGATTTCAGGGATCTTTATTGTTCATGAATAAATATTTATTATGTCCTGTTATGTACGGTTATAATGTGATATACTATAGCTGAGATTATCCTATGGAGGTGGAGTATGTACGTAGCAATTACAGGATCAGGAAAGTACCGGGTGATCCAATTCCGGGAAGATACACGAATACCGGGAACCACCAAGAAGAAAACCCATGTGATCCAGACTTTGGGTAACTATGAGCGCATGTTGGCAGAGGACCCAGAGATCATCGAAAAGCTGAAGGCGGAAGCCAAACGGATGACTGCGGAGAAGAAGTTGTCTGCAACCCCGGTGACTCTGGAAGTGTCTTCCGAAGAGATTCTGGATGCCTCCGATGTCACCTCCTCTTATTACTTCGGACATGCGTTGGTTCTTCAACTATGGGATCAGCTGAAGCTGGATAGCTTCTTTGTGGAGCGGTCAGGAAAACGTGATGCACAGAAGGTCATCGAAGCCATATTCTACCTCCTGCTGCACCGTTGTGGAGATCCGAGCAGTGTCTTGGCTTGTGCCAAGGACCAGACCTATTATGCAGGTTTGGAGGAGATGAAACTGGACCGGATGTATGATGTGCTCGATGTCCTGGACTCCTGTAAAGACGATCTGATCGCCCATCTCTGCAGGTTTTTCGAGAAGAACACGAACCGTGACAACGGTCGGGCGTACTACGATGTCACGACCTATTCCTTTGAAAGCACCAGATGGGGCGAATTGCGGATGTTCGGTTTTCCGAAGGAACACAAGAATAATGAAGTCCAGATGGTCATGGGGTTGCTCATCGACAATAACGGGATTCCTGTTACCTATGAACTCTTCCAGGGAAACACCATGGACCAGAACACACTCATTCAATCGGTGAATCGGTTGAAATCCCTATACAAAATGGAGAAGATCACCATCGTAGCCGACCGGGGACTGAATGGAGGTGCAAATCTGGAGTATCTCTATACCCATGGACATGACTTCGTGATCAGCTATACCCTGAAAAGATCCTCACAGGAATTCAAAGAACTGGTCTGGGAGGAGTCCGGATGGAAGGACACACTGGATAAGACCACCGGGGAACTGGTTTCCCGAGAGAAGGTAGTCAGTCAGCAGCTGAAGGCTTCCATCAAGCGTGGCATGAACCAGTTTCTGGAAATGGAGCTGGAGACCGAAAACTGGACCTTGAGCGAAGAGAAGATCCGCGAAGCAGAGCGCTATGATGGATACTACGCCGTTATCACGAACAATCTGGACCTTTCTACACAGGAGGTCTATGACATCTATCGAGGACTGTGGAAGATTGAGGAAAGCTTCCGGGTCTTGAAGACCGATTTGAAGGCACGGCCGGTATATGTCCATACCGATGGACATATCAGAGGGCATTTCACCCTCTGCTTCCTGGCCTTGAGTATGTTGCGCTATGCCCAGCATCTTCTGGTGCAAAACGGTGAGCAGGATGCTTCAGCCGCAAAACTCATGGAAGCCATCCATGACCCCATTGCACTTGTGCAAGGTGAATTCCCGAATTTGATTGTCACACCGACCCGCGTAAATGCAACCTACCTGACCCTGGGCAGAATCCTTGGGATGAAGCCGCTGAGAAAGAACATGACCCTTACGCAGTTTCGCAGCTCGACAAAACTGGATCTGACGAAGAATCTGAAATAATCGGACAAAAAAATCACCCTTGATCTGACTTGAAACAAGTCAGATCAAGGGTTCTCTTCTTTTGAACTCCAAAACTCAGGACTTATGGATATGCGAAGTTTAGAGCATCAAGCGAATGTAAAAGAATGGCGCGAGTTGATTGCAGAATGCAGAAACAGTGGGAAATCGGTAAGGGGTTGGTGTGAGGAGAACTCAGTAAGCCCAAGTAAATATTACTACTGGCTAAGAGCAATAAGAAACGAGTCCCTTATACTTGCAGGGAAAAGTCTGGCTGTTCACAAAAACTTCATTAACATAATCTTTAATCATCAATAATATAAATGTACCTGTTTATATCCTACAATAATTTATAGACTAATTTTTTATAAATTGGATAGTATAATAATCAAATGTTACTTTAAATTTCATTTTATCAATTTTATTTTGATTTATAATTAAAATTTGACATTTGGTGTAATTTATAGTATCATTTAATAAACAAAGGGCATACGTATAGTATTGAAAGGAGGCCCAGCTATGAAAAAATTATCTACTTCTAAACTTGCCAAAACTGTAAAAACAAAAAGAGATGAAAAAGAATTGACACTTGTACAATTAAGTGAACTTACAGGCATAAATAGGGTAATGCTTGGTCGTATTGAAAAAGAGGATTTTATTCCTTCTATTACTCAATTCGAAGTTTTATCTAATACACTAGAATTTGATATCACAGATTTGTTTATAGAAGAAAACCAATATGAAAACTCTTTTGTGGCTATGCGCAGTGAAGCTTTAAGCGATAGTGAAAAAGAAGGTGTTGAAAAACTTTTTTCAATGATGCTATCTCTTAGACAACAAATCAATTTAAGGAGCAAGTTTGAAAATGAGTCATTCAGTCGTTCTTAGTGAAATACAAATTGAGGAAATCCGCAAACTTGCTGAAAGAACACGTCAAAGTTTAGGGTTTGTAGGAGACACTCCTATTGCTAACGATATATTTACAATTCTTGATAATGAGGGAATTTTATTATTAGAATACCCTATTAAATCAGAGGGTGAAAAGCCAGCTTTTTCTGCTGCTCTTATGTATTCAAAAGAAGGCAATAAGGAACTTGCTTTTATTGGTTTAAATACTGCTGATTATTTTGATAAACAAATCTTTGCTATTGCTCATGAGTTATATCATTATTACACTAAAACTGGCTCTCATCTAAGCCGTCCTTCTGAAGAAGAAAATGACTTAATTGAAAAAACAGCTAACCGATTCGCTGCAGAGTTCTTATTACCAGAAAGCAATATAAAGAGCATTGTTCTTAAAGAGTTTAAAATTTCATCTCTTGAGAAAAAGCAAACAAAAACATTGCTACGCTTCATTGCAAGATTACAGTGCACTTGGTGGCTTCCATACCGCTCGCTTGTCAAAAGACTAAAAGAAATTAATGCTATATCTGATGACCAATATTATAAATTATTTGCAATTGATGAACGAGATATGGCTGGTGAATATGGCCGCATGGGTAGAGCAATTAATGAAGAAGTATTTTTAAAGCTAAATAAGGCAACAAACAACATTGGTACTTCTCCTAAAGATATAGAAATCATTATTCGTAACTTTGAAGATGAGCTTATAGATGAGGATAAATTTACTAATACATTAGCTCTCTTTAATAAAAACCCCGATGACTTTGGTTATGAATTTGAAGTATCAGATGAAGATATAGAAGAATTTGAAGAATTCTTTAATGGGGAGGTTGGAGATGAAAGTTGATTTAACCTCCTCAAACCCAGCATTAGAAAGCATCTTCAGTAATCCTAATCAGATTATAACTTTAGATGCTAATTTTCTTATTCCGCCAGACAGAAGCAAATATGCTAAAGTTAGCTTTGACTTTGATGTGTTTAAACGAATTTGGATAGAACCTATATTAGAAGCCTTTCCTAACTTAGCAATTCATGAAGCGGTATATGATGAATTCAAGTCTACATCATTAAAACTCTATGTAGATACAAATATTAATGCTAATCCTACTAAGTTGATAGTTCATAAGGATTCTTCATTGACTATGGAAGAGCAGATACTTAGGAATTCAATAGAGGGAAAAACATATCCTTTAACAAAATATGACCCAATGCTTGATAATAAAGATGATCGTGGTGAAGTTAAATCGCTGTCATATATTGCTGTAAAGGGACTACCTTATTTTGCCGCACATGATTCAAATGCTATTCAGCTAATAGAAAAGGCTGAAACATGGAGAACTGGTTTAGATAATGTACAAGCTATTAAAATGTATGAACTTATTTTTTATCTTTATAAAACGAACAACAGTAATAATAAGTCCCTTAAAATGTTGTACAAGTATCAATATTATTTAACCAAGCAAGAAAAGAATATAAATCCGGAATGGGGAAAATTCATTGAAGCAATGGTTTCCTTATATCCTGTGGTTTAATAAAAAAACCCACCAAGTAGCTTGATAATTGCTATCTGCTTACTTAGTGGGTTTTATATTTATTTAGCTTTTTTCTTATGATTTACCCAAATGGTGCATGTAATTCCACATTTAAAATGTACTTCCACCCTATGATTGTTGAAAAGTATTCCTTTTTTGTAAATGACATAATAAAAGTTGACCACTTCACATCCTTTTTCAACTGTTTTTCTAAAAATATCTTCCCTGAAGTCTTCATCTTCAACTTCATCAATGTATTTAAGGAGTTCATCAAGATGGTTCTTAATGTAAATAGTATCCTGATTATTTTCATTTAATCTTTCAAATTCTATCTTTAGAATTTCCTGTTCGTACATTAAATGTTGCATCGTAGCCTCATAAATCGGGTCATTTCTTGAAGGTGCTCTGCCAGCCATTTCGCTGATTCTATCAGTTATTTTTTCAATCTGGAGTGTAAGTTCTTCAAGCCTTGCTTCTTCAGCTTCAGATAATGAATATTCATCTATAATATTTTGTGCTTCCTGTACTATAACGTCTTTCTTCTTGCTTTAATCCAATTAGTAGCTTCATAAACTCTTTTTCTAAATCTTCTTCCCAGATATATTTTGAACTACAGCCTTTGTACTCTTTATCAAGCCTTGCAGCCGACCTGCACTGCCATACAGTAAAAAAGGACTTTTTCTCTGTTCTTAGTATGGGTAGTTAGTCTTCTTCTTGTTACCGGTCTTTGGCATTCTCCGCAGAAAAGCATATTCGAAAATGTTGCAATTCCGATATATCGCATGCTGTACTTCCCATCTGGGTCACGTAGCATTTTACTTCTTCTTTTAAGCTCCTGTTGCACTGCATTCCAATCCTCTTCTGATATAATTGCTGGATGGTTATTTTTAACTAGGAATTTTGGCTGATGGTCTCTGTTTCGAACTCGCTTGTGTGTTAAAAAATCTAAAGTTACTGTTTTTTGAGCAAGGCAATCACACCCATGTACTTTTCATTCGTTAGAATTTTATAAACTGCATCACAAGTCCATGTAACATTCCCTCTGGCAGTTAATTCTTCATCTTCTGTTAATCCTTTCGCTATTGAGGGAGTACCCTTCCCGTTTAAGAATTCTTCAAAGATTCTTCTTACCACTTTAGCTTGCTCTTCATCTATTATTATGTTTCCATCCTTATCTGTGTCGTAGCCTAAAAAGTAAGTTGTAGGCATGTGGACTATACCTTGCTGAAATCTTTTTTGTACTCCCCACTTGGTGTTCGCCCCGAGTAGCAAAGGATAAGCAAGAAAATACGAAAAGGATAAGCATAAAGACATAAAAAAATAACCCACCTCAGTTATGAGATGAGCTACATTTTTTGTTTTAGAACAAGTTTCTTCCTATTTGTGACCTAACAGAATTTTTGATTTCGTCGCAGGTCATATGCAGCGAAGTCCAAATCTTTGATTTGGTGAACGCAGCTTCCTTATTGTCCGGAATTGAACTAAATATGAGAAAACAGCCCATCAGATTTCTATGATCCAGTGGGCTGTTTCTTTATTAAACTCTGGCAGCCAGATCTGCAATGACTTGAGTAGCTTTGTCTGGATTTTCTATTACCAGTAGATGGGTACAATTTTTGAACGGCTCAAGCTTAGAATCCGGAATTTTTTTATTTAAGTATTCCGCAGTTTCCCTGGAGTACAATGTACTTTTTTCGCCATAAGCTATTACAGTTGGAACAGTAATGTTGCCCAATATATCTCTGTAATCGTTATATGCCATGGCATGCCACATTGCATACATTACATGGGGAGTGTTTTTCAACGTCTCTGCCATTGCACCTTTTACCATGTTCTCATCTAAGTAAGGAGCTACTTTCCTTAAGAATGGATCGGCAAAATCGGCAAAATCGTTGCACATAATAGTCATGTCATCAAGTGCATCCTGCAAGAAATATTTTCCATGCCATAGCCCCATATTCCAGTTTTCATCATTCAATAACTTTGGCGTCATATCGAATAATACTATTCCAGACAATTTTTCAACGCCATATTTCTTTACATAGTTAAATGTTGTCGAAACCCCCATTGACCATCCAACAAGTGTTATATTTTGGAGATCCAGGTGTTCCATCAACTCTCTTAAATCTTGGGCAAATCTGTCAAGAGTAAGCCCTTTCTCTGTCCTATCGGATTGGCCGTGTCCTCTGAGGTCATAAGAAACAACCTTGTATTGCTTGCTTAGTTCCTGAATTTGTGGAGCAAATCCTACATTATTTTGCGACCAACCGTGAACCAGAACTATTGGTTTTCCTTCTCCTTGGACATCATAATAAAGCTCTACATTATCACTCGTTTTGAACCTTGCCATTTTTGACCTCCTTTTGGTTTAAAGTAATGCTATCTAATATTATTATAGACCTAATTGAAAATATTTACAAATATGTAATGTTTATGGGATAGAATATGACATAATCAAACACTATAGTGGGTAATATTTTCTCCAGGTGGTACAATTTGTATGGTAATCGGATTCTTTTTCTTTTATCACAATTTATCTCATTAAATTATTTAGTATTCTTCAATAAAAAGACTAAGAAATATATTGATAAATTAAAGGGATATTCTATTGAGGGGAGGGCTAAGAAATGAGCTATGATAGTATAATAAAGTGTCTTGATGAAGCAGTTAGAATAAGTAGAGGTGAGCTTAAAGGAAGAAGACATAAAATCATAATTAGACCGGTTTCTAATTTTGATAAGGAAGAAATCAAAACACTAAGGGGAAAATTGAACCTTACCCAGATAAATTTTGCACAATTATTAGGAGTATCTAAGAAGACGATAGAAGCTTGGGAAAATGGCAAGAATACTCTCCCAGGACCAGCAAGAAGGATTTTTGAGCTGCTTGAAGAAAATCCCAATTTTGTGACCTATTCATTTTGGTAACTCGAAAATATTTATAATTAACCCTTAAATCTCCCATAACACAACACATTGAGGCAGATTGATTATTACGATATAATAATACCTAGATTCTACGTGTGAGACATCGAAATAGCCCTTAAAGCAAGCTGTAATAATGATTAAGCCAAAACCGATCTTTCACCCATTGGGTGAAAGAAAACAATAGCAGAAAGATACTATTTATATGTTTTTTGCCTTGCTCATTGGGTAAGAATATAGCAATAGAAACGCTGCGAAGGAGATGGCCTATGATTAATAAAATTGATTTTAATGCTAAGAATCTAACCTCAAATGCAGGACTTTTCCTTCTGCTAGAGAATGTAAAAAACAATGCCATTTTTGAGATGATTGAAAATAATCTCATCTTTGAGAGTGACTCTGTAAACAAAATCAAAATGAATCATATTAAGACCATGCTCTGTGGACATTTTATAGGTATAGATAAGCTAGAACGTTTGAAGCTCTTAAAAACCGATCCGCTCGTTCGTGAATTCGATATTTCTGTAAAAGAACCTGAAACAGTATCAAGGTTCTTGGGGAAATTCAACTTTAAGACAACACAAATGTTCAGAGAAATCAACTTCAAAGTATTCAAAAAACTACTGTCTAAAAGCAAACTGACATCCATCACTATTGATATTGATAGCAGTGTTATAAACGTAGAAGGCCATCAAGAAGGCGCTACCAAAGGATACAATCCTAAAAAGCTAGGCAACAGGTGCTACAATATCCAGTTTGCATTTTGCGACGAATTGAAAGCATTCGTCACTGGGTTTTTTAGAAGTGGCAATACTTACACTGCAAATGGTGCTGCTGAACTGATTAAAGAAATCGTAGCTACCCTGAAAAAAGACGACTTAGAAATTTTATTTCGAATGGATAGTGGTTACTTTGATGAAGAAATCATTGAAACAATCGAGTCTCTTGGATGCAAATACTTAATCAAAGCAAAAGCTTATTCAACACTTACATCTCAGGTGGCGGATTTATCCATTCCATTCGTTAAGGGTACAGAAGGTAGAGAAACTACAGAATTGTTTACGAAGTTAGATAAGTGGGAGAAAAAAAGAAGATTTGTAGTATCTCGCGTACTAAAACCAGAAAAAGAGAGAGCGCAATTATCACTTTTAGAAGGCTATGAGTACGAGTATTTTTTCTTTGTGACAAATACAAAATTGCTGTCAGAAGCGGTGGTTATCTCATATGAAAAGCGTGGGAACGCTGAAAATTATATCAAAGAAGCTAAATACGACATGGCAGTGGGTCAACTTCTGCTAAAATCATTTTGGGCAAATGAAGCAGTCTTTCAAATGATGATGTTATCATACAATCTGTTTCTGTTATTTAAGTTTGACTACCTTGCCGTGTCTGAATACAGACAGCAAATCAAAACATTCCGTCTGAAATACGTGTTTCTTGCTGCCAAAATTATTAAAACGGCTAGGTCTGTCATTATGAAACTGTCTGAAAAATTTCCTTATAAGGAAGTGTATGAAAAATGTTTATGTTGAGTTTTGAAAAGAATGTCCTTAATATTTCAGGTCTAATGTTGCTTCAATAAGGGGCTTATTAAGCGCTTTCAAAATCAAGTGCTATAAGAGTATTAGAAATGATTTTGTTGAAAGGGGGTGCATGAAATGTTAAAATGTAGAAGCAACTACTTGAATTCTTCGTAGGTTCATCGGAAATATCGATGTTTAATGGTTTTCGTAAAGCGACGTAGAATTTAGGTATCAGTGAAGGAGGCTTCAAAATGAAAGGTTTTGCAATGAAGAGAATCGGTGAAGTTGGTTGGGTTGAGAAAGATGCTCCAAAATGCGGGCCCTTGGATGCCATTTGCCGTCCAATTGCATTGGCTCCTTGCACATCTGATATACACACTGTATATGAAGGTGCACTTGGGGAGAGGGAAGACATGATACTTGGGCACGAAGCTGTTGGAGAGATAGTTGAAGTTGGTGAGTTGGTCAATGACTTTAAAGTTGGTGATAAGGTCTTAGTACCGGCAATCACTCCTGATTGGGGGGCGCTGGAATCCCAAAGAGGATTTGCCATGCACTCAGGGGGAATGCTTTCAGGATGGAAATTCTCAAATTTCAAAGATGGAGTTTTTGGAGAACTATTCCACGTTAACGAAGCAGATGCAAACCTGGCCCTATTGCCAGAAGGTATGGACCCAGCAACGGGAACAATGCTTAGTGATATGGTTCCAACAGGTTTTCATGGTGCAGAGATGGCTGAAGTAACTTATGGAGAAGATGTATTGGTAGTTGGAATTGGTCCTGTGGGATTGATGGCGGTTGCAGGATCTGCTTTGAAGGGGGCAGCTAGAATATTAGCTGTGGGCACAAGACCTAACTGCATTGAAGTTGCAAAAGAGTACGGTGCCACAGACATAATCAGCTACAAGGAAGGTCCAATAGAAGAGCAGGTTATGTCACTTACAAGGGGTAAGGGTGTTGACAAGGTTATTCTTGCAGGAGGAGGCTTGGAAACATTCAAAACCGGTGTAAAAGTCATAAAACCTGGAGGTATAATCT
Organism: Gudongella oleilytica; assembly: GCF_004101785.1. NCBI lineage: Bacteria > Bacillati > Bacillota > Tissierellia > Tissierellales > Tissierellaceae > Gudongella > Gudongella oleilytica. The sequence goes on from NZ_CP035130.1 coordinate 723,448, forward strand.
CAAACATAAATTACCTGGGTAGTGGTGAGAATATTGAAATACCAAGAGTTGAATGGGGAGTTGGTATGGGCCACATTAAAATAGTGGGTGGATTGATGCCAGCAGGTAGAATGAGAACTGAAAGACTAGCTAACTTGATCATGGCTGGCCGTTTGGATCCATCAAAACTGCTTACCCACAGATTTGAGGGCATGGAGAGTTTGGATAAAGCCTTAGATCTTATGCATAGGAAGCCAGCTGACTTGATCAAGCCAGTTATTACTATCAAGTATTAAACAAGCGGGGACGGTTCTTTTTGTTTAAAACAAAAAGAACCGTCCCCGACGTTTTGGGTATTTTCATTTACTTCATATCTTCAATTGAATTGTTGGCCACGACCATTCCAAAACCTACTGCTCCCTGTATTCCAAAATAATTAATAACGATGTTATTGATGAAATAGAAAGTCATGTAGACGAAAATGATAGGAACAGCAGGAAGCTATACTCTAGAAAGATCTGTAAAGAAATTGATAGAATGAATAATATAATTAAAGAAAAGTTGAGTATAGTAAGAAAATTTGAAAATAAAATTTAGACTGTTGTATTATTCTATATTAGCCATATATTATATTAGGTATATGCCTAGTAACTGCCTAGTATAATCCCACATTTGACAGTTAAAAATCAAAAAAAGCTTAGAACATGTTGTAATAACAACGTTCTAAGCTTTTTCATATTACTCGAAAAGTGCGTACCTTTTTTAGCATAAAGTAAAGACCGAGAAAAGCTATGAGGAAGTTTTGGATACCTTAAAGGTAAAACTTAAGGAAAGAGGCTTTGGAGTCTTGTGGGAACTGGATAATAATTATATGAGGTATTTGATTTGAACGAATTATTCAGTAGAGATAAAGCGGACCTTTTCAATATTATATCGAGTTATGTACCATTAAAATTGATTGGAGAAAGACAGATTAAGTTTATTAAATACCTTGGAGAGGATCTGGGTTATGATTGGGAATAAATTTTTATATGATCTATATAAAATAAATGACTTGGACACAAGTTTGAACCAGCTTATGGAGTCATTAAAATCAAAGGATGAAAACTTCATTGATAGCTTAAATACTCCTGTTGATTCAGAGGTTTGTGATGAGGATGAAATCATATATTTGACTAAAGCATCAGCATTAATTGACTACTATAGTTTTCAGGAGGTAATAAAGCGTGGAAATAACAATCAGAAAAGTAAAGCCGGAGGATCTGGACGTTATTCCGGAGTATAGAAATCAAGGTGTAGCAGCAAAGCTTATGAAGCATCTGACAGACGCTTCTTTGAAAAACGGACGCAAGGGACTCATCCTCACCTGCAAGGAGCATTTGATCCATTACTACTCCAAGGTTGGGTTTGTAAACTTGGGTGTATCTGATTCTACTCATGGAGGGGCAGTTTGGTATGATATGATACTGGAAATACAAAAATGAAAAAGCATATTAAGTTTCCGATCTACTCCCTCACAGTTCTAATTTTGATTTTTGTTACCATAGCTATTATGCCTTCTATACGAAGCCATATCATCATGGGAGCAGCATCATGGAAGGAATCATTTAATGTTGTCGGCAAGAATGACGGATTGAGCATTCAATTTGCTGATCCTGGTAGTGCCCGAGCTGAGGGTCTAAGCTGGTTTCCCCGCATGCTCCTATTCAATGCTACTGGGGTCCCACTTTCCGATCTATATATTTCCGAAGAGGGGACTGCAGATATTTCCATTTACTACACCTTTGGAGATTTTGTCCAAGGCAGATCTACGATATATGACATTGATTCCCCGTATAGCAGTGCTTTTTATGGAGCTTATACTATAAGGTTAAAGCCTGTGGAAGGCTCCGTTGACCTCAGCTTGATGGAACTCATTGAGTCTGTTACTATGTACGATTACACGAACCTTATACTTTCCCAGCTTGGATTGAACAGTGAGGATCTGTATTTTGAGGCAGAAACAGATAGTATAAGTAATTATATTAACGCATTTGGATCAGATGGATGGGTGAAGATCGACGCAAAAATTAAAACTCGAGCAATGGCTCACAAAGCGAATGGATTTAAGCAGCATTACCTTCAATTTGGTAAGCCAAAAACTTATAAAGAAGATTTTGATTTCCCTCCTATGACCTTATTTGGAAGGACCTATGCTAAGTGCTTCAAAGAAAAGGATATCTATGTTATTTTTTACATTCAGGCAGCTGATGAGGGTTTGGTAAATAGTACGGACAGATATCTTTTATCTCAAAGTAAAGTTAGTATAGAAGATCAGAAATAGCCCTGCAAATTTTGCACCATGCAAATATTGCAGGGCTATTTTTGTTGCTTTTTTGCAATCTACTATCGCTAAAAAAAAGAATCGCTACAAAATAGACATTTTATTTTATCGAAAATACTTGGCTCGAAAATTGCATATATGTATTGTGAATAAGTGTATTGAAAATTGACCATAGAAGGGAGTGTAAGGGGAAAGCGTTAGCAATAAACTGGAATTATTTGCAACATACTTTCAAATACTAAAGGAGGATATTATGAAATTCGAATTGGTTGAAGGTCTAATGTCAATTAGTCTTGACTCAGCAGTTACTCTGGCACTCGCCGCGGCATTATTACTTATTGGTTTTTTCGTAAAAGGTAAGGTCAAAATTCTTGATAAATACTGTATTCCTGCACCTGTAATCGGCGGCTTCATATTCATGTTCGTTACCTGGTTAGGTCATCTTTCGGGATCGTTCGCATTTTCTTTTGAAAATATATTTCAAAGCGCGTTCATGCTTGCATTCTTTACAACAGTAGGGCTTGGGGCAAGCTACAAGCTCCTTGTCAAGGGTGGTAAATTACTTATAGTATACTGGCTTGTTGCCGGCGTGATCTCAATTATCCAGAATACATTGGGAATTGCTGTAGCAAAGGTAATTGGGCTTGAAGCACCATATGCACTTCTTGCCAGTGCAATATCAATGATAGGCGGACACGGAGCAGCACTTTCCTACGGTACGACATTTGCAGAAATGGGCTATGAGGTTGCACCACTCGTTGGAGCAGCAGCGGCAACCTTTGGTTTGATATCTGCAGTTCTTATTGGCGGACCTCTTGGAAGAAGACTTATCGTAAAGTACGACCTGAAGCCGGAAGAGGATTCAACCTTTGATACTTCTGTTACTGACATCAACGTTAGTACTGGCCATAAGCTAAGCTCACTTGATATAATAAAGAATGTATCAGCGATACTTATTTGTATGGCTTTTGGTACAATAATAGCCGGATGGATCAGCAAGATAATCAACATGGGCTTCCCAACATATGTTGGAGCGATGTTTGTAGCAGTTATTCTTAGAAACGTAAACGAAAAGTTTCACCTTTACAAGTTTGATTTTGCACTTGTTGATGAAATTGGTAATGTAATGCTTAATCTTTACCTTTCACTTGCGCTTATGACTTTGAAGCTTTGGGAGCTCTCGGGTCTTATCGGTGGAGTACTGATAGTGCTCTTCGTACAAGTTGTCGTTCTTTCACTTCTTGGCTATTTCGTAGTCTTCAGAATACTTGGGAAGAACTACGATGCAGCAGTTATGGTTGCAGGTCTTGCAGGTCATGGACTTGGAGCGACTCCATCAGCTATAGTTAATATGACAGCAGTAAATGAGAAGTACGGTATGAGCAGAAAGGCTATGATGATAGTTCCAATAGTTGGAGCCTTTCTTGTAGACATTATCTATCAGCCACAGACTATTTGGTTTATAAAGACGTTTGTTGAAAGCTTGGTATAGTATTAGAAGGAGGTTAATATGAAGAAATTAATGGAATGTGTTCCAAATTTCAGCGAGGGAAGAAATCTGGAGGTAGTAGAAAATATAGTTGATGAAGCAAGAAAGATAGATGGCATAACTATACTTGACTACTCTTCAGACAAGGACCACAACAGAACAGTTTTAACTATGATCGGCGCACCCGACAAAATCAAGGAAGCAGCCATCAACACAGCTAAAAAGGCTGCAGAGCTTATCGATATGACCAAGCACGAGGGAGCACACCCAAGGATGGGAGCGACGGATGTTGTTCCGTTTACTCCCGTATCGAACGTAACAATCGCTGAGTGCATTGAGATTGCGAAGGAAGTAGCAGCTGAGATTGGAAGCTGGGGGATACCCGTATACCTGTATGAGGATGCTTGCACTAAAGAAGACAGAAGAAACCTTGCATCAGTGAGAAAGGGTCAATACGAAGGGTTCTTTGAGAAGATAAAGGACGAGGAATGGAAGCCGGACTTTGGCCCGCAGGAGATGAATGCAAAGAGCGGAGCAACTGCAGTTGGTGCCAGAGTACCTCTTGTGGCCTTCAACGTCAACCTCGATACTCCAAACGTTGAAATCGCTGATAAAATAGCTAAGAAGGTAAGACATCTTGGCGGCGGTTTGAGATACGTCAAGGCAATTGGACTTAAGCTTGAGGAGAGAAACCAGACTCAAGTATCAATGAACCTTGTAAACTATGAAAAGTCAGCAGTATATCAGGCGTTCGAAATGGTTAAGATGGAAGCCAGAAGATACGGTGTCAACGTAGTTGGAAGCGAGGTGATTGGAACTATTCCTATGAAGTCGCTGATTGATGTAGCAGAGTACTATCTTCAAATTGAAAACTTCAGTATCGAGCAAATACTTGAGAAGAGACTTCTTGACGAGCAATAAAGAATAATGGGATACCCCATAGGGCTTGCCTGATGCGGGCCCTATGTCTTAAGAAATCAGGAGGAGAATGGAATATGGATTACAAGGGTATAATGGAGCTTATACTCGATACAGATGATGTAACAGTCGGGGGAGGAAGTGCATCAGCGCTGTCCGGAGCCCTGGCTTGCGGTCTTATCGGAATGGTATGCAAGCTATCCACAAAGAAGGATTACGGATTGTCTGCAGAGGCTCAGCTTGAGTATGCAAAGGAGCTTGAGGATATAAGAGAAAAGCTTCTTCAAGGGATCGTCACCGATGCAAATGCGTATGGTGTGATCATTGATGCCTACAAGCTTCCAAAGGAGACTGACGAAGAAAAGGAAATAAGGAAGAAGGCGATCGCTGATGCTGGAATTGTTGGAGCATCAGCACCAATGGAGAATGCAAAGCTTTGCAGAAGGGTTTATGATATCGGCAAGGAGCTTGACGGGAAAACAAATCCAAATTGTCAATCTGACCTTGTTATCGGATTCGAGCTTGCGAAGATCGGGACTAACGGCTGTCTGATGAATATTGAGGCCAATCTTCCTCTGGTAAAGGACGAAGTTAAGATAGCCGAGTTCAATAAAGCTCTGGTTGAGCTGAGGATAGACTAGTTAAGGTTCCTTCGAGTAAAAGGAAGGTGGGTCATATGAAGGCTAAAATAATAAAAAGGGAAGATTTCATTACCGCCAAATGGGCAGGTGGTGAAACCACTCAACTTGCCATATACCCTGAGAATGCAGTATTCGCAGACAGGGATTTTTTATGGAGGATATCCTCTGCAACCTTTACGGCAACAGAGTCGACTTTTTCCGATTTTACAGGGTATCAGAGGTATATTCTGCCATTAAAGGGCGAGCTTTCTATATATCACAATGGCCTGTATGACAGACACTTAAAGCCATATGAAGTGGAGTACTTTGACGGAGCCTGGACAACGAGATCCACTAACTCTCCTGACTGCAGAGACTTTAATTTTATAGTAAAAAGCGGAAGCCTGGCCAGACTTCAGGTACTTCTGGAGGGAGAGGAATATTTTGTAAGGGAGTCTGCAATTGCAGCATTTTTCTCCATGGATGATTTTGAGATCGAGCATATTAGCTATGAAGAAAGAATAGGCATTGAAGGATTCTCTCTATATGTCCTTGAGACGGATAGTGAAGAGTGGATAAGGATATTTAATGCAGAGTCACCGGTTATAGTTGCTGAGTATATTTTGAAATGACAAGAATGCCTCCATTGGTTTGATGGAGGCATCTTTGATATGTAACAAGCTTTTTCTGGAGTTAAGTTTATCCTCATGGTAATATATAGCTATTGATCCACTAGTATTGGAAGGCTGGGAAGAATGATAAAGAGAACACTTGCTTTGACATTAATACTTATATTGCTAATTACCCATGCTGCCTATGGCTATGGAGATATTGAGACCTATCGGGTAGCCGGGGACATACAGTTTCCACCTTATGAGTTTCTGGATGTGGACGGAGTCTACAAGGGCTTTAATGTAGACATTCTTAAGGCTATAAGCCTTGTCACCGGGATGGAGTTTCAGTTTATGCCCATGAAATGGGAGGATGCATTTCATTCAATCGATAGAGGGCAGGCTGATATCATCCAGGGTATGAAGGAATCGGATGAAAGAAGGGAGAGGTTTAGCTTTACCGACTCTTTGTTGATGAATTCACAGTCAATTTTTGTCATGGATTCTAATTACTCCATAAGCAATAATTCGGATCTCGTTGGGAAGACGGTCTCTATCCAGAAGGAGGACGTAGTATATTTAGAGTTAAGCAGAATAAAAGACATAAAGATAATTCAGCATGACACTATGGAGGAAGCAGTTGCTGCATTAGTTGACCAACAGGTGGATGCCATGGTAGGGAACACTCTTACAGTCAGTTATATCTGTAATGAGAGAGGTTGGATCGATCAGGTCAAGATAGTAGGCGAGACACTAAACGAACAAAGGTACTCCATGGCTGTCTCTAAAGAAAATCCTGTACTATTGAGAAAGCTAAATGAAGGCTTAGACGAGATCCAGTCCAATGGTATGTATGATGCCATCCATAGAAAGTGGTTTGGCACTCCCATAAGAAACACAGGTGAAGAGACAGAGCTTCAGATAAAAATACTATTGCTTTCTATCTTTGCTCTCATGATGCTGGTTTTTGTAGTACAGCTTATCAACAGAAGGCTAAAGAAGATCATAGATGAAAAGACTCAAGAGGAAAAGGCTCTTATCAACGAGCTGAGAAACTATGACAAGCTTCAGTTTATGGACAGGATAATATCCTCCCTTGCGCATGAGATCAGAAATCCGCTGACGTCTGTAAAGATATACACAACCCAGATGAAGGACAAGCTTGATAATAAGGAATTTATGATAGCTGCCTCTGAGGACATACCTGAGGAAATAGACAGGATAGATGCTCTCATTTCAGAATTCATGGAGTTTACATCTCCCCGCAAGCCTCAGAAGAAGCTGCTTAACCTGAAAAATGAGCTTGAGAATGCGATCAAGTTTATCAAACTTCAGGTTAGGGATATCAATATTGTTATAGATGTTCCTGAGGATTTGTTTATTGAGTTTGATCTGGGACATTTTAAACAAATAGTAATAAATATCCTTCTAAATTCGAGGGATGCGTTGGCTGATACTGAAGATCCAACCATCATAATAAGAGGGTATCCGGAAGGGAAGATAGTTAATATTGAGTTCATAGATAATGGCTCCGGAATGAAGGAGGATCAACTCGATTATATATTTGAGCCTTTCTACACGACAAAGGAAAATGGCAACGGCGTTGGCATGTTTATCGTCAAAAAGCTGATCGAGGAGAACGGAGGGAGCATCCAGGCCAAACCTAATGGAGCAAGCAAGGGATTTGGGGTATATCTCAAGGTCATGAGGGGTGTTAGCATATGAAAACAAAGATTCTTATTATCGATGATGAAGCAAAAATACTCAGGGCTCTTAAATTTCTGCTTGAGGATGAGTACCAGGTATTTACAAGTGACAACATGACTGATGGAAAAAGGATATTTATTGAGGAGAAAATAAATCTTGTGCTTCTTGATTTAAGATTATCAGAGGGAAGCGGTTTAAATCTTATGGAAGAGCTCCTTTCCATAGATCCAAGTGCTGTAATTATAATCATGACGGCATATTCGACAATAGATAATTCGATCAGGGCAATAAAGGCAGGAGCATACTACTTTATAACCAAGCCGATAGATAATGAACAGCTATTGATATTACTGAGTACTGCATCTGAGAAGCTGGATCTTAAGAAAGAGCTTGATCAGCTTCAGGGTCATTTGAGGAAGACGCTGATTGGGGAATCAAAGTCTATCCTTGGTATAAGGAAAGTAGTTGATAAGATAAAGGATACTGATGCAACTGTCCTTATAACCGGGGAAAGTGGAACCGGTAAGGAGCTGATAGCTCAAACCATCCACACCAGCAGCAACAGGGCTAAGAAACCATTTATTGCAATAAATTGTGCGGCAATGCCAAGTGAACTCCTGGAAAGTGAGCTCTTTGGATATAAGAAGGGGTCCTTTACAGGTGCTTTCAAGGAGAATATCGGGCTTATCAGAAAGGCCGACAAAGGAACGCTTTTTCTTGATGAGATAGGCGAAATGGATGGAAGGCTGCAGTCAAAGATCCTGAGATTTCTTCAGGAGAAGGAAGTTAGGCAGATCGGAGATGAAAAAAACTTCCCCGTAGATGTCAGGGTCATTTGCTCCACAAACAGAGATATTAAGGAGCAAATCAGGTTAGGAAACTTCAGGGAAGATCTATATTACAGAATAAACGTCATAAATATCGTAGCTCCTCCCCTTAGGGACAGGGTTGAGGATCTGCAGCTTCTGGTCCCACATTTTATCCACAAATACAGGATAGCCTACAGCAAAGATGTCGATGGTGTGACAGAAGAAGCAATGAAACAGTTGAAAAGCTACAGCTTTCCGGGAAATGTAAGAGAGCTTGAAAATATAATCCAAAGGGCTGTACTGTTGAGTGGAGAGGACCAGATTGGTGTGGATGCACTCAATCTTAACAATCCTACGCTTATTAGAGGGGATCATGATTCCAGCGAAAAGCACATAAAGATTTATGAGGGTGAATCACTTAAGGACATAGAAAAGAAAGTTATCAGGTTTGCACTTGAGAATAACAGGCAAAACAGAAGGTGGACTGCAGAGAGCCTTGGGATAAGTGAAAGGTCATTGCGGTACAAGATCAAGGAATATGATCTATAAATCATTTTACAAGAAGATGCCCCGGGGAACCAGGGCATCCTTCAGGTTTAAAACTTGCCTGTTCCGGATCTTCTGATCCTCCTAAAATTGGTTGCTTCAAAGATTCACTGACTAATATCTATGGGATATAAAGAAAAAGCTGACGGCATTATCAAATAAAGCCGTTATTGTTTTGTATCAATCAAGGACATAGAGCCATAGTTTTGCTATAATCTAAGCATAAGAGCGGTTTACGAAAGCGATATGTGAGGAGGACTGATCATGAAGGTGCTTGTAACGGGAGGTCTTGGATTTATCGGAAGCCATACGGTTGTCCAACTCGCCAAAAGAGGCCACAAGGTTGTGATAGTGGACAACCTTTCAAATTCAAGAGAGGATGTACTGACAAGGATCGAAGAGATAACTGGCATAAAGTCAAAGCTTTTCATAGAAGATGCAACGGATGAGGCTTCGATGAGAAGAATTTTTGAGGCAAGTTCATTTGATGGAGTGATCCACTTCGCAGGATTGAAGGCTGTGGGTGAGAGTATAAAAAAGCCAATAGAGTATTATTACAATAATCTTGTTAGCACTATGGTACTAAGCAAGCTTTGCATTGAGTTTGGCGTGGAGAAATTTGTATTCAGCTCTTCGGCAACAGTATATGGCAACCAACCATCTCCTTTGTCAGAGATCATGGACCTTAAGGAGCGAACAAATCCCTATGGGGAAACAAAGGCCATAAGCGAGAGGATCCTGACAGATGCTGCAAAAGTAAATTTAGGGTTTTCTGTATGCCTCCTACGGTATTTCAATCCAATTGGCGCTCACGAAAGCGGACTGTTAGGGGAGGATCCAAGGGGGATACCCAATAACCTGATGCCATTCATTACCAGGGTGGCAAATAGGGATATTGAAAAACTGACAATATTTGGTGATGATTACGATACTGAGGATGGAACTTGTGTAAGGGACTACATTCATGTAGTTGATATTGCAGAAGGACATATTGCAGCAATTGAGAATATGGGGAAAGGTGTCAGTGTATATAACCTTGGAACGGGTAAGGGAACATCTGTACTTGAGTTGATTGAGACCTTCAAAAAAGTGAACGGGGTAGATGTACCATTTGTGATCGGGGAAAGAAGACCTGGGGACATTGCCGTTTGCTATGCGGATCCTTCCAAGGCTTATAAGGAACTCGGGTGGAAAGCCAATAAGAGCCTCGAGGACATGGTAAGGGACGCCTGGAGATTTGAAGTAAACAATAATCAATAGGTTTTTAAGGGGGAAGTAAGCTTATGATAAACATAATTGTATTTGTCGGGCCAAGCGGTTCCGGTAAGACAACTCTAAGAAATCAGCTCAGCATGGAGAAGATAATTACATACACAAGCAGAGCTCCAAGAGAAGGTGAAGTGGATGGAGTGCACTATCATTTTTCATCAGGAGATGAAATCCTAAGAATGCATGAGGAGGGTGAGCTGCTTGAGTATACACAGTATCATGGATATTTTTATGCAACCAGCTTAAGAGCAATATCCCGGGTGATCGATATGAATGGCACTGCTTCAATAATTGTTGACAAGAATGGAGCTAAGAAGCTAAAGGATAGATATGGAGACAAGGTTCTTGTAATTGGTATCACTGCTCCTGCGATCGAATGCGTCAGGAGGATGAGAGAAAGGAACGAACCTGAGATAGAGAGGCGTCTGGCATCCTATGAGATGGAGGTAAAATTAACTAACAGATATTGTGATGTTATAATAAACAACTCGGAAGCCAACTGGGAAAGGTCGAAGCTGCTTGTTCAGGCTATGGAAAAGGGACTTGAAGCTATGGGCTGCATGAGTGAAGGGAATATCTGTTAGGACCAATTTCTTTTTTTAACTTAAATTTTAGGTGGGAAACTTTAATTGACTACATAGTAATTGGGCATGGAAGAGAGAGGTGCATGGATGAAAAAGCTTGGTAGCGAAGTTAAATATTGCATATTATGCAAGGAAGTCCACGAGGTCGACATAGTTGAAAGCATCGACTGTGTTGAATACAAGGGTGAAGAGATCATGTTCAATGCAATCTATGAATATTGCAGGAAATCGCACAGATACATGGAAAATTCTGATATGGTAAGGAAAAACAGGATTTCCAAGGAGAAGGCTTTAGAGAGGAAACATCAGCTTGAGCTGCCAAGAGATAAAGGATAGGATTTGACAAATCAAAAAAAACAAACATCAAATATCCAAATATTGTGACACAACAGCTATATTTTGCTATAATGCTTTATAGGGGCAAATGCAATTATCCTATCTGCGAAAGGACGTGATGCTGCTGTGCGAAGGGTCGAAGGGAAGAAGTTTTGCTACCTGTGTATGCAGGAGCATGAGGTTGAAATAGTTGAGATCATGGAATGCGGAGAATACAAGGGGGAAGAGATCCATTACCCCGCAAGCTACGAATATTGTCCTGTCGCAAATGAATATCTGGAAACGGAAAGCTTGCTTAGGTCAAACAGATCTTCAATGAAGGAAGCTTACCACAGATCTGCTGTAATAAATGCATCGTAAGGTATAGCCATAGGTCAATGAACCTGTGGTTTTTGTTTTTCAGGCTTTCAACTGAATGATAAATGTTGTAAGATAAATGACAGATAAGAAAGGAGCTTTGCTTCTTTGAAACAGGAGGTAGTCAAATGAGGGTCAGAAAGGCAGTAATCCCGGCAGCAGGCTTGGGAACAAGGTTTTTACCGGCGACAAAAGCTCAGCCAAAGGAGATGCTTCCCATTGTCGATAAGCCGACGCTTCAGTACATAATTGAGGAAGCCGTTGATTCAGGGATAGAGGAAATACTAATAATCACAGGCAGAAATAAATCTTCGATCGAGAACCACTTCGATAAATCCGTAGAGCTGGAGCTGGAACTGGAAAGATCAAACAAGCGGGAGCTTTTGGAGGAGATAAGAAGGATATCCGATATGGCTAATATCCACTACATAAGACAGAAGGAGCCCAGAGGTCTAGGCCATGCGATCCACTGTGCAAAAAGCTTTATAGCAGACGAGCCATTTGCAGTACTTCTGGGGGATGATATCGTATACAGTGAGAAGCCATGCTTGAAGCAGATGATAGAGGTCTATGACAAATACAAGACCACGATCCTTGGAGTACAGCAGGTCTCAGATGATGATGTATCAAAGTACGGCATAATTGACGGGAAGTATATTGAGGATAAGATATACAAGGTAAAGGATCTGGTTGAGAAGCCGGCAAGGGAGTTGGCTACATCCAATATTGCTATCCTTGGAAGATATATAATAAATCCGGCTGTCTTTGAATGCATCGAAATGACAAAGCCCGGGAAAAATGGAGAGATCCAACTGACTGACGCATTGAAGCTCCTTGTTGAAAGAGAGGCTATGTATGCCTATATATTCCAGGGGAAGAGATATGACGTTGGCAATAAATTAGGGTTTCTTGAGGCTACAGTGGAGTATGCTCTCAGAAGAGAGGACATAGGAGAGGAATTCAGGAGCTACTTGAAAGGAATAATTGATTAGTACGAGGGATGTCTGGAAAGGCATCCCTTATTTGGTACGACGGGCATGCCTTCTGTCTGTGGTGAAAGTCCACAAGGGGCGTAGTTGCCGACGAACCCTATAGCGACTTGCAAGGTTCACATCGTGAGGTGTGGGCGAGAGGAAGCAATAGCGAAATCGTAGCCTGACGGACAGAAACCTGATACCAAGGCTTGCATGGAGGATAAGCTGGCCAAAAGCAGTGAAGTCCAAAAGGCAATCGTAACCCATGCAGGTAGATCAGGCAGGTAGACGAGGAAAGACAGAGGACTTATCCCGTGAGGTCTCATGGGCGGCTAAAACCGTAGTAATAACGAACCATGAGAAGTCAGCAGAGGTCATAGTACTTGGAAACAAGGAAGGACTGAACAATTCAAAGTCAAATGGACTTACGGATGTAAATGCATAGGCCTGACGAGAATCTCAGTAGCGAAGACGTAACGGAGCGAAGGGTTCACAGGAGGTAAGGTTGATATGCATGAAAGCAAAACAGGAAAAGGAGACAAATCATGTCACAACTAATGGAACAGATATTATCAAGAGAGAATATGCTGCTTGCATACAAGAAGGTAAAAGCCAACAAAGGAGCAGGAGGCATAGACAACATAAGTGTAGACGAAATTGATGAATATCTGAAAGGAAACTGGGAAGACATCAAGGAACGTATTCGTAACAGAAAGTACAAACCTCAGCCGGTGCTAAGAGTTGAAATACCAAAGCCAAATGGTGGAGTAAGAAAACTTGGTATACCCACAGTGATGGACAGAATCATAGAACAGGCAATAGTGCAGGTAATCACACCCATAGTGGAGCCACATTTCAGCGAATACAGCTATGGTTTCAGGCCGGGTAGACGAGCACAACAGGCAGTCATCAAACTATTGGAATATCTGAATGACGGATATATCTACATAGTGGATATTGACCTTGAGAAGTTCTTTGATAATGTACCACAAGACAAGCTGATGACCCTTGTAGGCAAAATCATACAAGACCCTGACACAGAATCACTCATAGCTAAATATCTAAAGGCAGGAGTGATGGACAAAGGAAAATATGAAGAAACCAACGAGGGGACCCCGCAGGGAGGAAACCTCTCCCCAATACTCAGTAACATCATGCTCAATGAGCTTGACAAAGAGCTTGAAGCAAGAGGACTTAATTTTGTTAGATATGCAGATGACTGTGTAATAGCAGTAGGAAGTAGTGCAGCTTCCAACAGAGTTATGAACACCATAACAAAATGGATAGAGAGAAAACTCGGATTAAAAGTCAACGCAGAAAAGACAAGAACCACAGAACCAACAAAGCTAAAATATTTAGGATTTGGTTTTGTGAAGATGGATGGTAAATGGGAGGCAAGGCCTCATCGGGACTCCATAGTTAAATTCAAGAGAAAACTCAAGCAGCTCACAAAACGCTCATGGTCAATCAGCATGGACGATAGAATAAAGAGACTCAATTGGGTAATCAGAGGCTGGATAAACTACTTTCGAATAGGTAAAATGAAGACTAATATGATACGAATAGATGGACACTTGCGTACAAGAATCCGTATCGTGATATGGAAGCAGTGGAAAACCAGTCAGAAGAGAATGTGGGGCTTAAGAAAACTCGGTGCTCCGGAATGGATGGTAAGACAGTCGGTAGGGTTTAACAACCATTACCAGGCAGTGGCTAAAACCACAGGTTTACGTAAAATATCAAAAGAAATCCTCGCAAAGCGAGGTCTCATTAGTTGTTTGGATTATTATTTGAATTGAACCGCCGTATGCCGAACGGCACGTACGGTGGTGTGAGAGGGGAATTAATTTTCCCCTACTCGATCAAATATTTGAAGAAACTTACTAATATTGAGGTATAATCTATATCAATAGGAATGTATATGAGTTAAGAGGTGCGATTATGGGAAACATCTATGATTATTTAGATTGGAGAGGTGACCTCTCCTTTAAACAGGATGACTTCAATGAAGTGGACAACCTTGTCTTGTCTGTACTTTGTTATAACGATTTTAGCGGCATCGTCCCAGCAGCCGGAGAGAGCGGGCATATACTCCTGAAGGATGCGGCATTGAGATTTAAGGAAACTAAAACGACTGAACACCTTAAAGACCTTCCATTTTTGAAGGATACCCCCGTATTTCTGGAGAGAGCTGCAGCAACAAAAAGGTTTGGAGAACTGAAGCTTTCAGGATATGTGGACCAGATCGACATTGAAAGGGCAAAGCAGTTTTCTGCAATGGTATTTACAATATTTGACGACCTTCACTTCATTGCCTTTAGAGGAACTGATGACTCAATTGCAGGCTGGAAGGAGGATCTGCAGATGAGCTTCAAAGATGAGGTCCATTCACAAAGGGAGGCAGTAAAGTACACTAAATGGGTGATGGAAAACTACTCAGGCGAGTTTTATCTTGGAGGTCATTCAAAGGGTGGAAATCTTGCGGTATATGCTTCGGCAAATATGGAGGGAGCCTACAGGGAGAGTATAGTCGAGATATACAATAATGATGGTCCCGGATTTCAACCTAAGGTTGTTAAAGCGCCGGGATATCAGGCTATAATCGAGAAGATCGTGACATTCCTTCCAGAGTCATCAATTATCGGAATGCTTCTTGAACATGGTGAGGAATACTATGTCGTAAAGAGCAGCGGTCTTGCAATGTATCAGCATAATCCATTTCTTTGGGAGATCATGGGCAATGAGTTTATTTACAAATCGGGGCTAAGCAAGGAAGGTATAAATATAAACAAAGCAGTAAGGTCATGGCTTACAAAGCTCTCCAATGAAGACAGGGAGAGATTTGTAAATACATTGTTTGATATTCTTCAGGGAACAGGTGCAAAGAGCCTGAGCGATTTGAACAATGAGAAAATCAATGCTGCCGATGCAATGATAAAGGCTCTTAAAACCTTGGATAAGGAGACCCAAAGGCAGCTTAGATCGACAATCGATCTTCTGATTGCCGAGAGTCATAAGACGATATTAAAATCTATTACTAACGATATAACCAATATAATTAAATTTGGCAGAAAAAAGATACAGAGGAAAGGAATTCAGGATCAATAATTTCTGAAAGGGGAATTTTATGCTTATAAAGAACACTTGCCTTGTAAATGAAAGCTTTCAGGTTGAAAGAGGAAAGTATATCCTGATTGAAAATGACAGGATCAGTTATATTGGCGATAAACATCCGGAAGGATATTTTGGCGAGACTTACAATGGGGAGAATAAAGTGGTACTTCCTGGATTTTTCAACAATCATTGCCATGTGCCCATGACGCTGTTAAGAGGCTATGGTGAAGGTCTTCCGCTTCACAGATGGCTTGCAGAAAAAATGTTTCCTTTTGAGGCAAAGCTTACTGGTGAGGACATTTATTGGGGCAGCCTTCTGGGGATAGCAGAGATGATAAAGAGTGGAGTCGTATCCTTCACGGATATGTACTTTGAGATAGAGATGATGGCTCAGGCAGTATCTGAAAGCGGTATAAAAGTCAATCTGTCCCATGGACTTTCTTATAACTCAAAAAAGCCATCGATATTTGAATTGCAAGGCTACAAGGATACTGAGAGGTTGCTGGACATTGCTTCCCGGGATAAGACAGGGAGACTTAAGATAGATATAGGGCTGCACGCAGAGTACACATCAAGAGAAAGTCTCGTTCGGGAGGTTGCTCATTATGCCAGAGAGAGAAACCTGATCGTTCATACTCACCTATCCGAGACACAGGGGGAGCATGATAACTGCAAGCTAAAGTATGGTAAGACTCCTGCTGAGTATTTTGCTGAATGTGGTTTATTCGATCAGCCAACTACAGCTGCCCATTGTGTGTGGGTAGAGGACAGCGATATTGAGATCATAAAATCCAAGGGAGTTGTACCTGTACATTGCCCATCCAGCAACATGAAGCTTGGAAGCGGATTTGCTCCAATAAAGCAGATGATAGAAGCAGGGATACCCGTTACTATAGGTACTGATGGGGCTTCCTCAAATAACAATCTGAACATGGTCGAGGAGATATATCTTGCAGCAATGATAAACAAGGGCTCAACCCAGGATCCTGAGTTTATGTATCCTGCTCAGCTTTTAAAGCTTGCCACAATAAATGGTGCCCGGGCTCAAGACAGAGAGGATTGCGGATCCATCAAGGTCGGCAACAAGGCTGATTTAGTTATTTTCGATATGGATAAGCCACATCTTCAGCCTGTTTTTGACGAGTTGGCCAATATTTTGTATTCGGGACAATCAGATGACATCTGTATGACCATGATAGACGGTCAAATCGTATATAAGGATGGGGAGTTTAAAACGATAGATATCGAGAAGGTCATGCACAAAGCAGTTGGGATCAAGGAAAGGATACTTTCAGAACTTGTTTAGGGAGGCTATATTGTGAAAAGATTTGACGATGATCTGGCCTTTATGCTCAGATATGAAAATGTTGCATGGTATGAGAATGGTAAGGTCAGGATTTTGGATAGAAGGATGTACCCGACAAAGATTGAATTTGTGACCTGCAGCACACACCAGGAGGTAGCTCAGGCGATCGCTGATATGGTTACGCAGAGTGCCGGACCTTATACGGCAGCCGGGATGGGTATGGCTTTGGCAGCTTTTGAGTGCAGGGATCTTGGTAGGAAGGAAATGTTGGATTACCTTGAGAAGGCAGCATACACCCTGTCTCATGCCAGACCTACCACGGCAAATAGAATGGTTCTTACCACCAATGGATGTCTCGAGGCTGCAAGAAAGGCTATGGACGAAGGAAGACCGGTCGATGAAGCAATATTTATGAGAACGATCGATTCTCTCAACAGGAGATATTCAACCATCGAGGTGGTAGCTGAGCACCTGGTTACCATGTTTCCGGATAAGGGAACTATAATGACTCAGTGCTTTGGAGAGACCATTGTAGGGATGATGCTTAGGGTAGCAAGGAAAAGAGAAAAGGATATTAAGCTATTTGTCCCGGAAACCAGGCCATATTTTCAGGGGGCGAGGCTTACCGCCAGCGTAGCTTGTGATATGGGATTCGATACTACTGTAATTACTGACAACATGCCTGCTTTTGTTATGAAGAGGAACAAGATAGATCTTTTCACATCAGCGGCTGATGTTATATGCATGGATGGTCATGTGGTAAATAAAATTGGGACTTATCAGATAGCAATATCTGCAAAATATCATGGAGTACCATATTTTGTCACAGGAATACCTGATAAAGCTCATCAAACCATTGATTCTGTAACTATTGAGGAAAGAGATCCACAATTGGTGCTTGAAGCCAGAGGCGTTAAAAATACTTTGGAAGGCGTAAAAGGCTACTATCCATCCTTTGATATCACTCCTCCACACCTGGTTAGCGGGGTGGTCACGGATAAAGGAATATTCATACCATATGATCTTAACAGATACTATGATACTGAGGTTAAAGAATACTATTAAATTTTGAGGAGGGGTAATCAATGAGTAAAATTGACCTGAATGACGTGATGTTTGAAACCATGGTGATCCATGCCGGTCAGGAGCCTGACAAGGGAACAGGTGCTTTGTCGACCCCGATTTTTCAAACCTCAACCTTCTGCTTTGAGACTGTAGAGGAAGGAGCTGCAAAGTTCAGTAAGGAGATACCCGGGTATGTCTATTCAAGAGGAGGAAACCCGACTAATCGAGCCCTGGAGCTTAAATGTGCCGCTCTTGAAGGCGGAGAGGACTGCGTTGCAACTGCATCGGGAATGGGAGCGATAGGTGCTGTTCTATTGGGTCTTGTCAAAACGGGCGACCACATAGTTTGTGGAGACACAATATACGGAGGGACCTCAGTGGTAATGAGGACCAATATGCCGGATTTAGGGATCGACGTTACCTTTGTAGATACTACGAAGCCTGAGGAAGTTGAAAAGGCCATAAATGAAAAGACCAAGGTCATATACTTCGAAACCGTCACTAATCCGACTCTTAAGCTTGCAGATATCGAAGAGATAGCTAAAATTGCTAAGAAACATGGAGTAAAGCTGGTCGTGGACAATACATTCTCGCCACCTCCTATCCTTTCCCCACTTAAGCTGGGTGCAGATTTTGTTATTCACAGTGTAACTAAATACATAAATGGACATGGCGATGTCATCGGCGGCGTTATCATTGGACCAAAGGATGACATAGCAGTAATCAGGGGGAATTATGTCACAAAGATATGTGGTACTCCTCCAAGTCCCTTCAACTCCTATCTGGTCATGAGGGGCATGAAAACCCTGCCGATCAGGGTGAGAGAGCACTGTAAGAATGCGATGGAAATGGCTGAATATCTTGAAAAAAGTGAGTATGTAAAAACGGTATACTACCCAGGCTTGAAATCCCACCCACAGCATGAACTGGCTAAGAAGATGTTGAATGGTATGTATACAGGTATGATAGCATTTGAGCTTAAGGATGATGTTAAAGGCCTGAGTGCTTTTGAAGCAGGAAAGAAATTCCTGAACAATCTAAAGATTGCCTCGATAGCAGTAAGCCTGGGAGATCCGGACACCTTGATCGAACACCCGGCAAGCATGACACACGCCAGCGTTCCACCGGAGAGCAGACTTGAGGTAGGCATAACTGACGGATTGATAAGATTATCTGTTGGTCTTGAGAATGTAAAAGACCTCATAAAGGACTTTGAGCAAAGCTTCGCGAAGCTATGATTTTGGCATAGATGATTACCAGGAGGCAGAGACATGAGAGAACATTTTTTTGTGGATGCGGAAGAGGTGTTGAATGATATACAAGATGGCCGGGCTTTCCTTGTTGCCAGGAAGGATGACAAGGTCAATGTAATGCAGATAGGATGGGGATTTTTAGGTTTTATGTGGAATCATTCCCATATGATGGTCGCCGTTAGGCCGACAAGGTATACCTATGAGTTATTGAAGGATGCAGATGAATTTGTCGTAAGTATCCCCCATAAAGGGAAAATGAAGGAAGAGCTTAGGATCTGCGGCACAAAATCTGGCAGGGACATCGATAAAATCAATGAATGCGGTTTTAAGATGATCGAAGGCTCAAAGGTGTCTGTACCCCATATTGGCGACTGCAAAATAAGCTATGAGTGCAAGGTTGATTATAAGGCTCAACTGGATCCTGAAAAGCTTGCTCCCTCGATCAATAGAGGAAGCTATCCTCAGGGCGATCACCATTTGATCCTGATGGGAAGGATCGTGGAAATTCATAAATAAAAAGGTTGACACAAGCTCCAGGATGGATTAGAATATCAGTAATATATTTAATGCAGTAAAGCGAGACAAGAGAATAGTTTTGCGAAAATGGAGATCGTAACCGCAAGTAAGGATAAAGAGAGCCAATGTTTGGTGCGAATTGGTGAATGAAAACGGCGAATCCACTCCTGAGCAGACAGGGAAGACCTGTCCGGTCGTAGCGCCGTTACACGCGAAAAGTTCATTCGAAGTCTGGATGATGAATTAAGGTGGCACCGCGCGAGTATACTCCCGCCCTTGACAATGATATGTCATGGGCAGGAGTTTTTTTATTCTCAAAAATTCTAATAGGAGGGGTCAAAATGAAGGTACTGGTAACTGAAAAAATCGACGGAAGAGGCATCGAATTGATGAGAAAAAGAGGTTTGCAGGTTGATGAGAAACTGAATCTCGAAAGAAAAGAGCTGTTGGATATCATCGGGAATTATGATGCACTTATAGTAAGGAGCGCAACAAAGGTGGATAGAGAGCTTCTTGATTCAGCTTCGAAAATGAAGGTAGTTGGTAGAGCAGGAAACGGTATGGACAATATCGATGTGAAGTATGCAGTTGAGAGGAAGATAGAGTGTATCAATGCTCCTGATTCAAATTCGATAGCAGCTGCTGAGCACACAATTGCTCTGCTTCTTGCTGTCTGCAGAAACTTGCCCAAAGGAGACAGCACTCTCAGGGATGGTCTGTGGGAGAGAAGCAGATTGATGGGAGTTGAGCTTTACGATAAAACCGTTGGGATAGTAGGACTTGGAAGGATCGGGAAAATGGTTGCGGCAAGACTTCAGGCATTTGGGATGAGAACTGTGGCATATGATCCCTTTATACCTGAGTTGGATATGGCAAGGTTGAATGTGAAAAAGGTAGACACAATAGATGAGCTTATGAAAATATGTGATTTTATCACAGTGCATATGCCAAAGACTAAGGATACCATTGGACTTATAGGTGAGGAAGAGCTCAAGCTTGCGAAAAAGGATCTTAGGATAATCAACTGCGCAAGAGGTGGTTTGGTAGATGAGAATGCTCTTTATACAGCTCTTGTGGAAGGCAGGATAGCTGGGGCCGGCATTGATGTGTTTGTCGAGGAGCCTTGTACTGGCAATCCCTTGCTTACGCTTGACAATGTCGTAGCTACTCCACATCTTGGGGCAAGCACCAGGGAGGCTCAAGTGAAGGCAGGCATAATGACAGCAGAAAAAATAGCGGCGATCCTCCTGGGAGAGGAAGAAATGACAGGAACAAGATAAGGACACTGGGCCACCGGGGACGGTTCTTTTTGGCTGGAGTTTTCTAAAATAATAAACAATTCCTGCCAAAAAGGACCGTCCCCGGTGGCTTATTTTAGTCTTCTGTAGAGGGTTCTTAGGCTGATACCCAGTTCTTCAGCGGTTTTGATCTTCCCATTCATATCCCAGCCATTTTTATCCAATGCAGATATGATTATCGATGACTCGCTTTTGGATAGCTTAGAACGAAGATCTGACTCTAATTCGCAGTTACTGAATATGCGTGCCGGCAGACTTGTCAGATTTATTCTGGAGGTCTCCTCCATATTCATAGCATATTCTATTGAATTCTCAAGCTCCCTGACATTCCCTGGCCAGGAGTAGTCCATCATAGCCTCTAAAGCCAGATCATCGATTCCCAACAATCTTTTTGAAAGCTTTGAGTTCATAGCCTTGATAAAATGGTCGATCAGAATGGGGATGTCTGATTTCCTTTCTCTAAGCGGCGGAAGATGGATCGGGACCACATTTAATCTGTAGAACAGATCCTCCCTGAATTTGCCTTCGCTCATCAATAGCTCAAGATCCTGGTTCGTTGCTGCTATTATTCTCACATTCAACGGGATGTTTGTAATGCTGCCCAGTCTTTGTATAACTCCATCCTGCAGGAATCTCAAGAGCTTAGCCTGGGAATGATGAGGAAGCTCGCCTATCTCATCAAGAAAGACTGTCCCATTATTTGCCAATTCAAGTATTCCTGGCTTACCTCTTTTCCTGGCTCCTGTAAATGCTCCCTCCTCGTAACCGAATAGCTCAGATTCAAAAAGGCTCTCGGGAATATTTGCGCAATTGACCGGAATAAACGGCTTATTGCTGCGGTTGCTGGTAAAGTGGATCGCTTTTGCTGCTATTTCCTTGCCGGTACCTGATTCGCCTGTTATAAGGACCGATGAAGGCGACGAGGATATTTTATCTATTATCCTTTTAACCTCCATAAGCTTAGGATCCCGGGTGATTATTCTATCAAGATAGCTTGCTGAAGGAGACCTTTTCAGGGCTTCGCCATCCCGTTTATCAAACCGCAGTACATAGCCCTCGATTCCATTTTCAGTTGATAGCGGAGTAGAGAATACCTCCCCGCTGAATCCTTCAAAGACCAAGCTTTTGCTGGAGGGGTATGACGATCCGAAGATCCAGCCTGAAAACTCCTGTGGAAATATCATTCCAAGACTTTGGGTGTAGAGGTCGCAATACGAGAGAAGCTCCTGTGTGCCGTCATCCCAGTGGAGCAGATATCCATTTCTGTCAATGACCATGTAATTCATTCCTGATTCCCTGATCAGATGCTCAATTGCCTTGCTTAGGATCCCTGGAGTACTTCTTGCAACTTCATTGTGTGCATACATGGAGATGAGGTTTGACATATAACCCAGTATCTCCATATATTTATGTAAATTTTCCTCGATCAGGGCATGCCCCTCTTGAGTGAAGGAAGTCATGCTGACAACCCCGATGGGCTGGCCATCCAGCTTCACGCAGGACAGTATTTCAATAGTTGATGGACAGTTGTTGGCAAAACGGCAACCGATGCAGGACTTCATAAGCCCAGGCTTATTGACGACGACATTTCCCAAGCTTAGGACCTCCTCTATGGAGGCGGTATGTACACTTTGACCTTTTCTTTTTAGATAAACACCGGTGCTGCTGACAAGCTCTGCCTCTGTATCAAATATCGCGTATTCCATATTAGTCAGAGTGGTCATAGTCGAGATTATGTCATTAAGGTTGTTTTTGATTGAATTCAGGTTCATAATATCCAGCTCCTTGACAAAATAGACAAATAAATTGACAAATGCGACAATTTTAGTATATCACATAAAAGCAGTCTTACAACAATAAAAGGTTTTATTTTCTTTGAATCGGGTGAAACTCAATATTTCAAAATTATTTTTAAGATAATAGGAAGTTGGCATGGGAAATGCAATACATCCTAATAAGTATAACAAGTACAAAGGAGGGCAAGTATATGTATAATCCATTGGATTTTACCGGAAAGGTTGTAGTTATCTCAGGTGGAGCTTCAGGTATAGGTCTTGGGACAGGGAAGCTGTTTGCAAAGCATGGTGCATCTGTGGTTCTTCTTGACATAAATGAGAGCCAGGGTGGGAAGGCTGTTGAGGAGATTGCAGCCGAAGGCAATAAGGCAATTTTTATGAAGTGTGATGTTACAAATGAGGAGAATGTAAGCTCAGTAATTAATAGCATCGATGAAAAATATGGCAAAATCGACGTTCTTTTCAACAACGCCGGCGTGACTGTAAGAAAAACTGTGGTGGATCTAAGCGAAAAGGAATGGGATTTCGTCCTTGGCGTCGGACTTAAGGGAACATTCCTTCTTTCAAAATACACCATCCCCGTAATGGCAAGAAATGGCGGAGGAAGCATAGTAAACACCGGCTCCGGCTGGGGTTTGAAGGGTGGAGACAAAGCGGCAGCATACTGTGCCGTCAAGGGTGGCATTGTAAATCTAACCCGGGCGATGGCGATCGATCACGGTCCACAAAATATAAGAGTTAATTCAGTAAATCCCGGGGATACGGATACAGCCATGCTAAGAGATGAGGGGAAGCAGCTTGGAGAAGTCGAGATAGACAAGTTCCTTGCCGATTCTGCAAAGGGCAGGCCGCTTGAAAGACTTGGGACACCTCTGGATATTGCAAAGGCGGTACTGTTTTTAAGCAGCGATATGGCTTCGTGGATAACGGGAGCCGCACTGGTTGTGGACGGCGGCGGAATAGCATAAAAGGGAGGAAAAGGATAATGAAAGACTATGGATTTAAAAACCATCCGTACATACCAAATTCCGGAGCTGAGGTCCAGAAGAAAATGCTGGATTATCTTGGATTGAAATCTCTCGAGGACCTTCATGCTGAGATCCCAGAGGAGCTTAAGCTTAACAGACCTCTTGATCTTCCAAAGCCATATGGTTCAGAGTATGAGTTAAGGAGGGCGGTCGAGAAGCTGCTGTCCAAAAACATGACAGCCAAGGAATACTTAAACTTTTTAGGAGCCGGATGCTGGCAGCACTATGTACCAGCTATATGCGATGAAGTAAACAGCAGATCAGAGTTTTTAACTGCATATGCTGGTGAGCCGTACAACGATCACGGGAGATTTCAAACCTTATTTGAATATGAGTCGCTGGTTGCGGAACTGTTGGACATGGAGGTAGTGAACGTTCCCACATTCGACTGGGGACAGGCAGCGGCGACATCGATAAGAATGGCTTCCAGAATGACCGGAAGGGGAGGGGCTCTTGTAGTTGGTACCATCGATCCTGACAGATCGATGATAATAGAAAACTATTGCGACCCGGGAGTTAAGATAAGTAAACTGGCATACGATGAAAAAACCGGAATGATGGACCTTGAGGATCTTAAGGTGAAGCTATCCTCCAATATTGCAGCTGTATACTTTGAAAACCCATCATTCCTTGGCTTCCTTGAGACCAAAGGAAGCGAGATATCAAGACTGGCACATGAAGCTGGAGCAGTATCTATCGTAGGGGTAGACCCAAGCAGCCTTGGAGTGATCGAACCTCCTTCAGCATATGGAGCTGATATAATCTGTGGTGATCTTCAACCACTGGGGATGCATATGAACTATGGCGGCGGGCAATCAGGATTTATTTCCACAAGAAACGAGGAACGCTTTGTCATGGAGTTCCCATCAAGATTGTTCGGTGTGGCACCGACAATTGTAGAGGGAGAGTACGGATTTGGAGATGTTGCCTACGAAAGGACATCCTTTGGAAACCTCAGGGAAAAGGGCAAGGAGTACGTCGGCACCCAAACAGCGCTTTTAGGCATAACTGCAGGGGTATACCTTTCAACCATGGGTCCAAAGGGAATGGAGGAGCTTGGACAAAACATAATCCAGAAGTCCCAATATACGATCAAGGAACTTTCAGAGTTAAAGGGCGTTGTCGGCTCAAGGTTTGAAGGTTTCAGCTTCAAGGAGTTCGTAGTCGATTTCAATGGTACAGGAAAAACTGTGGAGGAGATAAACGAAGCCTTGCTTCAAAAGGGAATATTCGGAGGCAAAGACCTGTCAAAGGCCTTCCCTGAGATGGGGCAGTGCGCTCTATATTGTGTAACAGAGGTACACATGAAGGAAGATATCGACAGGCTGGTTTCTGCAATCAAAGAAATCGTTGAAGAATAATCCATAGAAAGGACTGATATCATGAAGCGGATAATAAGAAAAAATAGAGTTAGAAGCTTTCATCAGGCTAGGTGGAATGAACCTATAATTTTTGAGCTTGGTTCAGCCGGAGAGCGTGGAATACTCGTACCCAAGGCTGAGGAAGAAATAGTTGAGAAGGTTGGAAATGGCTTTGACAGCATTCCAGCAGGAATGAGAAGGAGCGTCCCGCTTAAGCTTCCCGAGATAAACCAGAAAAGAGTACTTATGCACTACCTGAGACTCTCCCAGGAGACTCTTGGTGGAAATATAAATATTGAAATAGGTCAGGGAACGTGTACTGTCAAATACAACCCGGTCGTAAATGATAAGCTGGCCGCATCGGAGAAGATGTCAGAGCTTCATCCTTTACAGGATACATCAACTACCCAGGGGATCCTTGAGATAATCCACAGGACCGATCTGATGATGCGAGAGATATCAGGCATGGATCACTTCAGCTTCCAGGCAGCAGGTGGATCTCAGGCTACTATGACTATGGCATCGATCGTAAGGATGTACCACAGGCTTAGAGGAGAGGAAGAACAGAGAGACGAAATAATAACTACGGTTTATTCTCACCCATCAGATGCTGCAGCTCCTGCTCTTAAGGGCTATAAGATAATAACCATTATGGCTGATGAAAATGGCAGGCCGGACTACGAGGCTTTTAAGGCTGCTGTAAGTGAGAGGACTGCCGCTTTTGTAGTTGCCAATCCCGAGGATACCGGTATATTCAATCCCAGGATCAAGGAATTTACCGATTTGGTTACAAAAGCGGGCGGTTTGAACTGCTACGACCAGGCAAATGCCAATGGTTTGTATGGCGTTGCCAGAGCGAGAGAAGCAGGCTTCCATATGTGTTATTTCAATCTTCATAAATCCTTTGGGACACCACATGGATGTGGAGGGCCTGGTTCAGGAGCAGTCGGGGTTATCTCTGAGCTGAGAGATTTTCTGCCTAAGCCGCTTGTTGAATTCGACGGTGAAAAGTACTTTCTGGATTATGACATAAAAAACAGCATTGGAAAGGTTAGAGCCTTCATAGGGACTCCTCAGGTCGTCCTCAAGGCTTACAGCTGGATAATGAGTCTTGGAGCCGAGGGCCTTTACGAGGTGGCGAAGGTTGCTTCCTTAAATAACGTATACCTCATAAAGAGGCTGCTTGAATACAAAGGGCTGGAGCTTCCATACAGAGAGGATGTCCAGAGGATCGAGCAGGCAAGGTATACCATGGAAAAGATTGCGAAGGATACTGGATTCAGCTCCGGAGATATTGCAAGACGAGTAATGGATTTCGGTATGCACATATGGTCAAGCCACCATCCATTCTATATTCCTGACCCATTGACACTTGAGCCTACAGAAACTCCATCCATGGAGGACCTTGAGGAGTATGTCGAGACCCTGCACCATATATTAGGCGAAGCTTACAATAATCCTGAAATAATCAAGAGTGCACCAAACAATAGCACTATCCATATGGTGGATGAATCCAGTATGGACGACCCTGATCAGTGGTGTCCTACCTGGAGGGTCTACCAGGAAAAAACCAAAGTAGAATAAACGGAAGTGATCCTATGATGAAGATAGGGCTTATAGTTAACCCGATCGCCGGTATGGGTGGCAGAGTAGGGCTTAAGGGAACAGACGGTGAAGACACACTTATTAGGGCTATCCAGATGGGTGCAATATCCGAGGCTCCCGAAAAGACTATAAAGGCATTACAACAGCTGCTTCCATTAAAGGAGCAGCTGCTGGTGTTTACCTGCTCAGGCGATATGGGTGAAAATGAAACAGTGCAAGCTGGCCTGCATTATGAAGTTGTTTACATAAGTGATAGGAATACGACATCCGATGATACAGTTCTCGCTGCTTCAAGTATGAAGGAGCTGGGAATATCCTTGTTGATATTTGCGGGAGGAGATGGGACTGCCAGGGATATTTATAGGGCTATAGGTCAGGAAGTGCCAGTCATAGGCATCCCTGCAGGAGTCAAGATCCATTCACCTGTCTATGGGAACACACCAAAAGCCGCTGGAAAGCTGGCTGCTGAGTTCTTAAGCGGCAGGCAGGTCCAGCTTGTCGATGAGGAGGTCATAGATATCGATGAGGAGGCCTATAGAAATGATGTCGTCATGACTCAGCTATATGGTTACTTGAAGGTACCGGTGATCGACAAGTGGATACAGAATAAAAAGGCTCCCACACCTCTTTCGGACAAAGCATCTCAAATGTCTATAGCATTGGATATTGCAGATAATATAGTGAAGGATATATTTTATTTGATAGGCCCCGGAAGTACTACGAAAGCTCTGATGGATGTCTTGAAACTTAAAAAGACGCTTCTTGGAGTAGATATCATAAGGAACAGGGAGCTGGTAAAGGCAGACTGCAACGAAGATGAGATACTCCGGATAATTGGAGACTCTGAGACGGAGCTTATTATAACTCCCACCGGCGGGCAAGGATATCTTCTGGGAAGGGGGAATCAGCAGCTAAGCCCGAAGGTCCTGGGCAAAATTGGAAAGAGAAATATTACCATTATTGCGACAGAGGGAAAGCTTATACAGCTTAACGGCAATCCACTCAGAGTCTATACTGGAGATGAAGGTCTGGATAAAGAGCTGTCCGGTTATTACAAGGTTCGGATAGGCTATGGAATGTCCAGGATGTATAAGGTGGAAGGATAGGAGGTGTTTGGAGTGTTGTTTTCAGAAATTGACAAGTTGATCACAGACCAGACTGGAGAGATGATCGGGTTTTTAAGAAAGCTTGTTGCTTGCAGGCTTCCTTCGACGGATGAATCTGAAGGGGATAACGCTCAGCAAATTGTCGAGAGCTTTCTTAAAGATCTTGGTTTTTCAGTTACCAGGGACGAGCCGATTGAAATCACCGAGGATGACGGATTGAACTATGGATCCAGGTATAGTGTAGTGGGTTTACTGAAGGGAAAGGGCGATGGGAAATCCATTGCCATCAACTCGCATGCTGACGTAGTTGGGGTTGGAGATATCGACAGATGGAAGCATGACCCAAGAGGCTGTGAAATAGTCGACGGCAAGATATATGGAAGGGGTGTCGTCGATGCCAGAGGGTGCCTTACAGCATATCTCTTTGCTTTAAAAGCACTGATAGATTCAGGAGTATCATTTAAAGGGGATATCATCTTTCAATCAGTCGGCGACGAGGAGATCCTTGGTAAGGGATCAGAAAAGCTTGTAAAGGTAGGGTACACCGCAGATGCAGTTCTGGTCGGTGAACCTACAAACCTTGATTTTTGCCCGGCAACGAGGGGTGCAGGTCAGTTTATTATCGATGTCTATGGAAGGACGACACACTCAGGTGTCGCATATGAGGGTGAGAACGCAATACTAAAGGCCATACCTATTATTGAAGCTCTCCAGAGCATGCAGTACAGGCTGGACAAGGAGCATATGCACGTTCTCTGGGAGAATTATCCTATCGCCCACGTAGCAAATATTGCACTTATTGAAGGCGGCGAATCACCAAGCAAAGTACCTTCAAGATGCAGGATATCAGGTTTAGCAGGATGTATAGCTGGAGAGACTCTGGAGGATGTTTATCGTTGGGTCGATGAAACCATAAAAGAGGCCTCAGAGAAGGACAACTGGCTTAAGGAGAATCCCCCGAAGCTGACATGGGCAGATATCATGCAGTTTGAACCCTCTGTTAGCAGACTTGATCACGATTTTCTTGGATTAGGTGAAAAATGCCAGAAAGAAGTGCTTGGACACAGCACAAAACCCAGGGCATTTACTGCCGTCAGTGATCTCAGGTATTTTATAGAGGATGGCAAGGGCTTGGGAGCAAACTTTGGACCGGGAAGCATCAATCAGGCTCATTCCTTTGATGAGCACCTTGATATCGATGAGCTCATCGCTGCAGTAAGGATAATCGCAAGATTCGTCTACCGCTGGACAAATACGGAAAGAAGTGCTAATAATAATATAAAATGAACTATAGGGAGGTAGAGCGATGAAATTGCCTGTCAACAGAATGAAAAATATCAGCTTCAGCGGAGGAATAATCGAGATACTTAAAAAAGCATCTGAACTGGAAAAGAGTGGGAAGGATATCATCCATCTGGAAATGGGAAGGCCTGACTTCTCATCTCCTGATGTTGCAATCGAAGCTGCCATACAGTCGCTTAGAAAGGGGCAGGTACATTACAGCGACATCGCCGGAGTTGAGGAGCTTAGAGTTGCGATCTCCGAGGATATGAAGGCGAATATGGGCTTGGATTACGATCCATATAAGGAGATAGTTGTAGGCGTAGGCTCAGTGGAGGGTCTGTACGTTGCAATGATCAGTCTATTGGACGTCGGTGACGAGATAATAATGCTTACGCCATGCTTTCCGGCCTATTTTGACCAGGCTTATCTTGCAGGTGTAGTCCCTGTTGCAGTCCCATTGAAATTCAGTAATGGATTCAAGATAGACCCGGATGATATAAAAAACAGCATAACTGACAAAACCAGGATGATAATGATAAACACTCCGAATAATCCAACCGGAATGGTATTCACTAAGGAAGATCTGGATATATTAGCAGATATCGCGAAGGAATACGACCTTTATGTGGTTTCTGATGAAACCTACAGCTCGTTTATATATGACGGTGAACACATATCCATAGCTAAGCTGCCTGAAATGAAGGAGCGGACTGTCGTTGTGAATACAACATCAAAGGCATACTCTATGACAGGTTGGAGAATCGGCTACATGGCTTCCTCACCTGAAATAGCAAAATATCTGAATAAATCGCACCAGAACATAACTACCTGCCCTACAACCTTTGCACAGTATGGAGCTGTCGCAGCCTATAGGGAGGGGAAACCCTGGACTGATATGATGGTGGCTGAATTCAGAAAAAGAAGAGATCTGGTACTTAAGTATTACGACGAGATCGAGGGAATAGATTACATAACCCCTGAGGGAGCTTTCTATGTCTTTGCCTGCATCGATGGCCTTGGGGCAAAGGCTGACGAGTTCTGCGACTATATCCTCAACGAAGCAGGAGTATCCATTGTACCGGGAGATGCCTTCAGACCAGAAGAGGGCGCCAATTTTGTAAGGATCGCTTATTCGAATTCCTTTGAGATCATTGAAGAAGCCATGAAGAGGATCAAGGCAGCAGTGGAAAAACTGAAGGCTTAGTCTTGAAAGGAAGACAAAAATGGATATCATACTGATAAACGGCAAAATAAGGACAATGGACAACAAGCGAAGCATTGTAGAGGCAGTGGCGATTGCTGACGGAAAGATTTCAGCTGTCGGCTCTATTGATGAAATGCTTAAATTAAAAAAAGAGAATACAAAGGTATTAGATTTAAACCTCAAAACAGTACTTCCGGGCTTTAACGACAGTCATGTTCATTTACTGAACTATGGCTACAGCCTGACAAAGGTAGACTGCAGCGGGGCAATATCCATAGATGAGGTCGTGGAGAGAGGTAAGACGTTCATATCAGAAAAGAGTATCAAATCTGGTGAGTGGGTCCTTGGAAGAGGCTGGAACGACATAATGTTTAAGGAGAAAAGAGAGCTTAACAGATATGATCTGGACAGGATTTCTCCAGACCACCCGATCTCTTTTACGAGAATTTGTGAGCATATCACAGTTGCAAACAGCAAAGCCCTTGAGCTATGCAAAATATCGTCCGGTACTCCTCAGCCTGTTGGCGGCCAATTTGATGTAGATGAGAAGGGTGAACCTACTGGAATATTCAGGGAAGCTGCCAGATATATGATTTATAAAAATATTCCTGATGTAAATAAGGAAGACATAAAAACGATGCTGAGGAAGGTCATGGAAAAAGCTTCCTCACTTGGGATCACATCGGTCCAGACCGATGATTTTGATACGTTTGCAAACAGAGATTACGACACGATAATCCAGGCTTATAGAGAGCTGGCAAAAGAAGGTGAGCTGCCGGTTAGAGTTTACCAGCAGTGTATTTTGCCTGAGCCCGAGAGACTGGTGACTTTTCTTGAAAAGGGCTATAAAACGGGGCAGGGCGATTCATTCTACCGTATCGGACCCCTTAAGCTTCTAACTGATGGATCACTTGGAGCTGGAACAGCTTACTTGAAGGAGCCTTATTCCGACGAGCCTGACACAAAAGGAATAAGCGTATTCACCCAGGAAGAGCTGGATCATTTGGTCACTACCGCTCATAAGGGCGGGATGCAGATCTTGACGCACGCTATAGGGGACGGGGCAATGGAGATGTGCTTTAGAAGCTTTGAAAGAGCTCTCGAATCCATGCCTAAGGATGATCCAAGGTTTGGCATAGTCCACTTGCAAATCACTGACGAGGAGCTGCTCAGGAATTTCAGGGAACAAAGTGTAATAGCATTTGCTGAGCCAATATGCGTAAACAATGATCTTCACATGGCCGAGAGCAGGGTAGGTCATGAGAGGATAATAAACAGCTATAAATACAGGACATTGCTTGATAAAGGGGTAAGGATGTGCATATCATCAGACTGCCCTGTCGATTCACTTGACCCTATGGACAGTCTGTATGTGGCCACTACAAGAAAGGATTACAGCGGATACCCTGAGGATGGATGGTACCCTGAGGAAAAACTAACTATGGATCAGGCTGTGTATTGCTTTACTATGGGTTCAGCTTACGCAAGCTTCGAGGAGGATATAAAGGGATCCATAGAACCAGGCAAGTTAGCTGATATCGTAGTGCTTTCAGATGACCCATTTGAGTCTTATGAACAGGAGATCAGAAGGATCAAGCCTGTTATGACAATAATGAACGGTGACATTTATTACGGGATCCACATTTTGGCATCTTAATGTGTTACAATAGTAACGAACGAAATCGTTTCTTATAGCTGCCTTGAAAGGAGATATGATATGGATGCAGATCTATTAAGCAGATACATCATCGCTCTCACTAATTTATATGGGATTGTCCCTGATAAAAAGGTAGTTGAAGTATACAATCTTTATAATATCCCAAGAGCCAATCTGGGAGATCTGGAGATGTCAGCGTCGAGAATGAACCTGGCTGCTCATCTTGTAACAAGGAAGGCAGGCTACTTCATCAAGGATTATTTGATCTTTGGGGACAGGTATCTGGAGCTTCTGGAGGAACAGGGAGATATAGACTTCTATATTCCAGGACCGGAGGAGATACTTCGATACGAGGATGAGTTTTACTTCCAGTCTTTGAAGGAGTTCAAAGACTTTGAAAGCTGTCTCCATGATTGCTTTGAACTAGAACCATCTACACATAAGCAATTAGTTGAGTTACTTATGATGGACTGCCAGCTTGGGTTCGACATAAAGAGCATCCTTTCTGAGCTGGAAAGGAAAAGACTCAATTTTGAATCCATAGTCGACAGGAATAATTTCATGCATGCTTTTAAGAAAATTAGCAGAAGTTCAAGAAAATGGCAATATCGGGGTCATACATATAATGAACTTTATTCAGGAAAGAGAGTTAATGGGGTAAGGGAGAAATTCAGAAAAATATTGAAGGGTTCCTGAGCATAAATACAATATCTTTTGGGAGGCTTATATGACCGATTATCTAAAGCAGGCTAAAAACATAGAGAGTGAAATAATTGCCAATAGAAGGACTATACACACATTTGCTGAGATCGGATTCCAGCTGGATAAGACTGTCGAATATGTCGAAGCAAAGCTTAAGGAATACGGGCTCGAGCCCAAAAGATCAGGCAAGGCAGGAGTAACAGCATTGGTCGGAAAACCTGGGAATACGATCCTTTTAAGAGCTGACATGGATGCATTGCCTATGAAGGAGGAAACCGGGCTGGAATTTGCATCTGAGACAGGAAATTGCCATTCCTGCGGTCATGACTGTCACACAGCCATGTTATTGGGAGCAGCAAAGCTACTCAAGGATAACGAGGATGAGCTTGATGGTACAGTAAAACTAATGTTTCAGCCGGCTGAAGAGCTTCTTGCCGGAGCGGTCGATATGATCGGGGCAGGGATCCTGGAGGACCCAAAGGTTGACGCTGCATTGGCGATCCATATATACGTTGGAAATGAGCTTTCCAAAAGCGGCACTGTTGCATACGCTAAAGGGCCTGCGCTGTTCTCCGGAGATGCCATTAAGATAACCATCAAAGGGCAGAATGCCCATGGCAGCACACCGGAAAAGGGTATTGATGCAATCAATATAGCAGCACATACGGTAATAGCACTGCAGGAGATAATAGCAAGGGAAACCTCGTGCATGGATAACTCAGTTGTCCTTGTGGGAAAGATATACGGTGGAGATACTGTCAATACACTTGCAGGGAACGCTGTTCTTGAGGTTTCTGTGCGAGCTACGACCCAGGATAACAGGGAATTTCTGATCCAAAGGATAAGGGAGATAGCAGAAAGTGTTGCAGGAACCTTTAGGGGAGAAGCAATTGTTGAGCACCAGTATGGCATGGGACCATTGTACAATGATCCTGCATTGAGCGAAGATATGGCAGGATATTGTGAGGAACTGCTTGGAGAAGGCACTACCCTTAGAATACCTTTAGCCGTGGGTACTGAGGACTTTACTTCCATAGCGTCAAGGGTTCCTTCAGTAATGCTCAACCTGGGTATGGGAAGCATAGACGAAGGCTATACCTACTCCATGCATAATCCATCAATGGTTGTAAACGAAGAGGTTCTTCATAAGGGAGCCGCGATTTATGCTTATGGAGCAATGAGATACCTGAAGAAAGTATAATAATTTTTCAATCTGGGGTTTACAAATCATCTAAAAGGTGGTATTCTTTATAATATTAATTTAGTATGATAACGCAATGACGAGAAAGAGTAATCATGTCCCGAGCAAAGAGAGAGCCGGCGGTTGGTGGAAGCAGGCAGCAAAGGTATGATGAACACATCTCTGAGCGAGCTGGTGAAATCAGAAATGATAGTAGCCGGGTTCGGGAGCTCCCGTTATTGGGCAAGGGTATAGATTTTTTTGTACCCCATGAGGGCGGTGTTGTGAGACATCGCTGAATAGAGGTGGAACCACGGAGATTAGCTCCCGTCCTCTGGCAAATGCCGGAGAATGGGAGCTATTTATTTTTCAAGACCAGGAGGAGAGGTAAAATGGGAAAAATCAATAAAAAGAACCTAATGATTTTATTAACGGCAGCAATGATCACCTTAACAGCAACAGCTTGCAATCAAGGCAGCAAAGAAAGCTCTGAGGCACCAGCTAACAGACTTGAGGCAATTATGGAGAGAGGATATATTGAGGTCGCCACAGAGCCTTATTTTGCACCATATGAATTCATCGATCCAAGCAAGAAGGGTGACGAGCAATATGTCGGCAGTGATATGGAGCTGGCGAAGTATATAGCAGAGGAATTAGGAGTTGAGCTTAGAATTGTGCCTTTAGAGTTTTCAGCAGTTCTTGGGAGTATTACTGAAGGCAAGTACGACCTTGCCATATCCGCTCTATCATATACACCTGCAAGAGCAGAAGCAATGAATATGTCCAAGGGTTATTATTTCGCTGAGAATGCCCCAGGTCATGGCCTACTTATAAGAAAAGCGGATAAGGGCATCATAAACGGTCCTGACGATCTCTCAGATAAAATAGTAGTTGCACAAAGTGGATCGCTGCAAGAATTGTTTGTCAACGAACAGGTTCCTAAGTTCAAGGAATTCAAGAGGGTATCGGCAACAACAGATGGCTTTCTAATGGTACAGGAAGGTAAGGCGGATGCCTGTGCCGCATCAATTCCCATGGCACAGCTTTATGTCGAGGCAAATCCGGATGCAAATTTGATGGTTGTCGAGGGGTTTGAATTCGTGATGGACGAGGAAACCGCCGGAACCAGGATCGGGATCCCAAAGGGCGAGGATGAGCTGACTGAAAAAATCAACTCAATAATAGATGAAGTACTTGAATCAGGAATCTTTGAGGATTGGCATATTGAGTATACAGAGTATGCAAAGAGCTTGGGTCTGTAGTGATCCAATATTTATAAAATGCTATCAGTGAAGGAGAAGCTGTGAATGATCGACACAATTATAAAGCTATGGAGCAAATATGATTATGTATATATTGACGGCTTGTTGGGAACTCTCTGGCTGGCGGCGGTAACTGTTATGGCAGCCACCGCAGTCGGGACCATTATAGCACTGATGAGGCTTTCAGGGGTCAGACTATTGGATAGGTTCGCCGGGCTTTATATTTGTGTTCTCAGAGGCACGCCTATCCTTCTTCAGCTTTATTTTTTCTGGCTGACACTGCCAAAAATATCACCTATAACTTTGTCAGATACTGCGTGTATAGTCATAGCTTTGATCGTGAATGCCAGTGCATATGTTGCTGAGGTCATACGAGCTGGTATCCAGGCTGTGGACAAAGGGCAGAAAGAGGCTGCCAAGAGCCTGGGTTTAAGTGACAGAAACACATTCAGATATATTGTGTTCCCCCAAGCCATTAAGAATATACTTCCGGCACTCGGCAACGAATACATTACTATGGTCAAACAAACATCATTGGCTTCAGTATTTTTCGTTCAGGAGCTTATGACTTCGTACAGGACTGTACAATCAGCCACCTTTCTTGCGATCCCTTCGCTGGTAATAGTTGGGGTGATTTACCTGGTGGTAACTACGATCCTGTCAAAAGGACTTGATCTATTTGAAAGGAGGCTCCAGAGAAATGAGTGAAAGTAAGGAGCTGATCCATGTAGTCGATTTGTGCAAGCAGTTTGGTGAACTGAAGGTTCTTAAAAATATTACTGAGACCATACACGAGGGAGAGGTCGTATCAATAATTGGACCATCCGGGAGCGGAAAGAGCACATTTTTGAGATGTCTTAATTTGCTGGAAAAACCGACCAGCGGCAAGGTGATTTTCAAGGGGGTAGACCTTGCAGATAAAAACATCGATGTGGACAAGCACAGACAAAAGATAGGCATGGTCTTCCAGCTTTTCAATGTTTTCCCACACATGACAGTTCTTGAAAATATAACTCTTGCTCCAATGCTGGAAAGAAAGATTTCAAAGACTCAGGCCGAAGATCAGGCGGTTGAACTTCTTAAAAGAGTAGGTCTTCTGGATAAAAAGGATGAGTATCCAACCAGACTGTCCGGAGGACAAAAACAAAGGCTTGCCATCGTGAGAGCCATGGCAATGGAACCTGATGTAATGCTGTTCGACGAGCCAACCAGCGCTCTGGATCCGGAAATGGTCAAGGAGGTGCTCGATGTCATCAAGTCGCTTGTCGTAGCCGGTATGACTATCGTCATAGTGACACATGAGATGGCATTTGCAAGAGAAGTTAGCGACAGGGTTCTGTTTATGGCAGATGGAGAGATAGTTGAGCAGGGAAGTCCCGATGTCTTGTTTTTTGACCCAAAGAATGACAGGACGAAGGATTTTCTTAGCAAAGTTCTATGATCAAAGGAGAGACTAAATGAAAGACATTGAGTATGTTTCAAATGCCATCGATAAGAGAGTCGATGAACTCTCTGAAATAGCTATAAAAATATGGGAGTTCGCTGAATTGCCTTATGAGGAATTTAATTCATCCAGGCTATTGATAGATAAGCTTAAGGCCGAGGGATTTGATGTTGAGGAAGGGGCAGCGGATATACCGACAGCTTTTACGGCCAGATGGGGAGAAGGTAAGCCTGTATTTGGATTTCTGGGAGAATTTGACGCACTTGATTCATTGAGCCAGAAAAGGGAGGTGGCTAGTAAGTCTCCGATCCGTGAAGGTGCTCCTGGACATGGCTGCGGGCACAACGTCCTGGGTGCTGGCTCACTGGGAGCCGCACTTGCTGTCAAGGATCATATGATTGAAACAGGGGGAAAAGGCACACTAATGTATTTTGGATGTCCAGCTGAGGAAGGGGCAGGCTCCAAGCAGTTTATGGCCAGGGCAGGAGTTTTCGATGACGTAGACTTTGTTTACACATGGCATCCTTCCGATATAACACAGGTCCAGTCTGACAGAACGGTTGCCATTATGGGGGCAAATTTCAGATTTGCAGGAACAACAGCTCATGCCGGAAGTACACCTCATCTTGGGAGGAGTGCGCTTGATGCTGCTGAGCTGATGAGTGTGGGAGTAAACTATTTAAGAGAGCACATGATAGATCAGGCGAGGATCCATTATGCATACTCTGATACAGGTGGCACTGCTCCCAATGTGGTGCAGGACCGGGCAACAGTTAAATATGAGGTCAGGTCACCTAAAGTGGGTCAGGTGAATGAGCTATTAGAAAGAGTAGTAAATGTTGCAAAAGGAGCAGCGCTTATGACAGATACGAGGATGGAGTATGAGGTAACCATGGCCTTCTCGGATTATATAACTAACGATGCGCTTGCAGAGATAGCGGATCGGGCTTTAAGAGATGTTGGAGCGCCAGATTGGGATGAAGATGATTTTAAGCTAGCTAAAGAGTATTTGGAAAGCTTTAATGAAACCACAAGGGATATGGTAAAGGAGAAGATCATGAATAGGTTTGGCATGGATCGACTCGACGAAGTATATCAAAGACCTTTGGATGCATCGATCACTCCATATCTCAGAGGAAATCAAAACTATGTTTCAGGGTCTACCGATGTAGGGGATGTTTGCTATACAGTCCCCACCCTGAATTTTAACGTTGCTACGGCATTTATCGGCAATGTGGGGCATACGTGGCAGATGACAGGGCAATCCGGAAGCAGGATCGCCTTGAAGGGAATGCTTACAGCTGCAAAGGCTATGGCACTATCGGCCTTAAGGACCGCTGAGAGACCTGACATGATCGAAGAAGCAAAGAACATAGTCCGTAATCAAAATGGCGGAGCATATCAATGCCCATTACCTGAATATGTAAAACCTCCAATTGGGAGATATTAAAGCAAATGGTGTACCCATTCAAGGTACACCATTTGCTTTTCCCGGAGTATTTATATTCATCAGTACTCCATCGTTTCTCCAATTTTCAGGATCCTCGTCTCACTCCATTTATTTTTGGCCTTGAATTCCTCAGGATCGGCCTTGATGAGCGGGAAGGTGTTGTAGTGCATTGGCACCGTGAGCCTTGGTTTAATGAACTCCACAGCCCTCAAGGCATCCTGGATGTCCATTGTATAGTTGCCGCCGATAGGAAGGAGTGCAACGTCGATGTTCTCGATCTCGAGAAGCTTCATGTCCATTGTAAGTCCCGTATCACCTGCGTGGTAGAGCTTTTTACCCTCGACCTCAACTACAAAGCCACATGGATTTCCACCGTCTCTCGGTCCTTTGCTCGTTGGAATAGATGAGCCATGGAGGGCAGGAGTCATTTTTACCTTCCCAAAATCAAAAGTATATCTGCCGCCTATATGCATCCCATGTGTTCTAAGCCCGTGCTCGGAGAGGTAGCTCGAAATTTCCGCGTTGCTTATAACAAGGGCTTTATTTTCCCTTGCAAGATCTATGGTGTCTCCAATATGATCACCGTGTCCATGAGTAACAAAGATGTGAGTCAGGTCCTTGATTTGATTTGGCTTTATTGCAGCGGACGGATTCCCTGAAAGAAATGGGTCAAATACAGCTTTAAATCCAGAACCTTCCAGCATAAATGATGAGTGTCCCAAATACTGAAGCTTCATTAGTATACCTCCTCGTATAACAATTGTTTATATATTTCTGTATACCCATTTATCCCTTTGCATCTATATATTATTGATGTTATCATAAAGTAAAGTGATAAAAATATAACCGGGAGATGATCAGATGAGGTTGCTGGAAAAAAGAAATGAGATAATAGAATATGGTAAGAAGCTGGTTGAAAACGGACTTACCAAGGGCACAGGCGGAAATCTCAGCGTATGTGACCGTGAATCGGGACTTATGGCGATAACGCCAAGCGGCATAGATTACTTTCTAATTAAGCCTGAGGAGATCGTACTGTTGGATGTTGAAACCGGGAGCATAGTCGAAGGCGATGCCATGCCATCCAGTGAAAGAGACATGCACAGGATCTTCTATAAGTACAGAACTGACATCGATGCGATCATACACACGCACACTACATTTGCTGCCACGATAGCATGCTTAAACATAGATCTTCCTGCCGTGCATTATCTGGTGGCGCTGGCAGGGCCTGATGTAAGGTGTGCGGAATATGCTACCTATGGTACTGTTGCACTCGCCAAAAACGCATATGAGGCCATGAAGGACAGGAAGGCATGTCTTTTGGCAAATCATGGTATGTTGGCTGGAGGTGGCAGCCTGGCTGAAGCATATAATATCACAGAAGAGATCGAGTTCTGCTGCGAGCTTTACTATAGGGCCAAGTCAATTGGAAATCCAGTAATACTTCCTGAGGATGAAATGGCCAGGATGATGGAAAGGTTCAAGAACTATGGCAAGCGTGGGGAGGAACATGACGAGATATGACAGCAAATAACAAACCAAGTATCCTTTGCACCGCTGAAACCGGGGACTTGATCAGGACATTGGACGATTTCGCTAAAATTGAGTTCAAAGGCTGGGCTGAAGAGCAAAGAATACTCACAGAAGAGGAGCTTTGCAGTCTTATGGAAGCTTACCAGCCGGATATACTTATAACAAGCTATGATCCGGTTACGAGAAAAGCAATCGACAGCTCCAAGAACTTAAAGCTTGTCATTTGCACAAGAGCGAATCCTGTGAATGTGGATACTGGATATTTAAAGGAAAAAGGAATACCTCTAAGCTATTCACCGGAGAGAAACTCTGATTGTACTGCGGAATACACAGTAGCCATGATGCTTTCAATAATGAGAAGGATCCCGATGGCTTATCACGACCTTAAGAAGGGGTTGCATACTGTAGAGGAAGCAAGAGAAAACGAAATAAGGGAAGGATTGAAGCGAGATGTAACCTGGGCTCTGGGAAAGGGCACCCCTTATATTCAGTACAAGGGCTATCAAATGAAGGGAAGGACCCTGGGAGTGGTTGGTTATGGAAGCATAGGCAGGAGGGTTGCTTCGATCTGCAGAAGCTTTGGGATGAAAATAATTGTATTCGATCCATATTTGGATAAGAATGCGTTTGAGGATGTCTACTTTACAGACACCCTATTAGAGCTTGCAAATAAAGCTGATGTCGTTTCCGTTCACAGCAAGGATTCACCCAGCACATATCATATCATAGACAAGGAATTTCTGGACAATATGAAGACAGGATCCTTCTTTATAAATACATCGAGAGGTGCTCTGGTCGATGAAGCCGCACTTGTGGAAGCTTTGAGAGAGGGAAGGATAATGGGTGCAGCGCTTGATGTATTTGAGACCGAACCAATAAGAAGAGACCATCCATTTCTCAGCGAGCTGGAAAACTGTGTGGTTACACCTCATCTTGCCGGGGCTACTTATGACGCCATAGATAACCATACTGATCAGCTGGTAAGGGATGTGCTGCATTTCATTAATGGTGAAGAACTTGAATTTGAGTATAAGTAAGGAGGGGTACTTTGGGAAAGGATAAGGATTTTCAAGGATTAGGGTTCGAAACTCTTGCAGTCCACGCAGGGCAGCACCCGGATCACGAGACAGGTGCATTGGTATCTCCAATATATAAAACCAGTACTTTTGTTTTTACAGAGGACAGAATGGAAAGATGGCTTGCCGGAGCGCCACTTGATGATGAGATAATTTACACCTATGGCAGGTCCAGAAATCCTACTCAGGTTTCTCTGCAGCAAAAAATTGCCGCTCTTGAGCATGCTGAAGCATCCTTAGTGACATCATCTGGAATGGCCGCAATTACCATGGCAGTACTCGGTTACTGTAAATCCGGTGATCA
This sequence comes from Gudongella oleilytica, assembly GCF_004101785.1. Lineage (NCBI taxonomy): Bacteria > Bacillati > Bacillota > Tissierellia > Tissierellales > Tissierellaceae > Gudongella > Gudongella oleilytica. Next base: position 764,517 of record NZ_CP035130.1, read on the forward strand.
TTTTATATCAGCTCAAACTGTATATGGGGGAACTTTTAATCTGTTTGATCACGTTTTAAAGGATCTGGGCATAGAAGTGACCTTTCTGGAAGAATTGAATAAAGAAAACTTGGATAAAGCTAAGAGAGATAATACCAAGCTGGTATATTTTGAGACAATATCAAATCCAACCCTTGATATACCAGAGATAGAAGAGATCGTTGAATGGTCAAAGGAAAATGGGATCAATACCGTGGTCGACAGCACCTTTACATCACCTTACCTTTTCAGACCGCTGGACTGGGGTATAGATACTGCGATCCACAGCTGCACAAAGTACATAAATGGTCATGGAGATGTAGTTGCTGGGGCAGTTGTAGGCACAAAAGAATTTTGCGAAGGGCTTAGAAGCAAGCAATACATGGATATGGGTCCCGTCCTTGCTCCTGACAGCTGCTATTTGATGATGAGGGGACTTAAGACTCTTCACCTAAGGATGGAAAGGCATTGCGAAAATGCGATGGAGTTTGCAAGAGCCATGAAGGATCATCCCAAGATAAAGGCTGTCATTTACCCTGGTCTTGAGGATGATAAAAACCATGAGAGGGCAAAAAAGTATTTTGATGATTTCGGTGGAATGGTTGGCATAGTTATAGATGGAGACCAGAAGAAGGCTCAGGAGCTTATTTTCAAGCTTAAGCTCTGCTATTTTGCGGTTAGTCTGGGTGATCTTGATACTCTTGTACAAATTCCTGCAACCATGACACATAGGAAGGTACCTAAAGAGGATAGAGAGAAGATGGGTATTGAGGATGGATTGATCAGAGTTTCTCTCGGAGTGGAAAATGTTAAGGATATAATAAAGGATTTCGAAAGCGCATTGGAGTTGATCTAATGAAGCATTACCTTGCCGTCGATGCGGGAACAACAAGAATAAAGGCTGGGCTCTTCAACGAAGAGGGAAGTATGATCGGCATGACTTCAAGGTTTGTAAAGATTTCCATGCCAGGCAGAGGCTGGTGTGAGATGGATATGGATGAGCTGTGGCAGCTTGTTTCTGGCGCGATCAGCGAGCTTAGCATGTTATTTTCTGAGCAATGGAAGACTCTTGAGGCTGTCGGAATTACCGCACAGGGTGAAGGAGCGTGGCTTCTTGACAATGAGGGTAAACCCGTGAGGAATGCGATCCTATGGAATGACAGCAGAAACGACCAAATTCCAATGCGTGTCTGGGAGGAAAGCAACCTGTGCAGCTCTCGTAACCATATGGTGCCCCTATGCGTCGGGTCTCCTCTTGCTATCCTGAATTGGCTGAAGGATCACGAACCTCACAGCTACAGCAGGATCGAGCATGTCGTTTATTGCAAGGATTGGCTGAATTTCAGACTTACAGGTAAAATATCAACTGACTGGACAGATGCATCGACAACTGCAATAAATGTTACAAAAAAGACCAGGGTAAATGAGGTATTTAAAATACTTGGAATTGAGGAAATGATTAAAAAATTTCCAAGGATACTACAATCGGGTGAGGTCATGGGGAAAGTTTCTGCAAAGGGATCATCTGATACCGGGATACCCGTGGGAACTCCTGTAATCGCGGGGTGCATAGATATCTCTGCCACTTCAGCAGGCCTTGGTGCCGTAGCACCGGGAGATTCGGGAAGCATAATAGGAACAACCTTAGGCAATATTGTGATAATGGGAAAGGATGAGGTCGAAGAGATGAATGTCGAAGAGGGGAGCATCCTTTGTCATGTGAAGGATGGATCGTACTTACGGCAGATGTCGGCATTGAGTGGTGCTGTGGTTCTTGATTGGTGCAGGAAAGAGCTGGGAGTAGCTGCAAACGATATGTCTTATTTGGAATCAGAAATCAAATCGGTTCCACCAGGCTCTGATGGTGTGATCTTCCTTCCGTATTTATTTGGGGAGAGAGCGCCGTTCAAGGCACCAGATGCATCAGCTGTGTTTTACGGGTTGAGGTTCAATCATACCCGGGCACATATGATCAGAGCGGTTTATGAAGGGCTTGTGTACTCCATGTATGACTGTCTCACCTATATGCCAAAGGGAAATACAGGCAGATTTATTGCTGGAGGAGGTTCAAGAAGCGACCTTCTTTGTCAGATCATAAGTGACGTGACCGGGGAAGTGGTTATCAGATCCAACAGGGAAGAGTTGGGCCTTTATGGGATATATAAGGTCATCACTGGGAATTGGGAGGAAATTAGCTTTCATTCGGATAGATTTTTTCCTGATCCTGATAAAAACCAAATATATATGAAAATGTTTGGTGAGTTTTTAAGGATCAGGGACAGGCTGATACCAAGGCAATATAAGTAAACAACAGGCAGAGACGGTTGTATAAGCTACCAACGATCTCTGCCTGATTTTTTTAGAATCCTTTCACTTGACCTCTGAATGGAGGCTCCTTATTTTCTCTGAACTCATCAACCCCCGGACCTCCGAGCCTCTTAAGCCTCCAGATGCCGTATATATAGCTTAATACAAGGACTGAAAGGGTTGCAGGGGTACCAAGAAGTGTGTTCATCCAGGCTTGCTTGATCAGATCTCCTCCCTGGTATAGTCGAAGCTGAAGGATCATTCTCGTAAGGAATAGAACAGCCCAAATTACTGTTACCTCTGTATATGCTGGTTTGATATCCCCTCTTAGAAACCAGGATATTTCCCAGCCTCTTGAATGGTGACTTGCTATTGCAGCCATAGGTCTTCCTATCAGAAGGCTCACTATTGCAGCGATAAATAGAAAGCCGCTTGAGATTATTTTTGGAAGAAAGTAATTTGCGGCATTGCCTGCGAAAGATGCAAATGCAGATGCAAGCAATACTCCCAACAGCCCGCCAGCCGCATATTTAACTGTCTCTCCCTTGAGATATCTCACAGCACCTAAAAGTAAAGCGGTCAATACTGCAGAAATAATCCCCCATGATAACCCGAATAGATTGTTTGCTATAACAAAGACAAGCGGGGGAAGTATGGCTCCGAGAGTCTTGCCTCCTATAAAGCTTTTGACCTCGTCCCTGATATCATTAAGAAGAGGTGACATTTTTAGCGTTCCCCTTTCGGCATGATCTCCTTGGCCCTCCACGCAAGGAAGAACCTTGCCCACTCACCCTTATTGATTTCCAGATGGATAGCTGTATAGAGAGCTCCCGCAAAGGATCCTAATATCATTATGGCTGCTATCCATAGTATCGAGATAACTTTACTTTTCTCTCTGAAGAAAACCCACATGGAGAAAATCGTAAATCCTACGTACAGGTCCACCATGGAGACTATTCCCCATGGATTGTTTAATATAATGCTGCCGTCTGCAAAAAAGTCGCCTTTGGTGAATCCAAAGAACAATGCTGCAGACATTGCTGCAACCCCTAACCATGCAATTGCCCTTGCAATTTTCATAAGAAATCCTCACCGTAAAGTGTCGTAGCTATTTCCTGATATCCAAATTGATCCTGCCATCCTTGATTTCCACGATCCTGTCAGCCTGCTCAGCTATCCTCTGATCATGGGTGATTATTACGAAGGTGGTCTTGAATTTTTCATTTATATCTCTAAGTGTAGAGTAGATTGTCTTGGTTGAATCCGAATCCAGATTACCGGTGGGTTCATCGGCGAGTATCAGCTTGGGTCTGTTTATAAGGGCCCTTGCGATAGCTGTTCTCTGCTGCTGTCCGCCTGACATATCGGTGGCCAGGTTGTTCTTTACTTTAGTGAGTCCAACAAGGTCAAGCAGTTCGTCAGCCCACTCCTCTATTTCCCTTGGAACCTTGTAGTTTCCTATCCTATAGGGTATAAGGACGTTCTCCCGTGCGGTGAACTCCGGAAGAAGATAGTGAAACTGGAATATGAAGCCTATGGTTTTATTCCTCAATACGGCAAGCTCCTCCTTGTTCAGGGTGTCCGTACGATTCCCATCTATAAAGACCCTGCCTGAGGTCGGTTTGTCAAGGGTACCGATTATGTTTAGAAGGGTACTCTTTCCACTTCCCGATGCACCTATTATTGAGTTGAAGCTGTTCTCCTCAAACGAGAGGTTTAGATCAAACAAGACCTGGGTCTTTATCTTTTCTCCATATATCTTATTTATTTCCTCAAGCTGTATTATATTAGCCATTCTTGATCACCTCGATAGGATTAAGCCTTGATGATAGTCTCGCTGGAATAAGTGAAGCGATCATTGCGGAAATCACTGCAAACGATCCTGATAAGGCTATGAAGCCATAATTTATATATATTGGAAGAACCGGCGTTCCATCAGGATTTAAAGCAAACTTTGTAAAGGACCACAAAAGACCGAAGCCAAGTGCTATACCCAGCACTGCGCCTAATAGACCAAGCATCAGACCCTGGAACACGAATATGAGGCTTGCGTCGCTGTCTAATATGCCCATTGCCTTCAGTATTCCCAGCTGTTTTGATCTCTGCACTACTGATATAGCCAGCACGCTTGATATGCCTAAAAGCACTGCCACAAGGACGAATACCTGGATCATATAGCTTGAAACGCTTTGGCCGTTCAGACCGCTTAAAAGCGATGCATTCTGGTCCTTCCAGTTGTCAATTCTAAGGTCCTTGCCCGAAATGGAATATTCAAGTTTCTCTGCAAGAATATCTGCGTCGAACACCTCAGAGACCTGCATCTCCACAGATGTGACGCTGTTACCTGCTCCAAGTATTCCTTGGGCTGTATCAAGTGTAGTTACAACCCAGTTTTCGTTTAGAGAAGATACCCCAAGGTCAAAAAGACCTGTTACTGTTAGCCTTGTGAATCCACCGTCCGGGGTCAGGAGCGTTATCCTGTCGCCGGGTTTTGTACCTGTTTTTACAGCAAGCTCCCTTCCAATGATTGCTTCATCCCTTTGCGTCGGCAGAGAGCCCTCATACAATCCATCAGTGAAACCATAGATAGGATCTGAATCGGATAGATTGAAGCCTCTTATAACAACTGGATCGATGTCGGTTTCATAATCAATGCTTGCAGGTCCATCCACTGCCGGTGAAACATTTATTATCTCTGGCTCAAAAAGCTTAGCCTCGTAGACGGTCCTTTCCCAGTCCTTAATAAGTTTTTCCTCATTGGTCGAGGTTATGGTAATTTGAGATGAGCTGCCGATAGTCGTATCTACAAGGTCTATCTGAAGACCCTGGATGAGTAAACCGATAAAAATCTGAACAGAAACACCAACAGCTATGCCGATTGCAATAAGTGCGGTTTGACCTCTGCCAGAACGTAAAAATCTTAGGGCGATTGAAAAAGATAGTTTCATGAGGCGTCACCCTCCCTGAGCCTTTTTATGTCTGAGTAGCTGTCCATAAACAGATCTCCACCTAATGCGCTGAATAGCTCCATATTATTTTTTATGGCTCTGCCTCCAAGTATCACTTTAATTCCATCTCCATGATCGTTCCGGATCTCCTCAATAAGCTTTTTGGCTTCTGAGATGTGATAATGGTCAGTGACGCTTATGGCGACGTATTTTGGTTTTTCAATATTGATTGCGATGGATACCTGATCCCGTGGAGTATTGGCGCCTACGAAGACTATCTCATATCCCTCGATTGCAAACATATCCGCTATCATTCTGAGCCCAACGTCGTGAAGCTCCCGCTCCGGGCAGGCAAGAAGCACCTTTATCCCAAGTGGTTTTTTGTTATTTTTCATCTCTATTACAAGAGGATATACTGATTCTATAATTGTCTTTACTATACCAGTCTTTACATGCTCATCCCAGATGCAGCCTTTATCCTCATCCTGACACTCATCTATTGTAAACAGGGCAGGGGTTAGTATTTCCTCATATAGCTCTGGAAGTGTAAACAAACCGCCAGAAAGGCCCTTGACAGCAAATTGCACGCAGGCGTCCTTATCCTTTTTTTCAAAATGCTCCATAAAGCTAAAATAATGTCGATTCATTCCTGTCACCTCATTCTAAAATACTTACTTCAGTACCGTCAGATATTTCCATTTGAGGATTAAGAATGACCTGATCGTTCTCGTTTAGCCCTGACTTAATTTCTACTGCATATCCGTCGGATATTCCTAGCTCAACAGGAGTTTTTACAGCCTTACCAGCTTTAACGACATAAACGTAGGCTGAGCCTGACTCATCATACCTGACAGCCTCGGTTTTTACTGAAAGCACTCCTGCTTTTGAATCCGTCGAAACCACGGCATCTGCATCAAAGCCAGGAATAATTTTATCATCTGTGCCGCCAAGAAGTATCCTCACCTCGACCCTCGGCGTCCTGCTCCCGCTCGATGGCTCCACCTTGGCAAGTTTTCCAACAAAGGATACTCTACCCTCATAGGATCTTCCAGAACCTGGAACCTGAACAATTGCTTTTTGATCTTCAGCTATCAACAAGGATTCCTCCTGACTGACAAATGCAACGAATTCAAGGCCTTCACTGCCATGTATGATGACCTCAGCCCCTGCTGGAACATCTTTGCCCTCGTCAAGAGGAAGATCAACCACAGTGCCTGAAATATTGGATTTTATGATCGTGTCGTTAATAGAATTCTGAAGCAGCTCCATGTCCAGAAGTATGGATTGTCTTTGCCTGTCAAGGCCCTGGACTCCATCGGATGAACTGTTAACGAATTGAGAGTACCGGAGAGTAGCGTCCTCATAGTTCAACAAGGCGGTATTTCTATAAGCTTCAAGGGACATTTGGGCTGATGCCCTGTTGTCGTACTCTGCTTTACTTATCGCTCCTTCTTCTAAGAGTACCCAGTATGCTGCAAGATCCTGAGCACCCTTTGATGCGTCTGCTACAGCTTTATTGTAATCCTCCTTTGCTCTGTCCATGGCATTTTTAAGTATAGCCTGATCACTGGATATGGAGGTGTTTTTAAGTGTTCCAAACTCATCCTCGACTTGCTCAAGCGATAAGGATGTCTTCTCCAATGAAAGCCTTAGATCTGTGGAATCAAGCTCTGCTATTATCTGACCAGGTTCGACCTCTTCATTTTCCTTTACATGTACCTTAAGCACCTTTAAGCCCTGCTGAACGGCTATGACTTCACTTGATACAGGCTCTACGGTTCCAGACATGGATACAGTTTTGGTAATGTCAGTTTTTGATGCAGTCATTGCTTTGACCTCGACTCCGCCTCCTCCACTTCCAAAAAGATAGAAGGCTGCTATAGCAGCGACAGCAAGCAATCCAAAGATCCTGAAGGATTTTTTCTTAATAATATTCATGGTATGGACCCCTTTCAGACGTTGTTATATGGCTGATTTGATTGATTCCGTCCATATTTACCCAAATTTTGGAATTATATCAGTTATGGAATGGGAAAATGATTTTGTTGTCACAAATATTTTTGAAAAATTACGAAGTATGCTAATATATTGTTGTAGAGTATTAGTGCGTAAATCAGTAAGTCAATCATTAAAAGAGAGGGGTATTGTTGACACGATGGAGCTTGAATTGCGTTATAACTATGTAAAGGATATTGTTCTGTCAGATACGACGAAAATCGAAAACGGTATACTGTCCGTGGACACTGAGGAGCTCGGGATGCTTCTAATGGAGGATGACAGGATAGAGGATGTTGGCTTTGATGTTGCAAAGCCTGGAGATAGCGTGAGGATATTGCCTGTAAAGGATGTAGTAGAACCCAGATGCAAGATCGATGGAGATGGCTTCCCGGGGTTAGTTGGTGAGATTTATGAAGCTGGAAGGGGTACGACCTGCGTTTTGAAGAATGCTGCAGTTGTAACTACCGGGCCTATAGTAGGATTCCAGGAGGGGATCATCGATATGTCGGGTCCTCTGTCTTACTATACACCGTTTTCCAAGCTGTTCAATCTTGTTATAAACGTTATTAAGAAAACGGGTGTTACCCCTCATGAGCACGAGGAAGTGGTAAGACTGGCCGGAGTGAAGGCTGCAAATTACCTTGCCAAAGCATGTATCCCCTTTGGTTATGAGGATTCAGAGACCATTAAGTGGGGATCACTTGATGATAAAAATCATGAATACAAGGACCTTCCAAAGGTAGCTTATGTATATCAGTGCGTTGGCCAAGGGCTTCTTCATGATACCTACTTCTACGGCAAGGATTCCAAGCTTATGCTTCCTACACCTATAAATCCGCTGGAGGCGTTCGATGGCGCACTTGTCAGCGGGCACTGCGTATCTGCAGGATCAAAGACTACTACATACCATCACCAGAATAATGCTGTCATTAAGGAGTGCTTCAAAAGACATGGCAAGGAGATAAATTTTATCGGAGCAGTTGTCAGCCCGATGACAACGGTTCTTCAGGACAAGTACAGAAATTCAATGTTAACAGCAAAAATCGTAGAACTGATGGGTGCGGATGGAGCTATACAGTCTCAGGAGGGCTTTGGAAATCCAACTACCGATTTGATGATGATATGCAAGAGGCTTGAGAATAAGGGCATAAAGACCGTCATGATAAGCAACGAGGACGCAGGAGTGGATGGTAAGTCTGAATCACTTCCGGACGGCGTAGACGAAGCAGATGCAATAGTATCAACCGGAAACAGCAATGCAAGGATAAGGATCCCAAGGATGGATAGGATCATCGGGGATCTGGATGCCCTTGAACATATAACCGGTGGGTTCGTCGGCTCGAGGCAGGAGGATGGAAGCCTGATAGTAGAGATCCACGGGATCATCGGAAGCCATAATCTTCAGGGATACAGTTATCTTAGCGCTACTACTGTTTAGGAGGGGGAAGACATGAAGAAAGTGTTGTTTTATACTAATCAATTCTTTGGACAGATTGGCGGCGAAGATAAGGCTTCAATGAAGCCCTTACTCCTGGAGGGTGCTGCCGGCTCGGCAAATCTTTTTATTGAGGGACTGGGCGCTGAGATCGTTGCAACAGTAGTATGTGGTGACAATTACTATGCTGAAAATATGGAAGCTGCAAGAGAAGAGATTTTTGAAATGGTCAAGGGACTTGATACAGATCTCTTAATAGCTGGGCCTGCCTTCAACGCCGGCCGCTTTGGGATGGCCTGTGGAGACCTTTGCGTTTATCTTGATAAAATGCTTGGGGTAAAGACAGTAACAGGAATGTATGTGGAAAATCCAGCAGTTGCAATTTACAAAGATAAAACTATAATAGCAGAGACTGCCAACTCGGCAGCAGGTATGAAAAAAGCGGTAGCCTCAATGAAGAAAATAGCAAACAAGCTCCTTTCCGGAGAAGAGCTTGGCCTGCCTTCCGAGGAGGGTTATATCCCAAGAGGGATAAGAGTCAATATATTCAAGGATAGAACTGGAGCTGAAAGAGCCCTTGACATGCTTGTAAAAAAGCTAAAGGGGGAGGAGTTCCAAACGGAGATACCTATACCATCATATAATAAAGTAAAGCCGGCTAAAGGACTTAGGGACCTGAAGAAAGCCAAGATCGCAATATTGACATCGGGAGGCATCGTTCCAATAGGGAATCCCGATCACCTGCCTGCTGCTACGGCTAAGTTCTACAAAAAATACAGTATCAAAGACATAGAGAAGCTTGAGGAAGGAAGCTATGAGTCGGTCCATGCAGGCTATGATCCTGTATATGCAAATAAAAATCCAAATGTAGTGCTTCCCATAGATCTTATGAAGGCAAAGGAAAAGGATGGAACATTTGGTGAGCTTTATGAGTATTATTATGTAACCACAGGGAATTCCACATCTGTTGCAGATGCCACGGCAATGGGAAAGGAAATCGCACAGGAGCTGTTACAAGCTGGAGTCGACGGAGCGATTATGACATCGACCTGAGGCACATGCACTCGTTGCGGAGCGACGATAGTCAAGGAGCTGGAGGCAGTTGGAATACCTTCATCACACATTTGTACGGTTACGCCTATATCGAAAACTGTTGGAGCTGTGAGGATAGTACCTGCATTTGCAATCCCCTTCCCGGTGGGCAATCCAATGGATACCAGCGAGAAGGAAAGTGAAATAAGAAACAGGATAGTAGATGAAGCATTGGAAATGCTGACTGTTGATGTAGAATAGAAGTTAAAATGTCGAAGGAGGTTTTACAGTGATAATTGGAATCCCAAAGGAGATCAAAAAAAATGAATACAGGGTGGCATGCAATCCTGACGGAGTTAAGGAGATCACAAGCAAAGGCCACACTGTTCTTGTCGAAAGAGGTGCAGGAATCGGAAGCGGCTATTCGGATGAGGACTATATCAATAGTGGTGCGATCCTTAAGGATACTCCCAGGGAGGTATATGAGGAAGCCGAGCTAATTTACAAGGTGAAGGAGATATTCCCTCAGGAATTTCAATATCTTAGGGAGGACCACATAGTATTTACCTATATCCACTCTAACGCCTACGCCGAGCAAACTGATGCCTTACTTGAGAAAAAGGTTACAGGGATAGCCTATGAGGATGTAGACGACAAGGACGGCGAGTTTCCGTTACTTAAGCCAATGAGCATCATTGCAGGCAAAGGGGGCTTTCTGGCGGCACTTCACTTTATGCAAAGAGTCCATGGGGGAAATGGGATACTTTTATCCAGGATAGATGGAGTAAGAACCCCGGAGATAACCATCATTGGTGCAGGCAACTCAGGAGTAGCTGCAGCTGAACTTGCTGCAGCATTAGGGAACAAGGTGACAATTCTCGATATAAATATTGATAAGCTTGAGAAGGCAAGAAAGGAGCTGCCTTCAAATGTCGAGCTGCTTATATCCAACAGAGCCAATCTGGAGACGTGCCTGAAGAGGACTGATGTCCTTATAAATTGCATCCTTTGGCCTAAGTGGAGAAAGGACCATCTGGTGGACAGAGATATGCTGAAGATGATGAAGCCAGGAGCGATGATAGTGGATGTGGCATGCGATGACGAGGGCGCGATACAAACGACACATTCAACCTCTCATGACGATCCTGTTTACGAGGTTGATGGAGTGACCCACTATTGTGTGGACAACATACCCTCGGCTTTTTCACAGACGGCAACTACAACTCTTTGCAACGTTACAGTGCCTTATGTTCTTAAAATAGCAGAAAAGGGCGTAAAACAGGCTCTAATCGATGACAAGTATCTGAGGAGAGGGCTTACGACATATAAAGGCTTGCTGACACTTGAGGAAACAGGAAGAAAGCAGAACAGACCATGGGTAACACCTGAAAAGGCTCTTGGTATGGAGTAATGAGTATATCGGTTGGTCTCTGGGTATAGACATCCTAACACACGATTGAATGGAGGTTATAGGATGGATATGATAAACGAAACGATCGCTTTGCAACAGGAGCACCGCACCATTCGGGAATTTACTGATGAGCCTGTGGCTAAGGAGATCATGGATACTATATTACGGGTAGCTCAGAGGACCGCGACTTCAAACGGGATGCAAAGCTATTCAATAATAAGGGTGACTGATCCTGAGCTTAAAGAAGCTATTGCCAGGGTCGGAAATCAGGCATATATCGCCAGAGAGCCAGAACTGCTCATATTTATAGTTGACAGCTATCGAAATGGCAGGATAGCCCTGGAGAAAGGATATAATGGGGAAGCGCACAAGGACATGGACAGATTCTTCCAGGGATGGACTGATGCCTGCCTTGCTGCTCAAAATGTCGTCCTGGCTGCTGAATCATTAGGACTTGGAGCAAATTATCTCGGTTGCATACTGAATGACTCTGCAAAGATGATCGAGCTTTTGAAGCTTCCGGAATTGACATTTCCAGTGGTAGGAGTAGGTCTTGGGTACCCGAACCAGACTCCACAGCTCAAACCAAGGATGGATATGAGCCTGAGGGTTTTCGAGAACAGCTACTCGACATTGGACGATTATCTCGCTGCAATCGCTGAATACGACCAGGAAATGCAGACTTATTATGATTTGAGAAATGCAAACAAGAGAGTCGACAGCTTCAGCGACCAGGTGGTATCAAAGCTGGTAAATGTTATCCCTGGAAGGCAGGATATTTTGAATGTAATCAAATCGCAGGGCTTTAACTTAATGATAAAATAGGAAGTAAAAATAACCGCATGAATGACGGAACCCTCCTGGGGTATAAATATTAACCACAGGAGGGATTGCTATGAAACCGAGTACCAAGAAGATTATTATATATGCCATTCTGGGTTTGATGATCCTGATCGCTTTTTCATACTTCACCAGAGATACGGAAAAGTACAGTACTGAGGATGCAGTGAGGGCTGAGCCTATGCCTGACTACTCCAACAGCAGATATAAGGAGATATACCTGGCAGGAGGCTGCTTCTGGGGAGTTCAGGCCTATTTTGACAGAATGCTTGGTGTGGTTTACACAAACGTTGGCTATGCCAACGGGGAAAGTGAGGATACTGATTACTATTCAATAGGTGAGACTGGTCATGCTGAAGCTATTTATGTGGTGTTTGATCCTGATATATTAAGTCTTGAGGAGCTTTTAGGATATTTCTATGGAATAATTGAGCCGACTGTATTGAACAGGCAGGGCAATGACATTGGGACCCAGTACAGGACCGGAATATACTATGTTGACCCTGAGGACTTTGAAACCATAAAAAGAGTCACTGAACAGGAGCAAGAAAAGCATGACGAACCAATAGTAACAGAAATAGAGCTTTTACAGAACTATATACTCGCTGAAGAGTATCATCAGGACTATCTTGTAAAAAATCCTGGTGGATACTGTCATGTTGATCTTTCAAATATACCCAGAGAAAGACCAGCAGTATATACGAACGCCTATCCAAAGCCGGGCGACAGCGAAATAAGGTCTGAACTTACAAGTCTTCAGTACAGCATAACTCAGGAGAATGCCACAGAGACCCCATTCCAGAACCCATATTGGAATAATGAGGAGCATGGTCTTTATGTAGACATAGTAACCGGAGAGCCACTTTTTCTCTCGTTAGACAAATTTGATTCAGGCTCCGGCTGGCCAAGCTTTACCAGACCGGTGCAAAGAGAGGTCCTTACCTACCACATAGATGAGAGTCTTGGGATGGCAAGGACTGAGGTTAGAAGCAGAAGCGGCGACTCCCACCTTGGACACGTTTTTGATGATGGTCCTGTTGAGGAGGGAGGCCTTAGATACTGTATAAACAGCGGTGCATTGAGATTTATTCATGAGGATGACCTTGAGAAGGAAGGCTATGGAGACTTCCTTATCTATTTCCGATAGACGGTTCGAAGGCCAAAACCTATTAGAATCAGTCCTACAAGGCCATTTAAAACTGACATAGCAGCTTCGGGAATAAAGATCCCAGCGACACTTCCAAGTGCTGAAACAAATGTCATGAATAAGAGAGTTGAAAGTACAGCTCCTACACCAAACAGGTACATCTCCTTTCTTCCCAGGCCGTCCTCGACGATCTTCGATGAAAACACTCCTGCCCAAAACATTATGGTCAGAGGATTAGACAGAGTAAGGAGCAATACCTTTGGGAAAGCAGATCCTGAGCTGACACTCCTAAACAGATTTATAGCGGGGAGTATAGATAAACCGAAAACTCCAAGAAGGGTTTGCAGTCCGAATAATATCAGAATGGAAGCGCCAAAGTACTTGAAAAAAGTCTTGGCGCCTTCTTTTTTCTCCAGTATAGCTGCCATTCCAAGTATTGCACCAATTATGAAGAGGCTGTCAACCAAAGTAACGGCAGCAACACCCTGCATCGCTTGCCAGAAGCCGTTTTCAACCGATGTTCCAAATATAAACAAACATACTGGTCCTACTGCAATTTGAAGAAGCATTCCAAATTTAAAGCCCTTGATCAACATTTTAACACCTACCTGTTTATGGTTTCCTTGAGAGTTGACAGCACCACTTGAGTATTCGACTTTTCCACACCCTTGATAGATTTGAGCTTACGGCTTATAAATTCTTCGAGCTCTGAAGTATCCCTTAGAAGGACCTTAAGCATATAATCGTATTCTCCCGCCATGTGATGACATTCTATTACCTCAGGATACTTCGTAATTACACTCCTAAAGCCCTGAATATTACCTGTCTGACCGATATTTACAAAAATAATAGATAAAAGCCTGTAGCCCAGTTCTTCCCGATTGATCCTTACGGTATATTCCTGGATAATGCCTGACTCCTCAAGTTTTCTCATCCGCTCAGATACTGCAGGCACTGACAGCTTGACCCTCCTGCTTATATCAGAAGCAGTGGCCCTGCCGTTCTCTTTAAGTATTTCAAGTATACTTAAGTCCAAATTGTCCATATAAACAACACCTCTGTATATTATTTAAGGATATTATAGAATTTTACATAATAAATGTAAACAATATGTTATAAAATCAAAAATATTTTAATTAAATTCACTACTTACTTAAAATAATACTGCATATGAGTTTAATTGATTGCATTGACTTAAAAAAGTGATGTACAATGGGAGTGAACACTTATAAAGAGGGGGCAGTCATATGAAATTTTTAACCTACAAAAGAGTTGAAGCTGTGAAGGTCGGCATTATGGATGATAACAATATGATATACAGTTTATCTGAGGTGCTGGGGCATGAAGAGTACGGAACTATGCTTGAGTGCATCGCTGGAATTTCAGATGCCGAGCTGGCGCGAGTTGATGCTTTTCTAAAAGATCCTGATTTCGAAGGGGTCAGTTCAGATAAGGTCAAAATCCTTGCTCCTATAACAAAACCTATCCATGACATTATATGCGTTGGTGTTAATTATCTGGATCATCTTAACGAATCAAAAAATGCAATGAATGATGATAAATTTAATACAGTAACCAAACCAGTATATTTTGGCAAGCGGACTCAGATGATAGTTGGATCTGATGCTCCAATAAAAGGATGGCTTGAGGTTGATGAAAATTTGGATTATGAAGTTGAGCTTGCGGTGATAATAGGCAAGAAAGGAACCTGCATTCCAAAGGATAAGGTTGAGGAATATATCTTTGGATACTCAGCTTTCAATGATTTTTCATCCAGGAAGCTCCAAACGCTGCATATGCAATGGTATAGGGGAAAGAGTCTGGATACTTATACTGCAATGGGACCAGTTATACTGCACAAATCAATGATGCCATTCCCTGTTGAGGCTGATGTCATATCCAGGGTGAATGGGGAGGTAAGACAAAGCTCTAACACAAGGATGCTTATAAATGATATAGCTGAGCTGATATCAGACTTCTCCAACGGGATAACACTCGAGCCGGGGGATATAATCGCTACAGGTACTCCGGCAGGTGTTGGAATGGGATTTTCTCCTCAAAGATTCCTTAAAAGGGGAGACGTGGTTGAATGCGAGATCCCGGGGATCGGGATACTGAAGAATACAATCGAATAGACCAGGGGGCTTAAATGACAAGATTTGAAGAGCATTTCAGAATGAGGGAGAACGATATTGTTGAATATGTGAAGGAGAAGCTGGATTTTTTTGGACCTAATGAGCTGCTTCGTTGTGAGGAAATAGGTGATGGGAATATCAACTATGTTTTCAGAGTAACCAGCATGGACTCAACAAGATCCCTGATAGTAAAGCATGCAGATATTGCTGACAGATCCTGCGGTGACCCGCTTGCCGTGGATAGAAACAGGATAGAAGCCAATGCTTTGATCCATCAAGGCGTCCTTTCTCCAGGGATGGTCCCTAAGGTATATCATTTTGACCCAGTCATGTGCTGCCTTGTTATGGAGGATCTATCTGACCATAAAATCCTTAGGGATGAGCTTATTGATTATAGAACCTTCGACAATTTAGGCAGAGATTTAGCTGAATTCCTGGTGGATACTCTCTTGCCATCTACTGATATGATTATGGACCAACTGGAAAAGAAGCGTCTTGTTAAGGAGTATATCAACCCTGAGTTGTGTGAAATCACAGAAAGGCTGGTTTTTACTGAGCCATTTTTAAATGGGAGAGGAAAAAACAGCCTAACAGCTCTGGATGAAGGGTTCGCCGACAGAGAGCTTTATTCTGATAAATCCCTTCATCTCGAGGCTGCAAAATTAAAGATGGATTTCCTTACAAAGGCACAATCACTTATTCATGGGGATCTTCATACCGGTTCAATATTCATAAAGGAAGGGTCTGTAAAGGTAATAGACCCTGAGTTTGCTTTCTTTGGACCTATGGGCTACGATGTCGGGAATATAATAGCTAATCTGTTCTTTCCGCTGATAAGGGCAACAGTAGACCGCTCAGGCGATGAAAACAAAGAGATTTTCATATATTGGGTTCAGGACACTATCAGGGAGTTTATTGAAAGCTTCAGGCTGGGATTCTTGCTTAAGCTAAAGGTGAATGCCAGGGAGCCTTTTGCTGAGGACGAAAATGTCAGAGAGTGGTATCTTGAGGAAGTGCTTAAGGATTCTACAGGTATCGCAGGGCTGGAGCTGATACGAAGGACTATCGGAGCTGCCAAGGTTAAGGATATAACCACAATCAAGGACGAAGGAGAGCGTGCCATGGCAGAAAGGCTATGTATTTCTTTAGGCAAGGAGCTGATACTAAGCAGAGACAGGATAATGGACAGCGACTCGTATTTTGAAGCCTTTAAGAGAGCTCAGAGCCACTGAAGGTAATAGTTCATATCGATATGCACTGGAGGGATTTATATGAAAATAGTGGTTCTTGACGGATATACGTTGAATCCCGGGGACCTTTCCTGGGAAGGATTTGAAAAACTTGGTGATCTCAAGGTTTATGACAGGACTGCCTATGATCTTTCAAATAGTGAGCTCGTAATCGACAGAGGCAGGGATGCAGATGCTATACTTCTAAACAAGACCCTGCTCAACAGGGATATGATGGATCATATGCCTTATTTGAAGTATGTTGGAGTTCTGGCTACAGGCTTTAATATAGTGGATGTTGAAGCTGCAAGAGAAAAGGGGATCACTGTAACAAATATTCCCACTTATGGAACAAATGCGGTAGCACAGATGGCAATCGCGCTTTTATTGGAGCTTTGTCATCATGTAGGGTCTCATAGTGATGCAGTTGCCAATGGAGAATGGGAGTCGAACCCTGATTGGTCATTCTGGAAATATCCGTTGGTCGAATTGGCGGGTAAGACAATGGGGATCATAGGCTACGGAAGGATTGGAAGGACAGTGGGAGGAATAACTAAGGCCCTTGGAATGAAGGTTATTGCTATGGCAAACTCACCGGATCCTTCACTTGAGGATGATATGATGCGATATGGAAACCTCGAGGAACTGCTTAGAGAGTCTGATGTGATAAGCCTTCACTGCCCTCTTACAGAATCCACCCAAGGAATAATAAATAAGGACACAATAGCCAAAATGAAGGATGGAGTCATGATTATTAATAATTCAAGGGGACAGCTGATCGTTGAGGAGGACTTGAGGGATGCTCTAAATAGCGGTAAGGTTGCCGGAGCAGCCCTTGATGTTGTTTCATCCGAGCCGATAAAGTCCGATAATCCATTGCTTCAAGCCAGGAATTGTATAATCACTCCGCATATTTCATGGGCTCCAAAGGAGGCCAGGACCAGACTTATGGATCTGGCTCTTGAAAACCTGAAAAGATATCTTGAAGGTTCTCCAATAAACGTAGTAAACAAATAACAGGAAGGAAATGATAGAATGAGCATATTTGAGGCTATTATGCTGCTCTGCTTTGGGGCTGCATGGCCATTTTCGATAATAAAATCCTATAAATCAAGATCAGTCGCAGGGAAAAGCCCTTATTTTCTGATAGTAGTAATTATCGGGTATATTTCAGGCATAATCAATAAGTTGCTTTATAGCAACGACATCATTATGTACCTGTATATTCTGAACCTTCTTATGGTAGCAACGGATCTTGCTATTTATTATAGAAATGTTAAGCTGGCAAAGAATTCCTAAATAAGAGGATAAAAAAAGCTCAGGAAGAAATCCCTGAGCTTTTTAAGGTCAAATTGCTTCGAAAATCATAATTTCCTTGCTTTCAAGAAGATCTGCAATTGCAGGTCCGAAGAATGCGAAATGAGGCGTCGACTTGTGATATTCAAAGGCCTCCATGCTTGTGTACTTCTCATACAGGAATACCCTGTTCCCATTTACGGCTGCCTCATAATTCAAGCACCCAGGCTCTGCCAGGCTGTTTTCCGAATTCTTTCTTAACAGCTGAATAAATTCCTCGAGTTTGTCCTCTTTTACAACGTAATTGACCTGTATAACCACCTTTTTCATTTGACCAGCCTCCCCCAATAAATATTGACCAGATATTCATAATGCGTGTAAAGATCATTGCTCCATTATTTTTCTATAGTAATCGAGCTCCAGGATCTTAGCTGAGTAGTAG
This sequence comes from Gudongella oleilytica, assembly GCF_004101785.1. NCBI lineage: Bacteria > Bacillati > Bacillota > Tissierellia > Tissierellales > Tissierellaceae > Gudongella > Gudongella oleilytica. Next base: position 782,755 of record NZ_CP035130.1, read on the forward strand.
AATTTCTCCTCAATAATAGCTGAGATCTCTCTTCGGTATTCCTCCTTAGTTTCGGGGCTTTCATCTGCAAACTCACCTAAGGCTTCAAACTTGGAATATTTGGAGTTAAATATTCCCTTGTCTGTAATAAAGCTCCTGTCATAGAGTATCACAAGGGGTTTGGAATCAGATAAAAGATCCCTGCCCATCAAGAGTCGTGAATCATAGTCAAGCCCCATAAGATTTGAAATAGTCGGAAGAATATCAAGGCTTGAACCAGGTTTTTCTATCCTTATAGGCTTCATCCCAGGAGCATAGAGAAGAAAAGCATTTTTATAGAGCTCAAAGGTCTCTTCTATTTCATGACCTGCAAGAGCATCAAGCTGTCTTTTTTCAAGCGCATAAGGGTAGTGATCTGCACTAAGCGCAAAAAGAGTCTTTTCTGCCAGTCCAGCCCTTTCCAGCTCTGTCAAAAGATACTCAAGTGCCCTGTCCAGCTCCACCTGTGTTGCAAGGTAAGCTTTTGCTCCATCTGGATATGAAAGATTTTTAACTACTTTCTTGTTCTTATTAGCAATAAAATTGCCTTTGAAGGTATACCTCATATGTCCGCTGACAGTCATATAATAGGCATGGAATGGCTGATTCCCGATGTATTCTGGAAGAGTAAGCTCCATCATTTCAAGATCGGATTCAGGCCAGGTCTTTGTTACGTTTAACCCGTTACCCAAGCCCTTATACTCATAACCTGCATTTGGGTGTGAAAGATGTCGGTCATAATAGTCATAGGAGTGGTTATGGTATGCCTTTGTAATATATCCAAGTCTTTTCAGCTGATTACCCATGGTAAAGGGCAACAGGTTGTCCTTGGATCGCATGTAGCTCCAAACGCCGCTCTTTGGAATGAGACCGGTAGTTGCAACGTATTCTCCATCTGAGGTACTCACTCCCCAAAGTGCTGTGTAGAAGTTTTCAAATCTGAAGCCCCCATTGTACATCTTATAAAGTGTAGGAGTTACCACAGGATCGATGCCCAGGTAAGAAAACCCTTCAGCGGTTATGAATATTAGATTATAACCCTCGAACATTCCTGTGAATTGATTTTTTGTAGTCGGTTCAATTGTGCTGAAGTAGGAATGAAGCTTTTTAAGCTGCGGATCCCTCTCATTCTGTGCCAGATGGACAAAGTCGATTTCCATAGTATTTGGTTTCGCCTTTACTGATTTCTCCTCAGTTGATCCAGAAGTGTCACCAGGATTATTTTTAGATATAACAACTATTGCTTTCCCGCTCCCAAGCTCCTTTGGTTCCCAACCCAGCAATGACCTCTTAAGGTCCAGCCTCATATAGGTCAAAAGACCTAGATTATTGACTGACATCTCAGGGTGATGAATATTGTAGTATAGGTTATATGCTGAGTTCACGTTCCTGCTGCCCTGATTTACTGCGACTATGCCAAGAATGTGTAATACAGCAGCAAATGCAAGCAGAATAACTATTTGACCAGAATCAAAGGCTTTTATCTCCAATGATTTTCCAATAGTAATATACAAAGCAAATGGAAGGAACATTAGAAGTATGAGACGGATATTCTCCAGTATCATATAAATCGCTTCCCTGGCAAATTCCATTACCTTGCCGGCATGACCTGCAGAATAGACAATATAAAAGGTTCTGAATATCTTATAGTAGACCAGCTGGGATGCATAGAGGAATCCCAAAATGAACAATAGCGCTGCGGCAACAAACTCACTCCCCGACAGTGATGTCAATATTCCGAGGAATATTGCAAAAACTGAGCCAAATAATGAAGTGTACAAAAAGCCGTTTGAATGACTTAAAGTTGATGTAAATAGTCTTAAAACAGTTTCAAGATATATGATGGAAAGAAAAAACAATACTGACAGGACCAAAGTGTTCATTTTTTAAAGTCGCCCTTTCAAGATTTTTATCGTGTCATTTGAATAACCTTCGAGATGCCTCTTTATTACTATAGTATACCACCATGATCATAGACTGGATAACATTTTTCTTATGGAGTGGTTCAAAAGTGGCAATTCGTAATGGATAGGGTATATTACATCAGTGTAAATATAATCAACGGAGGTTACTATGAGGCTTTTTATAGGTATCGATTTTAGTGATGAAACTATTAAGCTTATTGAATCCACAATAAGAAAGCTTGAAGTTATAGCCGATAAGGGAAGGTTTGTAAGACCAGATCTCATACACTTAACTGTAGAATTCCTGGGAGAGGTTGAACCGGGGAGATTAACTGAGCTTCAGGAGCTTATGAAAAGCATTAAGTTTGAGCCTTTCTACATAAGACCATTCGGATTAGGCACATTTAAAAGACGAGAGGGGGATATATTGTGGATCGGAATCGAGGAAAGCCAGGAGCTCCAATTGCTTTGGGATAAGCTTCATAAAACTCTTATGGCTGCAGGCTTTAAGGTCGAAGAACGACCCTATATCCCTCATATAACACTGGGGAGAAAGGTAAGGCTATCTTCAGATATTAAGGAAATCGAGAGCAATATGTCACAGGCTATGCCAAAGTCTTTGGTAGATAGGATCCATATTTTTCATTCAACAAGTAAAAATGGACGTTTGGAATATATCAAGATACATAGTGGCGAAATTCAGAAATAAAGTATCAATCAGAAAAGGTAGAAAAAGATTAAAGACAGCTAAGAGTTTAGAGCCAAGAGCTAAGATCCTTCGCTAATGCTCAGGATGACAATTATAGGCAGCAGGGTCGTCTGCCCCTGCTGCCGCCTATCGAATAACGCTTATCGCCTGACTCCTTTCCCCTTGTAGCTTTCCTCTAACGCTTCTCGCTTAATTTGAGGTTGTTAATTGCCAGACTATTCTACAAAGTGTATACTTTAATCGAGAGGAATAACCGCAGCATCACATTAAAGGGAGGTATAAAAATGATCGAGCAGGTAAAAGAAGGGGTTCTGTACTACGACGGCTGCAATACGATTGAACTGGCAGAGAAATTCGGGACACCCTTATACGTTTATTCAGAAACTGACATCCTAAACAAGATCAATGAGATGAAGGAATGCTTTACAGACAAATATGAAAGGACAAGAATTGCATACGCTGCAAAAGCCTTTGGTGTGATGGGCATATTCAGACTAATGGAAAGAGAAGGTCTATGCATCGATGTGGTATCAGGCGGAGAGCTGTATACAGCTATAAAAGCTGGATTTCCACCTGAGAGGATTGAATTCAATGGCAATAACAAACAGATCCATGAGCTTGAGATGGCTATTGAATATGGAATAGGAAGGATCATAGTAGACGGGATTGAGGAGCTTTCACTGATAGAAGATATATGCAAGGAAAAAAGCAAGGAAATCAGTATACTATACAGAATCACCCCTGGGGTCAGGAGTGATTCACATGATTACATAGTAACTGGCAAGAAGGATTCACAGTTCGGTATGCCTTTGGATGATCATATTCTTATGCCAGCTGTTGATGCAGCAATTAAATCAGAGGTTGTGGACTTCAAGGGATATCATTTTCATCTTGGTTCCCAGCTGTTCGATAATTCTTCACATTTACAGGCAGTTGAAATACTTTTGGAGCTAATAGAAAAAACAAAGGACAAATTCGGTTTTGAAGTTGAAGAGGTCAACCTTGGCGGAGGCTTTGGGATAAGGTATACAACCGAGGTCAGAAAGCCTTTCAGCTATTTCCTCGAGCCAATGATGGAGAGAATAGAAGAGTATTTCAAGGATAAAGGGCGAATACGACCAGAAGTTGTCATTGAACCAGGCAGAAGCCTTGTGGGAGAAGCAGGGATGACGCTTTATACCGTGGGCAATATAAAGGAAATCGAAGGGATCAGGAAATATGTCGCAGTAAATGGAGGTATGCCTGACAATATTAGACCTGCTCTATATCAGGCCAAGTACAGAGGGATAATCGCCAACAAGGCATCTGTTGAGGCTAATGATATCGTCACTGTTTGCGGGAAATGCTGTGAGTCAGGGGATGTCCTTATGAGAGATGTAGCCCTGCAAAAAGCGGAACGAGGAGATGTACTGGCTGTTTTTACTACAGGAGCCTACGGTTATTCTATGGCCAGCAACTACAACAAGAACCCTATACCTGCAGTTGTACTTGTAAAGGATGGAAGAACTGAGCTTATGGTCAAACGTCAAAGCTATGATGACATGATAAAAAATGAGTTGATACCTGAGTCAATGAGGTAAGGAGGATCATATGCTATTTACTAAGATGCACGGTGCAGGTAATGATTTCATCATCATAAACAATTTAGTGGAAAAAATACCTGAAGAACTGTTTCCAAGTGTTGCAAAAGCCCTTTGTCAAAGAAGGATGTCCATAGGTGCCGACGGGATGATGATAATCGACAAAGCTCAAGGTGACGGAGATTTCAGGATGCACTTTTTTAATTCTGACGGCACGATAGGCGAAATGTGTGGAAACGGCGCAAGATGCATTGCCAGATATGGATTTGAGAAGGGTTTATCGGGGGCTGTACAAAAAATAGAAACAACAGCCGGAATGGTTACAGGCTGGAGAGTAGATAAAAGGAAGTACAAGGTCAAGCTTAACGACCCAACCTATATCCAGCTCGATCATGATATCGAGATCGGAGGGAGCAGTTATAAATGCTCCTATATTGAGTTGGGGAATCCAGGGCTTCCTCACGCAGTTGTATACCTTGAGGGTATGTCAGACATGGATCAAGACGAGCTGCGACAGCTTGGAAGGGTTCTGAGAAACCACAGCTCATTTCCGAAGGGCGCAAACATAAATTTCTGCCAGTTGGATGGTCAAGATGGATTAAAAGCAATAACCTTCGAGCGAGGAGTAGAGGATTTTACACTTGCCTGCGGAACAGGTGCAGGATCCATTGCTCTGGCAGTGAGATTAAAGGGAATAATCAAAGAAGACAGGGTGAGAATCGAGAAGCCCGGGGGGACTCTATTTATTGAGCTTGAAAAGAGAGATGACAGTTATTCGATCTATTTGACCGGGCCTACCTGCATGGTGGCAGAAGGTCAGGTATTGGATGAGGACATGAGGGAATTATGGGAGGGATTAGAGTGAAGTATAATTTTGACGAAGTGATAGACAGAAGAGATTTTAATTCAGTAAAATACGACGAGAGAATGAAGAAATTTGGTACAGATGATGTTATTCCGTTGTGGATAGCAGACATGGACTTCAGAACCGCTCAGCCAATCATAGACGCTATGATCAAGCGAGCAGAGCATGGTATATTTGGATATGTTTCAAAACCACTGAGCTATAAGGAGGCGGCTTCAGAGTTCCAACTAAGAAGACACGGATGGAAGTTGGATCCTGATACGATGAGCTTTGCAGTAGGTATTGTTCCTGCAATGGCTGAGCTGGTAAGGGAATTTGTTCAGCCAGGGGAAAAGGTCTTAATACAGACCCCTGTTTACCCTGAGTTTTACAACGTGGTCGAGGTATGGGAAGGAAGAGAAGTAGTTGAAAACAAGCTTCTGGAAAAGGATGGCTGGCATGTTATCGACTTTGTGGATTTCGAGGAGAAGCTGAAATCCGGAGTAAAGCTGTTTATTCTATGCAATCCCCATAATCCAATAGGAAGAATATGGACCAAGGAAGAACTTGTAAAAATGGGAGAGCTTTGCCTGAAGTATAATGTTCCTGTAATATCTGATGAGATACACGGAGACCTTGAACTTTATGGGAATAAGTACACAGCCTTTGGAACATTGTCTGAGGAGCTGAAGAAAAATACTATCATCTGCTTTGCAGCTACAAAAACCTTTAACCTCGCAGGTCTGCAGGCATGTTCTATCGTATTCCACAGGGCGGATTGGAAGAAGAGATTCGACGGATTCTGGAGTGGTCTTGATATCCATAGAAACAACTGCTTCAGTCTTGTCGCCATGGAGGCAGCCTGGAGACATGGAGATGAGTGGCTGGACCAAATGCTGGAGTATGTCGGTGAAAACATGAGGTTTGTCAAGGAATATCTCGACAGGGAGATCCCGCAGATAAAGATGACACTTCCTCAGGCTACATATCTGATGTGGCTGGATTGCAGAGAACTGGGGATGGATTCAAAGGAGCTGAATGAGTTTTTTGTCAAAAAGGCTAAGGTTGGTTTGAATAATGGAAAGGATTTCTGCAGAAGTCTCGACGGGTATATGAGAATGAATGCTGCTCACCCAAGATATCAGCTGAAGCAGGCGTTGGAGCAGATAAAAGAAGCGGTTGAGGCGACCTTTGGTCGCAGTGAATAACGAATAGTGAATAGTGATTAGCAAAAAATATCCTCCATAAACGCTCATTTTAAGACATTTTATATCTGAATGAACGAAAATGGAGGGTATTTTCTTTTGCTAACAACTAACTGCTACCTACTATTTTTTATTGTTCAATGTTCTTTTTTCATTTTCTTAGCTCTTAGCTTTTTATGACCCCTGATTGAGTTTCCAGGGTGATGTGTCACATTATGGCATACTGAACAAGGCCAGATCCAAAGAGCGATACCATCTGGCCTATTAAAAAGAATGCTGTGTTCTTTTTACAAGCTGTACTCATATATATCTCCGAAGGTTTTATTTGCCATAGATACCCATTTTACCACAACTGGAATATTTCATGACAGGATAGGGTTAGAAAGGATCAGAGCGGGTACAATGACAATGATTAAACATAATTGGGAGGAGATTAAAATGAGACCGGTAATAGGTATAACATTAAACTACACAACAACAGACACGCTTGGGGTAAATGAAGGCATAGGCGCGAAAACTCAGGACTGGCAGCTGATAGCATCAGATTATATAAGAGCTGTTGAGAGAGCCGGAGGAGCACCAGTGATACTACCTATTACAGACAGCGTGGATACCATCTGGGAACTGGTAAAGGGTCTGGACGGAATAGTATTTACTGGCGGAGCAGATATAGATCCAGCCCTTTATGGTGAGGAACCAATATTCGGGCTTGGCACTATCGATACACTGAGAGACGGATTTGAGTTTGAGCTTTTGAATCGGGTCATCAGAGAAACTTCTATACCGGTTCTTGGCATTTGCAGGGGATTCCAGCTGATCAATATAGCCTTTGGCGGTACTTTATATCAGGACATGAAAACTCAAAGACCTGAGGGGATGAATCATAGTCTTGGAATTTTCCCTAAATACTATCCTGCGCATATCCTGAAGGTAAAGGAAGGCTCCTGGATGCACGGAATATTTGATGGCGAGATCGGTACCAATAGTCTTCACCACCAGGCTGCTAAGGACCTGGGAAAAGGTTTGATCCCGACATTGCATGCAAAGGATGGGCTGGTAGAGGGATTTGAACTGGAAGGCGAAAGGTTTCTTGCAGCAGTCCAGTGGCATCCTGAGATGATGATCCAGACTGATGCAAAATACTTAAGGTTTTTTGAAGGCTTTATAGAGATTTGCAAGAAGAGTTAGTGGAGGCATAGATGTTTACTAAAACAGATAAGATATTGGATATCGTTGCAGATCATCCTGAAAAGGAAGTAATTTTCAAGCCATATGACGATTTGATCGGTAAATGTGTTATGTGTAGTCATCTGTTCGATACAATTGAGGAATTTTGCAAAATGTATGGTTTGGATGAGGCTGAGCTGCTAAGAAAACTCAATAGCCGGGATACAATATAAAAAAAAGGATACCGGTAAACAGCCAGTATCCTTTCTCAGTATAATGTTCTTTTTTCATCCATTTCGTAAAGCTTAAAGACCTCAAGGCAGGAATCCCTTTCCAATTGAGTAAGCTTTACAGATGCTAAATCATCCTGACGAGGCAGTATATCATAGAGTATCTTATCATCGAATCCAATGTGTGCGGCATCATATCTATCACAGCCGTAATAGACGTCAGTTATTCGAGCCCAATGGATGGCCGCATAGCACATTGGGCATGGTTCGCATGTGGTATACAGACTGCAGTCGGACAGATCAAATTTCCCGAGATTTTTGCAGGCTTCACGTATTGCATTGATTTCTGCATGAGCAGTAGGATCATTCGTTCCAATGACCTTATTGTGGCCTCTTCCAACAATGGCACCGTTACATACTATCACCGCACCAAATGGACCACCATCTCTATTCTCAACTCCAAGCCTTGCCTCTGATATGGCCTCGCCCATAAATGGGTCCATAAATAACACCTGCCTTCCGCAAAATATATACCCATCTTAACTATGAACAGAACTTTGAGCTGATTGATGATTATTTTCACAAACAGGGTAAAGTTGTTCCAAAATTGGTATAATCAGAGTAGAAGAGAGTTTGTTAACAAAATCGCCCAGGAGGTTTGGCAGCTTATTTTATAGTTGAAAGTACTTTTATATAGGAGTTGATGATCAAATTGAAAACACTTAAAACAGCACTGATCCAGTTAAAAGTAGTGGATGACAAAGAAGAAAATCTTAAAGTGGCAGAGAAAATGATACGCGAGGCAGCATCAAATGGAGTCAGGCTGGTATTGCTTCCAGAGATGTTCAATACACCTTATGACAATTCCAGGTTCCCCGTTTATGCAGAGGAGTATCCCGGAAGGAGCAATCGATGGATGGAGGAGCTCTCAAAAGAGCTTAAGATATACATAGCCGGAGGCTCGGTGCCTGAGAGAGAAGGAGATAAGCTTTATAATACTGCGTATGTTTACTCGGATGAAGGAAAGCTTATAGCCAAGCATAGGAAAGCCCATCTATTCGATGTAGATGTGGAGGGCGGTATAACATTTAAGGAGTCCGACACACTTACACCAGGCGAGTGGTCAACTATTTTTGCTATAGAGGACATGAGGATTGGGCTTATGATCTGCTATGATATAAGGTTCCCGGAGTTTTCAAGAAAACTTGCACTGGAGGGTGCGGAGGCTATTTTGGTGCCTGCTGCATTCAATATGACCACAGGACCGGCACATTGGCATATTTCAGCAAGGGTAAGGGCTCTTGATAATCAGCTTTATATGCTGCTTTGCTCACCAGCCAGAGATTTCTCAGGTCCCTATACAGCCTATGGACATTCTATCGTCACAAGTCCGTGGGGAGATATAGTTGATCAACTCGGCTCTGAGGAAGGCATCCTCTATTGTGAGCTTGACAGGGACCATATAAGAAAAGTTCGGAATCAACTGCCGCTCCTTAAGCATAGGAGACCAGAATTGTATTAGAGGAATAATTACTATCTGAGGTGATCATTGTGCATAGGTTCAGGAACATTGTTACTGCTTTTTTGCTTAATGAAGACAAGGTGCTTATGCTAAAGAGAGGGGATCACAAAGCGATAGGACCTGGGAAGTGGTTTGGTGTTGGAGGTCACATCGAGCCTGAGGAGATAAATGATCCTTATACCGCTATCTATAGAGAAATAAGAGAAGAAACCGGGCTGGACAGATACACCATCGAGACCCTCGACCTTAAGTACATCATTTATAATCATGTGGGTAAGGAAATAGTCATAAACCATATATTTTTTGGCAGAACATCATTGACAGAAGTAACCGATAGTGATGAGGGGACCTTACATTGGATAGAAAGGTCTCAGGCAGTTGAAAGGATAGAGATCCCGGCTGTCAGAAAAGCTCTTGAGCATTACTTCAGCGAAGTCAGAGATGAAATACTTCTGGGAGTGGTTGACGGTGCTGAGCCTTATATATGGTGGTATCCGTTATGAAAAGGGGCGTGTTCTCTTGAACGAAATATTAATGGAGAAATTTGAAAATGCATGGCTAAACTTTGTCCAAAACAATGTTGAGCCCAGTGATATTAACCCTATTATATTAAGATCATGGCGAAGATGCCGTGACCATGGAGTGGATCCTTACGGTGGAGATGGAACTAAGGTATCCGATGAAGTTCTAAATGCAGCATTGAGAAAAAACAGAGAGCTTCTGGAGATAGCAAAACCAATAATGGACAATTTAAACAGCATAGTACTTGGTACTGAATTCGTTCTGGTATTAACTGACAGCAGTGGCTTGATACTGCATATCATTGGCGAAGAAGGAATCAAGCTTGAAGCAGAAAAGCTGAGGTTCAGCACAGGATCTTTATGGTCTGAAGAGTATGTAGGCACTAATGCAATCGGTACTTGTATTGCTGAAGATAAACCAATTCAAACTATTGGAGCTGAGCACTATTGTAAAAGCCATCACACATGGACTTGCTCAGCTGCGCCAATACACGACTCTGAAGGTAAACTTATCGGAGTTCTTGACATGTCAGGGTACTCCAATGGAGCTCATAAGCATACATTAGGTATCGTCGTTTCTGCTGCATACTCCATTCAGAATCAACTGTCGCTTTGGAGGTCATATGCGCTAATTGATACGACTATCGAGTCGATTTGGGATGGGGTCATGATAATAGACGGTGATTACAATATAACGAGGGTAAATAAAACAGGCGAAAAAATACTGGGAATTTCCAGAGGTGATCTGGATTCCAAGGATATCAGAACAATTTTGGGGGATAAGATTTTCCTAAGTCCCGATCATTACCGGAGAAGATTGGATTGGAACTTTTATATTAAAGGCAAGAGCATTCCTTGCAACATAAGGATAGCACCCATGAATATACATGATAGCTTTACAGGAATGATAGTAATGTTCAGGGAAATGAAGGAGCTTCACAAAACAGCAAATGTTGTTGCAGGGAACAAGGCTACGTATACTTTTGACAGTATCCTTACCAAGAATCCTATAATGAAGTCGTCAATAAAAGAAGCGTACAAGTTTGCCAAGACCAGGGGATGTGTTCTCATAGAGGGAGAGAGCGGAACAGGGAAAGAGCTTTTTGCTCATGCAATACATAATTCAAGCAATAGGAATGACGGCCCTTTCGTTGCTATAAATTGTGCTTCACTGCCGAGAGACCTGGTTGAAAGCGAGCTGTTTGGATATGAGAGGGGAGCTTTTACTGGCGCTGTAAAAGAAGGTAAGATCGGAAAATTTGAGCTGGCTAACGGTGGAACATTATTTATGGATGAAATTGGAGAGCTTCCTCTTGACGTTCAAGCCAAGCTTTTAAGAGTTCTTGATGATTACACTATAACCAGAATTGGTGGAAAGATTCCGATGAAGCTCGATGTTAGAGTCATTGTCGCCACCAACAGGAATCTTTTTGAGGAGGTAAGAAACCGTAATTTCAGAGAGGATCTGTACTACAGGCTCAATGTGTTTAAAGTCAATATCCCACCGTTGAGAGATAGAATAGAGGATATTGAACTATTAGCAGAATACTTCTTAAAGCGATTAAACATGGTTAGTGGAACAAGGAAGTATTTTTCACTTGAGTTCATAAATGGGTTGATGGAGCATAACTGGAAAGGAAACGTCAGAGAACTCCAAAATATAGTGGAAAGGGCATTTCACCTTACCGAGGGTGATTTGATCAATGAAACTGCTGAGAAGAAGCAGGCTGATATATATTATTCCGATTTTATCATTTCCAACGATATGACTATAAGGAACCATGAGAAAACAGCTATTGAGAAGGTTCTTGAGCATACTGGAGGTCAGGTGATTGAGGCCAGCAGCATACTTGGTGTAAGTAAATCTGCGCTATACAGAAAAATAAAAGAGTATAGTATTGAACCAAGAAAATATCGTTCATAGGAAAATTCCCGTAATTGGGAAAATAAAATTCCCATAATCGGGAATTTTATTTTTTTTAAAATCTTAGCAGCGTTGATAAATGCTGATAATACACAAATAGATCGGTTGGCATGATAATTGCTTAGTATATCAGTAGTTACCGTAAAGAAAAGAGAGGGGGAATACATAGAGATATGGAAGGAGAGTCCAGAAAAAGATTTATTATCGAGTTTGGTATGGGCATGGACTTACACGGACAAGACATCTCAAAGGCTGCAGCCAAAGCAGTAAAGGATGCAGTATCGAGATCATGCTTGTGTGGGCTGGAGGAAGTTTTGGGAATCAAGGATTTGAATACGTCGGTTGAGATCGAGGTTACAGTCGCCGTTTCAAGACCGGAGGAGGTGGATGATAGGAAGATAAAGGAGCAGCTGCCAATAGGCAGTGTCAAGGTCGAGGCAGTAAAAGGCGGTTTGACTATACCAGGGTTGTATATACCAGCTTTAGGAGATAATGATAATACAATAGAAGCAGCCCTGGCTTGTGTCGAAGTATTTATACTTTAAGGAGGGATTTTCTTGGATCTGACAAATGAAAAGATAGTTGAGATGTACAAGGTTATGAAGAGAATCAGAGAATTCGAAACAAATGCAAGCAGGTTATTTGCAGAAGGCATAATACCTGGGTTCGTTCACCTGTATCTCGGAGAGGAGGCTGTTGCGACGGGAGTTTGCTCAAGCTTGAATGAAGATGATTACATCACCAGCACTCATAGAGGACATGGGCATATAATTGCTAAGGGTGGAGAAACCAAGTACATGATGGCTGAGCTCTTTGGGAAAGAAACAGGATACTGTAAAGGCAAGGGCGGTTCAATGCACATCGCTGATGCAACAAAAGGGATTCTGGGTGCAAACGGGATTGTAGGAGCTGGACAAAATATTTCAGTAGGTGCAGGGTTAAGCGCTAAATATAGAAAGTCCGGTCAGGTTTGTGCATGTTTCTTTGGTGATGGCTCAACAAACCAGGGTACATTCCACGAATCGATAAACCTTGCAAGCATATGGAAGCTTCCAGTGGTATTCGTTTGCGAGAACAACCTTTACGGGATTTCAATGTCCCAAGCCAGACATCAGGCTATTCAGGATGTGGCTGATAGAGCGGTAGCCTACAATATCCCTGGAGTAGTGGTAGATGGTAATGATATATTTGCCGTATACGAAGCAGCTACTGAAGCAGTAGCCAGGGCAAGAAGCGGTCAAGGTCCTACTCTGATCGAATGTAAAACCTACAGGCATAAAGGCCACTTTGAGGGCGATCCGACAACCTACAGACCATCAGATGAGGTCCAGGAGTGGATGGCGAAGGATCCTCTACCAAAAGCTGTAGCTTATTTATTGGATAATGAAATAGTCACAGAGGAAGAGCTTAAGAAAATAGATGAAGAAATCCTCAAGGAAATTGCAGCAGCAGTTAAATTTGCAGAAGATAGCCCTGTGCCTTCTTTAGAGTCCATCGTTCAGGATATTTATACTGATATCGTAGAGGAGGTAAGATAGATGAAAACCATGAGTATGATGGAAGCCATCAGAGAGGCTATGAATAAGCGAATGAGAGAGGATAAGAACGTAATTCTTTTTGGCGAAGACGTTGGAGCATTTGGGGGCTGCTTTGGGGTTTCAGCTGGTATGTTCGACGAATTTGGAGAAGAGAGAGTAATGGATACTCCAATCTCAGAGGGCGTAATAATTGGAACTGCAGTAGGAGCAGCAGCTACTGGGTTAAGACCTATTGCTGAGCTTATGTTCATAGATTTTGCAACTGTAGGAGCGGATCAACTGGTCAATCAGGCAGCAAAGATGAGATATATGTTTGGTGGTAAGATCAACCTGCCAATGGTAGTGAGATTGCCATTAGGTGCTGGAATAAGTGCAGCAGCTCAGCACTCCCAGTCTCTGGAAGCTTGGTTGGCACATATTCCGGGACTAAAGGTCGTATATCCTTCAACACCTTCAGATGCCTATGGTTTGTTGCTTCAATCAATAGATGACGATAATCCGGTAATATTCCTTGAGCATAAGGTGCTTTATGGTGCTAAAGGTGAAGTGGACGAGAATATGGCTCCAATAAAGTTTGGGATAGGGGACGTCAAGAGAGAGGGAAGTGACGTAACCATAGTCGCAACCGGAAAGATGGTTCATGAGGCTCTTGCAGCGGCCGAAAAGCTTTCAGCTGAGGGTATTGAGGCTGAGGTATTTGATCCAAGAACACTCTTCCCACTTGACAAGAAAGGCATTCTGAAATCACTGGAGAAGACGAATAAGATTGTGATTGTGACAGAGGAAAACAAAAGAGGAAGTTTTGCTGGAGAGATATCGGCAATAATTGCAGAGGAAGGCTTTGATTATCTCGATGCACCCGTACTCAGAGTATGTGCTATGGATACTCCTGTTCCTTTCTCGCCTGTACTTGAGAAGTACTATGTTCCAGATGCAGATGACATTGTAAAGGCTGTTAAAAAGCTATTCTAAATGGAGGCAACAATTGTTGCCTCCTCCCAAGGGGTGAAAAGATGAGTACAATCGGTATTATAGCTAATCCTGCATCGGGAAAAGACATCAGGCGGCTTGTCTCCCATGCTACTGTAGTTGACAATAATGAGAAGATCAATATCGTTAAAAGAATAATTCTGGCTGCTCAGGGGGCAGGAGTTAAGAGTGTCGTGATCATGCCGGATACATTCCTGATAGGGTACAAAGCATCCGAAGCCCTTAAGAGTTCAAAGGAGCTTAAAATATCAGTCGAAATACTTGATATGATAGTCAAAGGAAGTGTTGAGGATACAATTTTAGCTGCCAGGCTTATGGAGGAAAATAAGGTGCAATGTATTATTGCACTTGGAGGTGATGGCACCAGCAGAGCAGTAGCCAAATCAATCACCACTACTCCACTGATAAGCATCTCTACGGGGACGAACAATGTTTACCCTGAAATGCTTGAGGGAACAGTTGTAGGTATTGCTGCTGCGGCAGTGTCAACAAGAACGAGTAATCTGGGACAGTCCTGTCGGAGGGACAAGAGAATAGAGATATACAAGGATGGAAGGATGCTGGATATTGCCTTGGTAGACTGTGTTATATCGAAGCAGACCTACATAGGATCAAGAGCAATTTGGGATCCCGAAGATATCCAAAGGGTCATAGTATCCAGAGCTAACCCTGCATCAATCGGTTTCTCGACCATTGTGGGAGTAAAGAAAATCATCGGTGAGGATGATGATTTTGGAGCATCTATCAATGTAAATGCTGGAGAATTTCAGTTGGTGGCTCCAATTGCAGCCGGCACAATGAAGAAAATACGCGTTGATGAGCCATTGATCCACCCACTTGGTGAGATTTTCTCTATGCCTATGGACTACAAGGGAATAATGGCTCTTGATGGCGAGAGGGAGCTTCCATTCAAAAAGGGAGATGTTTTTGAATTTAAGATAACCAGAGATGGACCATACAGGGTCAATATAAAGAAAACAATAGAATCTGCCCAATTAAATGGATTCTTTAATCGGTAACACCAGAGGAGGAGGTAAAATGGCAAAAAAAATAGTCATGCCCAAGTTAGGGCTTACCATGAAGGAAGGAAAGCTTGTCAAGTGGTATAAGGAAGAAGGGGACTCAATAAAGTCAGGGGATAAATTGTTCAGTATTGAGACTGACAAGATAACCAATGATGCTGAAGCAACAGAGGATGGGATACTTAGAAAGATATTAGTGAAAGCAGGCGCTATTGTTCCAATCATGACACCAGTTGGTATAATGGGTAGTTCAGATGAGGATATTTCATCTTTATTGGCTGATGTAACTGAGGGTTACGGTATCAAATCAGAGGATAAAACACTGGAGCCAGGAAAAATGATTGAGCAGGACAAAAGAATCGAGAAAGCTGAGAAAGTGAAAATTTCTCCAGTGGCTAAAAAGCTTGCCGAGGACGAAGGGATAGATATAGCATCGATCGATGGAACAGGTCCTCAAGGCAGGATAGTTCTTGACGACGTAAAAAATGCAATTGAAAACAAAAGAAAAGTAAAGGCGAGCCCTGCTGCTTACATTGCAGCTGAAAAGCTGGGAGTGGATATATCGGGCATCTCAAGTGGTTCGAGGATCATGAAGGACGATGTTATAAGAGCAGAAAAACAAGCTAAATATTATTCGATGGCTCATCCAGAGGATAGCAGGATGCCTATGACCACTATGAGAAAAATCATAGCTAAGAGGATGAGTGAGAGCTCGTTGATAGCACCAACTGTAAACTTTACCATTTCCATTGATATGACAAACCTCAAAGCATTACGGGAGGAGCTAAAGGGTGAAAGGAATGTAACCTATACTGACCTCATTGCTAAAATAACTTCGCTGCTGCTGCTTGAGCACCCATATCTCAACTGCTCCCTGGATGGGGAAGATATAGTTATGCGAAATTATGTGAATATGGGGATTGCTGTTGCTTTAGAGGATGGTCTTTTAGTTCCTGTCATAAAAAATGCTCACGTTAAGTCGCTTGAAGAGATATCCGGAGAAATCAAAGACTTGTCCTTCAGGGCAAAGACAAATCAACTGACGACAGATGAGATAGAAGGAGGCACCTTCACAATAACAAACATTGGAATGTTTGGTATAGAAAGCTTCACACCAATAATAAATCAGCCTGAATCAGCAATTCTTGGAGTTAATGCGATCATTGATACCCCAATTGTTGTTGATGGCTGTGTTTGCATTAGACCGATAATGAAATTGTCACTGACTGCTGACCACAGGACAGTTGACGGTGCAGTTGCAGCCATATTCCTTGCAAAGCTAAAGGAATCTCTGGAGCATCCACTGAGAATTCTGCTTTAGACGAGGAGGGATAGAATGAAGATTGCAATAATCGGAGGCGGCCCAGGTGGTTATGTCGCAGCAATAAAAGCTGCTCAGATGGGTGCTGAGGTAGTTTTGATCGAAAAGGAATACATCGGAGGAACCTGTTTAAATACCGGCTGCATACCAACGAAAGTACTTCTTCACTCCACAGAGATTTACCATCAATTAAGGAATGAGGCTGAAGACCTGGGACTTGAGATCAATGATCTTAAGGTAAACTGGAGAAATCTATTGACAAGAAAAGAACTTGTTGCTACACAGCTTGTTGAAGGAGTGAAAAATATTCTCAGAACCATGAATGTAGAGGTTGTGAGAGGTTATGCAAAATTTACATCTACTAAAACTATCGAGGTTTCACTAACTGCAGGCGGGAAAAGAAGTATATCTTTTGATAAGGCAATAGTTGCAACTGGATCGAAATCCATAATCATTCCTGTACCCGGTCATGATTTGGAGGGAGTGATAACAAGTAGAGAAGCAATGAGCCTGGAGGAAATTCCTGAAAGCATTTGTATTATTGGCGGTGGGGTAATAGGGGTAGAGTTTGCAAATATTTACTCAAATTTAGGAACTCAAATAACTATTATTGAGATGCTTCCTGAACTTGTTGCGAATATGGATCAGGAGATAGTAAACAGCCTTGAGGAAGCATTGCTCACCAAAGGAGTTAAGGTATATAAGTCAGCTAAGGTTCTTAGAATTGATCGATCGGGCAAAGAACTCCAGGTAACTGCGCAGTTGGGAGATGATCCATTTCAGGTTATAGCTGAAAAGGTTATTATGGCTACAGGAAGGAAGCCTTCGGGAGACGGCTTAGGACTCGAGGAAATCGGAGTCAAGGTTGATAGAGGAGCTATCCAAGTGGATAGACTATTTAAAACGGACGTTGATAATATTTATGCAATTGGAGATTGTACTGGCGGGGTTCAGCTTGCACATGTCGCTTCAGCATCCGGACTGATGGCCGCAGAATTAATTATGGGAGAAAGAATGGCGATGGATTTCAGAACGATTCCCTACTGCGTATATACAAACCCTGAGCTTGCTTCTGTGGGGCTGACTGAACGAGATGCAGTAATGAAAGGCTACAAGATAAAAGTAGGCAAATTCCCGATGTATGGTAATGGGAAATCAGTGATCACTGGGAATGTCAGAGGGATGGTAAAAATCATAGCAGATGAGAATACAGGTGAAGTGTTGGGGATCCACATTGCTGGCAACAGTGCAACTGAGCTGATCGCCTCAGGAGCTGTAGCAATGAGGCTTGAGGCTACAGTTCAGGAGCTGATAACTACTATTTATGCTCACCCAACAGTTGGTGAAGCAATACATGAAGCAGCGGAAAGTGTATTTGGGAGAGCGATACATATTCCCTAAAAGCTTTGACGCCTGGGTGATAAAACCATCGGGCGTCTTTTTTTTACACTTATTTATAATCGTTATGCTATAATAATCAATAGTATAATAATAGTCGTGGAGGTAGAAGATGAGCAAATTCAACAAGTACGATGTTGATCCAAGGTGGAGGCTTATGCTTATTTTTGCAGCACTTGGGATCGTATTCATTATAGCTTCAATACTTGTTAGATAATGTCAACCAGTAACAAGGTCAGCAAGCTTATAGTCAAGTACCTTGGCCAATTCCGTAACAGGAACGTGGAGCTGATAGCCGACCCTGCCAGCGTTAAAAACCACCGAATCTAAAAGTATAAGGGTTTCATCGAAAAATGTAGGGAAGTGTTTCTTCATTCCAAGCGGGGAGCACCCGCCCTTCACATATCCTGTTACGTTGGAAAGGTCTTTTAAGGGAAGCATCTCTATATACTTTTCACCTGATGCCTTAGCGGCTTTTTTAAGATCTAATTCACCTGAGACAGGTATTACGAATACATAAGCAGAAGAGGATGTACCTGTAGCAACAAGTGTTTTAAAGATTTCATCCTCTGACAAACCGAGCTTTTTTGCGACCGATTTTCCGTCAATAGCTCCGTCATCTGTGTTATAGGATGAAAGCTTATAATCTATGCCTGCGATATCAAGCAATCTTGCTGCATTTGTCTTTTCACTCATACGATCACCTCACAATAAGATTGTAACAAGATTCTTTGATTAGAACAAATAAATATTGGCGATAAATTTAATAACCTGATAAATAAAGGAGGCTAAAATGAGCTGGGAAACAATAATCTATAGTAAAAAGGGAAAGGTGGGCATTATAACGCTAAACAGACCAGAGGCAAACAATACCTTTGATCCTGCAATGGCCAGGGAATTGAACGATGCTCTTCGGTCGATGGATGACGATAACGAAGTAAATGTTATTGTAATAAATGCCAGTGGAAGGAATTTTTGCACTGGGATAGATGTGAATTTCGTGGATGGAAAATCGATGGACGAGTACCTCCAATGGGTCAGGCTTATGGAGGAGATGAATACAACAATAGCAAGGATGAAAAAGCCAGTTATTGCATCCGTACATAAAATTGCAGTCGCAAACGGGATTGGTCTGGTGGCGGCATGTGACCTGGCGATAGCATCAGATAATTCAAAGTTTGGAGCGACTGCTATCAATGTGGGACTTTTCTGTATGGGCCCGGCTGTTCCTCTCTATAAAAGCCTTGGAAGAAAGAAAACTCTTGAGCTTATTATGACCGGTGATCTCATAGATGCTGAGGAAGCTCTAAGGATTGGTTTGATAAACAAGGTAGTACCGGCTGATAAACTGGAAGAAGAGACGATGAAATTCGCTGAGAAGCTTGCCGCTAAAAGTCCCAGGGCGATGCAGTTTGGCAAGAGGTCCTTTTACCAGATGGAGGATATGAAATTTGAGGATGCATTGGAATTAACAAATTATCATTTTGCTTCCCTATGCACAACAGATGAAGCTATTGAAGGGGTCAAAGCGTTTCTGGAAAAGAGAGAGCCCAACTGGAGTAAAATATAAATTTATTAAGACTGCGAAGTGATTCGCAGTCTTTGTCATTTGGAATGTCAATATAAAAATGTCTGATAGACACATTTAGGAGATTAATATAATATGAAATTGGTAATATGAGCCAGCTATTTGACATCGAACATTATGTTGAATATACTGATACGAGACTTTGTATTGTATCAAATCGATTGGAGAAAGACTAATGCTGGGGATGGCAAAGAGCCTAATTGATATTTTAAATGTTGAAATGACTGTATTTTTGACTGCAGCTATGCCTATTGTGGAGGTTAGAGGAGCTATACCCCTTGGAGTATCCCTTGGGATGTCGCCGCTTCATGCTGCTATTGTCAGTCTGGCTGGGAGCATGCTTCCCGTACCGTTTATACTGCTTACCATAAGACCGATATTCAATTACCTTAGAAAAACAAAGGCCTTTAAGAAATTGGTTTCTCATCTTACTGATAAATCGATAAATAATAACGGCCACAGGATACAAAAATATGGTGCCTGGGGACTTTTGATATTCGTTGCAATACCATTGCCCGGGACCGGAGTCTGGAGTGGAAGCCTGGCTGCAGCTCTTCTTGATATGAGGCTGAAGTGGGCATTTCCTTCCATATTGGTGGGAAATATCATAGCTACAGTTATAATAACTAGCTTAAGCTATGGAATAATAAATGTTTTGATATAGAACTGCCTAACCAGGCAGTTTTTTTTGCAACAATTTTATGGAATGGTTAAAAATTGCCATAGTAAGGTGTTGATACCGCAAAAGCAGGGTAATATAACAGCAATAGATTTAATGCAGCATGGAATATAGTACATGCTATATTTTTAATGTGACATACAATATATTTCTGTGCTATAATTTTTCATATCGGAGACCGCAGACAAATCGATGGTTGAAAAACATTTAGGGGGTAATGACATGGGGAAAAAGTATGTTTACAGCTTCAAAGAAGGCTCCAAGGAGATGAAGTCCCTCCTGGGAGGTAAAGGTTCCAACCTTGCAGAGATGACTAATATAGGACTTCCGGTGCCTCCAGGATTCACAATAACAACAGAGGCTTGCAACAGATTTTATGATGAAGGGCAAAAGCTGTGGCCCGAATTATTGGAGGAGATATACTTAAATCTTGCGGAGGTTGAAAAAACTCTCGGCAAGAGATTTTCTGACCAATCCAATCCACTTCTCGTATCGGTAAGGTCCGGCGCAGTTTTCTCAATGCCTGGTATGATGGACACCATACTTAACCTGGGACTTAATGACGATGCAGTAAAGGGTCTTATTTCCTCTACAGGAAACGAAAGATTTGCATATGACAGCTACAGAAGATTCATCCAGATGTTCTCTGATATAGCCATGGGGATCCCTAAGAGAAAATTTGATGAAGTTATGGAGAAAATGAAGGAAGACAAAGGAGTTCATCTTGATACTGAGCTGGAGGCTGAAGATCTCAAGGAACTGGTAAGGCGTTTTAAGGATGTATACTATGAGGACATGGGCACTGAATTTCCACAGGATCCAATGAAGCAGCTCCAGTTGGCTATTGAGGCAGTTTTCTCCTCCTGGAACAATCCGAGGGCCGTAATATACAGAAAGCTTCATGACATACCTGGGAATCTCGGTACAGCCGTAAACGTCCAATCGATGGTGTACGGAAATATGGGTGACACCTCAGGTACGGGAGTTGCTTTTACGAGGAATCCGGCAAACGGCGAAAATAAAATATATGGCGAATTCCTTATGAATGCTCAGGGAGAGGATGTTGTAGCAGGAATCAGAACACCTAAATCTATCTCAGAGCTTGAAGAGGTAATGCCTGAGGTATTTGAAGAATTCAGAAAGGTTACCAATATCCTTGAGTCACATTACAGAGATATGCAGGATATTGAGTTTACTATAGAAAAGGGCAAGCTGTTCATGCTTCAGACAAGAACTGGAAAAAGAACAACTCAAGCAGCTATAAATATAGCAGTTGATCTTGTCAATGAAGGTAAAATATCAAAGGATGAAGCTATACTAAGGATAGAGCCGAATCAGCTTAATCAGCTTCTTCACCCAGCTTTTGACACTAAAAAGCTTGCTGAGTCCGAGGTCCTTGCAAAGGGTCTGCCTGCATCTCCAGGAGCTGCTTCAGGAAAGATTTACTTCCACGCAAAGGACGTTGTGGAAGCAAAGGGTAGGGGAGAAAAAGCAATTCTTGTAAGGCAGGAGACTTCACCGGAGGACATAGAAGGCATGATAATGGCCGAGGGAATCCTGACAGCGAGAGGCGGCATGACATCTCACGCTGCTGTAGTAGCTAGGGGAATGGGCAAGTGCTGTGTAGCTGGCTGCAGTGAGGTAAGAGTTGATGAGCTTCAGAAAACAATGAAATCCGGATCCATAACTCTCAAGGAGGGAGACTATATATCTCTTGACGGAAGCATCGGTACAGTCTATCTGGGCGATATACCCAAGGTTGAGCCGGAGCTTTCAGGTCATTTTGGAGAATTCATGTCCTGGGTGGATGAGGTGAGAAGACTAAAGGTAAGGACAAATGCCGACACTCCTAAGGATTCAGCACAAGCTGTTAAGTTTGGTGCTGAGGGTATAGGCCTTTGCCGTACAGAGCATATGTTCTTTGACGAGGCAAGGATACCCGCTGTCAGAAGAATGATCGTATCGAATTCAGAAACTCAAAGGAAAAAGGCCCTGGAAGAGCTGCTGCCGCTTCAAAGAAAGGATTTCTATGAAATCTATAAGATAATGGAGGAAAGACCTGTAACAATTAGACTGCTGGATCCTCCGTTGCATGAATTTCTGCCAAGTAATGCCAAGGATATCGAGGAGCTTGCAAAATCAATGGGTATAGCTGCCGAAGACCTCAAGGATACTGTTGAGTCCCTTGAGGAGGTAAATCCAATGCTTGGCCACAGAGGGTGCAGGTTGGCCGTAACCTATCCTGAGATCTACAGGATGCAGACAAGGGCGATAATCGAGGCAGCACTGGACTACAAGGTCAATGATGGAGTGGAGATAGTACCGGAAATAATGATCCCGCTGATTGGTGATGCAGATGAGCTGACATATGTCAAGAAAGAGGTCATCGCAGAGATAGAGGATGTCTTCAGGGAAAGAAGTGACTCCATTGAGTATATGATCGGAACAATGATAGAGGTCCCAAGAGCAGCCATAACAGCGGATGATATAGCTAAGGAAGCCGAATTCTTCAGCTTTGGAACCAATGACCTTACCCAGATGGGCTTTGGCTTCTCAAGAGATGACTCAGGCAAGTTCCTGAATGCCTATGTTGACAAGGGAATATTTGCCAAGAGCCCATTTGAGGTCCTTGATCAAAGAGGTATCGGTAAAATGATGGAGATAGCAGTTGATTTAGGAAGGAAGACCAGACCGGACATCAAATTGGGGATTTGTGGTGAGCATGGGGGAGAACCAAGCTCAGTTGAATTCTGTCACAGGATAGGACTGGATTATGTATCCTGCTCGCCATACAGAGTTCCAATAGCCAGGTTGGCAGCTGCACAGGCAGTAGTCAAGGAAAGGATGAATCTCCAGCTCGATAAATAAGTATAGATACTTAAGCAGCGCTGTTTGATATTCAGATGGCGCTGTTTTTTAATGCTTTAAAGATAATAAAGATAAATATTTATTGATAAACAATAAATATAGTGCTATTATCAAATTTGATAGGAAAAATGCAAGAGGTGTTGGATATGTATGACATTGCGATAGTTGGAGCAGGTCCGGCGGGATCGTCGCTTGCTTCGCTTATTGGGAACAAATATAAGGTTGCACTCATAGACAGAAGAGAGGCTGAAGAAAACAGCATTCAATTCAGGGAAGGGAAATGCTGCGGAGGCTTGCTGGCACCTGATGCCCAAAGGATTATAGCAAGCTCGGGGCTCGTGGTACCACAAAGTATATTCGTAGGACCACAATTGTTTGCAGTCAGGGCTATAGATTTCGACAATGGTCTCGAGAACATGTATCAAAGATTTTATTTGAATATTGACAGGAAAGAGTTTGACAAATGGCTATTAAGGAGAGCGTCCGTAGTATGTGATATAAAGCTTGGCACACTGGTCAGAGATATCCATAGAGTTGATAATGGATATGAGTTGATATGTTCTTCAGTGACAGGGGAGGAAAAGATAAGGGCAAGGATTATAGTGGGTGCCGATGGAGCTGCGTCTATAATACGATCAAGAATATTTGGTGCTTTGGCAAAAATAAAAAAATACGCAGCCATACAGGATTGGTACGAGGCTGACTTCGAAATGCCTTATTACACAGCAATTTTTGACAAAGAAGTAACCGATTTCTATTCCTGGATAATACCTAAGGAAGGAAAACTTCTCATAGGATCCGCTCTGGCAATTAAAGACAAGCCAAAGGAAAGGTTTTTGATACTCAAGGACAAGATGAGATCAAAGGGATTTGACCTGGGAAAGAAAATAAAGTCAGAGGGAACACTGATCAACAGGCCTTCAAATCCGGGAGAGACTATATTTGGAAGGGATGGGGTATTGCTAATAGGTGAAGCTGCAGGCGCCATAAGCCCGAGCTCGGCAGAGGGTATAAGCTATGCCCTAAGAACTGCAGAACTGGCGTATGAGAGTATCGCTGAGGGATTTACCGGGTGTGCTGAAAGGTATTCCAGGAGAGCCTGGAAAATAAAACTCAACATCTTACTCAAAAATATTAAGTCCCCAGGGATGTATGATCCACTTATAAGGAAAGCTGTAATAAAATCAGGGGTAATCAGCATAAAATAGTATTTCGAAATTTGGTTGCTTTAATACTTAAAATTATTAATGAATTTGGTGGTATTTAAGTTTCATTTATATCAAATATCTGATAAAATCGATGTATTAGATATCATTGCAGGAGATTCAGTAAGAATGTTTAAAAATATGTTTCAAACCTTCAGGCTTATGGACCAGGTAAGAAAGAAATACCTGGGCATTGCCTTGGCCATTTTTATTTTATTTTCACTCGCCTTTGCATCGATATTCATAAACCAAATTGAAGATATCGATAAGATCCATGCAGAAAACACTAGAGACCAGATCATAGAGATCAAAAAAGATTTTATGAAAGATACAGTAAATAACACCATAGGCTATATCGAAGAGCTGAAAATATTTAATGAGGATAGGTTTATTAAAAGAATAGATCGACTAAAATTATTTATTTATGACCACTCAGAAGAATACAGGATTGAACATATCAAAGACTATCTTCAAAACGTCGGTATCAATGAAGATTTGCTTATAGTTATTAAGGACCCATCTGGCTTTACGATCTATGAAAGCTCAACTTCCATAGATCACAGGCAAGGAATTCTGAAGGGAGAATATTTCATATCAGAAGAAGTGGAATTCATGGGATATAAGATATTTTTAGGTGCTTTAGACAGCAGTGTTAGGAAGCTTGTTGAAGAGACTCTAAGAAACAGATTATATACCGATGTATATTTTGAGGATTCGTACATATGGGTGAATGAGGTCATCAACTACGAGGGTGGAGACGGGTATGGCAGAAGACTTATACATCCTAATCTCAGGGACACAGAAGGCACTCTGCTTTCAACAGATATGGAGGATATAGCAGGCGGCAAGCCTTATTTGGAGGAGCTTGAAGGAATAAAAAAGAATGGAGAGTTATTCTCCACATATTATTTCAAAAAACTTACAACTGATACAATTGAAAAAAAACTGACCTTTGCCAAGCTGTATGAGGAATACGACTGGATAGTAGCCATGGGAATATATTATGACAACATTGAGGAGTATATTGCCAGATCTGCTGAAGCTTCCAAAGAGGAAAGAGAGAATGCTTTGAAGCTTATGAGTTTTGTAGGGCTGGCCTTGATATTGTCGGGAACCGCAATATTCCTGTGGGCTGAAAATAAGTACTATGACGCATCTACCCAACCACTCAAGACAGAGGTAGAGACCGATCTGTTGACTGGTGCTGGGAGCAGAAGAGCTGCTCTGAAGGCTATTTCAAAGGGATTTGAGAGCTTCAAGGAAAAGGGCGGAGTATATAATATATTCGTAATGGACCTTGATGATTTCAAACAAGTCAATGACACATATGGACATGAAGCTGGAGACAGTGTCCTTGTTCGAGTGGTTGAGAGTATCAGAAAAGTTATCCGGGATGAGGACGGATTTTACAGATGGGGAGGAGAAGAGTTTATTCTCTTTACCAAGGGAATAGCACCGGAAAACTTAGACCAGTTTATGGATAAGATTCTCAAAGCTGTAGAGGGATCTATCTGCAGTAATAAAAATATGAAGCTGAACACGACAGTATCGATCGGCGCCACTATTTTTTTGGGGTCTGACGAAAGCTATAACGATGCTGTCAGAAGAGCTGATGATGGGTTGTATCAGTCCAAGAGAAACGGTAAAAATAGAGGAACTATAGTTATGTAAATATAATCTCCGGGGGAATCCCGGGGATTTATATTTACAAGAATTAAAATTCTGCTATACTGTATCTAATTACATTTTTGCATAACAGCTTTAACTCATAAAAGCAAACGGTAATATTTATAGAGAGGATGGGTCGGATGGCATTAGAGAAAGAATTGCTTGACAGAGCTTCAAAGCTCCAAAATGAAATCGTGGACAACAGGAGAGAATTGCACAGGAATCCTGAGCTTGGTATGAAGCTGCCAAATACAGTGGATTTTGTCCAGAAAAAGCTTCTGGAAATGGGAATATCCTCATCAGTAGTTGGAGGAGGAGTAGTAGCAAATATCGGGGATCCAAACAAAGGAAAGACAATTTTATTAAGAGGAGATATGGATGCTCTACCGATAAAAGAAGAAACAGGATTGACATTTGCATCAGAAAATGAAGCGATGCATGCCTGTGGGCACGACGTACACACAAGTACTCTCCTTGGTGCTGCAAAGCTGTTAAAGGAAATAGAGGGTGAGCTTAAGGGCAATGTGAAGCTTATGTTCCAGGCAGGGGAGGAAGTCCTGACAGGTGCGAAGACTATGATAGAAGAAGGCGTCCTTGATGATCCAAAGGTGGATTCTGCAATGATGATCCACGTATTTTCCGGCATAGAGGCTGAGCATGGTAAGCTTCTAATACCAAGGGAAGGCGCTGCTTCAATGGCTCCGGACCAGTTCCATATATATATAAAAGGCAAGGGCGGACATGGCGCCATGCCCCATACAACCGTAGATCCACTAAATATAGCTGCACAGACCCATCTTGCACTGTCGGAGCTGGTCAGCAGAGAGATAAAGCCTGGAGAGAAAGCACTCTGCGTTATAGGACAGATGTCCGGTGGCCTTGCTGCTAATGTCATTCCAGATACAGCAACGATTTCTGGAGTGATCAGAACTATGGATCCTAAAACCAGGGAGTTCATGAAGAACAGACTGGTTGAGATTGCCAAGGGTACTGCGGCCGTTTTTAGAGGCTCTGCTGAGGTTGAGTATACGATACAGTGTCCTTCAGTGATCAATGACAAGGCAATGAGAGATCAAGCTATATCCTTTGGCAAAGAGCTGTTTGGAGAGGATGGAGTACTACAGTTGGATCCATATATGGATGACGGTATGCTGAGTGGATCAGAGGATTTTGGATTCATTAGTGAAAAAGTCCCGTCATTCATGGTTATACTATCTATGGGCAGCCCGTCAAAGGGATATCCATTTTCTCACCACCATCCAAAGACGGACTTTGATGAAGATCAGTTTTTCAAGGGTGCAGCGTATTATGCATATTTTGCAAAAAGATGGCTTGAAGAGAATAATTAGTTTAAAGCTCCGGGTTTATTTTCCCGGGGTTTTTCTTTGATTAGAGTATCTACTGATGGTATAATCATTACCATACAACAGCATTGGAGAGGATATAATGAAGAATTGGATCCGGAAGTTTATGACAGGCAGATATGGGCTGGACCAGCTGTCGAATGCCATGTTCATCTCAAGTATAGCAATTATACTGGGGAGCATATTACTTAAGAGCACTGCGCTGAATACTGCAGGTATAATCATATTAATGCTTGGGTACCTGAGAATGTTCTCAAGGAACACGAGCGCAAGATATAGAGAAAACCAGAAATTTTTAGGCTTATTTGGCAATATTAGAAGGAAAGCTGCCGGATACAAAGAGACAGCAAAAAATAGAAGTAAATATAAATACTTTAAATGTCCTGGCTGCGGACAAAAGCTTAGGGTCCCAAGAGGGAAGGGAAGAGTTAATATAAACTGCCCAAAATGCAGGCATACATTTATCAGGAAGACGTGAAGAAATTCACAATTCACAATTCACAATTGAAATGAACAATGAACAATGAACAATGAACAATGAACAATGAACAATGAACAATAAAAAGCTAAGAGCTAAGAATAGTTGTTAGCTTTTTCCCCTTTCCAACTCTTCCAACATTCCAACCAAAAATGAGATTCCTCCACTTCGGTCGGTATGACAATAATTCATCGTCCATTATCAATCGTCAATTGTCAATTGTTTTTAACGCCTATTGCCTATCTATTCTTTTCCTGTTGCACTATATTGGTAATAGGGTATCAATGCATTGGAAAAGGGAATTGAGGAGGGCTAAAATGAAAGGCAGATATTTTGTTGGTATTTTACTAATATTGATTGGAACAGGATTTCTTGGGGATCAGCTGGGGTACCTGGACTTTGGCGACATCATAAGCACGTACTGGCCGGTAATTATAATCATTGCTGGTTTAGCGGGGCTTTTTGACAGGGGTTCTTCGAAGCTTGGAAGCCTTATAGTAATTTCAATAGGAGTAATTTTTCAATTAAGCAGGCTGGATATGATAACCAGGGATGTATTCAAGTATTTCTTCCCGGTTGTATTGATTCTGATAGGAGGGAACTTAATTTTCTCCAAGGGAGCAGTGTCCAGTAAAAGTGGCGCAAACTCAGAGAATTGGAACAAAAACCGGACTAACGAAGATTTTGTGGATCACACCGTATTGATGTCCGGAATAGAGAACATCAATACATCCCAAAGCTTCAAGGGAGGGAAGCTCACTGCAATTATGGGTGGAATTGAGCTTGATCTAAGAGATGCAAATATGGAGGGAACTCAGTGCTATATCGAGGCCACAGCCATAGCAGGAGGGGTAGAGATCCATGTACCCAGGCATTGGAGGGTAGAGGCACAAGGCACACCTGTCCTGGGAGCCTTCACCAATAAAGCCGTGGGACCTGTAGACCCGACAGCTCCATTGCTTATCGTCAAGGGGACTGCAATAATGGGCGGAGTGGAGATAAATTAATAGGTATGGACAAGAAACTAATAACTGCAGCTGTATTCTTAATTATATTCTTAATAATATTTGCAGGGGCAATGATTTTTGCCGAGTACCTGAATATCCAGTCTCTAAGGCAGGATTATCCTGATCTTGATGAAGCGGCTTACAGCTATAGAATGGACGCATTCAGATTATGGGCAATAAGGCTCCCGTTATCCTATATTGTTCCTATGGTTTTCCTGTTCTCCGGATTTTCTCAAAAAATTTTCCAAATAACCAGTCGTGGAAGGGGAATGTTTTTATCGGGACTTTTATTTGGGCTGGCTTATTTGGGCATTGTTTATTTTATCAATTTGCCATTTAACTTTTATGGATCATTTATCCTGAGACATAGATACGGACTTACAGATCAGACTATACTAAGATGGATCGAGCTTAGCGCAAAGGGATTTCTTGTGAACAATGGCTTGATAGCAGTATTTCTATGGGTTCCATACGGCCTTATTCAACGGTATCCTGAAACCTGGTGGTGGAGGGGAGGCCTGTTGATGATACCTGTGATAATATTTATGGTATTCATCACTCCTCTTGTAATAGATCCATTTTTCAGCAGATATACACCTATCCCTGATGGATCTCTCAAGAGCGGGATCCAGGAGATCCTTCATAAAGGAGGTGTTTCGGATGCAGATATTTTTGTCGTCGATAAAAGCAGGGACACCAAGACGATGAATGCCTATATGACCGGGATTCTTTCCTCAAGAAGGATCGTACTTTGGGATACTACTATAAACAATCTTAGTGAGAGAGAGGTAATCAGCATAACAGCACATGAGATGGGACACTATGTAAAAAATCATATATGGAAGGGGATAGCACTTGGAATAGCAGGCACGTTCCTGATCCTATTTCTTATATATCTCTCCTCAGGCTGGATAATAAAGGCTTCGGGAGGAGCCTTTGGATTTACAAAGCTTCATAGCTACGCATCTCTTCCATTGCTGCTTCTACTTCTTAATCTTTTTAACTGGCTGGGCCAGCCTGCTGTAAATGGAGTTTCAAGGGTGTTCGAGAGAGAGGCTGATCTCTATGAAATATCTATGACAAGAGACAGGGAATCAGCTGTGACCGCTATGGAGAAGCTGTATGAAACAAGTCTTGGAGTTCCGAGACCATCAGGATTTTACGAGTTCTGGTACCATACCCATCCTTCTCTGGAGGACAGGATTCGATTCTATATGACGGAGGAGCTTGAAGAAATAGCAAAAGGAGGCCAATGAGCCTCCTTTACATTTTGAACAGAAACCACCGGCAGGTGGCTATTTCATATTTTAATTCAAAGGGTCTTTGCTGCTCACCGATTATCCCCTCGCAGCGATAGACCACCGCTCTGTTTCCGCCAAGCTTTTCCTCCTCATGGGAGAATATCCGCCCGATTCGTATGACTGTCCGCACCTTGTCCTCGGAATCCAATCTAAATCTCAGAGGAACCGGATAATCCTTGTCGTTGAACCAGGCGATCATTTCAACACGCTTCATAAGGACCTTCATAAGTATACCCCCTATAAATAGCTGGACATCATAGGATAGCTTTCCTCCATGATGACACCCCCTATAACCGGATCGATGCCTGAATAGAGAAAACATGACCTGTAGATGGACCTTTGTCCGTATTTAAGCCTTATCCTGTCTATAACATCATCCAGCTGCTGTTCCTTTTTGTTTTGACTGCCCAGCAAGGACAGCTGAAAAAATTCGTTGGATTCAAGGTGAGAAAGGCTTATTGAGAAATTTCTCATAGGCTCTCCCTGCCACATTTCGTCGAACAGACTTCTGGCAACTCTGTAGATAGCATTGGTCGAATCAGTAGGTATATTTAGCTTTCTCTGATGTGAGGAATGATAGAACAGGTGGTTTTTAAGCGAGACCGATACCACACTGCCACACATATCAAGGTCTCTCACTCTAAGACCTATCATCTCCGATATCGCCAGAAGCACCTTATGGGCTTCTTCCCTGGTCTCCACATCAAAGGGCATAGTGGTCGAGTTCCCAACTGACTTTAAGGGAACAGCTCCGCTTCTCACAGGCGAGGATTCCATACCGTTGGCGTATTCCCAAATCAGAAGACCTGGCTTTTTAAGCCAGGAGTGGATGTAATCCCTGTCAAGCTCCGCCAGTTGCCTGATCGTGAATATACCTCTGCCATTGAGTTTTTTCTTTGTTCTTGAGCCTACCATAAAAAGCTCCTCTACGGGAAGAGGCCATAGCTTCTCAGGGATATCCTCCTTGAAAAGGGTGTGTATCTTATCAGGCTTTGAAAAGTCCGAGGCCATTTTAGCCAGCAGCTTATTTGGGCCTATGCCAATATTGACGGTAAATCCAAGCTCCTCCCGGATCCTTCTGCCCATCTCTGTGGCCACTTCCATGAATGGCCGTTCAGTATCAATGTACTCAAGGAACACCTCGTCTATGGAATATCTTTGGATGAAGGGTGAGTATTTGCCTAAAAGCTCCACCATGGAATCACTGGCCCTTATGTAGCGTGGATAGCATGGAGGGACCATAACGAGCTCCGGACATTTTTCAAAGGCTGAATGGACGGTTTCGCCGGTTATTATCCCAAATTTTTTTGCGGGGATGGACTTCGCAAGAACTATCCCGTGCCGCTTTTCCTGATCGCCTCCAACTATGGAAGGAACATCCCTAAGGTCAATTGGAGAGCCGTGCTGGAGTCTGTATACGGCTTCCCAGGAAAGGTAAGCGGAATTTACGTCTATGTGAAAAACTATCCTTTCCGACATTTCTAACACCTCTTTGTGGTCTGTGTATCCATAATAACAGAACACATGTTCGAAGTCAATAAAAAGGTTGTATGCTCCGGGAAACGTGATAAAATGGGAATATAGAGAAAACGGGAAGGAGATGGGTCGTGTGAGGGTTCTTTTTGTAAGGCCGGGGATCGGAGCAGGAAAGAAGGGGGCAGAGGTCGTAAGACTTCAGGAACCCATCGAAATAGCTTTGCTTGCGGGACAAATACCTGCGTGCCTCAGGGACAGGGTGGAGCTTGGGATTTACGACTTTGCAGTTGAAAAGGGTGCATTCAAAAGAGGTCTTCAGGACTTCAGACCTGACCTGATAGTATTTTGGGTCGAAAGAGGACAGGAGGCGACTGCCTCTGAGCAGGCTCTTATTTCCAGAGAAACTTCGACAAGTGCAATTATTGCAGCTGCTGGAGAGTCTGCAGCTCAGGCAGATCCATCAGTCTTTGACCTCATATATACAGGAAATCCGGTAAAGCAGCTGGAGGAGACCCTTATGGGTATAGAAACGGAGAGAAGTCTTGATGAGATAAAAAACAAGCTTGGTGTAACAGACAAGGGATTCTCAGGCTCTGTCCTTAAGCCGATGGAGTCAAGAGCGATAAAGAAAGATGGCTATTATTTTCTGCAATATCCATCAGTAAGGGAGATACACTCTCAGCAGAGGGTAAACTTCAATGAGAACGGACTTATTGGAAAGGAAGTGTACGATCTCAGACCAATTGAGGAGATCGTCACAGATATAGATAATTGGGGATCAGCCGTATATCTTAAGGATCTGGATATTTTTCAAAGTAGGGAGAGGCTTGAAGGATTGATTTCAGCTCTTGAGGAAAGGGAGCTTAAGGGCACTTATATAGCTGCAGGAGTATGGGGGTTTTCAAAATGGGAGGAAGAATTAAACAGGTTCAGAGATCTTGGTCTGAAAGTGATGGTTCTTAGATTCACGCTTCCCGGGGATCCTGAGACCTGGATAGCGATGGAGGAGGATGTTTCATCTCTGAGGAAGAGAGGTATAGAGCCCGTCATCCTTATAAAGGATGAGTTGTCTGAGACGGATCAGGAGGCCCTTATATTCTGGCTTAAAAAACTGGGAGAGGGACTTGTGGTCCTTGAAGGTGAAGCCCTGGAAAAAAACAATGCCATAATCACGAAGCTTCCTTTGAGTCTTAAGATCTACTGGAGATGGGTTGGAGAATTTGGATTCGCAGAGGCTACAAGAAGGCAGAGAGAATACAAGAAAGCTCTGCTCCCGTAAATTGGGAGCAGAGCGTCTATTCTTCTATTTTGATTGCATGCGTTATGTTTGAAGATTTCTTGAGCATTGCCGTTACACCGCAATATTTTTCCTGTGAAAGGAATACTGCTCTTTCAAGTCTGTCCATTGGAAGTCCCTTGCCCTTGAATATATAGGTCAGGTGTATATCCGTATAGATTTTAGGGTGATCCTCAGAGCTTTCAGCCTCCACCTCGATATGAATATCATCTGGGAAAACATTCATTTTATTGAGGATCATTTTGACGTCAATCCCAGTGCAGCCTATAAGTCCCGCCAGAAGCATTGTTTTAGGTCTCGGTCCAAGATCGTTTCCTCCAGTTTCAATATCTGCATCAGTTATGAAGTGATGCCCGTTTATATCCATCTCCCAGCCCATATTTCCAACGATATTTGCCTTTAATTTGGTTTTTGCCAAAACTCACATCCCCTTTCAATTCGATCAAGTGGATATTACCCAAAAATGTCAGGCTATAATCTTTTCATGGATCTTTGACTGGTAAATCGTAAGCAGCTCCTCCTCCGAAGTGTCGCAGCTTGGCTTGTCCAGAACGATTTTTCCTTTGTCCAGCATAACAACTCTCTGGGAATATTTAATCGCATCCCCAATGTGGTGGGATACCATTATAGTTGTTATATGATATTTATCAAGAAGCTCCCGAGTCTTTTCCATTACGACCTGGGAGGTCTTTGGATCAAGAGCAGCAGTGTGCTCGTCAAGAAGCATGAGGTCAGGGTGCTTCATCGCTGCCATAACAAGTGAAAGGCTTTGTCTCTGGCCTCCGGAGAGGAATTTCACCTGAGTGTTCAGCTTATCCTCAAGACCAAGGCCAAGATCCTTTAGAAGGGACACGAAAATATCAAGCCGCTCACTTCGAATCAATCTTCTAAGGCCGAAGGGTTCGCCCTTTTTGCTTGCTAATGAAAGGTTTTCGAGTATGGTAAGACTTGGCGCTACACCCATGGTTGGATTTTGGTGGACTTTTCCAATATGAAGTGCTCTTTCTTCCTCAGGCAGCGAAGCTATGTTGTATCCTTTCAGAAGTATTTCTCCATCATCAGCACGCAAGCTTCCGCTTATGAGGTTTAAAAGAGTGCTTTTTCCACATCCGTTTGCCCCAATGACCGCAGTCAGGGATTTATCATCAATTGAGATATTGAAGCCCCTGAAAATCGGTATTTCAAATTCAGTATCTGTATTAAAACTCTTCCAAAGGTTTCTTATTTCCAGCAATTGTCTTACCTCCCCGCTTTTTTAGACTATTAATCACCGGTGACGAAAAATTGTTATAAGATATAAATGCTATTACTATTATTGCACTTATTGCTTTCAGGTCAGTGGGACTTAAGCCCATATCTATAGCTACGCCCCCTATAAGCTTGTAGGTCATTGCCCCGATAATTGCTCTAAGGGTAAGACTCATCTTTCCTGAGCTCTTTCCCAAAGTTTCTCCGATAATGATCGATGCCAATGCCACTACGATTATTGAGCTTCCCATGGTTATATCCGCAAAGCCCTGGTACTGGGCCATCATGGCACCACTTGTTGCAACGAGGCCGTTTGAAAGCATAAAGCCAAGGATCTTGTATTTATTGCTGTTTTCTCCGAGGGACCGAACCAAAGATTCGTTATCCCCGGTAGCGATGAGAAGGTAGCCTGTTTCAGTCTTGAGGAACCAGTCAAGAACGAGCTTTACCAATATGATAGCTCCAATAAGGACCAGCAGTCTGTAGCCTTCGGGATATATCGTACCTGAGCTAAAGAGCGGTATATTGGCCTTGCCATTCAGCCGCAGGTTGAAGGAGTATAGCATCGTCATGGTAAGTATCCCTGAAAGAAGAGGTCTGATCTTGAGCTTAACGAAAAGCAAGGCTGTAACAAGACCTGCTCCTGCTCCAAAGGCAAATGCCAAAAGAGTTGACATTAAGGGATTTGCTCCTCCCATAACAAACCGTGCAAATACGAAGGCACCAAGGGGGAAGGTGCCTTCCACTGACAGATCAGCAATATCGAGTACTTTATAGGTGAGGACCACTCCCATTGCAAGGACTGAGAAAATCAGTCCCTGCTCGAGAGAGGTCAGTATAAGTTCGTTCATTTTCTGCCTCCTGGATTGTTGTTATTGTCCTACTTCTTCTGCACCTTCGAAAACCTCGTTTGAGGGATCTACACCTAAAGCTTCCATAGTAGATTTATTGAATACTGAGGTTGTGCCTTTAGATTTTTCTGCCGGGATTTCTGAGGGTGACTTGCCGTCTATGAGTATGGCCTTAGCCATTGCCGCAGTCTGTCTGCCCAACTCAAAGTAGCTAACACCGTCAGTTACCAACAACCCACCCTCAACGAAGGAGCCTTCAGCACCTACAGAGATTATTCCATTGGAGTTAAGCTTTTCGGCAACAACAGCCATGGATGAAGCAACCATATTATCGGTGATCGCATAGAAGCCGTCGATATCCTTGACGAGTGAATCCATTGCCTGAGGTATGTCGTTTATATTTGCTATCCCCATTTCAACGATCTCCAGACCTAACTCACCTGCAAACTCCTTTGCTCTTGCGACCTGGATCTCAGAATTGCTCTCGCTGGTGTTAAAGAGGATCCCGATCTTTTTTATAGAGGGATCAAGCTTCTTGAACATAGAAAGCTGTTCCTTCATGGGAGTTGCATCGCTTGTTCCAGTGACGTTTCCACCGGGACTTTCCATTGATGAAATTAGTCCTGAAGCTACGGGATCTGTTACTGCGCTGAATAATACAGGGATTTCTGAGGTTGCCTGCTTGGAACTTTGAGCAGCAGGTGTAGCTATTGCATAGATCAGATCTACCTTATCGGATACAAATTTTTGTGCTATGGAAAGTGAAGTAGGTATATCACCCTGAGCATTTTGGTATACGATTTCTGCCTCTACTCCCAGTTCCTCCAACCCTTGGATAAAACCTTCCCTTGCGTCATCAAGAGCTGGGTGCTCAACAAGCTGGTTGATCCCAATTACAATCTTTTCTTCCTCCGATGCTCCTCCTGCTGTACATCCTCCCATCATTGCCACCAAAGTAATAATTGCGATTGCCTTCAAAAAACCTCTTTTTCTCATTTTTGCTCCTCCTTTTTTAAGTAAATAAAAAAAATCCTTCGTTCCCATGAATCATTTAAATTCATAGGGACGAAAGATTTAATCTCACGCGGTACCACCCATATTACGGCAAAGCCGTCTCTCATTCGGATCCAACAATCCTGTCCCTTTTAACGGCGGGCCTCCGGATCTGCCTACTCGAAATCTTTTGGCAAATCTGCTTGGGAGTGTATATCGTATCCAGCTATTGTCAGTTTCCACCCTTCCTGACTCTCTATAAATATGCACAGATGCGCTTCTCTCCTTCAACGCTTTTATGTATTAAATATAATGATAGTTCCTGTGATGGGTATTGTCAATACTTTTTTCAAAATTATTTTTATAAGGGAAATATTCTGCTTTATGTGATAAAATAGCATTAGTAAAGAATACAGGGAGATGATCCGGTGAATGAACGTTTAATAAAGGACATAGAATTCATAGTTGAACTGGACAGGATGAAGACCATATTGCGGCAAACAAGTCTAATAGGAGAGGACAAAAGAGAGGACGATGCACAGCACTCGTGGCACATAGCCGTAATGACGATGGTGCTTTCTGAGTATTCAAATGAGGAATTTGACGTCAACAGAGCAATCAAGATGCTTTTGATCCATGACCTTGTAGAGCTTTATGCAGGAGATACCTTCTGCTACGATGCAGCAGCCAACCTGGACAAGAGAGATAGGGAGCTGCAGGCAGCAGACAGGATATTCGGTATGCTGGGCGAAGAAAAGGGCGGTTTTTTCAGGTCGCTCTGGGATGAATTCGAAGAGATGGAAACTCCGGAGGCAAGGTTTGCAGCTTCTATGGACAGGCTTCAGCCTATGCTGAACAACTACTATAATGGCGGGGGAACCTGGAGAAAGTTCGGAGTAGCTCAGGAGGATGTATTCAAAAGAATAAGCCCCTTGAAAGGGACTTCAGATCAGCTTTGGCAATTCGTTGAGAACATGCTTGAGGATGCCTATAATAGAGGACTTATAACAAAAAGGTAAAGCGGGGTGTAGCAATGACTGTTGAAAGCGTAAGGAAGTACATTGACGAGAAGAATCTTGATATCGAGATTTTGCATATGAAGACCAGTACAGCTACTGTAGAGCTGGCAGCCGAGTCTCTTGGCGTGGAGCCTGGAAGAATAGCAAAGTCAATGGCTATAAGACTAAAGGATAGGGATATAATACTTGTTGTAAAGGGAGATGTTCGCCTTGACAACAGGAAGTTCAAGGATCACTTCAGGGAGAAACCAAGGTTTATCGATGGAGATGAGATGCTCGAGGCTACAGGACATCCTGTGGGAGGCGTATGCCCCTTTGGGCTGTCGAAACCTATGGATATATATCTTGATCAGTCACTTAAGGTGTATGACTATGTATTCCCTGCCGCAGGGGGACCAAATACATGTCTCAGGATAGACGTTGACCTTTTAGAAAAGGTCACCTGTGGTCAGTGGGTAGATGTATGCAAGTAATGGGATCATCACCAGCAAAAAAGCTGGTGATTTTTTGATGGAAGCTTAACAAATCTTGAAAAATACTGCTATAATATACGTGGCACCACTTTAAAGCAGGTGCTAAATCCAATGGAAATAGAAGTGGAAATGTTGAAAAAGATATTTAAGATCATAGGGATCATAGTATTAGTTCTTATCCTTCTTTTTTCAGGTATATTCATATACCTCAGCAAAAACCTGGACGAGCTGGTCGAGTCAAGAATTCAGGAAATAGACCCCAGTGAGCTGAAGGATGGTACATATGTCGGGGAGTATTAAGTGCCTCCTGTTTCTGCCACTGTTGAAGTAATAATTGAAGGTGGAAGGATAGAGGATATACGTCTGCTTGATCATGGAAACGGAATGGAACAACCGGCAGAGGCGATTATAGAGGACGTGGTTGAGGACCAAAGCTTAGATGTTGATAGTGTTTCAGGCGCAACCTACAGCAGCAGAGTCATTCTTAAGGCGATAGAAGCCACTTTGATAGAGGCAAGATAGGAGGGGAAAAATGAAAATAGGGATCGTAGTACATTCATTTTCAGGGAATACTATGTCCGTCGCGGAAAGACTTGCACAAAGCTTATCTGAAAAGGGCTATGAAGCCGACATTTTGAGGCTCCAGGTAACCGGAGGAGAGAACAGAAATCAGCGGGACATAGGTAAGATAGCCCTTCAGCTGATACCTGACATGAAAGGCTTCGACAACCTGATCGTAGCTGGTCCGGTAAGGGGATTTCAGGCATCGCCAGTCATCAGGAAATTTTTCGACGAAGTCAATGATATCGAGGGTAAAAACGTGGCAATGTTCGTGACACACGCTTTTCCCTACAGCTTTTTTGGAGGGAAGAGCGCAATTGGGCAAATGGAAAGGATGTGTCGTGAAAAGGGAGCAAAAGTAGGATTTACAGGCATAATAGACTGGGGCAGCGGGAAAAGAGAAAAGCAGATAGAGACTCTGGTTAAAAATATAACTGACCTGATGTAACCCGATTGACATATTTAAGCCCGTATATTGGGGTAAAAATGTTGCAAATCAGTAAAAGGAAGTGGTCAAGCAATGAAGAAAAAAATATTTTTAGCTATATTCATTTCAGCAG
This sequence comes from Gudongella oleilytica, assembly GCF_004101785.1. Taxonomy (NCBI): domain Bacteria; kingdom Bacillati; phylum Bacillota; class Tissierellia; order Tissierellales; family Tissierellaceae; genus Gudongella; species Gudongella oleilytica. Next base: position 821,284 of record NZ_CP035130.1, read on the forward strand.
CTCTGTTGTTTTCCGGGTGCACCAATACTTCTCAGGAAGATCTGGTCGAAGAGCTGAATGCTGAGCTTCAGTCGAGGGATAATGAGATAGCTGAGCTTCAGTCGAGGGTACAGGAGCTACAGGCTCAGCTGGAGCAAGCGCAGGAACCGGAACCATTGCCATCAGCAGGTCCAACTCAGGGAGCGTCGTTATTGACAACTGCTTTTGAAGTTGTGGAGCTTTTAAAGACTATGGATATGTCAGGAGTCAGCGACTATGTACACCCAAGCCTTGGAGTGAGATTTACCCCATATGATTACGTGGATTCTCAGGCTGACCTTGTATTTACCGCAACGCAGGTTGCAGGGCTTGCGCAGGATAATACAGTTTATCTTTGGGGGAGCTTCGACGGCTCAGGGAACCCGATAAACCAGATATACTCAGACTATCACCAAAGCTTTGTATACGATGAGGACTTCCTTAATCCTCATATGATTGGCATAAATACCAAGATAGGGATGGGCAACTCGTTGAATAATGTTGACACTGCTTATCCAAACGGAGAGTTTATTGAATTTCATTTCACAGGCTTTGATCCGCAATATGGAGGGATGGACTGGAGGAGTCTCAAGCTTGTTTTCGAGGATGTTTCAGGCTCATGGTATCTTGTTGGGATAATCCACGGGCAGTGGACTATTTAGATGGATTTCCACTCTCCTTTCTGGTATCATAAAGAGGGAGAATTCCATACGGAGGTGTAGGTATGCTTGGAGGGCTTTTAGTTGGCCTTGTAGTTGGCTGGATCGTTTCACTTTTTGGGGGAGACCAGCTTATAATACAGGGCATTAGAGAAATAACTGGTAATTCAATAACAAGCGCAGGCTATTATACTATATTTGCTATAATAGGTCTGCTGGGTGGAGTACTGAAAAATAAGTAACCAGGTCCGAATTTGGACCTGGTTTTTTCAATCTACATATCCTTGACCAAATAGAAAAGAGTTTTAACCGGTATTCCTGTTGCACCCTTTGGCAGGTAACCCATAGGGTTTGAAAGATGAGAGGTGCCTGCAATATCCAGATGGACCCATGGCTTATCATTCACAAATTCCCTGAGGAACAGACCTGCGGTAATTGCTCCTGCCCATCTGCCGCCTGTGTTCTTAAGATCAGCAAAATCGCTTTTAAAAAGCTCCATATATTCCTCATCGTGTGGAAGCTCCCAGACAGGCTCTCCTGCAAGGGTCGAAGCAACCTTTATCTCTTCCATGAACTTGTCATTGTTCGTTATTGCTCCCGTATTTACGCTCCCTAAAGCAACTACGCAGGCTCCTGTAAGAGTTGCCAGATCAACTATTCTGTCTGCATTTTCAACTGTGGCTGCATACCAAAGCGCGTCTGCCAGGGTGACCCTTCCTTCAGCGTCAGTATTGCCTATCTCTATAGTCTTTCCAGACATGGATCCTATTATGTCTCCTGTCTTGTAAGCACCGCCTGAGATCATGTTCTCACAAGCTGCAACGATTGCCGTAACATTTTTCTTAAGACCTGCCTTTGCGATAGAATACATGGCCCCAATAACAGAGGCAGCTCCTGCCATGTCTGTATGCATAGCTGCCATGCTGTCTGCAGGCTTCAGGCAATATCCTCCTGAGTCATAGGTAAGTCCCTTTCCAACAAGAGCAAGTTTTTCGTTTGAGTCAGGATCACCTTGATATTTCATTACTATAAACTGAGGCTCCTTCTCTGAGCCCTTCGAAACAGCAAGGAAGGCTTTCATGCCAAGCTCCTCGATTTTTTCCTTCCCAAACACATCAACCTTGACTCCTAATGGTGCAAGACTGTCAACGGCACGCTCTGCAAGCACCTCAGGGTACATATTTATCGCAGGCTCATTTACCAGGTCTCTGGTAAGGAATACACCCTCCATAAGAATCTGGGTTTCCGAAACAACGTTTTTAGCTTTTTCAAGATTATCATCCTTTACCTGAAGGTAAATTTCCTTTAAATAAACCCTTTGATCAGATTTACTCTTATATTTATCAAAGCTGTATTGAGACTGGATCAAACCCTCTGACACTGCCTTCAAGGTCTTTCCATAGCATTTATCTTCAAATTTCGGAATATGGACTCCGATACTCTCAAGCTTTAGCCTTCCAGCCTCCTTACCTAGAGAATAGAATGCTTTCCTTAGTACCTGGTAATCCAGCTTGTATTCTTCTCCAAGTCCAAGCAATATCACATCTTTACCATTTCCCGGGCTTGAATACACTTCGCCTGCTTTACCTTCAAACAGCTTTCGCTCCTTAACAAAGCTATAAAGATCATTAGCCTCAGACACTTTTTCAGCTCCCTTGAAAACAAGAACTGCTATAGCCTCTCCGCCCTTTTCAAATAGAAAATTCATATTATCCCCCCAAATATTATTTAGATAGTCTGATTATACCAAATTATTAACTATAACTAACACGGGAATTAGTAATAAATTGGATCTGGCTGCAGTCAACTCCAAAATATGATGGCAAGAAGTTGAAAATTTACTCAAGGTAGTTGACTTGAGGCCTCTGCTATGATAATTTTAACTAAATAAATACCTTTAAACCGATCCCGTGAGATTGGAAAGGAGTGCGTATAAGCGAAAATACTTATGCCTTCCTTTGTGGAGGGCATTTTTAATGCGTTGCTCCAAGAAACCTACAGGTAAACGAGGAGGAATTATCATGCTGAAAGGAAGACACTTGATCGATCCCCAAGATTTTAGCATCAAAGAGCTTGAGAGTATTTTTGATTTGACCGAGAGGATCATCGAAAGCCCTGAAGATTACAATTCTATATGCCATGGCAAGATCCTGAGCACTTTATTTTATGAGCCCAGCACCAGGACCAGATTTAGCTTTGAAGCCGCAATGTTGAGATTGGGTGGAAGCGTCATCGGGTTTTCGGAGCCGGGCTCAAGTTCTGTGGCAAAGGGCGAAAGCCTTGCGGACACACTGAGGACGGTCGGGGCATATGCAGACATTATCGCAATGCGCCATCCCAAGGAAGGCGCTCCAAGGCTTGGGACTGAGTATTGTCCTGTACCCCTTATAAACGGAGGAGACGGCGGACACCAGCATCCTACTCAAACCATAACAGACCTTTTCACAATTCTGCAGGCTAAGGGAAGGCTGGAAAAGCTTGTTATCGGTTTATGTGGAGACCTTAAATTCGGAAGGACCGTCCATTCGCTTATAAAAGCGATGTCAAGATACGGGGATATTGAATTTTTACTGATTTCTCCAAAGGAGCTTCAGGTACCTGATTATATAAGACAGGAGATCCTTATTGGGAAGGGGATACCCTTCAGAGAGGTGGAAAGGCTTGAGGAGGTAATCGGCGAATTGGATGTGCTTTACATGACACGAGTCCAAAAGGAAAGATTTTTTAACGAAGCAGATTATATAAGACTCAAAGACAGCTATATACTTGATCGGGATAAGCTTCTTATCGCACCTGAGGATTTAGTAATATTACACCCGCTTCCAAGAGTGAACGAGATAAGTCCGGAAGTGGATGACGACCCCAGGGCATGGTATTTCAGACAGGTAAAGAACGGGATGTACGTAAGAATGGCTTTGATTCTTAAGCTTTTGGGGGTGAAATAGATGCTTAATATTACAAGCATTAAGAAGGGACTTGTCATAGATCATATTAGACCAGGGATGGGCCTTAAGATATTCCAATATTTAAAGCTGGACCAGGCCGACTTTACGATCGCACTCATAATGAATGCTGCCAGCAAAAAGCATGGTAAAAAGGATATAATCAAGATTGAGGATGTAATAGATCTGGATCTTGCCATGTTGGGCTTTCTGGATTCCAATATTACTATAAATGTAATAGAAGACGAGATCATAACTGACAAGATCAAGCTTTCTCTCCCTGAGCGGGTTGAGGGAATAATAAAGTGTAAAAACCCAAGGTGCATAACTACCGAGGAAAGAAATGTGACACACAGGTTTGTTCTCATCGATCATACTAAGGGTATCTATAAATGTGAGTATTGCGATCATATTTATTCCTGGGAGGGATAGTATGGAACTGTTGATAAAGGGAGCCAGGCTGGTTGATCAGGATATAGATCTTTACGGCGACCTTCTTATTAGAGACGGAAAAATTGTAGAGCTTGGCGATGATATATTCTTTGAGGGCCCTGTCGTAGATGCCCGGGGAATGTGCCTTATGCCTGCTTTCATAGATCTGCATGCACATTTCAGGGATCCTGGATTTACATGGAAGGAAGATATACTTACAGGCAGTCTTGCTGCTTTGAAGGGCGGATATACCTTCGTAAACCTGATGGGTAATACATCGCCGGTGTGCTCAGATATGGCTACGGTAGAATACGTTCTGGATAAGGCAAAGGAACTTGATATGGTCCAGGTACACCAATGCGTTTCCATAACCAGAGGCTTTGACGGAAAGGACATATCCCACCTTGACAGTCTGGATGAGCGAGTAAGGATGATCACTGATGATGGTAAGGGCGTAGCAAGCTCTTATGTGATGTATAAGGCAATGGAAAAGGCATGGGAAAACGATCTGATTCTGATGTCCCATGCTGAAGATGAGCAAATAACGCCTATCGACTACAGACTTTCTGAAAACCTCGAGACTGTAAGAAACATATACCTCGCCCTTTATACCAGAGCAAGGCTCCACCTTACCCATGTAAGTACAGAGGAGGCAATTGAGGAGATTAGAAGAGCAAAGCTTAAGGGACAAAATATTACCTGCGATGTGACTCCTCACCACATAGCTTTGTGGGATAATCCTTATAGGGTAAATCCGCCTATCAGGACGAGAAGTGACGTGGATGCACTCATAGGCGGGATCAAGGACGGAACTGTGGATGCGATAGCCACCGACCATGCACCACATACCAGGGAAGACAAGCTAAAGGGAAGCCCTGGACTTTCAGGACTTGAAACTGCATTTTCAGTTGCCCATACAGTACTGGTTAGGGATAATAATGTGGATTTGAAGCTTCTGTCAAGACTTATGTCAGGAAGACCTGCAGAGATAATGGGTCTTGATAAAGGAAAGCTTATAGAGGGCTACGATGGAGATATGGTTCTTATCCATCTTGAAAGAAGAGTGGTCGTTGATCCTTCGTCCTTCGTATCAAAAGGGAAAAATACTCCATTCGAGGGTCATGAGCTTCAGGGGGATATACTGATGACCATTAAGAGCGGCGATATAAAATATATGAGCAAAAACTGCGGGGAGGTTTTGGGACTTGATAATCGACAGACTTTTTAAGGAAGTTGAAGATAAAGGGATGGTATGCATAGGGCTTGATTCAAAACTTGAGTATATACCTGAAGAGCTTAAGAACAAATATCAGGATACAGGTGAGATCGTCTTTCAGTATAATAAGCTGATAATAGATTCTACCCATGATATTGCTGCAGTATACAAGCCTCAGATCGCTTTTTATGAGGCATACGGGCTCCAGGGTCTTACGGCATATAAAAGGACGCTTGAATATGTAAGGCATGCGGGGTCGCTATCGATAGGGGATGTAAAGAGAGGGGACATTTCATCAACTGCAGAGATGTATGGGAAAGCCCATTTCGAAGGTGACTTCGAGGCAGACTTTATTACTCTCAATCCCTACATGGGATTTGACAGTATTACCCCCTATCTGCCATACCTTGAAAGTGGGAAAAAAGGATTATTCGTCCTCTTGAGGACCTCCAATCCTGGAGCAAGAGACATCGAGTACCTCGAAGCTGACGGGAAAAGGATTTATCTCCATGTTGGAGACAAGCTTGCTGAAATGGCGAAGGACTATATTGGAAAGTGCGGATATTCCTCACTGGGAGCAGTCGTAGGGGGAACACATACCGACGAGGCCATTGAAATAAGGGAAAGGTATCAGGACGTGTTTTTCCTGATACCCGGATATGGTGCACAGGGTGCAACCGGAAAGGATGCAAGACTTTATCTGAAGGATGGAAACGGCGGAGTAGTAAACTCTTCAAGAGGAATAATTACTGCATATGCAAAGCACAGCGACGGTTGGGAGCGCTTTGAAGACTATATCAGGCAGGCAGTTCTTGATATGAGGGAGGACATCGGATTTGAAGGATAGCTATAGAGATGGGTCAATAATTGAAAACACAGAGATAGCAAAAAACATATTTATGATAAGGCTCCAGGGAGACTTTCAGGGTATCCCCGGACAATTTTATATGCTCAAAGGCTGGGAGTGCAATGACCCATTTCTTCCAAGACCTATCAGCATCGCTGATTTAAGAGACGGGATACTGACGATGATCTATGAGATAAGAGGGAAAGGGACCCATATTATTTCACGGCTCAAGCCGGGAGATGCATTGAGCTTGCTTGGTCCGTTAGGGAACGGCTTTCCCTTAGTTGAAGGCAAAAAAATCGCAATAGTTTCTGGAGGAATCGGGATAGCACCGATGCTTTATCTTGCCAGAAGTCTGGGTAATAAAGCTGTACTCTATGCCGGCTTTAGAAGCGAGCCGTACCTGTTGGACAGCTTTGAAGAGCACGTAAGTGAGGTACATATCTCCACAGAGGATGGATCCTTTGGGCATAAGGGATTTGTTACCGGGATGATCGATCCAGAAGCCTACGATATGATCTATTCATGCGGTCCCACACCTATGATGAAGGCTCTGGCAAGTTTATGTAATGGGAAGACTGAGCTGATAGTATCACTTGAGAGTCATATGGCATGTGGCATAGGTATCTGTCTGGGATGTACTGTTCCGACTGTAAGAGGCATGGAGCGAGTTTGCAAGGAAGGGCCGGTATTTAAAGCCGAGGAGGTGCTGATATGACTACAGTCGAGTTCTGTGGGATCAGCTTTAAGAATCCTGTGATCGCTGCATCGGGAACAGTAGGCTTTGGCAGGGAGCTGTCAGAGTATATTGAGCTATCCAGGCTTGGAGGGATCTCCACCAAAGGGCTTACACTTGAACCAAGGACGGGTAACAAAGGGAGAAGGATCCATGAAACCCCTTCAGGACTTATGAACAGTATCGGTCTTCAAAATCCGGGAGTACAGGGATTTATTGATCAGGAATGGCCATTTTTAAGAGATAAGGATCTGGTTACCCTGGTAAACCTTGGTGGGGGCACGGTTGAGGATTATGTGACGGGAGCAAGGCTCCTTGAGGAGATCGAAGCTCCAATAATCGAGCTTAATATTTCATGTCCGAACGTCAAGGAAGGAGGCATGGCATTCGGGTTGCAATGTGCACCTGCATCAATAGTGGTGGAGGCAGTAAGAAAGGTTACAACCAAAAAACTGGTGGTCAAGCTTTCTCCGAATGCAGAAAACATCAGGGAAATGGCAGAGACATGCGTGGAAGCCGGAGCAGATGCACTTTCGCTGGTAAACACGTTTAACGCACTGGCCATAGACATACTTAGAAGGAAGCCAGTATTCGACAACGTGACAGCCGGACTTTCCGGTCCAGCCATAAAGCCTATAGCACTCAGAATGGTCTATGAGGTTTGCAGGGCTGTGAAAATACCTGTAATAGGCATGGGTGGGATCATGACAGCAGAGGATGCTATTGAATACATAATGGCAGGAGCACACCTGATTCAGGTTGGGAGTGCCACCTTCAGAAAGCCGGAAACAGCAGTGGAAATTACTGAGGGGATCGCTTTATTTATGGAACGAGAAGGCATAAAGGACCTTGAGGAGATCAGGGGTGCGATATGGAGGTAATAATATGATATTGGAACTACTAAAGGATTCAGGTGCATTGCTGGAGGGACATTTTCTTCTTTCCTCTGGTAAGCACAGCAACAGATACGTTCAGTGTGCAAGGCTTTTACAGTACCCTGATAAGGCAGAGAAGGCAGTTGGAGAGATAATCAAAAAGCTTGAAGGCGTGGAAATAGATGTAGTGGTCGGACCTGCAATGGGAGGTATAATAGTTGCCTACGAGCTTGGAAGACAGCTTGGGAAGCCAGCGTTTTTCACTGAGCGTGAAGAAGGGGAAATGAAGCTTAAGAGAGGGTTTGTCATTGAAAAGGGCCAAAAAGTGTTGGTTGCTGAGGACGTTGTGACCACAGGTAAGTCTTCCTATGAGGCTATAGCCGCCATAGAAGAGAATGGGGGAGTCGTGGTTGGGATAGCAGCCCTTATAGACAGAAGCAATGGTGGCCTTAAGCACACGGTCTATGCCGCAGGAAAGCTCCAAATAGATACCTACGACAAGGACGATTGCCCGCTTTGCAGGGAAGGACTCCCGATCGTCAAGCCTGGAAGCAGAAAGTTTTAGGATAAATGGGGAAAAGCGATAAGCGTTAGGCGTTAAATATAATTGACAATTGACGATTGATAATGGACGATGAATTATTGTCATACCGACCGAAGTGGAGGAATCTCATTTTTGGTTGGAATGTTGGAAGAGTTGGAAAGGGGAAAAAGCTAACAACTATTCTTAGCTCTTAGCTCTTAGCTTTTTATTGTTCATCGTTCATTTTTCATTTTGTTTTTCAATTGTGCATTTTGAATTGAGATCTGTGAATTTAATTGTCAATCGTCAATTTTCAATTTTCAATTGTGATCAGGAGGTGTTTCATGACCATACGAACAGGGATCGACATAGTCAGTAACAAGAGAATAGAGAAGCTTCTCGAGAAAGGTCGTGACAGCTTCTACAGAAGGATTTTCACTGAAGCAGAGCAGGCTTATCTTGCTGAGAAGAATCATGATCCAGCTACAGTGGCGGGAATGTTTGCTGCTAAGGAGGCTGTATCAAAGCTTCTTGGCACCGGAATCGGGCCAATAGGTTGGCGGGATATGGAAATACTCCACGAGGATGGCGGAAGGCCATACCTTGCTCCTTCGCGGGCTCTTTATGCTGCAATGGAAGTGATGGGAATCAGCGATATTGAGCTATCGATATCGAACGAGGAGGAGTTTTCAGTGGCATCAGGGATGGGATATGTTGAAGGGTCGTTAAGGATACCTGACAATATGCCCTTCAGGCTACCCAGGAGACCGTTTGATTCTCATAAGGGCGACTTTGGGAGGATAGGTGTTATAGGTGGAAGCCATGGGATGCTTGGAGCGGTATATCTGGCTTCATATGGAGCTTTGAGAACAGGAGCAGGCATCGTATATGCAATACTGGAAAAGGAGCTGGCAAGGGTTTTCGCTGCAAAGACAATAGAGGTGATTGTCAAGGAAGCAGATGATCCATATGTTTACAGACAAGCTATGGACCCCCTTGATGTCCTTATACTTGGACCAGGCCTTGGAACTGGAAAGAGGCAGAGGGAATTGGTGGAGGACAGCCTTCTTTATTTCCAGAAGCCCATTGTTGTAGATGCTGACGGATTAAATATTCTTTCAGACAATCCGTCGTTGCTCAGGCATAGGAACTCGCCTGCAATCGTAACTCCGCACCCCGGTGAAATGGGAAGGCTGCTGAGGATCTCAACTGAAGAGATACAAAAGGACAGAGAAGCAGCAGCTAAAAAGTTTTCTTCGGCCTATGGAGTCATAACAGTTCTAAAGGGTCACAGAACAATAGTCACCGATGGTGAAAGACTATACCTGAACGAGACTGGGAACCCGGGAATGGCAACAGCAGGAAGCGGAGATGTGCTGTCCGGTGTCGCCGGAAGCCTTTTAGCTCAGCTCGATGACCCATATGAAGCCGCGGTCTTAGCAGTATGTATCCACGGAATTGCAGGGGATCTGGCGAGAAAATCAAAAGGTGAATACGGCATGATAGCATCTGATATTCTTGAGAACATTCCTCGTGCTGCAGAGTCACTCATATTAAAGGAATAAGTAAACATATAACTCTAACTTAAAAACAGAAGGCCTTGTGAAGGAATAAGGCTTTCTTTTTATTAGGTTGAGATTTAGCAAAAAAACAATATAAATAGTTGAAACCCTGATATAATATACTCAGGAATACTAAATTCAAGGAGGTTGCCATGGAGAGGACAACAAATATAAGACCAACCTATGTAGAGGTAAATTTGGACAATCTGGCTCATAATTACACTGAGATTCGAAGGATCGTCAGAAAGGAAACGGAGATAATGCCTGTAATAAAAGCTAATGGCTATGGCCATGGGGCCATTGAACTGGCTAAGCTATATACAGCTTTGGGAGTAAATCGTTTGGCCGTATCTCTCTTGAACGAGGCAATCGAGTTGAGAAGGGCTGGGATCGATAAGCCAATACTGATCCTCAACTTTACTCCTGGTTACCAGATGATAGATGTAGCAGCAAATGATCTTACTCAGGCAATCTACAGATATGAGGATGCGGTTGCTCTTTCAGAGGCGGCTTTGGAGATGGATAAGAAGCTTAAGATACACATAAAGCTCGACACGGGGATGAGCAGGATAGGGTTCCTGCCCTCAGAGGATGCTATTGATAACATCCTTAAGATCAGTCAGCTTCCAAATCTTGAGATCGAAGGGATATTCACCCATTTTGCCAAGTCCGACGAATCCGACAAAAGCTTCACAAGATTACAGTTCGACAGATTTATGAGGATGATCGAAGCATTGGAGAATAAAGGGCTTTTCATACCCCTAAAGCATATATCCAATTCGTCAGCGATAATCGACTTGCCTGAATACAACCTTGATATAGTAAGACCTGGAATAATACTTTACGGATACTATCCCTCTGATGAGGTCAATAAGGAAAGGATAGAATTGAGGCCTGCGATGACCTTGAGAACTGTGGTATCAAATATCAAAACACTTCCTGCTGGGACCGGCATCAGCTATAACCACGTTTACTCCACTCCGGCTGAAGCGAGGATCGCTACAGTACCAATCGGGTATGCCGATGGCTATCCAAGGACGCTGACCGGTAGAGGACAGGTTTTTGTGGCAGGGAAAAGAGTGACTATTGAACCAAGGATATGTATGGATCAGATGATGTTTGATGCTACTGGGCTTGGAGATGTCAAGGTTGGTGACGAAGTAATCTACTTTGGGTATGGAAACAAAGACTGGCCTTCAGTCGATGAAGTGGCAAAGACCTTTGGAACCATCAACTATGAAATCATATGCATGATGGGAAGAAGACTTCCAAGAGTTTATATCAAAGACGGCAGAGTAATTAAGACACTGGACTATCTTCTTGATTAATTAATTCCAATCAGTTGACACGGATTTTCTTGAGGGGATATAATTGAATTGACCCTATATCTTTGAGGATAGATGAAAGGGGGGTGGCAGGAATGGATAAAAGAGACCCAGGTCTCCCAATGGTTGTAGAAAGCAATAAGGACCTCTTCGACAAGCTGGCAGCGCTGTGTAATTGCAGCGAATACCATTGCAGCAAGTACAGGGAGTTCATGAAGGCTTATCTGGATGTGTACCAGCTTAATGTTACCCTCTCAGAGATGGGCTTTGAGCAGGACATGTCTGACCTGGCAAGCTATGAGAGCACCTTGAGGTACGAGATCATATGATAGTAAAAAGAGGAGATATATATTACGCAGATCTAAGTCCCGTTATTGGCTCTGAGCAAGGTGGTGTAAGGCCGATCCTGGTAGTTCAGAATGATGTTGGCAACAAGTACAGCCCCACTATAATCGTAGCTGCCATCACCTCCCAGATCAATAAGGCCAGACTGCCAACCCACATAGAGATCACAGGACCGGATTTTGGGCTTCCTAAAGATTCCGTGGTTCTCCTGGAGCAAATAAGAACAATAGATAAGAAAAGACTCAGAGAAAAAATAGGGAAATTTGACGAGGATATGATGAGAAAGGTCGATGAAGCCTTAAGGATAAGCATCGGCCTTGGAAATTACTGAATATCCTCCTACATATGAGCAGGCAGCCACTAAGAGGGCAGAGCCGGCACAAAAAAATGAGCATTTCTGATGCTTATTTTTTTGTGCTGTAGTATAATGTAAGATGGTTAGTTATGTGGCTTGATCAAATATTGAATAAAGGGGAGTCCTTATGAAATTCAAAAGAACCACAGCAGCTCTTGGGATAGTTTTGGCACTGGCAGCTACAGGAATGGCTTATTCAGAGCCTGGAACCGAGTCTGATCCTTTGATTTCACTTAGCTACCTTGAGGAAAGGCTGGACGAGTTGAAGGATTATATAGATTCAAAGGTTGGAAGTACCGGGGAACAGGTTCCTTCGATCCCGTCGGACAACAGTCTTGCTGTCGTTGAGCTATTTAACGGTCAGATGCTCATTGGAGATGCAGGCAGTGAAATAATTCTTAGAAGCGGGTCGGCAACTGCTATCACAAGCCCTTCAGGTGGACTGTCAGATGTTACTGCAGGTACTGACATTGCAGAAGGAAAACCCATACCTGCCAATCACCTGTTGATTATTCCAAGAAGTGACGGCAGAGGGATATTTGTTACCAAAAACAGTACCTTCGTTATGGTGCGAGGAGGCTATACCATAAGGTAGGCTACATACATTGGAGGATAAGATAATGAGAAATCGTATAACAGTAGTTGGTCTTGGATATATTGGCCTTCCCACAGCTGCAGTGATGGCTGCCGCCGGGATGGAGGTAATCGGATACGACCTTAACCCGAGGGTTGTGGAAGCGTTGAATAAGGGTGAAATAATAATCGAAGAGCCAGGTCTTGGCCAACTGGTCAAGGAAATGGTCGGGCAGGGAAGGCTGCGCGGTATATCCAGCCTCGAATCATCAGATGTCTTCATAATTTCTGTACCTACTCCCATAAATGCGGACAAAACTGCCGATATGAGCTTTGTAAGATCGGCAGCAAGGGCTGTTGCTCAGGTGGTTGCCAAAGGGAACGCCGTAGTACTTGAATCCACATCGCCACCGGGAGCCACGGAGGATATCGTTGCTGAAGAGCTTAAGGCCTCCGGGCTTAAGATCGGTGAAGAAATTTTTGTGGCGCATACTCCTGAACGGGTTTTACCTGGAAGGATACTTATAGAGCTGGTTGAGAATGACAGGATAATTGGCGGAATAAATGCTGAATCCACTGAGGTGGTGAAAGAGATTTATCAACGTTTTGTTAAAGGCAGCATATACACCACAGATTCCAGAACCGCAGAGATGTGCAAACTCATGGAAAATACCTTTAGAGATGTCAATATTGCTCTCGCGAATGAACTGGCCATATTATCTGAAAAAATGGGAATAAACGCCTGGGAGGTAATAAAGCTTGCCAACAAGCATCCCAGAGTAAACCTTCATATGCCGGGTCCTGGTGTTGGAGGTCATTGTATAGCCGTAGATCCATGGTTCGTAATTGAAGGTCAACCGGAGGGAAAGCTGATCAGGCAGGCAAGGGATAGAAACGACGGAATGCCGCTGCATGTCCTCCAGACGATCAGGGACCTGACGAAGGGAATAGATACACCTAAGGTTGCGATCTTCGGAGTTACCTACAAGCCGGATGTGGACGATACAAGGGAGAGTCCGATCATGAAGCTGGTAGAGATGCTTGTCCGGGAGAAAAACTATGAGGTGGCTATCCATGATCCCCACGTAGATGATGCAATTTTCAAGTATGGTGAGCTTAAAAAACCAACAGCTCTGGAAGCGGCAGATGGGGCTGATCTGTTTGTGCTTGCTGTAAACCATTCAGAATACCTTAGACTTGATTTTGAGGAAATCGGAAAGGTCATGAGAACCAGGCAAATCTACGATACAAGGAATTTTCTTGGAGGCGCTGGGCTCGAAGCTCTGGGCTTCAAGGTACTACTTTTAGGCAGGGGATAGAATGTATAAAGCTCTTATTATCGCAAATGAATTCCCTCCAATGGGGGGAGCAGGAGTCCAGAGGACGACCAAGTTCGTCAAATACCTAAGGGATTTTGATATAGAGCCTGTGGTTCTAACTAAGGACCATCCTGGAGGGCTTACTGATGGCACGCTTTTAAATGACATCCCTTCTGGAGTGAGCATCCATAGATTGAAGGCCTATGACACTGTAAACAGGAAAGGGGTAATGAGGCTCCCGATGAAATTCATTGGCACGAGAATACTATCTCCTGACTCTGAATATTTCTGGTATAAATTCAACAGAAAAAGAGCCGAGAAAATAGTAAGGGAAGAGCAGATAGACTGTATATATACAACCTCGTTTCCATACAGCTCACACCTTTTAGGTCTGCATCTTAAGAGGATGTTTCCTGAAATTCCCTGGATATGCGACTTTAGGGACGAGTGGACCAACAATCCCTATCATCTTGACAGTATATACAAGAAAATCAAGCTGAAGATGGAGAAACGAAAGGAGTTTGAGGTTACCTCGAATTGTGATTTCTTCATAACAAACACTCCGCTGATGCTTAAGGGCTTCATTAGCGACGATCCTTCCCTTGCAGAGAAATCTGTGTTCATTCCCAACGGGTATGACGAGGATGACTTCAGGGATTCTGAAGACCGGAGAGACGGTGGGGAAAGGTTCGTGATAACCTACACCGGCTCACTTTACGGCCGGAGAAACCTTGATGAATTTATGGAAGGGCTCAGGGCTGCCATAGATAGAGGTCACATCAGGGTTGACAAGCTGGAAATAAGGATCGTGGGGAATATCTACGAAAAGGTAGTTAACTCATATGCTGAGAAGTATGGTCTTAAGGATTCAATAAGATCCTACGGATATCTCCCTCATAAGGAGAGCATCCAGATGCTGTTCAACTCAGACGTTATTCTTCTGGTTATAGGAAAAGGTAAGGGATCGAGGAATTTCTATACGGGGAAGATATTTGAATATATAAGAGCCAACAGACCTATATTGGCAATAGTTCCAAAAGATGGAGTTGCAGCTGATGTGATCTACGAAACCAATACCGGGAAGGTAGTTGATCCTGAGGATATAGAAGGGGTCACAGCAGTTCTTTCAGAGCTTTATAAGGAATGGGCTGAAGGAAGGATAAGCCATGATCCCAACTGGTCTGAAATAGAGAAATACAGCCGGAAAAAGCAAACTGAAGCACTTTCTGATATATTTAAAAATGTGATCGAAATGGCGGCAGAGAGGAGTAGGAAATGAAAAGAAAATGGAATTGGGTCGACACCCTTGTAATTGTCCTGATTGCAGCAGCGATAATTGTGTTTTTCAACAGGGACAGAGTAGCAGGAGGAGTTGCACCGACAAATAGAAGGAACATAACCTTTACTGTAGAAGCAAAGAAGCTCCCAAGGGATCTGGTCACAGAGCTTAAGACAGGCGACCAGATATTCTCACAGTACAAGCTGCAGAACGCATATATAACTGAGATAAATGTCAAACCTACTGTTAAGTCATTAATTGCTGACGATGGTACTATTAAGACATACGATGACGAAGAGGAAATGGTTCTGGAGGCAACTATCGATGCCGAGGTCCTGTCCAGCGGACCATATCTGGACCTTGGCGGACAGGAAATCAAGGTAGGTCTCCAATTCATCCTTAAGACGATTGATGTCGAAGTCACGTCTGACATAAAGCATATCGAGGTGAAGCCATGAAGATGATAAATAAGGAAGGCAAGGTATTTAATAAGATCAACATCCTGGATCTTGTTTTTGTGGCTGCGATTGCATTTCTGATATTTTTGTCTGTTATAAAGATAATGGGCAAGGACCTTGACGACATAAGCCTTGATTCACAGATAAGGACTATCGAGGCAGAGGTTTCCGTAGTAATGGATAAAGGCTACCTGGATACAATAAGGATAGGCGACAGACTTGGCGAAACAAAGCAGCATCTGGATGCCTATGTGGAAAGTGTTGAAATTGAGCCAGTTAAAGTCACTAATGTAGATTCTGACGGAAACCCGGTAGTTTCTGTGGATCCCTTGAAGGAAAAGGCAAAGGTGGTTTTCAAGGCGACAATTCCGTTTGAAAGCAACAGCTATAAACTTGGAAAGCAGGAGCTTAGACAAGGTAAGATAATTTTTCTTGAGTCTGATTTTTACAGATATTTTGCACAAATCGAAAGTATTAAGGTTGTGGATTGACATGAACGTTAAAAATGCTATCAAGGGGAGCTACCTCTTCTACCTTTTAGGAAGACTTGGATATGTAGCATCTAACAGCAGGATATTCAATATAAGCCTGAATCAGGGGAATAGACTGAAGGATACCGGGAAGAGGAGCTGGATGGAGTCCAGTGCCTTTTACAGGCTGATGGAGTGGGTTGACTCCATTCTTCAAAAGGTGGATAAATGGCTTAATAAGGCACTTTCTGAGAGCATGACGATGAGCTGGATCGTTGCTGGCAGGAGGAAGTCAATAAAAACCAGAGAAAGTGCTGTGCTGTCCTCAAGCGTCCTGGCAGGTGCACTGACTCGGATTGTCAGATCCATTGGCTTTTCTGATCTGCTTGCAGTATCCATCGGATTCTATATGGTGATAGACTATGTTGTAAGGAGACTTCCAGGGATATCGGCTATTGGATCTGTCTGGGATGAGCTTCTGCTTTTATTCGTAGTATTCTACGTGGTGCTGACGAGAGTTAGAAGTAACGGGAAGATCAGACTTAATCTAACGCCTATGGACCTGCCTGTTCTGATCTATCTTATTATAGGTATAACCCATGTTTTTATAAGAGCACTTGACCTGAGTGTGGCAATAGAAGGCTTCAGAGCCGTATTCCAGCATATATTATGGTATTTTGCCGCAACGCAGCTCATAAGAGATGAGGACACTGCCGGGAAGGTAGTTGATGGGATGATCCTTATGGGGCTTTTTCTCGGTCTTCATGCAATTTATCAATATGTTATGAAGGTGCCTATGCCAGGGAACTGGGTCGATACTGCTGAAAATATAACTACAAGGGCTTATTCTATAATTGGAAGCCCAAACATCCTGGGAGTGATATTCGTTTTGTTCATAAATATAACCATGGCAAGAGCATTGTCCTCCAAGGGATGGAAACACAGGGTATACTATGGCGGATCAGCTCTTATAATGCTCGCAGGGTTATTATTTACAATGTCCCGAGGAGCATGGCTTGCATTTGCATTCGGAGTAGGTATATTTACTCTAATACTGGTTCCAAAGCTAATAATACCGCTTTCTGGTGTGGGAGCAGGTTTTGTTCTTTTTGGAGGAACCTTGAGTGAAAGGCTTTTATATATGATGTCGCCTGTTTATCTTATGAAGTCTGCAGCAGGGGGAAGGCTGTACAGATGGGCTATTGGTTACGAACTATGGACCAGGAACAAGCTCTTTGGAGTAGGATTGGGGCGGTTTGGAGGAGCTGTTGCCATCAACAACAGACTGGCACCCTTCTATCTTGATAATTATTATCTGAAGACACTGGTTGAAATGGGGATTTATGGAGTAGCGGGCTTATTATTTGTAATAATATGCTTTATTGTATCCTCCTTGAGGGCCATAGGGAATCAACACTCCATTAAGGGAAGAATAATGACCATAGGTCTATTCTCTGGTGCAATGGGAGTTCTTGCACAGAATTTTGTTGAGAATATCTTTGAGGTACCGGGCATGGTCGTTTACTTCTGGCTTACTGTGGCACTTATAAACGCCTATGGAAAATTTAGAAATGTGGAGGCAGAAGGAAGGGGAAATTGATTTGAAGATTCTACATTTGATCAGCGGGGGGGATACTGGAGGAGCTAAGACTCACATAATATCTCTTCTTAAGGGTCTGAATAAAAGAATAGATGCCCGGATCATCTGCTTCATTGAGGACACCTTCTATGAGGATGTTCTGGCAGCAGGGATACCGATAAAGGTATTCAAACAGAAAAGCCGCTCAGATATGTCAGTCATAAGAAGACTTACAGAAGAAATAAACCAGGAGGGCTATGACATCATCCACTGTCATGGAGCAAGAGCAAATTTCATTGCCCAATTCCTAAAAGGGAGAGTAAAGAAGCCCTTCATGACAACTATACACAGCGATTATAAGCTGGACTTTAAGGACAACTTTTATAAAAGACTCGTATATACCACCTTGAACACAATTTCACTGAGGAGATTCGATTATTTTGTTGCGGTGTCTGACAGCTTCAGGGAGATGCTCATATCAAGGGGATTCAAGAGAGACCGTATATTTGTAACGTATAATGGTATCGATATGGGTATTCCTGGTGATTATGTTACAAAAGAAGAGTTTCTAAACAGATACGGGATAGAGGATCAAGGGCTGCCTTTAGTAGGCATTTTAGCAAGACTTGATAAGGTCAAGGATCACAGGACATTTATTGAAGCTGCTAAGCACGTACTAAAAACCGTTGATGCTAATTTCCTGATTGCAGGAGATGGTGCAGATGAAGAATCCTTGAGGGATCTTGTAAGGGAGTATGGTCTTGAAAAGAGGATCCATTTCATCGGTTTTGTGAGTGATCCCTATTCCTTCTTCAATGCAATAGATATCAATGTCCTGACATCAGTCAGTGAGAGCTTCCCGTATGTTATCCTTGAAGGGGCAAGGATGAAAAAGCCGGTTGTATCAACTGAAGTCGGTGGGATTGGAAGACTTGTGGACAATGGAGAGAACGGGTTCCTTTGCCAGCCAGGCGACTGGGAAGCCATTGGCGAGAGAATTATCTCCCTGATTATCGACAATAATATGGCCGGAATTATGGGTGAAAGGCTCCATCAGGCAGCAGCCGAAAGGTTTTCCTACGACTCGATGGCTGATTCTCACATAAAGATGTACACTAATATATTATCTATGGGGCCTAGAATAGTAATGTCAGGATACTTCGGATTTGACAACAGCGGAGATGATGCAATACTCAAAGCGATAGTCAAGGATCTGAGGGAATATGATCCTTCTGTCAGGATAAAGGTCCTCTCAAAAGATCCTTACAAAACCGAACAACTTTGCCCTGTCATTTCTGCCAACAGATTCAAGCTAAGGGAGGTAATTGACGCAGTCAAAGAGTCCGATCTCGTTATAAGCGGAGGTGGGAGTCTGCTGCAGGATGTAACCTCCACGAGATCTCTTCTTTACTATCTGGCGCTAATGAAGCTTGCAATGCTGTTAAGAAAACCTGTTATGATATATGCCAACGGGATAGGACCTATTAATAAAGCGTTTAACAGAAACATTACCAGATGGATTCTTGACAGGGTGGATCTTATAACTCTGAGGGACAAGGGTTCTCTTGATTTTGTTCGGTCCATCGGAGTAAAAAATGACAAGATATTAGTTACGGCCGATCCTGTTTTTACATTAAATCCTTCTGATAGAAGCAGGATAATGGAGATATTTGAAGCTGAGGGGATCGATCACTCTAAACCACTGATCGGAATTTCTGTGAGAGGATGGCGGAACGAGGAAGGGATAGTCAGTGCAGTCGCCGAAGGAGCCAGAAGGCTTATTGACAATAAATCCGTGGGTGTGATAATGATACCCATGCATTACCCTGAGGACCTTGGTATAAGCAAGAGGATCTCGGAACTCACAGGCTCGGGCAATTGCTGGACTCTTAAGGGCAAGTACTCGGTCGAAGAGATCATGGGAGTTATAAGGGAAACAGAAATGATGGCTGCTATGCGCCTGCATTCTCTCATTTACGCAGCTACACAGGGAGTACCGGTCGCAGGGCTTGTTTACGATCCAAAGGTAAAAGGGTTCTTGGACGAAATGGACCTCGATCACTACCTGGATGTGGAAAACATAACTGCTGATGGATTTTATGATCTGGTATCCGAGGTGTGGTTAGAGAAGGAAACTATAAGAAGCTCCATAGACAGCCATAAGGAAAGACTGGAAAAGCTTGCTTTGGAGAATGTGATGCAGGCATACAGCTTAATTGGAAGGTGATTGGATGAGAAGGCTCGATATAATGGGCGTAGAGATTCTTGATACTACGCTCGATGAAATAACTAAAGCCCTTGAGGAAGATTTACAAAGGGGCAATAAGGTCAAGGTCTTTACTCCAAACACTGAGATCGTAATGGCAGCAAGGAAAAGCATCAGACTAAGGGATGAAGTAAATAAAGGTACCTATGTTATCCCGGATGGAATAGGTCTTCTTCATGGAGCTCGACTGAGAGGTGTGGAGATAAGAGAAAGAGTCACCGGATATGATACCTCGATGGAGCTGTTAAGAATAGCTAATGACAATGGTTACAGCCTGTTCCTGATAGGCGGCAGAGAGGGAGTGGCAGAAGAGGCTGCTATGAATATCCAGCGCGATTATCCAGGAATAAGGATAGCAGGTCATCACCATGGTTATTTCAAGGGAACTCACACAAACAGCCCCGGTGAAGAGGAAGAACGGGTAATAGAGCTTATTCACAAATCTAAGGCTGATATTATCTTCGTCGGCTTTGGGTTTCCAAGGCAGGAAGTATGGATCAACTCTCATATGGACAATCTTGGTGTGAAGGTTGCCATAGGCAACGGAGGAGTCATCGATATTCTTGCCGGAAGGGCAAAAAGAGCTCCGGAGATTTTTATAAAACTGGGATTGGAGTGGCTTTACAGACTCATTTCTGATCCATCAAGGATAAAGCGGCAGATAGTACTGCCTCTATTTTTAATAAGAGTAATGCTCGAAAAAGATTCAATAAAAAGGCTTTAGTAAAAGGAGGGCGATTTAATGAATATTGATCAGCGAAGTATAGACACCATAAGGATGCTGTCTGCGGAGGCGGTAGAAAAGGCGAAATCAGGTCACCCGGGTATGCCCTTGGGAGCAGCGCCAATGGCCTATACATTATGGTCAAGGGTGATGGATCACAACGGCAAGAATCCGACATGGTTTAATCGCGACAGGTTTATTCTTTCGGCAGGACATGGCTCGATGCTTTTATATTCTATGCTGCACTTATTCGGATATGGATTGGAAATAGAGGACCTTAAGAACTTCAGGCAGCTTGGTAGCAAGACGCCCGGTCATCCGGAATATGGCCACACAAAAGGAGTCGAGGCGACGACAGGGCCTCTTGGACAAGGGATTTCAACTGCAGTTGGGATGGCTATGGCTGAAGCGCACATGGCTGCAGTCTTCAATACTGAGGACATCAAGGTAATCGACCATTACACCTATGTTATAGCAGGAGACGGGGATTTGATGGAGGGTATCAGCAATGAAGCCTCCTCACTTGCTGGAACGCTTGGTTTAGGAAAGCTTATTGTCTTATATGACTCAAACTCCATTTCGATCGAGGGAAGCACTGATCTGGCCTTTACCGAGAAGGTCAGAGATCGCTATACGGCACTTGGTTGGGACACTCATTATGTTGGAGACGGTACAGATATCGAAGCTGTTGAACAGGCCATCCTTGCCGCAAAAGCTGAGGACAGGAAGCCCTCACTGATCGAGGTCAGAACCAATATTGGTTATGGAACTGAAAAACAGGATTCAGCATCTGCACATGGTGAACCTCTTGGGTCCCATAACCTTGACATATTGAGAAAGAACCTGGGTTGGGAGCTGGAGTCATTCAAAGTACCAGATGAGGTTAGACAGCACATGGATGCTCTGATCGAGAGAGGCATGAATAAAGAGAAGGCTTGGAACGATCTCCTCCACAGCTATTCAGTAAAGTATCCCGAAAAAGCCAAAGAACTCGATATATGGCTATCTGGTGAGGTATCTGATGGTTATCTTGAATCTGAGGAGTTCTGGAGCTTTGAAAAGGGAGTATCCACAAGAGAAGCCTCAGGGATATTAATAAACAGACTTGCAGAAAGACTGCCCAGCCTGTTTGGCGGTTCAGCAGATCTTGCACCTTCAAATAAAACCAATATGAAGAACAGGACAGCATTCTCGAGAGAAGATTATTCAGGCTCAAACATCCACTTTGGCGTGAGGGAGCACGCGATGGGAGCTATCCTGAACGGCCTCGCACTGCATGGCGGCGTTAAGCCTTACGGGGGAACCTTCTTCATATTTACGGACTATATGAAGCCTGCAATGAGGCTGTCCTCACTTATGGAGCTTCCTGTGACCTATGTCCTTACACACGACAGCATAGGTGTGGGAGAGGATGGGCCAACACATCAGCCAATCGAGCAAATGGCTGTTTTCAGAGCCCAACCAAACTTTATCGCATTCAGGCCTGCCGATGCCAGAGAAACTGCTGCCGGATGGTATCTTGCCATGACGACAAAGAATACTCCTGTCGGATTGGTACTGACGAGGCAGAACCTGCCTTTACTGGAAGGAACCGGAAAGGACGCACTTAAGGGTGGTTATGTTCTGAAGAGAGAAACAGGAGAGCTCAGGCTCATACTGATAGCAACAGGCTCTGAGACAGAACTGGCTGTCAGGGCTTCCAATGAGCTGGAGAAAGATGGGATAGGCACAAGAGTCGTTAGCATGCCTTCATGGGAGCTGTTTGACCAGCAGTCGGAGGAGTACAGGAATGAGGTACTTCCAAACAATGTGAGAGCAAGAGTTGCCATTGAGGCAGCGACCTCAATGGGATGGCATAAGTATACAGGGATAGATGGAGCAATAATTTCACTGGATACCTTCGGGGGATCCGCTCCTGGTGAGCAGCTTTTCGAGAAATTTGGATTTACAGCGGAAAACGTCGTGAACGAGTCCAGAAAGCTTCTAAAATAAACACATCAAGGGATCTGGCAGCAGATCCCTTTTCCATTTGTCTATTGGTCTGAAAGCAATATGCATTTCAAAGGTCTGAAAAAAACGATTGCATAAGTTATTTTACCATGGTAAAATAAGAATTAACAATATTAAATAAATAGGAGGTTTTAATTATGAAAAACCGTCGTTTGGTAATGATACCTGGTCCAACACCTGTTGTAAGGTCCATTCAGGATCAAATGGGAAGAGAGACAGTAGCCTTTGGCGATCCAGGTTTTGTAAAGGATTTTAAAGAGCTGTTGACAGACCTTAAGGAGCTTTGGAAGTCCTCCGGAGAGGTATTCGTTGTTGCCGGAACAGGAACCATGGCAATGGAGATGGCAATCGCCAACACGCTGAAGTCAGGGGATAACCTGCTTATCGTATCACATGGCTTCTTTGGCGACAGATTCGTTGAACTTGCTGAGAGAAAGGGAATAGTCGCAGATATACTTAAGGCTGAATGGGGCAAGATAATCCCAGTTGAGGAAATAGAGAAGAAGCTTTCAGAGAAAAAGTATCAGGCTGTTACTGTAACTCATGTCGATACCTCAACAGGAGTATGTGCTCCAGTTGCTGAAATCGGCGAAATGATGAAGAAGTTTCCAGAGACGATTTACATTGTTGATGGAGTATGCGCAACAGCAGGTGAAAGGGAATACATCGACGAAATGAACATAGACGTTCTTCTTACAGGATCCCAAAAGGCTTTTGGAGTTGCACCTGGACTTGAAATGGTTTGGGCAAGCCAAAAGGCACTTGCCAGAAGAAAAGAAATTGGCACTATTCCCGAGTATTATGTAGATTTCGAGAAATGGTTGCCTATCATGCAAGACACATCAAAATATTACGCAACTCCCGCTGTCAATTTGATATGGGCTCTTAAGGAATCCGTAAGACTTATTAAGGAAGAGGGGATCGAAGCAAGATATGACAGACACATAAAGGTTGGAAGAGCTATGCAGTCAGCTCTTGAGTCTATGGGCTTTGGGATTCTTGCAGACAAGGACCACAGAGCTGTTACTCTCTCAAATGTACTTTATCCTGAAGGCATAGATGATATGAAATTCAGAACTATCCTTGCAGAGGAAGGCGCTCAGGTTGCAGGTGGACTTGCTGCCTATGCTGGAAAGATGTTCAGAATAGGACACATGGGAAACGTCGACATGCACGATTTGGTTGGGGCTATTTCAGCCATAGAGAGGACCCTTTACAGAATGGGCACAGACATCCTTGGCAAGGGAGTGGCAACACTTCAGAAAGAGCTTTTGAAATAATAGAACTACGAGATAATGCAGTCCGACACCGGACTGCATTTTTTTATCTCAAATCAATCATAAAAGCCTTCATCACAGGGCAAGAGACCCTTCTCGGATATTATCATCTCAACAGGCAGATCAAAACTTTCTCTTGGGACATGGTCGAGGATTTGCAGACTGAAGCCTATAGCTATTTTTTTCGCATCTCTCCTTAATCTGGGAAGAAATCTGTCATAAAATCCGCCGCCATAACCAACTCTGTAGCCATGGTGATCAAATGCAACACCCGGCACTAAAACAACGTCTATTTCATCAGGCTCTATCGGCCTTGTAAACTCCTCCTTAGGTGTCAGGATATTAAAATACCCGGGTTCCAGTTCATCCATAGTGGTTATGACAGAAGGTATAAGCTCCTTTGTTTCATGGACTGCTATGGGAACTGCAACTCTTTTACCATCCTTCAGGGCTCTGTTTATGATCAATGATGTATTCATCTCGCTGC
Source organism: Gudongella oleilytica (assembly GCF_004101785.1). Classification (NCBI taxonomy): domain Bacteria; kingdom Bacillati; phylum Bacillota; class Tissierellia; order Tissierellales; family Tissierellaceae; genus Gudongella; species Gudongella oleilytica. The sequence continues at coordinate 845,561 of NZ_CP035130.1, forward strand.
CAAAGTTTACGAAACACATGATCGTCCTGGCCTTCTTGTAGTATGTCGTTGAAGCGACAAGCTCCATTATCCTGGTGCTGTATGCCTCATGCAATTCAGGGCTTAGCTTTGCTCTTTCCTTAAGTACAAATCTCCTGACTTCTTTTTTATTCATATTAATCACCTCAAGTGGTTTATTTATGACCCGTTTTCATATATAATAATATATTATTGGTGAAATGCAAAGGAAAAATTGAAGTGTACCTATTTGTGGGAACTGAGGTGAAAACTTGATCAAGTTTGTCAATATATCAAAGGAATATAAGAATGGTGTAACTGCACTTTATGATATAAATATTGAGATCAATAAGGGGGAGTTTGTGTTTTTGGTAGGCTCCAGCGGAGCAGGCAAATCCACTCTGATTAAGATCCTTCTAAAGGAAGAGGGAATATCAAGGGGCAGGCTTTATCTGAACGGCATGGATATTACAAGGGTCCCAAACCGAAGAATACCCTACATAAGAAGGCAGGTAGGCGTAGTATTCCAGGACTTCAGATTGCTCCCCAACAAGACTGTATACGAAAATGTTGCATTCGCAATGGAGATCGTAGGCGCAAGACCCAGAGACATAAGGAGAAGAGTGCCTCTGATCCTTAGTATGGTCGATTTAAGCAAAAAGGCAAACAGCTTCCCCGATCAGCTTTCAGGCGGAGAGCAGCAGAGGGTATCGATTGCAAGGGCGATAATCAACAACCCACCGGTCCTTATAGCTGACGAGCCTACAGGAAACCTTGACCCCGAGACTGCGTGGGAGATAATGAGGGTGCTTACAGATATCAACAACAGGGGTACTACCGTGGTTATGGCTACTCACGCCAGGGACATCGTAAACCTTATGAAGAAGAGAGTAGTGGCTCTTGAGGATGGTAGACTCATAAGAGATGAACAGAAGGGTGGTTATAGCGTTGAAATTCCGACTATTTAAGAACATCATAAAGCAGGGATTTCAGAGCATGTGGCGTAACCGGGGGATGGGCCTTGCCTCTGTGACCAGTATTTCTGCCGTCCTTATGATACTGGGCGTTGTTTTGATAATAATACTGAGCATAAATAACGTCGTGCTTGATACCAAGCTAAAATTTGATGAGATAGAGGTGTTCCTGGAAGATGACCTGGGTTCTGGGGCTCTGGATGCCATCGAGGCCGAGGTCATGGAGTACCCTGGAGTACTTTCAATCATGTTCAGGTCAAAGGAACAGGCTCTGGAAATCATGAAGGAGGAATGGGCTGAAGAAGCTTACCTTCTCGAGGGTTTGGAAGAAAATCCATTACCTGATTCATATATTATCAAGGTAAATGATATAGAGTTAGCTGAAAATTTAGTAAATGCAGTCAAAACACTTGACGGCGTTGAAGAAGTAAAATATTATAAAGATGTAATAGATAAACTACTTGTTTTTGCAGGATACATCCGCGTTGGCGGGATCGCTATCATCGGCATATTGGTGTTCGTATCGGTTTTTATAATATCCAATACCATTAAGATAACCGTAATCTCCAGACGAAGAGAAATAAATATAATGAAGTATGTAGGAGCAACAAACGACTACATCAGAGGCCCATTTATCATTGAAGGAGTGCTTTTCGGACTTCTTGGGGCATTGCTGTCGATCGCTGTGGTTTACTTTGGATATGAATACCTTTATGAATCCATGAATGAGAAGCTGTACAATTTATTCACCTTCTATCTGGTGGATCCCAAAATGATATTTGCTGATATTGCTATTATTTTTGGCACGATAGGCTCAGGGATCGGGGCTCTTGGTAGTCTCCTGTCTCTAAAACGCTATTTGAACGTTTAGGAGGGTTGTGCGTGAACAGGAAAAGACTACTTACATTCGTAATAGCACTTGCATTGGTGTTTACTTCAGTCATGCAGGCCAGTGGAGAAACCGTAGAGGAGCTGAAGAAGAAACAGGAGAATATCCAGAAGGAGATCGAAGAGACAAAAAAAGAAATTGAAGCAATGCAAAAGGAAACCAAAAACCTTGATAATCAGATTAAGGAGCTTGACCTAAGGGTATCCAATGCGGCGTCTGAGCTGACAAGTGTTGAAAATGAGCTTCAGATACTAAACTCAGAGATAGAAAACACCATGGAAAGCCTTAAGGAAGCAGAGATAAATATCGAGGAACGTACAGAAACATTCAATCAAAGACTGAGAGTAATGTATAAGAATGGAAATGCAGGGTATCTTGAGGTCCTGCTGTCATCAGACAACATCAAGGATTTCCTCTCCAGACAGGAGATGATACATTCCATTGCTGATTACGACAAAGAACTTATTAAATATATGAAGGAACAAAGAGACATAATTGAGGAGAAGAAGGTTGAGCTGGAGGCACAGAGAGCATCTGTGGAGACGACCAAGGCTAAGCTCGAGGATAGAAAAAGAAGCCTCGAGAGAGCCAGCAGGGACAAAGAGCTACTAATGGCAGATATTGCTCTCGATATCAAGGCATTCGAAAAAGAATACGACAAACTCAATGACTTTGCCAAGGAGATCGAATCCCAGATAGTAAAGCTTCAAAAGAATTCCGGACCTTATTCAGGAGGCAAAATGGCGTGGCCTGTGCCCGGGCATTCAAGGATAAGCTCGCCATATGGATATAGGATCCATCCGATATTCAAGGTCAAAAAGCTTCACACCGGTATAGATATCCCTGCACCGACAGGTACAGCCATAACTGCGGCAGCTGCGGGAACAGTGATCTACAGCGACTGGCTTGGAGGCTATGGCAAGGTCATAATGCTTGACCACGGCGGTGGGATCGTAACACTCTATGCACATAATTCAGCGTTAGTTGTCTCCGAGGGGCAGAGCGTAAAAAGAGGAGATACGGTGTCTAAGGCTGGAAGCACAGGAAACTCTACTGGACCGCACCTTCACTTTGAGGTACGTAAGGATGGAGCCTACGTGGATCCTTTACCTTGGTTGAATGGAAGCATATGATTTGAGCTTTGGAATTGTTTTTGAATATTATGAAGAGGAGAGCGATCTCCTCTTTTTTGATGATTGCATATGAAATAAATGTTATAATAACATGGAGACTGAAAATTGCTTAGAGCCGGGGTGTAAAAATGACCAAGAGAAAAATGATAGTAGTATTTTTGATATTGCTGATAGTCACAAATGCCATTGCTTTTGGGTTGGGAAGCTTCACAACCCTTCAACTGGGAAACAGTATAGTGGTATCAAAGACTGATTATGAGGTACTAAAAAAGCTTCAGCAGGATAATGAAAAACTGGTTACAGTGAGGAAGGCTATTGATGAGCTTTATCTAAGAGAAGTTGACGATGAAGCGCTGCGAGAGGGTCAGATCCGGGGAATGGTAGCAGCTTTGGACGATCCTTATTCAGTATACATGTCGAAAAGCGAGTATGAAGAATTCAACATGGAGACAGAGGGAGAATACGGAGGCATAGGTATTATAGTGACTCCCGGAGACGACAACCTTATAACAGTTGTTTCGCCCATTGAGGATACGCCAGGTGAGCGAGCGGGTATCAAAACCGGAGACAAGATCATCAGGGTAGAAGGTGTTGATTATTTTGCTGAGACAATGGATGAGGCAGTTAGCAGGATGAGGGGCGAACCTGACACGGATGTAACCATAACGATCCTGAGAAGCAACAATGGAGAAACAGAAACCTTTGATGTGACAGTAACAAGAGAAATCATTAAGCTTGTAAGTGTAAAGTCTGAGCTTCTGGAAGGCGACATCGGATATATCAGGCTGACCTCTTTCGATGTGCCAACTGCAAGTGATTTTCTAAATCATCTTAACAGGTTGAAAATGCAGGGGATAAAAGGCATTATTATTGATGTCAGAAACAACCCTGGAGGACTTATGAACGTCAGCACAGATATAGCTGATGAGCTATTAGGGGAAGCAACAATTGTCTACACAAAGGATAAGAACGGTAAGAAGGACTATATTTATTCAGATGACAAGCATACTGACCTGCCCTTAGTAATACTGGTCAATGAAGGAAGTGCAAGTGCTTCCGAGATACTTGCAGGAGCTATCCAGGATAACGGCAGAGGCATATTGATCGGAACTACGACCTTTGGCAAGGGTGTTGTTCAAAGACTCAGAGATCTGCCAGATGGGTCGGGCATAAAGCTTACAGTGTCTGAATACTTCACACCTGCCGATAAAAACATACACGGGATCGGTATAGAGCCTGATATTATTGTGGAACTGAGCGAAGAAGCAGAGGGGATCGGAATGGATTACCTTGAACAGGACAATCAGCTCCAAAGGGCTATTGAAGAATTGAAGAAAATCATACAAGAATAAAAGCACCCAAGCGGGTGCTTTTTCATTTTAGGTTTTCCAGCTTAATGGCATAGATGATCTCAGACATTTCGGATTTGAAGGGAATAAGCAGGTCAACCAGGAGGACTCCCGAATCCATATTTAAATATACCTTTTCACTTTGGGATCTTCCCAAGGTAACCTCAGAACCATCTTTGACATCAAAAATTGAAAGGCTGAAGTCATTTCCTCCATTGACCCTCTCGACTAACAACAGCTTATCGTCACCAACATAGCTGATAGCGGAAAAGTTTCGCTGGATACGATAAGACTCTTTACCTTGCTTGGCGTCGTATACGACCAATGCGTTGGAGTTGACTTTTTGGTCTTGCTCCAGATATCCTATCCTGTCTTTATCAAGGGATATCAAATTCCACCCCATTCCAATCAATTGGAAGGGTCCGCCTCCATAGGAGATATGAAGTCTTCTGTTGGTGTTTTCGCCATCTCTCTCAGCAACTGCGAAAGTGTCTTTGCTAATGGTTAGATTTATGATTGGCAGCTCAAAGGTATATGATGCATCGAGATTATTATTTAATATGTCATACTTCATGATTCTTGTTCTACCGAAAACAGGTGTCTCTGATATAAAGAGCAGATCGCCATCTCCCCAAACTGCCTTATTAGGAGTAAAATCTCCCGGTAAGGAAACCTTTATTACCTTCATATTCTCAAGCTGTATTATATAAAGCATTGAGTGAGTTCCATCGTTTTCAATAAAAGCTATATTCTCTCCATTATGGCTGAATTCCGCCGACTCGATCCGGTTATTAGTACCGTATAGGAAATACTTTTCTCCCCAGGTGGTATCATATAGCCATAGACTGCTGGTGAAACTGCCGCTGTTACCAGTAAGGTCATTTGTATAAATCATGCCATGATCCTGATCGAAGCTGAGTACCTTACCTTCAGCCACAAGCGATGAGATAAGGCTTTTACTTGACATAACCAGCTGACCTGATCCTGAATCCACCACTGCCTTAAGATTTATTAACGGCACCTCTTTACTGTCTCTATCAAAAATATTCTCATATACGACTTCCCAGAGCAGCTTTTCCCCATCCTCAACAAGTCTGACCTGCGGGCTGGTTGAGCTGCTGATTTTCATGTCGGCTTTTAGCTTGTTGAGCACGTCTACTATTCCATAATTTACCCTGATAGGCGTGTAGTTCTTGTTCACTATGGAGAAAGCAGCACCAGCGGCTCTTGACATATCGACATCTGTGAGGTGGACAGTGATTTGGGGTATAACCAATTCAGAATTAGGATTATCCTGGTTAACCAATGAAATAGATATTTTTCCTCCATCCATGGTTATTTCCTCAACCTGGACACCTGCACTCTTTAATAGGCCAGGGTATACAACCAGCCTGGTTTCGTTGTTTTTTTGAATAAGCTCGACCTTTGGTTCAGTATTTTGATATCCCTTTGTGAGAACGACCTGTTCTATCTTATAATCGAGGGATAGTGGTTCCTGATCCTCAGGCGATTGATTAACAGCATTATAAGTACTGGAGCAGCCGGTAACGAGGATGGCTAAAGCCAAAATAAGTATTGCAAATAAATTGCGCTTCATCGCAGTTATCGCCTCCTCCAATAATTTTACCTTAAGCTGGGAGTTTCCACAAGTTCATAATTTCTGTGGATTTTTGAAATTGATTGGTATACTATAATAATAGAACATGTGTTCAAGGAGTGAGGGAGACAATATGAACCATTTTAAGATAGAAGCGGCTTACAAACCGACCGGGGATCAGCCAGAGGCGGTCAATGCTCTGGTAGAGGGTTTGGAAAAGGGACTGAGAGACCAGGTGCTTATGGGAGTGACCGGATCAGGAAAGACCTTTACAATGGCAAATATAATAGAGCGAGTTCAGCGGCCAACGCTTGTGATAGCTCACAACAAAACCCTGGCATACCAGCTGGCAAGTGAATTCAGAGAGTACTTTCCAAATAGTTCAGTTGAATATTTCGTAAGCTATTATGACTACTATCAGCCTGAAGCCTATGTTCCCCAGACAGACACATACATTGAAAAAGATTCATCCATCAATGATCAGATAGACAAGCTCAGGCACTCAGCCACCATGGCGTTGTTTGAAAGACGGGATGTTATTATTGTTGCCTCAGTATCCTGTATCTACGGTTTGGGAGATCCGATCGATTATGAAAACCTGGTGGTTTCACTTAGACCCGGCATGCAGCGGGATAGAGACGATGTCATGAGGCGGCTTGTAGATATTCAGTATATGAGAAACGACATAAACTTTGTAAGGGGCACCTTCAGGGTAAGAGGAGATACCTTGGAGATTTTTCCTGCATCCTCAGCAGAAAATACGATCAGGGTGGAGTTCTTCGGTGATGAGATCGAAAGGATATCCGAGGTGAACTATCTTACAGGCGAAGTCCTTGGCTACAGGACTCATGTCTCAATATTTCCAGCTTCCCACTTTGCCACAACGGATGAGAAGGTTCAAAGAGCCTTGATTTCCATTGAAAAAGAGCTGGAAGATAGATTAAGAGATCTTAGAGACAGAGACAAGCTTGTTGAAGCGCAAAGACTGGAGCAGAGAACCAGGTATGATCTGGAGATGCTACGAGAGATGGGATTTTGCTCAGGGATCGAAAACTATTCAAGACACCTCAGCGACCGTCAGGCAGGAAGCAGACCTTATACACTCATAGACTATTTTCCGGAGGATTTTCTGGTTATAATAGACGAGTCTCACGTCACCATACCTCAGATAAGGGGAATGTACGAAGGAGACAGGTCAAGAAAAACAACTCTTGTGGAGTATGGTTTCAGACTTCCATCAGCTCTTGACAACAGGCCACTAAAATTTGACGAGTTTGAAAAGCTGGTAAAACAAATAGTATATGTGTCAGCTACTCCTGGTCCTTACGAGCTTGAAAGAGCTCAAAATATGGTCGAACAGATAATACGTCCAACCGGTCTTCTGGATCCTGTAGTTGAGGTAAGGCCGACAGCTCATCAGATAGACGATCTGCTAAATGAGATCAGAACGGTTGTGACCAGAGAAGAAAGGGTTCTCGTTACTACGCTGACCAAGCGGATGGCTGAGGATCTGACAGATTATTTGAAGGAGGTTGGTGTGAAGGTCACCTACCTTCATTCAGATATCGACACCATTGAGAGAATGGAGATCATTAGAGATCTGAGGCTTGGAAAGCATGATGTCCTTGTAGGTATAAATCTTTTAAGGGAGGGGTTGGACCTGCCAGAAGTATCCCTAATAGCCATCCTCGATGCCGATAAGGAGGGGTTTCTTAGAAGTGAGACATCTCTTATTCAAACCATCGGAAGAGCAGCCAGAAACATTCAGGGCAGAGTTATCATGTATGGGGATAAAATAACAGGCTCCATGGAAAGAGCTATATCTGAGACCAACCGAAGACGACAGCTACAGCACGAGTATAATATAAAGAACAATATAACTCCCAGATCAATTGTAAAGGGAGTTAGAAAAATCATCGAAGCAACCTTGGTTGCAGAGGATCAGCCTGCATATGAAGGCAAGTTGGGCAGGGAAGAGATAGAAGCTATAATATCAGGCTTGGAAGCAGCCATGCTAAAGGCTGCGGAAGCACTTGAGTTCGAAAAAGCTGCAGATATAAGAGATAAGATAATAGAGCTCAGAAAGAGCATCAGAGACTGAGGTGACTGAGGTAAAATGACAAAGGATAAAATAGTAATAAGGGGAGCGAAGGTTCATAATCTAAAGAATATCAGCCTTGAGCTCCCAAGAGAAAAGTTCATAGTGTTTACCGGACTTAGCGGATCAGGGAAGTCATCCCTTGCATTCGATACGATATATGCTGAGGGGCAGAGAAGATACGTGGAGTCTCTGTCGAGCTATGCAAGACAGTTCCTTGGACAAATGGATAAGCCAGATGTAGAATATATTGAAGGTCTGTCACCATCCATCTCCATCGACCAGAAGACGACATCCAGAAATCCAAGGTCGACAGTTGGCACTGTTACAGAGATTTACGATTTTCTGCGTCTTCTTTATGCAAGGATCGGGATACCTTATTGCCATATTTGCGGAAAGGAGATCACAAGCCAGACCGTGGATCAGATGGTTGACAAGGTTATGTCATTGCCTGAGAGGACAAGGATACAGGTGCTTGCACCAGTCATCAGAGGTAAGAAGGGAGAACACGTAAAGCTCCTGGAACAGATAAGAAAAGACGGATTCATGAGGCTTTTCATCGACGGAGAGCTTATGGAGATAGATTCAGATATTAAGCTGGATAAAAACAAAAAACATAATATCGAGGTTGTAGTCGACAGACTGATAGTAAGGGAAGGAATAGTGGGCAGGCTTTCTGACTCCCTGGAAACTGCACTGGGTCTGGGTGATGGCCTGGTAATGGTTGACGTTATAGAGGGAGAGAGATTGACCTTCAGCCAAAAGCTCTCATGCCCTGACTGCGGGGTCTCAATAGAGGAAATATCGCCAAGAATGTTTTCCTTCAACAGTCCCTTTGGAATGTGTCCTACTTGTAATGGATTGGGTTTTCACAAGGAGATCGACAAGGAACTGGTACTGCCTAACCTGAATCTAAGCGTCAATGAGGGAGGAGTAGCACCATTCAGCAACTCCGCGGAGGATACCTATTATTATCAGATATTTAAAACCCTTGCTGAGGATAATGGATATGATATGGACAAGCCACTTTCAGAAGCGCCTCCAAAATTCATAGATGAGCTTCTTTATGGCACCAAAAGGAACATAAAGTTCACCTTCCTCAGTCATTTTGATGATGAGGGAAGACGGGAATATACCGGTACATTTGAAGGCGTTATAAATAATCTTCAGAGAAGATACCTGGAAACTCATTCCGACTACATGCGAAACAAGATAGAGGAGTATATGGCTGAAAATCCTTGTCCTGCATGCAAAGGGAAAAGGCTTAAGGATGAGGTATTGGCAATCAGGATCAATGGACTTAACATAACTGAATCCACCGAGCTTCCAGTTTCAAAGTCAATCGGGTTTTTCAGCGGTCTGAAGCTCTCCGACAAGGAAAAGCACATAGCAGAACAGGTCCTGAAGGAAATAAAGGAAAGGCTTCAATTCCTTATGGATGTTGGCCTTGATTACCTGACCCTTGCGAGAGCAGCAGGATCGCTGTCGGGGGGTGAAAGCCAGAGAATAAGATTAGCCACTCAAATAGGCTCAAGTCTGGTGGGAGTTATTTACGTACTGGATGAGCCCAGCATAGGTTTGCATCAGAGAGACAATTCCATGCTTCTTAAAACCTTGCGGAACCTCACCGATATCGGCAATACTCTTATAGTAGTGGAACACGACGAGGATACTATGTATGCAGCGGACCAGATCGTGGATATAGGGCCTGGAGCAGGTATCCACGGTGGATATATAGTTGCTCAGGGTACAGTTGAGGATATCAAGAATAATCCAAACTCCATAACTGGAAGTTATCTTTCGGGGAAACTTAAAATCCCGGTACCGAAAACAAGAAAGCCGGTTAATGGGAAATGGATCGAGGTAAAAGGTGCGTCAGAGAATAATCTTAAGAACATAGACGTTAAAATACCTATTGGCGTCATGACTTGTGTCACTGGAGTATCAGGCTCCGGCAAAAGTTCCCTTATTAATCAGATACTCTATAAATCACTTGCACATAGCCTTAATGGAGCCCGGGTCAGGCCGGGAGTTCACGACAGGATATCAGGACTTGAGTATCTTGATAAGGTCATTGAGATCGACCAAAATCCAATAGGAAGAACTCCCAGATCAAATCCTGCAACCTATACTGGCTTATTCGATCTTATCAGGGATGTATTTTCCATGACCAATGAAGCTAAAATAAGAGGGTACAATAAAGGCCGATTCAGCTTTAACGTCAAGGGCGGAAGATGCGAGGCATGCAAGGGAGATGGGATACTAAAGGTCGAGATGCATTTTCTTCCGGATGTATATGTACCTTGCGAGGTTTGTAAGGGCAAACGGTATAATAGGGAGACTCTGCAGGTAAAATATAAGGGAAAGACTATATCCGACGTTCTGGAAATGACAGTCGAGGAAGGACTTGAATTTTTCCAAAACCTTCCAAGATTAAAACGTAAACTCCAAACCCTTTATGACGTGGGACTTGGATATATCAAAATCGGTCAGCCATCAACTGAGCTGTCGGGAGGAGAGGCTCAGAGAGTTAAACTGGCAACCGAGCTCTCAAAAAAGGCGACAGGAAGGACTGTATATATCCTTGACGAGCCAACAACAGGACTTCACACAGCCGATATCCATAAACTTATAACAGTCCTTAATCAGTTGGTGGAAGGTGATAATACTGTGATCGTCATTGAACATAATCTTGACGTTATAAAGACTGCGGATTACGTTATCGACCTTGGGCCAGAGGGTGGAGACAGGGGAGGACAAGTAGTCATAACCGGTACGCCTGAGGAGGTAGCTGCCTTCGAGGAGTCCTATACAGGCAAGTTCCTGAAGGAGGCACTTAAGAAAGGATAGGTGAAGCAGAAGTGTGTGGAAGGTACGCCTTGGATGCGGATATCGATCTTTTGATCGAGCGGTACAAGGCCATAATAGCTGAAAAGGAAATCACAACCAAGAGTGAGATATTTCCAACTGACTTCCAACCCATTATTACAGAAAGTGACGGGCGGAATATTGAATTGGCCAAGTGGGGGTTTATGCCTCATTATGCGAAAAGGCCTTTGATAAATGCCCGTGGAGAGACAGTTCACGAAAAACCAACCTTCAGGAAATCATTCCTAAAAGGTAGGTGTCTGGTACCTGCGACCGCCTTTTTTGAATGGGAAGAAAAGGATAACAAAAAAATAAAAAGGAAGATTAGTGTAGAGGATGTAACCATTTTTTCTATGGCAGGACTGTACGAAGACTTTATTAGCAAGGAAGGAAATAGATTCAGGGCTTATACTATTCTCACTACCGATGCCAACACGCAAATGGCACTGATACATGACCGGATGCCTGTAATTCTATCACCGGAAGACGAAGATAAGTGGCTTGATCCCGGGCAAACAGATATTGGTAAGCTGAGAAAATTGATCATCCCTTCACCGCTTCACTTAATTATCGAATAAAAATCAAAAAAAGTATTGCAATTGTTAAACTCCAGGAATATAATGATTAACATATTAAATTTTACTGAAGGAGGTCTTAATCTTGATAGAAAAATATCTGATCAAGAGCCAACGGAAGTTTGGTTCAGTAGCTGTGGACAAGACTTCCAAAGGTCACAGGAGTTCCTCACTATTATAGCCAGGAAACTTAAATAATAGGAGGAATAAAAATGAATAATAAAAAAGCATTAGTAATGGCATTGGCAATGATGGTACTGGCACTGACAGGTTGCAGCGGTGGAAGTGGCGGCAACACTCCAGCTGAAAAATCCAAGCTTGAAGAAATAAAGGCTTCCGGCAAGATTGTACTTGGGACTGCAGCAGATTACCCGCCTTATGAGTTCCATAAGGAAATAAACGGTCAGGATCATATTGTGGGCTTCGACATCGAGATAGCAAAAGCTATAGCAGAGGAGATCGGAGTGGAACTGGAAATCGTGGATATGAAGTTTGAGGGGCTCTTACCTGCACTTGTTACTGATGACATTGATTTCATCATAGCAGGTATGGTAGCTACTGAAGAACGTAAGGAATCTGTTGATTTTTCAATACCTTATTACCAAGCCCAGCAAAGATTCGTAGTTAAGGCAGCAGATGCCGATACTCTTAAAACTCCGGAGGATTTTGCAGGCAAGAAAATAGGTGCACAGAAATCAACCATTCAGGAAAAAATTGCTATGGAGCAGTTCACTTCAGCTGAGTATATTGGGCTTAGTAAGATCACTGATCTTATACTTGAATTGAAGAATAGTAAGGTTGATGGAGTAATTCTGGTTGAGCCGGTAGCTAAAGCCTATGTTAAGCAAAATAGCGACCTTTTCCTCGCAGAGCAAGTGTTAGGCCAGGAAGATGGTGTTGCAGTGGCTGTCAATAAGGGGAATGAAGATTTCCTGGCAGAGATAGACAAAGTACTGCAAAAGCTGATAGACGAAGGTAAAATTGAGCAGTTCATAGCAGATGCTACTGAGCTGGCAGAAGAATAAGATATTCCCCGGCAAAAGAGAAGTTCTTCTCTTTTGCCTTTTTATGTATAAAAGGAGGCCTTTGTTTGGATATCTTTGATATAGAGTTTATAATGAAATATTACAAGTATTTTATAAGGGGAACCACGGTTACCTTGGGAGTAAGCTTCTTTGGAGTCATATTCGGAACTATAGTTGGGGTTCTTTTAAGCCTGATGAAGCTGTCTAACAACAAAATACTAAAAGGAGTTTCCACCTCATACATCGAGCTAGTAAGAGGTACTCCCCTTTTAGTACAGCTATATATAGTCTACTACGGATTTCCAATGTTTTTACCATTTGAGCTTAGCAGATTGACATTAGGTACCATAGCAGTGCTATTGAACAGCGCGGCCTATGTGGCTGAGATAATCCGTGCCGGGATCCAATCAATAGATAAGGGACAAATGGAGGCAGCCAGATCTTTAGGAATGCCATATGGGATGGCGATGAGGCACATAATAATTCCCCAAGCTTTTAAGAACATTCTCCCTGCACTTGGTAACGAGTTCATAGTTCTGATTAAGGAATCGGCGATCATATCGGTTGTGGGGATCCATGATATCATGTACAATGCTGATACATTGAGGGGTATAACCTATAAGCCATTCATACCTTTGGTATATGCGGCTTTGATTTATTTCGTTATAACATTCTCGCTGTCAAAGCTATTGGGAATTTTCGAAAGGAGGCTGCGTGCCGGTGATACAAACAATTAACCTAAATAAAAAGTTTGGCAGCCTTCATGTCCTTAAGGACATAAGTGAAATTATTAACGACGGCGAAGTAGTCGTCATAATAGGCCCCAGCGGTTCAGGCAAGAGCACCTTCCTTAGATGCCTGAACCTGCTTGAGGAGCCAACGAGCGGAGAGATACTACTTGATGGAGTCAATATAACTGATAAAAGCAATGACATAAACAAACAGCGTGAAAAGATGGGTATGGTATTCCAGCAATTCAATTTGTTCCCGCACAAGACAGTTATGGAGAATATCACCCTTGCTCCGATCCAGGTGAAAAGGATGTCCAAAGCCGATGCCGAGGGGATCGGATGGAGGCTCCTAAAAAGAATTGGGCTTGAGGAAAAGGCAGATTCCTACCCAAACCAGCTTTCAGGAGGTCAAAAACAACGTATTGCGATTATTAGAGCCTTGGCAATGAATCCTGAGGTCATGCTTTTCGATGAACCTACATCCGCGCTGGATCCCGAAATGGTCGGCGAAGTACTGGAGGTAATGAAGGAGCTTGCACGCGAGGGAATGACAATGGTAGTAGTCACTCATGAGATGGGCTTTGCCAAAGAGGTTGGCGACAGGGTGATATTCATGGACGAAGGTGTCATGCTTGAACAGGGGACGCCCAAGGAGCTTTTTAATGATCCAAAGAACCCTAGAACTCAGGATTTTTTAAGAAAAATTTTGGTATAAATTAAGCGATAAGTAATGAAAAACAGCTGTTAGTAGGTAGTAGACAGCAGGCAGCAAAATCTTAGATTCTTCGGCGAGCCTCAGAATGACAGCACTTTTGTCATCCCGAGCGTAGTCGAGGGATCTTTTCTTTCGGCAAGACAGGGTCGTCTGCCCCCATTGCCGCCGATCGCCTATCGCTAATTGCCTAATGCCTAACCCCATTCCCATAACTCCTTTCCCCTGGCGTTTTCCTGACCCTTATAGTATAATATCCTTGAATATTTCAGATCTGGAGGAAATTTGATGCTTTACGCAATGCTGGCGTTTTCGATATTGGCTGGGATCGACAAGCTGCTTAACAACAAATTTGGTTTGGGAGTCAAGTTCGACGAAGGTTTCAAGGCGATGGGAGGTCTTGCCCTAACCATAATCGGGATTTACAGCCTATCACCCATAATTGCATCAGCTGCAACTCCCATACTCCTGCCGTTGGCAAATCTGCTTCACACAGATCCATCAGTATTTATCGGCAGCATATTGGCAACAGACCTGGGAGCATATAATACAAGTCTGGAGATAGCCAGGAGCGAAAACATGGTAGCATTCAACGGAGTTATACTTGCATCCACTCTGGGAGCTACAATTTCCTTTTCGGTGCCTGTAGCAACCAACCTTATATCTGTAAGGGACTTCGAATACTTTGCAAAAGGGATCCTGGCAGGGATAGTAACTGTACCTGTCGGTATGGTGATTGCAGGCTTTATGTTGAAAATTTCAGCTGTTGAGGTCATTTTGAATCTACTTCCGGTGATAGTGTTTTCAGCACTTATAGCATATGGATTAATAAGGTTCCAGGATAAGATGGTATCTGTTTTTAGCATGGTTGGAAAGCTGGTTTTAGGCCTGAGTACATTTGGACTTCTCCTCAGCATTTACAGCTATTCAACAGGGCATGTGATAGTAGAGGGTATGCTGCCCTTGGAGGAAGCAGTAATGCTAGTATTCACGATTGCAGTTGTTTTATCTGGTGCTTATCCTATGCTGTACTTTTTGCAGAGGAGGCTATCAAGGGTGCTTAAGAGAGCATCAACAAGATTTGGACTTGATGAGTACTCGATACTTGGCCTATTTTCATCACTTGCCAGCTGTCTCCCTATGATGGGTGTTTATCATGAAATGAACTGGAAAGGCAAAATGCTGAACGCTGCATTTTCAGTTAGTGGGGCATTTGTTCTCGGTGGCCAGTTGGGCTATGTATCTTCGGTTTCACCGTCCTCAGTCAATGCCTTTATCGTCTCTAAGCTCATTGCAGGGATCTCGGGCATGGCAGTTGCAGGATTATTGATCAAGCAGGAATCTAATAAGGGAGGCGTTAGACAACATGACAACTAATAGACTTGAAGCACTTAGAAACCTAATGAAGGAAAGAGGACTGGATGCTTATATAGAACCTACATCAGATCCTCACCAATCTGAATATGTTGCAGATCATTACAAAGGGAGAGCCTACCTGACAGGTTTCACGGGATCAGCAGGGACTGCAGTCGTGACAATGGACGAAGCCATCCTATGGACTGATGGAAGATACTTTATTCAAGCAGAGAACCAGATCAGGGATACTGGATTTGTCCTATATAAAATGAACACTCCCGGTTATCCAACCTATAAACAGTGGCTACTGGAAAAGCTAAATAAAGGTGCTACTATAGGCTTGAATGGTAAGATAGTATCCCAGGGATTTGTTGAATCGGTGCTGGATGACTTAGATAAGATCGAACCAATGATTTATGATGGAGAGGACCTGGTAGGAATTATTTGGGAAAACAGACCAGAGCTTTCCAAAAATAAACTTATGTGTCTTGATGTGAAGTATACCGGAGAGTCCGCCAAAGATAAACTGATTCAAATAAGAGAAGAAATGAAGGGCCTCGGAGCGGATTATTTCTTGCTGGGCAGTCTTGATGACATAGCATGGCTTTACAACATCCGAGGTGGGGACGTAAAGTACAACCCAGTGGTAATGTCATATGCCCTTATATCTCATGAAACTGCAATATTGTATCTTGATATGGATAAGCTGGATGATGAAGCGGCGATATTTCTTGGAGAGCAGGGAATAAAATGCAGACAATATGATTTAGTTGCTGATGATATAGCATCGATCAGCAAAGACAGATCCATTGTTCTGGATAAAGAGAGGATAAACAGATGGCTTTTCAGCTCTATACCTGAAGGATGTACGATAATTGAAAAACCAAATCTAACAACTCTCCCTAAAGGGGTCAAGAACAAGACCGAGATAGAAAACCAGAGATTGGCGTATGTAAAGGATGGAGTAGCTTTAACTAAATTCTTCCACTGGCTTCACAACAACCTCGGTAAAACAGAAATCACTGAGATGGATGCATCAGACCAGCTTCTTCAGTTCAGAAAAGGGATGGAGGATTTTATCGAACCAAGCTTTGAAACAATAGCTGCATATGGACCAAATGCTGCCATGATGCATTATTCTGCTACAGAGGATAACAATGCTGTCCTGGGGAAAGAGGGCCTTTTCCTTCTAGATTCAGGCGGACAATACCTAAACGGGACAACTGATATAACAAGGACTATTGCATTAGGAGACGTTACCCAAGAGGAGAAAAGAGATTTCACGCTTGTCCTCAAAGGGCATATAAATCTTATTTCTGCAAGGTTTTTACAAGGAAGCTCAGGTCATGCGCTGGATGTTCTTGCAAGACACCCCCTATGGATGGAGGGAGAGGATTATAAATCCGGAACAGGCCACGGTGTAGGTTATTTGCTCAATGTACATGAAGGGCCTCACAGGATAGCGCCCATGCCAAATAGTGTAGCCCTGGAGCCAGGTATGGTAGTGACGATCGAGCCTGGCATTTATAAGGAAAAAAAGCACGGGATACGTACAGAGAATGTAGTTGTAGTTAAAGAGGACATTAAAACAGATTCAGGTCAGTTTTACGGCTTCGATATGCTTTCATGGTGCTATATAGATACTAAGTGTGTCGATAAGGAACTATTGACCCCGAATGAAGCGGAATGGTTGAACAACTACAACAACAATGTTTATGAAAAGCTGAGCCCGCACTTAGATGAAGATGTAAAGGATTGGTTAAGAGAAAAGACAAGAGAGATCTAAGGAATAAGTAATTTAGTTAAATGATTGTAAATAAGAAGCTTTTATTGATATAAATTGGAGGTTAGATAGTTTTTCGGACCACTCACGGCCGCTTGGCCAGGAAATGTCCTCAAAACTGATAGCCTCCAATCTTCTTTGGACAAATGCAAAGTTTAAGATGACAGGTTTCCGTAGATTATTGGATTGTCAGGTGTTTGTGGTATAATTGAGCTATCAATAGATAAAGGTGATAATGTGGCAGATTTCAGCGAACAACTAAAACAGCTTCCAGACCTCCCGGGAGTTTATCTAATGAAGGATAAATCGGGAGAAATCATATATGTTGGGAAAGCGATCTCGCTTAAAAAGAGAGTACGCCAGTATTTTCAGGCTTCTGGCAATCATTCTCCAAAGGTTGCCAGCATGGTTATGAATATCAAGGACTTCGAGTATATTATAGTTAATAATGAGGTTGAAGCTCTGGTTTTGGAGGCAAACCTTATCAAGCGCAACAAACCTAAGTACAATATACTTTTAAGGGATGACAAACAGTACCCATATATAAAGGTAACAGTCCAGGAGAGGTATCCCAGAGTCCTGAAAACAAGACAGATAGAAAAGGATGGAGCGAAGTATTTTGGGCCATACCCAAGCGCCACAGCTGTCAATGAAGCGATTGAGATATTTCAGAGGACGTTTCCCATCAGAAATTGCCGCCTAAACCTTGACAAGGAGGGGCAGCGATTCAAGCCATGCTTGAATTACCACATAGGCAGATGTCTTGGTCCATGCAGGGGAAATGTTGATGAAGCTTTATATAATGAGATGATAGATAAAGTGTTGGATTTTCTGAATCTAAAGGATGACAGCATAGTGAAAATGCTTGAGGAAAAAATGCAAAGAGCTTCTCAGGAACTTAATTTTGAGGCCGCGGCCTCATTCCGTGACCAGATACAGGCACTTACGACGCTCCATGTGAAGCAAAGAGTAGATACTGCATCAAATGTAGAACAGGATGTCATTGCAATGGCAAGAGGAGTCGAAGAGGTAGTCGTTCAGGTTTACTTCATAAGAGATGGAAAGATAGTTGGGAGAGAGCATTATATAATGGAAGACTCATATATCGAGGACAGAAGTGAGATTATGGAAGCTTTTGTTAAGCAGTTCTATATGGGCGCCTCATACATCCCAAAGGAGCTTCTCCTTGAGGTAGCTCTTGAAGACAATGATTCCATCCAAAAATGGCTGTCCGGCATGAGAGGATCAAAGGTCTCGATCCAGGTGCCTTCCAAGGGAGAAAAGTCTCAGCTGATACGCATGGCTAAGGAGAATGCACTGGAAATGCTAAATAAATATGGAGATAAATTCCTCCGAAAACACAGGGAAAACCTTAAGGCACTTGAGGAACTGCAAATTAACCTGGGTCTGGAGGATAGGCCAGAAAGACTGGAAGCCTTCGACATATCAAATATAAGCGGCATAGGATCAGTTGGGTCTATGGTAGTATTCGAGAAAGGTGAGCCTAAGAAATCCGACTATAGAAGGTTTAGGATAAGGTCTTTTAGCACTCCTGACGATTACGGAAGCATGGCTGAGGTCCTGGAGAGAAGGTTTCTTAGAGGACTTGCTGATAAAGAAGGAGAGGAAAGCATTAAGAATAAAAATGGATTCTCACTTCTCCCGGACATAATAATGATAGACGGAGGAAAGGGTCAGGTAAACAGGGTCCAGTCGCTTCTCGATCAAATGGGCGTAGATATCCCTGTATGTGGAATGGTTAAGGATCAATTCCACAAAACCAGAGGATTGATCTATAATAATGAGGAAATTTCATTTGACAAGGATAGCCTTGCATTCAAACTGGTTTACAGGATCCAGGAAGAGGCTCATCGTTTTGCCATAAGCTATCATAGAAGTCTTAGAACCAAGGACATGTTCAGATCTGAATTAGACGGGATCCCGGGGATAGGCGAGAAGAGAAAAGTGGAGCTTTTAAAGCATTTTCAAAGCATATCCAAAATCAAGGAAGCAACCTTGGAGGAGCTATGCGAGGTCAAGGGAATGAATGTACGGGCTGCTGAAAGTGTTCTGGCTCACTTTAGAAAGAAGGAGGAATAGCAATGGATAAAAGGCTTTACTTGTCTGATACTGACAAAAAAATCGCAGGGGTATGTGGTGGCATTGCAGAGTATTTCGGAATAGACTCCACGCTGATAAGACTTGGCTGGGTGTTTCTGCTTTTGCCGACAGCCTTTATAGGCGGTATAGTGATGTATTTTCTGGCAGCTGCAATTATACCACATAGACCGCCAGAGGGGATGTAAAGGAGAATGCCTATGGATCACGTTTTATTGATCGATTTGATAAATGAACTTGGACTTGAACGCATATATGTCTCCGACGATGTTGAATATGTAAGGATTGAGACCACTGATATCAGTCGGCCTGGACTTCAGATGGCAGGTTACTATGAAAAATTCGTTCCCGAGAGGGTTCAGGTCATTGGAAGTGCAGAGTGGCATTTTTTGAGGGATATGGATGAATCCAATCGACTTGACGTACTGGAGAAGTTCATTCAATATCCTATCCCTGTTATAATAGTAACAAGAGGGAACGAGGTTTTCCCGGAATTGATAGAGCTTTCGAAGAAATACAACAAGACGCTCCTCTATAGTGAGAAGACCACCTCGAAGGTAATAGGTGAGTTGGTTTCTTACCTGGGGCTAAAATTAGCGCCTGAAACAAGTGTTCATGGAGTTTTGCTCGAGGTATTTGGAGTAGGAGTACTGTTGACAGGGAAATCAGGAATCGGTAAATCCGAAACTGCTCTTGACCTTATTACCAGAGGCTGCAGACTGATCTCTGACGATATTGTCGAGATAAAAAGGGTGGAAGATACACTTAGAGGCTCTTGCCCTGAATTGACGCGATACTTCCTTGAAATAAGAGGGATAGGAATACTCGATATTGAAAGGCTATATGGAATAAGTGCAGTGAAGCAGTACGATTATTTGGATATGGTCGTAGAGCTGGAGGCATGGAATCCGGACAAGGAGTATGACAGAGTGGGCCTCGAGGAGGAGACTATTGAGATACTTGGCATAAAGCTGCCAAAGGTTACAATTCCTGTAAAGCCCGGTCGAAGCATAGCTATGATCGTCGAGGTCGCTGCAAAAAACAACCGCCAAAAGAGGCTTGGATACAATGCTGCAGAGGAGCTTAACGAAAGAGTGAGCAAATCTATACAGGAGAGGAAAGCCAACAAGCATGCAAGGAATTAAGCGCTCTTGACAGGCTAAATATGAAGGAATATTAAGTTGACATCCATTTCATTGTTTAATATACTTAAATATGATAGCGGATTTTTTAACAAATTCAGGAGGGCAATGCCCTCTTACATTTTATCAACCATATACCATATCAAGGAGGTACTATACATGGGTAAAGTTATGAAGACCATGGATGGTAACACAGCTGCAGCGTATATATCTTACGCCTTCACAGACGTAGCTGCGATATACCCTATCACACCATCATCGAACATGGCCGAATCAGTAGACGAATGGTCTGCACATGGCAAGACTAATATTTTTGGGCAAAAGGTATTGGTAACAGAGATGCAGTCAGAGGCTGGAGCAGCAGGAGCAGTTCATGGCTCACTTCAGGCAGGAGCTTTGACCACTACATACACAGCATCTCAGGGACTTTTATTGATGGTTCCTAATATGTACAAAATGGCTGGAGAACTTCTGCCGGCAGTATTCCATGTGTCAGCCAGAGCATTGGCTTCACATGCACTCAGCATCTTTGGAGATCATCAGGACGTAATGGCTACAAGACAAACAGGCTTTGCATTACTGGCATCAGGCTCAGTTCAGGAAGTTATGGATCTTGCCGGAGTAGCTCACCTTTGCGCAATAAAAGGAAGAGTTCCCTTCCTTCATTTTTTCGACGGATTCAGAACAAGCCACGAGATTCAGAAGGTTGAGGTTATGGAGTATGATGACCTTGCGAAGCTTCTCGATTGGGATGCTCTTAAAGAATTCAGAAACAGGGCTTTGAACCCTGCCAACCCGGTAACAAGAGGAACTGCACAAAATCCGGATATCTACTTCCAGGCTGCAGAGGCCTCAAATCCATACTACCTTGCAGTACCGGATCTGGTAAATGACTACATGAAGGAAATAAACAAGATAACCGGAAGAGATTACAAACCGTTCAATTACTACGGACACCCTGAGGCTGAATATGTAATGGTGGCCATGGGCTCTGTAACAGAGGCAGCTGAAGAGGTAGTCGACTACCTGATGGCTAAAGGCGAGAAGGTTGGTTTGATGAAGGTACACCTTTACAGACCATTCTCAGAGAAATATTTCTTCGATGTAATGCCTTCATCCGTGAAGAGAATAGTTGTACTTGACAGGACTAAGGAAAAGGGAGCGCTTGGCGAGCCACTTTATCTGGATATCAAAAACCTGTACTACACCAAGAAGGATCAGCCTATCATAGTTGGCGGTAGATACGGACTTGGCTCAAAGGATACAACGCCTTCACAGATTCTTGCAGTATTTAAGAATCTTAAAGCTGAAAATCCAAAGGACGGGTTCACAGTAGGTATAGTTGACGATGTAACTAACCTTTCACTTCCAGTTGATGAGATAATCGAAACTGAACCAGAGGGAACAATCCAATGCAAATTCTGGGGATTCGGATCTGACGGAACTGTTGGAGCTAATAAGAGCGCCATCAAGATCATAGGTGACGACACGGATATGTATGCACAAGGGTACTTCGCGTACGACTCAAAGAAATCAGGAGGAGTTACTATCTCCCACTTGAGATTTGGGAGCAGCCCGATAAAATCGACTTATCTGATTTCAAACGCTGACTTCATTTCCTGCTCCAAGCAGTCTTATGTACACAGCTATGACCTGCTGAAGGGACTTAAGAAGGGTGGAACCTTCCTTCTGAACTGTCTATGGGACGAGAAGGAGCTTGAAGAGAACCTTCCTGCTTCAATGAAGAGATACATTGCAGAGAACGAGATCAATTTCTATACTATAAACGCTACAAAGATTGCTGTCGAAATCGGCCTTGGCGGAAGAACCAACATGATCATGCAGTCCGCATTCTTCAAGCTTTCCAAGGTACTTCCAATGGAAGTTGCCGTAGAGCACCTTAAGAAATCAGTTATCAAGGATTACGGCAAGAAAGGCGAGAAGATAGTCAATATGAACTATGCAGCAATAGACAAGGGTATCGACGCCCTGGTCAAGATAGAAGTTCCGGCTTCCTGGAAGGATGCTGTGGATGAAAAGGCTGAAGTTAAGGAAGTTCCTGACTTTATAAAGAATGTAGTAGAGCCTATGAACAGACAAGAGGGAGACGACCTTCCAGTAAGCACATTTGTTGGAAGAGAAGACGGTACCTTCCCGCATGGCACCTCTGAATTCGAGAAGAGAGCCATAGCTGTTGACGTACCACATTGGATCAAGGAAAATTGTATCCAATGTAACCAATGTTCATATGTTTGTCCACATGCAGTAATAAGACCTATACTTGTCGATGCAGATGAAAAGGCAAAAGCACCTGAAACCTTCGAGACTCTCGCTCCTACAGGCAAGGGCTTTGAAGGGCTTGAGTACAGGATCTAGGTTTCTCCATTGGATTGTACAGGCTGCGGAAACTGCGCTGATGTATGTCCTGCAAAGGAGAAGGCTCTTGTAATGACTCCATTCGAGGAAGAGTACGAAGTACACTCCAAGAATTGGGAATTTGCAATGACTGTAAAGAACAAAGGCGACAGATTTGAAACCAATATATTGAAAAACACTCAATTCCAGCAACCACTTCTTCAGTTCTCAGGAGCTTGCGCAGGCTGTGGAGAAACTCCCTATGCCAAACTTGTAACTCAGTTGTTTGGAGACAGAATGATGATCGCCAATGCAACTGGATGCTCATCGATTTGGGGAGCGAGTGCTCCCGCTACTCCTTACTGTGCAGGTCAGGACGGAAGAGGACCATCATGGGCTAACTCACTGTTCGAAGACAATGCTGAATTTGGATACGGTATGGCAGTAGCAGTCAAGAAGATCAGGGAAAAAATAAAGCTTGCCATGGAAGATTTCCTGGCAGCTGGAGTAGATTCAGAGCTTAACGAGCATTTCAATGCATGGCTTGCAGGAATGAACGATGCAAATGCCTCAAAAGCAGCTGCTGGAATGATACTGCCAAGACTTGACGTTAAGTTCGGAAATGAAAAAGCAGATGCAGCAATCGAGCTTATAACTGAGCTTAAGGATTACCTTATCAAGAGATCAATGTGGATCTTTGGAGGAGACGGTTGGGCATATGACATCGGATTCGGCGGACTTGATCACGTATTGGCATCTGGTGAGGACATCAACGTTCTTGTATTCGACACTGAGGTTTACTCAAATACAGGAGGACAGTCATCCAAGTCGACTCCAACTGCAGCTGTAGCTAAGTTTGCAGCTTCAGGTAAGAAAATAAGAAAGAAAGACCTTGGTATGATAGCTGCCACCTATGGGTACGTATACGTAGCTCAGGTTGCAATGGGAGCTAACATGAACCAAACTCTCAAGGCTCTTAAGGAAGCAGAGAGCTATGACGGTCCATCACTTGTTATTGCATATGCACCATGTATTAACCACGGAATCAAATCAGGTATGGGAACCACTATTAAGCAAGAAAAGCTTGCAGTTGACACAGGATACTGGCACCTATACAGATTCGATCCAAGACTATCTGATGAAGGCAAGAATCCGTTTGTGCTTGACTCCAAGGAGCCGACAAAACCGGTTACTGACTTCCTTGATTCAGAGGTCAGATATACTTCACTTAAGCTTTCATTCCCAGAGGAAGCTGAGATGCTCTACAAAGCAGCTGAGGTTGCTTCTAAGGCAAGATACGAAGTATACAAGAGAATGGCAAGAGACTAATTACACTGAGCTGTCACCTTCGGGCGGCAGCTTTTTTAGTTAAAGACCCTTCTATGTGGTATAATATAGAGCAGAATGCAATATTTAACAAAGGGTGATAATACAAAATGAATAAATATATGAAATTATTCGATGAACAAGACTTTGTGGACATTAGATTTGATGAGCCAATGTCAGCCCATACATCCTTTAAGATAGGTGGACCAGCAGATGTCCTCATAAGGATAACATCTGAGGAGGAGATGGAAAAAGCTCTAAGGGTATCAAGAGAGAGAGATGTACCTTTATTCATTATGGGTAATGGTTCAAACCTGCTGGTTAAAGATGGTGGGATCAGAGGAGTAGTACTTAAGATCAATGACGGATTTGATCATGTCCGGATCGATGACGATACTATTTATGCTCAGGCAGGTGCTCTGTTGACTGCAGTAAGTAAAGCAGCTCTAAGAGAATCACTGGAGGGCCTGGAGTTCGCAAGCGGTATACCTGGGACTATAGGTGGGGCAATCTCTATGAACGCAGGTGCTTACGGAGGAGAGATGAAGGATGTGGTGACTCTGGTAAGAGCAATTGATAAATATGGGAGGAAGCTCCAGCTTAGTGGGCATGAGATGGAATTTGACTATAGAAACAGCAGAGTCAAAAGGGATGATCTTATAGTTCTGGATGTTGCCATAAAGCTTAAAAAAGGCGATTATACAAAAATAGATGGGAAAATGAAAGAGCTTACCGTTCAAAGGACATCAAAGCAGCCACTTGAAATGCCAAGTGCTGGCAGCACATTTAAGAGGCCGGAGGGATACTTCGCAGGTAAGCTGATTGAAGATTCCGGGCTGAGAGGCTTGAGGCACGGAGATGCTCAGGTTTCAGAAAAACATTGCGGCTTCGTTGTAAACAGAGGTAAATCAACCTGCAAAGAGGTTTTGGAGCTTATAGAAGTGGTACGAAAAACCGTACGGGACAAATTTGAGGTTGAACTGGAAATGGAGATCAAGCTGGCAGGTGAAGACTGATGATCCGTCTTAAGGGTGACTATCATACTCACACCATATACAGCAGTGGATTCAAAAGGAAAGGAACACATGCAAAGGGTACAATAGAGGAGAATGTTGCAGAAGCATATGCGAAGGGCTTGGAGACAATAGTTATCAGCGAGCATGGGCCGGGTCATTACCTATACGGACTTAGGCTTGAAAATCTTCCTATAATGAAAGAAGAGATCATAAGGTTGCGAGAAATTTATGAACCTAAAGGACTTAGTATACTACTTGGGCTTGAATCGAATCTGGTGGGATTGGATGGTGAACTTGACGTAGATGAAGGTATAATAAAGCAACTGGACATCCTTCTTATGGGGTACCACTACGGAGCAACTCCGGGAAGCATATCGGATGCTCTTGGTTTATATGTTACACCTCAGCTTGCCAAGCTGTTTGCAGGCACTATGGAGGGATCCGTTGAAAGAATGACTGAAGCATATATCAAGGCTATGGACAGGTATCCCATTAATATAATAACCCATCCCGGCTCAAAGGCTAAAATTGATATTGTCGAGGTCGCAAAAAAAGCTGCTCGAATTGGGACAGCTTTGGAAATAAGCTCCAAGCACGACGAATTGTCAGTAAAAAGTCTTGAGCTGATCAAGGATATTCCCGTAATGCTGTATCTTAATAGCGATGCACATGATCCAGCAAATGTTGGTGAGGTTGGTAGGGGTATAAAAAAGACTGAGGAATCTGGTATAGACTTAAATAGGATAGTGAATATCGCCCATTAAGCTTGGGCAGATGGATAGGAGAGGTGATAGGGATGGAATTTGTAGTAATTACCGGTATGTCAGGAGCGGGGAAGTCACAGGCGATGAAGGTTATGGAGGACATGGGCTATTACTGCATGGACAATTTGCCGCCAGCACTCCTTTCCAAATTTGCGGAGCTAACCCACAAATCGACAAAGGAGATAAAAAAGGTTGCCGTCGTTGTCGATATAAGAGGCGGGGAATTCTTTGAGACTCTTTTCCAGGGTTTGGACCAGCTCACTGCTATGGGGATCGGTTTCAAGATATTATTTCTGGATTCAGGCAATGACACTTTAATTAAAAGGTATAAGGAGCTTAGAAGGCCTCATCCATTGAATCCTGAAGGGAATCTCCTGGATGGTATAGCTGCTGAGCGTGATGCACTTAAGCAAGTCAAGAGTAGAGCAGACTATATAATTGACACAACCAAGTTGAACCTTGGAATGCTCAAGGAAGAGATGACACGTATATTTATGGAGGGCGAGGAAGCGAGCAAGCTTAGCATATCAGTAACATCCTTCGGGTTTAAGAACGGGATCCTCCTGGACGGGGACCTTGTTTTTGACGTCAGGTTCCTGCCTAATCCATTCTACATTCCCGAGCTGAAGGAATTCTCAGGATTAAAGAATAACGTAAGAGACTACGTTTTCAGTTGGCCTCAAACACAATTATTTATTGAAAAGACAATGGATCTGCTTGAATTTCTCATTCCATATTATATCAAAGAAGGCAAGACACAGTTGGTGGTAGGTATTGGCTGCACTGGCGGCAAGCATAGATCAGTCGCCATAGCGGAAAGGATAGCAGGGCTCCTTAAGGCTGATGGGCACAGGGCTGTTGTTGACCATAGAGATTTGTAAAGCATAATGAAGGGAAATAGATTATGGATAAGATATTGAACAAATCAAAGACACAGCCTAAGGTAGTGGTGTTGGGCGGAGGTACCGGATTATCGGTGCTGTTGAGAGGCTTGAAGGAAAAAACAGAAAATATTACAGCAATTGTAACAGTAGCTGATGATGGAGGAGGAAGCGGGAGGCTTAGAGAAGATCTTGGCATGTTGCCCCCCGGCGATATAAGATCTTGTCTTCTGGCACTTGCAAACACTGAACCCAATATGGCAAAACTTTTAGGGCACAGATTTTCTGAGGGCGTGCTTAAGGGACAAAGCTTTGGGAATTTGTTTATTGCAGCAATGAACGAGATACATGGCAGCTTCGAAAAGGCCATAAAAGAGACGAGCAACGTACTTTCCATAACAGGTAAGGTACTGCCAGTAACTCTCGCCAATGCAAGACTCATTGCACAGCTTGAGGATGGCACGATAGTTGAGGGAGAGTCTATGATACCTGAAATAGCTAAGGCGAGGGGTACGAGTATAGCCCGGATGACAATGACACCGGAGAGATCTTATCCGCTTGTGGAGGCGGTCAAATCTATCAAGGAAGCAGACCTTATAGTACTGGGACCAGGGAGCTTATACACTTCCGTGATCCCCAATCTGTTGGTAAAAAATATGGTCCTTCATATAAATAAGGCAAAAGCACCAGTAGTTTATGTGTGTAATGTAATGACTCAGCCAGGCGAAACCGACGGGTACGGAGTCATCCAGCATGTGGATGCGATAATCAGGCACTCTATGGATGGATTTCTGGATTATGTAATAGCCAATACCGAAAGTATACCTAATGATGTTTTAACAAGGTACGGAAGCGATGGAGCAGTTCCTGTGTGCATCCAAAAGGGTGAGGAAAAAGAGCTCAATAAGAGAGGAATCAAGCTAATCGAGGGCAAGCTCATAGATGTGAAAAATGAATATATACGCCACGACACAGACCTTTTAAGCGATATGCTCATAAAGCTGGTATAATCAATTCACAATTCATAATTCACATTTCACAATTGATAGTAAAAAAGGATCCTTTGTAACACTTGAAATGACTTATTTCTGTCATCCCGACTGAAGTAGAGGGATCTCAAAAAAAAGGTCCTTCGTTATACTCAGAATGATAATGAACTGTCAATCTGAGAGGAACGAAGGATCTTTTATATCGTGAATCTCTATAATTGTTATTAGTGAAAGTGAATCGGGAATTTTCACCTAACTACTTTTCGGTCAAATATGCAACTCCAAGCTTTATGGTCTCTTCTATGGCATCCCTGTGTGTTCTCTCAAAGGAGTGGGACGCATCCACACCTGGTCCTATCAATCCGACCTTTAAGTCGTAGCCGGATCTTAGGGCTGCGGATCCGTCGGAGCCGTAATATGGGTAAATATCCATCTTGTAGCGAATATTATTTGCTTTGCAAAGCTCAACCAGCCTCTTTCTAAGCTCCAGATCATAGGGGCCTGTGCTATCCTTTGCACATATGGTAACCGAGAACTCATCTGAGGTCTGCCCCTCCCCGGGAGCTGCCATGTCAACAGCTATAAATTCGAAGGTATCATCAGGTATTGCAGCAGATGCACCATGACCGACCTCTTCGTAGTTGCTTATAAAGAAATGGGTTGTAAACTTTGGAGATAGTCCTTCATTTATGATCTGTTTTGCAATGCCATATATCGCTATTACTCCTGCCTTGTCATCAAGATGTCTCGATTTGATGAAGCCTGATGGAGTGACCACTACCCTTGGATCAAAGCTTACGAAATCGCCGACCTGGATTCCCAATGACTCAACATCCTCACGATTTGAAACAACCTCATCCAGTCGGACCTCCATATTTGAGGTCGTTCTGTCAAGAGTTCTGGTTTCGTCACCATGAACATGTGAGGAAGCTTTGGTTATGATCAAGGTTCCTGTATACTTTTTACCGTCAAGAGTCGAAATTTGAACGTGCTCTCCCTCAACCGTACTCATAATATAGCCTCCGAGCTGCGACAGCTTTAATCTTCCATTATCCTTTATTTCCTTGACCATAGCGCCAAGAGTATCGACATGGCCTGACAAGGTTACGGACTTAGAAGTATCATTTCCTGGAATAGTAGCGATCAGCGCACCTTTACCGGTTAGGACGGTCTTAATCCCCAGCTCCCTAAAAAGATTTCCGACAAAATCTATTGCTGCAGAGGTATCGCCGGTTGGACTTGGAATCTTAAGAAGACCTGCAAGTTTTTCAACTATTTCATTCATTTCTATATACATAAATATCCTCCTTCACTATAATAAATACATTATACCCAAAATGTACTCAAGGGGCTATTATCTGTGAAAATGTTTACAAAACGCTGATGAAATGTTGTATAATTAATATGATATGGATCAAAATGGGCTATTGGGAGTGGTATCAATGGTAGAGGTAAGCTCTGGAGGAGTGGTGGTATTCGGCAATACTATACTTCTATTGAAGAAGTACAACGGAGACTGGGTCCTTCCTAAGGGAAGACTTGAAAAAGGAGAAACCTTTAAGACTGCAGCTCTTAGAGAAGTCCTGGAGGAGTCCGGGGTCAAGGGTGAGGTCATAGAATATATAGGTGAGGTCAATTACAAGTACAAGAATCTCAGAGAGGATGAGGTCGTTTATAAGACGGTCCATTGGTATCTTATGAGAACAGGCTCCATGGACTGTGTACCTCAACGCAAGGAAGGCTTTGTGGACGCCAGGTTCGTTCATATGGACAAGGCAAAGGATCTTGTAAGGTATTCGGATGAAAGAAAGGTTATTCTGAAGGGAATAGAAATACTGAAGCAAACGAGGTGATTTCATGTCATTCTCTTCAACAACGAAGAATGAACTGTCGAGAATAAACATAGAGAGCAGCTGCTGTGCCTTAGCGGAGCTGTCAGCATTGGTAAGGATGAATGGATCTATCCAGATTACCGGGATGCAGAATATAAACCTAAAGTTTACTACTGAAAATGCAGCCATAGCAAGAAGGATCTTTTCTATACTTAAGCTTTTATACCATACAGAGATCGAAGTTATGGTACGAAGAAACAAACAGCTGAAGAAGAACAACAATTATCTGATCGTTATTCATGATCAAGAAATTTCCCAAAGAGTCCTTGATGATGTAGGATTTATAACAAAGGACAGGAAGAATCTTTTTGACCCAAGCTACGAGATGCCAGCAGAGCTTATATCCAGCCGGTGTTGCAGAAGGAGCTATATAAGGGGGTCATTTCTTGGTGGTGGATCACTAAGCAATCCGGAAAAAACCTATCATCTGGAGTTTGTCACAAATCACGAGAGCCACGCAGAAAACCTCAGGGACATAATAAATTCATTTGACTTGACGTCAAAAATAATTCAGAGGAAGGAAAACTATGTGGTATACATCAAGGAGGGTGAGCAAATAGTCGACATCCTGAACATAATTGGGGCTCATCAGGCACTCTTGAAGCTTGAGGACATTAGAGTTCTTAAGGAAGTGAGAAACAACATCAACCGTCTCGTTAACTGTGAGACGGCAAATCTCGAAAAAACCATAGAGGCATCTATGAGACAAATAGAAAGCATTGAGCTTATCAAAAAAAAGCTGGGACTATCCAGATTGCCTGATAACCTGCGGGAGATCGCAGAGCTAAGGCTTGAATATCCGGATGCGTCACTAAAGGAAATAGGGGAATTGGCGAGTCCGCCTGTAGGGAAATCGGGAGTTAACCACAGATTTAGAAAAATCGAAGAAATCGCTGAAGAGCTTAAAGGAGGAGAATAGAGATGGAGAAGAGGAAGGTAGAGCTTAAAAACCCGGAGGGTCTGCATGCAAGACCGGCCGCACTTTTTGTAAAGGTTGCAAATAGGTATGAAAGCGAACTGGATATCCAGTCGGAGGCAAGGACGGTCAATGGAAAGAGCATAATCGGGATAATGTCACTTGGAGCATTTCAGGGTGAGGAAATAACACTCATCACCAGAGGACCTGATGAGAAGGAAATGGCTGATGCACTTGCAAAGCTTATAGAGGAAGGCTTCCAGGAGGTATAACCGCCGGGATGAAGAATATAATTGTTACAAACAACTATTTAGTTCGTGATAAATTCAACAGTTTGTTTGAGATAGAATTTGTGGAAGGTCTTGATTATTTAGAGGTCCTTTCAATAGTAAGGGACAAACTGCATATTGGGCATCAGCTGCTGACCCATCCTTTGTCAGGCAGTATCAAACCGAATGAGACACCCTACAAGAGCGTCGTGATATCCGGCAAGAGGGCTGAGCTTGACCAGTCAGGGCTTATTATTGTAGAGGAGAGCATAGTCACTGCATCAAAGTTCATAGCGAACAAGCCTACACCCAACTGGCCTGAAGGGATACTGGACGACTTCAGAGTTATAGATCTGTCCCTTATGGAAAATGTCATTGAAAGACTCGGGCATAGGTAGAAGTATAAGGCAATCGAAAACATATTAGTCAGATGGATAAGATGGCTTCCACATTGAGGAAGTCTTTCTTTTTTTTGCTTTTGTATGATAAAATATCAATATGACTGACAGGGAGTGAGATCATGAAGAAAAACTTTGCACACCTACACGTTCATACTGAATACAGCCTTCTGGACGGTTCTATAAGGATAAAGGATCTTATCTCTCAGACCAAGGCACTTGGCATGGACTCTATTGCAATTACCGACCATGGTGCTATGTTTGGTGTGGTCCAGTTTTTTCAGGAGGCAAAGAAGCAAGGCATTAAGCCAATACTCGGTTCTGAGGTATACGTTGCTATTAATAGCAGATTTGACCGGGATCCAAAGGATAAGAGTCAATATCACCTCGTATTACTGGCAAAGAGCAACAAAGGCTATGAGAATCTTATGAAGGTGGTTTCGGAGGGGTATGTTAACGGATTCTACTATAGACCGAGAGTAGATCATGAGATACTTGAAAAATACAGCGAGGATATAATCTGTTTGTCTGCATGCCTTGGTGGAGAGGTACAGCAACAGCTTCTTGACAATAACTACCAAAAAGCCAGGGAGACTGCCTTGCTATATGACAGGATATACGGCAGAGGGAATTTTTTTCTTGAGCTTCAGGATCATGGTATACGTGAGCAGGTCGTCGTAAATGAGGAGCTTAGAAAACTAAGCAGAGAGACAGGCATTCCTTTGGTCGCAACCAATGATGTCCATTATCTAAGGAAAGAGGACGCAAGGGTGCACGACGTTCTGTTATGTGTTCAGACAGGAAAGACAGTTGTCGATGAGGATCGGATGAAATTCCCATCGGAAGAATTTTACCTTAAGGCACCGGATGAAATGGAGGATCTTTTCCCTGAAGATATCGCTGCTTTGATGAACACTGTTGATATTGCCGAACGCTGCAATGTAGAGCTGGAGTTTGGTAAACTCCATCTCCCAAGCTATAAGGTTCCTGAAGGATCAGATAAGGAAGTATATTTCAGAAACCTTTGCATTGAAGGCCTTCGAAACAGATACCACGATATTACTCCTGAAATAATGGAGCGCTTTGAATATGAGCTTTCAGTCATAACTCAGATGGGGTATATAGATTATTTCCTTATTGTATGGGACTTTATAAAATATGCCAGAGACAACGGGATAATGGTAGGACCAGGAAGAGGATCGGCAGCTGGAAGCATAGTATCCTATGCCTTGAATATAATCGACATTGACCCTTTGGAGTACGGGCTTCTCTTTGAAAGATTCCTTAACCCGGAGAGAATAACTATGCCTGATATAGACATAGATTTCTGTTACGAGAGACGTGAGGAAGTGATCCAGTACGTCATTGAGAAGTACGGAGCAGACAGGGTTGCCCAGATCGCGACATTTGGTACGATGGCAGCCCGTGGAGCTATAAGGGATGTTGGCAGGGCTGTAAATATGCCTTACGGAGAAGTGGATTACATTGCCAAACAGATACCTGCAGAGCTTGGGATAACCATAGACAGAGCTCTTGAAATAAGCAAGACGTTAAAGACTGAGTATGACGAAAACCCGGAGACACGGCAGCTAATTGATCTGGCAAGAGCAGTTGAAGGACTACCAAGACACACCTCCACTCATGCCGCAGGTGTCGTGATTTCAAAGGAGCCAATCACCAAATATGCTCCACTATTGAGGAACAACGACGCCATTACCACCCAGTACACAATGCTTGAGCTGGAGGAATTAGGTCTGTTAAAAATGGATTTTTTGGGTCTTAGAACTCTTACAGTAATTAGGGATTCCGTTGACCTGATCAAGCGTGAGCATGGAAGGGAGATAGATTTTTCCAGGCTGTCGATGGATGACCCCAAGGTACTACAGTTGTTTGCCAGGGCAGAGACTCTTGGGATTTTTCAGTTTGAAAGTGCCGGCATGAGAGCATTCCTGAAGGAGCTAAAGGCGGATGCTTTTGAGGACCTTATCGCTGCGAATTCGCTGTTCCGGCCGGGGCCTATGAACCAGATACCAACCTTTGTAGCCTGCAAGCACGATCCATCCCTTATTACCTATCTCCACCCAACTCTGGAGCCGATACTGGATGTTACCTACGGCTGCATAGTGTATCAGGAGCAGGTAATGGAAATAGTGAGAAAGCTCGGTGGATATTCCTTTGGAAGAGCAGATCTTGTAAGAAGGGCAATGGGAAAGAAAAAGATGGATGTGATGGAGAAGGAAAGAAGGAACTTCATCTACGGACAGACAGATGAAAATGGAGAAATTTTGCTTACAGGAGCCATAAGGAATGGGGTGGACGAGACCACTGCCTCCAGAATATTCGACCTGATGATAGATTTTGCCAACTATGCATTCAATAAGTCACACTCTGCGGCATATGCTGTTATCGCTTACAGAACTGCATGGTTAAAGGTATACTATCCTGTGGAATTCATGGCTGCACTGATATCCTCTATCATGGGAAATACATCGCAGGTATCGCTGTATATTCAGGAATGTAAAAGACTGAATATAGAGGTTCTGCCTCCTGATATAAATCACTCAGAGGGCAAATTCACAGTAGACAAAGCAAGGATAAGATATGGCCTGTCAGCGGTGAAGAATGTGGGAGATAACCTAATCAATGCAATAATACAGGCGAGGAATGACGGAAGATTTAACAGCTTCACTGAATTCATCGAGAGAATCGAGAAAACTGACAGCTCAGTAATGAATAAGAGAGCTGTTGAAAGCCTTATAAAAGCGGGTGCAATGGATTCTCTCGGAGCCAACAGAGCTCAGCTGTTGTCGATATTTGAAAAGACGATAGACGGGATCCACTCGGACAGAAAAAGGAATCTTGAAGGACAATTCTCCCTTTTCGACAATGGTAAAACCAGCTACGATGATAAACTGCCTGACCTTAGGGAATTTCCCCAAAATACTCTATTGCAGATGGAAAAGGAAATTTTGGGTATATACATCTCCGGGCACCCATTGATGCCTTACGAAAGAGAAATCAAACTGCTTTCAACCTTCTCAACAGCGGATTTGATCTCAGAGGGCATGGATGGACAAATGGAGCCTGCGGGAGCAAGGGACGGACAGAGGGTTGCAATAGCTGGATTGGTGATTGAAAGGAAAAACAAGGTCACAAGAAACAATAATATGATGGCATTTGTGACACTTGAGGATCTGTATGGAGCGATAGAGTGTATAGTTTTCCCAGCCATTTATGAAAAAAGCTCAAATCTTATAGAGGAAGACAGCATTGTACTTGTTGAGGGAAGGCTATCAATATCAGAAGTTGAGGATCCTAAGATTATTGTTGAAAAGATTTCTCCGATCAAAAAGCTTAACTTTGAAAAAATATATCTTAAGCTTCAGAGATCCACAAGACCTGATATCCTCGGCGACGTCAAGGGTATTCTGTCTAAATATCCGGGAGAAACACCGGTCTATGTATTTTTCGAGAAGGAGAATAAAATGGTTGCGGCCGACAGGAGCCTGTGGATCAAAAAAGGAAGCAGTGAGGCCATTGAGGAGCTGCAAGATCTTTTAGGCAAGGATTGCGTGAAATTGTCCTGAATGTTAGGGGTATAAAAAGTTAAAGGAGGTAGCTATGAAGACAATCGGAGTTCTAACCAGCGGAGGCGATGCGCCTGGAATGAATGCTGCAATAAGAGCAGTAGTAAGAGCCGGGATTTATAATAACGTAAGAATGCTTGGAATACAACAGGGCTACCAGGGACTGATCAATGGTGATCTTGACGATATGGACGTTTCCTCAGTGGCTGACATTTTGCATAGAGGCGGCACGATCCTTAGAACTGCAAGGTCTGAGGAGTTCATGACACCTGAAGGGTTCAGGAAGGCCCTTAACGTTATAGATGTATATAACATGGATGGGCTGGTGGTCCTGGGAGGAGATGGAAGCTTCAAGGGAGCAAGGGAGCTGGCAAAGGTTGGAGTAAACACCATTGGGATACCCTGTACTATCGACAATGATCTGGCCTATACCGACTACACCATAGGTTTCATGACCGCAGTGGAGACCGCGGTAGATGCAATAGGAAAAATAAGGGACACATCCTCTGCCCATGGGCGGGCAAATGTTATCGAGGTAATGGGGAGACATTGCGGTGATATTGCACTATATGCCGGAGTGGCTGGTGGTGCGGAGAGCATTGTAGTTCCTGAAAAGGATTTTGATGTTGAAGAAATCTGCCAAAGGCTTCTCAAGGGCAGGAATAGAGGAAAGCTGCACCATATAATAGTATTTGCAGAGGGAGTAGGAAATGCCTATGAGCTCACAAAGGAGATTGAGGAAAAGACAGGCATAGAGACCAAGCTTACTGTATTGGGATACATTCAAAGGGGGGGGAGTGCTTCATCTTTTGACAGAATACTTGCCAGCAGGATGGGCATGAGAGCAGTTGAGCTCCTGCTGGATGGGAAATCAAACCGTGCATTGGGATTTAAGTGCAATGAGATCGTCGATGTAGACATAAACGAGGCACTATCCATGAAAAAGAATTTTGAGGATGATCTTTACGAGACAGCCAAGGTGCTGTCTATTTAGGAGGAATTTATATGATGAAGAAAACCAAGATAGTGGCTACCATAGGGCCAGCCTCTGAATCAGAGGAGATGTTGAGAAAACTTATAGCACAGGGAGTAAATGTGTGCAGGCTAAATTTTTCACATGGAAGCCACGAGGAACATCAGGTAAGGATAGATGCTATAAAGAAGGTCAGACAAGAGATGAATGCTCCGGTTGCAATTATGCTGGATACAAAGGGGCCTGAGATCAGACTTGGCAAATTCAAGGACGGAGTGGTCGAGATCAAGCAAGGTCAGGAGTTCACACTGACCACCAGAGAGGTAGAGGGCGATTCAAGCATGATCACTGTCTCCTACAAGGATATGCCAAATGACGTTTCCATAGACGGGATCGTGCTTATAGATGATGGTCTTGTAGAATTCAAGGTCGTTGATAAAACTGAAACAGACATAAAATTGATTGCGCTTAATGAAGGAATCTTAAAGAACAATAAGGGTGTAAACGTGCCCAATGTCAGCATAAATCTTCCCGCTCTCACTGAAAAGGATATTGGAGACATCTTATTCGGAATAAGGAATGAGGTTGATTTTATAGCAGCTTCCTTTGTAAGAAAAGCATCAGACGTAAATGACATAAGAAGGATCCTAGAGGAGAATGGCGGGCTCGATATCGACATAATATCCAAAATAGAAAATCAGCAGGGCCTGGATAATATTGATGAAATAATAAATGTCTCCGACGGAATAATGGTGGCAAGAGGAGATCTTGGCGTCGAAGTCCCGACAGAGGAGATCCCGCTTATCCAAAAGACCTTGATCAGAAAGTGCAATCAGGTTGGCAAGCCTGTAATAACAGCAACTCAGATGCTTGATTCCATGATAAGAAACCCAAGGCCTACCAGAGCCGAGGTAACTGACGTAGCGAATGCTATCATTGACGGAAGCAGTGCGGTCATGCTCTCAGGAGAGACCGCTGCGGGGAAATACCCCCTTGAAGCAGTGAGGACAATGTACAATATATGCATAAACACTGAAAATTCTCTTGATTACAGAGAGATCCTGAAGATCAGGTCAGGTGCAAATGAGATCACTACTACCAACGCAATTTCCAAGGCAACGGTTAATACTGCTCAAGACCTTGGGGCTAAGGCAATAATAACAGCGACATCTTCAGGTTATACATCCAGAGCCATATCCAAGTTCAGACCCAAGGCTCCAATAATAGCAGTCACCACCAAACCTTACGTCGTAAGAAAGCTGGCCCTTGAATGGGGAGTGCACCCCATCCTTGCTCCTGCCTGTGAGTCTACTGACGAGGTACTTGACAATTCAATCCATGCGTCAATGGAGGCGGGATTTGTAGAAGAGGGAGATTTGGTCGTTATAACTGCGGGCATACCCGTAGGACTTTCAGGAACAACGAACCTTATAAAAGTACACACCATAGGAAAAGTACTTCTTACAGGCATGGGAATTGGAAACAGGGTAGGAACAGGCAGGGTAGTTGTTGGGAACTCGGAGGATGAGCTATTGTCCAAGTTTGAAGATGGAGATGTTCTTGTATGCAGAGCAACCTATAGAGACATGGTCAAATTTATGGAAAGAGCCTCAGCAGTCATAGCTGAGGAAGGAGGACTTACATCCCACTGTGCCATAGTAGGCCTGAATCTGAACAAGCCAACAGTAGTCGGTGCAACAAATGCCACACAGCTTCTTAATGAGGGAGACATAGTCACTGTCGACGGAATCACAGGACAGGTTTACAAAGGTGAAGCAAAAGTGTTATAATCCACATTATAAATGACAATGCGAGGAGTATGGTAAGATGATAGAAGGCAGAATAGAGACTGAAGAGCTTTATGCCCTTATAAGAAAGAGAATAATCCAGCTTCAGTACCAACCTGGGGAGATACTGAACGAAGCAGATCTTGCAGATGAATTCGGTGTCAGCAGAACGCCGGTCAGAAGGGTTTTCCAGCTGCTTAGTACAGATAAGCTGATCAATGTAGTACCCAGATACGGAGCGCAGGTTGCACCAGTTGATTTCAGGAGAATGAAGGCCGTATTCGAGGTTACCAGGGAGTTGGATCCCTTTGCAACAAGACTTGCAGTAGAGAGGATCAGCAAGGATAAAATCCACGAGCTACAGGAGATAGTGGACAGGATAAACAAATACCATATTGAAACTGACTACCAAAAGGCCATCGACGACGACGAAAAATTTCATGAGATAATTCTGGAAAGCTGTGGCAACGAGTGGCTTCAGGACATACTAACCTCGCTTCACTACCACACAGAAAGGCTTTGGCACTATTGTGAAAGCTATTTCAACAGCATCGATCTTTTTTCAGAAACTCTGACAAGTATCCTTGAAGCAATCAAGGATGGTGACTCTGAGAAAGCAGAGCAGCACTCAAGAGACCATATAGATCAATTCGTATCAAGAATTAAAAGTGAAATGCTATAGAGTATAGGTAAATCTCATCCAAAAATGACTTGGAGCCGTTGGTGTATTCGTAGGTCTTTTGGTCCCATTCAACAGACTTGTAAATATTATATACGTAATAAAAGGATATGCCGGGATATTTCTGCTGGTATTTATGACAATAAAAAGAGTAAGAGTCTCTGTTTTGAAGGGGAATACTCTGAAACAGATTACATGATGCAATTAAGCCTGAGGGAAGCACCTCAGGCTATTTTTTTACCTCAAATCCTTCTCAACCCATATAAACACTGGTATAATAATTTGGTGATACGAAATATCCTTGAGGGGGAGTAGAGCTTGAAGAGCAGCAGAAAAGAACTAATTCTAAACGGAAACATCTATAGGGTGCTCCTTACTCTTTCAATACCTCTAATGGTAAACAGTATGATCCAAACGATGTACAATTTGGTGGATGGTATATGGGTCAGCAGGATATCATCTGTACATTTTGCAGCAACTTCATTCGTCTTTCCAGTAAATTTTCTCTTTATTGCACTTGGTATCGGACTTTCCATAGCTGGAACGTCAATACTCTCCCAGCTTGTGGGATCTGGCAGGGAGGAGCTCGGCAGGAGATACACAACTCAGATAATAGCAGCCTCCGTGCTGCTTTCAGTTGTTTTTGCAATAATTGGCTTTATGCTAAGTCCTTTTATCGTCAAGTCCATGGGAGGCACAGGTGATATCCTAAAGTATGGGAACATCTACCTTAGGATCACTTTTTTGGAGTTGCCCTTCATATTTCTTTTCTTCAATATCAACTCAATAAAAAATGCCCAGGGGGATACTCTCACTCCTACTATCTTAAGCGGCATATCGGCTCTTATGAACATGATCCTGGACCCAATCTTTATCTTCACCTTTGGGGGGGGTGTTGCGGGAGCTGCGTGGGCTACTGTTCTCTCCAGAGCTCTCCTCGCCGGTTATGGAGCAAAGCTGATATTCGACAGAAACAATATCCTAAGACCTGATTTCAAGAATTTCAGGTTTGATAAGAGTATTCTTGATGAAATCATAAGAGTAGGACTTCCTGCTACAATAGGTCAGTCAGGCGCAGCCTTTGGCTTCATAATACTGAACGGCTTCATCGTTTCCTATGGAACTGCAACTATGGCAGCATTTGGAATGGTTAACAGGATAACATCTCTGATAATGCAGCCGGCGATGGGAATAGGAGCAGCTTTAACAGCAGTTATTGGTCAAAATATCGGTGCAGGGAAGATCGACAGGTCAAGAGAATCCTTCAATAAGGCCAGCATTTTAACTCTTACAATGGGGGTAGTTGGGTGTATTTTTCTATTGATATTTAACGAAAAATTGGTAAATTTCTTCATCCAGTCTAAGGACGATCCTGAAGTAATCAGACAAGGCATAACTTACATGGCTTATGTTGCCTTTACCATGCCATTGATGGGAATGTTCAGCGTATTTCAGGGTGTTTTCCAGGGCTCGGGACACACAAGGTACTCAATGGCAATGGAGGTTGGCAGGCTATGGCTCGTCAGGATACCCATGATCCTTCTATTCAAAAACTACACTCAGCTGGGTTCATCAGGAATCTGGATAGCAATGAGCGCAAGCAACCTGATTGTGGATATTTATGGGTACTATATATACAAGAAGGACAACTGGAGCCAGGGAATACTAAATTCTGCATCATAGGAAAGGGATAATCATGCTTTTGATGACCATCGAATCAGTTTCAAAATCATATGTTGAGAGAAAGTTGGTTGAAGAAATCAGCTTCGGAATTAATGAGGGCGACAGGGTTGGTCTGATTGGAATCAACGGGGCAGGAAAGTCGACCCTGCTTAAGCTGCTTGCAGGTCTGGAGGAGCCAGACTCAGGCAGGATAATAAGAGCCAGTGATGCTGTGGTATCTTATCTTCCCCAAAACCCAAATTTTCTGGACGAAAATACTGTATTGGATCAGGTGTTTGGTGGTCATTGGGAAAGGATGAGGGTTCTCAGGGATTACGAGAGAACAATCTCAGCCTTGGATACTAAGGATGATCATATAATGATGCTTACAGCTGAGATGGACAGGCTAAACTGCTGGGAGCTTGAGGCAGATGCTAAAAACATTCTTACCAGACTCGGGATTACGGATTATAATTCACGGATAAGGGATCTTTCAGGAGGTCAAAGAAAGAGAGTTGCCCTTGCTACTGCTTTGATCCAGTCATCAGACCTGTTGATCCTGGACGAGCCAACAAACCACCTGGACAATGACACCATAGAATGGCTTGAAAAAAAGTTGATGGAAAGAAAGGGAGCATTATTCATGGTAACCCACGACAGATATTTCCTGGACAGGGTCACAAACAAGATCATGGAGCTGGAAGGTGGGAGCATCTACTCCTATGATGGGAACTTTTCATATTTCATGGAGAAAAAGCTTGAGAGGCATGAAAATCTCAAGGCTACAGAAGAAAAGAAAAAAGCTCTCTATAAAAAAGAACTTGCCTGGATGAGACAGGGTGCCAAAGCCAGGACGACCAAGCAAAAAGCCAGGATACAGAGATTTGAAACTCTTGAGGATGAGGTCACAGGTGGAGATAGCTCCGAGTCACTGGATTTTTCAGTTGGGACCTCCAGACTCGGCAAGAAAATAATCGAAGCTAAGGAGGTAACAAAATCGATCGGGGGCAAGGTCTTGGTAAAGGATTTTACCTATGTTATGACCAGAGGTGAAAGATTAGGAATTCTTGGTGCAAATGGAACCGGCAAGACAACGCTTTTAAGACTTCTTTCAGGCGAACTGGAGCCGGATTCGGGAGACATCCAGAGAGGGGAAACCCTTAAGATCGGATTTTTCAAACAGGAAACTCCATTTCTTGACCCGGAGCAAAGAGCCATAGACTATATCAGGGAGGGAGGAGAATTCATAACCACCTCGGATGGGCAGAAGGTTTCAGCAAGCTCAATGATGGAAAGGTTCCTGTTTCCAAGAAACGATCACTACACACCCGTAGGAAAGCTTTCAGGTGGAGAACAGAGACGTTTATACTTGTTGAAAATACTTATGGAATCCCCAAATATGCTGCTGCTGGATGAGCCAACAAACGATCTTGATATCAATACCCTACAGATTCTCGAAGAGTATCTGGATGACTTCCCTGGGCCGGTAATAATCGTCTCACATGACAGATACCTATTGGATAAGCTGGCTGAAAAGCTCCTGATTTTTACAAACGATGGGATCAAAGAATTCACAGGAAATTATGACCTGTTCAGAAATGCAGAAAGACAACTTGAAAAAGAGGAAGCAGTCAAAACAAAGCCAGAACCAAAGCGTGATAAAACAAAAGTAAAGGCGAACGGGCTTTCTTTTACTGAGCTTAGAGAATGGGAAACAATCGAGGAAAGGATAGCTGAGCTGGAGCTAAAGGTTGATGAAAAGTTGAAAGAGATGGAAGCAAATTCTTCAGATTTTGAAATTCTAGGACGGCTTATCAAGGAGAAGGAGATCCTTGATTCAGACCTTGAAAAGCTTATGGACAGATGGATGTATTTATCATCGAAGGCTGACAATTAAATAGTATGTCATATTTCATTATTGTACAGCATAACAGCTTGAAGTAAACTTCCAATGTGCTATAATAGTCAGTGTTATGAGGAAAACTGATGGAGGGTAGACATGTCAACTATAACCAATATTAAACGCGAAGATATAAACAAGGA
This sequence comes from Gudongella oleilytica, assembly GCF_004101785.1. Classification (NCBI taxonomy): domain Bacteria; kingdom Bacillati; phylum Bacillota; class Tissierellia; order Tissierellales; family Tissierellaceae; genus Gudongella; species Gudongella oleilytica. The sequence goes on from NZ_CP035130.1 coordinate 887,445, forward strand.
TAATCCTATGATTAATTCACTGAGGACTACAATTGAATCGGCATTTTATGGGAATAATGTGGTTAGGGTAAACTCAATAAGTGAAGCCTATAAACTCGCAAAGGATTCACCGGGGACTGTGGTAACAGATATGCCTGTGTACAGGCCAGAGGAGCTGGGGCTATCAACAGACTCAAAAATTCTTCTGTTCAATGACGGAGCAGTTACCGGAAGATTTGCAGGCGCCAGAGTAATAATTGGAGAGCCTGGGGTAAACGAAGGTGAATTTGCAACCATCGCAAGGGAAGCGGTTTATCAGTCAAGGTACAAGAAGCTTTACCATGCTCAAGTGGTTATCGGATTGCACCCTGATTTTATGGTAAGAGCACATCTTCTGATTCCACAAAACCACGAGAATATAATGTATTCCTGGCTTTTGAATTTCCAATACCTTACGCAGGAGTATATGAGGATGTACAAAAACTCCAGGGAATATCCTGAGGGAGACCTGTATGTATTCTCAGACCCTGATTATCTGCCTCCCTCGCATCCTGATGGGCTGGCATTGTTCAATCCAGAACACAATACAGCATTACTTCTTGGAATGAGGTATTTCGGAGAGCATAAGAAGGGGACACTTACCCTGGCATGGGGATTGGCTAACCGAAACGGATTTGCATCCTGCCATGGAGGTATGAAGCGCTACAATTTTGAAGATGGCAGAAGATATACAATGGGAGTATTTGGACTTTCAGGCTCAGGTAAATCGACACTGACTCATGAAAAGCACGATGATAAATATGATATTACAATACTCCACGACGACGCTTACATAATCAGTACAGAGGAAGGCTATTCGATTGCACTGGAACCGTCATATTTCGATAAAACCCAGGATTATCCAACAGCTCATCCATCGAATAAATTCCTGCTTACAGTTCAAAACTGCGGTGTAACTCTGGACGATGAAGGCAATAAGGTAATAGTGACTGAGGACATAAGAAATGGCAACGGCAGGGCAGTAAAATCAAAGCTTTGGGCAGAAAACAGAGTCAATAAGATAGACGAGCCGGTTGATTCCATCGCCTGGCTGATGAAGGATGCGACTCTTCCTCCTGTGATCAGGATAAAGAATCCTATACTCGCATCTGTTATGGGAGCTACCCTTGCAACCAAGAGATCCACGGCTGAAAGGCTTGCTAAAAATGCAGATATGAACGCTCTGGTAATAGAACCTTACGCAAATCCCTTCAGGACATATCCACTGAAGGATGATTATGAAAAGTTCAAGCTTTTATTCGAAAAGAGAAATGTGGAATGCTACATTTTCAACACTGGTCACTTCATAGACAAGAAGATCCCCAAGGAGGTAACACTTGGGATTTTGGAGGCATTGTCAACAGGCAGCGCTGAATTCGTACCTCTTGGAGGATTCGAAGACCTGGAGACTATGAACATTGAAGGTTTTACGCCTGAATTTGACAAGAGCTATCTGTCGATGTGGAAGAATTCGATCGCTTACAGGGAAGAGTTCATAAAGCATATGAGGACCTTTAAGGGAGGCAGAGACAGTCTTCCTGAAGAAGCACTAGGCGAACTTGAAAAGCTGGAGAAGCAAATAGAAAAAATGAGTGAAGCAGCGGAATGATCCGCTGCTTTTTCAACAAATAATTGATATTTCCATGTATTATGGTATATTATAATAATATCAAATGAAAAGTAGGTGCAGTATGATAAGATTAGGAAAAATTCAGGAGCTTGAAATAAAGAGGTTTACATCAGTCGGAGCCTATCTGAATGACGCAGAAGGCAGTGGAGATGACGTTCTTTTACCAAAGTCACAAATACCTGAGGGTGCAAAAATCGGTGATATTATCAAGGTCTTTGTCTACAGAGACAGTAAGGATAGAATAATATCTTCGACCAGAATGCCTCTTGCCCAGGTTGGTGAGATAAAGAAGCTTACAGTTATAAGCTCATCAAAGATAGGGTATTTTTTAGATTGGGGAATGGAGAAGGACCTGTTCCTTCCTTTCAGCGAAACTGTAGGTTCAGTTGAGAAGTTCAAAAGCTACCTGGTCGCTCTCTACATTGACAAAAGCGACCGACTTGCAGCGACTATGAAGGTAAAGGATTATCTGAGCACAGATGCCCCGTATAAAGAAAACGACAAGGCCATTGGTACCATCTACAGCATTAACAGAGATATTGGTGCCTTTGTAGCGGTGGACAACAAGTATGATGGACTTATCCAGAAGAAGAATATTTTCGGAGTCCTCGAAATGGGTGAAGAGATCGAGGTCAGGATAAACAAAGTACATGATGACGGCAAACTGGACCTAAGCCTTAGGGAAAGAGGATATGTCCAGATGGAAGAGGATGCGAAAATAATACTCACAAGATTAAAGGAAAAGGGAGGTTTCCTGCCTCTCAACGACAGTAGCCATCCAAATGAAATCAAGAAGGAACTACACATGAGCAAATCAGGCTTCAAGAGAGCTGTTGGAAAGCTATTTAAAGACGGTATAATCCAGATAACATCGGAAGGCATCAACCTGAAAAAATAGGAGGATTCTGAAATGGCTAATATAAAAGTTAGATTGGATGTAATTGAGTTTTTGATATATTTCTGGGAGTCAGTTTCGCAAAAAGAAAAGGTTGCGGACAGATTCTTCCATGAACTGGCTGACAATCCGGATATGCAGCTTCTTTACGATCCAGAGTTTACTAAGGAGTCAGTTGTAAAGGTACTATCTGCCATAACCAACAGGGAACTACTCAACTCTCCTACAAAGAAGGAGAGCCGCTTTTGGAGCCAAAACATGAGAATGATAGAGGATCTGGATGCTATGAGAACCATGGTATACCCGGTAAAGACACTCAATATGGATCATATGAAGGATAAGCTTCAAAAGGACGTTGAGGTAGTATTCCTTCCGGACACCATGGAGGAGTACAGGATATCAGGTAATACGCTTGTAGTGAACTTCTTCAGGATCATGCCCAGCATGGAGGGAGACGGAACTGTAAAGATCGAAGGAATGGATCTTGTTAACTATTTAGATAAGAAAGTGCTGGAGATATAGAGGTAGTATACCATGAACATATTCAAAGACAAAACATTCATGAAGGGGATGCTGGCAATAGCAGTCCCCGTTGCAATTCAAAACCTAATTTCATCGTCGGTCAATATGATCGACACCCTGATGATAAGCAGCCTTGGTCAGGCAAGTATCGCAGCAGTGGGACTTGCCAACCAGGTTTTCTTTTTGTATATCCTAATCACCTTTGGTATCAACAGTGGGAGTTCGATCTTCATAGCACAGTTCTGGGGCAAGGAGGATATCCCAAGCATAAAAAAGGTTATGGGACTTGCAATAACCTTAAGCACGATTGCTGGGACAATATTTACTGCTGCAGCATTCTTTTTCCCGACTCAGATCATGTCAGTATTGATAAAGGAGCCGGAGGTTATCAAGCTTGGCGCTGAATACCTGAGGATAGTATCTTTATCATACACAATAACAGCAGTAAGCTTTGCTTTCAGCATATCCCTAAGAACTACGGGGAGACCAAACGTCCCTCTAAAGGTATCGATAATATCCTTCCTGACGAACACAGTATTCAACTACATCCTTATATTCGGCCACTTAGGCTTTGAGCCTATGGGTGTCAAGGGTGCGGCAATAGGAACGCTTATAGCAAGAATAGTTGAGATCATACTCATTCTTTATGCGATATATGGAACAAAGAGCATCCTGGCTGCCAGCGTCAAGGAGCTTATGAGCTGGCACAAAGACTTCCTTAAGAAGTATATCGAGACAACTTATCCAGTAGTAATAACAGAAGGCTTCTGGGCACTGGGACAAGTTCTTTACGCAATGGCATATGCAAGGATAGGAGAGGAAGCTACAGCAGCAGTACAGCTTACAAATACTATACAAAACCTGTTTTTTGTAGTCGTAAGAGGACTTGCCAACGCCTGCAACATAATGGTCGGTGCAAAGATAGGCGGCGGCGATGAAAAGGTTGCATATGACTATGCAATAAGGTTCATATTTCTTTCCACAATATCCGGTCTTGCCCTTGGAATAATAATGGCACTTACGCCAGACATCGTATTAAAACTGTTTAGAGGTTTGGATCCCAGCCTATACGAGACATCAAGGGCGCTTTTGATAGTACTGGGAATAACCTTTGTAATAAGGGTTTATAATACGATCGCTATAGTAGGAGTTCTAAGAGCAGGCGGAGACACGAAGATAGCAATGAGGATCGATCTTGGAACAGTATGGCTTATAGGGGTACCTTTAGCCTTTATAGGAGCTTTGGTTCTTAAGCTGCCCATTCATCAGCTTGTTCTTCTCGTGACACTGGAGGAGGTCGTGAAGGCTCTGGTGGGCATACCCATAATCAAGTCGGGGAAGTGGATAAAGAATCTTACCTAAGGTTATATCACCAATTCATTGGGTAGACATAGCCATAAGGAGGGAAAGATTATGGACAGAAAAGTGAAGAGATATTTTATGGGACGACCTGGCAGAGATGGAGCAGGCGTTAACCTTATAAGGACCTTTGGCAACTCGGAGATACCGGATTTTGATCCGTTTCTTATGATGGACTTCTTCGATTCAAAGGATCCTAAGGACTACATAAAGGGTTTCCCATGGCACCCGCATAGAGGAATAGAGACAGTGACATATTTGATCCACGGGGAGATAGAGCATGGTGACAGCCTCGGGAACAAAGGTGTGATAAGGGATGGAGATTGCCAGTGGATGACGGCAGGCTCAGGTATTCTCCATCAGGAGATGCCCAAAGCTTCACCTCAGATGCTTGGCGTTCAGGTATGGCTCAATCTGGCAAAGAAAGATAAAATGACTGATCCTAAATACAGGGATATAACCAGCGAAATGGTTCCTTTATATGAGGAGGAAAGCTTCAAGGTTCACATCGTAGCAGGAACCTATGGAGATGTTACTGGCCCGATGGAGGCAATCGAGACAAAACCAAGCTTCTTCGACATTGAACTGAAAGCCAATTCAGAGTTCGTATACTCTATCGATCCTGACTTCAACTCTTATGCGTTCCTGGTAAGAGGAGAGGCTGTATTCGACAATGATAAAGGCGGATTGATCAGCTACCCCAATGGAGTCCTGTTTGATAGTGGTGACACCATTAGAGTAACTACTAAGGATAAGCCTGCAAGATTCCTGTTGCTTTCAGGTAAAAAGCTAAATGAACCGGTAGCATGGGGTGGACCCATTGTTATGAACACCAAGGAAGAGCTTCAGCTTGCTTTTCAGGAGCTTAATCAGGGAACCTTCATAAAGAAAAAATAGAGATGTTATACTCCAGATAGGTTTGATTCAATACCAGATCGAGCTTAAGCTGGAGTATTTTTATGCAAAAAATTAAGTCAATTCTAAAAAATGTATTGACAGACAAATTTCAAAGGATTATTCTAAAAATAGAACGGTGTTCTAAAATATTGATAGTCGTATTGTTATGGATATGGAAGGAGAGTTATCGTAATGGCAAGAAAAAAATCGATACTTGATTTTTACAAGATGAAAGCAAACAAGGAAAAAGTGGCATGGATCACCGCATATGATTTTCCAATGGCATCCTTTGCTGAACAAGCTGGTATGGATATGATTTTAGTTGGGGATTCACTTGGTATGGTAGTGCTAGGATATCAGGGCACCATCCCGGTAACCATGGAAGACTGTATATCCCACTGTAAAGCTGTTAGAAGAGGCGCCCCAAACACCTTCGTGATCGGTGATATGCCATTTGGCTCATATCACACCACTGACGGAGAAGCAGTTGCAAATGCTGTCAGATTCCTGAAGGAAGCTGATTGTGACGCTATAAAGCTTGAGGGTGGAGTCAGAGTAGCAAGCAAGATCAGAGCAATAGCAGATGCAGGCATAGTGGTTTTCGGTCATATAGGCCTTACTCCACAAAGCGCTGGCCAGCTTGGTGGTTTCAAAGCCCAGGGACTTTATGTAGACAGTGCAAGAGTTCTCATAGAGGATGCCTTGGCTGTACAGGAGGCAGGAGCACTTGCGTTGCTGGTTGAGGCAGTTCCGCCTGAATTGACCGAGTTCATAGCAAGCAAGCTGACCATACCGGTGTACTCTATAGGAGCAGGTCTTCCCTGCGACGGTCAGTTGATTATCTGCGGAGATATGCTGGGACTGTTCCAGGCGTTCACTCCGAAATTCGTAAAGAAATATGCAAATGTCGCTGAGATAATAACAAACGCCTTCAAGGAGTATGTAGAGGATGTAAAGACCGAGAAATTCCCTGAGGATCAGCACGTATACCACATAAAGGATACACCTGAGAATTTCCAGAAATTGTTCGAGGAATATAAATAATAAACATTTAAGTGGAGGATGAAAATGGCTTTTAAAGATATTGTGAATTATATTGAGACTAAAACAGATTACCCGGTGAAGGATAGGTATGACATGCCTACATCCACCAAGACATTTGAGGGTGGAGCTCATTACAGAATGGAAATCACAGGCATTGAGAGGGCAGTAAACTATGAAATGCTTGTAAAAGAGATAGACAAGCAAAAAGTACCCATCCACAGAGTAATAGGCACAGTAGGAGGTTCTGCATTTTTAGACAAGGCTGAGCTTAAGTACTATGCACAGATCGCAGCTGATGCCAAGATAGAAACGCTTGTCAACTGCATGGCTTCGAGGGCATGGGACGGAGGCAAGCAGTACGCCACTCCGGAGGGCTATGTTTCAGGTATGAGACTCAGAGGTCAGGACAACATGTATCTATGGTTAAAGGAATTCGACAGATGCCTTAATGCAGGGATCAGAGGCTTCCTTATAACTGACGAGAGCCTTCTTTTACTAGTTACAAAGCTTAGAGCAGATGGTGTTATCCCTGCTGATGTAAAATTCAAGGTATCAGTATTTGCAGGTCATGGAAATGCAGTTGCAGCTAAAATGCTTGAGGATATGGGAGCAGACAGCTTCAATCCGCTTGCTGATCTTTCACTGCCAATGCTTGCATCCATAAGAAGCACTACGAATATCCCGATGGATGTCTACATGAGTCTTGTAGATTCAATGGGTAATGTTCAAAGACATGTCGATTCAGCTGAAATTGCAAGGATCTGTTCACCAGTATACTTCAAATTTGAACCAGGAAAGAACGAAATGGACATCTACAATGCATGGCATGAAGATGAGCCATTGAATAAACTTGTGAAATTGAAGGTTCAGATGGCCAAGGTATGCAAGGAATGGTGCGATGAGAGCGATTATGGTCTTGTATTCAACGACTACAAGGATGATCTGTCCATTCCTAGACCATAACTAAAGAGATTTCCCCCACCGCAAAATGCTGTGGGGGATTTCGGATTAAGCTAGAGGAAAGGAAGTTGTGTATGGATTATGGCAAGATCCCTAAATATCCTGTTCAAACTGTTGAAAAGGCATTGGAGATAATTGAACTGCTGACAGGGAACCAGTATATAGATGGAGTATCGATCTCTGAGCTTAGTAAGGAGCTTGACTTGGGTAAGAGCACAGTTCACAGGATCATTGAGACTATGGAAGCAAAGGGGTATATCCATCAGGATAATGATACAAAGAAGTATCACCTAAGCTGGAAGCTATTTGAGCTGGGTAATTCAATTCCAAGGAGAAGAAATCTCTTTACTATGGATACCACTCTACTGCAGGCTCTTTGCGACAAATTTCAGGAAACAGTGAATATGGGGGTAAGAGTAGATGATAGTGTAGTCACTATCCATAAGATAAATCCAACATCTTCACTGATAGCCAATCTTCAGATTGGAACAAGGGAAGCCCTTCATGCGACAGCAATGGGCAAAGCACTTATGTCACAGATGACCAGGGAAGAGATTGTGAAGCTTTTAGGAACAGGCCCCTACGAGCAGTTTACTTCGAAGACCATCAAGGATGTTGATCAGTTGACAGAGAACATCAACATGATAAGAAAACAGGGATACAGTCTGGATGACGAGGAGTACAGCGCCGGTCTTACCTGCATATCCGTTCCCCTTAAGAACTATAGAAATGAGATTGTTGCAGCGGTAAGCATAAGTGGGGCTACTATAAGAATGACAGAGGAAAAACTAAACGAAATACAAAAAGAACTAAAGCATGTTGCTGAAAGACTGTCAGCCTATCTGGGATGGCAGGAGGAAGATGGACGTTAAGGGTTTGTATTGAGAGAGGTGAAGTCATTTGAATGCCAAAGCAAGAGTATTAGAGATCATTGAAGGCAACAGAGACGAAGCAGCAGGTTATTTATCAGGGCTTCTTAAGCACCCAAGTGTAATGGGATCTGAGGAATCTGCACAGAGGTATTATGCGGAGCTGTTAAAACTTCTGGATATGGAAATTGACATATGGGAACCAAGGGCTGAGGATATGAAGATCAACCCTGATTTTATGCCGGCAAGAGATGATTATACCGGAAGCCCTGATGTTGTAGGTGTTCTAAGGGGCACTGGAGGGGGCAGGTCAATTCTTCTTAATGGGCACGTGGACGTCGTTCCCGCTGGCGGCAATGACTGGACAGATGATCCCTGGAGTGGAAAAATTGAAGATGGAAAGGTCTACGGCAGAGGTGCCAATGACATGAAGGGCGCACTCATTGCTTATCTGATGGCAATGAAGGCAATAAAGGAAGCTGGTATTAGTCTTAAAGGGGATGTATTGATAGGGAGTGTAATAGGTGAGGAGACCGGAGGTGCAGGAACCCTTTCTCTGATCAACAGGGGTTACAAAGCCGACGGAGCAATCATTTCAGAGCCTTCAGATCTACGAGTGTGCCCGGTTTCCATGGGAGTTATCTGGTTTAGAGTCAGGGTCAGGGGACTCATGGCTCATGCGGCAACCTCGTATCTCGGGGTAAACGCAATATCCAAGGCAGCTATGCTGATACAGGAGATAGACGCCTATGAGGAAAGGATGATACGAGATAAAAAGCACCCGCTCTACAGCCACCACCCATCACCCTTCAGTATCAACATAGGCATCATAAAGGGAGGAGTGTTCCCGACAAGCGTACCCGATGAAGTCATCCTTGAAGCCAGAATGAGCTTCTCTCCGGATGATGATATCGCTATGGTTAAGAAGGAGCTTGAGGAAACTATACATAAGGCAGCTATGAAGGATGAATGGCTGAAGGACCATTTGCCTGAAGTAGAGTGGTATGGGTTCTGCCTGAACTCAGGAAGCGTACCAATGGATAATCCTCTTTTAGGTGCTATATTGGATAACTTCAAGCTGGTCAAGGAAAAAGAAGCGGAAGTCATTGGGACACCCTGGGGAACTGATGCAGGTGCATTGATAAGGTACGGCAACATTCCAACGATCGTATTTGGACCTGGTCCAGGAGGCATGGCCCATAAGGCAGATGAGTATATTGATATTGACATGCTCCAGGATACTACGAAGGTGATCGCTGCTACTATCCTCGATTGGTGCGGACACTAGGAGGTGTGGAATGTATATATCTGAAAGACTTCAAAGTATGCAATGGTCTCCAATAAGAAAACTGACTCCCATAGCCCAAGCGACAAAAAAAAGAGGAGTCAAGGTTTACCACCTAAATGTAGGTCAGCCCGATATCGATACACCTGAAGGATTTTTCAAAGCACTTCGGGAGTATGAAGGGAAAATAGTTGATTATCCGTTATCTGAAGGTATACCTGAATTAAGGGAAGCTACAGCAGAGTATTATAGAAAGTGTGGATTGGATTTCAGCTCTGAGGAAGTCATAATCACTACCGGAGGTTCTGAGGCTCTTCTCTTCGCAATCATGACAGTTGCGGATTTTGGGGATGAACTAATAGCTCCAGAGCCATACTATACAAACTACAATGGCATCTCAACTCCTATAGGTGTTAATATCAAGCCATTCTTAACAGTCGCTGAGAACGGTTTCAAACTACCTGCAAAGGAAGAAATAGTCAAACTGATCGGCCCAAAAACGAGAGCTATACTGGTATCAAATCCAGGAAATCCAACAGGTGCGGTCTACTCAAGAGAAGAGATTGAAATGCTTGGTGAAATTGCTAAGAAATATGGACTTTTCGTCATAGCTGATGAAGTCTACAGAGAGTTTTGCTATGATGGACTCGAGTTCATAAGCTTCGCAAGTATACCTGGGATTGAGGAAAACGTAATAATTATAGACTCCATTTCTAAGCGATTTAGTGCTTGCGGTGCCAGGATCGGTTCTGTAGCGACAAAAAACAAGAGGGTACTTGAGAGTGTTTCAAAGCTTGCTCAGGCAAGGGCTTCCGGACCAAAAATGGATCAGATAGGTGCGGTGGCGCTTTACAAATCAACACCTGACAGCTACTTCCAAGAAGTAAACAGGGAATATCAAAATAGAAGGGATATTCTATACAAAGCCATTAAAGAGATTCCTGGTGTGGTATGTGAACTTCCAAGAGGAGCATTTTATGTAATAGTAAAATTCCCGGTCGACGATGTTGAAAAATTCATCATCTGGATGTTGGGAGAGTTTGAGGACAATGGTGAGACTGTAATGATGGCCCCTGTTGCAAGCTTCTATGGATCAGAGGGTCACGGGAAGGATGAAGCCAGGATCGCATACGTTCTAAAGGGTGAGGATCTTAAAAGAGCAATGGAGATAGTTAAGAAAGCTCTGAAGGTATATCAGAAAAAATTTATGAAATAGATTGGAAAGAGCTTGGAGAACCAGGCTCTTTTTTTGCATCAAATGTTAGAAATGACAATTATTACTAATTAATGGGTATCAATGACCTGATTGATAAATGCATACCAATAATTAGAGGAGGTTGTGCAATGGGATTTATGGACAAACTTAAGGGTATCTTAGGGGATGCAAAGGAAAAAGGTGAGCAATTGGTCGACAAAGCTGAAGATCTTGCTGAAGTTGCTAAGGACAAGGCAGAGGAAGCTATCGACAAGGCTCAGGACAAATTTGAGGAAGTAAAGGATACTCTGGAAGACAAGATTGAAGACATCAAAGATGATGCAGAGGCAATGAAGGAAAAGGCAAAGGAAGAGATGGGAGAGCTTAAGGACAAGGTAGAGGCTAAGAAAGAAGAAGTAGAATCAAAGATTGAAGCAAAAGAGGAAGAGGCTGAGGAAAAAGCAGAAGAAATAAAAGAAGAGGCTTCTAAGGCAGTTGGAGAAGCAGAGGAAAAGATGAATGACATCATAGAATAACCAGGTATCCAGGCAGCCAGATAAATTGGCTGTCTTTTTATTGGACCAAATCCCTTGAATAGGCTAAAATATAGCTAAGATAACATGGGAGGAAGTAATATGACTGAGATCGGATCGAAATTTATTGAAGAAGTTATAGATTTGACACACGATGGGGATGGGGTAGTCAGAGCTGGAGACCTAACAGTTTTTGTTGCGGGCTGCCTGATTGGTGACAAGATAGAATTTGAAATAGTTGAAATCAAAAAAAACTACGGGATCGGAAGACTGCTATCTATACTTGAGCCTTCCTCTAAAAGAGTAAGCTACGCCTTTGATACTAAAAGCTTGGGTGGCGGAGCTCCTCTCATAGATTTGGACTATAAAGCTCAGCTTAATTGGAAATGGGAGAAGGTTAAAAAGGATTTTGAAAGAATTGCAGGTCTGAAATTGGAGATAAGGCCAATTATAGGGATGGGTTATCCTTTCAGGTACAGGAACCATACCCAGGTTCCAGTGGGTATTAATAATGGAGAGGTTGTAACCGGGTATTACAAAAAGGGCACAAATATTATAGTTCCCATGACAGAGGACTACCTCCAACCAGAGCTTGGAGACAGGATACTTTCAGTAGTAAGATCGTGGATGGGGGATCAATCATTAGAGCCGTATGACAGATTTTCAAAGACAGGAAAGATAAAGCATATTGGTATAAGGATCAACCAGAACAACGAAGCTATGGTAATAATTGTAACTACCTTTGATAAATTACCGGAACTCCACAGCCTTGTGCACAAGCTTATTACCGAAACACCAGGAGTAGTGAGTATCTATCAAAACATCAATCCCGACGATGGAGGGACAACCTATGGAAGACAGTACAGGCATCTGTTCGGTCAGGAAAAGCTTATAGACTATATAGGTGATCTTAGATTTGAAATATCCCCAAACTCATTTTTTCAGGTAAACACCAGCCAAGTGAGTATACTTTATGATACCGCAATCAAATTTCTGGAACCCGGCAGTTTGGACACAATATGTGATATATATAGCGGTATAGGAACAATTTCACTTTATGCTGCAAGGTTTGCGAGAAAAGTTTACGGAATAGAAAGCATACGAGCAGCGGTTGAAAATGCAAAGAACAATGCAAAGATAAATGGTATCCAAAATACTGAATTCATAGCTGACAGGGCAGAACTTGCCTTTCCGGATTTATTAAGAGCAGGAGATGCGATAAATAAGGTGATACTGGATCCCCCAAGAAAGGGCTGCGATAAAAAGGTTATCGATGCTCTGCTGTTGCATAAGCCTGAGACAATAGTATATGTTTCATGCAATCCATCTACTCTTGCAAGAGATACTAAGCTTCTTATAGATGGCGGGTATGAGGTAAAGGCAGTTCAACCAGTCGACATGTTTCCACATTCCGCACACGTTGAGTGCATAGTTCTGATAAAACGTGCCGAAAGCCGCGTGAAATAAGGCTTTGCGAGGATTTAGATGAGCGGTCTTTGAAAGGAAAATAGGATGATAAAACGCATGGTTTTATTTAGCCAAAATGTAATATGAAGGCAACTTCTCAAAGATTAAATGATTGAAAAAGTGGCGTGTCGACAAGAAATATAGAGAAAAACAAATAAACCCGTTGAAAAAGAAAAAAAAAATAGTATAATATTACCATATAACTATGTTGCGGTTACAACAACATAGTTTACATAGACATTACAATGGCAAACTTGCCGAAAGGCAGGGACGCAAAGCCAAGGGCCTAAGGAACAAGATAATTCTATGGCAGCCGGTTGCATGAAAGTCTCTATGCGATTAGTGCACGGGGGCTTTTTGTGTATGAAGATGGCTTGGTTAGAAACTAAAGTGAAAGTTTGTACTCGGACGGTGGCAAATAAGGCATTGACAGTGGATTTGGCGGAGCATAAGACCCAAAGGAGGGACTCGTTTAAAATGAAAAAGACTGAATGCATAAAAGATAGAACACATGTTCCCAACGGGGGGGGGTAATACCTGTATTTATATCCAAAATATGGAGATATGCTGTTTTATTTGCATTGACAAGCATTAATTATGAAGCTAATCAAGGTCTGTTTTCATTAGCTGGAAAAATATGTAATGTTCAGCTGTGTAAAATAGGCCTTTTGATTTTTGCTTAAATAAATTAAAAAAGTCTGCTGGTCGAAATGAGTACACAGAAAAACTAAAAAACATAGAGAGGGGGAAAAGAAATGGCGGAGAAACAATATGTTGTTTTTGTACTGGGCAGCGAATACTATGGCCTTGACATTTTAAGCATCCAGGAAATTACAAGATATGAAGCGCCTACAAGAATACCCAATATGTCTTCATACATGCAAGGCATAATAAATCTGCGGGGGAACATCATCCCTGTAATCGACCTCAGAAGAAAATTTAACCTGGGAAACAGTGAGGTTACAGGTGAAAGCAGGATTATTGTCCTAAATCTTTCTGAGCAAAAAGCCGGGCTTTTGGTTGATGCCGTATCCCAGGTAACAAAAATCGGTGATGACCAGATAGAACCGCCGCAAATGACAACTGTTGAACACAAATACATAGCCGGTTTAGCCAAAAAGGGAGAAGAAATCATTATCCTTTTGGAACCTGCCGCCATTCTGGCGGAAGAACAAGAAGTAAAGGCGGGGAAATTGCAGTCTGAAAACCAGGGCATGAAATTATCCGGCATAAACAACTTTTAAGCGGGGAGGGAGAAACAGTATGGAAGAAAATATTATGCGGGAAATTTTGCGCCAGGCGCCCTTTGGCTATGCTTACCACAAACTGGTTTTAAGCGCAGAAGGGATTCCGGAAGACTATATTTTTCTTGATGTCAACCCTGCTTTTGAAGAAATGACCGGGCTAAAAAAAGAAAAGATCTTGGGGGAAAAAGTGACGGAAGTCATACCTGGCATCAAAGAAGATTCTTTTGACTGGATAAAATTTTACGGCCAAATCGCCTTAAATGGCGGAAGGGAAGAATTTACCCAATACTCCGGGCCGCTTGGGAGATGGTACAAAGTAACCGCTTTTTCCTGGGAGCAAGGTTATTTTGCAACCTATATTCAAGAAATCACCGCAGAAATGGAAAAGATAAAAATCCTGGAAAAACAGCAGAAAACCATTGGCGAACTCACCCTGGAAATGGAAAAAGTTTTTAACGGAACCCATGATGCGATCTTTCTCATCAAGGCCGAAAACGGAGAATTCAGGTACCTGCGCAATAACTCTGCTCATCAGGAATTGACCGGCATTTCTCTGGACATACTCAGAGACAAAACGCCGGTTGAACTTTTAGGCGCGGAATTAGGAAAAGTCATTGAAGCCAACTACCGGAAATGTCTGGAAAGCGGGGAGACAATAACTTATGAGGAAACCCTGAATCTTCCAGCAGGAGAAAGAGTTTGGCTCACCAGTCTTACGCCGGTTATCGAAAAGGATAGAGTCAAATACATTGTCGGCTCCAGCAAGGACATAACGTTACAGAAGAAAGCAGAAAAGGAAAGAGAAGAGTTGTTACATCGCCTGCAGGCCATGTTCAACGGACATACCGCCGTCATGCTTCTGAACGAGCCAATATCCGGCAGAATCGTTGACGCCAACCCCGCCGCTTGCACATTTTACGGTTATACCAGGGAAGAACTCTTAAACATGCACATTCAGGACATCAATATGCTGCCCAAAGAGGAAGTTGCAAAACGGCGGCTCATGGCCTTACAAAAAAAGCAGAGGCATTTTGTTTTCCCTCATCGGTTGAAGAACGGGGAAGTAAGGATGATTGATGTTTATTCCTGCCCTATAACATATAACGAGGAAAATTTACTTTTTTCCATCATTTTCGATGTCACTGACAGAGAAAAGTACAAAAAAGAACTATACATAGAAAAAGAACTATTTAGAACTACCCTCCTTTCCATTGGTGACGGAGTGGTTACTACTGACCTGGCAGGTAATATAACGGTCATGAATCAGGTTGCCCAAGAAATAACGGGCTATAGTGAAGAGGAAGTCAAAGGCCGTCCCTTTGCCCAGGTTTTCCGGCTGATCAGCGAAGAAACAGGGAAAAAAGCTGAAGATCCCGTGGAAAAAGTCCTGCAAACCGGGAAAATCGTTGGGCTAGCCAACCACACCGCTTTAATCACCAAAGACGGCCGGCGGGTACCAATCGCCGACAGCGCTGCTCCCATCAAAGACGAACAGGGCCAAACTTTTGGGGTAGTCATGGTCTTTAGGGACGTCACCCAGGAAAAAGACTGGCAGGAAAAAATCCTCTACCTTAGCTACCACGATACCTTGACTGGCTTATACAACCGGCGCTTTATGGAAGAAGAATTGAAAAGACAGGAGCTAAACGGCAAATTGCCAGTGGCTGTCATCATGGCTGATGTCAATGGACTGAAGCTGGCCAACGATGTCTTCGGACACGCCGAAGGGGACAAGCTCCTTAAGAAAGCTGCTGAAGCCATCAAAAAATGCTGCCGCAAAGAAGACTTGGTCTCCCGTTGGGGCGGGGACGAATTTTTGATAGTCTTGCCTCAAACCTCAGCCCAAACTGCGGAAGAAATAACAAAAAGAATAAAGACTGCCACCCAGGCCTATGAGACTGAACACCTCCGCCTAAGCCTAGCCTTGGGCTGTGCCACCAAAGAAACAGCAGGCGAAAAACTGGAGGAATTGGTCAAAGAGGCTGAGGAGAGGATGTACCGCCAAAAGCTGAACGAGGGCAAAAGTTTCCGCCACAGCATTGTCAACACTCTTTTAGCTACTCTTTACGCCAAAAGTTCGGAAACAGAGGAGCACGCCGGGCGCTTAAAAGATTTTTGTTTAAGGAGCGGCTCCCTGCTTAAACTGACTTCCAAGGAAATGGACGAACTTTCCCTGCTGGCAGTTTTGCACGATATTGGCAAAGTAGGGATCCGGGAAGAAATCTTGAAAAAACCAGGGTCTTTGACGGAACTTGAGTGGGAGGAGATGAAAAAACACCCGGAGATAGGCTGCCGGATAGCGCAGAACACCCCTGAGCTGGGACCGATTGCGGAATACATCCTGTGCCACCATGAGCGCTGGGACGGCCAAGGCTATCCCCAGGGGCTGAAAGGAGAAGAAATACCCTTACTATGCCGGATACTGGCGGTAGCCGACGCCTATGACGCCATGACCAGCGACCGAACATACCGTAAAGCATTGAGCAGGGAGGAAGCGATTGAGGAGATAAAAAGGAATGCAGGGACCCAGTTTGATCCCCAGATAGTGGAAATGTTTTTAGAAAGCATTAAAAGCATCAATAAAAAAGGAGATGAAAGAAATGGGGTTTATTAACAACCTGAAAACGAAAACCAAACTATTGCTGTCTTTTGCCGTTATCCTGGTCATCACGGCGGTTATCGGAGTCAACGGCCTTCTGACCGCCAATCAGATCCAAAGCAACCTGGATGAGCTTTATAAAAACCGTTTACTTCCCAACATGCTGCTTGGAAAAATGCAGGTGAACCAGGAAAAAGCATCCCAGGAGATGCTCAGGATTCTCTGGAAGACACAAGCCCTGCAAGACCCGGCTGTCATTAAAACTTCCGAAGAAGCTTTAAAGAAGGTGATTGAGGAAAATGACCGCCTGCTCAAAGAATACGAAGGAGGAGCCTTGTCGCCAGAAGAAAAAGCCCTCCTGGACAAGCTGAAAACTGTCAACTCCAGCTATCGCGCAGCCAGGCAGGAGATTATAGATGCGGTCAAGGCCGGCAACTTCAGCCAGGCAGTCCAGCTTAACGACCAGAAAGCGAAGCCTTTGCGGGAAGAAACTTCCAACATTTTAGCCCAAATGAAAGAACTGAACAATAAAATAGCCTCCGACTTGATGGTTGCTGCTCATGCCGATTTTGCCAAGGCCAGGAACATTGCTTTGATCATGCTGGGGATTGCTCTCCTGGCAGGTTTAGGTTTTTCCCTGCTTATGGGCAGCATTATCGCCAATCCTGTCAAAGCCGCGGTGGAACATGCCCGCCTTATGGCCGGCGGCGACTTCACCATGGAAGTGCCGGAAAGCTTCCTGCGGCGTAAGGATGAAATGGGACAGCTGGCTCAGGCTTTTGCCGAGATGAACTCAAAAATACGAGCTCTGTTAAAAGAAGTGGCTGCCTCTGTGGCTGAGACCAGCGCAGCCAGCCAGGAACTCTCCGCCACAGTGGAAGAAGTGAGCGCCCAGGGGCAGAACGTCAATGCCTCGGTGGAACAGATTGCCGCCGGGATGGAAGAGACCAGCGCTTCCGTAGAGGAAGTTACCTCCTCCAGCACGGAAATAAAACATGGGGCTGAACAGCTTAAAGCAAGGGCAGGCGAAGCCAAAGCCAACGTCGCAGAAATCGAAAAAAGAGCCGAAGAAATGAAAGAAACGGCTAAAGCCTCCAAACAAACTGCTCAAAGCATTTACAATGCTAAGCAGCAGGAAATCAAGAAAGCCATAGACGAAGCAAAAATTGTTGAAGAAATTGCCAGAATGACTGATGTAATCTCGGAAATAGCCGGCCAGACCAATCTCTTGGCCCTTAATGCCGCCATTGAAGCTGCTAGGGCGGGCGAGCAGGGCCGGGGCTTCGCCGTGGTGGCGGAAGAAGTCAGGAAACTCGCCGAACATTCGGCCCAGACGGCAGGGAGCATCCAGCAGGTAATTCAACAAGTTAAAACTGCTGTGGACAAGCTAACCGCCAATGCCGGGGAAATCCTGAAATTCATCGACGACAAAGTGGCGCCGGACTATGATATGCTGGAAAAAACCGGTGAGCAGTATGCACAGGACGCGCGGTTTGTCAAAGCACTGACCGAAGAATTTGCTGCTGCGGCTTCCCAGATTGCTGCGTCCATCGGCGAAGTTAATACCGCCATCGAAGGAGTGGCGGCAGCCATAGAAGAAGCCACCGCTTCTTCCCAGGAAATCAGCAACAGTGCTACAGAAATGGCAAAAGCCCTGGAAGGGGTGGCCAGAACTGCCCAGTCCCAGGCCGAGATGGCGGAGAAGCTGAGTGCACTGGTAGCGAGATTTAAAGTATAATGTTCTATGCAAATGAGTGCTGAAATAATTACAGGTGGTAAAAGATGGAGATAAATATAGTTTCCAATAAGAAGAAAATACTGCTGGTGGAAGACAGCCGCTTGACTGCCCTAATTGCAGTGAAGTCATTGCAAAGTAGCGGCTATGATGTGGAAACCGCTGCTACGGGGGAGGAAGCAGTGCAAAAGGCAAGCGGCGCTTCCCCACCGGACCTGGTCCTTATGGACATCGAATTGGCGGGGAAAATGGACGGAATTGAGGCGGCCCGCAGGATCCTTAAAACCCGGGATATTCCAGTTGTATTTCTTACCGCCAACACCTCCGGGGAAATCTTAGAAAAAATAAAAGAGGTCAAGGCTTACGGGTTTGTGCTAAAAGGCATAGACAAAGCTGCCATGCTCTCCACAATAGAAATGGCCATTAAACTGCATGAAGCCAATAGTCATGCCGGGATGTTTGAGCGGCTTTTCGAAAAATCCTTGGATGAGCTCTATATTTTCCACCCGGAGTCCTTAAAATTTGTTGCTGTCAACCGGGCCGCCCGGAATAACCTGGGATATACAAGCGAAGAACTGAAGACCATGACCCCTCTAGACCTCAAACCGGAATTTAATCTGGAGAGTTTCCGGAAACTACTTCAACCACTCCTCAGCGGGGAACAGGAGCAGCTCTCTTTTACCACAATACACCGCCGCAAGGACGGCACACACTACCCTGTGGAAATAAGTTTGCAGCTTACCGATTACAGGGGAGAAAAATTTTGTCTGACGTTGGTAGTTGACCTGACTGAACGCAGAAAAATGGAAGATGAACTGAAGGAAAGGGAAGAGATCTTAAGCGCCATTACAGGTACAGCCCGGGATGCCATCGTCCTGCTTGACAGCCAGGGAAACGTCATGTTTTGGAACCGGGCAGCGGAAAAGCTCTTTGGCTATTCCCGGGAAGAAATCATGGGCAAAGATTTGCACCGGCTGGTGGTGCCTGATGAGCGCCTTTATAAGGTTCATCGTAAGGCTTTCCGGCGCTTTCAGTCGACAGGACAGGGAAATGCCATAGGGAAAACAATTGAGCTGAAAGCCAAACGCAAAGACGGGCGGGAAATTGATGTAGAGCTTTCCCTGTCTGCTTTGAAGTTCAGGAATGGCTGGCATGCGGTGGGAATTGTGCGCGACATACGCGAACGCAAGTGGCAGGAGGAAGAAAACAGGCGCCGAGAAGAACGGCTCCGCATGATGCTGGAAGGCATACCCAGCCCGGCCTGGCTGGTATCAAGGGAGCGCCGCATTCTGGCGCAGAATAAAGCAGCGAAATCACTATTGGGGACAAAAATCGGAGATTATTGCTGGAAAGGCATCCATGGCGGGGAATACCTGACGGATAAATACAGGGAGTTATTTAAAAAGAAAGGCTTGCTATTACCCGGCGCCAAATGCTATTTCTGCCGCGGAGACGAAGCCTTGGACAAAAATGAACCCATAAACAGCGAAGTGGAGCTGGCAGGCAATATCTGGGATACCTGGTGGATCCCTTTGGGAGAAGACATATATCTTCATTATGCCACAGATGTCACTAAATATAAAAAGATGGAAGAGGAGCTCCGCCATTTATCTGTTGTAGATGTTTTGACAAACGCCTATAACCGCCGCTATTTTACGCAAAAACTGGAGGAAGAAATAGAGCGGGCGCGGCGCACTGACGGCAAGTTTTCTCTTGTAATGCTGGATATAGACCGTTTTAAGCGCATTAACGACAACTTTGGCCATAACGCCGGTGATTTAGTCCTAAAAAGCATGACAGAAATGATTAAGAACAGGATACGCAAAATAGATACCCTGGCCCGCTGGGGCGGGGAGGAATTTGTCATACTCCTGCCGGATACAACTGTAAATAATGCGGCCCGTTTGGCGGAGGAACTGCGGGAAAGTCTAAGCCAAATGGATATACCTGGTGTAGGCAGGGTCACTGCCAGCTTCGGGGTTGCCGGCTACTGTCCGGGGGACAATGTTGACTCATTGGTGAATAAGGCAGACAACATGATGTATGAGGCCAAAGCTGCCGGCAGGAATTGTGTGCGGTATATGAATGAGTGTGAATAGGGTGAAGTATGACGATTATAGGACAAACTACTAATGGTTCATTAATGCTATAAATATTTAATCAGAGAACTTTACCGTTATTGCGGTGGCATTTTAGAAATAAGATGCTGCCGTTTTTTTATGCCCTTTTTTAGGGTGAAAAACCACAAACGATTGGAGGAAATCAAATGTCAAACATCAAGCAAACCCTCAAGTTTTTTAGTCCCCTATCGATTACAGCATACCCTTCTCATGAATACGGTGGGTGCGGCGCGGGCGATCTGCCTGAAGAATTATCTCCATCAGAGGCGGTACAGTATATGGATGAAATCCTTGCCGCCATAGAAAAAGAAAAGTTATCAGGCGAAGGTGATCGTGGTCTGATGGTTTACTTCTACGATGACCAGGAGCTGTCTGAAAAAATCTACAGCCTCCATCCGACAGTTGAAGAATGGAACGGCAAGCTGTGGGGCGTGATGGTGGCAGAGGTTTATGGTGAGTTGACCGAAGCTGAAACAGCCAAGCTGCTTGACTTTGCCGTTGGTCAAATGTCTGACGGCTGGGGCGAGGGGTTTGAGCAGCGTCCCATTAAAACGAATGACGGTGAAATTTTCGTCAGCTTCTGGAACAGTGAGGACTTTTTTATCAAGCCGGAACAGGAGCTGAAGCAGGGAGCTGAACAAAACTTCAACGAACAGACGATGGGAGGAATGTAGCATATCTCTACAATGAAAACACCGGTAAATACGAATATGTGGAAGATGAGCCGGATGAAATTCCTAAGATTGGCGGTGTGTAGAAATGCATGCCACTATTTTTTTATGAAAGGCAAACGAGCATGAGGCGCTACCTTACGAGGCAGCGTCTTTTTTTGTTGCCGGAAAGGAGCTGAACTATGAACACAGACACGAAAACACAGGAGAAAAAAACCGGCAGCGATCCTGCGCCACCAAGAAAAATTCACACCGTACCCTTGCCAAAAGACACCGAGCGCTGCAAAGGCTGTCCCTATCCTGGTGTCGGCTTTATCTGCTGGAGTACAGACGGGAGCTGTATGCGGACCGATATGGACAGGATCAGCAGGCCAAGGAGGTGATGACTGATTGAACAGCATTATCAGCTGGGTCGGCGGCAAAAAGGCCCTGCGCGAACTTATTTATCAGCGGATGCCCAAAGATTATGGAAGATACATTGAGGTCTTTGGCGGCGGCGGTTGGGTACTCTTCGGCAGGAAACCGGATGCAAGCATGGAGGTCTATAATGACTACAACGCCGACCTTGCCAACCTGTTCCGCTGCGTCAAGGAGCGTCCTCTTGCCCTGCTCAAGGAGTTGAATTTCCTGCCCCTAAACGGCAGGGACGAATTCAACGTCCTCAAAAAATATCTTGAAAAGGAGGAATTCACCAGCGAATACCTGCGGGAGGAATTGGAACTGGCGGAGAACTGTCTGTCCCCGCCACAGTTTGAGGAAATCAAAGCGATTCTCATTGAAAACGCGACCATGTCGGACGTAAAACGCGCCGCCGCCTTCTTCAAGCTGATCCGCTACAGCTACGGCAGCGGCTGCACCTCATATAGCTGCCAGCCCTTTGATATCCGGAAAACCTTCCACCTTATATGGTCGGGAAGCCGCAGGCTTAAGGATACGGTCATCGAGAATAAAGACTTTGAGGCGTTGATCCTTCAATACGACAGGGACAACGCCTTTTTTTATTGCGACCCGCCGTACTACCAGACCGAGGGGCATTACGAGGTGGAATTTAAAAAGGAGGATCATGTGCGACTGCGGGATACGCTGAAACAATGTAAGGGCAAATGGCTGGTGTCATATAACGACTGCGAATATATCCGAGAGCTGTATAAGGGCTACTACATCGAAGCCGTCACCCGCATTAATAACCTCGCACAGCGATATGAGGGAGGCTGCGAATACCCGGAGGTGCTCATTTCCAACTACGACACCGCGGAGCGGCTGCGGGATGCCCCAATGCAAATAGGGCTGTTTGATTTGGCAGACGGCTTTTACAACACGGAATAGCGACTTAAAAAGACCATGCGAAATATAAATGCTCCAATTATGGGCAATAAGGAGGAACCCAAATATGAAAATGATTGAAATCCAAAGTGCCGTGGACAGACACGGGCAGCTTACCATTCCCGCGCCTCTCCTGCGCGATATGGGGCTTGCGGCCGGAGACACGGTGAAGCTTGCCTACATTAGCAACGCCCCCGATTCTATCCGCAATACCTTTAAGGAATTTGTCATCACTCCTGATGGCATTACCGCCCTCGCAGAAGATGAGGAAAGCGAACTCACCCTGCCCCATGACCTGCTGGAGGCGGCTGGGATTCCCTTGGACAGCGACCTGGAGATCGTCTGCGCCAGGGGCACGGTCGTCATTTTGCAGGCCGATCTGCTGGACAGCCTTCCCGATGAACTGCGCCAGCTGTTTGATGACCTGGGCATCAATCCCGAAACCGTTCGGGAAGTCATGAGAAACGGAGGTGTTTATGATGAGTAACAGCAAGCCTGTCTACAAGGTAATGGACGAAAAAGGCCGCATTCTGATCCCTAAGCAGCTTCGCGCCGCCACCGGGATGAATCACGGCGACATTATAAAGCTTACCGTGCAAAAGGGTATTGTTGCTGCCAAAAAGGTTGACATCATTGAAGTGGGGGATCAGTCCCCGCAAGCGGTGGAGGCTTATGTGTTCTCTGCCGTAAAGACGATGGAAAAGCAAACCCTCCTCTCCCTAGCGGCGCAGCTTATTGCCCTCATCGAAGAAATTACCAGGGAGTAAAGATTATTCAAGTATGGAACGGAGCCAAGGTCTAAAGCGATGACCCAGGCTCTTTGAATATCCATAAAAAATAAACAGAAAGGATTGAGAACCTTTGAAACAGAAAAGCAAAAAAATTTGGCTCATGGTCCTTGTCCTGTCCTTCCTGCTTTGCGGCAGCGTCTATGCTGGAACGCTACTTTTTCCCGACATCGCAGGGCATTGGGCGGAACAGACCATCATCAGACTCGTGGAAAAGGGTGTGATTAAGGGCTACCCTGACGGAACGATCAGGCCGGACGACACCATTACAAGAGGCGAGTTCGCCGCCCTGCTGGTCAGGAATCTGGAGCTTGATACAACAGAGGCAGAGAAAGAGCCGCCCACCTTTGACGATATTGACGGTCACTGGTCGGAGAAAAAAATCGAGGCCCTCGTAGACAGGGGCATCCTTGATCCGGCAGATTATGACGGCAGCCTGAAGCCCGATGAACCGATTACCCGCATTGAAATCATCAAGATGTTAGTGCGTGCAATCGGCAAAGGCGAGGCTGCAAAGCAGTTCAGTGGAAATACCGGTTTTAAGGACGATGAGGCAATCAACAACTTCGACAAGGGATATGTCAGTATTGCCAAGGAGGACGATTTAATCAGCGGCTATCCTGACGGAAACATTCGTCAGGACGGTGGAACCACCAGAGGCGAAGCCTTTGAACTGATTGATAATCTGAACGAAGCAAAGGACAAACCGGATAAGGAGAAACCACCCGCCGACATCACCGACAGTACGGGTAACAACACGGGCGGGAATTCAAGCGGCAGTTCAGGCGGCGGCTCTGCCAGCCACCCAAAGGCACAGGTGGTTTTTGATCTTCCCGCTGCTGCGCATACCGATACGAGTATCACCATAGCGCCTGACCTGAAATACGCCAAGACACTTACATGGTCGCTTGCCAAAGAAACCGCAACCGGTGAGCTGCAACCCATTGACCTTGGAAAAGCGGTAGACGGCTCCCTGGGCAAAGAGGGCGGCACAATTGTATTTAAAGAAAGCGGCAGCTACACCTTGACCGCCACCGCTGTAAACTACGGCGGCAGAGAAACCTCCTGTTCAAAAAGCATCACGGTCTATCCGGTGATAAACGCAGGCTTTGAGCTGCCGGAGTACACCCATACGGACAGGACAGTCACCATTAAAGCAACCGCTTCCGGGCTTGGAAGCCTTGACATTGTATGGTCGGTAGTCAAAGACGGCGAGGCTGCAGCATGGGATACCGTCATTGACGGCAGCCTCGGAAGCGATGGCGGTACGATTGCCTTCAAGGAAAAGGGCAGCTATGACATCGCCGCCACTATCACCGATGCCACAGGCAGAATCTTCGCTCACTGCGAGGCTGTCGCCGTTTACCCAGTAGCGGGCGTGGCGTTTGAGCTTCCCGAAACAGCGCATACCGATACGACCATCGATCTTGTCACTACCTTGACGGAAATGGACGGGCTGACTGCCGGTTGGAGCCTGACCCGTAATGGTGAAGCAGTTTCCATCCGTGAATATGTGGAGGGTGAACTGTCAAACAGCGGCGGCACAGTCCGTTTTAAGGAAAAAGGTGTGTACGCCTTGACCGCCAGGGTTACCGACAAAACAGGCAGAGTCTTTGAAACCACGGCAACAACCACGGTTTACCCTGTAGGATCAGTTGGTTTCTATCTGCCGGAAATCACCCATACGGATATCTTTGTTGCCGTTGAAGCCAACTTTCAAAATATTGACACGGCTATGGCAGTGTGGACCCTGACCAAGGACGGAAAGCCGGTTGCACTAAGTGAGGCGATCCAAGGCGAGCTGACCAATGATGGCGGTTCCATCCGCTTTATTTCCAAAGGTGAATATGTACTGAAAGCATCCTTTACGGATGGAGCAGGCAGAACCTACAGCTATACCTCGGCGGTGACGGTCTATCCCGTCCCAAGTTTTTCATTCAGCCTGCCTGCCACGGCGCATACCGATACCGCCATCCCTGTCACAACAACCGCAGAGGAAATGGATGCTTTAACCGTTGAGTGGATGGTAGACAATACCTATGGTTTTCAGGATTGGTCGACTTATGTAGATGGCAAGCTGAATAACAACGGCGGCACCATTCGCTTTAAACACGCCGGAGTTTACGAGCTGGTGGCGAGGGTGGCCGATGCCACAGGCCGGGTGTTCCTCTTTGAGTATGGAAATAAGACTGAGGTGTATCCTGTGCTTGACATCCGGTTCGAGCTGCCGGAGGCAACCTACACGGACAGAACCATCGACCTTAGAACAACAGGAAACATCGGCGTCCTGCCTATTGAATGGAGCGTTACCAAAGAGGGCAAAGCGGTAAAGCTGGCGGAATATGTGGAAGGTTCGCTCAACGCCCAGGGAGGAAAAATTCGTTTTACTGAGGAAGGCGAATATGTGCTGACTGCCTCCATGACCGATGCCCTCGGCAGAACTTTTTCATACAGCAGCGCCGTCAGCGTGCACCCGATTCCGGAAATACAGCTTACACTGCCGCAGGTTTCCTATGCGGGTGAACCTGTCTCCGTCGCTATCAGCGGAAACCATCTTGACAACCTTAATACCGCTTGGAGTATTTCAGCAAATGGCGGTGATGCCGCACCCTATACCGACTATGCCAGCGGCAGTCTTTCCGGTGAGGGCGGTACCATCACCTTTGTGGAAAAAGGGAGCTATACGCTGACTGTTACCATGACAGACGCTCTTGGCAGAACTTTTTCTGACAGCAGCGCCATTACCATATACCCGATACCGGAAATGCTGATTACCCTGCCGCCGCTTTCTTACGGTGGGGAAACCATTCCTGTCGCAGTCAGCGGAAGAGATCTTGATGATCTTAATATCACTTGGAGCATTTCGGTAAACGGCGGCGCTGCCGTGCCCTATACCGATTATGCCAGCGGCACATTGTCAAACAGCGGCGGCGAGATAAGCATCAGTACGGACAAGACCATTGCCGTAAAGATTATTGCGGCCGCAACGGATAAGAACAACCGCAGCTTTACTTTTACGTCTGATACAGTTGCCGTAAAGCCGATAGCACAGTGTTCCTTTACGCTCCCATCATCCGTTCATGCAGGTACGGCCTTTCAGGTGTCCATGCGAAATGTGTCTGGCTTGGAGGGTAAGAGCATTGTTTGGTCGCTTTCCAAGGATGGCAATGCCGCAAGCTTTACAGGAAGCCTCACAAACAGTGGCGGCAGCATTGTCATAAATACTACAGGAACCTATACCTTGACTGCCAGCGTCACCGATGATGCAGGCAGGGTGTTCACCCATTCTGGGAGCATAGCAGTCGCCAATGCCGCACCCAACGCGCCGACCGCCAGTGCAACGGTGACAAGGACCGTTAAGGATCATAAATTCCTTGTGAACTTTACAGTTTCCGCCAGCGATCCCGATGGAGATGCAGTCACCTATGAATATACAGGTCACAGTGCGGACGGTTACTATGCTGTCGGCTCCCACACCGTAAAGGTCAGAGCAAAGGATGCTTACGGTGCGTATTCCGATTGGACGGATATCAACTTTACCGTTGCCAATTCAGCGCCAAGTACCCCGATTATCACCAGAACGCCAAACGGCAACAGTGTTCCTCCAAACACGCCCGTCAACATCACGGCATCGTCCACCGACCCGGATGGAGACGCCATCACCTACGTGTGGGAGGGCAGACCGGCTCAAACATCCACATATCCGTTAGGCAAAAATACTGTCCGTGTGAAAGCGGTGGACGCCGCCGGGGCAGAATCCCCCTGGACGGCCATCGTATTCTTTGTGGCCGATTCCACCAATGGCGGCGGTATGACCCTGACTGGTCCCGAATCCGTTATTCTGGAAAATGGCATTGAAGGAGCAACCATCACTGAGTACACCTTCACGGTTCCTCCAGTCAGCGGCCACAGCGGAAGCGACTATGGCCGGGTGCGGGGATATAACGTACTGACTGGCGTGTGGGATCAGCTGGATTATCAGACCACAACCAATGGTATCACCTTCAGCAGAACGCTGGCTCCTGGCATCTATAGCAAATTAGAATTTTACTATTACACCAACCACAACTGCATGTACAACAAGTCAAATATCACCTATTCGGTCAAGTACTACTTCGAATAGCCTGAATGGTATGCAAATCAAAGGAGGGATCAGAATGAACGGCATCAGCATCAAAAAAGACCGCATCCTCTTTTACGGCAATACCGCAGGGTATGTGGATGGCGGCAAGGCGGTGGTCGATCCTATATTTCATTGTGAGGAATTAAAGGATTATCTTACAGTGAAGAAAGGGCTTACCGTGCAATGGACAGACGGCGTGTACGACCGGCTGGCAAACAGCAAGCCTGATATGGACGGCAACGCGCCGATTCTGAAAGCCTGCCGCATCCACCAGCTCAAGCCGGAAGTGGATGTCATGATGAAATTCATCGGCTATGATGAGCTGCTGGAGCGGTTTGGCGAGCCGAATCCGGAAAACTACCGCGTGGTGTATGACGGACAGCTGGAAACCAACGATCTTGATGCCATCTATGAGAAATTCAACTTAAACCACCCGCCCGATTACCAAGGACACTCCCTGTCCATGTCGGACATTATTGAGCTTTATGACGACAGCGGCAGCACCTTTTACTATGTAGACCGCTTTGGCTTCAAGGAGATTGATTTTCAAGCACCGGCACTGAAGCAGTCAAGTACACAAGACATGAGCCTATAACTCCAATAACAGCCGGGCGGCTGTTTTTTTGTCACCAAAATTAATATCAAGAGGTGATTATTATAGTCATAGAAAAAATCATAAAATTTCAGGCCAACACAGGACTGCCGGAAAACTATTCTATACGTGATGGGTTTTTATTCAAAGGGGACACGCCTGTATCCCTTGCAACTTCGGGTATTGTTGAGTCTGCAGTTAAGGGATTTCTTCATGTAGATGAAACAGAGGAATACAAAACAAAATAAAAATTCACAGGGAGTATCCAAACACCGGAATAAACCGCCGGTGTTTTTTTATTTCCTGTGCCGGAGGTGGTAGCTACGGAGGAATTAAAGCTTGACCTGATTAGGGTTGTATGCGATCCCAATCCTCTTTTTAAGTACCAATTGATTTACAGGGATGGAAATGCTACAGGCATGGTGGGGGTATACAGCTATGATGAAGAATGGTACTACCTGTACAAACAGGACACTGAAAGGTATAAGGTAAAAAGGCGCAAGGATCTCGAAGGAATTGAGCCAGCTTTTACCTATAAGCAGCAGCGGAAAAGTCGCGTTGACCAACCAGATAATCAAAAAACCCTTAATAGTAGAAAAGCAAAAGTCGCAGAGATTGGAGATGAAAACATGGCAATTGAAGTAGTCACGGAAAACACTGCTGCACAGGCGCTGGATATGAACCGGAACCAGGCACTTACTCAGGATAATCCCTCTTCTGAGTTGCCAGAGCAGACCTCCGGCATGCAGATGGGTGGTATGTAAGCCCAATTTTGTGTCGAAAGTTAACACTGCACAAATTAACACGATTGAAAAGCCCTGAAATCACCGAAAAAGCAGGGAATCAATAAAAAATTAAATTTATGGAGGTTAGAACATGATGAGAAAATTTGCGACCAGAATAATGAATAAGATTACCGGAAAGATACTTATGACAAAGGCTATCCTGAGATCACAGTGCGGTGAAAATTTTGTGGATACGGCAATCAAAATTTTAATGGCTGTGGTCATCGGCGGACTCGTGCTGGCCGGACTCTATACCCTGTTTGGCGAAACGGTATTGCCGACCTTAAAGGAGCGCATCCAGGAGATGTTCAATTATGCAGGCTAATCTGCCGCTCTTTATGCAGGGCGGCATTTTTATTGCCCTGCTTTTGGCGGCATCTGTCATCGATATCAAAAAGAGGATTATCCCCGACACTATCTGCCTGTTTATCGCTTTCACCGGACTGATCTGCTTCGAGCCGGTGAAGCTGTTCGGCGTACTGGCAGCCATGCCGCTCCTGCTTGCCGCTCTTGTTTGGGGCGGCCTTGGGGGCGGGGACATCAAGCTGATGGCGGCATCGGGTATTGTCCTCGGTTTCATAGGAAGCATTGCGGCCATGGTCATTGGACTTACCGCCATGCTTCTTTTTTATG
Organism: Gudongella oleilytica; assembly: GCF_004101785.1. Taxonomy (NCBI): domain Bacteria; kingdom Bacillati; phylum Bacillota; class Tissierellia; order Tissierellales; family Tissierellaceae; genus Gudongella; species Gudongella oleilytica. Next base: position 916,735 of record NZ_CP035130.1, read on the forward strand.
TTTTCCATGCCATAGTCCAAAGACTGCGCGGGAGGGAATGCCTAAAAGCATACCCTCTTGCACCTTTTCTATCCATCGGCTGTATCGTTATATATTTCATGAATACAGGAGGAATCACCCTATGAGCTTTCTAAAAAACAGAACCGTACTCGGTGTCATCTGCATTGTGCTGTCGCTTTTGATTTGCTTTGTGGTAGCGCCGCTTTTTAACTCCAGTATCTCCCAAAAAACGGACATTGTCCGTGTCATCAAGGATATCAAAGCCGGAGATCAGATCACCAGGGAGATGCTGAAAACTGTGGAGGTCGGCAGCTACAACCTGCCGAAAAACGTAGTCAAAGATGTGGATACGGCTATCGGAAAATACGCTGCGGCTGACATGGCTGCGGGCGACTACATCTTAAGCTCCAAGCTCACCGATGTGCCTGCGGCAGAAAACGCCTATCTTTACCACCTCGATGGGGAAAAGCAGGCCATCTCCGTGACGCTCAAAAATTTCGCCACCGGTCTGTCCGGCAAGCTGATCACTGGCGACATCGTATCAGTCATCGCTCCCGACTACAAAAAGCGAGGCACGACCGTCATCCCTGCAGAGCTTAAGTATGTGGAGGTTATCGCCGTTACAGCCAACACCGGCTATGATACTGACACCGGCGGACAGCGGGGGAATGAGGATGAAAAGCAGCTCCCAAGCACCGTCACTCTTCTGGCATCGCCGGAGCAATCGAAAATCCTTGCCGAGCTGGAGGCGGACGGCAAGCTGCACCTGTCCCTCGTGTACCGGGGCAGCAAGGAGAATGCCGCCAAGTTTATTGAGGCACAGGACAAGGTAATCGAGGAATTGTATCCCTCCGCCAAGGTGCAAACAGGAGAAGAAAAAACAGAGTCAACCGGGGCAGAGAATACCGGAAATATAAAACCTGACACGCCAAAGGAGGGAGAATAAATGCTTAATTTTATCAAAGGCAGCATTTTCTCCCGAAACACCGGTGGTGAGGCACAGGCCGCGGAAGCGGAAAAGGATGTTAAGGTGCTGGCCGTGTGGGGCAGCCCCGGGTCGGGGAAAACCACCGTCAGCGTCAAGCTGGCCAAGTATTTAGCCGATAAAAAGCGCAATGTAGTGCTGCTTTTATGTGACATGACCGCGCCCATGCTGCCCTGCATCTGTTCGCCCTCTGACCTTGAATGGGAACGGTCGCTGGGCAGTATTCTGGCTGCGACCCATGTGACGGATACCCTGATCAAACAGAACTGCATCACCCATAAGAAAATCAGCTATTTAACCCTAATCGGCATGCTCAAGGGAGAGAATGTGTTCACTTACCCGCCCTATAACGCGGAGCTTGCCACAGAATTGCTCGATCATCTGCGGGATATTGCGCCATACGTTATCATCGACTGCAGCAGCTATATCGCCAACGACATCCTCTCCGCTGTTGCCCTCATGGAAGCGGACTCGGTACTGCGTCTGGTCAATTGCGATCTCAAATCAATCAGCTACCTTTCATCCCAGCTCCCGCTCTTAAAAGACAACAAATGGGATGCGGATAAGCAGTACAAGGTGGTAAGCAATGTAAAGACAAATCAAGCCAGCGAACATATTGAACAGGTGCTGGGCAATGTGGTGTTCAAGATACCTCATTCCGATGAGCTGGAGAACCAGTTTCTAGCCGGGGATTTGTTCCGGGACCTGGCGCTCAAGGACAGCCGGGGCTTCCGCAAGGAGATTGAAAAAATTTCAAAGGAGGTCTTTGGCATATGAAAAGCAAAAAACGTAAGCAAAGAACCCTTGAAAAGTTCCAGGTAAGAAGTGCAGAAGTGCTTGCGGTAGAATCGCCGCAAACTATCCGGCCTATGAATGCAGCCCATAACCATAGCCTGTTTTTTGCGCCAAATAACAACCCCAAGGATTTTGGCGCTGTTTTGCGCGAAGTGCAGGAGTATATCTCCAGCAAGTATTCCACCCTCATTCTCAATGGGGGAAAAGATGAGGTTAAAACACAGGTCAAGCGGTACATCAGCAAGTACTTGATGGATTGCCGCATCGCCGTAAAGGGGATGACCGACCAGCAGCTCGTTGATGCCCTCTATACCGAAATGGCCGAGTTCTCATTTCTCACTAAATACATCTTCGGCGCAGGGATTGAGGAAATTGACATCAACGCCTGGAATGACATTGAGGTCCAGTACAGCAATGGCACTACAGTCAAGCTTGACGAACACTTTGACTCTCCCGAACACGCCATCAACGTAATCCGCCGTATGCTCCATGTGTCAGGCATGGTGCTGGACAATGCCAGTCCCGCTATCTTGGGACATTTGAGCAAAAATATCCGCATCGCCGTGCTGAAAACACCCCTCGTGGACGAGGATGTAGGTGTGGCGGCCTCCATCCGTATTGTGAATCCGCAGAACATGGAGAAAGCTGACTTTGTAAAGGGCGGCACAGCAACTGATGAGATGCTGGACTTCCTTGCGGAATGCCTTCGGTACGGCATTTCGGTGTGTGTGGCTGGCGCGACCAGCTCCGGCAAGACTACGGTGGCCGGCTGGCTGCTGACCACCATTCCGGACAACAAGCGTATCTTTACGATTGAAAACGGCTCCCGTGAGCTGGCACTGGTGCGAAAAAAGGACGGCAAGGTGGTCAACAGTGTTATCCATACCTTGACACGCTCCAGTGATAACGAGAAGCAGAACATTGATCAGGATATGCTCCTGGATATGGCGCTGCGCTTCAATCCGGAGGTCATCTGCGTGGGCGAGATGCGCTCTGCAGAAGCATACACCGCCCAGGAATCCGCCCGTACCGGCCACACGGTGCTGACCACCATCCACTCCAATTCCTGTGAAGCCACATGGCGCAGGATGGCCACGTTGTGCAAACGGAAATACGATATTGCGGACGATACCCTCATGTCCCTTGTGACCGAGGCGTTTCCGATTGTTGTGTTCACCAAGCAGCTGGAGAACAAGCAGCGCAAGATCATGGAAATCATGGAGTGTGAAATCCTGCCTGATGGCACACGCAACTTCCGCACCTTATACCGGTTCCACATCACGGAGAGCCGCATGGAAGGCGACCGTTTCATCATAAGCGGCAGCCATCGGCAGGAGAATACCATCTCCAAGAGCCTGCAAAAGCGCTTCCTGGAAAACGGCATGCCGCAGGAGACACTGAAGAAAATTACGAAAGGGCAGGATGAGCTGGCACAGAACCTTTCTGCTGCACCCATTTTGCGTACCGAGATATTGCACAACAGCAGCTCATCCTCCAGCGAATTAAATGAGAAAAAAGAGGAAGTGATTGAAAAATGACTTTTATTCAGCTCATCGCCTGCATCGGCATGATTGCCGGTGCTTTTATCTTGCTTGGAATCTCGCCTATAGCGTTTACGGACGACCTGTTTGGCTTTTTGATCAAAAGGCCCAAAAGCATCAAGGATGAAATCAACGAGGCCACCAAGCGCAAGCGCCCTTCCTTCCTCCGCAGGGAGATTATAGAAGCGCAGGAAATTCTCGCGCTGACCGGACGAAGCAGCCGCTTCTCCCTGATCTGTGCTTGTTCGCTCTTGTTGTCCGCTATAGGCGTAAGTATTGCCATTCTGCTGCAGAATGTGTTCCTCGTCCCTGTCCTTGCGCTGGGCCTGATGTTCCTGCCGTTTTGGTATATCAAGCTGACTGTCACCCATTACAAAAAGAATATTGCTGCAGAGTTGGAAACCGCGCTGTCCATCATCACCACGGCCTACCTGCGAAACGAGGACATTGTGACCGCCGTGGAGGAAAATATGCAATACTTAAACCCGCCGGTGCGCAATGTATTTGCCGGGTTTCTGACCCAGGTGAGGCTCATCAACCCCGATGTGGATGCGGCGCTGAAAACTATGAAGACCAAGATTGACAACGAAGTGTTCCGCGAGTGGTGTGATGCCATTGCCGCCTGCCAGTATGACCGGAGCCTCAAGACAACGCTGACCCCCATTGTCAGCAAGCTCTCGGATATGCGAATCGTCAACGCGGAGTTGGAATATCTCGTGTTCGAGCCTCGCAAGGAATTCATTATCATGGCGCTCCTTGTCATGGGCAACATCCCCCTGATGTATTTCCTCAATAAGTCGTGGTACGACACGTTAATGCACACATATGTGGGGCAGCTTGTCCTCGCCATTTGTGCGGCGGCAATTTTTATTTCCACCGCCTTTGTCATTAAGCTGACTAAGCCCATTGAGTACAGGAGGTAGCATACATGTTGATACTATTATTTTTATTTGCAGTCCTGCTTGCAGCAGGGCTGTTTTTTATTCTCGCGGATATGCTCAAGCTACCGACCATGGGAGCAGCCAAGGCCATGCTCAGTGCCGGTAAGCAGGACAAAAAGGCTGCCAAAACCGTGGATGTGTATTTCATGTCCGGCGCTGTCAGGCTGGCAAGATTTATTCGCCTGGATGAGTACCGCAAAAGCCGCATGTCCAACGTCCTCAAAGCGGCTGGCATCAGTATGACACCGGAGGTTTACCTTGCGTATGCCTTCGTCAAAGCAGGAGCGATCCTCCTTGGCGTGATACCCTGCCTGTTCTTGTTCCCGCTGCTTTCCCCGGTGATGGTGCTGCTCGCCGTGCTGGTCTATTTCAAGGAAACCAGAAAAGCGGATGAGCAGCTGAAGGTCAAACGGGAGCAGATCGAAAGCGAGCTGCCAAGGTTCGTGGCGACCATCGAACAGTCGCTAAAAAGCAGCCGTGATGTGCTGTCCATTCTGGAGAACTTTAAGAAAAATGCAGGCACTGCTTTTTCAAGTGAACTGGACATCGTAACTGCGGACATGCGATCATCCAGCTACGAGGCGGCGCTCACCCGATTCGAGGCAAGGCTCAATTCACCACAACTCTCTGATGTAGTGCGCGGACTCATTGGTGTATTGCGCGGCGATGACGGCGCAATCTATTTTCAGATGCTCGCCCACGATTTTAAGGTGCTGGAGCTGCAAAGACTCAAGGGTGAGGCGCAGAAGATACCGCCCAAAATCCGGATTTTCTCCTTCATTATGCTGATATGCTTCCTGTTTACCTATCTCGCCATCATCGGCTATGAGATCATCAAGTCCCTCGGCGGGATGTTTTGAAATGAAATAGGTTGAATTTATCCTATTTCTGTGTATAATAGAAGTAGGAGGTGTTATGAATGAATATCAACACAAACAGCCTTGTATCCATTACCGAGGCCAATCAGAATTTTTCCAAGGTGGCGCGCTTGGTTGATGAGAATGGTGTTGCGGTCATTTTGAAAAACAATGTGCCGCGTTATATTATCACAGAGTTCAGTGAATTTCAGGCTGAGGAAATGGCGGTTGACGAGGATGTGAAAAGTATAGCTCGTCGCCTGATCACAAAACACCGGACGGCGTTTGAGGAACTGGCTAAATGAAAAGATTAAGCATCCCGCAAATCGTGATGATGCACAGCGCGTTGATCAAGGAAACCGGAGGATTGGACGGGATTCGTGACGAGAACCTGCTGGACTCGGCGGTCAACGCTCCATTTCAGACCTTTGGCGGTGAATATGTATATAAAACACTGGAGGCGAAGGCGGCGCGTTTGGGGTATTCTTTAGTAAAAAATCATCCCTTTGTTGATGGCAACAAGAGAATCGGAATGCTTGCCATGCTGGTTTTTCTGGAAATCAATGGCATCGAGCTAACATGTTCGGATCAGGATATTATCGAAACCGGCTTAAAGCTTGCCGCCGGCGAGATGGATGATAAGCAACTCTTGGAATGGATTCTACGGCATAATTAAAGAATGGGCATGGTGAAAAAGAGCGGATAACCTCCGTTCTTTTTTTGTTGCGCTGAAAGGAGGTCTTCTGATGAACGAACAGGATTTGAAACAAAAGCTGCTGCGCTTTCAAAACCCGCTGGAGGTGGTGAGGGACCAGTGGCTGAACGAGCAGGGCACTGCTTTGGACGAGGAAAGGGGGCATGTTCTCTGTACACTTGCCGACACAAGGGATGCCGAACAAGATTACGAGCTGGGCGAAGCCTTCCGGAAACCCGGACAGGACGAGGGGGTGCGGATGTGTTAGAAAAGCTGGGGAATAAACGCGGAGAAGGGTATATCGATGTAGCCGTGTTGGTACTTTGCGCCATGCTTGTCATTGCTCTTGCCGTCAAGGTATTTCCGGTCTACATCGCCAAGAGCCAACTTGACACCTTTGCCTCGGAACTTTGCAGAGAAGCGGAGATTGCTGGCAGGGTCGGCAGCGAAACGAACCAAAGGGCGCAGGTGTTGCGGGAAAAAACAGGACTTGATCCCGCCATTTCCTGGTCAAAGACCGGCAAAATCCAGCTCAATGAAGAGTTCACGGTGACCGTTTCCATGCAGACCGACATCGGACTCTTTGGCGGTTTCGGCTCCTTTCCCATTACTCTGACCGCACAGGCGACAGGCAAAAGCGAGGTGTATTGGAAAAAATGACAAAATTATATGGTATACTAAAGGAAAAAAAAGGATCGTCATTCCCATTGGTTGTTGCCATCACCCTCGCGCTTGGCATCATCCTGTGCGGAATATCCGAATACATGAGGCTCATGATCATCGCCTCCGGTGTTCGGGATGCGGTGCAGTCTGCCATCATTTCGACAGTTAACGACAACTATGATGATGTTTACCACGGCGTTCGGGAGGGCTATGCAGGAGGGTATAAGCCAAGCGGTTCCTCATGGGAGGGCAGCATTGACTACGGCGATATTTATGAGTATCTTGACAATACCCTTGGCTTGCAAAAAAACGGCGGCTATCATGTGAAATACGCAGGCGAAGCGGTGGAATTCAAGCTCTCCGGTTTATCCGTCGATATTACTAATGTGCCCCTTGCACCCTCCGACTCCGACAGTGCGCAGGGCCTTCTCGCCGATGCGGTGTTCCGGCTGGAGGTTCCGGTGTCCTTTGGCGGCAAATCCCTGCCGCCGATGCGGATGAACCTTAAGGTGCAGGCGAAATATATGCCTTTATTTTAACTGTATCGGAATTGTAATAGACTTTTGAAAACTCTTGTGGTAGGGTGGCTTGTAAGGAACTGTAAAAATAGACAAGGAGGTAATCTCTTATGAAGAATATAACTGACAAGACAAAGAAATGGCTGACCATCGCCGGGCTTGGCATTGTGTGCGTGGTGCTGGTTATTGCAATATCCTCTCAATTTAAGACGCAAACGCCGGTGGATGACGACATAGCTCCGCCGACTGCAGTTACAGATAATAAGGTCAATCCAGGCATCGATACCGGTGATAAGGCAGAAGAAAAAGAAGTGGTCATCCAGGCCAACGAATCGGTTGCAGCGCCGACCGATGACACAGCGGCTAAGACCGATCAGCCGGTACAGAATCTTCAGCCGGAAGTGACCAAACCGGCAGCGCCGACAGAAAGCCAAAAGATCGACAAAACCCAAAAGCCCAACGGAGAAAAGGTTGACAATGTGAAAGCGGTAGACCATGACAGTGTAAAAAAACCAAATACCACGCAGTCCGGTGAGCCGCAGGGCGGTGAGAAAAAAGACGGCAAGGTTTATCTTCCCGGCTTCGGATGGGTAACTGAAACAGGAGGTTCGGGTACAACGGTAGGTGAACAAGGGGATGAGCTTACTGGCAACAAGGTTGGGACGATGGATTAACCCATTAAATTAGAATAAAGCAATCGAAGAGGCACAGTAGAAATGCTGTGCTTCTTGCTGTTTAAGGAGGTCTTTATGAAACGAAACCTTAGTATTTTTCTTATGCTGGCTTTGCTGCTGACCTTCCTGTCTCCTCTCGCCGCCTATGCCGAGGGCGAAGGGAACATTGACCATGGAGGCGGCGGGATGGGCAACGGTACCAGCGGAAACTATTGGAACCCTGGCGACGAAGGTGTGCGGGTTACGGTTGTGAGAGTAAGAGATCGTGCGGTGGTCACCACACCCATTGATTTTACCAACAAAAATCCCGATAACATCCAGGCACACTTTGGAAAGGTCAGCAAAATATCTTATACAAAAGGTTTTTCTCTGACACCTAATCCACAAGCATACACCTATGTCAACCCTGCAAAAGCAATTCCGAGAATTATTAGCTCTGGCAGCGGCAATGCAAACATTGAAGCCATAAAAAGCTATTTTACAGATGAACTCGTTATCAGATACATTGCCGATGTTACCGGCTTCAATTACGACACCCTCATCAGCGGTGACTACAAAATACTGTTAGAGCCAGTTGCATATATGACCTTTCAAGGCGTAAGGATTGCTGTGACTGCAACAGAAGCTGCCCTTTATGACGAGCAGCTCGGCGGTGGTTTAAGAAGCAAAATGGCTTCTCTTTCACACCAAAATCTACCCCTTGCCATGTTTCTGGAAACGCCTGATCTTGGCTATCCCGCATGGTCTGGTTCTACGACAACTGCTGCCTCCAACACGGATATCATCTCGTCTCTTGGCCTTGGCATTGTACGGTTCAGCGAGGCAGAGCCTCCCCAAGTGAGCAGCTACGATTACACTTATCGTGTTAATACCGAGGTCATTACTTCGGTCACGGTCAGCGGAGGCCAGGCTGATCCCGACAATCCTGTATCGGTACGCTTTACCATCGGAGGCAAAACCTACACGGTAAACAACGTATATTATCCGGATGGTGACAGCCAGCTTGTGTGGGTGCGCTGGACGACACCTTCCACACCGCAGACCATGACAATAACTGTGTCTGTAACCGGCAGAGGCAGGGCAAGCCAAGGAACCATCACCGCAAATATTGTGGATCTGTCGGGCAATGATCCGCCAAACCCCGTTGCAGATGATCGCAATGATTCCTACTCTAAACCGAGCGTCCCGAGCAAACCACAGGTAACATCCACCTTATGGGGCGTGTGGCGTCCTTGGTGGCAGGAGTATTGGGTGTGGCACTCCACCGGCGAAGATTCAGGCTATTGGTGCGATCACGGCTGGTGGGAGTTTGATTATGACTCCTACAGGGCAGATCTCTCAGCTTCCATGAGCATCATTCCCGATGCTAAAGCACCAACCGCATCGGGGAAAACCATGAAAAGCGGATATGGCATCAACCAAACCGTGACTGCCAATGTCAGCACCAATCAGTCCTGGGCGGTGACCGGCGTACAGACTGCCATAACTTACTTTCCGGAGTTTCAGTACAAAACCTACTGGCGCTTACTGGAGCCAACAAGCAGCGGCTACAGTGCCAAATTCGAGTTTGCTAAAAACAAGTACTCGACCTATAACCGGCGCACCCATTTCACCCCAATTTGGATGCCGGATGGAAGCTACACCCCGTATACGTACCTAATTGACTGCTGGACACCGCAGGGGATGCTCTCTATGAACCTAACAGACTCAGTGAACATAAGCGGAAGCTTATGGGATGACTGGCACATCGCGCCCGTAAAACCTTAAAAAAATCATCAGAAAAAGAATAGGATCGCAAGGCGTGAAAAGCCCTGCGGTCTTTTCTTTTTCAGCAATAAAGGATGAAAGGTGGAAAAATTGATGAAAAAAAAGAAAAAGCTCTTGTACCTTTTTTGCGTCACCCTTGTCCTTATCAGCGTTTTCTGCATGACCGCCTATGCCGCTCCTACCGGCGATGTTGCGGGAGCCATAGAAAGCACATGGAAGGACGCATCCGCGCAGATTAAAACCGTGGTCAACAAGGTTGTTTTCCCTGCAATCGACCTGATTCTTGCTGTGTTTTTCTTCGCCAAACTGGGGATGGCGTACTTCGACTATAGAAAACACGGAATGTTTGAGTGGACGGCTCCTGCTATTCTCTTCGCCTGCTTGATATTTACCCTCACAGCGCCTCTTTATATTTGGCAGATTCTTGGCATGTAACAGCAGCAAAATTGTGCAGGGAGTCTGTGTAAGAGCAGGCTCTCAATCTTTTCCGAAAGGAGTGAACTTATAAATGTTCATATGGGATTTTGCTGCTGACACTGTCCTCGGACAGATTATGGACTGGATCTATGCTCAGATAATTGGCTTTCTTGGTGAATTCTTCGCTATGATGGGCAACATGGGAGCCGAGCTGTTCGAGATGAGCTGGGTGCAGGCTATTGTGCTGTTCTTTTCCTATCTTGCATGGGCGCTTTATGGGACAGGGCTTGTGGTTTCCGCCTTTGAATGCGGTATTGAATACCAAAGCGGCAGGGGCAGCATCAAGGACACAGCTTTAAATGCCATCAAAGGCTTTATGGCTGTTAGCCTGTTTACCATTGTGCCGGTGGAACTGTACAAGCTGGCGATTACCCTGCAGGGCGCCTTCACATCCGGCATCACAGGACTTGCGGCGGCAGACAGCAGCATCAGCACCATGGCTGCCGCTGCCCTTGCCAGCATAGGCGATGTTTTAGTTAGTCCCATTATGGGGATATTCTGTTTGATCTTCATGGGCTATGCGGTAATCAAAGTGTTTTTTGCCAACCTCAAGAGAGGGGGAATTCTGCTCATCCAGATTGCCGTGGGCAGCCTGTATATGTTCAGTGTCACCAGAGGATATATCGACGGATTCGTATCATGGTGCAAGCAGGTGGTGGGTTTATGCCTGACCGCATTTTTGCAGGCGACCATCCTCATTGCAGGGCTCATGGTGTTTAACAGCAACATGCTTCTAGGCCTTGGCCTTATGCTTGCAGCTTCAGAGATACCACGGATTGCCGGGCAATTCGGACTTGACACCAGCACCAGGGGCAACCTCATGAGTACCATGTATGCGGCGCAGACTGCGATGAACATAACGCGCACAGTGGTAAGGGCGGTGGCAAAATGACGGACATGATGCTGGTCTATATTTGTTCTCCCTATGCCGGAGATATTGAATATAACACCAAAAGGGCAATAGCATATTGCCGCTATGCCGCAGACTGTGGCGTAATTCCCCTGGCTCCACATTTGCTGCTGACGAGATTTCTCTGTGAATCAAATCCGGCAGAACGAGAGCTGGGAATCAAAATGGGGCTTAGGCTTCTTGCCTTATGCTCCGAGCTGTGGGTGTTCGGCGACCGGATATCCGAGGGTATGCGGCGTGAAATTCAGGAAGCCGAAAGGCTCGGGATTAAAATCATTTATCAAGATTCAAATAAAATTCAGGGAGTGATGAACGTGAAGCGATGGGGAATTTGGGCAAAGCGCAGTGCTGCCTCTATCTTCGGCGTTGCTGAAGATTGGCTCAAATCGGAAGGAAAAGTGCAAATCTTTGATACTTATGAGGAAGCTGCCGAGAAAGCAAGCACACTTATGAAAAACATTGGCACGGCAAATGTCTCCTACTATCCCAAGGAAATAGAAATTGAACTAAATGAAGATCAATCCCCTGGCATAAACATGAAGCTATAAGGAGGCGCAGAGTATGTATATTTACCCGGATAATTTAAAATCCAAGGCGGTATTGTGGCTGTGGCAGCTTCGGGATATCGGCATCATCGGCATAGGATGTGTTGTTTCTGTTTTTGCGCTTGTACAGCTCGGCATCCTTCTTCCGATAGTGGCAACTGCCCTCTATGCCTTTTTAACCATCCGTTTTGAGGACACCTCTATCCTCGATTTTATCAAGTATGCCTGTGCCTTTTTTATAACCAAACAGCAGTTATTTGAATGGAAGCTTCAACCCGCTGTCCATTCAGAACCAAATAGAAAGCAGGTGGACAAATGAGCAGAAAAGAAAAAAAGAAAGCCAAACAAAAGCTCTCCACACGGCAGCTCATAAACACAAAGGCCATCACTGACTACAGCCTTTTGACTTACGGTCACGACGAACTGGTATATTTTATCATCAAGCCGTCCAACATCTCGGTTCTGTCGGAAGCCAGTATCGCCGCCCGAATCTATGCTCTTATGACTGTTCTGAAAGGCATGGCTGAGATTGAAATGCTGTGTCTTAACAGCCGTGAAAACTTTGAGGACAACAAGCGTTTTTTGCGAAACCGCATTGAACAGGAGGATAACTCTACTGTCCGAAAGCTTTTGGAGGCAGACTTGACCTTCCTTGACCGTATACAGGTGCAGATGGCGACCGCCCGTGAATTCCTCATTGTTATTCGGTTGCGGGATGAAAAAACGAACGAAGTGTTCCCGTATTTAAACCGTATTGAAAAAACTCTGCGAGAGCAGGGCTTTTCCGTTAAAAGGGCCGAAAAAGAGGACATCAAAAGAATCCTCGCCGTGTACTTTGAGCAGAACGTGACTACCGAAAAATTTGAGGACTTCGATGGTGAGAGATGGGTGATTTTTGGTGACTAAATGGAAGTTTTTGTGGTATAATTAAATGATAAATACAATGAAAACAGGTGAATAAAGATGGATATATACAGATTACTTGACTTATATAAGGCTGCCATAGATGAGCGCAGACCCTTCGAGGGTGAGATGCTGGCACAACTTAAAGAATACTATCGTATCGGACTCACTTGGTCATCCAATGCGCTTGAGGGAAATACCCTTACGGAAAGTGAAACCAAAGTGCTGCTTGAGGATGGATTGACTGTTGGCGGTAAACCCTTGCGCTATACCTTTGAGGCAATCGGTCACGCTAAAGCCTATGATTTCATGTTCACCCTGCTTAAAAATAGAACCATCACGGAAAGAGATGTTCTGACAATGCATCAAATGTTTTATGAGAATATAGAGAAAGAATATGCCGGAAGATACCGTGACATGGATGTTTTCATCAGCGGCTCCAGATATCCTGTGGCAGAAACAAATCGCATACAGGAAGAAATGGATGGACTTTTTCAGTGGATTGCAACCGAAAGAGAGAAGTTTCATCCGGTAGTGTTTGCAGCACAGCTCCATAAAAGATTTGTCTTCATTCATCCGTTTAAAGACGGAAATGGCAGAATTGCGAGGCTCATTATGAACACCGCACTGATACAGGATGGATATCTTTTGGCTGTAATTCCTCCAGTGCTTAGACATGAATACATTGAACTTCTTGAAAAAGCCCATAGAGATGACAAACCTTTTGTACAGTTTATTGCAGAGCGGGTTATTGAATCCCAAAAGGAAATCATGCGGCTTTTGCACATACCAATTCCAAAGCTGGACAGCGGCATGGATATGCAGCTGTAGCATAGATATATCAAATTATGAGGAAATTCCACCGGATGACGATGAAATACCAGGCGAAAATCGTTTGGTGTTTTATTTTTGCCTTTTTTAAGGCTGCAGCCATGTTCTCTATCCCTATTAATGAAGGGTGAGGCTGCTCTTTATCTATTTTCTCCTATGGACTTCCACTGCTTCTTCGTTTATTGTGTGTGCTGAGGTGATTAGGATGGCAGTTGTACAGGATATTTGTGGGAGGCTTGCCCTAAAAATTCAGGCAGGTCTTTTTTATTTGTTTTTCGAGGAGAGGAGATGATGCAATGTCAAAAGCAAATCGAATGAATACTGCCGTGGCGCAGGAGGACGTCCGCATACAGGAATTCCTGGACATGATCGCACCGTCGGTCATCAAATTCAACACCGACCACTTCATCTGCGGCAATACCTACCGCTGTGTGTGGGCGCTTCGCGAGTACCCCACAGCCACGGAGGAACAGGCAATCCTGCGCCACCTTGGGGAAAAGGACGGCGTCACTTTAAAGATTTACGCCCGTCACGTCACCCCTGTTGAGGAAAAGAAGATCATTAGCAATGCCGCCAACAAGAACCGCATGAAGCGGAGCAACACCAATGACCTCCAGCAGACCGTCACCGCTGAGAGCAACCTGCAGGATGTGGCTTCCATCGTAGCCAGCATGCACCGGAACAAAGAACCGCTGCTCCATGCTGCCGTCTACATTGAGCTTTTAGCATACGACCTTGAGCAGTTAAAGCTGCTGCAGACCGAGGTGCTGACCGAACTGATCCGTTCTAAGCTCAACGTTGATCGACTCATGCTCCGCCAGCAGCAGGGCTTTATATGCGTGATGCCTTCCGGCTGGAATGTGTTCGGAGATCAGTTTGAACGGGTGCTGCCGGCATCCTCCGTTGCCAACCTTTATCCTTTTAACTACTCCGGCAAGACCGATGCCAACGGCTTCTACCTGGGCAGGGACAAGTTCGGCAGCAACATTCTCGTGGATTTTAACAAACGTGCCGAGGACAAGACCAATGCCAACATTCTCATTCTTGGCAACTCAGGACAAGGAAAGTCCTACCTCCTGAAGCTCATTCTATGCAACATGCGGCAGTCCGGCATGCATGTACTGGCGCTTGATCCGGAGATGGAATATGAGGAACTAACCAACAGCCTTGGCGGCTGCTTTATTGACTTAATGTCCGGCGAATATATCATCAATGTGCTGGAACCGAAAACATGGGATGAAAACGGCGATCCCAGGGATGCTGAAGCTCCCCAGGCGTTCCGGCAGACCTCCAAACTCAGCCAGCACATCAGCTTTCTCAAGGACTTTTTCAGAACCTACAAGGATTTTGACGACCGGCAGATCGACACCATTGAAATCATGCTGGGGAAGCTGTATGAGCAATGGGGCATCACGGACCACAGCAGCTTTGACCGGCTTAAATCCACCGATTATCCCATCCTGTCCAACCTGTATGAGCTGATTGAAAACGAATACAAAACCTTTGATGAAAGCAAACGCCAGCTTTATACCGCAGAAATCCTGCAGCAAATCTGCCTTGGACTCCACTCCCTATGCAAGGGTGCGGAGTCTAAATTTTTTAACGGGCATACCAACATCACCAGCAGCCATTTCATCACCTTCGGTGTGAAAGGACTGCTGCAGGCAAGCAAAAATATCCGCAACGCCCTGCTGTTTAACGTGCTGTCCTTCATGTCCAACGAGCTTTTAACCAAGGGCAATACGGTAGCAAGCATCGATGAGTTTTACCTGTTTCTTACCAACCTCACAGCGGTTGAGTATATCCGCAACTTTATGAAGCGTGTCCGCAAAAAGGACAGCGCCGTGATCCTTGCCAGCCAGAACCTGGAGGATTTCAATATTGACGGCATCCGGGAGTATACCAAGCCTTTGTTTTCCATACCGACTCATGCCTTCCTCTTTAATGCCGGAAACATTGATGCCAAATTCTACATCGATACCCTGCAGCTGGAGCAGAGCGAATATAACCTGATCCGCTACCCGCAGCGCGGTGTGTGTCTCTACAAATGCGGCAATGAGCGGTATAACCTCATGGTGACCGCGCCGGAACACAAGGCAAGGCTCTTTGGAAAGGCGGGCGGCAGATGATCAAAAACCGGAGAAATCCAGTATGGGCGAAACGCCTGTGCTACGGCAAGGGGGTGAAGGTTTTTGGAGATGAAGGACCAGCGCTTCGGCATCGAAATCGAATTGACGGGACTGTCCCGTCTGCGCGCTGCCCAGGTCATGGCGGAATACTTCGGCACGCCGGTTTCCCATGACGGGGGCTATTACGGCATCTATTCTGTCCTGGACGGCCAAAGCCGCCGGTGGAAGGTCATGAGCGACGGCAGCATCACTACAGAGAAAAAAGAAGGGCGGCGGATTATTCCGGCCGACAGCACCTACAGCGTGGAACTGGTCAGTCCCATTTGCAAATATGAGGATATTGAAACCATCCAGGAGATTGTGCGGAAACTCCGGGCTGCCGGAGCCATCGCCAATGCAAGCTGCGGCATCCATGTTCATGTGGATGCGTCACCTCACAATGCCAACACCCTGCGCAATATTACCAACATCATGGCCAGCAAGGAGGACTTGATCTATAAGGCGCTGCAGGTCAATGTGGCAAGAGAGCGGAGCTACTGCAAAAAGGTGGAGCAAAGTTTTTTAGAAGAACTCAACCGTAAAAAACCGAAAACCTTGGAGGATGTCAGCAGGATCTGGTACAACGGCAATGATGGCAGGCATCAGCATTACCACAACAGCCGGTACCACTGCCTCAATCTCCACAGTGTGTTTCAAAAAGGCACGATCGAGTTCAGGTTGTTTAACAGCACCACCCACGCCGGAAAGATCAAAGCATATATCCAGCTCTGCCTCGCCATCAGCCACCAGGCGCTCACCCAACGCTGCGCCAGCCGGGCCAAAACCCAAAGCACCAATGAAAAATATACCTTCCGCACCTGGCTTCTCAGACTCGGCTTAATCGGCGATGAATTCAAAACCGCACGGCTGCATTTGCTGGAGCATCTGGACGGCTGCATCGCCTGGAAAGACCCCCAGCAGGCCGAGCGGCAAAAGGAACGATTAAGGCAGAATAAAGAAAAAGAACGAGCGCAAGCGATTACAGAAGCTTCAGCAGAACAAAATCATGAGGACATCGAACAGACCGAGGCCGAAGAATCCCCCGGTCTTTCTATGTCCATGTAGGAGGACTGATCAAACATGAAAAGCAAAACCTTGTACATTGCTTACGGAAGCAATCTCAACCTGCAGCAGATGGCATTTAGATGCCCCACTGCCAAGGTAATCGGGGCAAGTAAAATCAAGGATTATGAGCTGCTGTTCCGTGGCGGTCGCAGAGGTTCGGTAGCAACGGTAGAACCGCTCAAGGGCAGCCATGTTCCTGTTCTTTTATGGGAACTGAAAGAAAAAGACCTGCAGGCCCTTGACCGTTATGAGGGGTATCCCCATTTTTACCGCAAGGAAATCCTCGATGTCGAGCTTAACGGCAAGACCATTTCTGCGATGGTTTATATCATGAATGACGGACATCCCTTCGGATCTCCGTCCGATTACTATCTTAATGCCATCATGGAGGGCTACAAAAGCGCAGGTTTCGATACCGAGTACCTGGAGCAGGCGGTGGAAAAATCTATCCGGCTTGCTAAGGAACAACAGCCGGAACAGGAAAATCTGTTTGACTTGAAATGGTGGTGATGGTTATGGCTGATCCGGCTACCATTACCCTCGCTGGTAAAGCGGCGGTCGCTGCGGCAGCCGACAGGCGGACATGGAAAGTCCTTGGCGTCCTCATCGCTGCCATTCTTACACCGTTGATTCTGGCCATCGTGATGATCGTGAGCCTGCTCTCCGCCGCAGCAGATCATAACAATGCAGCCATAGACCTGTGCTTTAATGGCGGTGCGATCTCTTCCCAAATGCCGGAGGATTACGCCGCCTATATCCGGGATATGCAGGACAGCTTCGCCATGCTTGACACCGTCATCTCCGATATATCATCACTGGTGGAGGACGGCAGTATCGACAGCACAAGGGTTAAGGCAATTTTCTATTCTCTGTTCTTCGGCACTGAAAATCTGCAGATGGATAGCTCGGACTACCGTGCCTTTGCTGACTGCTTTGTCCGTTATGAAACCCGCACCCGAACCGTGGACAATGGCGATGGCACAACCTCGGAGGAAGAATACACCGTGGCTGTGCCGCTTAAATCACTGCCGGAAATTTACGGAAACCTTCAGAGCGCCCTCGGCAGGACCATCAGCTATGAGGAACAGGCCAACGCTTCGGAGATTTACTACCGCATTGACTACGGGGGCAGTGTCCCCACCTATGGAGAAGAATTTGATGCTTGGGTAAACGGACTGCCGTTGTCCGATGCACCCTTTACCGGCGTGGATGGCTTCTGTTCTCCCCTCGGTGAAAACTGGCGCAGCATGGTAACATCGGAATTTGGTTACAGAACTGATCCCTTCACCGGCCAACACAAGGGACACTCCGGACTGGACATGGGCGCGCCCGAAGGCACACCGATCCGTGCAGCCCTTGATGGTACGGTGCTGTTTGTGCGCTATAAGAATACAGGCTACGGCTATCATCTGGCCATCGACCACGGCGGCGGTTTCGTCACAATATATGCCCATTGCTCCAAAATCCTTGTCACTGAGGGGCAAACCGTGAAGGCGGGCGACATCATCGCACAGGTCGGTTCCACAGGCCGGAGTACCGGAGAGCACTTGCACTTTGAGGTACGAGTGAACGGTGAAAAGCAAAACCCAAGAAACTATCTGCCGTAAGCATGGTGAAAAACGATGCTGCGGATTAGAAAAATGAGTGGCTCCGATGGCGAGTCTTCCTGTTAGAATAAACCTATAGCCTTCGTAATTCTGTCTAAGCTTATTAAAAGTGTGGTATAATGAAACAAATATTGTAAAAAAGGAGGAATGCGCTTGGATCAATATAACCGGGCTGTTGAACTGTGGCAGTCATACAAAATTGCGTCCGCCGCTGATTTAGATAAATATCTTGACAGTTTCCGCATCCTGTTTGCGTTTCATTCCGGGAAAATAGAGAACGAGGAAATCACCTACCACGATACAAGAGAAATCTTTGAAAACGGCAGGGTTGTGGGCTACACCGGGAGTCCCCGCGCTCTGTTTGAGCAGCAAAACCAAAAGCTGTGCTATGAGTTTTTGAAAGAAAAAATCGTGAAAAAGGAGCCTCTCAGCATAGAGTTGGTTAAGGAAATTCACAAGGTTCTCACCAGCGGGACATACGATGAGCGAAAGTTTATTGAAAATGAGGAACGGCCAGGCGAATTTAAAAAGCACGATTATGTAACCGGCGTCCATGAGGTGGGCTCCGCTGCGGAAGATGTTGAAAACGACCTGACGGAACTGATTGCCGAAGTCAACGCCTATGAGGGCAAAGATGTCTTAAAAGCCGCCGCCTATCTTCACGCCAGGTTTGAATACATCCATCCCTTCGCAGACGGCAACGGGCGTGTGGGCAGGACGCTCATGAATTACTATCTCATGACCCATAACCACCCGCCCCTTATCGTCTATAACGAGGATAAGCGGATGTATTACGAGTGCCTGCAAAAGTATGATGAAGCCGAGGACTTAAATTCTCTCTATGAGTTTCTCAAATATGAAACGGAAAAAACATGGGAAAAGGCCTTGGCTCTTGCCAATGGCGTGAAGCAGGAACGTAAAGGTTTGTCAGATTTTACCCAGAGTATGTAGCCAACAGAATAATTTAGAAGCGAAAGTCATCTCGAAAAGGGATGGCTTTTTTTGTTTACCAAGGAGGGAAAAAATGTTAAAGAGCAAAGCTATCTTTGAAAGAAAAACCGCTGACTTTCAGCCCAGGGACTGTGTGATTGAAAAAATTATTGAGCTTAATTCTCGGGAGTACGATACGTTTTCCAAGAATATGCTGGCGGATTACGACTTTATCAAGGACAACATCGACCTCATGTATGTGGACCAAGAGGGGACATATCACTGCTTGCTGGTAGTTGGTGAGAACAGGTCCGATGGCATTCTCATCGAATCGGAAGGAAGCAGTTACGCCCGCTACGCTGCTTTCCTGCCCAACGCCTGTGATTTTCTTGTTGCGCATCAGGAGCAAACTCAAGGGCTTCATGATGCAAAGCCGGAGCTGGAATCTACCGGCATGAAAATGAATTTATAGGAGGAAAAGAGCCATGAGAGAAACGGAACTGAAGATACTGTTCCCTACGGAGAAGCTGGATGCACTCCGTTTTTTTATGGGCAAAAAGGAGCTGACTGTTGAGCAGGAGCTGAAGGATTACCTTCATAAAACCTATGAAAAAGTTGTTCCGACACACGTCCGAGAATATGTGGAAAGCAAGCTTGACCAAGCATCGCTGCAAGAGGAAACGTCTGAACAGAGAGCTCAGGAGCAGCAGCCGGAGCCACAAAGGGAACGCCAGTCAAGACAAACCCGCCGCCAGCGTGAGCAGGCGGTAGCTGAATCAGCGACACTATCTTCGCAGGCCAGACAGCCGGAGCCGCCGGAAGAACCGGAAGAATCCCAGGGCATAAGCATGAGTATGTAAATTCGAAAGGAGAGATTCACAATGAAACAAGCAACCCTGCAAATCAAATTTGATGAAGAAAAGCTGAACGCTATCAAGCAGTACATGGGTAAAAAGGATGCCGACCTTCAGACGGAGCTGGACGACGTGATGCAAAAGCTCTACGAAAAGCACGTCCCCGCCCCAGTTCGTGAGTACATTGAAAGCCGGGATTCCAGGGTGCAGGAAAAGCCGAAAAGACCGTCCCGGCCTTCCTCTACGGCTGCTGCCAATAACGACAGCAACACTACCGTGTAAATAGCATACAAAAAGCCACATATTTGGCGGCTGTGTGCCCTTGTGCAGCCTTTTCAGGGGGAGGATGGCATCTATATACCTTTGGGCAGTTTTCCGCCCCTTGTTAGGGCTTGTTGAGAGCATAAAGAAGACGGCAGCAGGCATGGCTTTTATTATCCTCAGCAGGGGTGAACCATGGGGTCGAAAACGGTGCAGGTTAAAGAGGGGTGGTCGCAGGCGACCTCCCCTCGAATCACATCAGCCCGCAATGCGGACTGAAAGGCTTTAAGACAGGTGCACCTAAATAGGGCTGCGGTTACCTCGCGGGTGGTCGGAAATCCGGGTTTTTCCCGCATGCAAAGGCTTTTGCAGGTACACCTCACAGGTGGTTGCCGAATATATGAATGGAATCAAGACAAGGAACGGAGGTGGTTGAGAGTGGCAGAGGAGAATAAAAAGAGAATTCCCCTGTGGCTGTATCCTGAAACCATAAAAAAGACAGACGAGCTTTTCCCGAAGGATAACTGCAAAAGCCGGAGCGAGTTTATAGAAAAGGCCATTCACTTTTACAGCGGATATATCACATCCGGTGAAAACAACAAATATCTTCCTAGTGCAATTACTTCCACCCTTTCCGGTATTGTTGAAAGCTCTGAGAACCGTATTGCACGGCTGCTTTTCAAGCTGGCGGTGGAGATGTCCATGATGATGAATGTCCTTGCGTCTACCGCCGAGATCGATGAAACCCTGCTGCAAAAGCTCCGTGGGAAATGCATCAACGATGTAAAAAAGACCATCGGCTCCGTCACCTTTGAGGAGGCAGTGAAATATCAAAAGGGTAAGTAAGGTGATATGCTATGCCCAGGATCATATTCAAATGCCGGTACTTAAAAAATGCACCCAAAGCACATTTGGCCAATCTGGTAGAATATGTGGCCACCCGTGAGGGAGTCGAAAAAATTGATGACAGTTTCAGAACTCTTCCTGCAACAAAAAATCAGCAGCAGCTAATTTCTGAAATCCTGAAAATGCTGCCGGATACTGCTGACATATTCGAGTACGAGGACTATCTGAAAAAACCTACCAGGGAAAATGCATCAGAGTTTATTTCTATTGCTCTTGAAAACAATCTCGATCTGATCGGCAAAAAGAAAAACTTTGTAGACTACATCGCCAATCGTCCGAGAGTTGAAAAGTTCGGCAGCCACGGACTCTTTACGGATGAAGGTGTACCTGTTGTACTATCAAAAGTTGCTGATGAAGTATCAAACCATTCCGGAAATGTGTGGACCAATATTGTATCCCTCCGGCGCGAAGATGCAGAGAGGCTGGGATATGACTGCGCAAAACCGTGGCAGGATTTGATCAGGGCACAACGGAATATCATTGCGGAAAATATGAAGATCGCTCCGGAAAATTTGCGATGGTATGCTGCTTTTCACAATGAGAGCCATCACCCGCACATCCACCTGATTGCTTACTCCATCAATCCCAAAGAAGCCTATGTCACAAAGCAAGGGATAGAAAACATGCGGGGAAGTCTTGCACGGGAAATCTTCCGCCAGGACTTGATGCAGATTTATGAGAAGCAGACTGAACGACGCAATGCCCTGAATAGACAGAGCCGTGAGGCCATGCAGGACATCATTGCTCAAATTCGTGCAGGGGTATGTGAGAATAAAAATATAGAGGAATTGATTGCCCGCCTTGCTGAAAAGCTCAAGCTACTTCCGGCAAGAAGCAATACGGTTATCTGAAGGCTCCCCTCAAGGCACTCGTTAATCAGATTGTCGATGAGCTTGCAAAGGATGAAAGAGTAACAGAGCTTTACAGCAGCTGGTACGAAATGCGTAATGAAGTTTTAAGCACCTATGTTGACAAGCTGCCGCCGCCTCTTCCGCTTTCACAGCAGAAAGAATTCAAGAGCATTAAAAACATGGTGATTGCCGAAGCGTTAAATATCGGCAGTCACCATTTCACTTTTGAGCCGGACGAGGAACAGAATATATCAATAGAAGATGATGGTGATATTGTTGCTGCCACCACATATTTTGAGAAATCTGCAAAGCTCGGAAATGTCAACGCACAGTATATGCTCGAAAGGATTTATCTTGAATCGGACAGCGAGCATGAAAATGTAGAAAAGGCATTGCAGTGGCTGGGGAAAGCTGCGGACAACGGGAATGCTCTCGCACAGTATGCAATGGCGAAGCTGTACCTTACAGGAAACCATCTAGAGAAAGATGCCGTAAAGGCTGTGGAACTGTTCACCAAATCTGCAGAACAAGGCAATCAGTATGCGCAATATGCCCTCGGCAAACTGTATCTTTTGGGGCATGATGTCAGGCAGGATAAGGAAACAGCGTTGCATTGGCTGTCGGCAGCTGCAGCACAGGGAAATATCTATGCAAAATATTTGCTGGAACGCATGGATTCCTTCAAAGACCCATCCATACTCCTTGCAGCAACACGCTTGATGCATCACTTGGGCAACATCTTTAGAGAGGAGTATCAGAAAGCTTTTGGCAATCCTCTCATCCAGGTTGACCGAAAGCTTCGCAAAAAAATCATGGAGAAAAAACTGGCGCAAGGTCATGCATATAACGACCATGCGCCGCATCAAAGCTATTAGGAGGAATTCCCATGAAGAAGAACTACCTACAGAAAAAAGAAAAGATCCCCGTCTCTTATATATTCTCAAGACTGAAGCCACCTGTGAAAAGGGTGGCTTATTTTCGCAGGTCGGGCAAGCGGAAACGCTGACAAAGGAGGATCGCTATGGCAGAGTACGTACATTTTACCGATGAGCAGAAACAGCGTGCAAACTCCGTTGACCTTGTGGACTTTCTCAGACGGCAGGGAGAGCAGCTCATACGCTCCGGCAGGGAGTGGCGGTGGAAGCGTCATGACAGCGTGACTATCCGGGGCAACCGGTGGTTCCGCCACAGCGCCGGGCAAGGCGGTCTGTCCATTGATTTTGTGCAGGAATTTTATGGCCTCTCATTCCCTGATGCAGTGATGCTGCTTCTGGGCGGCGAACAGGGTACGGCGTTTAGGCAAAGCGATAAAAAGGTCCCGGAAACAGAACGAAAAGAATTCATACTGCCGGAGGCTGCAGATAATATGCGCCGGGTATATGCCTACCTCTTGAAGCAGAGGTATATTGACCGGGATGTCCTCACCCACTTTGTCAGAGAGAAAAAAATATATGAGGATAAGGAATATCACAATGTTGTTTTTGTAGGCTATGATGAAAACGGTACTGCCCGGCATGCACATAAAAGGGGAACCTATTCCAACGCTGCTGGTTACCGTGGCAATGTAGAAGGCTCCGACCCAAAATACAGCTTCAATTACATCGGTACCAGCGATACCCTTTATGTATTTGAAGCTCCCATTGATATGCTGTCATTTATCACCTTGCATAAGAACGGCTGGCAGCAGCACAGCTATGTTGCGCTGGACGGTGTGGCTGAACATGCCATGCTTCATGTGCTGTCAAAAAATATGCATATTAAAAATGTGGTATTGTGCCTTGATCATGATCCTGCCGGTATAGAAGTTTCCGGGCGATTTACAGACATATTGCATGAAAAAGGATACGCCTACATTTCATATTTACAGCCCGCATGCAAGGATTGGAATGAGGACTTGAAAGCGCAGCATGGCATAACACCGATTCCGGCAAAACCGCATCCGAAGCTTGAAGCCTGCAAAGAGCTGTGCGGAGAGATTCGTTACTTGTGTAGCCATATCAAATCCGTGAAAAATCCCCATGAAATGCTGATGGAGCACTATGAAAAAGCAGTGCCCCTCATGCAGTCATCAAGATCAACCGATAGACAAAAAGCTGTCCTGATGGAACAGCTGCTAAGCATGGCGGTATATGCGTTATTTGCAGTAATGGCGCAATACCGGCAGCTTGAAAAACCAATGAATTTTAAACAACTGACCGATGAACTCTGTCACAGCTATCATCCGCACCAGGACCGGGGAAAGCTGAAAACCAAAGCAGAGGATATCCAGCAGGATGTCAATGCCATTAATGCTCAGCTCAAAACATCTGGAATCCGTACCCTTGAGGATAAGCAAAAATTAATCGCATCGTATATGAGTCTTGCACTAAACTGTGTCAAGGCTCAAATTTTTATATGTCTTGAAGAGCAGGAACAGAGAATAGAAGCTCTGCAAAAGCAGAATGAAGAGAGAGTCGATTGTATGCAGGCTGTTTGCGAAGAATTTTTGCAGCATAATATTTAGCAACATTATAACTACGGATTTGAAAAAAGCCATGTGCGAATGAAAAACCATTGGTGCATGGCTTTCTTAATTTGGAAAGAAGGAGGAAACCAATGCAAGCATCACAGGTGGTTACTTTAATCATAGCTGCTGCAACTATGTTTGGAGTCATCGGTTTTATCGTTCTTTTGGCTCATTACTATACCTTGCATGGCATCAAGGCCAGGACTGTAGGTGACGGCCAGCATGGCACGGCAAGGTTTGCAACGAAGAATGAAATAAAGAAGACCTATGCTCATGTACCCTATGAGCCGGAACGGTGGCGCAAGGGCATCAACCTGCCCAAGGTGCAGGGTCTGGTTGTGGGATGCAAAACGGCTTCAGGGGTGGTCACCGCTCTTGTAGACCAGGGGGATGTGCATGCATTGATGATCGGTGCGGCGGGGGTCGGCAAAACTGCCAATTTCCTCTACCCCAATCTGGAATATGCCTGTGCGTCCGGGATGAGTTTTATCACCACTGACACCAAAGGCGACCTTTACAGGAATTATGGATGCATCGCCAAGGATTACTATGGCTATGATGTGTCCGTCATTGACCTGAGAAACCCCACCCGCAGCGACGGCAACAATATGCTGCACCTTGTAAACAAATATATGGATGAATACCTTGCCAATCCTGATAATCTCCCAGCAAAAGCCAGGGCGGAGAAATATGCAAAAATTATTGCCAAAACCATCGTCAACTCCGGGGGACTGGATGCAGGCTCCTACGGCCAGAATGCATTTTTCTATGATGCAGCCGAAGGCTTGCTGACCGCCGTCATTTTATTGGTGGCGGAATACTGTCCAAACGAAAAACGCCATATCATATCGGTCTTTAAGCTCATACAGGACTTGCTGGCTCCCTCTGGCGTAAAAGGCAAAAATCAGTTCCAGCTGCTTATTGAAAAGCTCCCGTCAGAGCATAAGGCAAGATGGTTTGCGGGAGCGGCATTAAACACTGCGGAGCAGGCGATGCAAAGCGTCCTGTCGACAGCCCTTTCCCGGTTGAATGCATTCCTGGACTCGGAACTGGAGCAGATACTGTGCTTTGACACTGCCATCGATGCAGAGCGTTTTTGCAAAAGAAAGTCTGCCATCTTCCTTGTCATGCCGGAAGAAGACAATACAAAATACTTTCTAATTTCTCTCATTGTCCAGCAGCTCTACCGGGAGATACTGTCGGTGGCCGATGAGCAGGGCGGCAGGCTTCAAAACCGTGTCATGATGTACCTGGATGAGATCGGCACCATACCAAAAATTGAATGTGCGGAGATGATGTTTTCCGCTTCCCGTTCCCGCCGTGTTTCCATCGTGGCCATCATACAGAGCTTTGCGCAGCTTGAAAAGAACTACGGCAAGGAAGGAGCCGCCATCATCATCGATAACTGCCAGGACACCATCTTCGGAGGCTTTGCCCCAAACTCGGAATCAGCGGAGATACTTTCCAGAAGCCTTGGCAATAAGACGGTTTTATCAGGTTCGGTCACCCGGGGAAAGCATGATCCGTCCCAATCCTTGCAAATGATCCAGCGTCCCCTGATGACTCCCGATGAATTGAAGACCCTGCCCAAAGGCAGCTTCATTGTCGCAAAGACCGGCGCCTGTCCTATGAAAACAAGTTTAAAGCTGTTCATTGAATGGGGCATCCGGTTTGAAAAGGTGTATGAGCTGCAGGAAAAATCCGCCCGCAAGGTTGCCTATGCTGACAAAAAAGAGCTGGAAGAGGAGATTGTCAAGCGGCACATATCATATGAAGATATAGTAGAACAGGAACCATACTTCACATCAGCTCAAGGCGGCATATCCCTTGCACCTGCTGAAGAGATTCAGGAAAAAGCATTGAAGTCCAGGCTGCAAACAAAGACAAAAACACAGCGGCAAATGGAGCCGCCGCTGCGTACAGATTAGGAGGTGCCTGATGGGCTATTTTGAATCGCTTTATGCATCAGAGCTTCCCCATAGGGCTGTAGCCGTCTACATGTACCTTCGTGACAGGGCCGACAGGGACGGCAAATGCTATCCGGCGATCGGTACCATCGCCGCAGAACTGAAGCTGTCACGGAGCACTGTAAAAAGAGCCATCGCGGACCTTGAAAAGAGCAGTTATCTTCGCAAGGAGCAGCGGTGGCGTGAGAACGGGGGCAAGAGCAGCAACATGTATTTTTTAAAATCAGGGATGGGGTAACTCTGAAAAACTTTACTTTACACCAAGGGGGCAGTCTGTTTATTTGGTGAACTGTGGTACGGTTCACCGTGAGCTATGCAGTGAACTCCCCACTCTAAGAAATATTCAACATCAGACAAAGAAACAAAATAGTTTTATTGATAAATAGCATGAAAGGTGGAAGATGAGATGAATTTAGAAAAATCAAGGAATGCGGAGTACAAGAAGTGTGCAGCTTTATTGTCTCTGCTGGTTGGATTGGATGCTGATACAGAAGAAAGGGTTTGTGGATGTTTTCAAAACATGGGAATAAATAACTTTTTTCTTCATCTCGAATCACTTGAACTTGGCTTATCCCAGGAGACTTATGAGAAGCTGAAAAGCTTAAGAATTATTATTGAGGTATTTGGTGAGGAAAGGGGGCAGGCATAACATGAAGAAAAATATGCAGCATACCGAAAGCTTTTTAAAAGGGCTGACGACTTTAACAGGACTGCCCTACAAAAAGGTTCGGCAGTATGCAAAAGAAAACAACCCTTTTAATATCTTGGAACACCCTCATATCATGGAACCAAATGAAAAACAGCTTGAAAAGATAGGGCTGCTCAATGAATTCATAGCCTCTTATAACCTCTTGAAAATCTACGAAAGTGAGAAGAAGATTATGCTTAATTCATCAACCGTATCTGGACAGTATTTTTTGGCTCTTTTGGGTGGAATGAAGGATAAAGAAAGGTTCATGGTTGCTTTTCTGGATAATGGCAATAACGTGATTGAAACAAAAACTATGTCTGAAGGAAGTGTCGGACAAGCCGTTGTTTATCTAAGAGAGGTATTGAAATATGCTATTGCCTGTGATTGCAGGGCGATAATCTTGGCCCATAATCATCCCGGCGGCTCCACAAATTTTTCTCCGGAAGATAGGGCATTGACACAGAGATTTGTTGATATTTTTCATCCTCTTGAAATCAAAGTTTTAGACCATATTGTTGTAGGCGGAACACGCTATTCTTCCATGGCGGAACAAGGAGAAATTCCTCATCAGTGTGTAAGTAAAGCAAATTATGAAGTGATTGCATTAAGTGAATCGGCGGTGGAAGAAAACCAGGATAGTTGTCAGTATACTCATTCATTTTAGGCCGAAGAGAAGGGGAAAAACGATTGCAGCTATATTAGTTCAGTATATCTATTTTGAGCTCATAAAGTCTTGCTATGCAAGGCTTTATGAGCTTACGGGCATAGTTATAGTTAGATATATTTCCATTGATGGAAAGAAACCAATTGAAAATTTTTCTTCAATTATGAAGGGAATACTTGCCATTATTCGTAGTTTCGAATATAATATATTTTGTATGATTATAACTTTTAAGAGATATGTCAATGGGATATATCGGTTAAAACAGAATGCAAATGCCTAGCTGTAAGTTGAATCAGAACGGTTTGCGATTAGGTGGGGGGCTTTCGGTAGAAATGTCAAAGGGTAAGATGGAGAAGCCATTCAGGACGATGAATAGATATATGGAACAAATGGATAGAATCAGTAGGTTGACAGGAATAGCATCAAGGCTTAATATGGCAACCATGTTTGAGACGCCTATTAGTCGGTTGCTTCAACAGCAAGACTATATTGCCAATCTTTTTAAAAGCACAGAATTTGCTTCTGCATTTTCATACGCAGAGAAAATGGACAAACTCTTTCCGCGTATTGAAAAGCTTGTATTGCCTAATGCTGCGGTTTTTTCTGAAGTACAAAGAGCTTTAGATATTGTCAATACGCCTGCAATCAGAGAGGCAATTCTTTATGCAAATAGGATTGAAGGTATTATGCCAAAGCATTTAGGCAGTATGTTTGAGAATTCTATAGCAATCCTTGAGAGGATTAATTTTAATAACAGCAGGCTGTCGTCCATTATAGATTCATTAAATACTTATCAAAACCTTTTCCAAAACATAATAAATACCACTGCTTATAACAATTTGTTAGGGAACTTATTTCCTGAAGACGAGTATACTCAGATATTCAACAATTTTGATAGTGAAATTGACGAGGTATCTTTAACCTCTATCGAAGAGGAAGAGCTTGCAAATGATATTACAGAGATTTATTCTTCTCCAAACTGGCAGCAACGGCTAAATGCAGCAATAATAAAATGGCAGGAAAAAAATCCTATAGTTATGCGGGTTTTACAAGCAATTGTTACGATAATTACCATAATAAGTGCAATAGTGACGATAGCCGGTTTTGTGCATCAGGCTACCATCGTTTCAGATAAAGCAGCAATAAGAAAAGAACCTTCTAAAGCAGCTCCAATTGTATATACCATTACAAAAAATGAAATCGTCACGATAATTAGCGAAGAACGGTACTGGTACCAGGTCGAATATGTACCTCTAAAATTTGAGGATGAAGATAAAAAAACTGTTTACAGGGGATATATTGCTAAACGGACAACAGGGAAAACCATTGAAACGAAGTCTACCAGCGCTGCTGAAGATGATGGTTTGGAATAAGTAGAAAAGTTTTGGATGGCAAGAAGAAGGGGTGTTTATTTGAAGCAAGTGAATTCTTTAATAAGATGCATACTGGATTTTTATAATCTCCAAAGAATGGAAAATCCAGTAGTTCTTGAACGTATGAAAGAGGGCAATAGCGAGGAATGGGTAATGGACAGGTGATGAGAAATGGAATATATTACTGCGAAAGAAGCTGCTGAAAAATGGGGCATATCCCAACGGCGGGTACAGGTTCTGTGTGAACAGGGCAGAGTTGATGGAGCCAAGCGCCTTGGCTGGGTATGGGCAATTCCTAAAGATGCCCTAAAACCAGCAGATGCAAGGTTTAAAAGAGAAGAAACCAGGACTAATGAAAAGAAGATAGATGCTAGGACAGGAGGGGTTAGGCAATGACCGAAAAACTGCAACGCTTTACCAAACTTTTAAGGGACATGTTTGAGTTGGAGAAATCAGATCTTGACTTTGGCATATACCGCATCATGAATATTCGAAAAAATGAGATCAATAACTTCATTGAAAATACTCTTGCCAGTGAAGTTAATTCCATACTATCGAAATATGCTACCGACAACAGCCAGGTAAGAAAGCGTATTGAAGAAATTGAGAAACAGTGTGAAAGCGTAGGGGTTAAGGTAGAGGACAGCAAGCTGAGAGAAGAATATGCCGAATATAAGGCGTTGCTTGCCTCCGGCACAGGAGTTGCCGAGCTGGAAAGTGATGTTTATTCAGCTTTATATAACTTTTTCAGCCGTTACTATGATGAGGGAGATTTTATAAGCAAACGCCGCTATAAAGAAGGGGTCTATGCTATCCCCTATGAGGGGGAAGAAGTAAAGCTTTACTGGGCCAACCATGACCAATACTATATCAAAACCAGCGAAAACTTCAGGGATTATTCGTTTAAGGTAGATGTACAGGGAGAAAAGTATACGATTCATTTTAAGCTGGTTGACGCCAATACCGAGCAAAATAACAACAAAGAAAGTGATGACAAGAAGCGCGAATTCATCCTGCTGGATGGAAACTTCCTGGAAGCGGAGGGTAATGAGCTTACAATAAAATTTGAATATCGTGTTCCTGCAAGTGAGCAGGATAGCGTAAACAAGCTGAAAGATAATACTAAATTAAATAAATCCGCCGTTGATAAAATTAAAGGCGCCGTTTCAGAAAATGCCGACTTAAAGCGCTTTGTCTGGGCCATAAACATGCCTGCTCCAACAGATAAAAATAAGACCCGCACAATTCTGGAAAAGCACCTGGAAACCTATGTTGCCAAGAACACCTTCGATTATTTTATTCACAAAGATTTGCGCGGTTTCTTGAACAGGGAACTGGATTTTTACATAAAAGCCGAGATAATGCACCTGGACGACCTGGATACCGACAATGAAGTGAAAGTAAATGCCTACCTGGCCAAGGTGAAGGCCATTAAAAAGGTAGGTCGCACCATTATTGACTTTTTGGCGCAAATAGAGGACTTTCAGAAAAAGCTGTGGCTCAAGAAAAAGTTTGTGGTTGAGACAAACTGGTGTATCACCCTTGATAAAATTGACGAGAGTTTCTATCCTGAAATATCTGCAAATGATGCACAACGGCAGGAATGGGTGGAACTGTATGCCATTGATGAGATTGCCGGGGACTTGATGACAGTGGCCTATTCTATTCCGCTGACCGTAGATTTTTTAAAACAGAATAAAAATCTAGTGTTGGATACAAAGCATTTTACGACGGAATTCAAGGAGAGGCTGATTGCGAGCATTGACAATTTAGATGAGGAAACAAACGGCCTTTTAATTCACAGTGAGAATTTTCAGGCATTAAATTTGCTGCAGGAGAAGTATCGAGAGAAGATTAAGTGTATTTATATAGATCCGCCGTATAATTCACCTTCTAGTGAGATTGTATATAAAAACAATTTTAAACATTCATCATGGTTATCTTTAATGGAAAACAGGTTAAATTTAAGTCGAAAATTATCTTCCGGCGATGGTTCTATTGTTGTGGCTATTGATAAATATGAGCATAATGGGTTATTCGCATTACTAAAACAGCTTTATCCCAATTATGATATTGTATCTGTATCAGTTGAGCATAATAAAAAAGGAACACAAGGTGATCATTTCTCGTTTTCAAATGAATACGCAATATTTGTAATGCCAGAAACCCTTAAAGAATTAAATAGGGTTGAAATTCCCGAAAATGAATGGGAGTATTCAAACCTTAGAAACTGGGGCGGAGAGTCGTTGAGAGAAGATGCAGCTAATTGTTTTTACCCAATTTATGTAAAAGATAATGAGATAATTGGTTTTGGCGATGTTTGTGAAGATGATTTTCATCCTGCATCTTCAAATATTTTGCGTGATGACGGAATAATTGAAATTTATCCTATTGATGATGAGGGAATTGAAAGAAAGTGGAGATATGCTAGACAAACAGTAGAGCAAATAAAAAAATACTTGAAAATCGATACATCAAGAAAAGGGAACTTGCAAATTAAATTGGCTAAAGCAACCGAACAATTTAAGACTATGTGGTATTCACCGCTTTATAATGCTGGGGATTATGGTACAAAAATACTTAGTTCGTTAGGCTTGGGTAATAAGTTGTTTGATTACCCAAAATCAATATTTACTGTAAGAGACTGTATATATGCTGTTTCTGACTCAAACGATACTATTCTTGACTATTTTGCCGGCTCTGGCACAACAGGTCACGCAGTCATAAATCTCAACCGCGAAGACGGAGGTAACCGTAAATATATCCTTGTGGAAATGGGCAATTATTTCAACACAATTACCAAGCCGAGGATTAAAAAGGTTGTCTACGCTAAAGATTGGAAGGACGGCAAGCCACAGAACAGAAATACCGGTGTTTCACAGATTTTTAAATACATCCGTCTGGAAAGCTACGAGGATACATTGAATAATATCGAGCTTAGCCGCACGACTGAGCAGGAGAAGCAGCTAAGGATGGACGCAAACTTCTTTAACGAGTACCTTGTATCATATATGCTGGACATTGAAAGCAGGGGCAGCCTCTTAAACCTTGACCGCTTTAAGGAGCCTTTTGCCTATAAAATGAAAATTGCCGAGAACAACGAGACAAAAGAAACAACCATAGACCTGGTGGAAACCTTTAATTACCTCCTTGGCCTTGCTGTTACGAGACAAAAAGCTGCTGCTCGCTTTAATGCCGTCCCTGATCCTGAGGGTGAATATGAAAACGCAGTAATGCTTACAGAAGACAAGGAAGGGCAATATGCCTTTAAAACAGTGGAAGGTATTATGCCCAATGGGGATAAAGCTCTTGTTATCTGGCGCAATCTTACCGAAGATCTGGCAGCCGATAACGCTGCTTTGGATGCTTTCTTTGTGAAATACCGCGCAGAAACAAAAAACAGCGAGTTCGACATTATCTATGTTAATGGAGATAACAATCTGGAAAACCTCAAGGGCGACAAAGAGCAGTGGAAGGTTCATTTAATCGAGCTTGAATTTAAAAAGAGGATGTTTGAGGGGGTGTGATGTATGGGGGCTAAAAAGACCAAGAAAGCAAATAAAGCCATCAATCTCAATGATTGCCTGGTGCTCAATAAGTACTTCCTTTCCCTCTTTGGCAAAAGAGATTTCAGGGAACTGGCGGAAGATATGCGGTCTGCCGATTTGGAAGGGTATAACGAAGAGAACACCTCCTATTTCCATGAATTTATAGTACGCAAGTATGTTAAGCTGGGCTTTTTAAATAAGGACAAGCTGAAGGAGTATGATGAAAACATCTTCCGTTATGTCCAGCATATCGGCGAGGGTCGGGGCGGGCTTACCCTAAAATATTTCCAGTATCTTGCTCTCCTTTTTACCGAGATGTATCTTGACAGGTACTTCCTGGACAGGGAGAACTTTGTTGCCGACTTAAATAATTTCCTGCATGAATTCAATTCTGGAAGCGATGGAGAAACAATTTCAGATTATACAGCGGACAGCTTGAACAAGCTGGCCTTTATGTGCGCGACGGGTAGCGGCAAGACGTTAATCATGCATGCTAATATCCTGCAATTCCAACATTACTTTAAGAGGGCACAGGAATATAACAAAAGCTTGACATTAAATAAAATCATTCTTCTTACGCCTAATGAAGGTTTATCGCACCAGCACATTGAGGAAATGAAGCTTTCAGGCATTCGCTGCCGCCTCTTTGAAAAGGATACTCTGCAGGAAAAAAATGAAGTGCTGGTTATCGACATTAACAAGCTGGAAGAGCAGGGGAAGGTGAAGACTGTTTCTGTGGACAGTTTTGAGCAGAACAACCTTGTCCTTGTTGATGAAGGGCATAAAGGTCTCTCCGGGAATGTGTGGTACGATTTTCGGAGCCGGTTGTCGGAAAACGGGTTTTCCTTTGAGTATTCGGCGACTTTTAAGCAGGCTATCAAGGAGGAAAAAACAAAATCGGAAGCTGAGGCTCTTGCTCATCAGTACGGCAAGGCCATTATATTTGACTATTCCTATAAGTACTTCTATAACGACGGCTATGGCAAGGAATACCGTATTTATAACCTGAAAGAGAGTCTTTCCAGAGAACAGCAGGAGCTGTATTTAACGGGTTGTTTACTCAGTTTTTATCAGCAAATGAAAATTTATCAGAGCGATAGAGGGGCCTTTGTCCCCTTCAATATTGAAAAGCCATTGCTTGTATTTGTGGGTAACAGCGTGAATAAAACCGTCAGCAAGGACGAATTAACCGACGTGCAGGAAGTCCTGGCCTTTATTAACGGCTTTACGGCAAACAAAGAAAAGGCCGTAAGCCGGATCAAAATGCTGCTGGATGACAATACCGGGCTCCTTGATGAAAGAGGACAGGAGCTGTTTTATGGCGATTTTTCCTATCTGCAAAATCTGTTTCAGCGAGATGCCGGCTCTGTTTATGACGATGTGTTAAAAATCGTTTTTGAGACAACTTCCACAGGCAGGTTGCACTTGGTAAATTTAAAACAGCTGGGCGGAGAAATTGGTTTACGGATTGGCAGTGACAATGAATTTTTCGGGGTTATCAATGTTGGCGCCGGCGGCGACAGCGAGCTGATTAAGAATATTGAAAAAGGGAAGACCGGGATTGTTACCGATGAAAACCAGTTTGAGAACGAGTCCCTGTTTAAAAGAATAAATGATAAAAATTCCAGGATTAATATACTTATAGGCTCTAAAAAGTTTACAGAAGGGTGGAACAGCTGGCGGGTTTCCACCATGGGGCTGATTAACTTTGCCAAAGGCGAAGGCTCTCAGGCCATCCAGCTTTTTGGCAGGGGGGTAAGACTTAAAGGTTACGGAAACTGTCTCAAGCGCAGTTCCAAACTGGACTACCCTGTTGAAGTGCCGAGGTATATTAACAAAATAGAAACCTTAACTATATTTGGGGTAAAAGCCGATTATATGGCACAATTCAAAGAATATCTTGAAAAGGAAGATATGGATCTGAATGACTCCATCAGAGAATTCAAGCTCCCTGTAGTAAGCCGTTTTCATGATGCGAAGGATAAACTGAAGGTGATTAAGGTCAAGGACGGCATCAATTTCAAAAAGCAGTCGAAACGGCTGATCCTTACCACTCCTTCAGACGGCTTTATGGACAACCTGGTCAAAAATAAAGTCAAGGTAGATTATAATGCTGCCATCCAAAGTCTTACTTCTACCAGGAGTGAAGATGTAAAATATCAAAAGGACGA
The DNA here is from genome assembly GCF_004101785.1 of Gudongella oleilytica. Classification (NCBI taxonomy): domain Bacteria; kingdom Bacillati; phylum Bacillota; class Tissierellia; order Tissierellales; family Tissierellaceae; genus Gudongella; species Gudongella oleilytica. Next base: position 951,398 of record NZ_CP035130.1, read on the forward strand.
GGCTGTATTGGAGCCACATCATATCGCGTTCTTAGATGTGGATAAGCTTTATGCCGAACTGCTGCAATACAAAAACCAAAAGGCTTATTACAATATCAGCATCGAAAAGTCATTATTGCCGGAAATACTTAAGCTGAAGGGCTGGTACACTTTGTTTGTCCCCAGGGCGCTGATGGAAATCGACAGTTTTGATAAAATCGGCAGAATCAATGATATATGTGTTATGCTTCTGAAAAACTATCTGGACAGATTTTTTAAATATCATAAGGCCCAATGGGAAGCGCCGCACCTGGTTTACGGGGACTTAAAATCCAGTGATAAGAATTTTATCGATGAGTATAATATTACTCTTTTTAACAAAGAGAAATTCGACGAATTTGCAGAGCTGATTGAGGGAATCAGAGAGGCTTTGGAAAAAAACAGGCGTTTGGGCAAGTACGAGGATAAGCATTTGAATTTCCGCTACTTTGACTTTTACAACCACCTTTACACTCCCCTTATCTCTATAGATAAAGGAATCCGTATCGAGGTTTCGCCTGTAAGCCTAAACAGCGATGAAAAGCTGTTTATTGACAGGCTGAAGAAATATTGCGATGATAATCCATCTGCTTTTATAGAAAAGAGGTTGTATTTGCTCCGCAATAAGAGCAAAGTTGGTATTGGCTTTTTTGAAGCAGGTAATTTTTACCCGGACTTTATTATGTGGATTGCCGAAGATGACAAGCAGTATATAACCTTTATTGATCCCAAGGGCATAATGATGCTGGAAAAGAATATCAATAACCCCAAAATACAATTTTACAAGACTATAAAGGAAAAGGAAGCCCAGTTACAGCCGACCTGCACCGAAAAGCAGATTATTTTGAATTCCTTCATCATGTCCGGCACACCGGCTGCAGATGCCAGCTCCCATTTTGGAGTTAAGAGACCTGAGTTTGAAAGCAGGAATGTGCTTTTTCTGGAGGATGATGATTGCATAGAGAAGATGATGAGCAAGATATGTCTGGAATGCTCAAAACCGGCGAGCATGGAGAGGCATGGGGCTAAATGAGCTCAACAAGGTTTGTAATGTGGGGCGATTAGTTTATTGTAGCAAAGAGGTGCGGAAAAGTGGCTGTTAATTATAAAAAATGCCCTAAATGCGGGTCTAAGAATTCGGTTAAAATTGTTTATGGCATGCCGAGTTTCAAGCTTTTTCAGGAAGCTGAAGCCGGAAAAGTAAAATTGGGCGGCTGTTGCATTATAGAAGGCGGTCCGGAATACCACTGCAAGGATTGTAACAATGAGTGGAACGGGGAACAGGCGCTTGACATCGCATACGGCCAGATCAAAGGGCTTAAAGCATCAGTGGGTGGATACTTCGGCGGTTATTATCATGTAACTATTGATTTGACAAATCTTAAAACTACATGGCTATTCAACGAGGGCGGTTCTGAAGAAACCAGTACAAGATCCATCCGAAATAAAACAGCAGAAGAATTTATTAAGTGTTTAAAAGAAATTGATTTGCTGAATTGGAAAGCCAGGTACATAGAACCCGGAATCTGTGATGGTACTCAATGGAGCATTGAAATAATTACTAGCGGGAGAACCGTAAAAAAGTATGGCAACAATAAGTTTCCGGAAGAATGGAAGCAATTCTGCAAGATGATTAAAAGAATAACCGGAAAGGAATTCAGGTGAAAGTGATGAAAGCCTTTCAGATAAAAATCGAATTAATTGATTCCGAACCGCTAATATGGAGAAGGGTAGTTATCCCGGCGGATGTTACCTTCAGACGCCTGCATGACACAATACAATTTTCAATGGGTTGGCGGGATTATCATCTTTATGAGTTTGAGTTCCCGCAGGAGAAACTTAGAATTACTAATGACGAAGAATCCTATGAAGAATTCAAATTTTACTTTGCCAAGTATAAAAACAAAAAGCCAACAAAAAAGGAAGACCCTCATGGCATTATAGCCAGGATAATTGAAACAAACGTTAGACAGCCTCAAACGGTCAAAATTGATAAGTATCTGGAAAAATATAAGACCATAGAATACATTTACGACTTTGGCGACTACTGGAGACATAAAATTGAATTGGAAAAAACCATAGAAGATTATGAGTTTGGTTACCCTATAATACTTGCAGGCGCGGGCGCTTGTCCGCCGGAAGATGTAGGTGGTCTTGGCGGTTACAAAGAATTTCTTGAAGCATGGAATGACCCTAAGCATCCGGAACATGAATCAATGCGGCAATGGGGAGAAAGCCAGCATTACAGGGAATTTGACATTGACTTTAGGAATGATCTGCTAAAGACATGCTTGAAAATCAAAAAAGTAAAGTAGCGGGGGATGCTACCATGATAAAAACCAATAATGCGTGCAGTTGCGGATGCTGTTCGCAGGATTTAGCTCAAACCAAGGGATTTGCCCTGTCTGCAATAATAAAGGCGAAGCAGTAGGAAAATATACCAAAAAATTCTAATTGCAAAGAGAATAATCCAATGGGCGTTTGCTACCATAAGATCATTCAGGAAGCAATAAATAAAGGATTGGCAATGAAATGATTGTTTATTGTCTTAAAATTAGAAACAAGGATGTAAGACTGGAATAGTATAAACAAAAACAAAAACACCCCGTACATCTTTAAACATGTGATGTTTCGGGGTGTTATTTTTTCAGGAAATCTCCGGTAGCATTTCCTGACTTTGGAAGGAAAACAAATAAAAATAAATAGCATAACTTCTAAAACCTTGAATTCTCAAACGAATTCAGGGTTTTATTTTGGAAAAACATGGTTTAACTATGTACACTTATAATCACTTATGATATAATATAAGTAAATAGGTGTTGGAGGTGCCAGATGTATATCACAATCAGCGGAAAAGGAAGTCATCGCATTGTCCAGTTGCGTGATGATCGACGAGTTCCAGGCACAGATAAAAGAAAAGCGGTCATCGTAAAAAATTATGGTAACTATGAAAAGTTGCTGGCAGAAAACCCTCATATCATTGAGGAACTGAAAGAAGAAGCAAAGCGCTTAACACGGGAAAAGAATGCTGAGTCTGCTCCAATTACCTTAACTGTGCCCACAAAAGAGATTACCTCCGCCGAAGACGTGACGTCTTCGTTCCGTTTCGGACACGCCCTGATTCAGAACCTCTGGAGAGAACTGAAATTGGAGAAGTTCTTTGAACGATATGCTGGAAAAAGAGATCCTGAAGAGCTAATACAAAGCATCTTCTACCTCTTGGCTAGGAGATGTACGGATCCCGGCAGTATTTACAGCTGTTATCAAGTACAGAGCCAATATGCTGGTCATACGGAACAGACTTTGGATGCACTCTATGGAGTTTTGGATATCCTAGCAGAGTCTAAAGAGGATCTCATTGAATTCCTATCTGTTTTCTTCCAGAAGAAAACGAAACGAAAGAATGGTTGCGCCTATTACGATGTCACCACTCATTCCTTTGAGAGCACCAAATGGGGTGAACTGAGAATGTTTGGTTTCTCAAAATCCCACAAAAACAATGAAGTTCAAGTAGTTATGGGACTTCTAATTGATAACAATGGGATTCCTGTAACCTATGAACTTTTTCCTGGAAACACTATGGATCAGTCAACTTTAACGAAGTCAGTGGAAAGACTGAGAGAGTTATATCGTTTAGAGAAGATCACAGTAGTCGCAGATAGAGGACTTAATAGTGGTACAAACCTAGGCTACCTATGCTCACAGGATCATAACTTTGTAATCAGCTATACGCTGAAACGATCCACGCAAGAGTTTAAAAAACTGGCCTTGAATCCAGAGGGATGGAAAGTGACTTCGGTAAACAAAGAGAGCGGCGAGGTTCTGACCATGGAGAAAGTGGTGGAACAAACATTGGAATACAAGACAGAAGGTCTAGCGCTGGACGCACCGGAGGGTGCGGAAGAAGGCATAAAGAAGAAGCGTGGACGACCTAAAAAGTATCAACACCATACTGTTCCGGTGAAGATCCATCTGACATGGAGCGCTAAAAGAGCGTCGAAAGACCGCGGTGATCGGCAACGAATGCTTGAAAAACTGATGAAAAAAATGGATAAGCCTTATCAGATGAAAGCAGCGGTGAAAAGAGGGGTAAACCAGTTCTTGGAGATGGAACTGGAGACAGAAAACTGGAAAATCAGCGAAGAGAAAATTAGGGAATCTGAAAAATATGATGGATATTACGCTATCATCACGAACAATCTAGAGTTATCAACCCTTGAAGTAGTTGAAATCTATCGTGGTTTGTGGAGAATCGAAGAGAGTTTTAGGATCATGAAGACAGATTTACAGGCGACCCCTGCTTTTGTTTGGACCGATAAACACATCGAAGGACACTTTGCATTGTGCTTTTTAGCCTTAACTATTATGAGATATCTACAGTATAAGATTGCAGATCACACTGGAGCGCAGGTATCCGCTGCAAATCTCATGGAAGCTTTGTCAGGACCTACCGTTATTACGCAGGGAACTTATCCCAGTATTACCGTAACCCCGATCAATATAAACCAGACATACCTGGACATCAGTAAGATTCTTGGCATGGCCGCACTCAGACAGAATATGACTTTGACTCAGTTTCGGAGTGCAACAAAATTGAATTTAGTGAAGAATCTAGAATAAGTGTACAAAAAAACCGTTGGAAACGAGGTGTAAACCAGGTGTTTCCAACGGTTTTATTAATATTAAGTTCTAAAGTCAGGGTATAAACAAAAACAAAAACACCCCGTACATCTTTAAACATGTGATGTTTCGGGGTGTTATTTTTTCAGGAAATCTCCGGTAGCATTTAATGGAGCTTCAAGCCTGTAGCCTCTATTTTTCAATATCTGAAATTTGAAATCCATTAATTCAGGTGGTACATAAAGTTCCCTTGCGGCTCTGAAAAAATTCATATCTGCGTCATTTATCAGTTTAATAACCTCATCATCAGGCAAGAGGATTTCTGCAGCGAAAACATTTGCTTCCCTTTCCGGCTTTGATGACATATCATAGCTGATAAGCTCCTGGGCCTGGGGATTCATTTTGGCCAAATGCCTGTGGAAGCGGTCATGGCCAATTTCATGAGCGCATACCAATCGTCTGGCAGGACTGTCCAATTCATTGTTAATGCAGATATACCGGCTCCGCCTTGTGTATATGTAAATCCCTTTAAGCTTGCCGAGCGGCCTGTAGAGAACATTAATATTAAGACAATCGGCAATCTCAAAAGGGTTTCGGGTTTTATGCTTTTGGATCAACCTTTTGGCTTCTCTCAAAATAAATTCCATACTTTCACCCCGCAGCTAATCAGTTGGTGTATTTTTGCTGCCTTTATTTTTACGGGCACCATACTTTTTGGCTTTTTTCTTTGAGTCGAAGTATATTTCGGTTAATACCTCAAAAAGCGCATCTTTATCTTCTTCTGATAACTCTCCACCGGCAAATAAACATTTTGTAGTTTCGATGAATTTTTTTGCTTCGCTTTTTCCCCTCAACTTATCTTCTGCTTTAGCTTCCTCAAGAAATATTTCTTCCTTGGTCATTGCAATGCTTTCGCTGTCGTCTGTGAGAAAATCTGAAGATACGTTAAAGAAACTGGCGATTTTATCAATCAGCTCTGCTTCCCTTGGAAAACGCTGCCCGTTTTCGTAATAGACCAAAGCCCGTCTTGTAATCCCGAGCTGCGCTGCAAAATCTTTCTGAGAAATCCCTGCCCTTTTACGTAATAATCTAATTTTTTCGCCAAACTGCATTTGATAAAACACCTCCGGTAATATTTTGGCTATATTGTTCACTCATTATACATTGAGAGAACAAATTTATTGACAAAAATATTGTTCACATTATATAATACAAGAGAACAAAAAATATGTCAATAATTTTGAAAAGAGGTGAAAACAGATGAGTTCTGAAAAAATGGCGTTAGCTGTGTTGAAACGAGGATTAGCTTCCATGCACATTGATGAAGAGCGGGTATATCATAAAACAAAATTGTTGCTGAAAATATACCGGGATGTGGTTTGGTGTATTGAAGACAGGATATGCGAGATTGAAACAGAGTATTATGCCATGGGAGGCAATCGTCTGGCTGAAGCCTTGGATTACCTGGATGACTATGACCCCAATATCAATAAGAAAGACCTTGAGGAAAAGCTGTGCTCATTATTGAAAAGCAAGTGGCTTATTGAAATTGTGGACAAGGCATTGTTAAAAATAAAGAATTATCCTGATTATGGGGACTTGTATTTCAATATCCTTTACAAGCAGTATATTGTAAAATACAGGTATTCGGAAAAGGAAATTATCGAATCTCTCAATTGTGAGAGGACAACCTTTTATAAAAGAAAAAAGGAAGCTATTAATTTAATGGGCCTTGCCATATGGGGATATGTGATACCTGCTCTAAGGGATATATGGCAAACGGAATGTGAACTAAATACGAACTGATAAAGGACAAAATTCCTACATAGTAAGTACTGAATATGAACTGCTAGGGTGTTACGATAATTATGATGGGTAGCTGCATACTTTAAAGCCCTCGATTTCAGGCTTATACAGCCATGAGTCGAGGGCTTTTTTTATGCCCCGAAACCCGTCCTAAATTGCACATAGGCAGCAAAAAAAGGGTCGCACGGAAAACCGTGCGGCCTTTTTTGCTGCCGGAAAGGGGACATCCGTGAAGCGTTTGTTTTGGTACTACATCCGGTATCCTTGATTTCCTCTGTTTTGCTAAGGACCGCAAACAAAGCAAAACGGAGGGAAGGAAAGATGAAAGAATACAAAATAAGAGTGAAAAATGAAATTGTTACTGTAAGCAAGGAAATATATACCGCCTATTACAAGTTGAAAAGACGAGAAAGGTACATAGAGGAAACCAGCATTAAGAACAATCTTTCTTATGACCAGCTAGTAGAGCTGGACTATCCTATCGAGCAGAAAATGTGTGATCAGCAACTTCTTGTTGAAGACGTTATTATTGAAAAAATCATGCTTGAGAAATTGATGCTGGCGCTTGAAGAATTGACAGATTGCGAGCGGCTAATAATTAACGAACTGTTCTTTAATGGCAAAAGCGAAAGAGAGCTGGCAGATTCAATGAAGCTGCCAAGAACAACTTTGCAATCTCGTAAAAACAGCATTATCAGCAAACTTAAAAAAATTATTGAAAAATAAAAATTTGTTTCGTCCACCCCTTCATTTTTTCGGCTTAAAAAGTGAAGGGGTATTTTTTATCCCTTATTGCTCTTTGAAAAATTGCCGGCAAGGCTCGCTTGTAAGCCTTAAAGCCGTACATATCCAACAGCTCAAATACGTTAGCTGTTCAGCTGCTGAAACGGGAAGCGACATTGGTAAACACGCCAAGACAGCCTGCGGGCATTTTTTGTCCGTCAAAACGATGGCATCAAAGGCTATGAGCGAGAAATGTTTGACCATAAAACAATCTGTGGTGGATTGTTTCGCCAGGACCTGAACAGCCTACAATGATACTCCTGCATAGTCGAGGTTGAGTCCCAGAGTGCAGCCCGGAGGTTCTCGGGGAGGTGGAATTCCTGTGATGCCTGCTGACCACAGGCAGTTTGAGCTGTTGCCCCGGTGCTTGGGAAGCAGCGGCAAATAGAGCACAGGAAGAAGATTGATAACAAGCTTAACCGCTTTGATATCAGAAACTATGCAGCGGAACTTAAATCCGCTGCATCCTTGTGGTATTAAAGCAAAATGTAAAGGGGGATTTAACCATGTCACAAACTCAAATAACTAATGAAATCAAGTACAAAATAGCGCTTTCGCTGCTAAACAGCATGCTTGAAAAAGGGCTTATTACTCTTTCTGAATTGAAAGAAATTGACAGATTAAATCGGAATTCATTCACTCCAACCCTGGCGGAGGTATATGTGTAAAAACACTTGATATGGCTGGATTTGTGTGGTACTGTGTGTTGCTGATAAAGCATCATGTACTGAAAAGTGAAAGGAGGAAGCGTATGGCAAAGGTAAGAGTCATCAAGCCCATCCATCGTATGGAAGCAGAAGCTCCGAAACTGCGGGTGTGTGCCTACTGCCGGGTCAGCTCAGACCATACAGGGCAGCTGCAATCCTTTTCAGCACAGGTGGAGTACTACACCCGGCTGATAGAAAACAACGATGCTTGGACTTTTGCCGGAATTTATGCGGACGAAGGCATCAGTGGCACCGCCAAGGACAAGCGGGATGAGTTTCTAAGGCTCATTGCTGACTGTGAAGCCAAAAAGGTGGACATGGTCATTACCAAGTCCATATCCAGATTTGCAAGAAACACCGCCGACTGCATTGAGACGGTGAGAAAGTTGAAAGCGCTGGGGATTGCAGTCTTCTTTGAGAAAGAAAACATCAACACCCTGTCTGCTGAAAGCGAGCTTCTGATGACGGTTTTAAGCTCCATTGCCCAGGAGGAATCCATTTCTACCTCCAAAAATAACCGGTGGGCGATACAAAAAAGGTTCATGAAAGGCGAATGGAAGCCTTCCTACCTTCCCTACGGCTATATGAAGGGTAAGGACGGAGGAATCGTCATCAATGAAGAAGAAGCCGCTATTGTCCGAAGGATTTACACCGATTACCTGAATGGAAAAGGAACGTATGTCATCGCAAAGGAGCTTACGGAAGAAGGAGTTCCAACAAGAAAAGGGGCGGAAGCCTGGGGAGAAAATGTGGTTAAGGAAATACTCATGAATGAAAAATATTACGGCGACATGCTCCTTCAGAAAACCTTTACCACCGACACATTGCCCTTCCAACGAAAGCGGAACCGGGGACAAAAACAGTGCTACTACATCGCCAACGACCATGAACCCATTATTTCAAAAGAGCAGGCTGAACGAGTCAGGGAGATTATGGAGCAGCGAAAAATTGAAAAAGCCATGGTGGATACAGACACCCGGAAATACAACCAACGGTACCCCTTCAGCAGCAAAATCCAATGCGGTGAATGCGGGAGTAATTTTAAAAGGCAAATCATATTCAAAGGCAAACCTTATGAAACCGTGCAGTGGTGCTGCACCAAGCATATCATGAATCGGGCGAAATGCAGCATGACAGCTGTCAAGGACAATAACATCAAAGCTGCATTCATCAATCTCTATAATAAGCTGAAAAGCAATCATGACAAAATATTAACCCCCCTGGCCGAGGATTTGAAAAAGCTTCACTGCAGCAGGGAACATGAATCCCAGGTCAGGGAAATCAATAAAAGAATAACGGAACTTACGGAACAGAGTCATGTATTAAGTAGACTGAGGTCGAAAGGGTATCTTGACTCTGTTCTTTTTATGGAGCAAAGCAATCTGATTACCAAGCAGCTCAATGAAGCCAAAAAGCAGCGGAACAAGCTGTTTGAATATAACGGATTTAGCGACGAGGCTGCCAGAACGGAGGAACTGATTGCTTTCCTCAAAAAGCAGGATGACTTAATGGAGAGCTTTGATGAAAGCATATTTTCGCTGATGGTAGAAAGGATCATTGTAAAATCCAAGCTTGAAATCGCCTTCCGCCTGATCAACGGACTGGAGCTTCCGGAAATCATCGGAGAGGAAGTGGGCTAAATGGCGCAAAGACATACGCCCTTTGGCTATAAAATCATAGACGGAGCTGTAACCATCGAACCGGAAAAGGCAGACCTGGTCAGAAAAATGTTCAATAATTTTATATCGGGTATATCCTTGAATCAGATGGCAAAGGACCTGACGGAAATGAAGGTTTCCAATGCCAACGGAAAGCCCTCCTGGAATCATGGCTCCATCGGAAAAATTTTGAGCAACTGTAAATACACCGGAAACGACTTCTATCCTTCCATTATCCCGGAGGAAGTGTTCAATGCTGCAAATAAGATCAGGGAAGAAAAGAACGCCCGGCTTGGCAGGAATGTCAATTACTATGCTAACGGCATCGCCAGCACTTACCCCTTCAGCGGCAGGTTGATATGCGGGGAATGCGGGAGTGTTTTCAAAAGGTACACCGAACATCATGACAGGAACAAGAAATGCAACTGGAAATGCAAACGGTATATCGTTGACAACAGGGTCTGCTGCAAAAGCGGCGTGGTTGATGACAAGCAGCTTGAAGCTGCCTTTATACAGATCATCAACCGGGTGATGGAGAACCCTGAAATGATAGAAAAGCGTCCAGCAGTTAATGCTGTGACTGAGAGTGTTGAATTAAGAAAGATAAAATTGCAAATATCCAACGGATTTGATCAAAACGGCTTGGAACCGTCGGAAATGGCACAGCTGTTGTTTAAAAGGGCTATAGAACAATATCGAATCTCCCAGGCAGATGACTTTGAATATAAAACCAGGAAATTGAAAGCGGTGCTTGAGAGCTTCAAGCCCATTAAAGCATTTGATGAGGCTTTATTCAAAGCAACCATCAAAAGCATTACGGTGGAAATCACCGGGCAGCTCCGGTTTGAACTGATCAACGGAGTGATGTTGAGCACATCATATAAACTACGGGGAAAAGGAGGAAAAGCCCATGGCGATGGGACAAAGAACAGTATCGGTAATCCCTGCAAATCCGATTTATGATTTTAAGGAAAAAGCAAAGATAAAAAAACTGAGAGTGGCCGCTTACTGCCGGGTCAGCACGGAGCTGGAGGAACAGCAGTCCAGCTACCAAGCACAGGTGGATTATTACACGATGGAGATTATGAAAAACCCAGGCTGGAAGTTTGCAGGCATCTATGCCGATGAGGGCATATCCGGCACCAGCACAAAAAACAGGACAGGCTTCAATAAATTGATTGAAGACTGCATGGCAGGCAAGATCGACCTGGTGCTGACAAAATCCATCAGCCGTTTTGCACGAAACACCCTTGACTGCATTCAATACATACGGAAACTGAAAGAAAAAAACATCGGAGTGTTTTTTGAGAAAGAAAACGTCAACACCCTGGACAGCACCGGAGAATTTCTAATCACCATCCTCGGAAGCCTTGCCCAGGAAGAAAGCCGTTCCTTAAGCACCAACACAAGGTGGGGTGTGGTCCGCCGGTTCGAAAAAGGACAGGTTATGGTCAATCACAACAAGTTTTTAGGTTATACAAAGAATGAGGCCGGAGAGCTGGTGATTGTACCCGAAGAAGCAGAAATTGTAAGGCTGATTTTCAGGCTGTATTTAGAGGGTCTAAGCATCGCACAAATAAAAAAGTACCTGGAGGAAAACGGCATTAAAACCGTTACTGGAAGAAATCAATGGTCTACAACTACCATCAACAACATGCTCTCCAATGAGAAGTACATGGGAGATGCCTTGCTGCAAAAAAGCTACACTGTAGACTACCTCACAAAGAAAAGAGTTAAAAACAATGGAATTGTCCCGCAGTATTATGTGGAGGACAGCCATCCGGCCATCATTTCCAAAGACTTGTTTCACCGGATACAGGAAGAAAAAGCACGCCGGGCTAACATTAAAAAGACTGCTGAAAAAAGAGCCAAAACCGACAGCGGGAAATATAGCTCAATATATGCTCTCACCGAATTATTGATATGCGGGGAGTGCGGCAAGCCTTATAGACGGGTATCCTGGACAGCCTACAGCGAGAAAAGGATTGTCTGGCGGTGCTTAAACAGGCTGGAGTATGGAAAAAAATACTGCCAAAAGTCCCCTACCATCGATGAAGAAGTTTTACATAGAGCCATTATGGATGCTTTCAATTCCCTCATACAGGATAAGGGGGATTTTGTGGACACGCTCCAGTCCAATATTCAGCTGGTGATGGGCAACCGAGCCAAGCAGATGGACATAGCAAAAATTGAGGAACGGATCACGGAATTAAAGAAAGAGATGATAGGCTTTGTAGAGGAAAATGCAAAATGTGGAGCAGATAATACAGACTTTGACGAGCACTATGCCAAAATCTCCGCCGAGATGAAAAAGCTTCAGGAGATAAAAACGCAGTATACCGAGCAGCAAGCCAGGCAAGACAGCTTCCAGCGAAGAATCGAGGATATGAAGAAGTTTCTGAACACCGCAGACTGCAAATTATCAAATTTTGATAACCAGCTTGTCAGGCAGCTTATACAAAGCATCAAGGTCATGTCAAAGGATAAGATTCTCATAAAATTCAAGTCGGGCTTAGAGATGGAGCAAGAGCTTGCTAAAAAATAGCATTACCGAGAAGAGACAACCGCCAAACTGTGAAAAAGCAGGATGGTGGTTGTTTTAAAAAGTATTAGTAGATAAGAAAATATATAAAAGAAAAGTTGCAATTCATTATAACATATGCTATAAAGAATATAACATATGCTATAATTTGAGGTGTAAGCATGGAGTTTTCGAAAATAGTGAGAAAAGTCCGGAAACAACTTAGGATGAGTCAGCAACAGCTAGCGGACGCATTATGTGTCAGCTTTGCGACTATTAATAGATGGGAAAATGGGCATGTAATACCTAGTAATCTTGCCCAAAAAAGTTTTTTTGATTTTTGTGAAAATAATTTCATTGATATTACTTCACTTAAGGAAGAGAAACACGAAGATTGATTTTTTCAATATGTAGGGAATTTATAAACGGGAGGACGCGCATATGGCAAGAGCAGATTTGCTATGTGAATTGATAAAAAACGGTCTTATTGGTGATAATGTTAATTTTAGAAAAGCAGCTGAAGCTATTTGCGCTGAAGAACGCGCGAAGCAACATGGTGTTTTAGCAGATAAAATTGAAGAATTATTAAAAATGTCTAGCCGCCCAACAGCAAAAGAAAGTACTTCGCCTGTCATTATGAAAAATGGGGTGAATGAACAGTCTTTATTTTGGGAGAAAGCTCCTCGCAAAAGACTGGACAGATTAGTTTTGCCTTCCAATGTGATTGAATTATGTAAAGGTTTAATTGAAGAGCAAACACGTGCAGATTTATTGCGTTCATATGGCGTGGAACCAAGAAACAAACTTTTATTGATTGGGCCTCCTGGGAACGGAAAAACCTCTTTAGCTGAAGCAATCGCTGAATCGCTGATGTTACCATTCCTTATTGTTAGGTATGAGGGCATAGTCGGAGCATATCTTGGAGAGACAGCTAGCCGACTTTCCAAGCTTTTTGAATATGTGAAGACCAGAAAATGTGTGCTGTTTTTTGACGAATTTGAAACACTGGGCAAAGAACGTGGTGATGTTCACGAGACAGGTGAAATTAAAAGGGTTGTCAGTTCGCTGCTGCTTCATATAGACTCACTACCAAGTTATGTTGTAGTCATTGGGGCAACAAATCATGAAAATTTGCTAGATAAAGCAGCTTGGCGTAGATTTCAATTGAAATTAGATTTACCTCGACCAACTCGTTCAAATTTAGAAAAATGGTTTTCTATGTTTGAAAAGGAAAAGGATTTTGACTTTGGTATTGAGCCTAGTACTTTAGCTAAACGTACGCTAGGCTATAGTTATGCTGAAGCAGAAGAACTGGCTTTGGAGATATACCGGCAATATATTTTACAACTACCTAATGCCTCGACAAAAACTATTTCAGAAAAAGTATTAAAACTTTGGAGCACTCAGCGAAAAAGCATAGATACATGTTCTCAAGAGGAGGCTGATGAATAATGCCGGAAAGACCTTTAATTCTATTCCCAACACCAGAGCAGGCTGAACGTATTAAAAGAAGAGTGCCTATACGTCCTCCTGTATATCCCTCAATAGCAAGACAATATGACAGGCTTAATCCTTATTTCAGTGTTTTAAGACAAGCTTTCCAACAAAAGGCTATTGCTATTCAGAATTCACCTGTAGGATTAAATCCGGAATTTGCTCTTGTTTTTGAAGTCGTTGGCTCTGTTGAGAATTTTTATACTGCAGTTAAAAGAGTTGAAGGAATGGAGTGGATGTTTGAAGCATCTACAGATGAAATTGAACCGGATAATGATTTTTATAACATAGATGATTCTGGCCAGAGAGAAGAAAGTAGTTTATCCGGAAGGGTTTACTGCATAATGTCAAACCAAGAGGCTATGAATCAATTGCTTTCTTTATGGAACAGGTATGTAGCTGGTGAAACTAGTTTGTTTGAACGTGGATTTGCCGGCTTAAGGGATGTTTTTGTTCATATCAAAACTATTAGACCATGGGGTCCAGAAGACAGAATCCATGAAACAAATGTTATGGAATATTGGAAAGAAAGCCTCGAAATACAAGGGGATCAGGAAGTTCCCTTTGAGATTGAATTGTTTTTTAGGGATGATCCTACTAAGCGCAGGGTTGCTTATGAAACAGTAAGACGAGCTGTTGTTGAACTTGGGGGAGTCGTACGCAGCCAATGCGAAATTGAATCAATTAACTATCATTCAATGCTTGTTCTTCTTCCAAGACAGCAAATTCAATTACTCGTAGATACTTATGATCAAATTTCCATTGTTACTATTGATGATATTATGTTTTTTAGACCCGTTTCACAAGCTGTAGTAAAAGGATATGAGGATAGTTCAGCTTTAGATATAGATTCAGATCGAGTAGATATTCAACCCGATACGAATCCAATAATTGGTATTTTTGATGGCATGCCAGTTCAAAATCATAGACTTTTATCGGGAAGGTTGATAGTGGACGACCCGGACAATTATGAAAATAATTACTTAGAAAAATATCGATGCCATGGAACGGCGATGGCTTCATTGATAATATATGGAGATTTAAGCAGAAATGATCAGGTACATAATCACAAGGTTTATTTTCGACCCGTATTAAAACCTGTTTTAGATTTTTGGGGAAATGCAATTGAGCGAGTGCCAACAGATATAATCTTTGTTGATGTTATTCATCGTGCTGTAAGGAGAATATTTGAAGGAGAGGGAGCAACTCCTGCGGTAGCTCCTACTGTAAAAGTCATTAATATTTCTATCGGAGATCCGGTAAGGCAACTTACAAGTATTATGAGCCCTCTTGCACGACTGTTAGATTGGTTAAGTTTTAAATATAAAGTATTATTTATTGTGAGTGCTGGAAACCAGAATACCGGAGGACTTAATATAGGAATTTCTTTTGATGAATTTAAGGGGTTAACACAAGAACAACGAAATGAGCGAATCTTTTCACATCTGAAAGATGAGATACGTAATCTTCGCGTTTTATCTCCTGCTGAAAGTATAAATAGTTTAACTATAGGAGCCTTGTATAAAGATGCATGTCAGGTGATGGAAAACGAAAGGCAGGCAGCAGCTGTAAGCGATGGATTACCAAGCCCGGTATCTTCGTTTGGATTAGGCTATAATCGTGCCATAACCCCTGATTTGTACTACTATGGGGGTAGAAAGTTTTTAATACGCTCAATAGATGGTGGACTTAGATGGCCTATAAGTGGCAGGGAGCCAGGATGTAAAATTGCAGCACCATATGGAGATGGTGCAGAATCAGGACAAGCCTTTTCATTTGGGACGAGTGATGCTGCTGCTCAGATTACTCATGAAGCTGGTAAGTGTTACGATGTCCTCAATGAAATATTCTTTAATGAAACAGGCAATTCGATTCCGAATAATTATACCGCAATATTATTAAAAGGTATGTTAACTCATGGAGCATCATGGGATACTTGTGCAGATGAATTATCGAAGCTGACACAGTTGCCTCCTAATAGACTTCATCGTTGGTTGGGAAATGGAGTTCCAGATATTTCTCGTGTGATGGAGTGCACCAATAGGAGAATTACTCTGATTGGTTTAGGGGGTTTGAAGCCAGATGAGGCGCATGTATATACTCTGCCGTTACCGTTTGACTTTTCAGCACAACTTGTAAAAAGAAGGTTAACAGTAACATTAGCATATTTTTCACCTATATCCCCAGCCAAACAGAGATATCGTACAGCACAAATTTGGTTTGAGATTGAGCAGCCACATGAACTGTTTTCCACCCGTCAGAATACAGATTGGAACAGTGTTCGCAGAGGAACATTACAACATGAGATTTTTTCTGGAGAAAATGCAGTTGTATGGGATATTGAAGATAGCATAAAGATTAAAGTCAATTGTAAAAAAGATGCTGAAAATCGCAAAGAAACAGTGGCATACGGTTTGTTTGTAACCTTTGAAGTAGCAGAAGGTCTGGATGTAGATGTTTATACAAGTGTCGTTAATAAAATACGGCAAGCGGTTCCTATCACTACACTTGGCCGAGCATAGAAATTTGGAAGAAACCAAGTGTATTTGCTTATACACATTTAATCTTTTTGGGGATGTATGTTTTATGTATAGACATAAAGACGAATGTTCTGTTGAAGTGATTTGCTACGAGCAAGTTCATGTTCAAATTTAAAACTAAACTGAGAATTATTATTACTAAGAATTCGTTAATAATTAGGAGAAGAATCCTTATTATCTATGTTTGAAGAGTATAGTTATTGAGGCAGGAGGAATACAATGTCCGAAATAGGTAAACGAGGTAGTTCTCGACGAAAAGGTGATGAATACCAAGACCTTACTGCTCTGCGGCTGGCCTTGGAAGCATATATTGACCGTAAACCCTTCGAAATGTTTTTGGAGTACGAAAAATCTGGCAACCTTGATGACATCGTACTTTTCCAGGGATCCGATATCTTTGCCCATCAAGTGAAGTATGCTGTTAACTCGCTCGAAAACTACGAAATGGTTGACTTCCTTAATCCAGACAGTCCAGTCAGCATTAAGAAATTTGCTACGAGCTGGCAATTTTTAAAACAGCGGTTCCCTGATCGCAGGCTTACTGTATGTTTATGCTCAAACAGGGGTTTGGATAGCGCTCTCTTTGATCTTGTGAATCCGGAAGGGACATTTAAACGTGAGGTTATCGAAAACCGCAAACGTGGCGATGCTAAAAAACTACGATTGGACCTGGCCTCGGCCTCAGGCCTTGATACAGACTCATTCAAAGCATTTTTGACAGATTTCTGGTTTGTACTCCGACAGCCGACTCTATCGGAGCTGGAGCAATATATCCGAACGGTTCTTCTTGACAAGGAATTGGGCTTATCGGATAATACTATTTTTTTAGATCTTAAGGATGCCATTAAAAACAATGCAATTTTCTCGCGTGAAGCAATTACTTCCCAATCTATTGACAGTCTATTAGAGCGAGTCCAGAGCAAGTTGCTTATTCCTCAGGTATTTCCTGTAAACCAAGACCACTTCGTAGAACAGAAGTCTCTTTCAGAGCAACTTGACAAGGTGTTGCCACACATTAACGGTGGATATTTGATTGTTACCGGACTTCCTGGCAGCGGGAAATCTACATCGCTGACTATGTACTTCGATGCGCTTAGCACTTCTATGTATGAAGTGTTCAGATACTACTGTTTCGTCGGAGTCAATGATAACGCCCAAAGAATGCGTGTCCAGGCTGAAAGCCTCCGTGCCAACCTTCTGAGTGAGTTCCACCGGAGATACCCGGATGTCCTCAAAAGACGTTTTGATTATAGCGAACGTAACTTCTTCGAATGCCTGGTAACACTGGCCAAGTTCTTTGTAGATCATGGCCGCCGATTCGTTATTCTCCTTGATGGATTGGATCACGCTGAACGACTTGAACCGGAAATAAGAGAAACGGTGATATCGGCTTTGCCCTCGGATGTTCCTGAGGGGGTTACCATAGTTGTTGGTACACAAGAATTACATAAGTGGCCATACTTTCTTAAGCGAGCGAGAGAATGCCCGGACAGTCACATCAAGATGCCGCTATTTTCGGAAACCGAGACGCGCGAGTATCTGGAAAATAAACGGGGCATTTCAGGCCTGACACATGCTGACATTGTAGAGATTCACAAGAGGAGTGAAGGCCTACCCCTATATTTGCGGTATGCGGCTGAAATCCTCATCTCAAGCGAGTCGTTAGCGGAGGCCATTGCTTCTCTAACTCCGGCCTCAGGTGGGGATATTCGCAATTACTATGGGCTTCTCTGGGACGAGTTTGAGCGAGTTGGTATGGGGGAGGCAAAACACCTGTGTGCAGCTATGGCTTGTATGCGCTTTAGCGTGCATAGGGATGAACTCTATAAGATTGCGGCACTTAATCGGCCAGCTTTTGAAGATGCTTACAAATGCATCTCCCACTTGCTGCGCGATTTTGACTGTAGATTGACTGTTTTTCACAACAGCTTCCGTGAGTTCGTGATTAGTCAGGTGTCTGACGACTGGATTAAGGAGATAAGAAGTAACATCTGTACCTTCCTAAAAGATAACAAGGATTCTCCTCGCTGGTTTGGCCACGTTTTTAAATACTGCTATGACGCTGAAGATTACGCATATGTTCTTGATGAAGTTAACGAAGAATTCGTGGATCGCGCATTGCTGCATTGCCGGCCAGCCGCGGAAATTCTGGATGCGATACACTGGGCCATAGAAGCAGCATTCAATCGGCAAGATATAGTTCAACTTAGTCGTCTCGGAGCACTGAAGTTTAGAACTGGTGACCGCCTTGAGAACAACCTCAATCGAGCCTTACTTGCAGATGCTCTTCTCGCTCTGGGCAGGGAACAAGACGTAATCGCCTTTGCCTATTCGCTAGAGGCGGATCACTGGCTTGTGGACAGTCGCACCTCACTTGCGGTTATGTATAGGCTGGCCGAATCAGGGAAATTGGAGCTTGGGCGGCGGCTTTTTGATGTTTTCACAAACGAGTTCAGAGGCATTCATTCTGACAATGCAGAAGAAGTAAGGTCGCAGGTTGTAGGTATAGCACGATGCTTAGGCATTTATAGGGAGAATCAGGTACGTCCGCTGCGATGGCTTGCGCAATTCAACTTCTCCCCCGGGATTCTGGAACAACAGGACTTATATGCCCCGGGCTACAGCCCTCACTTGGATGCCTATATTGATACGCTTGTTAAATTCGGATTTTCAGACAAGTGGAAGCGGCTCAAGCGTGTGAAAAGAATATTTCCAAGCAGATTGGTGCGGTATCTGATAATCCGTGCTCTTGCTCGCTACAACCTAATCGATGACCTGCGGACTGACGTGTCTGAGTACTGGGAACAGGAGCAGCCTTCTGGCAATGTCGAGCTTGCTTTCTACGCTGCCAAGGCAGGTATGCCGGCTTCCGAGGTGACTGCCATTGCTGGCACTATTGAAGCCCCAAAGGCGGCAGTACCTGCTTACGTTTCCCCGAGCAACCCGATGCTTAGGCAGTATGTATACACTTTCATTGTTGTTGCTTATGAGGGTAACGAGGAAGCCTATGCAAACCTCTTCGCTACGGTCGGCATAGCTCGAACACTTTGGAACGCGGCTCTTAGACATTTGCTTGTAGCCAGTCACTGTATCGGGCAGTCGTTGCGAGGTACTGATCATGATTGGTATGAAGAAGCGCGGCAGAGTATCAACATACTTGTCCAGGCTGAACAAGGAGAAGGCGAAAGAATTTTCGAGTCGATTGAGCTAATTAGAGAAGTACTGCAGTTGTCTATCGGCCTTCTTACTGAGCAGGTACAGAAGTATTTTCCAGAGCGTCTGAGTGAATGGGTCATGGGCTTGGATTCCCTTCGTGACTCTATACTATGGAACACACATTTCGGAATAGGGGAATCCCGTCAAGATTATGGTTTTGAGCTTCGGATTTGGGAAACCCTTGCGAGAATTCCGCAAGTGGGCACCAGGCTCGCTCCAATTTTGAGAAGTTGTGCCGAAACCTATGAGAAGTCAACCTTGCTTAAAGGTGGTTCCCGTTCGGATCATTTCATTTGGCTTTCAGCGATTATGGCTAAGTGTGGTATGCGTGATGATGCCGAAAAGTGGCTCCGCTATGGCATACGCTCATCGCAAATATATGGGTATCACAAGGATGTCACCCTTTTACACTTGATCGACATCCTTAATCTCGTCAATCAGCGTCAGCCTAAATTGGCACTTGAACGGTGTGCTCGCGTGCTGTCAATGGTGGACTGGATGCCACATCTTACGGATGGCAGGGAGACCAAGTGGTTTCCCCAGAAAGCTTTCGCGGCCGTTTTAAAAGTTAATCGGCAGGCCGCGTTTGATTTGCTAACTCATTTCTCACGGTCTATAGCAAGATGGAAGATGCAGGATTGCCTTGAGGAATACATTCTTAGTATGGAAGAGGGCGACCCCGAGTACCTCTGGTGTCTCACGGAGCTCTTTGCCAATCACTTTAGCGAAGATGGTAGGCATTGTAATCAAATTATGGAAACCAGGCAGCACATCATCGATTTGGTGCACGAATCCTGTTCAGTAGAAATTTACAATGAATTCGAAAACCGCTTCCGACGTTTCATACTAACGGAGATCACACCTAGGCACTGGCCCGAAGACCTGAAGAAAGAGCTCGGCATCCCTGGTAGCACTAATGTTAAGAACGACAATGCTGACTCATGGGCTAAGCCACCATCAGAGTTCAAACTGGATGGTGAAAGCATAACCATTGAAGGCATAGCTGAGAAATGCCGGGTATCATTTGCTGAGTTTCTGAAGACGATTGACAAGCTGAAGAACCAGAATGAGCATTTTTACGAACGGGATCTAGTAAATACCTCTTTAAGACATCACATAACGACTGCCAAGACATTAGAAGACCTCATATCGATCAAGGAATATGCTGAGCCTGAAGGTCGCTGGCAGGATGCAACTGTAATTGAACAATTAGCTGAACGTTTTGTGGAATTCGGAGATCATGTTAACGCCATATCGTGCTTCGGGATAGCATACGCTTGCTATGGAAGCTGGTCCCGTTGGCGAGATAACAGAAAATATCTGGCGGCAGCAGCGGCAAGGGACAGACAAACTGCGAAGAAGTTTGTCCTAAAGGAATGCTATGAATCAACATGCGGTTCCGGTGGTGGCTATGATACACCGCCTATTGCGGCTTCTGGACTGGATGTGCTGGATGAACCTCAAATGCTTGAGGATGTATTCAATGACTTCCTGACGCATTGTGAAAGCATGTTTGCGCAATTGCCTAAGAATGATAACTATGCATGGCTGAAAGAGTACAAGGAACCGTCCGCCGATGCCAACCAGCTCATTCTTAATTTTGTTGTGGACGAGTTGTCGACTTCTGAGATTGATCACGGCGAGAGATTGATCAAGGCAGTGACGAAGTTGGCGATTGCCAGACCCGATGAGGCAATACCTGTGCTTATTACCAGGATGGTATCAGCTTCCGGAAGGATTCTGCGTCGTTTGCTGACGGTATTTTACTGTCTTGCTACCCATTGTCCCCAGCTCTTGGTGCCGCACCAGCAGGTGTTCGCCCAAATTCTTGAGAGGGAGGACTTTTTCTGCCGTCAAACAGTTCTGCGTATTCTTCGCCGTGTGGACGAAGCTTCTCCTCTTGAAGCTTCCGTTAACAGTTCTGTCCAGCGTATAGATAAGAATTACTCAGATGCCATATATTATTCGTCGTATATACTTCCGTCTTGTTCTACTCCTGAATTCAAGCATTTTCTAAAACGAAACACCCTGTTTGATTTTTCCAAGCAGGTAGAGTTGATGGAGAAAATTCTTCAAGTACCTCCGGGGAATCTTGTGGCTGCCATTGAAGAACGACTGATTGCCCAAAAATGGTCGATAGATGATGAGAGAGACCGTGTAAAAGATGACTGGTACGGCCATGTACATCCGCAGGGCTGGCCTGTTGTCTGGATTACAACCGAATTTCAGGAACTTGTTACAGAGACTCTTTGGGGCATACTGGACGAAGTGGCTATAAAGCTGAAGATGAGCAAAGAACAGATTAACTGGCTCTGGCAGACAATCCAGCCTGCCGATCCGGAATATGTTTTCCGTGGTTTAATGCCGCGCCCTCTAGACATCGAGCCACTTAATGTCCATGACAAAGAGGCCTGGTTCAGCGAGCTGGACGCGTTCAAATCTCTGGAAATTGGAGATACAAGAATCCAGGGTGATGATGGAGAATGGATAACAATATTTGAGAAGCGGAGAATGGCTCAGGAAGAAACGTACAATGTTCCATATAGACAAGAGATCTCCCTGCAAGGATTTCTGATCCCTCGACAGGTGTACGGTGGATCCTATAGGTTAGATGAACTTGAATTATGGACCGAGAGAATCCTCCCAAATTCCTCAATGTCTGTCACAATTAAACAGACTCAGATAGAACTATCTGGTAGAGGACACAGAGTCTTGGAAAAGTCAGACGAATGTATCCCCATTATCGCCGAGCACGAGAATCCTTTAACTTTTTTGGGGTACTTAAATGTGTGTACTCTGACCTCTTTCATCATAAAGGAATTCAATCTGTCGTTTGAAGGGTTGAATCTTCTCAGAAATGGCGAAGTTGTTGCCAAGTATGAGGCATGGCAGGAAGGCTACCAGGATGAGTGTTACACACGGGAGAAATTGTCACTTGGCTTTAGACTTCGGGTGCGCCAAGACTTCTTAACCGAGATTTGTCGTTGTTATCGCAAATTACTGTGTATTTGTATTGATGAAAAACGGGAGTATTACGAGTCTATTTACCGTCCAGAACCTAATGATAGTCGATATTCAAGACGATATGTATTGTATTATTTGAGCTAAGTGCCATGATACCAGCAGTAACAAGTACCCAATTTACCATCTATAGTTTTTAAAAAAGCGGAATTCTTACAGAGAGCCGAGATGTGTTGGTATCTCATAGTTGTTTCGATGATAAGTTGGGATGACTGTAAGTTATTTTTTGGAGACACTTACCATCTTTTTTGGTGTATTTTACTGAGCAATTTATCTATTCCATACCATCAACACACGTTGAGACGGTCGTATTGATGTCAAGGATTGAGAAGTGAGTATGTGGAAAGGGCTTGAAATAAGGGCTTTCCGGAGTTTGAACGGTAAAATTGGATAAGCAATAATCGTGAAAATATCTTTTCATGGAAACAAGTCAAAAGGCATGATTTTGAACGTGACAGAGCGATTTAGATAACATGGGTTTGTGTGTGGTCGATTTAGATGTTTTGTAAAAAACGGAGGCTATATGAGCTGTTTGAATGTAATACAGGTTTACTATAAATAGTTAAGGAACTGTTTTTATCGGGGGTGAAAGTGTAGATGAATATTGAAAACTATATTGAATCTCAGTATAGGGAACTTATTAAAAGTGGACAAATAAATCCGGAATTTGCTGATTTGTATGCAGTAATTGATCATCAAAGATTAAGAGACGATTTTTAAAGAGAGTTTCACAGTTTAATTTAAGCAGGGTGTTGAGTTTGATGTATATGCATGAAATTGGTAGATACCGTCAAGTAGGAGATGAATTCTCTTAGTTGGTGATTTTGGTATCCTTTATTAAACAATTAAATAGTTCTTTATATATTTTCATGAATACTTATTGACAATTTGGTCTATTAGGCATAGACTTATAACACAAAGTCGATATTGTATAGACCAAGGAGGTTATCATGAAGGAATATAAACTTGCAGAAAGTGAAGAAAAGTTTGCAGAGTTAATATGGCAAAGCGAGCCGATTGGTTCTGGCGATCTTGTGAAACTATGTGAACAAAAAATGAATTGGAAAAAATCTACAACATATACAGTACTGAAGAAATTATGTGAAAAGGGCATTTTTCAAAATGAAAATGCTTTAGTTTCATCTCTAGTTACAAAGGATGAATATTATACCAAGCAAAGTATAGGTTTTGTTGAAGATACCTTTGGAGGGTCATTGCCTAAGTTTCTAACAGCTTTTATAGGGGCAAAAAAATTAAGTAAACATCAAGCTGAAGAGTTGAAAAAGCTGATTGATGAGCATGGGGAGGTGTAGCAATGAGTGGACTCTTTATTACTGTTTTAAATATGAGTCTTACGGCAAGCTACGTGATCCTTTTTGTGATAATTGTCAGACTTATACTAAAAAAAGCTCCAAAAGTCATTTCCTATGCCTTATGGGGTGTGGTTGCTTTTCGACTTATAATTCCATTCTCCTTTGAAAGCATGTTTAGTCTTATGCCACGGAATACAAATTCTGTTCCAATCCCTCGTGATATCATTTATCAGCAAAGTCCACAGGTTAATAGTGGGATGGAAGCAGTTGATTCCTTTGTAAGTCAATCACTTCCTGCTCCAACAGTTGGAGATATTGTAAATCCTTCACAGATTTTTGTAGAATTAGGGACATACCTCTGGGTTTTTGGAATAATAGCATTGCTTGTTTACAGTTTAGTGTCCGTTTTCCGATTAAAAAGACAACTTAAAAGTGCACGGCTAATAGAGCAGAATATCTATCAATCGGAGAATTTGAAAACACCATTTGTGCTTGGCCTAATAAACCCCAAGATATATTTACCTATTGGATTGAGTAAAGAGGAGCGAAATTATATCCTCCTTCATGAACAGACCCATATCCAGAGAAAAGATCATATCATTAAAATATTAGCTTTTTTAATATTGTCTATACATTGGTTTAATCCTCTTGTATGGATTGCGTTCATGTTAATGAGTACGGATATGGAGCTTTCTTGTGACGAAAGAGTATTAAGAGAAATGGATGAAGAAATTGAAGAAATTAAAAAGCCTTATGCTAAATCATTATTATCCCTTGCTACTGGACGGCATATTTTAAATGGAAGTCCTCTTGCTTTTGGTGAGGGAAATGTGAAAAGGAGGATAATAAACGTGCTAAATTATAAAAAGCCAGTGTTTTGGGTTGTTATTGTGGCAATTATCGCTGTGGTAGCAGTTAGTGTAGGGCTTATGAGTAATCCTCAAGAAAAGCAGTTGTCGATAGAGGATTATGCTAATCAATTTATTGAAAAAACAATTGCAGATTATAACACCGACGATAATTATTTTAAGATTATAGATAGGAAAATTACAAAGCTTGAGAAAATAGTATCCTTTGATGAACTGCTACCTGCAGCTACATTAGAGTTGTGGAGTCTCGAATACCGTCTTAAACCCGAAGATATGAGTAAGATTATGTTGGCAGGAGGTATGAATGAAGTTGACGGTTGGATTACGGAGGAGGCTAGTATGGGTAAACCGATATTGGTCTTTTCCTATGATTACGCTATACCGCAGTTTTTAGGTACCCTTTGGAGTGGTGAAGCAGATCTTTCTACACTGGCAGGACAAGAAACTGCGCTTCGCATTTTTCTCGAAACTAGAGAAATGTTACCAAGGGAAACATACAGTGGGAATCATATTGTTGTAAAATTTCCTTTGTCAACAGGAGAAACCTGCCAACTGTTTTTGTCTCAGCCGATTGTTCAGGGAGAACATGGGATTTGGTGTGTAGAACGCTGGATGGATGGAAACGGTACAGTATATTATGTTACCCCAGAAACAGATATTATGATAGCAGATTATTATAGGAAACTGCAAAATGAAGTTGATAATGGGCATAAACCAGGGCTTAGAGACCCTCTACAGGTTGCCATTGAATTTATAAAAAATGACTTGGAACAATGGCAAGTGTTTATTGATGACCTTGTTCCTCAATATTCGGCAACATTAGAGGATTTTATGGAAACGCCAGAAAGCCATTTTATAGATATCGGGGACTCTACTAAATTTACTGAAGAAGAGATAAATAGGGCAATAGAAATTGTTAAAGATAATTTTGAGTTTCCAGCTTCTACCCTAACAAAAATAATGTACAATGAAGAAAAAGCAGAGAAGTTGACTAAAGTCTATTTAGAAAGTGGTAACGGTTCAATAAATGGAGCTAAATCTGAAAATGTTATTGTATTGTTATCAAATTTTGAGGTTGACGATTCAGGTGATAATCCTGTTTTAAATCCAGGTACAACTTATGAAAATTATCAATGGATATTAATAAGGGATGATAAAAAAACTGATTGGAAAATTGATGACCAAGGTTATTAATGATTGGAAATAATATAATAATAGTTGTTGCGCATCATTTATATTATATGCAGTACCAAAGAGACCTTCAGTGGTCTCGTTTTTTTGTGTTTATTCAAGTTATTTGTGATATAATGAAGTTGAAAATTAACTATGTGGATTTATCATAGGGAGCTAAATAAGGAGGAGTAAAAATATGCCATTTATACAGTTTGACGGGCCCGAACTTACTAAAGAAAAGAAAGCCGAACTTGTTGAAAAGTTAACACAGGCTTCAGTAGAAGTATTAGGTATCCCGGAGCAGGCATTCCATGTCTTAATCAAAGAGAACAGTATGGATAACATAGGTGCAGGAGGCAAATTGTTATCTGAAACGCATAAGTAATTTAAATCATAACAGGCCATCTTGAATATGAAATTTTGAGAGGGCCTATGCTTTTTAGTAAAAAGGAAGTTTCCATCTTGATAAGTTAAGCTCTTTATATTTAGATGAGGAATATGCTGCAACGTTTTTCTGGCTACTTTTCTACCGAGGTGTTCAGCTTGCACTTGCAATTTGCGATTAAATGAAAACAGCAAACCTGGCGCTTTGATACTCCAATCACTTGAATTTTATTGACTGAGTGACTGGGCAAATTCCTCAGTTTTTTTGTTTTCTTCAGCGCCCGGAGGCCCTTTGTAATCCCTCCAAATAATTTGAAAATGAAGAAAGTATCAAAACCCTTGCAAGCAAAACATTCGATTATCTTTGCTTTTTGCTTCAGTAGGTTTATTATATTCAAAAATATTATTTAATGAAGAGGAGATTTGTTATGCATTTCAAACAAGTTACTTTGATGGTTGAAAAACTTGAGGAATCGATCGAATTTTACGAAACAGTCATTGAAATGACGATTTCCCGCCGCATCAAAACAGGAATGGGAGAAGTGGTGTTTTTGGGAAACGGCAAGGGAGAAACGGAAATTGAATTGGTTTGCATGCCGCAAACTCCAAAACTGGAAGGTAAAGGAGTCTCCCTTTGCTTTGAAACAGAAGACCTGGATGAAAAGCACGAACTAGTTCAGTCGAAAGGACTCAATCCTTCCGAAATAAAAACGCCAGACGCCAAAAGTCGCTATTTCTGGGTATATGATCCCAATGGGATTTCGATACAGCTAAGGCAGAAACTATAAGATAAGCCATACCCGTTTGCTGGAAAGTGGTGTAAAATAAAGCACTATTATCTGCCGAATCCACTCCAGGGTCCATGAAGTGGATTCGGCAGATATTGTATCAATTTGAACTGCGATATAGTTAATGAGAAGGTGCATATTGAATATGTCGGCGCTGTTTTACACTGCGAACCGGATAGGGTTTACACTTGCGACGCTGAAATTTAACAGTTGCGGCGCAGAGATTTGACATTGACACCCTGATGAAAAGTGGTGCTACGCTTTAACTGCTTTTACTCATACACAGGATAGGGCAGCACCCCGATTGAGCCGCAAGTAATCTGCAAAACTGGATTGTTCAAGAGTTTATCCACCCATTTATTCAAAGGCAAACTCAAACAAACCATCAGAATCAGCGAACGAAAGATTTCAGACTGTTTTTTGGGAGATCTTCCAGCTACTGAATAGATTGGTGCGACGAGCTTTTTGAGTTCAAGAAGGGTTTCTAACAAAAGAACACCTCACTACTGTTGTCAAACCAAAAGTGAGGTGTTCTTATTTAATGACTCAATGTGGGTATTTTGTATTACTCAACATCAATTGTAACACTATCAAGATGGAAAACTTCCTGCCCAATAGTGTTAAAATTACCTTTGATTTATTCCCCAAACCATAGTTAATTTTGATATGTTTCCATCTACGAGCTTGGATGTGTGTGTTCCCAACAAAAACAGGGATTGAAAACGTACTTTTGATAGCTATCAATTCAACTCAAAACATGTGGAAACCGTCGTGAGGATCGAACGTGTGAATACTGATGGATAGAGAGCTTGGGGCACTTGGGAAATCTTCTGATTTTGGGTTACCCTTGAGTGTATAAAAAAGATATTCGGTAAAAACGGGCATGAATAGAAAATTGAGTATAAATCTTGCATAAATTCTTCTTAGGGAATAAAATAACGATAACGATATTTACCAAGCAGTACAGGTATTGTAAATCATAAAAAGTTGAGGTTGAATTTTATGACACAGACTGAACTTGAAATCATCCTTCAAGAGGG
Organism: Gudongella oleilytica; assembly: GCF_004101785.1. Taxonomy (NCBI): domain Bacteria; kingdom Bacillati; phylum Bacillota; class Tissierellia; order Tissierellales; family Tissierellaceae; genus Gudongella; species Gudongella oleilytica. The sequence continues at coordinate 979,349 of NZ_CP035130.1, forward strand.
TGAAAGATATAAAGTTGAATTCAAAGAAAGTGTGGATAAGAACCTTGTGGAAGAAGTATTCGCTTTTGCAAATGCATCCGGCGGACGTATATTTATAGGTGTTGATGACAATGGCAAAATTACTGGTACTGATATCAGTAATACCGTCCGTTCCCGTATCCAGGACACGCTAAGGCAGATTCAACCGGACTAAACTGTAAAACTTGATGTTTTTAATAATATTATCATCATCCTGTCAGTGCCAGAAGGAAAGAAAAGTCGTACAGTTGCTCAAAGGGATTTTTCCTCAGAGTCGGCCCGAATTCTCAAAAGCTTGGTCGAAATGAAATTATTGCTTTTATACAGTCAGAAGGAAAAACTTATCTAACAAATGCGGGAGTGCTTTTTTTAAAAGAGACTATGAAATATATTCCGCAGGCTCAAGTGATATGTGCTTTATATAAAGGAACCGAAAAGATAACAGTTCTTGACCGGAAAGATTTGATTGGCGATTTGGTTACTATTATTGATGAAGCCATTTTATTTCTTAAGAAGCATTTAAACTTGAGATATGAAATCAAAGAAATACGTAGGAAAGAGATTCTTGAAATACTTGAAATAGCAATCAGGGAAGCGGTTGTCAGTGCAGTTTGCCACAGGGATTATTTTGAAAAAGGGGCCAATGTGATGGTTGAGATTTTTGATGACCAGGTTGAAATCAGCAATCCTGGTTCCCTTCCTCACGGTATGACTTTAGAAGACTTCGGAAAGAAGAGTATAACGAGGAATCCTATCATTGCTTCCCTATTACACCATATTCACTATATAGAAAAAATGGGGACAGGCATCAACAGGATGAGGGAAGCCTGTAAAGAAGCTGGAATACCTGAACCGGAGTTTGAAATAACAGGCTTTTTCACAATTTTATTCCGCAGAAAAACTTCGGGAAACTTCGGTATAAATATCGGTATAAACATCGGATTAAATGAAACTCAAATGAAGATTACTGAACTTATGAAATAAGACAGCAGAATAACAACAGTTGGACTTTCTAAAATTTTGAAAAATTTTTGGTATATCAAAAAGAAAAAAGAAATATAGAGGCAAACATATCAGATTTAAAAAAGAAAGGAATTATTGAGAGGGTTGGTTCAAGAAAAAACGGGTATTGGGAAGTAAGGGAAAATGGAATATAATGAGCTTTTCGAAAAATACCAGAAGCTGCTGGAGGAAAATCAAAGGTTAAAAAATGAAAATGAGGACTATAGGAAACGGCTTGGATTGCCAGTGACATCACCCTATATAAAAAATGATGCTCAAGCCTCAATAGAGATAAATAACATCCAGGCAGTTGAGGTAGTCAAACCAGGATATGTAACCAATAGTAGCTCCCCGGAGGATAAAATTAACCTGTTTATGTCATTGTTTAGAGGCAGGGATGATGTCTATGCAAAAAGGTGGCAAAACAAAGAGGGTAAATCGGGGTATTCTCCTGTATGTTTGAATGAGTGGGCAAGAGGATTTTGTAATAAGCCAAGGATTAAATGCTCCGAATGCGATAGTAGAAATTATGCAAATTTTGACTTTGCAGCAATAGACAAGCATCTCAGGGGCAAAGATGTTTTTGGCATATATCCTATGCTACCGGATGAAACCTGCTATTTCCTCGCTATTGATTTCGATGATGAAGGCTGGGAAAAAGATATATCAGCCATGAGGGATATCTGTGCAGAAAAAAATATTCCATTTGCAGTTGAACGTTCTCGTTCAGGGAATGGAGCGCATGTATGGTTCTTTTTTGATGACAAGGTGAGCGCTGCGTCGGCCAGAAAATTTGGTACAGCACTTCTTACACATGCTATGGTTAAAAGGCATGAAATCAAATTTTCTTCATATGACCGCTTGTTTCCAAATCAGGATACACTTCCTAAAGGTGGTCTTGGGAATCTCATCGCATTACCTTTACAATTAAATGCTCGAAGAAACAACAACAGTGTTTTTATAGATGAAAACCTCCGGCCCTATGAGGATCAATGGAGTTTTTTGAGCACTATTCGAAAGCTCAGTGAAAGTGAAATTGACCTATATATTTCGCAACTATGCAGTGGCAGTGAATTGGGTGATTTAAGGCAGAATGAAGATGAAGAATGCAAGCCATGGGAGAGAAGCAAGACAAATTATAAATTATGCAAGTCTGATTTTCCTGACACTGTTTATATAACCAAAGCAAATATGCTTTACATTAGTAAAAATAGCTTTTCACATAAAGCATTGAATATTATTAAACGTATGGCAGCCTTTAAAAACCCTGACTTTTATAAGGCTCAAGCTATGAGATTGCCGACTTTTGATAAGCCAAGAATTATTTCCTTATCTGACGAGACGCCTGAGTACTTGTGTCTTCCAAGGGGATGTGAGCTTGATCTGATAAACCTGTTTAATGTTCACAAGGTGGATGTCAAATGGATTGATAAAAGCTATTCAGGAAAACAGATTGACGTTGAATTCAACGGCCAGCTTCGTGATGAGCAGGAAGATTCTGTTAATTCAATGATACAATATAACATCGGTGTATTATCCGCAACGACTGCATTTGGCAAAACCGTTATCGGAGCGAAAATTATATCAGTAAAAAAAGTAAATACTCTTATACTTGTTCATACTCAGCAATTATTAGAGCAGTGGAAGGAGCGTTTGAACCAGTTTCTCGTAATCAGAGAAGCCCTTCCTTCTGAAGAAATTAAGAATAGAGGCAGAAAAAAGAGCAGAAGTATTATTGGTCAGATAGGGGGAGGAAAAAACAATCTAAGTGGCATCATTGATGTTGCTATCATGCAGTCATTGGTAAAGGGAGATGAGGTTAAGGACTTTATCCGCAACTACGGCATGGTGATAGTAGATGAATGCCATCATGTTCCGGCATTTAGTTTCGAACAGATATTAAAAAACGTGGATGGCAAATATGTTTACGGATTAACAGCAACCCCGGTAAGGCAGGACGGACACCACCCCATCATATTCATGCATTGCGGTCCGGTCAGGTATAGAGTGGATGCCAGAAAACAAGCTGAAAAAAGACCTTTTGAGCATTATGTCATTCCGCGCTTTACTCCTTTCAGAAAACCTATCGGCCAGGATGAAAAGGAATGGTCTATTGGACAAATTTATGCTGAAATCAGCACCAGTCAGATCCGTAACAAATTAATCGTAGATGATGTTATTGAAAGTGCAAATGAGGGCCGCAATCCCATTGTTCTAACTGAAAGAACTGCACATGTTGAAGTGATTGCAAGCTCTTTAAAGGAAGTACTCCCGAATGTTATTACATTAACAGGAGGTATGTCTGCAAAGGAAAGAAGAGCTGCGCTTGAAAGACTTTCAAGTATACCGGAAGAGAGTAATTTTGTCATAGTTGCAACCGGCAAATTTGTTGGCGAGGGTTTTGACGAACCAAGACTTGATACTTTGTTTCTTGCAATGCCTGTAGCCTGGAAAGGTACAGTTCAACAGTATGCGGGCAGGCTCCACAGATTATATCAGAATAAGAGTGAAGTTCAGATTTATGATTATGTGGATGCACATGTAGGTGTACTTGAAAGAATGTATCAAAAAAGATTGAAGGGATATGCCTCTATCGGATATTCGGCTAAGGGTGACAGCAGGTCTTTTGAATCTATTAATACGATTTTTGACAATAGCAACTTCCTAACAGTTTTCAGTAATGATATTACGTCTGCTAAATCAGACATTGTCATTGTCAGTCCTTATGTTACTAAAAAACGTTTAGATCAGATGTTAAGTATTTTTATGACCGGGATTAACAATGGTGCAAAGCTTACCATCATTACCCTGCCTGAAACAGATTATAAGGAAAGGGACAGGCTTACCTTTGAGGAGATGATTAGTTCTATAAAGAATACAGGAGCCAGTATTATTTTTAAATCAAATATCCATCAAAAGTTTGCGGTGATTGATCAGAGGATTGTTTGGTATGGCAGCATAAATCTTTTGAGCTTTGGAAATTCCGAAGAAAGTATCATGAGGTTGGATAGCCTGAGTATTGCAAATGAATTAATAGGTACGCTTGATGAAATACTAAATCAAACATAATGAAGAGAGAGATGAAGCATGGGTGTATTAAGTTATAAAGAATTTATGGAAGAAGTAAGGAGCCGTTTAAGAAATCTTTCTACAGAAGATTTCCGAAACCTGATATTGAACTGGGCCAGCGAAGAACATCCTTCAGGAAGACAAGAGTTTTTGGGCAAATTAATGCATTTGAGGCAGAATGAAGAAGTTATTTCCAATGAGGATACGCTGATGGATGAGATAGAAGCTTTTGCACAGAGAGTGGAGAATGGTGAATATTGCGATGGATGGGGCTGGGATGATGCTATCCAAGAGGAAAGAGATTGGGGTGACGAAAGCTGGGCAGAGGAAATGGACGAGTTTTTTCTGCAAGCAAGAAAATTATTGCTGCGAGGGAAATATAAGCTGGCCGAAGCTGCATATAGAAGGTTATTCGATATATTGGAGATGGGATGGGAACCGGGGCATCTTCCTGGTGATCCGGATTACAGCAATATGTTAAAAACGGATATAGATGAGCAGGTTGCACTCTTTCTGAGATCCGTATATATGAATTCCGCTTCCAAAGAGAGGCCCGCTTCGCTGTATAGATCAATGAATGAATATGGATATCTGGCCCATGGAATCAAACTAAAAAATATTATGGATGCCTTAGACTCTGTGTTACCGAATTTTGATGCTTTTCTAACAAATTGGATTGAATATTTGAAAAGTGAAAGTCAGATAAATGTCAGCGAGTTACTGAGGGAAGCTGTTTTTATTAAGGGGGGTATCCCGGCTATTTCTGAGTTTGCAAGGCAATATGCAGCGAAATATCCTAAAGCATATTTGGATTGGATTGCGGATTTGGAGATGGAAGACGATAAAGATTCAGTTATTCAGGTTGCCAGAGAAGGATTGTCCAGAATTCCTCGGGATTATGCGGTAAGGGCTAAAATAGCAGAAGCCATTTCAAGGATAGGAGAAAGATTGAATGATAATGAGCTGAAACTGGAAGGGTATAGGGAAAGCTTTTATTCCGATCCTTCTATAGGATATTTACTTGACTTATATATTAGTGCTATTGAATGTGCTTGCTTTGAAGAAATTCAAGATGAAGCTGAACAAAGGGTGATGGAACTTCAAGGTAAAGGTAGGATACCTGAAAGCAACTACCACAATAGAGAGCAAAGTGCATCTTTTGCAACCGAAGGAGTATTATTCAATACTTTGCTTCTAAGTGGAAAGTATGAAAAGGTATTTGAAATGTGCAAAGGCAAAGGTCCCCTTGGATGGAGCTCCAGTGAGAATCCCAAACCATTGTTTGTTACTTTTATGATGGCAGTTTTATCAAAGGAAGGAATGCATTCAAAAATTCTTTGCAAACAATGGGAGGATGCTATTAAAAATACAAGTGATAATGCAAATAAGGAATATATTGAGAAGTACCTAAAGGTTACTGATTTTATAAAAAAGTCTATAAAGCTAACCAAGGAACAAGAAGAATTTTATTTAAAATGGTGTAGGGATGAGATAGGACACCGGGTAGATGCAATTGTCAGTAACCAGCATCGAGGGAGTTATCATAAAGCAGCCGGACTATTGGTCGCAATGGCAGAGGTTTTAGCGAACAGAGAGGAAAAGCAGGAGGGTATGGATTTCATTGAAAGATATAGGAGCAAATATCCCCGGCATTCAGCCTTCAAAAGCGAGATTACCCAGGCATTACAGGCGTCAGGGTTATTTAATATAAAAATGTCCGGGGAATGGAGGTAAATCATGCTTCGGAAAAGGAAAAACAGCCTATGAATAATGTTGAATTGAAGCGGAAGATATACTCGGTCATGAACAACATATTGCAAGAAAAGATTTATATATCTCCTATAGATGTGATAATGGGTGTAGGCATATTATCAGTCAAGGATTATGAAAGCTGGAGGTTTGGGCATGTGCCGTATCTTGAACAGGTATGTAAATCCAACTTGAGTAACCTGTCCTTTATAATGAGAGAGCTTAGGACATATGCGAAATAGAATCATATGAAGCCCTCATGGACTGCATACAATCAGTGGGGTGTAAAAGGCAGGAAGATTCCTTTGCGTTTTAGTAAATCCGGAGATTCAAGAATAGAAGAAGCGTATGCTACACACTACGTTGTAGCTCTAAAGCTAGGAGAGGGAAAGGATTTTCATAAACAGTAAAAAAATGAAAATCTAACGTAATGAAAACCAATTTATCAAGATAAATTGCAATAACAAATTGAACTAATTTTCATGCCTAACAGATCTTGTACTGTATTATGATTGATTTGTCACGGGAAGGGTGGAGATTTTCATCGAAAATACTACCCGACCTTGACAACTTTTAGCATAGTATACTCTAAGTTGGCCTTTCGGCACTCGATGCCGTAAAGGCCTACATGAAAACTCGATGGCTTCTGCTATGATGCATAGATTGCATCCAGTTCGTCCTCAAAGAGCTCCTCTGGTGTATTGTATCCAAGGATCTTTCTGGGTAATGAGTTCATCCATTCCTCTATGAAGGAAATGTCTTCATCAGCATAGTCATTTATGCTTTTCCCTTTTGGGATGAAGCGACGTATCAGCCCATTGTGCCTTTCGTTTGTCCCTCTCTCAAATGATGAATAAGGATGGGTGAAGTAGACTTTTGTAGATGTTTTAGACTCCAGTTCATGTAGCTCTGAGAACTCCGACCCATTATCGGAGGTTATGGTCTTAAACACCTTGCTGAACCTGTCACCGAAAAATGATCGTATCTTCTGGAACTCATTGGATACTGCATCAGCTGTTTTTGATGGGATCCTTCTTATGATGGCGTTTCGGGTCTGTCTTTCAACTATGGTCAGCAAGACTTCTTCGCCCCTGGACTTTTTACCTATTACAGTGTCTATCTCCCAGTGCCCGAATTCATTGCGCTGATCAACTGACTTTGGTCGTAGTTCTATACTGTTGCCAAGCTTCCTCTTATTCTTGCGAGTACGTTTTGATTTTGTGTTGTATTGAAGCTTAAGGGGTAAGTCAGAGTTCTTTACTCTCATAAGTCCAAGGTCAATGTAATTCCTGACTTTAGAACTTAATATTAATAAAACCGTTGGAAACACCTGGTTTACACCTCGTTTCCAACGGTTTTTTTGTACACTTATTCTAGATTCTTCACTAAATTCAATTTTGTTGCACTCCGAAACTGAGTCAAAGTCATATTCTGTCTGAGTGCGGCCATGCCAAGAATCTTACTGATGTCCAGGTATGTCTGGTTTATATTGATCGGGGTTACGGTAATACTGGGATAAGTTCCCTGCGTAATAACGGTAGGTCCTGACAAAGCTTCCATGAGATTTGCAGCGGATACCTGCGCTCCAGTGTGATCTGCAATCTTATACTGTAGATATCTCATAATAGTTAAGGCTAAAAAGCACAATGCAAAGTGTCCTTCGATGTGTTTATCGGTCCAAACAAAAGCAGGGGTCGCCTGTAAATCTGTCTTCATGATCCTAAAACTCTCTTCGATTCTCCACAAACCACGATAGATTTCAACTACTTCAAGGGTTGATAACTCTAGATTGTTCGTGATGATAGCGTAATATCCATCATATTTTTCAGATTCCCTAATTTTCTCTTCGCTGATTTTCCAGTTTTCTGTCTCCAGTTCCATCTCCAAGAACTGGTTTACCCCTCTTTTCACCGCTGCTTTCATCTGATAAGGCTTATCCATTTTTTTCATCAGTTTTTCAAGCATTCGTTGCCGATCACCGCGGTCTTTCGACGCTCTTTTAGCGCTCCATGTCAGATGGATCTTCACCGGAACAGTATGGTGTTGATACTTTTTAGGTCGTCCACGCTTCTTCTTTATGCCTTCTTCCGCACCCTCCGGTGCGTCCAGCGCTAGACCTTCTGTCTTGTATTCCAATGTTTGTTCCACCACTTTCTCCATGGTCAGAACCTCGCCGCTCTCTTTGTTTACCGAAGTTACTTTCCATCCTTCTGGATTCAAGGCCAGTTCTTTAAACTCTTGCGTGGATCGTTTCAGCGTATAGCTGATTACAAAGTTATGATCCTGTGAGCATAGGTAGCCTAGGTTTGTACCACTATTAAGTCCTCTATCTGCGACTACTGTGATCTTCTCTAAACGATATAACTCTCTCAGTCTTTCCACTGACTTCGTTAAAGTTGACTGATCCATAGTGTTTCCAGGAAAAAGTTCATAGGTTACAGGAATCCCATTGTTATCAATTAGAAGTCCCATAACTACTTGAACTTCATTGTTTTTGTGGGATTTTGAGAAACCAAACATTCTCAGTTCACCCCATTTGGTGCTCTCAAAGGAATGAGTGGTGACATCGTAATAGGCGCAACCATTCTTTCGTTTCGTTTTCTTCTGGAAGAAAACAGATAGGAATTCAATGAGATCCTCTTTAGACTCTGCTAGGATATCCAAAACTCCATAGAGTGCATCCAAAGTCTGTTCCGTATGACCAGCATATTGGCTCTGTACTTGATAACAGCTGTAAATACTGCCGGGATCCGTACATCTCCTAGCCAAGAGGTAGAAGATGCTTTGTATTAGCTCTTCAGGATCTCTTTTTCCAGCATATCGTTCAAAGAACTTCTCCAATTTCAGTTCTCTCCAGAGGTTCTGAATCAGGGCGTGTCCGAAACGGAACGAAGACGTCACGTCTTCGGCGGAGGTAATCTCTTTTGTGGGCACAGTTAAGGTAATTGGAGCAGACTCAGCATTCTTTTCCCGTGTTAAGCGCTTTGCTTCTTCTTTCAGTTCCTCAATGATATGAGGGTTTTCTGCCAGCAACTTTTCATAGTTACCATAATTTTTTACGATGACCGCTTTTCTTTTATCTGTGCCTGGAACTCGTCGATCATCACGCAACTGGACAATGCGATGACTTCCTTTTCCGCTGATTGTGATATACATCTGGCACCTCCAACACCTATTTACTTATATTATATCATAAGTGATTATAAGTGTACATAGATAAACAATGTTTTTCCAAAATAAAACCCTGAATTCGTTTGAGAATTCAAGGTTTTAGAAGTTATGCTATTTATTTTTATTTGTTTTCCTTCCAAAGTCAGGTATGGTCAGCAAGACTTCTTCGCCCCTGGACTTTTTACCTATTACAGTGTCTATCTCCCAGTGCCCGAATTCATTGCGCTGATCAACTGACTTTGGTCGTAGTTCTATACTGTTGCCAAGCTTCCTCTTATTCTTGCGAGTACGTTTTGATTTTGTGTTGTATTGAAGCTTAAGGGGTAAGTCAGAGTTCTTTACTCTCATAAGTCCAAGGTCAATGTAATTGTACAAAGTCTTGGTGCATACCATTTCAGAAGGCTTGAACTTTCCGGATTTAAGCGCACGACCAACGCATGTGTCGGGTGACCACTTATCTTCTTTGATCATTTTGGTGACATAATCTATGAAGTCACTGCATTGTAGCCTTTTAAAGGGCTTACAGGAGTTCTTACGGTTGTTGTCATAGACTGCTTTGCCTGTGGCAGCCAGGTATACATCAACTTTCTTTTTGGCATATATTTGTGTTGTTGTACCCCTTCTGATTTCATTTAGAATGGTATTCCTTGCCCTGCCAAGCTGCTTTGCTATCTTGTAGGGGGTAAAGCCATCTTGAAGACGAAGTTGAATAAACATTCGCTCCTCGTAGTTTAGGTGTTTATTTTTCCTCGAATCAGTGGTATTATTAGGGTAGTCCATAGTGATTATCCTCCGTGTCAGATTTTTTGTAGTGATTAAATCATAACACAGATAGTCATCTATGGGCTTTTTATATTAGTTCAATTTCATTTTACAATGAGTCACCAATTTATCAAATTTATCTTTTTGATCTTTTTCACGCACCCAACACACGTTGAGCCGGTCGTATTGATGTCAAGGGTTGAGAAGTAAAAGTGTAGAAAAGCCTTGAAATAAAGGGTTTCCGAGGTTTGAACGTAAAAATCGGATGAGCAAAAATCGTGAAAACATCGGGTTTTGGGAACAAGTCCAAAGACGTGATTTTGAACGTGACAGAGCGATTTAGATAACATGGGTTTGCAGTGATCGAGTTAGATGTTTTTTGAAAAATCCGAGGTTGTGTGGTCAGGATAAATGAGTGATATCTAAACACAAGCAAATGCCATAAAAAAACCATAAAAACGTTGGGCAAATAGCAACTAAATGCTTTTCCTCAACGTTTTTGACTTTTACATTTTACTGGGTGATGTTGTTTATTTCAACTTATCGACTTGCTTTTGGAACGCTAACAGATGGCTTTCAGAACCACTCTTTAATGCAGTGAATACTTCATATACATTATCAGGAAGATCATAGGTTAAGAATAATTCATACATCGCAATATTGTCAATTTCGGCTTGAACTCCAGTCTCGGCGGCTTCAAGAAGGTCGGCGGGTATAACAATGTGATCCGCAGAGTCATCCGCAGGGAAATCAAGACCATATGAGACATATACCTCTTTTAAAAATGCGAGATGTGTTTCTTCGGCACTAACGATATTGTCGTAGGGCTTTTGGCTGCCAAACTTATCTATGATGGCTAAGTATTCAGCACGCGCTAAATATTCATCTTGAACAGCATACATCAACATATCGTTGACACTCAGAGCTTTATCAGCAGCAGCTCCTTTAGCCCCATAACCTTCAAGTGATAGTGCTTTATCGTTATCGGTTAGTGGAGCTGGATCAATGTCAATATTATGATCGATAGGTTGCGTAGTTTCAGGTGCTTGAGTTGAGGTATCCTGAACGGGTGGGGTAGTTTCCTTTGTTGGTTCAGTGGATGTGCTGCAGGCAGCTAGTAAAAACATACTGCTGATAATAAGCAGGAGAATTAATATTCCCATTGTCGTGCGCTTATGATTTTTTTTAAACAAATCTATTCTCGTTCGCATATTTTTCACTCCTTTATATTGATATTTTTAACGTTTATCATACTCCATAAATGTGATGGAAATATGATTATCGGAGATTTTATATCCGAATGATGTGAAAGAGTCAAGTCCATATTAGTGTGTAAATTCCTCGGGTATGATTTTGTGGGGGTATTTAGCCTAAGGGGCATAGTATAGTGAGTCAAATGCATAAGGGTATGTACTGTAGTTTTTCCTGCAGTAAGTTGACACCATCATGTCAAGTTGATTATTGACAAATTCATCAAAAAATAGTACTATAAGAATAAATCGGACGAACGACCGAATTGTGAGGTGTTGGTATTGTGCTTACTAGAACAAATGAACGAACTCAACCAGAGAAAATCTTATTAGCAGCTTATACCTGTATATCGACCAGAGGTTATGCAAATGTTTCAATGAGAGACATTGCTGATGAAGCAGGAGTCGTTTTAAGCCAGTTAAATTATTACTTCAAAAATAAGGAGGGGTTATTTAAAGAAGTTGTAGGAATGATGACTTCAAAGTATTTAAAGGAGATTAAAGCATCATTGGAGCAGGAAAGTACACCCCAGAAAAAAGTAAAAGGCTTGATTAATTACTTTAAAAATATGTTGCAGCATAATCCGGAACTTTTTAGATTGCTCTATGATTTTACGGGTTTAGCTATTTGGTCACCTGTATTCAGTAGTTTGCTTAGTGAATTGTTCAAAGATTTATCGGACATGATTGAGAAGTATATTTTTAACGATCTTCAATTAAAGGAATTAAAAGGCTATCCTACAAAAGACTTGTCTCGCTTGATTTTGGGGTCGATGTTTGGTACAGGGATTCAGGTTTTGCTTGATCAAGATGAAAAATTACCAGAAGCATTAAATGCTATGCAAATTTTATTTGATTAAATTTATGAAAGTGAGGTATTTTGTTATGTCAGGATTAATTGAAAAGTCAGTCAATTTAGGGTTAGGGTTGTTTTCTTACTCTAGAGAAAAAATTGAAAATGTGGTTGATGAGTTGGTGAATAAAGGTGAAGTGGCTAGGAAGGACGCTAAGGATCTGGTTAATGATTTAGTGAAAAAAGGCGAAGAACAACGTGAAGAATTTAAGAAAATGGTCAAGGATGAAATTTTAGACGCACTAGAATCAAAAGATATTGCCCGCAAAGAAGATCTCATGGGAAAAGATGAGTTCAGAAAGATTGTAAGAGAAGAGTTGATTGATATATTAAATGAGAAAGAAATAGCCACAAAGAAGGATATAAACGAACTAAAAAAATAAGATTTGGATTGATCAGTTAAAAGACAGAGCAATGGCAGGTTCTTAGATATTGTCTATGTTTTTTAGCTGGGCTGTCCATTATTTGGAGATGGTTTTGAAATGGGAATTGTTATAGCTACTGATTCAAATTGCGATTTGCCGTTGAATATATTTCTCAAAATAATATACATGTTATTCCATTTACATTTGTGCTAAATGGAATAAATTATATAGATGATTTTGGGGAATCTTTAAGTTACAAAGAATTTTACGACGAAATTCGAAATGGAAGTATGCCAACAACTGCTCAGATTGCTGCTTTTACTTTTGAAAATGAATTTAGAAGTTTTGTTTAAAAAGGAGATCCAGTTATTTATATAGGTTTCTCTTCAGCACTTATTGAAACTTTTAATGGCTCTGTCATAGATAGAAATGAAATAATGGAAGCAAACCCAGAAGCAGATATAACAGTGATAGATTCGAAAAGCGCCTCAATCGGTCAGGGTTTATTAGTGTATTATGCGAGCGAAATGTTAAAACAAGGAAAATCTAAAGAAGAAATCGTAGAGTGGATTGCTTGATGTTAAACCGGTTTTAAATGTTTCAAATGATGGAAGATTAGATGTTGTAAAAAAATTAGAGGGATAAAATTCGCGTAACTAAACCGGAAGAACAAATGATATTCATCACCCATGGTGATTGTATTGAAGATGCAGAGTATCTGAAATCTCTGATTTTGAGTGAGACAGTGCCCAAAGATATAGTTATAAATAGTTTGGGACCAATCATAGGGACACATACAGGACCAGGGTTGGTGGGTGTATTTTTTTTTAGGAAAAGAAAGATAGTTATGACGTCCGTTCCGTTAAGAATTAAAAATGTATATTAGCTCACAGACATGAAGCAGGTATAGATGACAGAGTTTCTATCAATTTATATCTTCATTTTTAGCAAAAGAGTGATTGGACAGAGTGGGGATAAATGATGGCGGTTAGTAAACATAGAAAATTAAAGAGAACAACACAAATTGTCAAAATATTTGCAAACCATGGATTTGGCGCATTAATGGATAGATTAGGAATTTTAAAATATCTTAAAATAGAGATGCAAACCAAAGAATATTCAGAAAGGGAACTTTCAAAATTATCAATTGGGGAGAGACTGAGATTATCTTTTGAAGAGTTGGGGCCGACATTTATAAAATTGGGTCAAATCATGAGTACTAGACCAGACTTATTGCCTCGTGAGATCATACATGAAATGGAAAAACTTCAAGATGCAGTAGCCCCATTTTCAATAAGCGATGTTAAACAAGTAATAGAATTTGAGTTAGGAGATAAACTTGAAAATATATTTAGAGAGTTTAAAGAGGAACCTATAGCGGCAGCTTCTATTGGGCAAGTTCATCGTGCAAAATTATTATCAGGTAAAGATGTGGTAGTAAAAGTTCAAAGACCTAATATCGAAAAAAATATTGAGCTTGATTTGGGTATCCTTAAAGATTTAGCAGATTTTATAGATAATCGAACTAAGCTGGGGAAACTTTATAGTTTCAGTAAAATGGCTGAAGAATTTGAGACTACCATAACGAATGAATTAGACTTTAGGCTTGAAGGCGAAAATGCAGAAACTTTTAAAGTGAATTTTAAGGATGAAGCAAATGTAATAGTTCCAGATATTAGTTGGATCCATACAACGAGTCGTGTACTTACAATGGATGAAATCAAAGGAACTTCTCTAAAAAACTTTGAAGCGTTAGATCAATTAGGGTTAGATAAAAAAATAATAGCAAGAAATTTAGCCAACTCTGTTTTATATCAGATATTAAGAGATGGTTTTTTCCACGGCGATCCTCATCCGGGGAATATAATGGTGCTCGAAAATAATAAGATAGCTTTTTTAGATTTTGGGATGATAGGACAACTGAGCCCTCATAGGAAAAACCAGTTTTTGAAAATGTTAATGGGAATAACTTTGAAAGATAGTAAGCTGATTATTCAAGCAATTGTTGAACTTGATGCAATATCAAACAGTATCAATATGAGAAAGTTGGGAAAAGATATTGATCGATTAAGAGATCAAGTTTTGTCGGTTCCATTGAGTGAAATAAAAATAGGTGAAGTTTTTAATGAAATTTTTGATTTAGCATTTACTTATAATATGATGATTCCAGGGGAATTCACTATGCTTGCTAAATCCCTTATAACTTTGGAAGGGTTAGTTGAGAAATTGGACCCTGATCTTAATATCCTGGAAATTGCCGAACCTATTGCAGGAAAGTTGATTTTCACTTTGATTTCCCCTGAGAAAATAGGCCGGGAAATCTTGAGTGGTGCTATGGATTATGGTAATCTAGTTCGAAAGTTTCCGTCTGTTTTTTTAAATTTTCTAGGTAAAATAGAACATGATGACTTTACAATACAAATTAAGGTGAAAGAGGCAGAACGATATGCGCAAAAAATTGATAGATCCTTCAGCCGATTATCAATAAGCATAGTGTTTCTATCTTTAAGTATAGTAATTGCGGGAACAATCATTGGATTAAGTTTAATTGGCATGGAAGCGGCTGATTTTATAATGGTCTTAAGTATAATATTAAAAGGTAGCCTTTTCCTGGCGGCAATTACCTTTGCAGCACTGATTATTGCAATTTTAAGATCAAAACGAACATAATTTGATCAATGGATACAATTAACTATAGAGGTGAGAAATTAATATGGCAGTTGATCTGATACTTTTTTTTGCGATTTATTCATTTTTAGGGTGGGTGATGGAAACTTTATTTGCAAGTATTAAACACAGAAAATTTATCAATAGGGGATTCCTTAGAGGACCCTTTACACCTATATATGGGTTTGGCGGAATTATTATTGTTTCTTACTTTAACTGGAGTCCATTTTCTTTAGAGGATAAATCATTATTATTGATGATAAATTTGATTGTTTCAATATTATTAGTTACAATATTGGAGTTTGTCACTGGATTTATATTGGAAAAAATATTTCATGAAAAATGGTGGGATTACAGCTATAATTTCTTGAACATTAAAGGGTATATATGCATTAAATACTCAATGTTATGGGGAATGCTTGCCTTTGCATTAATTCAAATAGTCCATCCAATTATCATAAATTTTACGCGTACTATTCCTGTTCAGTTTAAAGAATATGTTGCTATCATTATTGTTGTTTATTTTATTATTGATACTATAAAATCTATTATTGATATATTGGATTTAAGAAGAACAATTCTCCTTTATTCTGAACTATCAGTACACGTGTACAAAAATAAGATTATAAAATATAAAAGGATCTTTCTTGCTTTCCCCAAATTGCTTTTCTTAAATGCGGATATAATAAATCGCGATGTGAGGAGGATTTTGAATGGTAGAGTCGATAAAATCAAAACTGAGTTTAAAAATAAATTTCACACTTGAAAAAGAATATTGTGAGTGCGTGTGGGATTTGATTGATCATGAAAAGGTAAAGTTAATGAAAAAATATATGCAACATGGAGATATAAGCTGTTACGATCATAGTCTGCGTGTGTCTTATATTAGTTTCCGGCTGTGTAAGAAACTAGGGCTGGACCCCTGTTCTGCAGCAAGAGGTGGACTTCTTCATGATTTTTTCTTGTATGACTGGCACACCGATAGCAAGCCTTACACAGGACTACATGGATTTGTTCATCCAAGCATAGCACTTAAAAATGCTAATGAGTATTTCTCTCTGAATAATATTGAAAAGGATATTATTGAAAAACATATGTGGCCATTAACATTAAGGTTACCCAAATATAAAGAGTCTTATGTCGTCCTGATGGTAGATAAATATTGTGCTACTTTTGAAACTTGGGATTCAATAAGTAAAAAACTACTATGGAAAAATACTAATCAATTAAAACAGTTATTTGATAATGTTGGGAAAACTTTTAGAGTTAGTCTGAACTTCCGGCATAATTAACTCTCGGATATCTGAAAATGAATTTTGAATACTCTGGAAATGTTCATTTTCCAACGAAATCAGTAAAACATGGTATGCTTATAGAGAGTTAATTTTTTTAGGAAGTTAAGAGTAAAAGAACTTGATAAAAATCAAACAACAACAAATGTCAACAAACTGGAAATCCCTATGTATGAAACACAATTATCGACAAGATTATTTGCTGCTTACTCAGTAAAGCATAAAAATTTCATCAAGAAACACTGATTAATTTATGCGTGGTCAATAAAATGAGCATTAATAAGAAAATTTATGATAACATGACAAATATAAGCACATTGGTGAATCACCCAATGTGCTTATGTTTGTATTACTCAATATCAATTGTAACACTATTGTTTGGTTTCTCTTCTTTAGGAACTTTGACTTTAAGCAAGCCGTTTTCAAGTTTTGCCCTAATACCATTGGGTTTGGCATCTTCCAAATAAATTGAACGACTCATAGAACTATAACGTCTTTCTCTGTGGATGAAATTCCTTTTCTCTGATTCATTCTTTTCATCCTTAACAATAGCAATCACAAGCTTTCCATCGTTAAGTTCAACATTGATGTCTTTTTTGTCTATACCTGGCACTTCAGCCTCAATGAGATATTCACTGCCATTATCTTCGACATCAACTTTGAATGTGTCATTTGCGAGGGATCTTCTAAAAGGCCAGTCATTAGAAAAAAAGTCATCAAGTACGTTGTAGAAGTCCTCAAAGCCAGTGTTTGTAGAGATTTCCTTGTTCTTTTTGTTGAAAGGGACTAATCCAGCCATAAATAACAACTCCTTTTCATTTTATTTTTATTAGCACTCTCGTCACCTGAGTGCTAATTATTATATAACACAAAAAAATCGATGTGTCAATATCATTATCCGCATAAGATCTTAAAAAATTTAACTTAGATAAGATTAATAAATATTAGCATCAGATGTGAATGTCAACGAAAAAGTTTACCACCAGGGACGCAGACAAAATCCTGGATTTAATTTAAGTTAGGAGGTGCCGCGCATTCACATAAGAAGAACGTATAAAAGCAGTAAAACTGTTGATTCAGTCTGATATGAGTTATCCTACAGTCATTCGTGAGTCGGAGTATTCTTATAGAAGAGCTTTACGAAATTGGTAGGAAGAATATCTGCAGGATGGTAATCTTCATCAAGGTTACGTTAAAAATACTAAATTCTCAGAAGACGAAAAGGAAATAGCTGTGAATTATTATCTTGAGAATGGTAAAAGTGTGTCTAAAGCCGACAAAAAACTTGGTTATCCAAGTCGTCCAGTGTTGGATAAATGGATATTAGAGAGAGCACCAGATGAAAAGAGACATTGTTGTACTGGTGGATCTAATATAAAATATGCACTTGAACAGAAAGAAAAAGCTGTCATTTCTTTGTGCTCTGGAAACGAACCTGCCAAACAGGTTGCTGAAGAGCATGGAGTAACTATAGAAAGTATTTATAACTGGAAAAGACAGCTTCTTAAAGAGGAGCTTGCAAAGGCAACTGCCGATAATGCTCAGGAACATTGAAAAACCTAAAGTACATTCTGACCGAGGATGTCACTACCGTTGGCCAGGTTGGTTAGAACGGATTGAAAAAGCACAGCTTATAAGATCTATGTCAAAAAAAGGATGTTCGCCTGACAATGCAGCATGTGAAGGTTTTTTTGGTAGACTTAAGAATGAGATGTTTTAAGGTTACTCCTGGGCTGATGCTACGATAGCTCAATTCGTAAAAGAGCTTAATGAATACATTAAATGGTATTCTGAAGAGAGGATAAAACTATCACCAGGAGGAATGAGTCCTATAGAGTATAGGAGGAGTCTATGATTGGCTTTTTGAGGTCCAAAAAACATCCGCACCCCCCTTTGCAGATATCTTATTTTGAACGTGTCAAAAAGGTATGCTGTCGAAATAAAAAACACCAGGATAATTCCCGGTGCTTTGCCACTTACTTCATAAGTTCCTGATAATTTGCCTTAGTGATACTCTTGCCATAAATAATGAATCCGGGTTCGATATTAGTCCTGTAATAGGACATAGTGAAGTGGAGATGAGGTCCTGTGGAAAATCCTGTGGAACCAACCGTACCAATAAGCTGTCCTTTTTCAACCATCTCCCCCTGGGAAACATGTAGTTTTTCAAGATGGAAATAGACACTGAACAGACCCTCTCCATGATCTATGACAATGCTGTTTCCAGTCAGGATCAAAGGCATAGCAAGAGTAACCTTACCTCTGTTTGCAGCTGATATCTTTGTATTAAGCGGTGCAGCAATATCTATACCTGCATGTCTGTAGGAGGTAGGTGCTCCGTTTACAGTACGAGTCTCACCAAATTCAGTTGTTACCCTGCCCGTGACTGGCAGTATAAAGGGCTCCGAATAATACTTTACCGGAGAAGAAACATCTCTTGAAGGATTGAAATACTTTCTGTATTCAGCATTCGCTTCTTCTGTTCTTGTGCTTGACTCGATATTTGGATCGACTTTAAGATATTGGACCCTAAAATCCCTTGAGGATATTTCCACATACTTCGTAGATATATTTCCTGTTTTTTCATCAATGAACCTCAAACTATATACTCCAGGCTTTGTATTATAATTTGTCGGAATGTATCCTCTAAGGACATCACCATCCTCATACCACACATAGTCTGGATACAGGCTCTGAACAAGTGAAGCTCTATTAGCATTATCGGCGTGGTAAGCCGTCAATCTCAAAAGTTCACCTTGTTGCAGCTTGGTTTTTGACAGAACGACATTCACTGGCAACTCGCTATCTTTAATGATTCCCTGCTTCAATAGCAACCTATAGGATACTATTGAAGCCTGTGCCCTGGTTGCATTTTGCTTCGGAGCAAAGCTACCATCGGGATAACCTGAAATGAAATCCAAAGCGACAGATTCTATTGAAC
Organism: Gudongella oleilytica; assembly: GCF_004101785.1. Lineage (NCBI taxonomy): Bacteria > Bacillati > Bacillota > Tissierellia > Tissierellales > Tissierellaceae > Gudongella > Gudongella oleilytica. The sequence continues at coordinate 998,488 of NZ_CP035130.1, forward strand.
TATTATAATAGTACCGGGCAACAGAATCAAAATCAACCAAGCTTGAACGGGCAGCATCAAACTTAGCAGGTTCGACAGTTCCTCCTGATTTTGTATACGCATTAACAACGATGCTGGACATTTCCTCTCTCGAAATATACTTTTCTAAATTTACTTCATTTGCAATTCCATATTCATTTGACCTTATTAAATCATTTTTTATCGCTGCCTCGATATAAGGCTGTCCCCAGTACTCACCTGGAGTCCTGTCTCTGACACTTATTCCTTGTGATTTTACAATAATTGAAATAAATTCAATTCTTTTAACTTGATCATCAGGCTTAAAGCTGCCATCAGGATAACCGGATATGGCCTTATGATCTGAAACTCTCTCAATATATGACTTTGCCCAGTGATTGTCAAGATCACTGAAAGCTACTGCATATGATGTGTTATCAAACGAAGCAGCTATGATGAGAATAGTAACTAATGCTGCTATAAACCTTATAATTCTGTTCCTTGACTTAACGATCATCTATTATCGTCCTCCCTTCATGCTATATCCAGAGGATGTAAACCGGTCATGTACATTATATATTACCAGCCAAATATTTACACTAAGCATAAGGAAGTTGTATGGGAAATAGTCATGAAAAGACTTGATGCAAAACCAGTATCACAACGGAGTCGATTCATTTTACAGTTCAAAAGGCTTTAGAAGCACACTGAGAGTCTGATTATAATTCAAAATGCAAGAAATAATATATTTATCAAGGCTCGCGATTAAAGCGGGTCTTTTTTGTCCGATAAATATTGGTTTAGGTGTCAAAAGTACTTTTCACACCCAAGTACAATCATAAAAATCTTGTCCAACTAACAGCAACGACCATTAATGTAACTGAAAAACGCCTTAGAAGCATTGCAATATTAACATTTTCCGACCTATTTGTGATATAATAAAGGTATCACAGGTAATTCGGAAAGGTGGATATTATGGCTTTTAAACCCAATGCTGTCCAACAAATCAACATGGAAGATGCGCTGCTTAACCTCCCGCCACGTGTTAAGAAATTTGTTGAGAAATCATGGTCCGCCGGTTTTTCAGAGATCATTTTTCCACAGATTAACGAAAAACGGTTCGCGGTCTTGTACAGTGACAATCCGGCTACCCGACCCAACACGCCTGTCAATGCCATCATCGGTGCGTTGATCATTAAAGAACTGTTTAGCCTAACTGACGAAGACCTGCTGGAATCCATCCTGTGCGACGTACGGTTTCAAGTAGCACTACGCACCACCAGTTTCAAGGAACAACCCTTCAGCGACCGCACCTTCAGCCGATTTCGTGAACGATTGTACTATCACGAACTGAACACCGGCGAAGATTTACTAAAAGAAGAAATGGTTGATCTGGCCGAAGCCTTTCGAAAGTACCTAAACATCGAACCCACTTTAAAACGAATGGACAGCCTGATGGTGGCCTCTGGCAGCAAGAAGATGAGCCGCCTTGAAATTTTGTACACCTGTGTTGCCAACTTGGTAAAGCAGCTTCATAAAAACGGTGAAACAACATTGGTGCAACCCCTGCAGACCTACCTGAAAGAAGAACACCGAAACCAGATCATCTACCACCAGCGCCATGAAGACCTGGACCAACGCCTGAATGCTGTTATCCAGGATGCGAAACACCTGATGGACCTGGTGCCGGTAATAAGCCAACAAACAGAAGCTTATCACCACCTGGTCCGAGTGATGGAAGAACAAACCCACACCGATGACACAGGAACGACCATAGCTAAGCCGAAAAAAGATATCTCGACCCAGAGTATGCAAAACCCCTCCGACCCAGACGCCACCTTCCGCTGGAAAAGCGGCCAGAACCATAAAGGCTATGTGGCACATGTCGTTGAAACCACAGGTAAAGAAGGCAGTATGATCACCGCCTACGAATATCAGCCCAACACCCACAGCGACAATGAGTTTTGTCGAAAAACCATCGAAGAGATGGGCCCTCAGAAAGAGAAGACCACCCTGGTAGCTGACGGAGCCTATGCCAGTACCGAGAACACCTTAATGGCAGAAGCCAACAACATAGATCTGGTGACCACCTCCCTCTTGGGAAAAGCCCCAAATGAAGTACAAGCCCATTTCAAACTCGATACCGAGAATCATAAGGTGTTAAAATGCCCAGCTGGGAAAAAACCATACAAAACTTGCTATTACCAACAGACAGGAATCTATCGGGCCTCTTTTACACTGAGCGCCTGCCAGGATTGTCCGCTACGAAATCAATGTGGCATGAAACCCCAAAAGAAATCCAACTACGTGATGATTACCGAAAAAACGGTTCAACGGGCCGAATATCTACAAAAGTATTCTCTGCCAAAATACCAGGAACTGGCAAGAATACGAAACGGAGTGGAAGGCATACCCTCCGTCCTTAGGCGCAAGCACCATGTTGATCAAATGCCTGTCCGGGGTTATCTGCGCTCAAAAATGTGGTTTGGGTTTAAAATTACAGCAATCAACGTTAAAAGAGTGTTGAAAAAGGTAAGACAGGACCGTTTTCTTCCGGATATCTTGACAAATATTCAAGACATTTGGGAAACAATGTTTTCAACTCAACATTTTGTAAGATTGTGGGCTTAAAATCGGCTGTTTTGACACTACAACCAATATTAAAATTTTAACATTTACCATTCAGAGTAATGATATAATCTTAATGTGATTTGTTTTAACTTTCAAACGATGGAGGAAATAATGAGCAATCGAGAGAGTATACTGGAGATTTTAAGTAAAGCCAAGGCAGCGTCATCAGTTTCACCTGATAGGGCTATAGAGATGAGCAACGAGGCTTATCAAATGTCGAGAGACGGTGGATTTAAAAGAGAGGAAGGATTTTCTCTACTGGGAGCCGCTTATGGCTACAGGGTCAAATCCGATGTTGGGAATCTGCTTGACATGAGTCTGGCTGCAAGACAAATTTTTGAGGAGCTGGATGACCATGAGGGCTTGATGAGAGCCTTGAATCTTGCTGGTGTCGCTTACTTTTACAGTTCATTGTATGAGGAGGCCATGAGGAATTTTCTGAAGGCACTGGACTATTCAAAGGTGGTTAATGACCCATTTCTCGAGAGCAGTGTTCTGAATAATATTGCCGAGGTTTATCGGGAAACACTTTCATATAATAAGGCTATAGAGTTCTATAAAAGAGCTGAAGGATTAAGCAGGGAAAATGGACTGGATATTAACAGGGCTGTAATCCTGGGAAATATTGGGGAGATATATCTAAAGGAAAGCAAGCCTGAGGAGGCATTGAAGTGCTTTGAATCGGGCAAGATGATTTTGAAAGATATGAATGACCCGATAAGCCTGGCTGAGATAGAGAGCAGGATAGGCCAGGTTTACCAGGCTATGGGAGGCAGGGCTGAAGCCGAGGAGCAGTACAAGAAATCCCTGGCTATGCTGGAAACATTGGAAAACAAATATTATTCAATAGACATACTTACAAACCTGGCATCTCTTTACGCCGAGACAGACCTTGATGAAGCCATGGAGTTGCTTGCAATTGCCATCAGCTATGCTGAAGAGATAGATGCGAAGAAGAAAATTAGCTCCGTTTACAGACAAATTGCCTCTATTAATGAGGATTACGGTAACTACAGTGTTGCACTGGATTATTTTAAACTATACTGCTCATACAGTGAAAAGCAGAGTAATTTGGCACTTGGTAACCGATTAGAGATCCTGAACATTGAGCTTAAGCATACAACGGATTTTGAGCAATTGAATCAACTTAAGGATAGGTTTGAGCATGAGATAAAGCTCCAGAAGCTTGAAATCGAACGAATGAATGAAATGAACCGAAGCCTTGAAAAAAAGATTTCAGAGGACGAGCTGACAGGAATACTCAATAGAAGAGCAATAAATAAGAAGCTGCACGAGATTGCTGAGGCTGCCAGGGACGAGAAATTCTTTTTGACTGTATATATGCTTGATATCGACAATTTCAAGATGTATAACGATCATTGGGGTCATTCAGACGGAGATAAGTGTCTGATATCCATAACCAAAGCCATAAGCTCGATCGCCTGGTCAAGGAATGATATTTTTGGACGTTACGGCGGTGAAGAATTCGTGTATATCGCAAGAACAAAGGATTATGATACAGCACTTGGACTTGGGGAAGAAATCAGAGAAGAAGTGGAGAAACTTGGACTATATTATGGCAATGGTTCCGATAAGACTCCAACTACAATAAGCATCGGTGGAGTCGTTGGATCTGGAGAAGAGCTATCCAGTGTCCCCAGACTACTGCAAATGGCCGACGATCAGCTTTATATCTCCAAGAGAAGCGGTAAAAATAGAGTCAGACTAATAAGTCTTGATTAAAAAACGGAGGCTTTGCAAGATTAAATGACAAAAGATAACACTTCACAAGCCAGGATCGAGCTAATTTTATTTTTTATCCTCATATCCATCGTTGCCTTGGGAAATGGCCTGAGTGACAGCATCTACTCCAATTATTTCAAGGAAGTGTATGGGGTGACAGCCTTTCAAAGAGGCTTGATTGAATTTCCCAGAGAGCTTCCAGGGATACTATGCACGGTTGTGATCGGAGTGCTGGGATTCATGGGAGACATAAGAGTAGCATTTATTGCACAGATTTTATCTCTAATAGGAGTCACAATGCTTGGTCTTTTAACTCCGTCATTTGGAATAATGCTTGTATTTCTGTTTATTAACTCCATGGGAATGCACCTCTTTATGCCATTGCAGGACGCCATAGGCATGTCCCTGGCTGAGCAGGACAGAATAGGAAGAAGAATGGGGCAATATTCAAGTGTCAGGGCAGCATTCAGCCTGATGGCAGCATTGATGGTGTTCTTTGGGTTCAGGACAGGATTTTTCACATTTCAGGAGCCTGTAAAGATCGTGTTCCTTATTTCCGGTGCACTTTTTACAGCGGCAGCTGTTATTACCGCTCTAATGTCCCGAAGAGTTAATATTGAGATCAAATCCCAAAAACGGAGAAAACTGGTATTCCGAAAGCAATATAAGTATTTTTATTTTCTCACTGTCCTTAAGGGAGTACAAAAGCAGATAGCATACGTTTATGGTACCTGGATAATTGTTGACCTTCTTATGAAGAAGGCTGATACAATAGCACTTCTAACAATAGCCTTTACATTCGTTTCAATATTTTTTCTAAACAAGCTTGGGCACTGGATGGACAGGTACGGAATAAAAAGCATGATGTATTTTGATGCGTTGACCTTCATAATCGTTTATCTTGTATATGGCGGCATGGTATGGGGAATTGAATCGGGAGCTTTGCAAAATCAGGGATGGGCGGTCTGGACGATATACTTGCTGTATATAGCCGACAGGTTATCTATGCAGATTGGTATGGTCAATTCAATCTATCTTAGATCTATTGCAGTGGATAAAGAAGAAATAACATCTACTCTGTCCATGGGTGTTAGTCTCGATCATATAATATCCATAATAGCTGCAATGATCGGCGGCTTTATTTGGACAAAATGGGGCAGTCATTGGGTGTTTTTTCTGGCTGCATTGTTTTCAGTAGGCAATCTTTATGTAGCAGCGAAGGTACAGCCAGAGGAGGAAGCGGCAGCGGCGGAGCTGCTAAGGTCAAAGGGATAAATTGATATTTTTTCTCCAATATGCAGATTCTAATAGTTTCAACATGATTCTAAGGGTATAAAGGCAGTAGAGAATAGTGTTGGAGCAAGCCATCAGTACCGTGAGAGAAACTAAAAATACGGCTCACTCCAGGGTTGGTTTCAGGAAAGGAGTGGTGAAAAGTGTCGGAGCTTAATAAGAAATATGAAATTGTTTTCAAAGACAAAAAACAGGAAACCTCAGACATATTTTCCTTCGTATTCACCAAGCCGGATGGTTTCAACTGGGCACCAGGTCAGCATGGTATTTTCCGGTTTCACGACTATGACTTCGAATCAGACAAGGGGTATCGAGTGTTCAGCTTCACATCAGTACCTGAGGATAATATCCTTATGTTCACATCATGTACATATGACAGACCTGGCTCAGAGTTCAAGGAGCATCTCTTAAGGCTGAGAGAAGGTGACATTATGACCGTGGAGGATCCCCAGGGCAGGTTTGTTGTTGATGATTATAACAGGCCTGTTTGCATCCTTGCAAGAGGTATTGGGATCACACCTGTTAGAGCAATACTTCGGAAGCTGGACATATCGGGATCAAATCCGACTAAGATGAAAATATATTACCTGGATGAGGGAGGAGAATACGCCTTCGAGGAAAGCCTACGGCATATCGATAATAAGATACCAGGTCTTGAGATCGAATTCCTGAAAAGCCTTGATACCTTACAGGACAGAGCTGAAGCCTTTGCAAGGATCATTGGAAATGAAGGCCTCTACTATACTTCTGGGACAGCGGGAATAAACGGTATGCTGATCGAGGTGCTGCTGGCGCTTGAAATTGACAAAACAAACATCAAAGCTGATAATTTTATTGGTTATTAGAAGTCACTTGATTTGTTTGAACATAGTTGGGTAATTTGTTTTTGAGATAAACTTGTAATAATACCAAATTAAAGGTATTATTAAGGTGAAACCATACTACACTAAAGGAGTGATTTTATGAATTTCGATGGTAAGCAAATTTTGTCAACATTCGTCAAAATGGAGGAGGAGGTTACAAAATACTACGCTGAGTTAGCTGAGAATGCGCCGGATGAGAAATCTAAAGCACTGTTTGCGCGTATGTCCCAGGAGGAAGACAAGCACAACAGAATGTACACAGCTCTTCTTGAGAAGCATGGCGGGGAAATGACCAGGGAATTCTCTGAGGAAGAAGTAGAGTACGTAAAATCACTGATCGAGGAGAATATCACCTCGAAGCATGAATTTGATAAGAACATGAAGTACGCAGACTCATTGCTCCTGGCTGAAAGGATGGAAAAGGACGGCATACTTTTTGTCCATCAAATGATGGGGATGTATCCTGACATTGCCCAGAAGGAAATGAATGTAATACTTAACGAAGAAAAGAAACACCTGATGATGGTTAGAGAAAGAATGCAGTTTGGTCCATTGAGATCACTTGGATTATAATTAAGGAGAATATTTACGAATAAGGGAGCTATCTTTTAGCTCTCTTTTTATTTAAGTCCCAGTTGACTGAATAGATCAAAAATCCGCCAATCGCAATACTGATCATTTGCATAGGGGAGATTAATGCCTCATCGCTTAGCGAGCTTATAAATGGCGCAAAGCTAAAATACTTAACCTCTTTCGACACTTCAACCGACAAGTCGGCACCTCTGCGCTTAGTGTATCCGGTATGCTGCGTGCCTTCATTATCAATAAAGGAATACTCCACCGACCATTCATACCTCTTCTCAGCAGGATATCCGGTATTTGATCCTCCGAATCGCCTAGTTTCTATCTGAGCAGAAGCAGTTGCTCCGAATAAAAAAAGTAAGATGTTGGATAAGGTGCTTATAATAAGAAAAATCCCGATAAATGTTATCAAAGCCCTCCAGAAAAAAGCGGGCTTGCCATTGTCTTTACCCTTCATAGTATCCTCCTGAAATCATTTGTCTATATGATACCACTGGAGTATCACTGGCTTCAATTATATTCTAATTATTCCTAAACTTGTTGACTCTGTGGTTACGACTTTGATAAACTGTACTTGTAATTAGTTGGCAAGGTGGTTCTATGGATACCGACTATAAAATCAAATCTAAACTGAGGAAAAAATACACATACATACCCGTACTCTCAGTAGGGGTAATTTTTGTGTTCTCAATATTAATAATGACCTCAACCATAAGAAGCCACTATTACGAGATACTTAGAAATGAATCCTCAAGATTATCAAAGAGCTACGCGCATAATTTGGAGATAGCAGCTGAAGCGCAGGAAATGGCAAATGAGATAATGGATCAGAGGCTTATGGGAACAGGTGAAATGGTCTACAGCTTCAATGGTGAATTTTCGGAAACCAAACTGAAGGAGGTTTCAGAATCTCTTCAAGTGGATGATATCTACGTATATGATGAAAATGGTGTAATTATCTCCTCAAATAATGGGAAGTACATAGGTTGGGTCGCCGAGCCGGGTCACCCGGTACACGATTTCATGATTAGCGGGAATAGTAGTCATATCGACCAGATCAGGCCGGATAGCGAAAGCGGGGAGCTGTTTAAATACGGATATTACAGGCTCGGGAACGGATATTTTGTCCAGACCGGAATAAAAGCATTGAGAGTTCAGGAATTTTTAGGGTCCTTCAATACACAGAAGCTTCTGGATCAAATGCACTCAGACGGACACGTGTTAAAGGCATATTTTGTAAACACCAGTAATGTAATTGTTGGCTCTACTGATATTTCTGACTATGGAAAAACATTTGGCGGGAATTCATCTGATGAAGCAAGTGATACACCAGAGGATTCATCCTGGATAGCAGATTACAAGGGAGAAGAATCATTCTATGTAACGACCCCTGTAGTAGTCGAGGAACAGAGGATAGGAACTCTTGGCTTCGTCCATTCACTTAAATCGACCAATGAGACTATAAATAGCATAATATTCCTGGGCGGGGGTCTTCTTCTCTCAATCGCAGGATTGATAGTAATATTTAACAGATCAGCATATAAGAATGATGAAAAGCTGACCAAAATGGCTTATATTGACTCTCTTACCGGGATACCAAATCATGCTTACCTTATGGATGAGTTGAAGGAGTGGTGTTCCAAGGGAAGCTATGACAGAAATGCTCTGCTCCTAATTAACATAAGTAATTTCAAAGCTTTGAACATGGCTTTCGGATATGATTTCGGAGACTCAGTATTAAAACGGGTAGCAGAGCAGCTGTATGATGCTTTTGACAAAAAATATGACATTTTCAGATTTGCTTCCGACAGATTTGTTCTTCTGGTTAAAAGCTACAAAGACAGGAATGATTTGAACCTACTGGCTGAACAGATAGTAAACTCCGTCGACAAGGAAATTATTGCGCATGGCTATACAAAGGCACTGAACCTTAATATTGGTATAGTAGAGGTAGGGGGACGTTACAGAGATCCAAATGACATAATAAGGGACGCTACTATAGCTTTGGACTACGTAGGCGTAGTTGAATCCGAACTGTACTCATATTATGAATACTCGATGATGGAGGGATTGAAACGAGATGAAGAGATCGAGGCTGAGCTCATAAAGGCTATCCTGAATCCTTCTGAAGGTGGATTACACTTGGTTTATCAGCCAATATTCGACGCAAGAACAAACAAAATATCCGGGTTTGAGGCTTTGGCAAGATTAAACAGCCCTGTTCTCGGACCGATTTCTCCGATTGAATTTATAGCGATAGCCGAAAGAAGAAGGCTGATGGTGCAGCTCGGCAACTGGATAGTCGATACTGCACTATTATTTCTGAAGGATATTGAAAATCAGGGTGTAAGCGGCGTAAAGATAAGTATCAATATTTCGGCAGCTCAATTGCAGGATAAGAGCTTTATCCCCAGATTGAGGAGGGTAATGGCTGAGACAAGGATAAAACCTTCCAATGTTGAATTGGAGGTTACAGAGTCCATAATCCTGGACAATTACGAAGAGATAAACTTAAGCCTTGGTCAATTGAGAAAAGAAGGAGTGACCATAGCAGTAGACGACTTTGGTACTGGGTACTCGTCATTCTCAAGGCTTAACCAGCTGAACATAGACACAATTAAGATAGATAAAACGTTTATCGAAAGAATAACCAATACCCCACATGAGATGCTGCTTACCGGAGATATAATTTCCCTGTGCCACAGACTGGATCTCACAGTTGTTGCCGAAGGAGTTGAAAATGATGTCCAGGCAGCATACCTGTTGGATCACAATTGCGATAAATTTCAGGGCTATCTCTTCAGCAAGCCCCTTCAGTTCAGAGAGGCAATATACATATTAAGAGATCAGATCATAAGGGATGCGTAATAAAGCCTGTCATGGGTATTCATTGGGTAGAAGCTAAGGAGATGTTACTATGGGAATTGAACAGGATCTTAATATAACAGGCAAGCTGGTGCTGATATTCGTTCTTACTCTGGTCAATGCTTTTTTTGCTGCATCGGAGATGGCAATGGTTTCAGTCGATCGGATCAGATTGATCAACAAGGCTGAGGAAGGCGATAAAAAGGCCAGACTTCTTCTTGATATCCTTAAGGAGCCATCAAGGTTTTTGTCTACCATCCAAGTAGGTATAACCTTTGCGGGATTTTTCTCCTCAGCTTCAGCTGCAGTAAGCATATCAACTGCCCTCGGAGGCCGGCTGGAGGCTCTCGGGGTACCATTCGGAAAGGATATTGCCTTTGTTGGGATAACTCTCATGCTTTCATATATCATGCTGGTAATTGGGGAACTGGTACCTAAAAGGATAGCATTAAACCATGCTGAACGTTTTGCCATGCTTGCAGTCAGGCCAATCAGTATGGTTGCAAAGGTGATGCACCCATTTGTGACTTTTCTCTCTTTATCAACAAATGCTATACTTAGACTTTTAGGCGTTAGCCAGGAGGGCGTTGAGGCAAAGGTAACACTGGAGGAAATCAGCTCTATGGTCGAAGTGGGACACGAGCAGGGCTTTATTAACCCGGTTGAAAGAGAGATGATCAAGAGTGTAATAAGCTTCGACGACAAGCTTGCAGAAGAGATAATGACAGCCAGGACAGAGGTTTATATGATCGATGCTGACGACCGGATAGAGGATTACATAGATGATCTTCTGTCCTTAAAATACTCGAGGATACCTGTCTATGAGGAAGATATCGATAATATAGTCGGCATACTCTACTTAAAGGATTATCTTCTTGAAGCTTATAAATCAGGATTTCTTAACGTTGACATAAAAGCTATCCTGAGGCCGGCATATTTTGTTCCGGAGAGAAAAAACATCAACGATCTGTTCCTCGAGCTTAAGAATACTCGAAAGCACATGGCAGTTTTGATAGATGAATACGGTGGATTTTCAGGCATTGTAACTATGGAGGACCTAATAGAAGAGATCATGGGAGATATCGATGATGAATATGACCATGATGATCCGGACGTTAAGCTTCTTGATAAGGACACATATATTGCACGGGGATCAGTTTCTATCAAGGAGCTTAACAGCAGGCTGGAAATAGAACTGGATGAGGAAACTGAGGACTACGACACACTGGGAGGGTTTATTATACATCACCTGGGTTATATCCCTGATGACGGGGATAAACCGGAGCTTACTATATCAGACTTGTCCTTCAGAGTCGAGAGTGTAGAGGACAAAAGAGTAGTAGCAGTCAGAATATCAAAGTCAGAATCTCATGAAAAGAAAGAGGAATAGAATAATCGATAAGACCCTGGACTCACTATACGTAAAACTGACCAGGGTTTTCTATTTTACATGGATCACAATAGCGAGTCTTCGCTGGACTAATAAGCATAATTACTGTAAAATTTAGGTATTCACAGGATATTTTGTCAGAAAAGGATGATACGATTGAGAGATGCTGTAATTATTGATTTGGACAGCGAACATGAGCTGGTCATAACGACCGATGGGTGTACAGGTATTGGTAACCTCGAGGGAGATTTATTTCCGCTGGAAATCGAAGAAGTAGCCTGGACAGCTTGTAAGGTAGCTCTTATGGAGCTAATATCCCTTGGTGCAAGACCGGTTGGATATGCTTTTAACCACATAGCGGACTTGGCGGATCATAATAAGACAGAAGCAGGGATCGAAAAATGCCTCAATGATTTCGGCTTTATTGACATTCCCCATATATCAAGCAGCGAGAAGAATTTCAAGGTCCACCAGACGACCATTACCATAGCTCTGACCGGGGTTAGAGAAAAGAGGGAAAAAACAAAGTGCAGCAATCCAGTGTATGTACTTATTGGTGAGCCGCTTGTCGGTATGGAGGTTCTTGAAAACCCTGAGAAAATGATTTTACCAGAAGAGTTCATCAGATTGAAGAAAGCCGAGGGAATATATGAAATAATTCCAGTCGGATCCCATGGCGTTGAATGGGAATTGAGCCAATTTGGAGTAAAGCCATTAGAGACAGTAATTGATCTTAAAAAATCCGCAGGACCAGCTACTTGTGTAATTGCAGAAGTTTGCCCGGCTTCTATCGATGGTCTGAGAGAAATATTTGGCAGGAAACTTACAATACTGAGCTCTGAATGCGGTCCTTTCAGGGAAGGTGAAGCCTATGCTTAGAGTGCCGGAAATCAAGCTTTCACTTGCTCAGAATGAAAGACAGCTCCCTGAAATTTTATCAAGGACCCTGGGAATAAGAACGGATGAGATAAGAGAATGGTCGATATATAAAAAATCGATCGATGCCAGGAAAAAAGATATGATCAGCTTTGTCTATTCAGTCGACTTCCAGGTAGATAACGAAGATAAAATGCTTAAGAGACTTTCAAAAAAAGGAGTAATAAAGGCAGAGAGCATTAGCTTTAAATATACTCCAATCGCTGAGAAGGATTCTATACGCCCTGTGATTGTAGGTACAGGGCCATCAGGAATTTTTGCAGGAATGGTACTTGCGGAGCTTGGATATAATCCCATTCTTCTTGAAAGAGGTAAGAGGGTGGATGACAGAGTCAGGGATGTTGAGAAATTCTGGGAAACGGGAATACTTAACACTGAATCAAATGTTCAGTTTGGTGAAGGGGGAGCAGGAACCTTCTCAGATGGTAAGCTCACAACATTGATCAAGGACCCACGCTGCAGAAAGGTCCTGGAGTACTTTGTTGAAGCCGGTGCTCCTGAGGATATCCTTTATGTGAATAAACCTCACATAGGTACGGATATATTGAGGAGAGTAGTCTCGAATCTTCGGGAAAGAATAATATCCCTTGGTGGCGAGGTGAGATTTCAGGCAAAGGTAACAGACCTTATTATCAGAGATGGTGCTGTTGCAGGTGTAGTAATCAACGGGGCTGATGAATTGGAGACCGATAAGGTTGTTCTGGCATTGGGCCACAGTGCCAGAGATACCTTCGAGATGCTCTACCACTCTGGGATCGGCATTCAACAGAAGGCATTTTCCATCGGTGTAAGGATAGAGCATCCACAGGAAATGATAAGCAGAAGTCAATATGGAGAGCTGTACACTCACCCTCGGCTGGGAGCTGCCGACTACAAGCTGTCCGGTCACTTTGACAATGGGAGGTCAGCCTATACCTTTTGCATGTGTCCAGGTGGAACCGTAGTAGCTGCAGCTTCTGAGGAAGGGATGACAGTCACAAATGGAATGAGTGAAAGAGCCAGAGACAGGGTAAACGCCAATGCAGCCTTATTAGTCAATGTTACCCCCGAGGATTTTGGGAGTGATCACCCGCTTGCTGGAGTCGAGTTCCAAAGGTGCTGGGAAAGAAGTGCATACGAGGCCTCAGGAGGGTCATATAAAGCACCAGCACAATTAGTCGGAGATTTTCTTGTGGATAGGACCTCAAAAGCTTTTGAAGGAATTGAGCCCAGCTACAAGCCGGGCGTAGTAATGACTGATCTGAGAAAGTGTCTTCCTCCTTATGTTACAGAAACAATGAAAATGGCAATAATTGAATTTGATAAAAGGCTTAAGGGGTTTGCCAGACCCGATGCAGTTATGACAGGGGTCGAAACAAGGAGCTCGTCACCAGTGAGAATAACAAGAGACGAGGAGCTGCAGACAAATATCAAAGGTCTATATCCGGCAGGTGAAGGTGCAGGCTACGCAGGAGGTATAATATCAGCAGCTGTTGATGGTATTAGAGTTGCAGAGAAGATCGGAAACTGGAAAGGAGGGAAGTAGAGTTGGAGGATAAGAGATTTGCGGTTCTTATAGATGCTGACAATGTATCAGCGAAATATATAAAGTACATCCTTGATGAAACTGCCAATTATGGGACTGCTACTTATAAAAGGATATACGGGGACTGGACTAAACCAGGAGCAGCTGCATGGAAGGATGTATTGCTTGAAAACTCAGTAACCCCGGTTCAGCAATATAATTATACTGTCGGGAAAAATGCAACAGATTCAGCCATGATCATCGATGCCATGGATATTCTATACTCAGGAAATGTAGATGGCTACTGTATAGTATCAAGTGACAGCGACTTTACAAAGCTTTCAGCAAGGCTAAGAGAATCAGGGATGATGGTTATAGGCATGGGAGAGAGAAAAACACCTAAGCCTTTCATTTCAGCCTGTAACCTCTTTAAGTATCTGGATGTTCTGGCGGAGTCAGAGAAAAAGGCAATCGGGCTTGAAGAAGACAGAGACCAGGACAGAGATGGCAGAAACAACTCAACAGGAAACGGAAAGAGTAAGGCGGCTATTACTGAAGATCAGGAAAAGAGCATGACCGATCTGAGTGTTATTAAGCTTGCAATAAAGAAGATGCTGGCCGAGGCATCTGGTGAAGACCAAAGGATGAATATGGGTGAGATAGGAAACAGGCTGGCCAAAAGGTACCCCGATTTTGACGTCAGAAACTATGGTGACACCAAGCTCTCCAAATTCCTTAAGAAATTTGATTTTCTAAGAATAGAGTCGGGAGGAGAGGGAGGCACTTCACTTTGGGTTTCTTTAAGATCAGAGGAGGAGCCACCAGAAGAGGAGAATATCCCTTTAGAAAAGAAGAAACGTCCATATTACAGAAAGAGAAATAAAACATAGAGGAGACCTATTATGGAAAAGCCTGTTGACACATTTCAACCGATTATTAAGACCTTGATAAGAGTCGGGATAGGACTTTTGGTACTGCTAATGATCATTGCCTTCAACAATGTGATACAGATTTCATCCTTCATGTCAGGGATCCATCCACTGTTGGGTCAGATTACACTTGTAGTTTTGCTTCTTGTGTTTCTTGCCCTATTGTTATTACCACTTATTAGCTTCTTAAGCTTCAGGAAGGCTCTCCCGATACCTGAGGACGAGAACTCTCCTGAATTCGCTAATTACCTTAATGAGACCAAACGAAGGCTTCAGAAAAACAGATATCTCAGGGAGAAAGATTATCAGTTTTCAGATGGTTCAGATTTAAAGAATCAAATCATCCAGGCTTATGAGATATTGGGTAAACGATCCAGAGAGCTTATAAAAGGAAAAGCTACAGGGGTTTTTCTTTCCACATCAATTTCGCAAAATGGTGTGCTGGACAGTTTTTTTGTACTGGGAACACTAACAAAAATGCTGTGGGAGGTGTCCAGGATATATGAGGAGCGGCCATCGATAGCGAGATTAGTATCACTTTATGGCAACGTTGCAGCAACAGTACTTATGGCCAGAGGGATTGAAGATCTGGATCTATTGGACGAGCAGGTTGAGCCTCTTATTGCATCCATACTGGGAGGAGGGATGGCTACCCTGGTCCCTGGAGCGGTAATGGCGACGAATCTTGTTGTTAACTCAATAACTGAAGGCTCAGTAAATGCTCTTCTAACCCTTCGAGTAGGCTGCATTGCCCAAGGATATCTTAGCTCAGTAACAATCCCGGAAAGAAAGGCATTAAGAAGAAGTGCGACCATAGAAGCCTGCGGTATGCTCGGTGAGGTCATGAAGGAAAATTCTGTGCTTATACTTAAGGCTTTTGCAAAAGGCGCCAGGAACGCTGCTAAGAATACCTTCAAATTATAGTGGATCTAAACATGAAGACGAATTATTCCACTCATGAAAAGGTTTTCACAAAATATGAAAATAAATTAACAAAGATTCAAATATAAAATACTTACGCAAATCAACCTGAAAGCGTTGGAATCGTAAGATTTCAACGCTTTGCTTTTATAAACGGGAAATACGCTTGATCGATGTTCAGTAGCTGGATTAAAAACATATAACAATTAATCAGCAAATTACTTTCGTTCAGGATCAGACCCAATTTATCTTTGCTTAGTGTGGCGAAATTTACTGTCAAACAGTTAACAAACTTGTCTTAATAATCTGTAAATTCTAAGTAGACAAAATTCATTGGATGTATTAATATATTCTATAGATGGGATGTTTCCTATTAAATCAAAATCAAAGGAGGGAATTTGATGGAAAACAAAAGAGAAAATTGGGGTTCCAGGATCGGCTTTATCATGGCAGCAGCAGGTTCGGCCGTAGGACTTGGTAACATCTGGAGATTTCCGTACTTGGCAGGCGAAAACGGCGGTGGAGCATTTATTGTAATTTATTTGATGTTTGTTGTTTTCATTGGATTCAGTATAATGCTTGCTGAATTCACAGTAGGAAGAAAAACTGGTTTAGCAGCAGTTGGTGCTTACAAAAAAATCAACAGAAGCTTTACCTTTGCAGGGGTTCTTGGAGTTCTTAGTGCATTCTTCATAATGGGTTTTTATCCAGTAGTTGGAGGTTGGGCTACTGCCTATATTTTGAAATCCTTTACTGGATTGCTTTCAGATCCTGCAGCAATTGGGGACATGTTTGGAGCATTCATTGGTAACCCAGTTGAGCCGTTGATATGGATGGCAATATTCCTTGCAATCAACATTGTTATTGTTGCGAAGGGTATTTCCGGTGGAATCGAAAAAGCTGGAAAGATCCTTATGCCTACATTATTTGTACTATTGATTCTTATCGCCATTAGAAGTGTCACACTTCCTGGAGCAGGAGCAGGCCTTGATTTCCTTTTTAAGCCTGACTGGTCAGTAGTTAACGGCGGAACATTCCTTGCAGCACTAGGACAAGCTTTCTTCTCACTAAGCCTTGGTATGGGCTGTATGATCACATACGGATCCTACCTTAGCAAGAGTGAAAACCTTCCTTCAAGTGCACTTACAGTATCACTAATGGATACAAGTGTTGCATTGTTGGCAGGTGTTGCAATATTCCCTGCATTATTTGCATTTGGGATGGAGCCAGCAGCTGGCCCTGGTCTTGTATTCGTAGTAGTTCCTCAGATATTTGCACAAATGGGTGGTCTTGGACCAATATTCTCAGCAATATTCTTTATAGCTCTTATGGTTGCGGCACTTACCTCCTCAGTATCACTCCTTGAGGTAGTAGTAGCATACTTGATGGACGAAAGAGGATGGGCAAGGAAGAAATCAGTATATTTATCAGGAGCTATAATGGTAGTAACTGGGATACTATCATCCTTGTCACTTGGAGTAATGTCAGGATTTACCTTATTTGGAGTTGGGGCATTCGACTTCTTCGACATATTGACAGACAAGATATTCCTTGCAATCGGTGGCTTGATACTGGCAGTATTTGTTGGCTGGTTCATGGATAAGAACGAGTTGAAGGAAGAAATGACAAACGGTGGTGCAATAAAGTTCGGTTTGTTTGAGTTTTGGTATGCACTTGTCAAATTTGTTATTCCTATAGCTATCGCTATAGTAGCTTTCTTTGGAATTACTGGAATAGCTCAAACCAGTTTGATGCTGTTTGGACTTGCTGTAATAGCAGTTCTTGCAATATTCTCTAAAAAACTTTAATAAGAGTATAAAAAATGCCATCCGATCGGATGGCATTTTTTATGCAACTTGAGTTTTCTCTATCTCTTCAAGAAATACTTCCAGAGGTTGGTTTCCAACGAATTCGTAAATATCATTTATTACTATCTTCGGCACGCTTGATACATTATACTCGTCTGACAGATCATAGAAGGTTTGTGCCTCAATCATATCTGCAGTAATGTTATCATTCAACAATGCCAGGTGGTGAGCTTTTTCAACTGCACCCGGACAATGCGGGCAGCCAAGAGTTACAAAAACCTTTATATTTACAGGCTTTTTAACCTTTGAAAGTCTTTCAGTGATAGATTCAGCCAAAGGTTGACCATTTCCTGATACAGCGATAACGCTGCTTATAAAGGAGTTTATCTCATGTCCTGAAGGTATACCGTTAAATTTGATTCTCTTATATTCGCCTGTTTTATCGAGAAGAACAAGACTGGGTGCAAGAGAAACTTCGAATTTCTCAGCCAGGTCTGAATCCTTATCAAGGTCGTATTCAACCAGTGACATCTTAGGGGATGCCTGGACTAACTCACCAACAAAATCCCTGGTTTCAAGACAAGTCTCGCAAAGTTCCTCCTTGGTGAAAAGAGCGATTTTAACTTCATCCTTCATGGCTGAGAATACGTCCTTTAGTTGTTCTAATACCTCTTCATTGATATACTTCATCTGTTATCCCCCTTATTATTTCAGGTTATTTATATAGTCGTTTGCAGCCAGTGCACATTTTGCACCATCAGCAGCCGACATTATGATTTGCTTGTAAGGTGTGTCAGTAACATCACCAGCAGCGAACACACCGGGAACACTTGTCATTCCGTAACGGTCAACGGCTATTTCATTTCTGGAGTTCAACTCGACAAAACCCGCAAACATTTCGCTATTTGGCAAATAACCAATCTCCACGAATAACCCTGACGCTTCAATTATATATTCTTTTGAACTTTCCTTATCCAGCACCCTTATTCCACTCATAAATTTGCCACCAATAACTTCGAGTATTTCTGTAGCAAGCTTAATTTTCACATTTGGTTTTTGAATCAGTTGATCAACCAAAACCTTATCAGCCCTGAACTGCGAACGGTGAACGAGCGTTACCTTAGCTGCAATCTTCGATAGGTCAAGGGCGGCTTCAACGGCTGAATTTCCTCCACCTGCTACGACGACTTCTTCCTCTGCAAACAGTGGGCCGTCGCATATGGCGCAATAGCAGACGCCCTTACCTGAAAACTCCTTTTCACCAGTAATACCCAGTCTTCGAGGCTTGCTCCCGGTTGCAATGATGACTGTTTTTGTTCTGAAAGCTTTGCCGCTCTTCAAGGTGACAATCTTGACGTTTGATTCAGTATCGTTTTGTACCTTCTCGACTTCCTCATATTCAAGAATTGTAACATTAAGCTCTTTGACATGTTCTAAAAATTTTTTCACCAGACCTTCTCCTGAGAGAGAAGGAAGGCCAAGGTAGTTTTCGACGGATGAAGTATCAATTACCTGACCACCTTTGTCCCGGGCAATTATTAATGTTTCCAAGCCCTTCCTCTTAGCGTATAAAGCAGCATTAAGTCCTGCTGGGCCAGCACCCAAAATAAGAAGATCATAAATCTTATTATCATCCTGAATGGCTGCTGATGTTTTTTTGTGTAAATTGATTTCGAAACTCATCTCGCACCTCCAATACTTTTGAAAACCAATACGTTCGTACCAGTCTCTTTCTTATAAAGTAACTATACCCCAATGGGGTATAGTTGTCAATAAAAAATTGCCGCTAATGATTTATACCATCAGCAGCAATGACTTAAGATATCAAAAATCGCTATTATTGATTCAATGCTCTGAGAAGCTCCTTAAGCTTCGCAAGGACTATCTCCCTGTCGTAAGCTTTTTGATCTGCCTCCTTGATCCTTTCGTTTATATATTCAAAAAGACCCTTGTTTATACCGTTATACTTGAATAAGATAGTAACGGGTCTGGGCTTGTATCTGGAAATGATCGAAAAAGCATCTATTCTTACCAATATCTTTATGTCCTTGAACAGCTTCTTGTCAAGTAATATCACGCTGTAATTCTCATAAGTCTCCAGTAATGAGATCATATTTATAAGATGCTGCTTGTAATGCCCAAGCGTGTAGGGCAGGGGACCATCCGGAAAGAAGTGGCTGAGATCGATCATCACTTTTTCTGATTTAACATCCTCTACACTTGGAAGGGACAGGATTTCAATATATCTGTTATCCTTAAGGCACTTAAAAAAAAGCTTCTGTCTTTCAAGAAGGAATTTTTCAGCGCTTTCCTTCATCCAGCCTGCGTTTTCATGTACCTCGCCAATTACAGATACCGGCATTGTTATTGAGCTGAGACTTTGACTGAAGGTGCAGGTTTCAGAAAATATTGATTCAGCATCAAGAAGCTCCTTAAAATACTCGGTCCTGTTCTTATCAGTAAATACCTTAAGCAAGGGTTGACACTTTTCAATGAGACCGTAGAAGGTTTCAATAAGTGACTTTACCTTGGCTTTATCTGTAATATAATAGTTAAGCTGTGAATCAGATCTGTTTTCAAGTGAAGCAGACGTTAGTGCCAATGATTCCCCGGCAATCATCAGAGTCTGCCTGAATGGACCCCAATTATCCGTAGGGTAGTAATATGACTCAAGATTTCCATTCATATAGATTGGAAGCCACTTTTCAATCGCACCGAGAATATTCTCAAGCTCACCCTCTACGGAGTGGACAAGGATAAACCTGTGCCCTTTCTGTAGCACCCTGTTAAGCAGCTGCGTCCAGGTAAAATAAAAATTCACGTCATCGATAAGCCAGGACAATGGCTCATCACTGTAGAGATAGATATTAGAAGGCTCAAGAAGGCTTGCTTCAAATAAGAACCTCTTAATACCCTCACGTTTTCCCTCCAGACCAACATAATCGGACGTTATAAGAAAATCGTCCAGATCAGCTGTTACCTTCAAATCCTGATCTCCTGGTTCAATACCAAAAAACTCAATTTTCTCAATGAGATTTTTTATAAGGCTGGCATTTTTATCAGGTGCTTCATCCTTTAACCAATGCATCAGGTTGTCTTTGATTGCATCCGATTCGCCTGATGCAGATGACAGGGAAAGTCCAAGCTGCTCAATCAGATCATTAATCATTTCCAACTCAATCGCCTTTTCCACAATAAGCATTGAGATATCCTCCAAATGACTGCTTCTTTCAGAGGGTAATCGATTACCTGTACGCCATCTGCTTATCAGAGATACGTCTACCTGCAGAGCTTCTGCAAGTTGATAATTTGTAATTCCAAACATGTTCAGCAATAAATTAAGCTTCTCGAAAAATTTCATCCTCTCACACTCCCTTAACAATTATACCCCGTTGAGTACTTTTACGCAATATTGCAATGGTTTATTAACTGAATTTTTCGTATTTTAGGGCATTTCAGGATGAGATATAAAAACGGGATGCCATATGGCACCCCGGATCTATATAATCTAATTGAACAGGTTATTCTTAACTGTGTATTTTCCTTTGACTTCACTATACCAGGTCTGGTATGCCTCAGTCATTTTAGTCTCTTTGAGAACCTCGGTTATTGTTTCCTTTGAACCCTCAAGAGTAGCCTCCTCAGCTGCTTTCTTATCGAACACCTTTATTATGTGAAAGCCGAAAGATGTTTCAACAGGTTCGCTTACTTCACCTACAGCAAGTCTGAACGCAACGTCCTCAAATGGCTGCACCATGGCACCCTTCCCAAAATATCCAAGATCTCCGCCATTGCCTGCATTGCTGGTATCAAGAGAATACTCCTTTGCAAGGTCCTCGAAGCTCTCACCGGAGTTGAGCTTATCCAGTATGTCGTCAGCCTCTTCCTTTGTAGCCACAAGAATATGGCTCGCTTTGACTTGCTCAGATACGTCAAAATCCTCTTTGTTTTCTGCAAAATATAGTGCTATCTCTTCATCAGATACTGTGATCAAAGGCTCCATAAGCTTTTCTATGCTCAGATTAAGCTTCAAATTCTTCCTGATACTTTCTTCTGTATAGCCATACATCTGCAAAGTGTTCTTAAGTCCCTCTTCTCCACCATAAGCCGCTGCCATCTCAGCATACTCAACGTCTATCTCATCTTCAGATACTTCGATATTGTTCGCCTCCACTTCCAGCTGCAGCATCGTCTCAAGGATCAATGCTTCGAGGACTTCTTCACCATTTTGCTCAACCAGGTAGTCATAGAATTCACCCTTAGTGATCTTAACATCATTTACCATCGCAACGACTTCTTCGTCTCCTGAGTTTGAACAAGCTCCTGCAAAAGCCCCAAAAATCAGCACTATAGCTATAAGTGCAGTCAATTTTCCTTTTTTGTTTAATACACTTTTCATTTATTCAGCTCTCCTCTCCTGTTAATACCTATACAGTATACCATAAAAAAAGAGTGGATGGGGTTACAATTCAAATCCGGCAGGTGAAAGTTTGGTGAAATCTATGGATCTGATACAGTTAACTCCGAAAGTTTTATGGGTATAAACACCTAAAGTGTGTTGTTAGTGATTTGGAGGTTTAACTATGGATTCAGCAAGTAGTGCTTTAATAATGAATAAGGCTTCCGTGGGTTATGTAATACTTGAATCCCAGGACATCCCTAATGACCCTGCCGGCATGGTTATTGTGGAGGCAAATGACAGTATAATTAATGCCCTGAAGATGAAGATCCCGGAGGATAGGACAATACTGGGCAATTCACTGGGAAGCTTTCTCTTTGAACAAATCAAAGCAATAATATTGGACTCCCTTATGAATGACCAGCCTTCAGAAAGGTGGACGGAGCTTTTGGGCTGCAGCTGCCAGGCAAAGGCCATAAGACTGGATGACAAAAGGTGTGCAATTGTTGTCATAACCGGAGCAAATGACACCTCCAAATCTGAAAGAATGAAGCTCAGGCTTCTTGATAATATTCCGGGGATGGTCTACAGGCGTACATTGGACAAGGATTGGACCATGGAATACATATCAGATGGATGCAAGGGTCTTACCGGCTACGATCCTGAGGAGCTGATACAAAATTCTATGATTTCATATAATGAGGTGATACAGGAGGAGCATCGCGAGAATGTTTGGGAAACCATTAATATTGCTGCAAGCGAGAATAGGCCATATAACCTTGAATACCAGATCAGGACAAAGGACAACAGACTTAAGTGGGTCTATGAGCAGGGGCAGGCAATCTATGATATAGATGGCCAAATAGAGGCACTTGAAGGAATAATCGTCGATGTGACTCTTCAGAAAAAAAGGGAGGAGCAGATCAACTTCCTTACCTACCACGATTCCATGACCGGACTATATAACAGAAGATATTTCACGGAGCTATCATCTCAGCTTATTTTCGATGATGCTCTTCCGATCTCTGTAATTATCGGAGATATAAATGGTCTGAAGATGATAAATGACGCCTTTGGCCATGAATTTGGCGATTGCCTCATAAAGGAGACAGCAAATATTCTAAAGGAATCAGTGAGAAGCTCCGACATAGTCACCAGGATCGGTGGAGACGAATTTGCCATATTTCTCCCGCATACACCCAAGGATACCGCTTCGACAGTTCTTGAAAGAATTGAAAAGGGTATAATGATATACAATGAAGATAATAGGGATACTCCTATCAAGATAAGCATTTCACTTGGTCTGGATACTGTAAACACTCGGGATGAAAGCCTTGATGAGTCAATTAGAAATGCTGAGGACATAATGTATAAAAATAAGCTCTTTGAACACAGAAGCTCACACAACAGCATACTGGCCTCTATCAGGGACATGCTATCCAGAAGGGGCGAGATGCGGGAGGAGAATCTGTCCACACTTCAGTGCATAGCTCAAAAGCTTGGCGAAGAGCTGCGTCTGGATGAGGAAGTGATCCAGCAGCTGATCATACTTGCTTCTATACATGACCTTGGGAAGGTAACTATCGATTCAGAGCTTCTTAGTAAGAAGGAACCTCTGACCAATGAAGAGTGGGAAGTGCTGAGACGACATCCCGAGATGGGCTACAGGATAGCCATGGCCTCAATGGATCTTGCCGCAATAGCCGACTACATCCTTTCACACCACGAGAGATGGGATGGCAAGGGCTACCCATCAGGTCTGAAGGGAGAGGAAATACCTCTTTTATCAAGGATCATAGCCATTATCGATGCATATGATGCAATGACAGGAGGCAGACCCTACAGAGAGAGACTCACTATCGAGGATGCCATTGTTGAGATTATGGATAATGCAGGAACTCAATTCGATCCGGAGCTTTCTGAGATCTTTGTAAGGATATTGAAAAGCGGCGAAGCTCTGTGCTGACAGGCTTTTATGGAGCTAATGGATATGATAATATTAAAAACAGCAATTTAACTTACATGGAGGAGCATTATGAACCCAAGCACAAATGAGTTATTATTCGCATTCGGGATAACCCTTTTTGCTGGATTGTCAACAGGTATTGGAAGCGCACTGGCATTCTACACAAAGCAGACAAACAAAAAATTCCTTTCAGCAGCACTTGGTTTTTCTGCAGGAGTCATGATATACGTTTCCTTTGTTGAAATTTTCGCAAAAGCGAGAGAGTCCCTTGAGGGTATTTATGGGCCGACTATGGGGCTGGCGGCAACTACCTTCGCTTTCTTCGCAGGCATAGCAGTTATTGCACTAATAGATAAGTTCGTGCCCAGTGGTGAAAACCCCCACGAAATGAGAGACGTCAGGGAAATGAGGATAGTTCCCGATGAAAGCCATGAGCTTATGAGGATGGGATTGTTCTCAGCACTTGCCATAGCGATCCACAACTTTCCTGAAGGACTTGCAACCTTTATAAGTGCACTTCAGGATCCTTCCCTTGGCATATCCATTGCAGTAGCCATAGCGATCCACAATATTCCTGAAGGAATTGCCGTGTCTGTACCGATATATTTTGCGACAGGGAACAAAAAGAAAGCATTCAAGTATTCATTCATGTCAGGATTGTCCGAGCCTCTCGGAGCAATTGCAGGCTATTTCCTGCTTATGAACTTTTTTGACGATTCAATGTTTGGCTACATTTTTGCTGCCGTGGCAGGTATAATGGTATATATATCACTTGATGAGCTATTGCCAACAGCAGAGAAATATGGTCAGCACCACATAGCCATATGGGGTATGATCGGAGGAATGGCACTAATGGCCTTGAGTCTCATCATTTTATAGCTGTAAACTATTCCCAATTAATAATCCTTTTGGTATAATTATCGCAATATTAGTAAATCGGGGTGTATATATGCCGTCAATTGAAACTGAAAGACTCAGGCTTAGAAGGTTCAAGCTAAGCGATATCGGAGATTTTTATGAATATTCCAGCAATCCACTTGTCGGCCCGAATGCAGGCTGGGATTATCACAGAGACCGTGAGGAAGCTCTTCTTCTTTTGAAGAATTTTTCAAATAACAACGAGATTTGGGCTCTGGAGCTCAAGGAGAACTCCAAGGTCATAGGCTCCATTGGAGTACATAAGGACCGAAAACGAGACAACAAAGGAGCGAGAATGCTCGGATATGTGTTGAACCCCGAATATTGGGGAAGAGGACTATGTACTGAAGCGACCCTTGCGCTGGTTAAGCATGCATTTGAGGGGATGAAGGTGTCCCTGCTGTCTGTTTATCATTACCCTGACAATGAACGCTCCAGGAGAGTGATCGAGAAATGCGGCTTTACCTATGAGGGCATGTTGAGGAACGCGACAGTAACATATGATGGCAAAATATGTGACGACTTATGCTACTCGATGACAAGGGATGAGTACATTAAAATATTTGGCAAGAAAGAGAATAAGTAATACCAGGTCCAGGGCAGTCTAAAAAGCTGCAGCTGGACTTTTGTTATAGGCTTAGAAAAGTAACAAAATCGTAACCTTAAATCAGCCTCCGATTTTGTCATTGGACATCTATAAATGGTATAATAACCGTATATACCGAAGGAGGATAATATGGATAAGATAAATCGACTGATGACCTACATCAAAAGACTAAACTCCAGGGAGGATGGCAGGAGTCTTTATCTGGAATACAAGGAGGATATAGATACAGTAACACCTCAGGAAGCCTTTGAGATATTCCATGGACTTCTTCAGGATGGCCTCAAGGAGTATGAAATATTGTTATTCCTTGATAAGATAATAAATGTATTTTTTGAAAGCCTTTCCAACTACAGATACCAAAGACCTAAGAATGACAACTTTCTCATGGATCTTATGCTTGAAAACGAGGAAATGAAGAAGAAAATCGAAGGTATAAAGATCGTTATCAGGGAGCCTGTACCATCAATAAGAAGACAAAAGCTACTTCCTCTCGTTGAAGAGCTTAAGGAATTCTATCCTCACTACACCAAAAAGGAAAATATACTGTTTCCATATCTTGAGAAGAAAATGGAGAAATTCCAAGGCCTTACAATAATGTGGGCTCTACACGACGAGGTCAAAAGGGAAATCGAATACGCAATCGAGCTGATAAAGGATCCGGAGAGTGAAGACCATGCGGTCAACGTTGCAATTGCCCAGATGTTCTTTGGAGTGCTGGGTCTGGTCAGAAAGGAGGAGCTAATCCTTTTCCCTTCGGCAAGTGAGGTCCTTGAGGAACACGAGTGGTACGATATGCACAAACAGAGCTATGAGTATGAGTTCCCATATATACAAAAAACCTGGGACCCTGAGTTTATTAAGGAGTCTATGGCTGTGGATGGATCAAAAGGGACCTTCAGGACAGAAACCGGCGAGCTTACCATGGATCAGATGGCATTGGTATTCAATTCCCTTCCTGTTGATATGACCTTTGTAGATGAAAACAATAAAGTAAGGTTCTTTACAAGACCAAAGGACAGGATCTTTCCAAGGTCGCCCGCAATAATAGGGCGTGATGTAAAAAATTGCCACCCGCCGGACAGCGTCCATATAGTCGAGGAAATTGTAGACTCCTTTAGAAGAGGAGAAAGAGATACAGCGACCTTCTGGATCAATATAAAGGGTAAGAAGGTACTGATCCAGTATTTTGCGTTGAGAGACGATTCAGGCAGCTACAAAGGAGTCATCGAGGTAAGCCAGGACATAACAGGAATTTCGCAGCTGCAGGGTGAGAGAAGGCTGCTTCAGTGGGATTAAGAAGAATTGTGACGGAATAGCGGGCAGAAGCATTGGGAGGTGCATTAGCATTGAGAAGAATCAAATCAGTTGTTTTAATAATGGCTATGTTGATAGTATCATTGATATCATCGGATAGAGCATACGCTGCTGAACCAATTAGGCTGGTGGTAAACGGAAGAGATATTACCCATATGTCAGCACCGATCCTCGACAACAACAGGACTCTTGTCCCCGTTCGGTTTGTCGCAGAGGAGCTGGGAGGCAAGGTAGGCTGGGATAATACAAACAGAGCCGTCTCAATAGAAAAAGACGGGAAGAAGATAGTTCTCATCGTAGGAAGCAGAATGATACAGCTTGACAACGGCACAAAAGCAATGGTTTCAGATGTCGCTCCGAAGATTATAAATGACAGGACTTATGTTCCATTAAGGGTCATAAGCAATGCCCTGAATATAGGTATCGAGTGGAAGAATGAAACAAGGACAGTTTATGTTGATTCCTCAAGAAGCTCAACCATGGAGCCCTTCTTCAACATGAGGATCACAAGTCCTGCATCCGGAATAGTGATCACCGGAACCACCGAGGTGTCCTACTCAATAGGAGCACAGGAGCTTTCCAGGGGCAATGAACTGAGATTGATGCTATTAGACAGGTTTAATGCCAAGGGCTTTGTCGTGGCCAGAGGCACAGGCTCTGCAGGCAAGGTCACATATATCCCGAAGGTAGAGGACAATGGCAGCAAGCTTCTTGCGGCAGCACTATATGATTCAAACGGGATTTTGATCGCATCTGATGTCATACCTGTGACTGTTCAGGTGATGCCGCAGGTTTCAATAGGCGGGATATACGACGGTATGACTGCCAATGGTGCAGTTCAATTGACTCCACAGCTTAACTTTGTTCCCCATTCAGTTACCTACACAATGACAAATCTAAGCAACGGTAATGTACTCGAGTACAAGGAATTGGACCCATACGGAACCTTTACCTGGGATCCAGCCTTCGAGCAGCAGGG
The DNA here is from genome assembly GCF_004101785.1 of Gudongella oleilytica. NCBI lineage: Bacteria > Bacillati > Bacillota > Tissierellia > Tissierellales > Tissierellaceae > Gudongella > Gudongella oleilytica. The sequence goes on from NZ_CP035130.1 coordinate 1,026,133, forward strand.
AAGCTACAGTGTCAAGCTTACAGCATATGATATGTCCATGAAGGGCTATGACAGTAGATCGATACAGTTGTCTGTTTTACTCGATAAGAAGCTGTCGCTTTCCGGCGTATCACAGGGAATGACAGTAAATAATCCGGTGACACTTATTGCTTCCAGAAACTTCAATGTAAAGGATACAACCTATGTTCTAAGGGACAAGGCAACAGGATCAGAAACAGCACTGGCTACCATACCATACGGAGGATATACCTGGTTTCCCGGACCTCAGTACTCAGGAGATAAGGAACTAATGGTAAGAGTGACGGACACACTTGGCCAAAGCTGGACAAGCAGTCCAATTAGTGTAAGGGTCGATGGAAGTCCAAGGATACAATTTCTGGGTATCGGACCAACCGAGGTCATAACCGGAGCAGCCAAATTAAACTACAGGAGCAATGTTAATGTAACAAATGTAAAATATACGCTGACGAATATAAAGACTGGCGAAAAACGAACGATCCTGCCATCTGCAGGGTTTACGGAGGCTCCCTATGCTCCGCTTCCAACCGATACAGGTGACTGGAGGGTGCAGGTAGAAGGGAGCTACAACGGAAGCATCTTGAGGAGCGAATCAGTTCAGTTCAAGGTATATACAGGGAATATCCATGGTCCGTACAGCATAATCGAAAAGGAAAAATTCCTCGGCTTTGCATCAGACATGGCTGTGGAGGAAATGAAAAAAACTGGAATGTCAGCAGCTATCCAGACAGCACAGGCTATACTTGAAACAGGCTGGGGACAAAGTGTACCAAGCGACAAGTATACCGGCAAAAAGTCTAATAACCTTTTCGGTATAAAGCAAAAAGGAAATGAGGACTATGTCATATCCAACACCTGGGAAGTATACAACGGAGTCACATACAGGATCGATGCCAAGTTCAGAGCCTACAAGGATCCTAAGGAAAGCTGGAATGACCATAAGGCATTGCTTCTTAACGCCGCAAGATACCAGATATTCAGGGACGTCATGCACGATTATACATCAGGTGCCTGGGCTATTAGAAGAGCAGGCTATGCAACAGATCCCCAATATCCATTGAAGCTTATAAGACTTGTAAATCAATATAACCTCCAGGAACTGGACAGGATAATCTTTTAGAGAGGAATAACCATGAGAATAGGCTATGCATGTCTTACGAGGGGAATACCCTATACCGATATAAAGGGAACAGTTCAAAAAAATGCCACCGAAGCAAGGTTGAGGGATATAATCGCCCACAACCTTGCTTCACTTGACAGGATACTTGATTACAACAGAGATAACAGTATAAATATGTTTCGAATTAGCTCAGATATCATACCCTTTGGATCAAGTCCGGTCAACAAACTCCAATGGGACAAAGAGTTTGAGGAGAAGCTGGCTGCACTGGGGAAGAAGCTTAAAGCTTACAATATCAGAGTATCAATGCATCCTGGTCAATATACTGTCCTTAATTCACCGAGGCCAGAGGTCGTCGACAGAGCTATTCTTGACCTTGAATACCATTTAAGATTTTTAGAGGCTTTGGGAACAGATGCTGCCAATAAGATAATTATCCATGTAGGAGGAGCCTATGGAGACAAGCGGTCTGCCATGGATGCATTTGTTGAAAACTGGGATAGACTTAAGGACCCAATAAAGTCCAGACTCGTTATTGAAAACGACGACAGGACTTACACCATTGAAGAGGTACTCCAACTGGGAATAAGAAGAAATATCCCTGTGGTATTTGACAATCTTCACCATCGGGTAAACGGGAATACCGGATCCGATTCGATATGGATCAAAGAGGCTGGTAATACCTGGAAGCAAAAAGACGGGGTTCAAAAGATCCATTATTCACAGCAGGATGAGAGCAAAAGTCCAGGTGCCCACTCAGGAACAATAGATGTCTATAAGTTACTGAAATATTTGGAAGAAACCTCAGGCACAGACTTCGACATAATGCTTGAGGTAAAGGACAAGAACCTCTCGGCAATAAAGGCAATCAGTGCTCTGAATTCAAGGGACATAACCTCTCTTGAGAAAGAGTGGAGCAGGTATAAGTATAATGTCCTGGAAAACTCACCAAGGATATACCAGGAAATAAGAGAGCTTCTTAAGGATAAATCATCATATCCCGTGATCGAATTCTACAAGCTTTTAGACCAGGCACTAAGCACACCCCCTACACCCGGAACTTCAGTTAACGCACTGGAGCATGTCTGGGGATATTTCAAGGACATAGCTGACGATAAGGAAAGAGCATGGTACTCAAAAACAATCAACTCAGCCTCCGCAGACTCTTTATCTCTTGGTGTTGTCAAGCGCAAGCTATGGGCTATGGTTGAAAAATACGATGAAAAGTACCTTAAGAATTCCTATTATTTTCACTTATAAATGAAACAGTTATCCTATATGTAAGGAGAGAATGGTAAATGACAGAGTTTGTCTGTAACAGCTGTGGAGAAAGATATCCTGAAAACACAAAGGAATACAGATGTAAATGTGGAGGTCTTTTTGATCTGGTAACTGGGAAGACTACCTTTGATTTTGACAAGCAACTCAGTATAAAAGACCTGTCGCTATGGAGATATGAGGAGGCTTTGCCGTATACAGGTGAAGCAGCCTCAAAGATAACTATGGGGGAAGGTCTTACCCCCCTTGTCAAGGTGCAGGATGGTTTATTGGGTAAGGCTGAGTATTTCATGCCGACCTTGTCCTTTAAGGACAGAGGGGCAGTTATGCTGGTGCTTCATGCCAGGAAGATGGGATTTAATAGTATAGCCATAGACAGCAGTGGAAATGCAGCCACCGCAGTTGCGGCATACAGCGCCCGTGCAGGCATCAAATGCAGTGTCTTTGTCCCTGAAAGCACCTCAGAAAAAAAGCTTGCACAAATAAAGGCACATGGAGCTGAAATAAATCTGATAAAGGGACCAAGGGAGGCTTCCGGCGCTACAGCAAGGGAATTTGTTGAGACGAACGATTCATTCTATGCCAGCCACATATATAATCCATTGTTCTACCAGGGAACAAAGACATACTTCTATGAGGTCTTCGAACAGCTGGGTGGTCGATTTCCCGACGGCTTCATAATCCCTGTGGGCAATGGAACACTTATACTTGGAGCAGAGAAGGCTTTTGAAGAGCTTCAGAGTGCAGGTTTTATCCATAAGTGGCCCAGGATAATAGGAGTTCAGGCATCAGGGTGTGCTCCCATCTATAAAGCATTCAAGGATGGTCTTGATGTAGTACCTCAAATAGAGTCATCAGGAACTGAGGCAGAAGGGATAGCCATAGCCGCTCCTGCAAGAGGAGAACAGATACTCAAGGTAATAAGAAAATCAGGCGGGGATATGGTTGCAATCGATGATGATGAGACACTAAAGGCACGGGCACTGCTGGCGGCTAAAGGAATTTATGTGGAAATAACATCAGCCGTAAATTATGCTGCTTATTTAAGAATAATGGCTGAAAATGGAGGAAAATTATGGGTAATACCATTTTGTGGAGCAGGAATAAAAAGTAGTTGACATATATTTTTAATGGTAGTATAATAAAGACAATCCAAAGAAATTAGCACTCAACTCATAAGAGTGCTAACAAAAACAATAAAAAACAATAGAAAGGAGTTGTTGATCATGGCAAGCTTGATACCTTTTAACAGGAAAGGAAACAGGTTGATGGGTCCGGACTTCGGTGATTTCTATGGTATGCTGGATGATTTCTTCAGCGACGATTTTATGCCGAGAAGAAGCCTGGTCAGGGACACCTTCAAAGTGGACGTAGTTGATAAGGAGAAGGAGTATGTAATCGAGGCTGAGCTTCCAGGTGTTAAGAAAGAGGAAATATCCCTCGATATCCACGACGGTCAACTCAGGATCTCTATTGAGAGAGAAGAGAAGGTCGATGAGGAGAAGAAAAATTACATCCACAAGGAAAGAAGATATAGCTCTATGAGCAGATCCGTATATCTTGGGGATGCATCAGCGGATTCGATCAAAGCAAAGCTCGATAACGGCGTTCTTACAATTACTATACCAAAGACAGAAAAGCCTGAAGTAAAAAGCAAAATCGAAATCGAGTAACAAAAAAGCGGGGAAAAGCAGAACCCCGCTTTTTTCATATGACGAACATACCGAGCAACGTGGAGGGATCTCAGTATTTACCTTTAACTTTTTTTAACAGCGAACAGCTATATGCTAATAGCTTTTTTATAATAACCAAATTCTGATTAGAAACTCTTATTTCAAGGTATATGTATAAAAACTAACTCCAAAGGAGGAAATACGATGAATGTAATAATCTATTCAACACCCACCTGACCATGGTGCACAAAGGTAAAGGATTACCTAAACCAGAAGAACATAAGCTTCACTGACTACGATGTATCCAAAGACTACAATAAAGCAGTGGAAATGGTTCAAAAATCAGGTCAAAGAGGAGTACCGGTAATAGACATTAATGGTCAGATCATAGTAGGATTTGACAAGGCCAGCATAGATCAAATACTCGGATTATAGTGGAAAATGGCTCCCTGAAAGGGGAGCCATGGTTTTGCACAAATTTACAATAATATATAACTACCTATTTTAATCCATGGTATAATGGTAGGGTATGGAGGTGAGATGATTGGCAAGACCAATGAAAGAAAGAAAGGTATGCTGTTTACCGGAAACAAATCTATTCGGACCACTCAATAGAAGACATGCAACAGGTGATGAGATAGTAATGTCTGTTGAGGAGTATGAAACAATAAGACTAATAGATCAGGAAGGCCTAATGCAGGAAGAATGTGCAGACAGAATGGATGTCGCTCGTACAACTGTGCAGAGGATATACATTTCAGCTCGTAAAAAGCTGGCGGATGCAATTGTGGAAGGAGTAACCCTGAAAATCGAGGGTGGATCATATAAGCTATGCTCCGATGATGAGAAGGACCACTTCTTCTGTAAGAATTGCAGGCTGCACCCCGGCAGACAAAGAAGAAGACACCAGGGGATGTACAAAAGTCAGGAATAATAATAGAAAGAAGGCTTAGTAATGAGTGAAACCTGTAACAGCAGCTGCAGCACCTGCAGTGTTGAATGCAATGACAGAACAGCTGCTCACAATGAATTCGCTGCAAAGATGAACGAAGTAAGCAATGTAAAAAAGGTAATCGGAGTGGTCAGCGGCAAGGGCGGAGTAGGGAAATCTCTGATAACCTCAATGCTTGCGATAAACATGAACAAGAGAGGCTTCAAGACTGCAATAATGGATGCAGACATAACCGGACCATCAATTCCAAAATCCTTCGGTATCGACGGTAAGGCAGTATCAAACGGCAAGAGCCTGATCCCAAGGATAAGTGACAATGGAATCAAGATAATGTCAGTAAACTTGATACTTGAAAATGAATCCGACCCTGTCATCTGGAGAGGGCCTATAGTGGCAGGAGTGGTAAAGCAATTCTGGACTGATGTGGAGTGGGGAGACATCGACTACATGTTCGTGGATATGCCACCTGGAACAGGAGACGTTCCACTGACTGTATTCCAGTCACTTCCAGTCGATGGGATAATAGTGGTCACATCACCACAGGAGCTTGTATCAATGATAGTTGCCAAGGCGGCTAAAATGGCGAGAATGATGAATGTACCTATAATCGGTTTAGTTGAGAACATGTCATATCTTGAGTGCCCGGACTGTGGCAAGAAAATAAACGTATTTGGCGAAAGCAGAGTTGAAGAGGTCGCTGCAGAGCAGTTGATACAAAACTATGCCAGAGTACCTATAAATCCGAATATTGCGGCAGCAGTTGATAACGGAGCGGTAGAGCACATAGACGTAAGTGTTCTTGATGATCTTGCAGCTGCCTTATAATAGCCTATAAGAGAGACTGGTCAGCCGGTCTCTTTTTAACAATGACAGGAGGAACTGATGAACACAAAGAAATTAGCGTTTTCTGCAATGCTTGTAGCCCTTGGGATTTTGCTCCCAATGATATTCCACAGCTTCAATATGGGTGGCCAGATATTTCTGCCTATGCATATACCTGTACTCGTGGCAGGTCTTTTATTAGGGCCGTTATCAGGATTACTCGTCGGCATACTTACGCCCATTCTAAGCAGCCTTTTAACAGGAATGCCCACCATGTTCCCAATGCTGCCGATCATGATTTTCGAGCTTGGAGTATACGGACTTTCCTCAGGCTATATAGGGAAAGTACTTAATGACAGAGTCTATATCCCTCTGTTGGCAGGGATGATCGATGGAAGGATAGCGGCAGGTATAGCCGTATTCATACTCTCAATGGGCTTTGGAGCTCAGCTGTCGCCGATACCCTTCATTAAGGGAGCAATAATTACTGGTTTACCAGGCATAATTATCCAGCTTGTAGTAATACCGCCGCTTGTAAAGCTTTTAAGAAGGCATATTGACCTATAGACATCTTATCACAAGGATTTCACATAACCCTCACTTGACTATTGGTGAGGGTTGAACTATACTTCACTTAATCGATACGTCTGTAAAATAAGGAGAATCAAATGAAAAAAATAGACAAACCAAAGAAACCGATAATGTATTACTATGTAATAGCAATGTTGATAGTCATCCTTTTGAATTCCTATGTGTTCCCAAGGATGGCGAAGTCACAGATCGAACCGATCGACTACGGCACATTCCTTCAGAAGCTCGAGAACGGTGAGATAAGCGTAGTAGAGATCAAGGACAACCAGATATATCTCCAGGGCAAAGGAGATAGTCCTGAACTGTTTTCGACAGGCACAATGGACGACCCTCAGCTGGTGGACAGGCTTTATTCTGCCGGAGTAACCTTCTCGAGAGTGGTCACTGACACGACGCCCACATTGGGAAGTCAAATATTCTCATGGATTATCACCATAGCCATATTCGTAGGGATAGGACAGCTTTTCTCAAGATACATGCAAAAGAAGATGATGGGCGGCAACGACGTCCTCTCCTTCGGGAAGAGCAACGCAAAGATCTATGTGGAGTCAAAGACAGGAAAGACCTTTGATGATGTAGCAGGACAGGAGGAAGCAAAGGAAGCTCTCGAGGAAATAGTTGACTTCCTGCACAATCCAACGAAATACAAAGACATCGGGGCAAATCTTCCTAAGGGAGCACTGCTTGTAGGCCCCCCGGGAACTGGTAAGACCCTTCTTGCAAGAGCAGTAGCCGGAGAAGCCAATGTGCCATTTTTCTCGATCTCCGGATCGGAATTCGTGCAGATGTTCGTCGGCATGGGAGCAGCAAAGGTGAGAGATCTTTTCAAGCAGGCACAGGAGAAGGCACCGTGTATAGTCTTTATCGATGAGATCGACACCATAGGAAAGAAAAGAGACTCCTCGGGCTTTAACAGCAACGATGAAAGAGAGCAGACTCTGAATCAGCTTTTAACTGAGATGGATGGCTTTGACGGCAAGGAGGGAGTTGTAATACTGGCTGCCACAAACAGGCCTGAATCCCTGGATAAGGCGCTACTAAGGCCAGGACGATTCGACAGGAGAATACCGGTTGATCTGCCTGATCTTCAAGGCAGGGAAGCGATCCTGAAAGTCCATGCAAGAAATGTAAAGGTCGAGCCTGACCTTGACTATAATGCTATAGCAAGGGCAACTGCCGGTGCCAACGGAGCTGAGCTTGCTAATATGATAAACGAGGCTGCAATAAGGGCAGTCAAGATGGGCAGAGAAACCATCAACCAGTCAGACCTTGAGGAGTCAGTAGAGGTAGTATTGGCAGGATACCAAAGAAAGCAGGCAGTAATTTCCACAAAGGAAAAGAGGATCATTGCATACCACGAAATAGGTCACGCGCTTGTCGCGGCTAAGCAGACGGATTCAGATCCGGTGCATAAGATAACCATAATCCCAAGGACATCTGGAGCCCTGGGATATACAATGCAGGTAGCAGAACAGGAAAGCGTCCTTATGAGCAAGGAGGAGCTGTTCAACAAGATAGTCACTATCACTGGAGGAAGGGCAGCAGAGGAGATAGTCTTCGGCTCTATAACCTCAGGTGCCTCCAACGACATAGAGCAGGCAACAAAGATCGCCCGCGCAATGGTAACCCGCTTTGGAATGAGCGACACCTTCGGCATGATGGCACTTGAAACACAGACCAACCCATACCTGGGAGGAGACACATCCCTCACCTGCTCAGGTGAGACCTCATCAAAGGTAGACGCAGAGGTTCTGGCGATAATAAAAAGTGCCCACCAAAGGGCAAGAGATATACTGAATGAAAACATTGACAAGCTTCGAGAGCTTTCCAATTATCTTCTCGAGATGGAAACCATCACCGGAGCACAGTTTATGGAGATACTCAACAAAGATAATTGACAATAAATGTCATCCCGACCAACGTGGAGGGACCTCTTAGCCAGTTGGAAAAGTTGGAATGTTGGAAAAGTTGGAACATAATATAGTAGTTAGCTGGGCGAGCATTGCTCGCCTTTTCTTTTTGCCTTTTTTCATTGTGAATTGTGCTCTGTGAACTGTAAATTAAAGATTCTCGATTTGACTTTGTCATCCTGACCAACGTAGAGGGATCTATCTTTTCATTGTGAATTGTGCTCTGTGAATTGTGAATTAAGAAATCTCTCAATGAGATTTCTTGCCGTCTCCTCAGGGTCCAGATTCTCAACCTCAAAGACATAATTTTTCGGATTATGTTCATACATGGGATCGTAATAATCCCTCATCAACTCCTCTACCACTACTGGGTAGTTTCCATTCCTTACCTCGATGATATATTTGTCAATCACATCATTCCCGACTCTCTTCCTTAAATGATTCAATGCTTCAATAAGTTCATCATCCGTATCATAGACATAATCAGCCATAATGTTTTTGATTCTCTGCTCCATTGGAGCGGTTACCCTCACATGCCTTCCATTTCTTATCTTATCAAAAAGGTATTCAGGAATGACTGATCTCCCGATCCTCTTGCTTTCACCCTCAGCAAAAACAAGATTTCCTTTTCTGCCTGCAAGCTCCTCAAAAACCAGCGACTCGAACATCTTCTGGCTGTTAGGCTCACCCAGGCCTACTGAACCAAGGGTTGAACCTCTGTGGTTAGCACAGGCCTCAAGATCAAGAACATCAGCTCCCTGGGCTCTCAAAGCGTCAAGCACCTGAGTTTTCCCAGTTCCCGTGTTTCCATAAAGCACCACCAGATCAACAGGCTCAGCGATCTTAGGAAGATTATCGTTGATATATGCCCTGTAAGCCTTATAACCGCCGTCAAGTTTTAATGCACCTATCTTAAGGCTCCTTAAAAGACTTACTATGCTCGTACTTCTGAATCCGCCTCTGGCGCAAAAGAACACCATATGGGGATAGTCCTTACTTATTTGGAGAAGCTCCTGAAACATCTGCGGTAGCCTTTTGGAAACTGCCTCAATCCCAAGCATCTTCGCCTTATCGACGCTCTCCTGAGCATAGGCTGTACCTATCTCTGCCCTTTCCTCATTTGTAAAAATAGGAATATTTATTGCTCCGGGAATAGTCTCCTCCTTGTACTCCAGGGGGGTCCTGACATCTATTAAAATGTATTCTCCAGATGACAGCTTGTCTCTAAGATCCTCGTACTTTATATCTGTAAACATGATCGACCTCTTAATGTTAGATTTTCTACTTTTCTATTATATACTAAAATCCTTTACAGTAAAGCAATTGTAAAAATCTATATAAAAATCCTTCGATCTATTGTAAAATAATGAGATAAGAATACGAGGAGTGAAGAGATGGACAAACTTGGAATTGCTAAGAAATACCTATATGCCAATGATTTGAAGCTGGTAGTGATGAAGGACGGCATACCCCTTGCAAGCTCTACAGACAGGGGGATAAAGCCTGTTTATGACGTATACACCAAGGAGCTTCATTACCTTGAGGGAGCATACATTGCCGACAGAGTGACAGGCAAAGCTGCAGCAATGCTACTTTCAGAGGCAGGAATTAAGGGGATATACACAGACCTTATCAGCGATGCGGCAATAGAGATACTTGAGCAGCACCCCATACTGGTTGAGTATAAAAAAAGAGTTCCCTATATACTAAACCGCGAGGGCAATGATATGTGTCCCATTGAAAAGATATCAAGACGTGTTGATGATGTTGAAGGCCTTATTAAAGGCATTGAGGAGTTCTTCCTTGAGGTAGGAATGACCAGGTAGGGGAGGGGAGAAATATGAGCACAGAGAAAAGAAAAGCGATCCTCCAGATAATCACTGCAGCCATACTCTTAAGCACTGGTGGAGTAATACTTAAGTTCATTGATATGCCCTCTATGGCAATAGCCGGATCAAGGGCTGTTTTTTCCGCTGCTGTAGTCTGGCTTTATTTAAGAAAGCCCAGGTTCACGTTTTCTAAGGCTCAGATATCAGGAGCAATCTGTTATTCCTCCATGGTTATCCTTTTTATAGTTGCAAACAAGCTCACAACAGCGGCAAATGCAATAATACTTCAATTCACTGCGCCTATATGGGTGGCGATACTTGGTGCGATTATCCTTAAGGAAAGACCCAGATGGTATGACATAATAGCAATACTTTTTACAGGGGTAGGGATGCTTTTATTCTTCCTTGATGATATGGGAGGAGGTAGTACTGCAGGAAATATGGTTGCAGTTGTTAGTGGAGTGGCACTTGCAGGAGTGACCATTTCCCTCAGGTTTCAAAAGGATGGATCCCCCGTTGAAACTACACTACTTGGTCATCTCATAACCATAGCCATAGGTATACCTTTTCTATCCGGAGCAAGCTTCAGCCTGCAAAATATTATTGGCATATTCCTTCTTGGCACGTTTCAGCTGGGGTTAGCTTATATTTTCTACTCCCTTGCGATCAGGCATCTTACAGCAATGGAGACCATACTCATTATGGTTTTGGAGCCAATACTGAATCCAATATGGGTATTCCTCTATAACGGCGAAAGACCGGGATTTATGTCGCTTTTAGGGGGTATAATAGTAGTTGGAACGATCGTGTTGAGAGGTGTCATTTCAAGCCGTAATCATCAAATCGAAAAAAGTAAATCTGTAAAACAACAAATTTAAAGTCGTTACAAAACTAAAATAAAATGATAAATTGATAAAAACGCATATATAACCACATACTGGGTTAAGTGGTATACTCAGGGTAAATAAATCACAAATGAATATACAAAGGATGCCGATATGACCATTGAAGAGCCCTTGTCTCTCAAGGAATTCTTCATTAGCATAATAATGGGAGTATCCAACACCCTTTCAAGAAAGACCTATATTGAGGGAGTTAGAAAGAAGCTTCTTCAGGCCTATGTTTTTATGAAGCCTGAGAAATTTGTTGGGATGTCGCTATTGATTATTATCGGACTGGGACTTATTGTTTGTGTGTTATCTAAAATGTGGTTTCTTGGAATACTGGGGTTTCTTGTAGGCTTTAAGCTTACTGACATTGTAGTTGGCTTTATCAAGAAGAAGAGGACGAGGCAGGAAGAGACATTCTGGAGGGAAGGACCAATGGAATATAATCTTGTTGTTAATGGAGAGGTCATTCTGGATAAGCTTAAGCTCGCAGATAATTATAGTAAAAGGCTTAAGGGTCTCCTCGGAAGAAGCTCACTTACAAGTGGAGAAGGGCTTATAATAAGACCCTGCAATTCTATCCATACCTACAGGATGAAATTTGCTATCGATGTTTTGTATATTGATAAGAAAAATATTGTATTAAAGGTAGTCGATTCAATAAAGCCCGACAGATTAGGACCCCTTATCCTGAAGTCCGCATATGTTATTGAAGCCTCCGCAGGTGCGTTTCGCGGCAGGGTAAAGGAAGGGGACAGGGTGCACATTGTACCGAATGAGTAGCAGCCTGCGGCCGCAAGATGAGAGATAAGAACTAAGAGCCAAGAAAAAGCAAGATCTTTTGTAGTACTCGGAATGGAGCTGCCATCCTGAGTGCAACGAAGGATCTTACTTTTTGGCGACCAATGGTCGCCCCTACTTTTTTCCTACTTGCCAACTCTTCCAACATTCCAACTTATTCGAGATCCCTCCATGGTAGTCGGGATGACAACATAATTGTCCATTGTCAATTGTCCATTGTCGATTACTTAAACAGTCCCTTCGTTATACCGCCCAAAAGTCCTCTTGCGATCTTTCTTCCAATGTCGCCGGTAACAGTATTTAGTGTAGTCTTGGCAACCTTGTTCAACGGGTTGTTTGCCTTTGCCTTTGCTTTTTCTCTTTCTTCAGATAGAAGTCTTCTCTCTTCCTCCTTGCGAGCCTTTTCAGCAGCTTTTTCCTCTGCAAGTCTTTGCTTTTCAAGCTCCTTTTGCTCCTTCTCAAGCTGCTTTTTCTCCTCGGCTTCCTTTTCCTCAGCCATCCTTTCCTCAACCTTGCGCTGAAGGAGCTCATAGGCTGATTCCCTGTCAATTGTCTCTGAGTACTTGGTTCCCATAGGTGAGGAGAATATCAGGCTGTTTCTTTTCTCAGGAGTGATAGTTCCCATAAGGCTCTTTGGAGGTGCAATAAGTGCTCTTTCAACAATGGAAGGTCTGCCCTCCATATCCAGGAAGGAGACAAGTGCCTCTCCTGTTTTAAGCTCTGTGATCACGTCCTCGACCTTGAACGCAGGATTTTGCCTGAAGGTCTCTGCTGCTGATTTTACTGCTCTTTCATCTCTTGGAGTATAGGCTCTCAGAGCATGCTGTACTCTGTTTCCAAGCTGACCAAGAATCTTATCGGGAATATCTATCGGGTTCTGGGTTATAAAGAACACTCCAACTCCCTTGGAACGGATAAGCCTTACCACCTGTTCGATTTTTTCCATCAAGATCCTTGGGGCATTATCAAACAACAAATGCGCCTCATCGAAGAAGAAAACTATCTTAGGCTGTGGCAGATCCCCAACCTCAGGAAGCTCTTCAAACAGCTCAGAAAGCATCCACAGGAGGAAGGTGGAGTATAGAGTAGGGGAGTGGAACAACTGCTCGGCTGCAAGGATATTTATCATACCCTTTCCTGTGTGGTCAGTCATCATGAAGTCCCTTATATCAAGAGCGGGCTCCCCAAAGAAGATATTTCCTCCCTGGTCCTCAAGCCTCAGTAGCGATCTTTGTATGGCTCCAATTGACTGAGCAGAAACATTTCCATATTCCAGAGTTATATTCTTTGCATTCTCACCTACATACTGAAGCATAGACCTTAGATCCTTGAGGTCTATGAGAAGCAGCCCCATGTCGTCAGCAAGCCTGAAAACAATGGAAAGTACTCCTTCCTGAGTGTCGTTCAATCCAAGGAGCCTCGAAAGGAGAAACGGTCCCATTTCGCTTATGGTGGTTCTGACAGGATGGCCAAGCTCACCGAATACGTCCCATAGTCTAACCGGGTAGGATTGGTATCTGAAGTTTTCGATGCCAATATACTCGATCCTTTCCTTCAGCTTAGGATTTTCAGCACCCGGCTCTGCAAGGCTTGCCAAATCTCCCTTGACATCTGCAAGGAATACCGGTACCCCTATAGAGCTGAAGTGCTCTGCCATAACCTTTAGTGTAATAGTTTTACCTGTTCCGGTAGCTCCTGCAATCAGGCCGTGTCTGTTGCTCATTCTGGATAGAAGCTCGACGTTGTTTTCACCTTTTCCAATCAAAAAGCTGTAGCCATCAGTCATACGAACCCTCCTTAAACCCTTTTCTTTATTGTATTACAGCAATTGACATATATCAAATAAAAAGAAGCTACCTGAGGTAGCCTCTCGTTAGTGTTTGACGACTTTAGGCAGCGCTTTTGCTCTAAGTATCCAGTTCTCAACCTGCTTTTGAGCTGGTAATCCTCTAACAAGATTTTTTTCTGCATTTACTTCCTTCATCTTCTTAAGAAGAGTATCTGCTTTTCTGGTTGCAAGCTCTGGGACCGAATCTACTCCTGCTGCTTCGAGAACTTCAGCATACTGTGGTCCGATACCCTTGACTCTGTAGAGATCGCAATGGTTGACCCACGTAAGTATGAGCTTTTCACTTATGCCGGTTTCCTTAGCCAGCTTGGCCCTGCCTTTTTTATCAGCTGCAGCTTCCAGTAGCTGCTCCGTTTTCGCTATTCCCGCTTCGATCAGCTTTGCTGCATAAGCCGCTCCGATGCCTTGGATTGCCTCAATTTTTGCCATAATATACCCCCTTCGCCTATTTGTTACTGAATTTATACCACAAATTTGCAATTTCTAACATTTAACCAAAATTATTGTCATTTCAGCTTAACATTTGCTATAATTTCTTTGGAGGGATAGATATGACAAAATTCATGAAGGAATTCCTGGTTCCTTATTTTGATACTGATCCAAAGGGCACATTAAGACCTGAAATTGTGCTGTCATATATGGCGGAAACATCATCCTGGCATAGCGACAGTCTGGGTGTAGGGCACAAGCTGCTTAACGCAAAGGGCTATGGGTGGATGCTAAACAGATGGGAGGCAGAATTTTTTATGCTTCCCCAGGCAAAGGAAAGAGTAGTTATAAGGACCTGGACGTCAAGCTTTGACAGGTTTTATGCCGCAAGAGAGTTTACGATGGAGGATGAAAACAGTAGTCTCCTGGCAAAAGCAAGTACCCGGTGGATCTTCCTTGATATGAAAAAGAAGAGACCAATAAGGATCCCTGGGGAGATACAGGAGAAATACAGCTTTCTTAATGAGCATTGTTTTGAAGGTTATACGGAGCTTAAGCCTTTGTATGTTTCGGAAGGAAGTGCTATAACAACGAGAAAAAGTGATATAGACAACAATAATCACGTAAACAATATCAGGTACATCGAATGGATGCTGGAGCAGATCCCTGAGGATGTGTTGGGAAGTCGAAGTCTTAAGAAACTGGCAGTCAATTATAAGAAGGAGGTACTCCTTGGTGATACTATAAGCACCAGTATTGCAGCAGACCCTGAGAATGAAGGTCGATTCCTTCATCTGATATCAGTGGACGGAGAGAACAATGCTCTGGGAATGACCGAGTGGAAGTAAAAAAGGGCCATTAAAGGTCCTTTTTCTGGATTTTTCCGTTTTCGTCGAGCATCATTTCAGTTATTTTGTCCAGCACAGGCACATTGTCAACCTTGATGCACTCAAGAGTGTGTATCTTCTTGCCGATACCCTTACCGGCCTTATAGTTGGCCTTCATGACCTTCATCAAAGATACCGGGTGCTCAGGCTCCTTAAGCGATATAAATGCAGTGTTTTCAACAGCTATGGCATCTCCTATAAGCTTCTCAAAGTCAATCCCGTCAATTCCCGGGATAAGGAAGAATTCAGTTTCGGTCTTAAGATCTTCAAATCCTTTGACCTGAACGATAGGGAAGGCTGCCTTGGCGACTGCCATAAGGGATGCCATCAGGGGTCTGATACCTGCCGAACGGTGACCTGATACCACTATGGATTCCTTTTTCATTATGGCGTTCTCGATATATTGTCCCTGTTCCTCTGTCATAAAGCCTTGGGATACAAATTTTGCAATCATTGGATTCATAATATCACTCCTCTTATTTGATTATGGATATATTGTATCATCATGAATTGAAATATTAAAGTACTAAAGGTACTTTACAAGAAATATCGCTGAGGGTTTTACAGAGGACTGGAGGGAGTATGATGGACAATCAAAGTGTAAAAATGAAGAAGAAAAAAAAGATCGCACTTATAGCTCACGACAACATGAAAAAGGAGCTTATACAATGGGTGGAGGAGCGTAAGAATATTCTGGAGAAGCACCAGCTTATGGGCACCGGGACTACAGCAAGGCTGTTAGAGGATAAGACTGGTCTTGAGGTTAAGGGCTACAAATCAGGACCTATGGGCGGTGATCAACAAATTGGTGCCAGAATAGCAGAGGGCGAGATCGACTTTATGATATTCTTCTGGGATCCCCTGGAAGCACAGCCTCACGATCCTGACGTAAAGGCTCTTTTAAGAATAGCGGTGCTTTACGATATCCCTGTGGCAAACAACAGGGCCACTGCCGATTTTCTTCTTTCTTCACCGCTTATGGATGAGGAATATGAAAGAAGAGTATATGATTTTGAGGGTGCATTGAAGAACAGAGTGAAGCTCTTTGACAAATAACAAATTAATTAAATAATTAGTTAATTTGCAAAAAATCCCTTGCAAAATGGGCATTTTAGTGTTATTATTGACTTGAGCTTTAATTCAGTAGTGATAACACAGTAACAATATTTTGGTTGGCCTTATCGGATCATAACTCAAATTTATTGTTTTACGGTTACATGAATTAAAGAAATAAATTTTGGAGGTTATGAAATGAAGGGTACAGTAAAATGGTTCAACGCAGAAAAAGGATTCGGATTTATTACTACTGAAGAAGGAAACGACGTTTTCGCACACTACTCACAAATCCGTAAAGAAGGCTTTAAGACTCTTGAAGAAGGACAAGCTGTTGAGTTCAACGTAGTTGAAGGACAAAAAGGCTTGCAAGCTGAAGAAATAACAATACTTTAATTTAAAGCCTCTAAACCTCCCGCAACAGGGAGGTTTTCTATTGTGTGGAGAAAACTACAAATAAAGGAGAAATCGAATGAGTGAGCATTTAGCAGTAGCAGTAGTTAACGGCAAGGAGATAACGCGAGGAGACATAATGAAGTTTCTGAACGATATGGGTCCTCAAATGGCAATGCAGTTTCAGTCCCCTGAGGGGATCAATAGAGTGATAGATGAGATGGTAAATCAGGAGCTTCTCTACCTGGATGCTGTTGAAAACAACTTTGAGAAGGAAGAGGAGTTCGATCAGGTTCTTCAGGCTACAAAGGTAAGTCTGTTGAAGGGGTATGCCTTCAATAAACTTATTTCTGGAGTAACTGTTGATGAGGAGGAGCTTAAAATGTATTTTAATGACAACAAGCATCTGTTCAATCAGCCTGAAATGGTCAAGGCCAGTCATATCCTTGTTGCTGACGAAAATAGAGCTATGGAGATTGTAGATGAGCTTGAGGGCGGAATGGACTTTGAAGATGCTGCAAGGAGCTACTCAAGCTGCCCCTCAAGTGAGGTTGGAGGAGCGTTGGGCGAGTTCGGAAGGGGACAGATGGTGCCTGAATTCGAGGAAGCTGCCTTCAATATGGAGCTTGGTGAGATATCAGCACCTGTCAAGACTCAATTTGGATACCACATTATTAGACTTGAAGAAAGAAAAGAGGCAAAGGATGCTTCCTTCGATGATTCAAGGGAAGAGGTTGAAAAACAGGTCATCCTAAGAAAACAGGAAGCCAAATATATGGAAAAGATAAACAGCCTTAAGGATGTTTACAAAGTGGAGATTAAGTAAAGATAATTGACAATTGACAATGGACAATGGACAATGGACAATTGATAGTTCACAGTTAACAGTTTCTTGTCATCCCGACTGTAATGGAGGGATCTCAACGAGTTGAAAAGCAATGCGTTAGGCGTTAAGAGATAGTAGGGGCGACCATTGGTCGCCCTTTTCGAATTTCACTATTCACTGCTAACTATTCACTTCCCATTTTCATCTATATGCCCTGAAATACTGCTCCGGATATCTATATTTTATGCCCTTCCTGTGCAGGTTGTTCAGGACCCAATTTGGATTTCTAAGGATCTCGCGACCTAATGCGACAAGGTCAGCCTTTTCACTGCCAAGAATAAATTCCACCATTTGCAGGTCGTCGATCAATCCTACCGCTATTGTAGGAACATTGCATTCCTTTTTTATCCTCTCAGCAAACCTTACCTGATATCCCGGGTAAAGCTCCATTTCTGCAGGAACCAGTCCTCCTGAACTGACATGGATTATATCCAGTCCGTCCTTTACAAGATCCGTTATCTCACAAATCATATCTGCATCAATTCCGCCCTCTGTATAGTCGGAAGCAGATACTCTCAGAATAAGCGGCTTTGTCTCAGGCCAGACCTCTTTAACCGCATCGATCACCTCAGACAGCAGTCTGACTCTGTTATGCAAGTTGCCTCCATATTGGTCGGTCCTTTTATTTGTCAGGGGAGAGAGGAATTCATGAATAAGATATCCATGTGCACCGTGGATCTCAAGCAGGTCATATCCTGCATTAAGAGCTCTTTCAGCGGCCTTTTTGAAGCTTTGTACTATTTCTTTTATGTCGTTAAGAGTCATCTCTCTTGGCACTGCATACTGGTCATCGTAAGGCAGAGAGGAAGGACCAATTATATCCTCATCACTGACAGCGCATTTTCTGCCCGCATGCGCAAGCTGTATTCCAGATGCTGCCCCATAGCCCTTTACCATATCGACAAGTTCCTTAAGACCATCGATATGTTCATCTGACCAAATACCAAGATCCTTGTCCGATATCCTGCCTCTGGATTCTACCGCAGTTGCTTCCTGTATCACAAGGCCGGTTCCTCCAAACGCCCTTGCTCCGTAGTGCAGCCTGTGAAAATCCTTCACAATTCCAGAATCGTCAGATGAATACATGCACATAGGAGGCATGACAATCCTATTTCTCAATTCCACATCTTTTATTTTGAAAACCTCAAGCGCCTTCATTTAATCACCTCGTTGGTATTTATACCTAAAAAATAATGTGACAAACATCAATATGAGGGACCTATAGTCTATTGAATAAAGAAGGTAAAATGTGGTATTAATAGTGTATGAGAATCATTACATAACATCAACGGAGGTGATCTTTTGTTTTCCGGTCTAATGGCAAAATATTTCACTAAGCAGAAAATGATGAGGACAGTTATCGTATCACTCATCCCGATCATGGCTGCGGCTACATATTTCTATGGTTTACGGGTATTATTGTTATTTTTAGTAGTGCATGCCTTCGGTATAGGCACGGAGTATATCTTTGAGAAGAAAAACAAAAAGAAAATTTCGGAGGCAATTTTCGTAACGTGCATGTTGTATACCATGACACTTCCACCTTCGACTCCCTTCTGGATTGCTGCAGTAGGGATAGTCTTTGGTGTGTTCTTCGGTAAGATGGTTTTCGGAGGCTTCGGGAAAAATATCTTCAACCCGGCTTTAGTTGGAAGGGCCTTTATTTATGTTTCCTTCCCCGAACCGCTAACTATACATTGGACAAAAGTATCAACAGGCTTCCCGGGAGGATTCGGGACCTATCTGAACGAGACGGTTGAGATGGTATCAAGCGCTACTCCAATGCTCGCATATAGGGACTCAGGTGCAATGGAACCAATGTTTAACCTCCTACTTGGAAATATATCAGGATCAATAGGGGAGACCAGTGCCATTCTTGTCGTCCTTGCAGGTGCTTACCTTATTTACAAGAAGGTAGCCTCATGGGAGACTATGGCAGGTTGTATAACGGGCTTCCTTGTACTGAGTACAGTTCTTTTCATGGCGGGTATTAAGCAGGTTCCAAATCCGATGTTTGGACTTCTTGCTGGAGGATTGTTGTTTGGTACTGTATTTATGGCAACCGACCCGGTTTCATCTCCCAAGACAAAGGAAGGAAGATGGATATACGGGATATTGATTGGAATAGTTACTGTAATAATAAGAGGGTTTGCTCTTTTTGCAGGAGGAGTCATGTTTGCAATTCTTATTGGCAACACCTTCGCTCCAATAATCGATGAGGCGGTAAATGCTTACAAGAAGAACAAGAAAGAAAAGGCAGCCGAAAAGAAAGAGGTGACAGCATGAAAAAGTCATTTCTTTACCCAATAGTATTCATGTCCCTATTGACAGCTATTTTTACATTTATTCTGGCTTTCATGGAATTTGGAACCGCAGAAAGGGTGCAGCAAAACCTGGAGCTGGAGCTTCAAAGAAAGATACTTTATGTTTTTAATATTCCAGTAGTAGATAACAGTGCAGAGGTAGTAAACGCAGTATTTGAAGACAAGATAACCCAGGATGGAGATGTATTTATTTACAAAGAAGACGGACAGACCGTAGGGTATGCATTTCCTGCGAAGGGTCCAGGGTTATGGGGCGGCATTGAGACATATGTGGGTATCTCTGAGGATTACAGTACGATCCTTGGGTTGGCTATCATAACTCAGAATGAGACTCCTGGTCTTGGCGGCCGTATTGGAGAAGAAGAATTCCTTAGTCAATTCAGGAATCTCGATGTATCAAGCGCAGTCGAGGGTGGCTACATAACCTACAGACCGGCAGCAGGAGGCAATGTTGATGCAGTAGCAGGTGCAACTTTAACCTCAAAATCTGTTTCAACATTTCTCAACGAAGACATTCACAACTTCCTTGCTGAGAGAAAGGGGGAATAGACCATGGCAAAGCAAACAGCTAAAAATATTCTATCTATGGGGCTATGGGTCGACAACCCGGTATTCAGGCAATTGATCGGAATATGTTCAGCCCTTGCAGTAACAAACCTAATGGTAAATTCTCTTGTTATGGGGATAGGACTTACCTTTGTAACAGCTCTATCATCATTTACGATATCAGCAATAAGGCAGTTCACACCTAAACATATCAGAATGATGGTTCAGGTACTTATTATAGCTGCTTATGTAATCATGGTGGATATTTACTTAAAGGCTTTCATGCCTGAGCTAAGCAAGGCACTTGGACCCTATGTAGGACTTATAATAACAAATTGTATCATAATGGGAAGAGCTGAAGCCTATGCACAGAAAAACAAGCCGATACCATCCTTCATTGATGGAGTCGCCAATGGCCTTGGATATACAGGAGTACTTCTATTCATTGCCTTTTTCAGAGAGCTTATGGGCTTTGGAACGTTATTTGGAGTAAAAATTCTTGGAGACTGGTGGACATCATGGACGATCATGATAATGCCGCCAAGTGCATTCTTCCTGCTGGCAATAGTAATCTGGATCACTCACAATATTCAGGATAAGAAGAGTAAGGAGGTGGCTAAATCATGATAGAAGTAAATCCAATGGTAATATTTATAGCATCCATTTTCACAAATAACATGATATTGTCCAATTTCCTTGGAATGTGCTCCTTTATAGCGGTATCGAAGGAAATAAACACCTCTTTGGGTCTTGGCCAGGCTGTTACCTTTGTATTAGCAGGCACAACAGTCATCAATTATCTTGTTTACCATTACATCCTGGTTCCATATAACCTTGAGTTCTTGAGGTTCATCGTCTTTATTATAAGCATAGCTGCCTTTGTACAGCTGATTGAAATGATCCTTGAGAGGTATATACCTAATCTTTACTATGCACTCGGTATATTCCTTCCATTGATAACAGTCAACTGTGCAATACTTGGAGTTTCTCTGTTCATGGTAATAAGACAGTATACTTTCCTGCAATCCTTAGGCTTTGCAGTTGGTTCAGGTATTGGGTGGACAATGGCTATCGTTGCTCTTGCGGGGATCAGACAAAGACTAAAAAGATCGAGTGTCCCTAAGGGTCTTGAGGGACCTGGAATTACCCTGATAATAACCGGTATAATGGCTCTTGCCTTCATCGGGTTTTCAGGGATAGTCCAGATATCATAGGGGGGATCGATTTGGACAATATATTGATCTCAACCGCGTTTATAACAGTAATAACTGCATTGTTCGCAGTACTCCTGACAATTGCAGACAGGACCATTAATAACTATGGAATTGTCAAGCTAACTATCAACGATGAAAAGGTGTATGACATTGAGGGTGGTTCTTCACTGCTGGCAGCCCTAACTGCAGAGAAGATATTTATTCCTTCTGCATGCGGAGGTAAGGCCACTTGTGGTTATTGCAAGGTCCAGATCCATGAGGGCGGAGGCCCAGTACTTGCCACAGAGCTGCCCTTCCTGACAGAGGAGGAGCTTGAGAGGCATGTCAGGCTTTCCTGTCAATGCAAGGTGAAGCAGGACATAAAAATAGAAATCCCTGAGGAGCTTTTCAACGTCAAGGAATTTGAAACCACAGTAATTGAAATCATCGATCTTACAGATACGATCAAGAAACTTCGTTTTCAGCTGCCTGAAGGGGAGGAATTCAACTTTAAGCCTGGACAATACGTTCAGCTAAGGGCGCCTTTGTATGAAGGCAATGACGAAGAGGTATACAGAGCGTATTCTATAGCTTCCTCTCCAACTGAAAAAGGGTATTTTGATCTTGTTATCGGGTATGTACCCGAGGGTATCGCCACAACATATGTTCATCACCACCTTGAGGTCGGCAGCAAGGTTCTTATTAATGGACCATTTGGGGACTTCTATTATCAGGATACCGACAGGGATATGGTAATGGTTGCTACTGGAACAGGTGTTGCCCCTATACTTGCAATACTGAATTATATGAGGACAAACGACATCAAGAGAAAGGCTACCTTCTTCTTTGGAGCAAAGACGACAAGCGACCTGTTTATGCTGGATTATTTCAAGGAGCTGGAGGAGACTCTCTTCGACTTCACCTTTGTTCCTACCCTTTCAAGAGTTTCTGAGGGTGAGGTGTGGGATGGTCAAAAAGGCAGAGTAAACAATGCCATCGACAAGCTGCTTGATTCAGGGGAAAATAAAGAGGCTTACCTCTGCGGGAATGCAGCTATGATAGACAGTGTGGTAACTTCTCTTACAAATAAGGGAATGCCTGTTGAGCTAATATTCTACGACAAATTCTAACAGTGTCCCCCGAAAATTCGGGGGACTTTATAATGCCTGGAATGAAGGTATATGATATAATCATCTTAGATCCTAAGGGGAGGGTAAAGATGAAACTGGAATTGTTTGATTTTATTGACAAGACCCTGGAGCTTATTGAAGGAAAATCCAATGTGCTTAACAGAGTTGCAGGTGAGCTGGAGAAATTCTTCAATGACAGTCTTTTCATTAAGGACCATTTTTTAAATGTCAATTACAGAATAAAATCAGCGGAAAGTCTAAAGGAAAAGATTTTAAGACACAATTTTTACATGAAGTATGATTCTCCCGAAAGCCTTGTTGAGGACCTGTCAGACCTTATAGGGTTTCGTATAGAGTGTAGATTTATTGAGGATGAAGCAAAGATATATCAGGATATTCTAAGGCTTTTCAACCTCCAGCTGGATGGAGGATATTATTCCAATCCTCTTAATGAAAGCATATCCCTTAATCTTGAGGAGCGGCAGCCACAGATCCAGAAGAATGGATTTGAGATATACAAGATCGACGGCAGATATGAAAAAGATGGCATAGTGGTAAATTTTGAACTTCAGATAAAATCTATGGTAAACGTATTTTGGGGAGACATTGATCACAGGGTATTGTATAAGAACTTCAACTATATGCTTACTGAGGATTTTTTCAGGGACATCATGTCATCCATCAAGGATAATTTGACGATGATAGACAGGCAGCTCATGCTTATATACAATCATTTGAGCAGTATGGACGCCAGTTCCACACCTACAAAAAAGGTTCAGCTAAAAAGCCTCCTTTCAAAGACTATCCATGATATATACATAGTAAAGGTACGTCAGGAGGTAGGCTTTGTTCTGGACTTCAAAAAGTCAAGCGATGTTATAGTAAACTTCATTTTTTCAAGAACCGAGGATGGAAATGGAAGCTACACCGAAAGCTTTTTGAGGATATTGAACAGACTTAACGACATAGGTAAGCGGACGATTGACTTTAACACCTTTATAGATTTTGAACGGGAGATATTTTATAACGATGAGTTCACGAGAAAGTTTGGAAGCAGGATCCTTCAGGTCATAAACAGGGACTTCAGGTGGAACCTGTTTTTCAAGATAATATTTGAAATAGAGGAAGGTACAAGAGCTGAGGATTTTGAAAGCTTCATGCACTATCTGAGATACAGCTACCAGGATATTATCAGGAGGGCCATGGAAGGCATGAGACTAAGTGATGATGAAAAGCTTGATATGGAAGTTCAGTTGATGGAATTTATTTACGAGGCATTTAAGGATGAAGCAAGCATAGATTTTATAAATCTTGTCACTATCCAGGGCCTGGAAAATCAGCTTTTACACCTTATTGGACCAATAAATGGATATGATGAATGGCTGGCAAAAAGAAAGGACATCAAGAATCAGATATTAGGCTATCAGTACCACTATTAAATAAAATGGAGTGAGTTTTACCTGAAAATGGGTAAAACAATATCAAATAAATCAAAAAGAGGTGTTTACATGTATAAGGAAGAGTTGGAAGTAATAAAACAAGCTATTCTAAATGAGGTAGAAGGCTATGAATTTTACAAGCTGGCTTCGGAAAAAGCAGTTTCTGGCGGCAGCAAGGACGCATTTCTGGAGCTTGCCAACGAGGAACTCAAGCACGTAGAGTACCTAAAAGAGCTATTTGATAAAATCAAGGGAAATCCTACAGAGGATTTCGAGCTGGCATTCAACACAGAGCTGCCATCACCGGGAATATATAAATGGGGAAAAATGGACGTGGACATGTTGGCTCTGGCAATGTCTGTTTTCGGTATAGGGATGCAAATGGAGAAGGATTCAATTGAATTCTACAAGAAGGCAAAGGAAAACACAAAATTCGAAGCTGCCGCAAAACTGTACGATACATTGATCAAATGGGAGTTTGTACATCTGAATCAATTCACTGAGCAATATGAGATGTACAGAAAAGATTGGTGGAACGAGCAAAATTTTGCACCGTATTAACAGCAAGATAACAGGGTCTTCCCTGTTATTTCTTTGTATGAAAGGATTGACACAAAATGACAGAATTAAAACAACTGGGAATTATCCTGCTGTTGCTTTGGATAGGGCAAACCGTACAGGGGATATTTGGTCTTGCACTTCCGGGGAACGTTCTTGGTATGCTGCTTTTACTCATTCTACTCGTTACAGGCTTACTGAAGCTTAAGCATGTGGAAAGAGTGACGGAGGTCCTTCTGGGACATTTGTCGTTTTTATTCGTTCCCTCGATTGTTGGGGTGATGACTGTAGCATATCTATTTAAAGGAAATGTTATCAAGATATTCATAATTGTATTTTTCAGTATAATAGTTGTAATGGTGACCTCGGGACGAACAGTACAATGGATGCTCCAAAGAAAAAACAGAAAAAGAGGTGACCAGCTATGATCCAATACCTGGATACGCCTGTTTTTGGAGTAGGGGTATCGATTCTTGCATATTCAATAGGTTTGATGGTGGCCAAAAGAACAAGACTGGCGATAATGAATCCTCTACTCGTGGCTATGGTAATAGTGATTTCTATCCTTACAATCTTGGGCGTGGATTATCAAACCTACAACAAAGGAGGTGCAATGATCACATTCTTCCTTGGACCTGCCACGGTTGTTCTTGCAGTGCCGCTTTACAGACAATGGGAGCTACTGAAGAGCAACCTTATGCCTATCCTTACAGGGATTGCAGTTGGCTCTATCGCTGGCGTTGCATCAATTATTATACTTGGAAGGCTGCTGGATCTTGATACTGTCCTTATAGCCTCGATGGTTCCAAAATCTACAACTACTCCTATTGCCATAGAGATTTCCGCAGTAATAGGAGGAAATCCGTCGCTGACCGCCACTTTTGTTTCCATCACAGGAATTACAGGCTTTATAGCCGGAGTAAGGATAATCGATGCCTTTGGTATTAGAAATCCAATTGCAAAGGGCATAGCCATGGGAACAGCATCCCATGCGGTCGGTACTGCAAAGGCAATGGAGGTAGGAGAGGTTGAGGGAGCAATGAGTTCTTTGTCAATAGGGGTAGCAGGAATAATAACAGTTTTTCTGATACCGGTCATTATGTGGTTTCTCTAACTGAAGGAGGCATTAAAATGAAGGATATTTACCTTGCCGGAGGGTGCTTTTGGGGTGTTCAGGAGTATTTTTCCAGGATCGAGGGCGTTGTATATACTGAGACTGGATACGCAAACGGAAAGACCAAGGAGCCTGACTACAGGTCAGTATGCACAGGTACCACAGGACATGCTGAGACTGTGTTTGTAAGGTATGATGAGGAGAAAGTGGGATTGAAATATCTTCTCGAAAAATTCTTTAGAATTATCGATCCGACACTTATGAACAGGCAGGGCAATGATATAGGTACTCAGTACAGGACAGGCATCTATTATGTCGATGAAGAGGATGCCATTATTGCCAAAGTTGCAATGGACGAGGTTCAAAAGAAGTATAAAATCCCTTTGGCAACGGAACTAATGCCATTGTCATATTATTATCCTGCTGAGGATTATCATCAGGATTATCTAAAGAAAAACCCGTTTGGCTATTGCCATATAAATCTAAACGCATAGGAGTGACCATTTTGTTCAAACTGGATCCAATTAAAAACATGAATGAAGAGGAAAGACTGAAGTACATGCTAATGCTGCTGAAGGGACAATTAAGCTCAGAAAATGACGAGCTTGCAAATTTATCCAACGCATCTGCAATAATAGATGCATGTGTTGACGATCTTAACTGGTCGGGATTTTATCTTATGAGAGGCGGGCAGCTTGTTCTTGGACCATTCCAGGGATTGCCGGCGTGTAACAGGATCGACATCGGGAAGGGAGTATGTGGGACTGCAGCTGAAACGAGAGAAATCCAGCTTGTACCGGATGTTCATCTTTTTCCAGGGCATATCGCCTGCGATTCCGCGTCAAATTCTGAATTGGTGGTACCTATTATCAAAGATGGCAAGGTTTTTGGAGTGCTTGATATGGACAGCCCTAAAAAAGAAAGATTTACAAAGCTTCATGCGGACTATTTTGAGAAATTTGTTGAACAGCTGAACCTTTATATAGACTGGACGAAGGTCTGTTTCTAATTTTGCATCGCGGGGTGTGGCATTGAATAAATTTGAACTGCTGGACAAGACAATCAAAGACTCAGAAAAAGAGGTTGATCAGCTGCTGAAATGCAAAACTTTTTTTGAAGCTGAATCCCTGGTGAAGGGTGACGGTCTCAGATCAATATTGTATTTCTGCGACAATATCAAAGCAATGCTTCAATTATTGGATTCAGGTATGGAAGGCAAGATCGATTTGGTGTATATCGATCCGCCGTTTAATACTCGGTCAAGCTATAATAAGAAGCTCAGGTTAAAAAGCAGATCCCACTCTCTGGATATTTCCAGCGAAACCTACAATGACAATTGGAAGAACCTTGGGGAATATCTTCAGATGATGACTATAAGGCTTATGCTGATCCACAGGCTTCTATCCGAGAAAGGGACTCTATATCTTCATGTAGACTATAGGACGGCGCACTATTTCAGGCTTATACTTGACCATATATTTGGTGAATACAGATTTCTGAATGAGGTCATTTGGGCCTACAAGTCGGGTGGTACAGGACGAAGGAGCTTCTCAAGGAAACACGACAACATATTGGTCTATACCAAGACTGACAAGTATATTTTCAATCCCCAAAAGGAAAAGTCCTATAACAGGGGGTTTGCTCCATACCGCTTTAAAAATGTCGAGGAGTTCAAGGATGAAATAGGCTGGCATACTCTGGTAAACCTGAGAGATGTCTGGAATATTGATATGGTCGGAAGGACCTCAAGCGAAAGAGCGGGGTACGAAACTCAAAAGCCTTTGGCTCTCCTGAGACGGATAATACAAACATCCTCCAACGAGGATTCTATTGTAGCTGACTTTTTCCTTGGGAGTGGTACGACTGCCAAGGCGGCCATGGAGTCAGGCCGTAAATTTATTGGGTCGGATTCGAGCACCATAAGCTATGTAACGGTCAGCAAGAGACTTAAGGATGATAATTTGGGGTCAAGGATCTTTGCCGACTTTAATCAGATTACAGCAATTCCTGGTAAACTTACCTACAGGATCCTTAAAAATGGCGAAGGGATCGTTTTGTATCTGCAGGAGTATATACCTTCAAGGGATGAGCTGGATAGTGGAAAGGTAGATCCTGAAAAGCTTTCTTCTTTGGTTGAGGAGTCTCCATTGATATTTTTAGACTATATCGCCGTCATTGGAGTAAATAGTGAAAGAATGATTCTTAGTGAATACTTCATGCCAGATATTCCTCAACAGATAATGATCCCAGATGGGTACAAGAAGGTAATAGTTCAGTTGGTCGATGTTTTTGGCGCAGTTCAGGAGATTGCAATAGGAGGAGATAATATTGAACAAGACGGAAGGACTGAAGCCTGAAAGAGTTTTTCACTACTTTGAGGAATTGACAAAAATCCCAAGGTGTTCCTTTGATGAGAAAAGGGTAAGTGATTACCTTAAATCAGTTGGTGAGGGACTTGGGCTTGAGACAATTCAGGACGAGGCACTGAATATAATAATCAAGAAACCTGGATCAAAGGGATATGAATCAAAGCCAACTGTCATAATTCAAGGCCACATGGATATGGTCTGCGATAGGTCAGAGGGATTTGACATAGATTTTTCCAGGGATCCAATACCTTTTGAGGTCAGGGATGGTTTGATAATGGCACCTAATACTACCCTTGGTGCAGACAACGGGATCGCAGTTGCAATGGGATTGGCTATTCTGGAGGATAAAACGCTGGAACATCCGCCCCTGGAGGTCCTCATAACAACCAATGAGGAATCCGGTATGACCGGTGCAGCTCAGCTGGATAAAAAAAATCTTTCAGGCAAGATCCTCATAAACATTGATTCAGAGGAAGAGGGCAAGCTCCTGGTAAGCTGTGCAGGTGGCAAGAGGTTCTCAATAGAGATTCCTGTAAACTTTAAGGTTACTGACAAATCTTCATTTACTTTGAAGGTATCCGGACTGAAGGGTGGCCATTCAGGTATGGAGATCGATAAGGGCAGGGGTAATTCCAACAGGCTGCTTGCCAGAGCTTTGGATGGATTAAGAGAGATCGACTACGATCTTTGTCATATTGAGGGAGGATCAAAGTCAAACGTTATACCTAGACTTTCATCCGCAATAATCTGTCTTGCAGACAGCGATATTGAGAAAGCAAGGGTAATTGTCAATGAAATGGAGAAACACTTCAAGGGAGAGCTTTCTACAAGCGATCCAGACGTAACCCTTACGCTTGAAAAGACCAAGGACAGAGTAAAAGCCTTCGAGGACACTGTCAAACTCAAAGTCATCGCAGCACTATTGTTGGTCCCCAATGGTGTAAACTCGATGAGTATGGATATTGAAGGCCTTGTGGAAAGCTCAAATAATATGGGGGTTGTTTCGACCCTGGAGGATAAGGTAGTCGTAGAGAATGCCATAAGAAGCTCTGTCAAGTCATTGAAGGATATGCTATCCCGACAGATGGAGATTATTGCTGAATCTCTTGGGGCAAACTGGTCAAGCTCCGGTGAGTATCCAGCATGGCAATACAGGAAGGATTCCTACATCAGGGATCTATTTGCACAAACCTACAGGGAGATCTCAGGTAAGGAGATGGAGATCGAAGCAATACATGCAGGGCTTGAGTGCGGATTATTTTACGAGCTGCTGGGTAACATCGACATGGTTTCGCTGGGGCCTGATATGTGGGGAGTCCATGCACCCGGAGAGAGGCTGAGCATCGACTCTGTTGAAAGAACCTATAATATTCTTGTTGAAGTTTTAAGTAAAATAAATTAATATATAGGATGTGCGACGAAACAATATGGGTAATATACCTATGGAAATAAAAACAAAGGAGAATGATGATGAGCGATAACAAGCATGTACACGATGAGCACTGCAATCACGATCATGACCACGAGCACGAGGAAATGGAGATAATAACTCTGACACTCGATGACGACTCCGATCTGGATTGTGCAGTATTGGGAATTTTTGAGGTAGAAGACAAGGAGTATATCGCATTGCTTCCACTGAGCGATGACGAAGAAGAGGAAGAAGAGGATGACGTTCTCCTCTACAGATATATGGAGAAGAATGATGAGGAGTTCGAGCTGGAGCTTATTGAGGACGAAGAAGAATTCGACCTTGTATCAGAGGCTTTCTACGCTCTTTATACAGATGAGGACGAGTTTGAGGATGACGAAGAGGACGACGAAGAATAATAATAATTATTATGGGAGTACTTTGCAATGGCAAGGTACTTTCTTCATAATGAGGTGAACATATTGATCAAGCTGATAGCCATAGATCTGGATGGTACCTTGCTGGACAGCAAAAAGAGAATTCCTGAAGAGAATGTAGCTCTTATAAGGAAACTTGTCACAGTAGGATACCAGGTTGTAATAGCGACAGGAAGAAGATACTATTCTGCAAAGATGATGACTGAAGCTCTTGGCGGGAACTTCGTGATCCTTGCCAATAATGGGAATATTGTAAGAAGAACTGATGATGATAAGCTTATTATTTCAAAATTTCTGGATTCAGAGGCTTACAGGGATATTCTTATAGAGGCAGAAAATTCGGGATTGAAGGGTATAGTTCACGTAGATATGTTCTCTCAGGGGGTCGACATGGTCTTGGAGGAGGATGAAAGCGGCAGCGATCATCTTAAGTATATAACTGAAGGCGACAACAGGTATTTATTAATGCCTAAGAAGGAATTACTGAAGCTGGACAGAGTACTTGCAGTAGTATACCCGGGCAAGTCTGCCATACTCAAGGATTTCAGATCCAGGATCGATTTTAAGTATCCTGACAGATATAGCTCTCATGTCCTTGAGAATATAAAAATTGCTGAGGCAATGTATGAGGCCATGAATCCTGGTGGAAGCAAGTGGAAGACCCTGTATGAGTATGCGACTCTAAATGGGATAAAAAGGGAAGAGATACTGGCTATTGGCGATGATAACAACGACGTTGAGATGATATTGAATGCCGGAATCGGCATAGCCATGAAAAACGGAAGCCAGTTGGCGAAGGATGCAGCCGATATAATCACGGATAAGGATAACGATGAAGCCGGGCTGGCATTTACCCTGGCTGATGCGTTGAAAATCTTATTTTAAGGATGATTTCAAATTGAGAAACGGAGTTTACAGAGCATATTCAGACTATTTGATAGAAAAATACGGTGAGAAGGTATATAAGCTACCCATAAAGCTGCCCTTGACCTGTCCAAACAGAGACGGGAATATAAGCTGTGGAGGCTGCACTTTTTGTGGTGAAGAGGGCGGTTCCTTTGAAAACCTGCCTGATTCCATGAGTATAGCTGCCCAGTTGAAGGAAAATAAGGACCTGATCCGCAGAAAATACAAAGCTGAAAAGTTCATAGCCTACTTTCAGAATTTTTCTAACACTTACATGGGGTTCGAAACCTTCAAGTCAGCGATTTTAGAGGCATTACAGCCAGATATCGTTGAAATATCAATATCTACAAGGCCGGACTGCGTAAGGGATAATTATTTGCAATTCTTAAGTGATATCAAGTATAATAGGGGTATAGATATAACAATTGAATTAGGGTTGCAGACAGTAAATTACCATAGCTTGAGGAAAATAAACCGAGGGCATGGATTGGCTGAGTTCATTGATGCTGTATTGATGGCAAAGAGATACGGACTTAGGGTTTGCACTCACATGATCCTCAACCTACCCTGGGACGATTTGGAGGATGTGGAAGAGGGAGCGCGAATACTGTCGGCACTTGGAGTCGATGAGGTAAAGCTTCACAGTCTGTATCTAATGGAAAGTACATTAATGGCGGCACAATATGCCAATGGTGAGCTTCAGCTGCATTCGAGGGACGAATACGTAAAGAGGGTAATAGCATTCTTGGAACTGCTGGATCCGGAAATTGTAGTACAACGGATCATAGGGAGAGCTCCGGAGAAAGGCTCGGTATTCGTCAATTGGCAGGAATCCTGGTGGAAGATCAGGGATGAGATCATACACAGGATGATGGAAGAAAATACGCGTCAAGGTAGAAGATTTGATTACCTTGATGGTAAAGCCTTAAAAATCTTTAATCTTTAACCAAATTACACAAATATAAAGACAAAGAAAGGTAAGGTGGATTATCATGGTTAAGTTCATTTTAGGTACAAAGGGCTCAGGCAAAACCAAGTGGCTGATCGATAATGCCAATAAGGACATGCTTGAGGGGAATGGAAACATAGCTTTTGTTGACGTTGACGATAATCATATCTTCAGCTTGAATTATAATGTGAGACTTATTAATGCCATGGAATTCAATGTACTTAACGTACAGTCTTTCTATGGCTTTTTGTGTGGGATCATGGCTATGGATTACGATCTGGAGAAGATCTACGTAGATGGCATCTACAAGGTAATGAGTCTTGAGCTGAAGGATATTGTTTACTTAATAGATTCCTTGAACAAGATCGCCTCAAAATATGAGGTTGAGTTCTACATCAACATCGATTACACAATGGACAAGATCCCTGAGAACCTGAGATCTTACTGCTACGAGATTGAAGAATAAACAAAAGGGGAGCCTTAGGGCTCCCCGGATTTTTTAGGGGGATGGTATGCCCATGAAGAAGGAACGATTGGACAAGCTATTGTCTAATATGGGCACTGGCAGCAGGACCCAGGTAAAGGATATGATCAAGTCTGGCTTTGTAACTGTAAATGGTGTTTTGGCGACGTCGCCGGAAGCTAAGGTAGTGCCTGGAGTGGACAGGGTATGCTTAAAGGGACGTGAGATAAAGTACAGAGAATTTATCTACCTGATGTTAAATAAACCCCAAGGCATGGTTTCATCTACTGATGATCCGAGAGAATCGGTAGTAATTGAACTCCTTGATGACTATTGGAAGGGCTTCAGGCCTTTTCCGGTGGGAAGGCTGGACAAGGATACGGAAGGTCTCCTGTTGATAACTAACGACGGTCAGCTTGCCCATCTTTTACTATCGCCAAGAAAAGGAGTAGACAAGACCTATTATGCTGAAATCGATGGTGTGGTATTGCCTGAGCATATTGAAAGCTTTAGAAAAGGCGTACAGCTGGAGGATGGTTATCTGACATTACCAGCAGAGCTTGAAATAGAAAGGTCAGAATTGATCTCTACAGTACAGGTCACCATACAGGAGGGAAAGTACCACCAGGTAAAACGAATGTTTGCAGCCCATGGCTTAAGGGTGGTCTATCTAAAGAGAATAAGAATGGGGCCACTGGTGTTGGATAATCAACTTGGGGAAGGCGAATACAGGGAGCTGACGGACAATGAAATTGGAGTTTTGAAAAGGGAAGTTGGTATGGTATAATATGGATGCAGACGGTAATGTCTGCAAATTAGATCTTAGAATGGGTGTAAATATTGATTTATCACGGGAAAAAGGGTTTGTTCGAGACCTTCTTTGACAACAGGTCTTCGCTTATACTTCAACTTCAGAATGGAGACATTTCTAAAAGAGAGTTTCTTGAAAGCAATTATGATTTTGTTACAAGGATGAATGTAAAACCGTTTATCAGAGTAGACAGCTATGAAAAGGGAATGTATAACTACCAGTATTATAATGTTCTTGCCAAGTACTTCAGAATGATGGCTATGGAGCTTAGAAACTCAAAAAAACACCAGAAATATTATATTGAATATCTCAATAAGGGATATAAATATTATCATGAAAAGGACAGATCCGCCTTGGATGTGCTTAAAATAATCGATTTTAAGGGTGTTGAGGCATATTTCGTAAAATGTGAATCCCGAAATCTGAAGGATAAACTGTATGAAATAGTCCTGCTGGATTACAAGGAGGCAATTTTTCACTCCAAGGCAACGTGGCTTTTGGAAATCCTCCAGAAGGAAGGAGTATTTTTTGAGGGCAGAAGGAAGTCTTTAATAGATGAATACATTAATGAGACCTATTAAAATAACGTCACTGGTGGTGACGTTATTTTGTAATTATCCTTACGACTTCTTCTATAGATAGTCCCTTCTGAATTGTGAATGTCCCTGATTTAAGCTTCGTATCCAGCTTCATTTCAACTACCTTAGCAAGAAAATCCCTGCTGCTGGATACTACACCATTTTCCTCCAGTATCAGCCCGATCTTTCCGGGGAGACTCCCCTCGGGGATAATGATCTTAACTGTTTGAGTTTGCGGAGCTGGCGGAGGTGGTGCAGGTTGAGGTTCATCAGAAGGCTCTGACAGGGGTTCCTCCTGAGAGGGGGCATCTGCAGGTTCTTCTGCAGAAGGGTCTTCAGCAGGGTCGTCAGATGGCTCATCTTCGATATCCTGAGGTCTTTCGGAGTTATCTACGACAACTGTTGACGGAGGTATTTCGAGAGCATCCTTTGCAAATAGAACGTCAAGTCTCCAGCCAATAACCAACGCAACAACTACAATAATTGCAAGCATAAAAACGTAATCTATGGAATCATACAAAATATCCCTAAGCTTTTCAAAGCTATTCATATATCCACCTCATGACCTTCAAATTCAGTTTGTTTTCAATTCAATGTCAAATTATAGTATAATTATAGCATAATAAAGAGGAAAAGGTGAGATAAACTTTGAGAGAGATAAGGGTTGGGAAAAACGACAGCAATCAAAGGCTTGACAGATTTCTTAAAAAATATATGGATGAGGCCGGAACTGGCTTTATCTACAAGATGCTGAGAAAGAAAAATATAAAGGTTAACGAGTCCAAGGCATCACCAGAAATGATGATTTTCGAAGGAGACACTATACAGCTTTACCTTTCTGATGAGACTATAGATAAATTCATTGGCACAAAGGAAGTAAGGAAATCCAAGCTCGCTCCTCGTATAATTTACGAGGATGAGAATCTTGTTTTGATAAATAAACCTGCGGGGATCTTATCTCATGGTGCAGGCGAGGAGTTCGAGGAGAATATCGTAGACTCACTGATAACGTATCTGATCCAAAAAGGCGATTACATACCCAGGATCGAAAAGACCTTTTCACCATCAATCTGCAATCGGTTGGATCGAAATACATCGGGAGTAATAATAGGTGCCAAGAACTCCGAGGCATTGAGGCTTGTAAATAAAGCGATAAAGGAAGGCAGCGTCAGGAAGTATTACAAAACCATAGTAAAGGGAACAATCAAAGAAGATTTTGAGCATAAGGGGTTCCTGATCAAGGATGAAGATAGGAATCTTGTTGATATTTCAGATAAGCAGGGCGAAAGATCCAAGGATGTTTACACAAAATTCAGGGTCATTATGTCAAAAGGAGGATATTCACTACTTGAGGTTGAACTTATAACCGGGAGGACTCATCAGATAAGGAGTACTCTTCAAACAATGGGTTATCCAGTAATTGGTGATCGAAAGTATGGGAATTCAGTTGTAAATGATGAATTTAGAAAAAAGTATGGTCTTGAGAACCAGTGGCTTCACGGATACAGGATCGTGCTGAATGGTCTTGAGGAGAAGCTTGATTACCTTAATAGCAGGGAGTTTATCGCAGAGCCGGACCAGCTTTACGTTAAAATCGAACAAGAGTTATTTCGATGAAGGAGGATATTATGCTTGATTTGATAAGGATAGCCGTTGAAGGCTACGGTGAGTTGGAGATCCATGGCAGTGCAACACTTCAGGAGATTTCCAAGACAGTGTATGGTGAAGATTACAAACGCTATCTTGGGGCAAGAATAAACAATGAGATTTGGCCGCTGTATAAAAGTCCTGAGGATGGTATGGTAGTACAATTTATTGATAATCGTGATGTGGATGGATACAGGATATATACGAAGACCATATCGGCAGTTTTCATTATCGCCTGCAGGGAGCTGTTTCCGGGTAACGACGCCATCATCCACCATTTTCTTGGTCCTGGGCTTTATGCAGAGCTGGATGACAAACATGGTATCTCCTTTAGTGAAACCAGAGCTCTTGAGGACAGAATGAAAGAAGTTATTAAAAGGGATACCCCAATAAGACGCAGCGACTACCCAAGGGAGGAAGCTGTGGAAATATTCAGAAGAGAGGGCTATAAGGACAAGGTAAGGCTATTCTCGTCTCTTGAAAAGGAAAAGGTCAGCGTGTACACGATCGGTGATCACATTGATTCATTTCATGGCTACCTGGCACCCTCAACAGGATACGCTGATGAGTTCATGCTCAAATACTACTACCCAGGGGTCATCATACTATTTCCCAGCAGAAAAAATCACTATAATATGAATAATTTCCATGATCAGAGAAATCTTGCGAAGATATTCAAAGAGGCTAGTGACTGGCTGGAGATCCTTGACCTCTCAAATATAGGATCCCTCAATGAGAAGATTCTAAACGGAGAAATTGAGGAGATCATTAGGATATCAGAAGCTCTTCACGAAAAAAGAACAGCTGAGATCGCTGACAGGATCAGCAAGGACTCAGATATTACTATGATATTGATCGCAGGTCCTTCATCCTCAGGGAAAACTACCTTTGCAGGAAGGCTTTCGACTCAGCTTAGGGTTAATGGGAAGAGGCCTGTAGCTATTTCTGTGGACGATTATTTTGTGGATCGTGAAAAAACTCCCTTGAAGAAGGATGGGCAGCCGGACTTTGAAGCACTTGAGGCGATAGATCTCGAATCCTTCAACATGGACCTAATATCACTTCTCGAGGGCGATACCATAGAGCTTCCAAGGTTCAACTTTGTTACTGGAAGAAGGGAGAAGTCAGGCAAATGGATAAAGGTCGACAAGGATCACCCGATCGTTATTGAAGGCATTCATGCTCTGAACCCCAAGCTTACAACTGGTATTCCTGAGAAAAATAAATTCAAGATATACATTTCTGCGCTTACCCAGCTCAACATAGATAACCACAACCGTATTGCCACAACAGATACCAGACTTATCAGAAGGATGGTTCGTGACGTGAAATACAGGGGTAATGGACCTTTAAGGACCCTTGATATGTGGCAGGGCGTTAGAGAAGGAGAGGAAAAGCATATCTTTCCATTCCAGGAGGAGGCTGATGCAATGTTTAACTCATCATTGGTCTATGAGATGTCTGTGCTGAAGAAATATATCCTTCCACTACTCGAAGAGATAGGCCCTGACAGTGTTTACTTCAGCGAAGCAAAAAAGCTTATCAAGTTCTTAAGATATTTCAGGTCGATCGAAAATGAGGGTCAGATACCTCCAAATTCTTTGTTGAGAGAATTTATCGGAGACAGGTGTTGATGATATGAGAAGTACCTTGTTGCCAAGGATATTCATAATAATTTCAATCCTTCTGGTGCTTTTGACCGTTGGATGTTCTCCATTGAAGGAGCAATTGCCTCCCTCGGCTGAAGAGCCTTCAAGAGAGCCCTTGGAACCTGTTGAAAAACCTGAGCCTACAGAAGAGGAGATCTTGAAGGAAAGAATAATGGGGATGACCTTTGAGGAAAAGCTGGGTCAAATGGTTATGATCGGAATTGGAGGCTTCACTGCAACTGAAGAGGAGCTTAACCTGATATCAGAAAATAAAATTGGGGGAGTAATACTCTTTCAGAGGAATATTAAGGATGCAGATCAGGTTAAGGAACTGATCAATAGCTTGATTGCTGCAAATGAGGGCAATCCTTTGCCGCTTATTATAGGCATAGATGAGGAAGGCGGACGGGTATCAAGACTTTCTGGGATATTTGACAATCTGCCTCCTGCAGCTAAATTAGGTGAAGAGGATGATCTTGATTTGTCATATTCATATGGTGCAGTACAGGCATCCAAGCTTAGAAATCTTGGCTTCAACCTTAATTTCAGTCCTGTTCTTGATGTATCCTCCAATCCCTCAAACCCTGTTATTGGAAACAGGGCTATAAGCAGCGATCCATTCGTTGCTGAAAGAAATGGCGAGAGTATTATAATAGGCCTTATGGATGGGGGCATAGTCCCTGTAGGCAAGCATTTCCCTGGTCATGGAGATACTAGTGTGGATTCACATCTGACACTTCCAAGGATAACGAAGAATATTGAAGACATGTATACTTTGGAGCTTGTACCATTTATCGGTGCGATAGAAGCCGGCATTCCAGCTATAATGGTCGGTCATCTCATGGTGGAAGATATCGATGACCTTCCTGCAACAATCTCAGAGAAAATGATAAATGGTTTGCTTAGAGAAAATCTGGGATTCAAGGGTGTAGTATTTTCAGATGATATGACAATGGGTGCTATTGCTGAGAATTATGAGATATCTTCTGCTGTCGTTGATTTTATAAGGGCTGGTGGTGACATTGCACTTATCTGTCACGGCGTCCAGCCGGTGAATGAAGCTCTACAAAAAATAATGAACAGCTATTTGGAGGGCTCATTGGATGAGAAGGATATCAATGAGCATGTTTTAAGGATCATGATGCTAAAGGCTGATATTGAGGAAAATGTTGATAAAGTGGATGTTCCTGAGACCAGTGAGGTTGAATTTCTTATTGAGGAGCTATTGAAGAAAATGGGGGATATGTAATGAAAAAAGCAATAGGCTTGGACCTTGGTGGGACTAAGATAAATGGTGCTTTGATCCTTGAGGATGGCCTTTTCCTTAAGAGAGCTAGCACAAATACAAGGAATGAAGGTGATCCTTCAATCATCCTGAGGCAACTGGCAGAAATGATAGTGCAGCTTTCCGAAGGTGAGGAAGTAGTAGGTGCAGGTATTGGCTCCCCAGGCTTTGTAGATTCAGAAAATGGAAGGATAATGGCCGTTGGCGGGAATATTGCCGGTTGGGCATGGACAGATGTCAAAGCTGGCTTGAGTGATTTGTCTCCCCTACCGGTTGTTATGGAAAATGATGCCAACTGTGCTGCGGCATGTGAGGCTTGGCTTGGTGCAGGTAAAGATTTATCCAGCTTTGTTATGCTTACCATAGGTACTGGCCTTGGAGGCGCAATATGGCTCCCCCAACTTGGTTTATGGCGGGGGTCCAACTTCCGGGCAGCTGAGCTTGGTCATTCTATTTTGATTCCAAGGGGAAGGAAATGCACCTGTGGTCAATATGGTTGTGTTGAAAGATACGCTTCAGGCACTGCGATAGAAGAGAATTATTTTGAGTTATCCGGGTGTCGTATCGATGGAACCTCAATAGTTGCTTCATATGATGTTGACGAGTTTGCAAGGCAGTCAGTTGATAGATTTGCCAGAGATCTTGGAATATTCTTGGCAACACTTAGAAACATAATCGACCCAGAGGCCTTTATAATAGGTGGGGGCGTCATTGATTCAAGGACAATATGGTGGGATACGATGATAAATGAGTTTAAAAACCAAGTCAATGATCCTTCCTCAATAGAAATATTGCCTGCCCAATACGGCAATGACGCAGGAATGCTTGGTGCAGCAAGCTTGGTGTTCGACAATCCATTGGATAGATAGGAGACGAGGTATGAGCACTCTACAGATGAGAGATGGTTATGGGATCAATTATTCTTATGAAAATGCTTACAGCCCAAAGGCAACTGTTATTATTTCACACGGCTTTGCTGAGCACATGGGTCGATATGATTATTTCTCGAGGGCACTTATTAGCAACGGACTTAACGTTCTCAGATATGATCTGAGAGGACATGGAGCCAATATTGACAGAGGATACTTGAGAAATTTCGAAGACTACGTGAACGACCTTAACGAACTGAAGTTGTTTGCAAAAAATACTGATCCAAACCTTCCGATATTCTTGATAGGACACAGCATGGGTGGTTTGATAACGTCCCTGTACTGTACAAGCTTTAACGAAGGCGTAAGGGGAGTTGTTCTTTCTGGACCTTCAGTCGGCAGGCTTCCCTCTGCTAAAGGCTATAACAGGGGGCTCATGAATTTAATGAAGATTTTAGCAGGAAGAGCCTCATTGAAAAATCCGATAGGTGAAGGTATTTGTGGAGATCCGCAGGTTTTTTTGGACTACGCATCAGATGAGCTGGTTTTACATAAAGCAACCATAAGCTTTTATTATGAGTTTCTTTTTAACGGGACTGACTCTCTAAATGAAAAGCTTACAAGCTTTTCTTCACCTTGTCTGATATGTCATGGCGAGAAGGATCCAATTGTACCTCTGGAGCTGAGCAGGTCATTTTACGAAGGGGTATCCTCAAAAGACAAATCGATTATAGTATATGAGGGACTCTATCACGAAATACTGAATGAGAAGAAAAAAGACCAGGTCATAGAAGACATGGTCAGTTGGATTAATGAAAGGATCTAAGCAGGGGATCTGCCGAGTCTGAAGAGGATCATAAGAGCTATTGCTGATGCAGCTACCCCGAGAGCAGTTGTAAACCTCAAGCCTCCAAGATCAAACAGGAAAGGCCCGACAACAGAATAAAGCGTTATGGTAAGCGCGTTAACAGTATAAAAGAGGCTCAGGAAGGTGCCTCTTTTTTCTGGTTGTATCTCAGACGAGAACGCCTGGTACGAAGTCCATGCTC
This sequence comes from Gudongella oleilytica, assembly GCF_004101785.1. Taxonomy (NCBI): domain Bacteria; kingdom Bacillati; phylum Bacillota; class Tissierellia; order Tissierellales; family Tissierellaceae; genus Gudongella; species Gudongella oleilytica. The sequence goes on from NZ_CP035130.1 coordinate 1,066,238, forward strand.
CGTCAAGTCCGAATGCGAATACTGCGGATAAGGCTACTGCTGCTGTTGCAGCTGGAACATAGGCTATAGGGATAAGCGAGATGACCATTAACCCAAAAAAGTATCTTGAGAACCTAAGTTTGCCTACTTTGTCTGCAAAAAATGTTGCCGCACCGATACCAGCAATAGTACCTAATGCTATCAGAGAGTATGATATTCCTATTTGCTGCTGAGTCAAGCCAAACTCCTGTGAAAGATGTATAGACAGAAAATTGTAAAGCATAGTAGGCGCAGTTATTATGAGGAATAGTGAGGTCAATACCTTAATGGATCTTGGATGCTTCAATATACCAATAAATTCCTCCATATCGAGCTTTGTGCCTTCACTTTTTACTATCTCTGGAAGTTTCCTCAGCATCAATAGCGCTATTAGCGCAAGGATACTCAAGGGCAGGTAGATACTTCTTAAGCTTTGAAATTTACTGGTAAGATATGAAGTATAAAGCGGGCTTACAAAAATAGCAAGACCAAAAGCGGTTCTTAGTATTCCTGCAGCCATTCCTCTTCTCCTGTAGTCAACAAACTCAGATATATAAGACATCGTGGTACCGCTCAGTGAGAAGTAGCCCAAACCGATCAAGATCCTGCCCAGTGCGAATGATAAAGCTGTGCTTGAATAAGCGCTTAGAAGGCTTCCAGCGAGGAATAGAACCAAAGCATAGGATATGAGTCTTTTGCTTCCATACCTGTCAGCCCATACTCCGAGCAGAGGCACCAATAAGCCTACTGCTGAATATCCCAGGTTAAAGTATATTACCTGACTGTCTCTGATATTGAAGTATTCTGCGAGAAAAGGAGCTAACGGACCTATGAAGTTCATCTCCATGGCTATTATAAATTGGATAATAAATGTGGTCGTAAATATCAGTCCCTGCTTCATGTTCCCTCCTGTTATTATATATTTTACCAGTGACATCCGGTATTTAATAATATTCGTGTGCCTAAATAAGTTTCTGGTCAATACATATTACCATAATTTATAGTGATTTTAAAGTAAGGTAATTTCCAGTTAAAGACTTTATATCAAACTGATACCTTTTGTAAACCTTATGTAACCATATATTAATACATTTGTAACTCAAGCCAACTCAGGGTATAATAATATAAAATAAGAACAGTATATGGAGGTGAGGACTATGCTTAAAAGGCTACTGGTTTTGACATTATCGATTATCTCGATTGCAGCCTTGATGTGGGCGAGTCCAAACCTTTACAGTCTTCTGGGCGACAATTCCAGTGCAGCTGAGGCGTACGACAGCAGGAGATTTATTGGATATGCTTTGAAGGAGGACCATGTAAGAGCATCTATAGATGAAATATTGCGGGAATCGAGGAGAAATCAGGCTAAGAAAGAGCAGCAGGAAATGATAGGAAGCTATTTAAGGGACCTTGTCGCAATCTATGAGGAGAAGGCCATTGAGGAAATTGTGGTGGAGGAGGATAGGTTTCCTGCTCCTATAGAAGGGAAGGTGGCTTACCTAACCTTTGATGACGGACCTTCACCAACTATTACACCTCAGATCCTTAAGATTCTTGAAGAATATGATATCAAGGCTACCTTTTTCGTGGTGGGCAGTATGACTGACAAATTTCCTGATGTGCTGGAAATGGTTTGGGCTGGAGGACACCTGATTGGAAATCACACTTATTCCCACGTATATGACTATATATACAGAAATACCGCCAATTTTCTAAATGACCTCGAAAAGGCGGATATGACGTTAAAAAGAATACTTGGTGAGGATTTTTGTACGGATATAATGAGATTTCCTGGAGGAACTCATGCACCATATAAAAGACAATTCGTTAAAGCTGCCGAGGAAGCAGGATACAAATGGTATGACTGGAATACGGTAAATGGTGATTCTGAGTTGAAGTATCCATCAAAGGACTATATTATGGGCAGATTTCTAAAAACCTATGGTAAAAGGGACGTTATTGTTATTTTGATGCATGATGCTGAGGGAAAACAGCAGACGGTGGATACCTTGCCCATGATAATTGAACACCTTAAACTTGAGGGCTACAGTTTCAATACACTGGATAACTATAATCATTGAACAGGGGTGGAATGATGGAAAGGTCAGTAATGATAGTTGAGGATGAAGAGTCCATAAGAAAGTTTGTCAAAATAAACCTGGACAGAGCCGGATATAAGGTTCTGGAAGCAAGCAGCGGCGAAGAGGGCATAGAGATTGCTTCAAGAGAAAAGCTTGATATCGTTGTACTGGATGTAATGCTTCCAGGCATAGACGGGTTTGAAGTATGTAAAAAATTAAGAGCAGATCATCCTCACCTTGGAATAATTATGCTTACTGCAAAGAGCCAGGATATAGACAAAATAATGGGTCTGGAATACGGTACTGACGATTATATGACAAAGCCCTTCAATCCGACTGAACTTGTTTTAAGGCTAAAATCCCTTGAGAGAAGGCTGGAACCTGAAAAGGAAGGAAACAGTTTAACAATGGAGTTTAAGCCCTTCCGAATAGATGTTTATTCAAGACAATTTTATAAGAATGACCTGGAGATCGAGTTGACCCCTACTGAATTCTCGATTGCTAAGCTATTTATTGAGAATCCAGGAAAAGCATTTAAACGAGATGAGATACTGAACCATGTGTGGGGTGTAGATTTCGTAGGAGATTCAAAGATTGTCGATGTAAATATCAGAAGACTCAGGTCCAAAATAGAGGAGGACTCCAGCCAACCCTCATTCATTGAGACAGTCTGGGGAGTGGGGTACAGGTGGAAGTCGAAGGACTAGGAGAAAGATATGAAAAGAAGCATCAAATCAAGACTGATAAGAAGCTTCATGCTTATCATTCTCGTAACAGTGGTATTTCTTGAGGTACTTCTTATAAATGGAATAAAAACTCATTATTATAACAATGTAGAGGATATTCTGACAAGTCAGATCGAATTCTCTACAACTTTTTATGCCCGCTATTTTGCGAACAGAAATCTTGAAGAAATACTCATTGATGACATAGACTTATTCTGGCAGCATACTACGGCTCAGGTACAGATATTGAATACTTCGGGTGAAGTAGTTCTGGATTCACTTGGCATACCGGGTACTGAACCTCTTCAGACCATTGACATTAAAGATGCTCTGGAAAAGGGGAAGGGAGTATGGACAGGGAGTGTCTCATATTCCGACGAGCCCGTCATGGCTGTTTCCATGCCGTTGCAATACAGGAATGAAACTGTAGGGCTGATACGTTTTATATCGAGTCTCGAGGCAACAAACAACGTTATTAAGGATATTTCAAGGTTCCTGCTGATACTTGGTATCGTCGTAGTAGGGGTATCTGGTCTTATTAGCGTATTCATCGCTAACTCAATAACCAAACCGCTGAAGGAGGTAACTGAGGTAGCTGAAAAGATGGCTGACGGTCAGTTCAAGGTGAGAAGCCAGGTGAGAGTGAATGATGAAATAGGTCGACTATCGCATACATTGAATTACATGGCTGAAGAAATTGTAAGGAAGGAAACTCTTAAGAATGATTTTATCTCCTCGATCTCCCATGAACTGAGAACGCCCCTGACATCGATCAAGGGATGGGCAATTACGCTGAAATCAGGTGATGAACCTGATAAGGAGCTTCTCGAAGATGGCCTGGAAATAATCGAAACTGAAAGCGACAGGTTATCACAAATGGTCGAAGAACTGCTTGATTTCTCTCGATTCACTTCAGGCAGGATAACTCTCTCGAAGGATACAGTAGATATCAAAGAAACTGTTAAAATGGTTGTATACCAAATGATGCCAAGAGCAATAAACAACAACATCAATTTCGAGGTGGATATTGAAGGTTCAATACCTGCAATAATTGGGGATGAGAATCGAATAAAGCAGGTTTTGATCAATATTTTAGACAATGCATTCAAATTCACAGGAGAGGGAGATGTTTCACTAAAGGCTTATGAGGATAACAGCCATATTAGGATCGAGATAGAGGACAATGGGTCTGGTATCCCTAATGAGGAACTTCCCTATGTAAAGGATAAGTTTTATAAGGGGAAAAACAGCAATTCGCACAGTGGAATAGGTCTATCGATTTGCGATGAGATCATGCAGCTTCATGAGGGGATCTTCGATATCGAGTCTGAGCCTAATAAAGGAACAAAGGTAATTTTAGGCTTTCCTAAGGAGGTGAGAAGCCAGTGAAGCTTGTAAAACTGCTTATGCTATTGATATCAGCAATACTGCTAACATCCTGCGTCGACTCCCGAGGGCAGGTACAGGACCTTATCGTTGCTCCAGATGCAAATGTATCTGCCATAGAGGGTAAGTGGGAAGTAACTTCATTACTTTATAGACTGGGCAGCAGTATAATTGATGAGGAATCGGATTATATAGGCAAAGAGGCTTTATTCCATACTGACGCAGTAGTCCTGGGAAGTGAGTACACAAAGGAGCCTTCATATAAAATTAAAAGAGTGAAGACATCCGACTATCTGATATATAAATATAAGACCAGTCCTTTGTCACTTGGACTCCAGAATGAATATATTAATGTCATCACAGTGCTAAACCAAGAGCAGTATTTCTGTGAGCTTCTGCAGCTGGATGATAAGACCGCCTTCATATACAGGGAGGACGGCTTTTATAAGCTGGAGCGCAAGGTTGCCAAAGTAAGTCTCGAGGAGGTATTGAGATATATAGACGTTGAAGAGAGCGTACAGCAAAGCTTTGGGAGTATAGAGCCTGAAAATCTCAACTCAGGGGTTTTACTTGGCTTTAAGGTTCAATCCTTTGATGAAGATAATGAGCTTCCTCGATGGGAATATTATACCTACTGGATCCAGATGAAGAACGGGGAGCTGGGGGAGATTTACAGGATGGATCATTTACTCCTGCCGAGAAAGAATGGATTTTGGATAGTTGAACAGGAAAGGATTACTGAGAACAATATAGTCTACGACGAGATACATGCTACTCCTCTTTTTAATCTTCAAAATCAGGATAAGTTCATGGAGGATCTGGCCTTCAACTTCGATGAAAAAATAAATACATTTGGAGCAGCTCTTGATAAAGTAGAGCCATCGATTCTCAAAAACATTGTATTTGTAGGCAACGATTATATCTCTGTAGAGAGTATAGACAGAGACAGAGGGGACCGAAGGACCCTCCAGACCTATGCAGTTGATAATCTGGAAGATAAAAAGCCGATAAAGCTTTCCGATTTGATTGGAGAAACGGCCATCAATTTATTTAATGAAGGCGCCAGGTCAGTAATAACCATAGACGATCAGGTGTTTCCAAATGAGGAAAACTTTACATTGACTAGGAGAAATGGGTATTGGACACTAAAGGGAAGGATAAATTTCAAGGATAAGGATGAGGAGCTGTTTAGAGAGTTCAATATTAAGGCAATTCCTCCGAGAGAAATGGTTAGCTATGATGAGTTATCAATACCGTTTGATGCAGTGAGGTTGGCGATCCCTGATGTGCAGGATATCTTTTCTTCTCCTAACAATGATTTTCTGGTTGTAATTACAAGCTCTAATATTGTAATATATTCGATAGAGGGGTATGACATCAATAAAGTACCTCTTGCCAGAGTCGAGCTGCCTTCGGATTCTACGGTAGTAATGTCCGAATGGTCGACTGACAGGTACCCGGATATTTGGAAGAATGAGATGCTGAAGCACGGGGCAATAGAAGTCGAACAGAATTAGAGTTGGTTCATCATAAAGGGGCTGTTGAAGTGGATAAGGTCACAACAATAATAAATACATTAAAAAGAGTAATAATGGAGCTTGCAGAATACTTCGACAATGCGAGCCTGATGATGTGGGTTACAGCTGGTGTTATGACACTAACTCTTGTGACATATTTCTTATTTAAGAAAATCAGGATACTGAAATACCTGCCTGGATTTGTAGTATTGTTAATAGGTCTTTATAATCTGAATTCCGTTCTCGATGTACTTACCGCTGAGAGCAGTCTTCCCGTGCTGCTTCTGGCTGTAATTGGAGTAGTAGCCGGGCTCGTTGGGATGCTCTTTGCTCTGGTCATCGGAATAATCGCTAAGCCTGTGAAAAAAAGAAGACGAAGTACTGCTAAACCCAATTCAAATACAAACGGTGAGCAAAGAGAGACGACCCCAGTACAGAAATAATCGAAGCCTGGATCAAAAAGATTCAGGCTTTAATCTATTTATCAGGCTAATTTTTTCTGGCCTCTTCAGAGCTTTTATTTCACATTCCCTGCTCATGGCTTCGCTTTTAGTGTGATACTCCTCGAAGTAGATGATCTCAACTGGGAGTCTGGAACGAGTATATTTTGAAGCCTTTCCGGAATTGTGAAGCTTCAGTCTTTCCTCCAGGGAGGTAGTATAGCCAGTGTAAAGGCTTTTATCTGAACACTCAAGTATATATACAAAAAACATCTTATTCCTCCACGGATCCAAGCTTTTCAAGCACTTTTTTTATGACATCATAACCATAGCCCTTTCGTTGCAGGAATCCTGCGGCCTTTCGCATAGTGGAATTTTCATCACCAGTCAAGCTGTTCGAATATTTCTTCTGTACAAGTTCGACTAAATGCTCAATATCCGGTTCCAGATCTGAGAGTGTTTCTTTGATCAGATCTTCGTCTATTCCTTTTTTTCTTAGCTCTGCCTTCAATCTATAAGCGCCGAGATCGTTAAGCCTGGTCTTGTCATCAACATAAGCCCTTGCAAAGCTCTCGTCATTAAGGAACCCTGACTCCTTAAGAAGCTCGATTACATTAGATATGCTTTGCTGTTCAAATCCCTTTCTGGCAAGGTAATCCATCATCTCACTTACAGTTCTTTGTCTGTAGGATAAATATTTGTAAGCTGATGATTTGGTTCTCTGAAGCTCATCGTAGCACTGCAAACGCTGTGCAGTTTCATGATCCAGTTCCATATCCTTTTTCAGCTTAAACTCAATTATGGCCTCTGAAGGGAGTCCGAGGTAAAATTCGCCGTCTACATAAAGATTGATTCTGGAGCTGTCTTTCTGAGTTGATATTTTTGTAATCTTCATAGCTTTTACTTTCCTAATTGCTTTTATTATTTATCAATATATAGACACCAAGTACAATTAAAAGGGCAGGCCACAGCTCAACGATTTTCCTCAGTGAATGTGAGAACCAAGGGAATAGTATCCTGGCCAGCATCAATGCTCCCACCAGAACTAAAGCGATGCCAATAAGGAGTCTTCCATTATCCTTACCATTAGTCGCCTGCGTATTTGATTCAATATAACCATCATCTTCAGGAATCACTATCCCACAAATCAAATATGCGAGTCCAAAAGTACCGAAGGAAGTTATTGCTAAAATGAACCAAATTATTCTTATGATTGTCGCATCGATATTCAGGTACTCACTAAGTCCTCCGCAAACACCCATGATATATCTGTTTGACCTCGATCTCTTTAGTTTTTTCATATGACACCCCCCTAATTATCTAATATAATATCAAAATACGGTGTCCAATAAAATAGGCATCTAAAATATTTCCCTTGAATATGGCTTTATGGTAACATTAGAGGGGGGTGAAAAGATATGTTTGATTTATTATCGATTGTATTTAAGTACATCTTCGTAATTATAATCTATATGTTTATATTTGTTATAATCAGGATGATTTACCTTGACATCAGAGCTATGGAGAGTAATCCCGAAGACTCTGGGGCTTATCTCAAGCTTCTTAACAGACTCGACTCCCTCCCATACAGAGTACGGGATTCCTATTCGCTGAAAGGTACTATTAGCCTGGGAAGAAGCAGCGAAAATGACATAGTTATTAAAGATCCCTTTGTATCTAAAAGGCATCTTATGATAACCAAGGATGAGGAAGAATATTTTATAGAGGATCTGGGAAGCTCAAACGGGACCTACGTAAATAAACAGCTTCTTGTGGATGCTGCCAAGCTGGTCAACGGAGACATTATAAAAATCGGGGATTTGGAATTCATCTTCGTTAATAGAAGATAGGGGATCGAATATGAAAAATTTAATGGACGGAAGATTACCTCGAAGGCTTCTGCTCTTATTTGAGCTTATGTCTATGTCGCTTATTCTTTTATACAGAAGGGATAGTCTGGATATAAAGACAGTGGCGCTGGCCTTTGGCCTTTTGGTAGTAGTCTATGGAGCCAATTACATATTATCAAGGCTGTCTGATGGAGATTTGTACATTTTTTTAATAGTAAGTATGCTTATCTCTATTGGTATAATCATGATCTTCAGAATAAGCTCGGATTTGGGATTAAAGCAGTTAATGTGGCTTGTTATAGGGGTTGGAGCTTTTTTTGGCAGCTACTTAATGATTACAAAGATAAGCTTCTGGGAATCTCTGTTTCCCGTTTATATCGCTGCAGCTTACAGCTTCTTTGCTATGACTCTGCTTCTTGGAGACAGAAAGCACGGAGCCATAAACTGGATCAGTATTGGTGGAATAAGCTTTCAGCCTGCCGAGATGACAAAGATTATATTGGTGTTTATTTTGGCGTGTTTTTATTCCAGCAGAGATAAATTCAATAAATATAAGTATGCAGATTACTGGATGATGGGAGTAATTTATTCATTTATAGGACTGTTATTCATCCAAAGGGACCTTGGCACTGCTATGATCTTTATGGGAATATTCACCGGATTGCAGTATATCTATTCCAATGATAGAATGGCAATCAGAGCAAATCTTGGATTATTCACTATCGGCGGCATTACAGCTTATATCCTTTTCGACCACGTGAAGGTAAGAATCATGACCTGGCTTAACCCCTGGCCGTATATTGATAACAAGGGATACCAAATTACCCAATCATTATTTGCCATTGCCGAAGGGAGTTATTTTGGAACAGGCTTGGGCAGAGGCAATCCATCCTTTATCCCTCTTTCCTATAACGACTTTATATTTTCTTCAATAACTGAAGAAATGGGTGTATTCACAGGTATCGGTATAATAATGCTTTTTATGATTTTAGTTTACAGGGGGTTCAAAATAGCCTTAAAACAAGATTCAAAGTTCTACAGGATACTGGCGCTTGGGATAACTCTCATGTTTGGTTTACAATCTTTAGTAATAATTGGAGGGGTTACAAAGGTTATCCCTCTTACCGGTTTGACTCTGCCATTCGTGTCTTATGGAGGCACCTCCGTATTATCCAGCTTTATTGCGCTGGGGATACTTCAGGGTGCATCTGAAAAGCTTACCAGGGAGGAGATCAGATGAATCTGGAAAAGAAGAGGATATTGATACTACTTGCATCCTTGTGTACAGGATTTGCAATATTGATAGGCTACTTAAGCTATTTTCAAATATTCAGAGCAGAAGATGTCAGGAATAATTCATACAATAAAAGGCTTTGGATCAATGAGGATAAGATTCTCAGAGGATCTATTACTGACAGAGACGGAAATCTTCTTGCTTATTCGGAGGCATCAGATGGAACTGCAAGAAGGATTTATAAATACGACAGACTATACAGCCATGTAATAGGGTATAGCCTGAAAGAATATGGGAAGTCAGGACTTGAGAAGAGCTTTAACTCATATCTTGTGGGTGCTAATGAGAATACGGCGATCAACGAGCTTATTAATCTTATCAATCCCACGGGCGTAGGCAATAATCTGAAGCTAACTATAGACCATAGTCTTCAGGCGAAAGCCAGAGAACTGTTATCAGGTAAAAAAGGCAGCATCATCGCAATGGACCCGAAAACCGGGGAAATATTGGCGATGGTCAGTTTACCTGATTTCAACGTCAATACCCTCATACAGGAATGGAACACGGTTTCCGAGGACACCAACAGCCCGCTTTTCAATAGAGCAACACAAGGTCTGTATCCACCTGGATCTGTATTCAAGATTGTAACAGCGATCGGTGTTATGAGAGCTTCAAATCCGGATGATCTGTATAACTGCACTGGAACTGTCATCATCGATGGCAAGGAGTTCAGCGACTCTGACAAAAAGGGTCATGGCGAGCTTGGTCTCAATGAGGCGTTCGCGAAATCCTGCAACACCTACTTTGCAATAAAGGCATTGGAAATAGGGCATTCTGAGCTGCTGAAGATAGCTGAGGAGCTTGGATTCAATAAAAAACTGGATGTAGGCCTCGAATCGTCATCTTCTGTCTTTCCAACTGATTCCAAAGGAGATACAGATCTTGCAGCATCTGGGATCGGCCAGGGGAGGATACTTGCAACACCCTTGAATATGCTTGCCATTATTGCGGGAATTGCAAATGATGGTGCTATGATGGAACCATATTTGGTTTCAGAAATGACATCACCTGAGGGCAAGCTTATTAATAGTCATGAACAGGCGTTGACAATGCAAGCTGGTGACATTGATGAAATAGCCAGGCTTAAGGAGATGTTGAGAGAGGTTGTAAAGACGGGAACCGGTAGAAACGCAAGCATCAAGAATGTTGCAGTAGCAGGTAAGACAGGAACTGCTGAAAATCCGACTGGGAAAAATCACGCCTGGTTCGCGGGCTTTGCCCCATTCGATGACCCTAAGGTCGCAGTAGTGGTGATCCTTGAGGAGGAAGGATCTTCAGGCGGAAGCTCGGCAGCACCTATAGCCAGGGATATCATGATTCATGCCTTGAATAACGTCGACTTTAACAGATAAAGATCCTGCCTTGTTGACAGGATCTTTATAGGAATTTACTTTTTAAATTATTCCAATACATATCCTTGCTGAAGTTTAGCTTATAGATGCTGTTCGGCGACAGAGTGAGGTCAATAGATACTATTCCTTCATATTTGAACTCCATCCCATCATTAACAACAAGAATTGAATTCTCATATCTATATTCAGGTTTGATCATAATGATCGATCCACCGGGAATAATTGCACTATTGGGAAGACTTCGATATGCACTTGAGCTAATAGGAGCAAGAGGCGTGATCTGTAGGGATGGAAGGCTGGGGTATACTATACTTCCACCTGCTGAGAAGTTGTAGCCTGTGCTGCCGGCAGGGGTGGATACAATAAGCCCGTCTCCGCTGAATCTTTCCAGATGGTTATTGTCAATATATACCTCAAGGTGCACAATTTTAGACTTTACTCCCTTTATAACTATTTCATTTATACCTGTAAGATAGAAACACTTGCTCTTAGTGCATACCTTGGCATCTACAAGAAATATGTTTTCGGTCTTATAGTCACCCTTCAGGTATCTGTCAATGAACGAGTCTATCTCTTTAGGCGATATCTCCTGAAAAAAACCTAAGTGTCCTGTGTTTATACCAACGAATGGTATTTGAGGGAAGGCATTCCTATGGATAGCCCTTAAAAAAGCCCCGTCTCCGCCAATACATATATTCAGCTCAGCATCCTTATCATAGGCTTCCGAAGGGATCAATCCCTTATCTGCCAGCTTTACGGAAAGCAGGCGAGCTGTTTTTCTGGACTCATAGTTTTTATTGGATATGATATTTATTATTCTTCCATTAGACATTAAGCCTCACCCTTCAAAGGAATTTATTTAGCCGATATAATGATTTTAACACATCAAATGAACTATTAAAAGAAGATAAGGACTTACTAAGATGCCTGGAGAAATAAATTATATTTTAATTACTAACAAGGATGGATGTGATTCCCTAAAGCAGTTAATGGAGCAGAAGGGAATTTCAGGCAGGCTTATGCGAAGACTTATAAAGTCCAAGCAGCTCCTGGTAAATGACAATCCAGTTGAAAAGAAACTAAAACTCCATGATGGTGACAGGGTTAAGATACTGATCGACGATGAAGATTACGACGTTGAACCTCAACCTATGGAAATTGAGATACTTTACGAAGATAGGGATGTTCTTGTGCTGAATAAGCAGCCTTTCACGATCGTTCACCCTACAAAGAATATAAGCAGTATGACTCTTTCAAATGGTGTTGCATATTATTTCAAATCTGTGGGGCTTAGAAGGAAAATCCGGTTGGTAAGCAGACTGGACAGAGATACCTCCGGAGTCATTGCTTTTGCCAAAAACTCTTATGGACATCAATATCTGGCAAGACAAATGGAGAATGGTACGCTTATAAAAACCTATATTGCAGTGGTTGAAGGAGTAATTTCAGCCAATAATGGCAAGATAGATTTCAGTATAGGCCCAAGCGATAATGGAATCAGGCAAGAGGTGAGAAAGGATGGCCTCCCGTCATTAACAATTTTTGAGGTATTGGACAGGCTTGAAGGAGCATCCTTATTGAAACTCATGCTTATGACCGGCAGAACACACCAGATTCGTGTACACTTGGCAGCCATTGGCTATCCAATAATTGGAGATTCACTCTATGGATCTGAATCCAACAAGATAAAGAGGCAGGCATTGCACGCTTCAAGCATTGAATTTGAATCGCCGGAAACAGGTGAGAGGGTCCTGGTAAATGCACCACTTCCTTCGGATATAACCGATCTGCTTTATCAGGTTAAATCAATCTAATGTATGAAAATCATTGAAATCGAGACTGTAAAGTAGTATAATTGAATAAACAAGAAGATAAGTAGTTTCTGCGGTGTGCGTTATTCTCATATAATTCAACCGACATGTCTTATACGGGAGTTCGTTGTTCGGGGGTCAATGACAAGCCTTTCATGAAAGGTAGTCAGAAGCCTTTGACGGGACACCCACCTGCAATTATGCGGGTGTGAATTAGTTGAGAGGACGGCATTGCGGGAATACAAAAAAAGAATAAAAACCCTTCGGGGTTTTTATTTTTATGAGAATTACTGGATTTGAATGGGAATTTTTTTTCTCCCTCTGAAGATATATATATATTTGAAGCCAAGATCTCTTAAAGCCTTCTCAGTCTGCTTGTACTCGTATCCAATATGATGGATAGTGTGGGAGTCTGAGCCGATGGTTATTATTTCTCCCCCTAAATCCTTGTATAGCCTCAATATCTGAGGCTTAGGGTGAAAGCTTTCAAGATTATACCTTAGGCCTCCAGTGTTGACTTCGATTCCCTTTCCCTTATCTATAAGCTTCTTTAGTATAACTTCAATTTTATCCATATAGAAATCATATTTAATTGGTGCACAATCTGTAAAAAGATAGCGATCGATATAGTCTAAATGGCCAAGCACATCATAATCATCAAAGGAATCAATGCAATCAAGGACTGAATCATAGTATCTGTTTATTATTTCCCCCTGGGAGAGCTCCATTTTATTAAATTCAAGAAAGATGTCTTTGCTATCAATTGCATGAATTGACATTATCACAAAATCAAAGCTGTGGTCAGTTATGAACTTCGAATACCTGTCGGCTAAGTGTGGTTGCATCCCGATTTCGACTCCCGCCAGAACCTCGATCTTATCCTTGTATGTATATTTAACTCTGTTTATATCTCTGAAATAGTCCAAAGGTCTGAACGTCAGATCGATTTTCTCCTTTGTTGCCTCGAAATCCACGTGATCAGTGAAACATATTGCACGAAGGTTCTTCTCAATTGAGGCCTTAACTATGGATTCCATAGGAGTCTTTGAATCCAATGAAAAATCGCTGTGCACATGAAAATCATACATATCGTTTTACATCCCCAGTCATATTTGATAGTATTTTCAATTTTAACAGATATTTCAGGTATTTTCAATCAGGCCCTATAGATGGTATCCTTGCAAAATATTAGAAAAGCTAATAATATGAACATTATTGATTATCTGAAATCATTTGGGGTAAATGGAGTGTATAGAAAACGCAAAGGGGAGATCTGCTTATGAAATTGAATAAGATTATCGAAGAAAAAAGAAAACAAATGGAAAAAGCAAAAAAAATCGAGACTGCAAAAAACGTTGCAGTGGGTACTGCTATAGGTACTGCTCTTGGGGCTGCTGCTGGGTTACTTTTTGCTCCTAAAGCAGGTAAAGAGACCAGAGAGGATATCTCAAAGAAAACAAAAGAAGTCACTGAAACAGTCAAGGAAAAGGTTGAGGAACAACTTGATGTTACAAAAGAGCAGCTTGATAAAGTAAAGACAGAAGTCGAGAAGAACTGGGGAGATTTGAAGGAAAAGGTCAAAAAAGAAAAGGAAGCCGCAGAGGAAAAGGTTGAGGAAGTGGTAGAAGCAGTTGAAGAGACTATGGAAGAAGAGACAAAGGAATAGCTTGCGCAAATCTAAGGGGGTATTTATATGGACGCGACCTTGACATTACAGGATTTGCTAAAGTTAATTCTATTTCTGCTTGGTATAGGCGTTTTGGGTTATCTACTGCTGATACTGCGCAATGTTAATAAAACAATAGGCCAGGCTCAGGTGTTATTGGAGGAAAATTCTAAGGAACTGGATACTGCCATCAAACAACTGCCTGAGATCACCGCCAACATAAACAAGCTTACCAGTGAGACAACAAAATTGGTTTCAGAAATGTCTCCGGATATCAGTGGTGTTGTCCATAACGTGAATGGTATAACCTCGAAAATCGATGATATTGCAAATATTGTTGACAAAACAGGGCATACAGTGGAAGACACAGTAGGATTGCTGACTGATACCTTAGCTGAAACAGCATTGGCTTTTCAGTTCAATGCAAAAAATGTAACCAGCTATATTGAGATCATAAAGGAGATCATTGAGATCGTCCGAAGCAGTCTTAAGAAGTATTAAAGAACCCGGCAGGGTTCTTTTTTTCAAGGTTATTGATATATTTCCAATTACTGATATACTGATATTGAGGTGCCTTCAATATTTATCGGGAGCACCTTTCTTAAAAATAAGAAGAGGATAACCACTATGAAACGAATCAAATTTATTATAAACCCATCTTCTGGAAGGCAAGCGATGGAAAAGAAAATCGATACACTATGTAAGCTGTTGCTGGATGATGGCTATATTCTTGCGAAGTATTTCACCAGGAACAAGTATGATGCAATGCTGGAGGCAAGGCGCACCTGCAAAGAGGACTTCGATCTTATAGTTGTGTGTGGCGGTGACGGTACAGTTAACGAAGTAGTTAAGGGAATAGTTACAGGAGGACGAAGAGTTCCGATAGCGATCCTTGCCAGCGGAACTGTAAATGATTTCGCTAATTATCTTGGAATTCCTCGAAACACATATGAATTTTTCGACCTGATAAAGAGGGATAAAGTCATAGATGTTGACATCGGATGCGTTAACGACGATTATTTTGTAAATGTCGCAGCAGGGGGACTGCTTACTAATGTAGCTTACCAGGCTCAGCCTGACATAAAGGCTGTACTGGGAAGAATGGCGTATTATCTTGAAGGATTAAAAGAGCTGGCTAACCAGGGATTGGAAACTGTAAGAGTTACTATTCAAAGTGAAGAGTTCACTTCAGAGGAAGACATCTTACTGTTTGTCATATCCAATAGCTCGTCAATAGGAGGATTTACGAAGCTGGCACCCGAAGCTGATGTTGTTGACGGACTTTTAGATGTTGTATTGATCAAGAAGGCGGATATGGCAGAATTAGCCAATATATTCATTAATGTCTTGACCGGCGAGCACATTAACCACCCTAAAGTGATATACTATAAAACTAAGAAGTTAAAGGTAGAGTCAGATAGAAAAATAGTAGTCGACATAGACGGTGAGTATGGAGGCAAGCTGCCTGCAGAGTTCAGAGTAATTCCAAAAGGTCTGAGCATACTGGTATAGCAATGAGGAGGGTGATGATGGATAACGACAGGATCAGAAACGTAGAGTCCATTGAGAAGCATCTAAGAAAGGTTGACTATATCATTAGAAAAAACGGCAGGATGATTTTAAGTGATTATGGGATTACTGTACCTCAGTTCACTGCTCTCCAGGTGCTCATAAATAATGGTGATATGACAATAGGCGAGTTAAGCCAGCAGATGGATCTAGCCTGCAGTACAATAACTGACTTGGTAGACAGGATGGAGAAAAATGAACTTGTTAAAAGAGAAAAGGACCAAAAGGACAAGCGAGTAGTTCGCGTTATTGTATTAACTAAGGGTCATGATATTTTGCAAAAGGTTTTAGACAGGCGTATCAACTTTCTTGAGGTAAAACTGGAAGGGCTTTCAGTGGCTGAAGTTGAGGCCTTAAAGTCAGCTCTGGAAAAGCTTTATGTTGAAATGAACGAAGACTAAACGGATAAAGGCAGGCGTTTAAATGAAGCTGATAAATAATGATTATCGGGTCCTCGATACCTATGTAAAAAGCAAGAAAGAAGAGGCCTATCTGGTTGAAAAAGTTAATCAACCGGGAAGGGTCTATTTTTTGAAAATTATTGAGCCTCATAAAAGCAATCGCTGTATCCAGGATTTTATAGAAAATTTTCAGGAGTATGAGAATATCAGGCATAGATATCTTCTTAACTCATACGAGTTTGGGCTGATAAAAAACCTAAATCTAAAACCGATCAGCGGAAGACTTTACTATGTCTTGTCAGAGTACACCGATAATCACACCTTGGAGGCTTTAAAAGGGGAATTAAGTGCCAGGGATATGGCGATAGTTTTGGCAAAGATCATGGAGGT
The DNA here is from genome assembly GCF_004101785.1 of Gudongella oleilytica. Taxonomy (NCBI): domain Bacteria; kingdom Bacillati; phylum Bacillota; class Tissierellia; order Tissierellales; family Tissierellaceae; genus Gudongella; species Gudongella oleilytica. Next base: position 1,082,738 of record NZ_CP035130.1, read on the forward strand.
ACTGGATTATCTCCATTTCAGAGGATTTACATACAGAGCGTTAAGCCCTGAAAAAATATATATTAGTGCTGATGGAGATATCAGATTACTGAATATTTCCACCTTGATAGAGCACCTGTACGAAAATGAGCGAATAAACTCTATTCAGGAATTCATCGCGCCTGAGATCTTTTGCAGAGACGTAATTATTGATCGTAAGGCAGACTACTATTCATTGGGGGTACTGATCAAAAAATATCTGTATCCGCTAATAGTGGGTGACAAAACAGCACTTCCAGTGATTGATTCTATTGTGGAGGAATTTATTAAGAAAGAACCTGGAAGCAGGAATATGCTCCTTATAGAAGCACGAAAGAAGATCGAGGAATTATTTGATTTTTCTATCGGAACTGATTATTTAAAGGAAAGGGACTTTCTCAATTTAGGCTCCATAAAGGCAATAGGCCATGAATCACAGCTTCTTGAGTTAGAACAGCTGGAGGATTTTATTGATTCAAATTCGAGTTTATACAATATTGCTCTAATTGAAGGGAATATAGGGTCCGGTAAGACATATCTACTGCGAGCATTTCTAAGGAAGGCTGCGCTTAGAGGAGGTTTTACGGCTGAGGTCAGCATAGCAGGTGGGAAACCATAGGACTTGACTCTTTTCGAGATTTCATCCTCGATTTTTTGGCAGTAGCACAGATCAAGTACAAGCTTACAAATCAAGGGGATGGCGTGAAGCTGATCCATGAGGATGTCGACATGGATTTCTCGTTGAATCTACCGGGAAGCCTATACAAGCTTTATGATATTATTGCAGAAAACTTAATAAGAAGGTCCAAGACGGAAAGCATATTTTTAGGTATAAATGATTTGGAGCTTTCAAGCAGCAGCATCTTGGAGATGATTGACTTTCTGTTTACAAAATTCAAAGGCAATCGAATACTTTTGATCTGTACCTACAACCAAATGGGGGCTGGTAAGGATTCTGAGAGATTACTTGAGGATTGGGCAAATAGAAATGGTGCATTGCGGATAAAGACATCAAATCTCTCGTTGGAGTCTACAGGAAGATTAGTAAAATCTATCCTTGGAATAGCATTCATACCTAAGGACTTTTCTCAGTTGTTATACAAAGAATCCTTAGGCAATACAAGATATTTGGTCCATTTACTGCGGCATTTCTATGACACCGGTGAGTTGTACATGAGCAAAGAGGGAGTCTGGAATATTAGAAAGGATAGATACGACGACCTTAAATTTCCTAACAGCTTTGTTGATGCTTTCAAAAACAGGATAGATTCAGTAAGTCCAAAGCAGCTCTATTTGCTCCAGATGGTATCTTGCTTTGAAGGTTCGGCAAAGAAAGCTTTGATCAAGAAGCTTACTGGTTTTGCCGATGTCGAATTCAACGAACTCTTAATCAGCCTTGAGGCTGAAGGGCTCATTTCAGAGGATAATAATGAATATGGGCAGGCATTGGATATTACTGAGGGCGAAATCAAGAAATATATATACAGTATGCTGGACCAGTCACAAAGAGAATCCTGGCACAAATCAATAGCTGATGAACTGCTCAACGATAAGAAGCTGGATAATGGCTATAATTTTGAGGAGCTGTTCTATCAATTAAGCTCCTCTAAGCAATTTGAAGAGCTTATTGATATTGCCTATGAGAGGATAGGCATAGCGAGAAATATGTTCACAGATTCTTCAATAGTCATACTGACTCAGGTTTATGATATCCTATCAACATCGGGTTATCCTAAGGACATCGAGATACTTGACAAACTGTGTTATAGCTTGATCGTAAAAGGTGAAACCGCACAGCTGAAGGACTATCTCGATAAGTTGATGAATGCAGCTGAGTCAAGGGGCAACGACAGATTCATCGTACGCTGGATGCTTTATAAGCTGGAATTCTCAGTTAGAAGCAACGACATACTGAGCTCGCAGGAATTGATAAATGAAATAAGCAAAGGATTGGAAGGCAAGGATTATGTTGAGGAGGAGATTTATCATAAATTACTTCAGGCAAAGCATTATCTTGATGTAGACAATCCGGTTATGACTGAGTCAATGGCAGATGAAGGGATAACTTTGTCAGAAAGCAATAATATTTGGACATATGTCGGAGACCTTTTCAATGTAAGGGGGATCGCTAAATACATGTTAGGGGATCCTGAATCGGCTATTGTGGATTACAACAGGGCTTTGGAGGGATATAAGAAGTCTGATCGTCCATTTTATATGGTTAAGCCAATCAATAACATTGGGAGCATTCAAAGCGAATATTACGGGTCAGAAAAACTGGCGCTTGATTACTACTGGCGATGTGTGGAAATATCCGAGAGTTACGGACTGACTTCTCTTCAGACAACATTTTTAAGCAACATTGGAGAAGCCTTCATAAATGTAAGAGATTATAAAAATGCTGAAATTTTCCTTGATCGTGCTATAGATCTATCAAAAAGAATAGATGACAAGAAGAGTCTTTTTCTCTCAACAGTCCTACAGGGGATCGTGTATTTGATATTAGGCAGGATAAATAGAGCACTGGAGATAAATCTGAGCTTGAAGGAGATGAACAAGTCTGTCCAAATTCAGGATAAAGAGGTCTTGATGCAGTATACAAATTTCCTGGGACAGTTCTATTTTGAGACTGGTGATTTTAAATTATCTAAGGAGTTTAGCAAAATTTCCATGGAAAGATCCTTAGATATAAGCAAGAAGGAATATATGAAGGCAAAGAACAGGCTTATAAACATCGATTTCATAGAAAAATCAAGCATAGATAAAGATATGATCCTGGAAATCGTCGAAGAATACAAAAATAGCGGAAGCAGCTATGATAGAGCTTATTTTCTATTGCTTTATGGTTTGATCGCTCATTATTTAAATGATGAGGAGCTAAGCAAATCCTTGATTCAGGAATATAAAAATCTGGATAGCGAAGAAGTATTAGAGAAATACCAGCAAGATCTGGAGCTTATAGAGCTGATAATTGAGGGAAGCAATTCTTCTCTCATTTCCGCAATTGATCATTCAAAATCAGCCGGCTCAAATTTGTTGATACCCAAGCTTTATTCAAACTTGGCACTGGCGGTAAAGCTATCGGACAGTGGACTTTACTATGAGGCTTTCACGGTTATGATCAATAACCTGGATTATTATGAAACAGCCGTCAGGATGCTGGGAGAAGAGTATGCAGGCCCTGATTTTCGGAGGTTTTATATGTTGGATCTGATGATCCCGATCATTGACAGGAGCTTATTCTCAATTACTGGTTTCAACAGAGATTTTGAGCCAAGAATCGAAAATTATCTCAATAAGCTGGATGAACAACTCTTTTTGAGGATATTTTCTGGAGAAGAGGCATCCAGGTGTTGTATAGACACAACGAAGCTTCTATCGGCCCTGGATAGCAATTTCAGCGAGAATCTTGATAAAATACTTGAGTTTATCGCAATAAAGACCAATGCAGAGCATGGATACATTGTTTTGTACGACACCGACGGGAGTGAAAACAGGGTCATTAAATATGGAGCACATGAAGACTTTCCTCTCAATTTGGTTATTGAAAATACAATAAAGGATGAGCAGACTGTATTAATCAGGCGGGATATTTCCAGCAAGCAGTGCCACATACTGGAAATGCATATTGAGGAAGAGATTTCAGGATTTATTGTTGTCCCGATATTGACATCACAAGGTTTTTCAGAAAAATCGATGGATAGAAGACAATCCTATGTCAGGAACAACATATATGGGTATGTATTGCTTTTAACAAGGAGTAATGTGAATAGATTCGACAATTTACGTTCTGATTTGATAAAAGACCTCACTTGGTTGATATACTTGAATTCTGAGAATGACAGGCTATACAGGAGCTCTTTTTATGATAAACTGACTGGTACATACAGAAGGAATGTCGTCGAAAAAAGACTGTCTGATGCAATTCAGCACCATTCTATCAACGATAGAGGGTTTGCCTGTTTGATGCTTGATATCGACAGATTTAAGTCCATAAACGATACTTATGGTCACCAAATAGGTGATAAAGTTCTGACATCGATAGGAGAGGCAATAAGAGAATCAGTCAGGATCACTGATACTGCTGGCAGATACGGAGGAGAGGAGTTTCTACTGATTATTGAAGACGTTGATTCCAATTCTGCGGCAGCTGTTGCTGAAAAGATAAGGTCCTCTATTGAGTCCATGACTGTTAAAGGCTTGAAGCAGAAAGTAACTGCAAGCATCGGTGTTTCACTTTATCCTGAGGATGGGCAGCTGCCGGAGGATCTTATACTAAGAGCAGATCAGGCAATGTATCATGCAAAGGAGGTTCTTGGCAGAAACAGCGTCGCACTGTGGAATGATAATATGGGGTCGATTGCCAGCAAATTCAAGCTGGAGCATGACCTTGTTGTTGGAGGATTTGAGAATGATTCAGATAGAATAGGGGCCTTATCGGACACTGCTCTCCTTATTCAAAGAAACATGAACTTGAAGGATAAGCTTGATTTATTTCTGGGTTACCTGCTTGACTCAACTCAGGGTAGTAATGCTGCAATTTATTCAAGATCCGATAATCAGCTAAAATGTATTGCCGTCAGATCCAAGACGATGAATGATGCTGATATCCTTATACCATATGATTATTTGCACAAGGTATCTAAATCAAGAGAATCCGAGAGCTATATATATCTTAGGACCAGTTCTGAGGGTGATGAGCAGGCAAATGAGTATGTTTCAGGAGCCATTTGCCCGATTATTATAAACGGAGATGTTTATGGGCTGATACTGGTTGAAGTTCCTTTGTCCAGACGAGAGTTCAAACAAAAAGATTTGAAGTATATTGAAGTTTTGGGTAGTGTATTTTCGGCCAATTTAGTATAATTTATTCAGTACTGTGAATTGAAATATCATCACAGCGGGGAGGGGTATTATGACTGTCACCATCAAAGATGTTGCAAGAATGGCTGAGGTATCTATATCTACTGTATCAAGAGTAATCAATGATTCTAAGCCTGTAAGTCCTGAAGCCAGGAGGAGAGTTCTAAAGGCCATAGAGGAGCTTGGCTATAAGCCTAATGAGGTTGCCAGGAGTCTTGTAACCAAGAAGTCAAACATAATAGGCATTATAGTAGACGATATTGGAAGCTCATATGTTGCACAAATAATCCGAGGCGTTGAGGAAGTTGGACGAATGTATAATTACGATCTTCTTCTTTGCAGCAGTTATGGAGATAAGGAGTCGGAACTAAGATTTGCTCAGCTTTTGATGCAAAAGCAGGTAGCTGGGATAATAATAGTATCAGAGATCCTGAATAATGACGTTTTATCTTTCCTGGATATGTCGAGGATACCTTTTGTTTATCTTAACAAATATTACAATGTCCTTGAGAGCCCTAATGTTTCCATAAATAACAGGGAAGCCAGTGATAAAGTAATGAGACATTTAGTCGAGGAAGGACATAAAAGGATCGCCTATGTTACCCAGGAGAAGGATGTAGAGCTGACTATTGAGAAGCACAAGCTGGAAGCTTACAGAGAATGGATGGGAAATATTGGCGGGGATCCGATGGTTTTTGAAGTTGACGGTCATAAGATTGAGGACGGATACGATATAGGAAACAGGATAGTTGAGAGATTGCTCGAGGAGAAAATCACTGCAGTATACTGTTGTGAAGATGAGATAGCAATAGGATTGATCAATTACCTGTATGATCACAATATAAAAGTGCCGGAGGACATTTCAGTGGTCGGCTACGGTGACATTACTTTGGCTTCCTATTTCAGACCTATGCTTACAACTATAAAGGAGCCATATTATGATATAGGTGCAGTGTCAATAAGAAGGATACTTAAGGTACTTCAGGGAGAAAAGGTAGAAGAACAGACAATTGTGCTCCCAGTCCAACTTATTGTCAGGGACAGCTGTGCATCTCCATCCAAATAATTGTGGAACAAAGCAGCACTGTATGGTATAATACGCTCAAGCAAATAAAAGTGGGGATAATATGACTAAAGTATTATTGCTTCACGAAAATTCAAAAAATCAAAACCACAGCCCTGCTGTGGTTTTTTTGGTACGACGGGCATGCCTTCTGTCTGTGGTGAAAGTCCACAAGGGGCGTAGTTGCCGACGAACCCTATAGCGACTTGCAAGGTTCACATCGTGAGGTGTGGGCGAGAGGAAGCAATAGCGAAATCGTAGCCTGACGGACAGAAACCTGATACCAAGGCTTGCATGGAGGATAAGCTGGCCAAAAGCAGTGAAGTCCAAAAGGCAATCGTAACCCATGCAGGTAGATCAGGCAGGTAGACGAGGAAAGACAGAGGACTTATCCCGTGAGGTCTCATGGGCGGCTAAAACCGTAGTAATAACGAACCATGAGAAGTCAGCAGAGGTCATAGTACTTGGAAACAAGGAAGGACTGAACAATTCAAAGTCAAATGGACTTACGGATGTAAATGCATAGGCCTGACGAGAATCTCAGTAGCGAAGACGTAACGGAGCGAAGGGTTCACAGGAGGTAAGGTTGATATGCATGAAAGCAAAACAGGAAAAGGAGACAAATCATGTCACAACTAATGGAACAGATATTATCAAGAGAGAATATGCTGCTTGCATACAAGAAGGTAAAAGCCAACAAAGGAGCAGGAGGCATAGACAACATAAGTGTAGACGAAATTGATGAATATCTGAAAGGAAACTGGGAAGACATCAAGGAACGTATTCGTAACAGAAAGTACAAACCTCAGCCGGTGCTAAGAGTTGAAATACCAAAGCCAAATGGTGGAGTAAGAAAACTTGGTATACCCACAGTGATGGACAGAATCATAGAACAGGCAATAGTGCAGGTAATCACACCCATAGTGGAGCCACATTTCAGCGAATACAGCTATGGTTTCAGGCCGGGTAGACGAGCACAACAGGCAGTCATCAAACTATTGGAATATCTGAATGACGGATATATCTACATAGTGGATATTGACCTTGAGAAGTTCTTTGATAATGTACCACAAGACAAGCTGATGACCCTTGTAGGCAAAATCATACAAGACCCTGACACAGAATCACTCATAGCTAAATATCTAAAGGCAGGAGTGATGGACAAAGGAAAATATGAAGAAACCAACGAGGGGACCCCGCAGGGAGGAAACCTCTCCCCAATACTCAGTAACATCATGCTCAATGAGCTTGACAAAGAGCTTGAAGCAAGAGGACTTAATTTTGTTAGATATGCAGATGACTGTGTAATAGCAGTAGGAAGTAGTGCAGCTTCCAACAGAGTTATGAACACCATAACAAAATGGATAGAGAGAAAACTCGGATTAAAAGTCAACGCAGAAAAGACAAGAACCACAGAACCAACAAAGCTAAAATATTTAGGATTTGGTTTTGTGAAGATGGATGGTAAATGGGAGGCAAGGCCTCATCGGGACTCCATAGTTAAATTCAAGAGAAAACTCAAGCAGCTCACAAAACGCTCATGGTCAATCAGCATGGACGATAGAATAAAGAGACTCAATTGGGTAATCAGAGGCTGGATAAACTACTTTCGAATAGGTAAAATGAAGACTAATATGATACGAATAGATGGACACTTGCGTACAAGAATCCGTATCGTGATATGGAAGCAGTGGAAAACCAGTCAGAAGAGAATGTGGGGCTTAAGAAAACTCGGTGCTCCGGAATGGATGGTAAGACAGTCGGTAGGGTTTAACAACCATTACCAGGCAGTGGCTAAAACCACAGGTTTACGTAAAATATCAAAAGAAATCCTCGCAAAGCGAGGTCTCATTAGTTGTTTGGATTATTATTTGAATTGAACCGCCGTATGCCGAACGGCACGTACGGTGGTGTGAGAGGGGAATTAATTTTCCCCTACTCGATCGCCACTTCATCTTGTTAGTATAATAATGTATTGGAGGTAGAAGAATGAATAAAGTGTACATAGACGGAAGCAATATGAACCTGAGAGATTTCATCCTCGTAGCTAGACAAAGAACACAGGTGGAGTTGGATGACAATGCCAAAACAAGAATAAAAAGATCAAGAGATCTGGTTGACAGGTTTATAGAGGAAGAACGTGTAGTTTATGGGATTACTACCGGTTTTGGAAAGTTCAGTGACATTGTCATAAGCTGTGAAGAAACAGTAGCCTTGCAAAGGAACCTCATAATAAGCCACTCCTGTGGAGTTGGGGAACCGTTGCCAGAGGAAGCTGTAAGAGGGATTATGCTCTTAAGAGCAAATGCATTGTCAAAGGGACTTTCCGGGATAAGGCTTTCAGTAGTTGAGACTCTTATTGAAATGCTAAATAGAAAAGTTCACCCAATAATCCCGGAAAAAGGCTCACTAGGCGCCAGTGGGGATCTGGCACCTCTTGCACATATGGTTCTCGTAATGATCGGTGAGGGGGAAGCTATTTACAATGGTGTCAGAATGAGTGGGCGAAAAGCTATGGATAATGCAGGGATTCCTACCGTAACCCTAGTAGCAAAAGAAGGACTCGCTCTTATAAATGGAACACAGGTAATGACTTCCATAGGTGCATTGGCACTTCATGATGCGATAAACCTTTCAAAGATATCAGACATTGCAGCTGCATTGACGATTGAGGCTCTAAATGGAATAACAGACGCCATGGATCCAAGGGTGCATATCGCAAGAGGTCATGTTGGTCAGATCAAATCTGCGGCGAACCTGCTAAGGCTATTGGAAGGTAGCTTCATGACATCAAAACAAGGGCAAAGGAGAGTGCAGGACCCGTATTCATTAAGGTGTACCCCACAAATACATGGAGCTACGAAGGACAGCCTTCTTTTCATTAAAGAGAAGGTAGAGATAGAAATGAATGCTGCAACAGATAATCCAATTATATTTCCAGATGAGGAAGATGTTATATCAGGTGGAAATTTTCATGGACAACCTATTGCTCTCCCAATGGATTTTTTAGGGATAGCACTTTCAGAACTGGCAAATATTTCAGAACGAAGATTGGAAAGACTTGTAAATCCGTCGCTTAGCAATGGTCTCCCTGCTTTTTTGACATCAAAGGGAGGAGTGAACTCAGGGTTTATGATAGTACAATATTCAGCTGCATCTCTGGTTTCCGAGAATAAAGTGTTGGCACATCCGGCAAGTGTTGACTCCATTCCATCATCTGCAAACCAGGAGGATCATGTCTCCATGGGTACTATTGCAGCAAGGAAGGCAATGGAGATACTTAAAAATGCCAGGAAGGTAATTGCAATGGAGCTTATGGCAGCTTGCCAGGCAATAGATCTCAGAGGGAAAGACAAACTTGGAAAAGGAACAGAAGTGGCTTATAAAACCTTAAGACGGGAGGTCCGGGAGTTAAATGAAGACAGAATAATGTATCTGGACATAAATAAGTCGGAAGATATAATCAGGACCAACGTGATTTTGGATGAAGTTGAAGCTGTTATTGGGAAATTAGAGTAAGGAGGTCTATCATGGTCAATAACGATATGGTTTATGAAGGCATGGAGATTAAGCTTCCAAAAACTCTCCCCCGAGCAAAGGAGTTTGCTCCTGGGATTAGAAGAGCACCGAAAAGAGAACTGACGCTTTCCGGACATGAGATGAAACTTGCATTAAGAAACGCACTAAGGTATATCCCTGAGGAACTGCATGAGACCTTAGCACCTGAATTTATGGATGAACTTTTGACTTATGGAAGGATTTATGGCTACAGATTCAGACCCGAAGGTGAGATAAAGGGAAGGCCAATAGATGAATACAAGGGGAAATGCATAGAAGCTAAAGCTTTTCAGGTGATGATAGACAATAACCTTGATTTTGATGTTGCACTTTATCCTTATGAGCTTGTGACATATGGTGAGACAGGACAGGTTTTCCAGAACTGGATGCAGTACAGACTGGTAAAGCAATATCTCGAGATATTGGATGACAGTCAGACTCTGGTGATCATGTCAGGCCATCCATTAGGACTGTTTAAATCGGCGAAGCAAAGTCCAAGGGTAGTCATTACCAACTCTCTTATGATAGGTATGTTTGATAACCAGGAACAATGGATAAAGGCGCAAGCAATGGGTGTAGCCAATTATGGGCAGATGACTGCCGGAGGTTGGATGTATATCGGCCCTCAGGGAATAGTGCACGGAACATACAACTCAATCTTGAACGCTGGGAGATTGAAGCTTGGGATAGAGGAGGAAGGTGATCTTAGAGGTCATATCTTTGTAAGCTCCGGGCTGGGCGGCATGAGCGGAGCACAGGGAAAAGCAACAAAAATCGCAAACGGAGTTGGGATAATTGCAGAGGTCGATTATTCCAGAATCAGAACCAGACTTGACCAGGGGTGGATAGACGAGTCTTATGAGAGATTAGACCAACTTTTTGATAGAGCTCATAGTGCAGCTAAATCAGGAGAAGCTCTTGCATTGGCTTATCATGGTAATATTGTAGATTTGCTGGAGTATGCAGTCAATGAGAATATTCATATCGATCTGCTTTCAGACCAAACCTCATGCCATGCTCCGTATGATGGCGGCTACTGTCCGCAAGGGATGAGTTTTGAAGAGAGAACCAGGAAGCTATCAGAGAATAAGAATGACTTTGTTGCTCTGGTCAACCAATCCTTGATCAAGCATTATCACTTGATAAAAGAACTCGTCCATAGAGGGACATATTTCTTTGACTACGGAAACTCCTTCATGAAAGCTGTATTTGATGCTGGAGCAAAGGATATCTCAAGGAATGGCGTAGATGAGACAGAAGGCTTTATATTCCCTTCCTATGTTGAGGATATAATGGGACCTATGCTTTTTGATTACGGTTATGGACCTTTCAGATGGGTATGCTTAAGCGGCAAGCAGGAGGATCTGGACAAAACAGACAATGCAGCAATGAAGTGCATTGACCCGACCAGAAGAGGACAGGACAGGGATAACTATATATGGATAAGAGATGCGAAGAAGAACAATCTGGTGGTAGGGACAAAAGCAAGGATACTCTATCAGGATGCCCTGGGAAGACTTAAGATTGCCCTTAAGTTCAATGATATGGTAAGAAATGGAGAAATTGGTCCTGTCATGCTAGGTCGAGACCACCACGATACAGGAGGAACTGATTCGCCCTTCAGAGAAACATCGAATATCAAAGATGGAAGCAATGTGATGGCAGATATGGCAACGCAATGTTTTGCCGGAAATGCCGCAAGAGGAATGAGTTTGATAGCACTTCACAACGGTGGAGGAGTAGGTATCGGGAAGTCCATAAATGGCGGATTTGGAATGGTACTTGATGGAAGTGAAAGAGTAGACGAGATATTAAAAACTGCTATGCCCTGGGATGTTATGGTAGGAGTAGCCAGAAGAGCATGGGCTACAAATGAAAACTCCATAGAAACGGTACTGGAATACAACAAACAGTTTAAGGGAAAAGATCATCTGACTATACCATTTGTGCCCGATCAGGAATTGATTGAAAGGACGATTAATGAGAAAATCTGATTGGATTTGATGGAGGTGTGCGATGGATGCTGACTTGATCATTAAGAATATTGGAACCTTAGTTACCTTGAAAGGCCCTCAAAGTGCCAGGGGAGGAAGTGCCCAGGGGGAGATCAGTGTTATCAAGGACGCGGCTGTTGCTGTGAGAGGTGATAGGATCATCTATGTTGGGACAGGCAGTCTTCCGGAGGATGTAACAGCAAATGATGAAACTCTTATCATAGATGCCAATGGTAAACTTGTGACTCCGGGACTTGTTGACTCACACACACATCTTGTTCACGGGGGCTCAAGAGAAAATGAGCTATCAATGAAGCTTAAGGGTGCAAAATATATGGAAATACTAAGTGCTGGAGGAGGAATCCACAGCACTATGAGAGCTACAAGATCAATGTCAAAGGATGAGCTATATTTACAGGCCAGAAGGAGTCTTGACAGGATGCTTTCATTTGGAGTAACGACTGTTGAAGGTAAATCAGGCTATGGTATCGAGGACATTGAGACTGAACTTAAACAGCTGGAGGTAGCTAGAAGGCTTAATAACGAACATGCTGTAGATGTAGTTTCAACCTTCATGGGAGCACATGCCATACCGTTGATCTTCAGGGATGATCCGGAGGGATTCGTACAAAAGATAATCAAAGAGATGATACCAACAGTTGCCAAGGAAAAGCTCGCGAAATTTTGTGATGTATTTTGTGAACATGGTGTGTTTACAATCGACCAATCGAGAAGGATACTACTTGAAGGCAGACAGTGGGGACTAAAACCAAAAATACATGCAGACGAGATTGAATCAATAGGCGGTGCTGAGCTTGCAGCTGAACTGGGATGCGTTTCTGCTGATCACCTTGTGGGAGCCAGCGACGAAGGAATCATGAGAATGGCTGAATCCGGGGTTGTAGCTAATCTCCTGCCGGGTACAAGCTTTAATCTTCAGACGGGCAAGCATGCCAGAGCCAGATTCATGATAGAAAAAGGATTACCGGTAGCCATCTCAACTGACTACAATCCAGGAAGCTGCCCTACCGAGAATATTCAGCTTGTTATGAGCTTTGCTTCCTTGATACTAAGAATGACACCTGAGGAGGTACTGACAGCAGTGACTATGAATGGGGCCGCCGCCTTGGGACTTGAGAGAGAAATAGGCAGTATTGAGGTTGGCAAGAAAGCTGATTTGGTGATATTTGATTCAACTAATCTTGAATACGTCATCTATCATTTTGGGATAAATCATACTGATATGGTCATAAAAGATGGCAGGGTAGCTTTCTCTAAGAAAGATTGTTAATGCAAGATTCCTGATGTATAATCAGAATATTGGATGAAGTGAAAAGACTTTTGGCCAAGCCAAAGGTCTTTTTATAAGAGGAGAAAAATATGCTGGCAGAGTTTATAGAAGCGCTATCTTTAGTATTTATTGCAGAGATGGGAGACAAAACTCAGATAATAGCCATGACATTTGCAACGCAATTCACGGTCAAACAGGTCTTGGCTGGTGTAGCATTGGGCGTCATAGGGAATCATAGTCTTGCGATACTCTTGGGCAGCTTACTCGGGACTATGTTGCCATTAGATATAATACAGCTCCTGGCGGGAGCCTTATTCATCTTCTTTGGTTATAATTCTTTAAGATCACGTGAGGATGATGAAATTTATGATAAGAGGTCCATCAATCCAATAATGGCTGTTGCTCTGGCATTTTTTGTTGGAGAATTGGGCGATAAAACCCAGCTGACAGCTTTAGCCCTTTCAGCTGAGGCACTATTCCCACTGGTTATATTATTGGGTACTACTGCAAGCATGATAACGACCAGTGGAATTGGAATCCTTGTAGGCAGCAGGATTGGAAGGCGAATTCCGGAAAACGCTTTAAAGGCTATTTCTTCAATAGTATTTGTTGCTTTTGGTCTGCAGAAGATTTATATTGGGCTGCTTATTCAAGGCATAAGTTCTCTATTAGCAACAGCCGCTCTTGTTATTTTAGCTTTAATTGAGATTTATATGCTGTTTTCCTTCAGAAAAATGGCCATGTCAGGGCAAAGTAAACTACCCCTTAAGGAAGCAGCTCAAATTCTATATGAAAAGACTGCAAGAGTAAAGGAATTAGTTGATGACCTCTGCCTGGGGGAGGGAATTTGTGGATCATGTGTTGGAACAGGTTGCTTGATGGGGTATACAAAGGACATGCTAAACAAAGCTAAGGATCAAAAGAACTATTATGAAATAGAGGGAGTTGATTTGGCAGGACTTCTAATACGGGATTATGATAGGAACAAGGTAGAAGGCGCATATATGATGACTCTTAAGGAACTCGATGAACTTAATTGGCCAACAGATGATAAATTTGTAATAAACAGAGCAAGAGAAGCTTTTGAGGTATTGTTGTTTGGGAAGGCGATTAACCTGGAAAATAGCCTTAGTGAACAGATGGAGGCAGTTAAAAGCCATGATCAGGTTCTGTTCATGAAATTGAAACATTATACAAAAAAGGAGGGCTTGGATGAGGGGTAAATCTATAAAAGTAATGCTTGCTGATTCTCAACCTCTATGCTTGCACGGACTTAAAAGCATAATTGAAACTCAGGATAATATAAAAGTTATTGCCCAGGCTTCAAATCATGAAGAGATCATTTCCTTTGGAGTAAGCTCAAATGCCGATATACTGATTATCGATCCGCAACAACGCAATTACAATGGCTTTGACAGTATAAGAATCATTAGGGAACGAGGCTTCAGCGGAAAGGTAATTCTACTGATGAGTGATATTAGCTGTGAAGTTTATCAACAAGCCAGTAAAGTAAGAGTAGATGGATATCTATTAAAGACAGCATCTCCTGATAAACTTATTAGATCAATCAATGAAGTCTATAAGGGCAAAAATTATACCGATGATGATTTTACACGTATATTATCGGAAACAGTGGAATGTAAAATAACTGATATGGCTGAAGGTGAAAAAGTAGAGCAATTATCACAAAGAGAATATGAAATATTACGACTTGTGGCATCTGGAAGAAACAATAAAATGATAGCAAGCCAACTATTTATTAGTGAAAAGACTGTAAAAAACCACCTTACTCAGATATTTAAAAAGCTTGAGGTTTCTGACAGGGTGCAAGCAACTCTATTTGCTATAAAGCACAACATAAAATAGGTCTGAGTCAATGACTCAGACCAAGCTTTTTACTGACGACTTAAAGCTTTCACCTATAGGGGAAAGCTGCCTTGATTTATGGTGGACTAAGTAGAATTTTCTCGAAAGATCCAGGTCGTCTAACCTAAGGGCTTTGTAACGACGCCCTTCCACAATATCTCCGCAATCTATATCTTTTTCTGATATAAAGCTCAATCCAACACCGAGAGCTACCATCCGCTTAATCGCTTCTACATCCTCAATCCAGGCGACTGTTTTAAGTCTTTCCAAATTGAAACCCTTACTTTCCATTGATAATCTTACTGATTCTCTGGTCCCTGAGCCTTCTTCCCTGAAGATAAATGGATAATCGACAATCATGTCCAGTGAAATGCTCATGAGGTTCTCGTGATCCGGAAAAAAATCCTCTGGAGAGATTAGTACTAAGTTATCCTCCATTACAGGTATATATGCCAAATTTCGGGTTTTATATAACGCACCGACAAATCCAAAATCAGTATCTCCAATAAGTATTTCCTCAATGACCTGCCTTGAATCCTTATCGCTTATGGAAAATGATACATCAGGATATTTCTCAAGAAAGCTATGTATAAGAATAGGAAGAAGGTGCTTTCTTGGAACGGAGCTTGCACTTATCTCCAAATGCCCTTCTACTTTTCCTTTATAGCTGTCAAGTTGATACCGGGCCGTTTCATATGTGTTGATGATATCCAAAGCATTTTGATAAAGCAGCTGCCCAGCATCAGTAAGGGTCAAACCTTTTGAAAGTCTATTGATAAGTATAGTATCAAATTCCTTCTCAAGAGATTGTACGTGGTTTGAAACAGTGGGCTGAGTTAAGAATAATGATTCTGCGGCTTTCGAAAAGCTCCTGACTCTTGCGACCTCAACAAATGTCTTCAATTGTCGTATATCCATGATATAACCTCCTGCTTACTATTGTCATCATTTTATCAAAATATATTAGAAATTGGAACATGTATCAGAATCCAATTCTTTCAATTATTTTATTTGAATCATATTGACAAGCAATTAGAAACCTTGTATAGTAATAACTTGTTAGGCCAAGCCAAAGAGAACATTTTTACACTAAATGTTGATAAAAAGTCACATTAAAGTCTAAAAACAGATTGACAATAAAACATGGCTTTGGTATACTAAACAAGTCACCTCAAGTAGGGTAGATAATGACCTAACCCGATTTGTGCAACAAATCGATGGTAGGTCAGATGCAGCGGCACCAAATTTGCACGAGTAACAACGAGTGAACAAATTTGTGTAGCAAGCTGCCAATGGACTTAGATAACTAAACAGTGTGAGAGCTTTGAATGAACCAAAGATTTCAATTTTTAAGAACAAATAATATGAGCTAAATCAAACTATTAAATGAGAGTTTGATCCTGGCTCAGGACGAACGCTGGCGGCGTGCCTAACACATGCAAGTCGAGCGAAGTGACTCGGAGAGAAGTTTTCGGATGGATCGAAGAGTCATCTTAGCGGCGGACGGGTGAGTAACGCGTGAGAAACCTGCCTTTCACAAAGGGATAGCCTCGGGAAACTGGGATTAATACCTTATGAAACTGAATTACCGCATGGTAGATCAGTCAAAGCGAATAAGCGGTGAAAGATGGTCTCGCGTCCTATTAGCTAGTTGGTGAGGTAACGGCTCACCAAGGCTTCGATAGGTAGCCGGCCTGAGAGGGTGAACGGCCACACTGGAACTGAGACACGGTCCAGACTCCTACGGGAGGCAGCAGTGGGGAATATTGCACAATGGAGGAAACTCTGATGCAGCGACGCCGCGTGAATGATGAAGGCCTTCGGGTTGTAAAGTTCTGTCCTTGGGGAAGATAATGACGGTACCCAAGGAGGAAGCCCCGGCTAACTACGTGCCAGCAGCCGCGGTAATACGTAGGGGGCGAGCGTTGTCCGGAATTATTGGGCGTAAAGGGTTCGCAGGCGGTCTGATAAGTCAGATGTGAAAGGCGTAGGCTCAACCTACGTAAGCATTTGAAACTGTCAGACTTGAGTTAAGGAGAGGAAAGTGGAATTCCTAGTGTAGCGGTGAAATGCGTAGATATTAGGAGGAATACCAGTGGCGAAGGCGACTTTCTGGACTTATACTGACGCTGAGGAACGAAAGCGTGGGGAGCAAACAGGATTAGATACCCTGGTAGTCCACGCCGTAAACGATGAGTGCTAGGTGTTGGGGGTCAAACCTCGGTGCCGCAGCTAACGCATTAAGCACTCCGCCTGGGGAGTACGTACGCAAGTATGAAACTCAAAGGAATTGACGGGGACCCGCACAAGCAGCGGAGCATGTGGTTTAATTCGAAGCAACGCGAAGAACCTTACCAGGGCTTGACATGCCGCTGACCGGTTTAGAGATAGATCTTTATCCTTCGGGGTACAGCGGACACAGGTGGTGCATGGTTGTCGTCAGCTCGTGTCGTGAGATGTTGGGTTAAGTCCCGCAACGAGCGCAACCCTTGTCTTTAGTTGCCATCATTAAGTTGGGCACTCTAAAGAGACTGCCGATGACAAATCGGAGGAAGGTGGGGATGACGTCAAATCATCATGCCCTTTATGTCCTGGGCTACACACGTGCTACAATGGTCGGTACAACGAGAAGCAAGTCAGCGATGGCAAGCAAATCTCTAAAAGCCGATCCCAGTTCGGATTGCAGGCTGCAACTCGCCTGCATGAAGTCGGAGTTGCTAGTAATCGCGGATCAGAATGCCGCGGTGAATGCGTTCCCGGGTCTTGTACACACCGCCCGTCACACCATGGGAGTTGTCAATACCCGAAGCCAGTGAGCTAACCAGTAATGGAGGCAGCTGTCGAAGGTAGGGGCAATGACTGGGGTGAAGTCGTAACAAGGTAGCCGTATCGGAAGGTGCGGCTGGATCACCTCCTTTCTAAGGAAGATTTCAGGATAAGTATCTCACACTGTTTGTTATAAAATATCAATTGTGCACCGATCGAGGTGAAAGTCTTGAAAGGTGCAACTGTATTTTGAACATTGAAAACTAAATCTAAGAAGAAGAACAAACATGAAATAGGTCAAGTTATTAAGAGCATAGGGCGAATGCCTTGGCACCAAGAGCCGAAGAAGGACGGGATAAGCACCGAAATGCTACGGGGAGTCGCAAATAGACGTCGATCCGTAGATATCCGAATGGGGGAACCCACTTGAGCAACCCTCAAGTACTCATGACCCAATAAAATAAGTCATGAGAGGTAGACCAGGGGAACTGAAACATCTAAGTACCCTGAGGAAGAGAAAGAAACATCGATTTTCAAAGTAGCGGCGAGCGAAATGGAAAGAGCCCAAACCTGATTAATCAGGGGTTGAGGACACAGCAAAGGAATGGATGATCCATAGTCGAAGAAAGCTGGGAAGCTTTGCGAAACAAGGTGATAGCCCTGTAGACGAAATGGAAGATTCACAGGCTGTGCTCCAGAGTACCACGGGACACGAGAAATCCCGTGGGAAGCAGGGAGGCCCACCTCCCAAGGCTAAATACTACTTGGTGACCGATAGTGAACAGTACCGTGAGGGAAAGGCGAAAAGAACCCCGGGAGGGGAGTGAAAAAGAACCTGAAACCCTATGCTTACAAGCAGTGGAAGCACGTTAAAAGTGTGACCGCGTACTTTTTGTAGAACGGGCCAGCGAGTTATGATATGCAGCGAGGTTAAGTAATTAAGTTACGGAGCCGTAGGGAAACCGAGTCTTAACAGGGCGGATATAGTTGCATGTCATAGACCCGAAACCGGGTGACCTATCCATGGGCAGAGTGAAGTTTTAGTAAAATAAAATGGAGGCTCGAACCCGGTAGCGTTTAAAAGCTATGGGATGACCTGTGGATAGGGGTGAAAAGCCAATCGAACTCGGAGATAGCTGGTTCTCCTCGAAATAGCTTTAGGGCTAGCCTCAAGAGAGCATGAGATGGAGGTAGAGCACTGAATGGTCTAGGGGCACATAGTGTTACCAAAACCTATCAAACTCCGAATGCCATACTCATAAGCTTGGGAGTCAGACTGTGGGGGATAAGCTTCATAGTCAAAAGGGAAAGAGCCCAGATCACCAGCTAAGGTCCCAAAATACTGATTAAGTGGTAAAGGATGTGAGGTTTCACAGACAACCAGGATGTTGGCTTAGAAGCAGCCATACATTTAAAGAGTGCGTAATAGCTCACTGGTCGAGAGACCTTGCGCCGAAGATTTCCGGGGCTAAAATCAGATACCGAAGCTGTGGGATGTAATAATACATCGGTAGAGGAGCATTGTGTAAGGGACGAAGGTGTACCGAAAGGAGCGCTGGACATTACACAAGAGAGAATGCTGGCATAAGTAGCGAAAGGTGAGTGAGAATCTCACCCGTCGAAAACCTAAGGTTTCCTGAGGAAGGCTCGTCCACTCAGGGTAAGTCGGGACCTAAGCCAAGGCTGAAAAGCGTAGGTGATGGACAACAGGTTATGATTCCTGTACTGGAGGTATTCGTTAACAGAGAAGTGGGGACGCAGGAGGATATGCAGAGCGTGCGGTTGGAAGAGCACGTCTAAGCACGTAGGGAGAGAAGACAGGCAAATCCGTTTTCTTAATGATCCTGAGGTGTGATGGGGATCGAAAAACAAGTAGAGAAGCTGCAGACTCCACACTGCCAAGAAAAGCCACTATCGAGAATATTTTCACCCGTACCGCAAACCGACACAGGTAGGTGAGGAGAGAATCCTAAGACGAGCGGAAGAACCTTTGTTAAGGAACTCGGCAAAATAGCCCCGTAACTTCGGGAGAAGGGGTGCCATTTGAAGTGGATATCAAACGATAAACAAGCTTCAGGTGGCCGCAGTGAAAAGGCCCAAGCGACTGTTTACCAAAAACACAACTCTCTGCTAAGTCGAAAGACGAAGTATAGGGGGTGACACCTGCCCGGTGCTGGAAGGTTAAGGGGAATGCTTAGAGGGAAACCTCGAAGGTGTGAACTTAAGCCCCAGTAAACGGCGGCCGTAACTATAACGGTCCTAAGGTAGCGAAATTCCTTGTCGGGTAAGTTCCGACCCGCACGAAAGGTGTAACGATTTGGGCACTGTCTCAACAAAGGATCCGGTGAAATTGTAGTACTCGTGAAGATGCGAGTTACCCGCGACAGGACGGAAAGACCCCGTGGAGCTTTACTGCAGGCTGACATTGGATTTTGGCATTGCATGTACAGGATAGGTGGGAGGCATAGAAGCAAGTGCGCCAGTATTTGTGGAGCCGTCCTTGGGATACCACTCTTGTGATGCTGAAATTCTAACCTGGCACCGTGAAACCGGTGTGGGGACACTGTCAGTTGGGCAGTTTGACTGGGGCGGTCGCCTCCCAAAAAGTAACGGAGGCGCTCAAAGGTTTCCTCAGCACGGTCGGAAATCGTGCGAAGAGTGTAAAGGCAGAAGGAAGCTTGACTGCGACACCAACAAGTGGAGCAGGAACGAAAGTTGGACTTAGTGATCCGGTGGTACCGCGTGGAAGGGCCATCGCTCAACGGATAAAAGCTACCCCGGGGATAACAGGCTTATACCCCCCAAGAGTCCACATCGACGGGGGTGTTTGGCACCTCGATGTCGGCTCGTCTCATCCTGGGGCTGAAGTAGGTCCCAAGGGTTGGGCTGTTCGCCCATTAAAGAGGCACGCGAGCTGGGTTCAGAACGTCGTGAGACAGTTCGGTCCCTATCCGTCGTGGGCGCAGGAAATTTGAGAGGAGCTGTCCTTAGTACGAGAGGACCGGGATGGACAAACCTATGGTGGATCAGTTGTCTTGCCAAAGGCATGGCTGAGTAGCTAAGTTTGGACGGGATAAGTGCTGAAGGCATCTAAGCACGAAGCCCCCCTCAAGATGAGATTTCCCATCACGGAAGTGAGTAAGACACCAGGAAGACGACCTGGTAGATAGGTCTCAGGTGAAAGAGCAGCAATGCTTGAAGCTAAGAGATACTAATATGTCGAGGACTTGACCTAAACCAATTGACGATTGACAATGCACAATGCACAATTGTGGAAGTAAGGATTTAGGGTCTAAGACCCAAGAGAATGACCCGAGTAATTGTGAACTGTGAACTGAGAATTGTGAATTGAAAGAAGTAGTGTTTGTTCTTAGAAAGATTTAGTTTTCGTCTGGTGACGATAGCAAGAGGGAGACACCTGTACCCATACCGAACACAGAAGTTAAGCCTCTTAACGCCGATGGTACTTGGTTGGAAACGACCTGGGAGAGTAGGAAGTTGCCAGACTAATGACCTAACATAGCGAACGGAAGTAAGCTTTAGCAGGTCAGATGTCGCGCAGTCCAAATCTATGATTTGGCAAACGCAGCCGACTCTATTCTTAGGTAGCTCAATGGCGGAGCAACCGGCTGTTAACCGGTAGGTTGTGGGTTCGAGTCCCACCCTGAGAGCCAGAGTATGCCGGGATTTAATAGTAGGTAAAAATGTCGCGGGATGGAGCAGTCTGGTAGCTCGTCGGGCTCATAACCCGGAGGTCGTAGGTTCAAATCCTACTCCCGCAACCATAATTTACTCCGTAGGAAATCAATTGCGGAGTGCCAGGTTGGTGCAACCATAATTTACTCCGTAGGAAATCAATTGCGGAGTGCCAGGTTGGTGCAACCACTACATAATTATCCGCTCCACCACTCCAACAATAAACAAGGCCCTATGGTCAAGCGGTTAAGACACCGCCCTTTCACGGCGGTAACCCGGGTTCGAGTCCCGGTAGGGTCACCATTAGTGGGCGCATAGCTCAGTTGGGAGAGCACCTGCCTTACAAGCAGGGGGTCACAGGTTCGAGCCCTGTTGTGCCCACCACTAATTTCAAGTGAATAAGTAACAGTGAATAAGTAAGAGTGATAAACACAAAGCTTAAGAGATAGACCAAAATCACTATTCACTATTAGCTATTAGCTATTAACTACCATTGGCCTGGTAGTTCAGTTGGTTAGAATGCCAGCCTGTCACGCTGGAGGTCGAGGGTTCGAGTCCCTTCCAGGTCGCCAATTTTCAATTGACAGTGTACAATTGACAATTGAAAATTGAAACATAACAAACATTTTAAGGATAATTATTTAATTGTCAACTGTCAATTATGTAATTGTCAATTGCTTAAGCTGGCGTAGCTCAATCGGCAGAGCAACTGACTTGTAATCAGTAGGTTGGGGGTTCAAGTCCTCTCGCCAGCTCCATTGAAGTACTCCATAGGAAATCGTTAGGTGTCCTTTAGTATTGATGCATAGCAAGGGAATAGATATGGAGGAGTTCCCGAGTGGCCAAAGGGGACGGACTGTAAATCCGTTAGCTAAGCTTTCAGTGGTTCAAATCCACTCTCCTCCACCAAATAAACTTAATAAATATGCGGGAGTGGCTCAGTGGTAGAGCATCGCCTTGCCAAGGCGAGGGTCGCGAGTTCGAATCTCGTCTTCCGCTCCAAATGAACTTGAATGAAGAAAGATGTTTCTTCATTTTTTTAAATGCGGGTGTAGCTCAGTGGTAGAGCCCCAGCCTTCCAAGCTGGTTGCGAGGGTTCGATTCCCTTCACCCGCTCCAATATGCTATGTACCCATAGCTCAGCTGGATAGAGTAACTGGCTACGAACCAGTAGGCCGGGGGTTCGAATCCCTCTGGGTACACCAAGATAAAAAACCTTGATTTTTCAAGGCTTTTTTCATGTTCGGATTTTCCTAACTATATTTATTTTTTGATGTCTAAATGAATCGGTTTGCATTTTTAAGATTCAAGTTGTTCGGATCTTAGGAATTACATAATCTATAATTCTGAGCTACTGGTCTGGAGAGTTATTGAGAATATTTTCAGCATTTTATAGTTTAATAGATTCACAAATTGATGGTAAATGATATAAACATACTTAATATGATTTTGGTTAGAAGGAGTGATTATGAATGGAAATAACAAGGGTTTCAATAGTTGGGATGGGTTCACTTGGCCTCATCTTCGGTAGCTTTCTTTATGATAAGCTAGGCAGTGACTATGTTGAATTTATTATTGATAAAGAAAGAGCCCAAATTACAGATTATGGGCACAGAATCATAAATGGCAAGAGTTACGACTTCAAAGTGGTTTCTGGAGAAGGTGTTAGCAAGTCTCAATTGATCATATTTGCAGTAAAGTCAACTAGCCTGGAAAGTGCCATTGAAACAGTTAGAAAAAGTGTTGATGAATCTACAACTATAATTTCTCTTATGAATGGAATATCAAGTGAGAAGATTTTAGGTGAGGCTTTTGGTATGGATAAAATCTTATTTGCGACTGCTGAAGGGATGGATCCCATTAGAACTGAAAGATCTCTAAATTACATCAATATGGGTTATGTATTCATAGGAACCGATAAAGAGGATGAAAATAAGAGGAATAGATTGAATGACCTCATAAGACTTTTCGAAAGAACAGAATTCCCGTATAAAGTCGAAAAGGATGTGATGCACAGACTATGGAGTAAATTTATGCTGAATGTAGGTGTTAATCAAGTAATCATGATGCATGAAGGAACCTTTGAGACAATACAAAAAGAAGGACCGGAAAGAGATATGATGATCAAAGCTATGAGAGAAGTAATAGCTCTTGCCGAGAAGGAAGGCATTAGGGTCAGTGAAAAGGATCTCGAGTTCTATGTTGGTCTTGTTGACTCTCTAAACCCCAGGGGGATGCCCTCCATGAGATATGATGGCCTTCACAGGATAAAATCTGAAGTGGAAATGTTTGCCGGAACTGTTATCGAATATGGAAGAAAGCATAATGTTCCCACTCCCATAAATCAAAAAATCTATGATACCATAAAATTAATAGAATCAAAATACTAAGAATTAGGTTTGTCTCTTTCAGTCAACAATCCGTATAAAGGCAATATATAGAGATATACCGCATAAAGAATACTCGAAGCAGGAGCTCCAACCGTTGTTAGAGGGAAGGCACCAGCAATACTCCAGGGAATAAGCGGGGCAATAACAATGACTGTATTCTCAAGGTAGATGGCTAACTTGTATCTGTCTGGTACAAGGTCATCATTCAGTTCGAAAGTCAGCATTGTAGCAAGGGTTTGATTACAGCTAACAGCACTCATTAAAATTGATGAAAGAAAGATGGCAAAGAAACTTGTGGTGCGAAGTGACAGGTTCCTGATCCATCTTTTTATTTCCAAAAGAATTTCCGTGTTTCTGAATATACCAAAGTATGAAGAGGAAATGCCAACAATGGAAGCTGATCTCACCATGGAAACTAATCCACCTCCATTTATTATAGGACCAAGTGTTGGATTCTCAGCCTCATATCCCATTATTGCTATGGATATTATTTCTGGTACGGAGATTTTTTGGGCATAAATACAAACAAAAACACTAGCGATAATGCTTATGATCAAAGTTCGCTTAACCTTGAACTTAAATAGAGATAATAGTATTACGAGAGCTGCAGGTATGGAGACCCACCAATATAGGTTAAAGCTGTCGCTATATATGAAGACTGATTCTGACGAAACGACCGTGGTTGAGTTTATGTGACCTGTGACAGCATAGACTATCATTGTAATAAGTAATGGAACCATAGTTGTTTTCAGCATATTCTTTATGTTGATGAAAAGGTTCGTTTGCGTAAGCTCGCTAACCAGTAGTGCACTTGAGGAAATAGCAGAACATCTGTCACCGAAAAATACTCCTGAGAGTATGGCGCCACCAGTTAAGAATGGATCTATTCCAAGTGCAAGCCCTATAGACATACACACAACTCCCATTGTGCTGGCTGTACCGAAGGATGTACCTGTTAGAATAGAAACCATTGAACATAAAATAAAGGCATACAAAACAAAAAAATCCGGCCGTATGAATCTTATAGAATGGTAGATTAGAAAGGGAATAGTACCTCCTGCTCTCCAAAGCGCCGTCAAGATACCTATCAAACCAAAGACAATGAGTATTGTCTTGGCGCTCTTTACTCCATTAAGAATCATTGAGCCGATCCTTTTAGGGTTGTTTCCTTTAATAAATGCGTATATTACAAAAATAAGCAATCCCAGTGATAACGCAATTTATCACGCAATTATTAATGATTGACCTGTTGCAACAAAAACAGCTAATATTAAAATAAAAATAGATAATGTTAAAAGCTCATACACAGAAATTACCTCGCCCTGATGTTATAGAAATATTGTAACATAAAATCATTCTGGATGCGATTGACCGAGGCAATTTGAAATACGTAACATAGTGATGAAATTGGGATCATAAACGAGGAGGGGTATCATGGTGCTAAATAATGTACGTGTCAAAATCAAGCTTGGCGATATTACTGAGGAGAAAACCGATGCAATAGTTAATGCAGCTAACAACACACTTTTAGGAGGCGGAGGTGTAGATGGTGCTATCCATAGACGAGGTGGACCAACTATTCTCGAGCAATGCAAAAAGCATTCGGGTTGTCCTACAGGTGAAGCTCGCATTACCACTGCTGGAAATCTGCCCTGCAGATATGTCATACATACCGTAGGCCCAGTTTATGGCAACAATCCCTATTTAGATAAGAGGCTTCTATATAATGCTTATTTCAATTCATTAAAATTGGCTGATGAATACGGAATAAAAACAATTGCATTCCCATCAATTTCAACTGGGGCGTATGGATATCCAATTGATGAAGCTGTTGAGATTGCATTTGAAGCATTGATAGATTTTTCAAAGATTTCTTCTTCCATTGAGGAAGTAACATTTGTGCTGTTCAGCCATGAAAATTATGGCGTTTATGAGAAGTTCATCAGAAAAATACACTGAAAATCTTAAATATTATCAATATTACATTAATAATATATTTCAAAGGTTGACATGTGAAGCTTATTGTTATATTATCAAGAAAGTTGAAATATTCTTGCAAGGGAGTGTTTGAAATATTCGCTGATACTCATAGAATCATTGCCTCCCAGGTATATGAAGATATATATAAAATTTATGATTTCAAACTTAATAAGGATAAGCTTTTATGGGGCTCAGTAGCACCTGATATTGTCCCAAAATACAAGCTGATAAGGCATTATCAGGACGAAAGTCTCAACTATATAGCTTTAGAAATTATGAAGATAATTTTTATTAGCCGTTTTGTGGATCTAAGAAAGATAAAGGATCCAATTGCAGTAAATATCCTTAGTAAAAGCATTGGGATAATATCGCATTACTTATCCGATTATGTTTGCTTGCCACACGCAAGGAGATGGACTTTTGCGGACTCAATGATCAAACACGTGAGATATGAATCTAAGCTCAATGATTTTGCATCCAGTCATAGCTTTAAAAAGAATGTCATTACTGTAGATGACTTGAATTTTAGTGACGAGAGCCTTCTAAACATGAGAATAGCCATTAAAAATTATATTATGGATGTAGTCGACGAATATTCACTTAAGACTGGTATGAAGAACGATCTTGATTTTGCGGTTTCAATAAATCTTAAAATCACCTATTTCATTCTGGATGCGATACAAAACTATTCTGAGGACATTTATAGAGCTTTTGCTTTAGAGTTTTAAATTTTTTCTTGACAACTTTTGCTATACTTAATATAATTTGCATATATTTAATACAGTACAGTGAGGGGACGAGTACTTTAAGAACGTAGTCTAAGAGAGCTGGGAATGGTGGGATCCTGGTACGAAAGCTTGGAGGAAGAACAGCCCTGAGTATCTGACCGAACGTATTAACAAGTAGGCTCAGACGGTATAGCCCGTTATCAGCTATGACGTATCGATTAAAATCTGTACGGATAAGAGAGAGCTTAATGGCTAATTAAGGTGGTACCGCGAACTTACCCTTCGTCCTTTTATAGGATGAAGGGTTTTTTAATTTAAATAAGGAGTGATAATTGTGATGATGGTAAACGGTTTTACACCCAGGGAAGCACAAGTTGGCATCAAGCAGATCAAAGACTTTTTCGAGAGAAAACTGGCAGAGCAGTTAAATCTGACGAGGGTATCCGCCCCATTATTCGTAAGACCTGAGACAGGGTTAAATGACAATTTAAACGGTGTTGAGAAGGCGGTAGCCTTCAGGATAACAAAGCACGATCTCGATGTCGAAATAGTTCAGTCTCTTGCAAAGTGGAAAAGGATGGCACTTAAATGGTACGAATTTAAGCCTGGTGAAGGGCTTTATACAGATATGAATGCAATAAGGCCTGATGAATATGTTGATAGCTTGCATTCAATTTATGTCGACCAGTGGGATTGGGAAAGAATTATCCTCAAAGAGGACAGAACCTATGAAACATTGGTAGACACAGTTGAAAGGATTTATGAGGCTTTTAAAGCTACGGAGGACTTTATTAACGGGCTTTATCCATCCAGGCTATTTAAAAAGCTTCCGGGAAAAATTACCTTTATATCCAGTCAGGAGCTGGAGGATAGATATCCGGATGAGTCGCCGAAGAGAAGAGAACATCTGATAGCAAAGGAGTATGGGGCTGTTTTTCTAACACAAATTGGGGAAAAGCTAAAGTCTGGATTGCCACATGACAACAGGGCACCGGATTACGATGATTGGTCATTGAATGGCGACATCATTTTTTGGAACCCTGCATTGCAGGATTCCATTGAGCTTTCAAGCATGGGAATAAGAGTTGATGAAGAGGCTTTGGAAAAGCAACTCAGGATTTCAGGTACCGAGGATAGGAAAGCTCTGGAATATCATAATAAATTATTGGCTGGAGAGTTGCCTTACACGGTAGGAGGAGGTATAGGACAATCCAGGATTTGCATGTATTTCCTTCAAGCAAAGCATATAGGACAGGTTCAGGCCTCTATTTGGTCTGAAGAAGAGATAAAAAGATGTGAAGAGGAAGGGATATTCCTGCTATAGATACTCATGGGATCAGCCATTGTGCTGATCCTTCTATATGTTAAAATATTATAACAAAATGGTTACAAACTAATATACAAATGGTCAAAGTTTTATAGTATAATGATTATACACATCTTTTATTGGAACATCAAAGGGGGGATTTGCTGTATGGCTTTGACTAATGACACATTTTGCGACCTTTACGAGGGTTTGAAGCATAACTTTCTCTTTAAAAATGACTTAAACAGCATACATATCCTTTTGAATCTTTACGACATTGAAGACAATATCAGAAATATTTTCCCCAAATATGTTTCCATTAAATTCTTGAAGAACAGTATAACCAGAATACTGAAGGAAAGAAGAGGAAATCAGCTTATAGCCTTAAATCTTGGAGAGCTTCTCCATGAAGATATTAACAGGCTTGAGCTGCTTCTTTATCTTGAGGGGTATAAGGATGGTTTCATAAACATTAAAGAAGCTAATAAACTTGAAGATTTGACTGTAAAGACTTACCCTATCAATGAATTATATTATCAGAAATATTTGTTTCATTTCGAGAGTGGACCGGACAATGTGGAGGCCTTCAAGGAGGAGGTATTTTCTTCACTGGAACAACAGGAGGAGGAAAGTGGACATATAATAAATCTGATTGAGCAATACTGTGATAAGATAATTCGAGCGAAGGTTTACAGCCTTAATAAGTATCTCGACAAGCAGCTTACAATAAACTATAGCGATGAATATACTCATATTGCTGAGGATGATTCACTATTGACGCTGGATGAACTGTCAAATATCTACATGGAAGTAGTAAAAATTATAAATAGAAACGGCATGAGACTATATAAAGACGCATATTGGAATGGATTAAATGACCGAGTCTTAAAAAGATATAGGTAATTATTCATAGATTTTAATCGCAAAATGCCCTCTGGCTTCATCGTCAGAGGGTTTTAAAATGTATTTCTGATTCTATGCCTGTATATGTTACAATATAGAAGTCAAGGTATGTAAAAAGGAGAAGCTTATGATAATAATTGGTGTTGATCCCGGGATAGCCACTGTTGGATATGGTATTATTGAATGTATAGGTAATAGCTACAAAGCGGTAGAACATGGCACTATAGAAACCAGTGCAGATGTAATGTTTCCTTTAAGGCTCCAGGCTGTATATAAAGAGCTTTCGGAGATCATCAAATTTTTCAAACCGGAGGATATGGCAATTGAAGAGCTCTTCTTCAATAAAAATGTCAAGACAGCTATAAGGGTTGGACATGCAAGAGGAGTAGAAATACTGGCCGCTGTCGATCACAACATTGGCGTATACGAGTACACGCCACTTCAGATCAAACAGGCAGTCGTAGGGTATGGAAGGGCCGAAAAACATCAAGTCCAGGAAATGGTTAAGATACTTCTTAATCTGAAAGATATACCAAAGCCCGATGATGCTGCAGATGCCTTGGCAGTAGCCATATGTCATGGAAGCTCTCTTAAGTTCAAGGATTCGTTTATAATGAAATAATTGGGACAGGTGATTTATAATGATCGACTACATAATTGGGAAAGTAGAGCACATTGGAGAAGATTACTTAATAGTTGAGAACAATGGTATTGGCTACAAAATAAATACATCAACCAACTCAATACTTGATTCCTCAAGAACCACTGAAGCTCAAAAGCTGCACACTAACCTGATAGTTAGAGAGGATGGAATGTTTCTCTTCGGATTTACTACCTCCGAAGAAATGGATGCCTTCAAGCTGCTGCTAACAGTTTCGAAGGTTGGCCCAAAGGTAGCATGCGGTATACTGTCTGCTCTTAATCCGGGCCAGCTTCAAAGAGCTATACTAACTAAGGATTTAAACGCTTTGTGCAAGGGTCAGGGTGTGGGAAGAAAGACTGCCGAGAGAATAGTGCTTGAGCTGAAGGATAAGATCGCATATAAGGCTTATGATGATTTGGATATTGTCGAAGCTGCCTTTAACAGCGAATACGAAGAGGCTGTAGAAGCTCTTACGTCTCTGGGATATTCCAGATATGAGGTTGAGAAGGTTCTTAGGACTATAGAAACTGATGATATGATCGTTGAGGATATTATCAAAGCTGGCTTGAGAAAACTTTCATTTTAAGGAGAATGTAAGATGGATGATGTGAGAGATAGGATAGTAGCAAGACATATGAATATGGATGATATAGAAAATGAGGCTACATTGAGACCGAAGTGGTTAAATGAATATATAGGCCAGGAAAAGGCTAAGGAGAAACTGGGCATTTTTATCCAAGCAGCAAAAGGGAGAAGTGAATCTTTAGACCACGTACTGCTTTATGGGCCCCCGGGATTAGGTAAAACGACTCTTGCCAATATAATCGCCAACGAAATGGGTGTAAATATAAGGGTTACTTCAGGACCAGCTATTGAAAGACCTGGTGACCTTGCTAGTATACTTACGAACCTATCGGATGATGATGTATTATTTATTGATGAGATACATAGGATAAACAGGACGGTAGAGGAGGTCCTTTATCCTGCTATGGAGGATTTTGCGCTCGATATAATAATTGGTAAGGGACCATCAGCAAGATCAGTAAGGCTGGATCTTTCTAAATTCACTCTAATTGGCGCCACAACAAGAGCGGGCCTATTGACTTCTCCCTTGAGGGACAGATTTGGTGTAATGTTGAATCTTGACCTGTATGATATTGAAAGCTTGACAGAGATAGTAACAAGATCCTCCCGAATCCTGGGTATTGAAATTGATCCAATGGGAGCGTATGAAATTGCCAAAAGATCAAGAGGAACACCTCGGATAGCTAATAGATTATTGAAGCGAGTCAGGGATTATGCCCAGGTCGTTGAGGACGGGATAATCACTGAGGAGATTGCAAAGCGTGGACTTGAAGTCTTAGAGGTGGACAGATTGGGGCTGGACGCAGTCGATAGAAAGTTGATTCTTTCTATGATAGACAATTTCAGGGGAGGGCCTGTTGGCATCGATACCATAGCAGCCTCGACCGGAGAGGAACGCGGTACCATTGAAGATGTATATGAACCTTATCTTTTACAAATTGGATTTTTGATAAGGACCCCAAGAGGAAGGGTTGCAACTGAGAAGGCATATAATCATTTCAACAGACCTTATACCAGAGACTTGGAAGGTTGATCCGGGAGGAAAATATCATGAGAAGATTTATTTCTGCAGTATTATTGGTCATTGGGTTATTATTCGCAATGCCTGATTCATATGCTTTAGCAAAAGATGCAGATTTTATAGATGTTAGAGTCGGCAAAACCTATGCTATCCTCGACCGGGTCTTACTTAGCTCAAGAGGCGGGTTTAGTCTGGTAAATAAAGGGGATAAGGAATCCAAACTGATGAATATTGATTCAAATCGGATATATGTCAGCATTAGCTTTACTGATTCAAGGAGTCTTGATATTTTTGATGCTTCCAACAACTATATTACTACTATCCCTGCTGATGGCTCTCTTGTTCTTGGCCCAGAGGAGGGTTCAATTTCGACTGCTGGGATTTCGTACAGAGGTTATATAGGTTTTATATCCGGTACATCAGGACTGATCCTGATTAATCATGTGGACGTGGAAAGCTACTTATATGGCGTGGTACCCAAAGAGATTCCGCCTTTAAGCTCTGAGGAGGCATTAAAAGCCCAGGCTGTTGCTGCAAGAAGCTTTGTATACAATAGTCTGAAAAAGCATGCTGCTGAAGGCTATAACTTGTGTGATACTACCCATTGCCAAGCATATGGAGGCTTGGATGGTGAACATCCAAATACCAATATGGCAGTAGACGATACGTTTGGCCTTGTAGCAACCTACAATGGACTACCGGCAAATACCGTATACCATTCCTCCTCAGGAGGCCATACCGAAAACAGTGAGAAGGTTTGGGCAACTGCTATACCATACTTAAGAGCTGTGAATGATCCTTTTTCTACAAACGGACCCAACTCATCGTGGTCAGTAGTATTGGCTGCACATGAGATAGAGGATAAATTGAAAGCTGAAGGATATGACATAGGAAGAGTAGAAGGAATTTCGATTAAGGAAAGATCTGAGTCAGGTAGAGTTACATTAATGGAGATCATCGGATCACGGGATTCCGTTGAATTAACTGGGGCTCAATTTAGGACTTTAATGGGAGCGATAACTTTCAAGAGCACTCTATTTTACATCGGAGATGAAGCAGTTTATAACTCGGGTGTATTATATGCTACTGATTCCAGAAGGAAATCTGAGCTTGAAGTAACCAAAAGGGGTTTTTCAGTTATTGGCAAAAATGGCGAAACCACAAATATTTCCGCCATAACTGCTATGGGGGTTTCAGGCATAAAAACATTTGGCATTAAGAATGTCGAAACTGTAATGGATGATGAATACCTGATAACTGGCAAAGGATTTGGCCACGGGGTGGGAATGAGTCAATACGGTGCCATCGAAATGGCAAAACAAGGATATACATTTGAAGAAATATTGAAGCACTATTACAGGAACATTGAATTAACTATATTTTATAGATAGGAAGTAGAGAATGAAAACTAGCGATTTTTATTATGATCTACCGAAGGAGCTGATTGCTCAGCATCCATTGGAAAACAGGACATCCTCAAGGTTATTGATTTTGGACAGAAAAACCGGTGAAATGAATCATAAAATATTTTCTGAGTTATTGGATGAGCTAAATTCAGGTGATGTTCTGGTTATGAATGACTCCAGGGTTATACCTGCAAGATTATTTGGGAACAGACCTGGGAAGGAAGAAAAAATAGAGACACTTTTGCTTAAGAGAGTATCCGGAAGAATATGGGAGTGCCTTGTTAGACCTGGAAAAAAAATGAAACCTGGTGGGAGAATAGAATATGGGGATGGACTTCTTACAGGCATTGTGAAAGGTATTGGGGAGGATGGAACGAGATTCATAGAATTCAAATTTGAGGGGATATTCGAAGAGGTGCTTGATAAACTGGGCGAGATGCCGCTCCCGCCATACATCACTGAAAGACTGGAGAACTCTGAAAGATATCAGACGGTTTATTCAAAAAATAATGGGTCGGCAGCTGCCCCTACCGCAGGATTGCATTTTGATAAAATACTTCTCGACAAAATTCGGGATAAGGGTGTGCATACTCTGTATCTGACCTTGCATGTTGGGTTAGGTACCTTCAGACCAGTCAAGGTAGAGGATATTAATGAGCATATTATGCACTCAGAGTATTACGACATCAGTCACGAAACAGCAGAGGAAATAAATAGAGCCAAGCTTAGGGGTTCAAAGATAATTGCTGTAGGTACTACAAGTACCAGGACACTGGAGACTGCTGCGGATGAGAATGGAATGATAAAACCCTCAAGTGGATGGACTGATATATTTATATATCCAGGCTATAAGTTTAAGGCTGTGGACGTTATGCTAACTAATTTCCACCTTCCAGAATCAACCTTGCTCATGCTGGTAAGTGCATTCAGTTCAAAAGAATTGATGTTGACTGCATATAACGAAGCAATCAAAGAAAGATATAGATTTTTCAGCTTTGGCGATGCCATGTTGATAAAGTGATGGAGGAATCTGATGGCAATTAAATATGAATTGATAAAGGAATCAAAGGAAACCAAAGCAAGGCTCGGAAGAATCGTTACTCCTCATGGAGAAATCGAAACGCCTGTTTTTATGCCTGTAGGAACAAGAGCTACAGTTAAGACAATGACGCCAGAGGAAGTAAAGGATCTGGGAGCTAAAATAATATTGTCCAACACATATCATTTATATCTCAAACCAGGGCATGACCTGGTTAAAGAGGCTGGAGGGCTCCACAGGTTCATGAACTGGAATGGACCGATACTCACGGATAGTGGTGGTTTTCAGGTATTTAGCCTTGGAGAGCTTCGTAAGATCAAAGAAGAGGGCGTCGAGTTTAGATCTCATATAGACGGTTCAAAACACTTTATTAGTCCTGAGACATCCATAGATATTCAAAATGCATTAGGATCAGACATTATGATGTGCTTCGATGAATGTGTTCCCTACCCTGCTGATTATGAGTATGCTAAGCAATCAATGGAGAGGACTACAAGATGGGCGAAGAGATGCAAGGAACACCATAAGGATTGGAACACTCAGGCCCTTTTTGGCATAGTTCAAGTGGGCATGTTTAGAGATCTGCGGGAGCAAAGTGCTAAAGACTTGGTTGAAATGGATTTTTGCGGCTATGCAGTGGGTGGACTAAGTGTTGGCGAGCCTATGGATGTGATGTGTGAGGTATTGGATTACACTACGCCCTTGTTGCCCAGGGACAAACCTAGATACCTTATGGGTGTTGGGAGTCCTGATTATCTCTTTGAAGCAGTAATTAGGGGAATTGACATGGCAGATTGTGTATTGCCCACTAGGATTGCCAGAAATGGAACTGCAATGACAAGCCATGGTAAGGTTGTAATTAGGAATGGGAAATATTCTCGTGATTTTACTCCTCTTGATCCGGAGTGTGACTGCTATACATGCAGAAATTATACTAGAGCTTATATAAGGCATTTATTTAACGTGGATGAAATACTTGCATTGAGGCTAACAACGATCCACAATCTATATTTTTTAATAAAGCTTATGGAGAGGATTCGAGAGGCTATCAAGGAAGACAGATTGCTTGAATTAAAAGATGAGTTCTATAAAAAATACGGTTATACACAATTATTGGAGTGATTTTTAACGATTTTCATGTATAATAGATTATAGAAAAGGAGTGATTGATTAATGGAGCAATTACAAGCATTTATTCTCCCAATAGGCTTGCTGGTGATTTTCTACTTTTTCGCTATTAGACCTCAGAAAAAGAAGGAAAAAGAGATCAAAGAAATGAGAAGCAGCCTTCGTGTTGGAGACGAAGTAATCACAATAGGTGGCATCATGGGCAAAATTATCAAGTTAAAGGATGATTATGTCACTCTTGAAATCGGATCTGCCAAAACGAAGCTGGATATAACAAGATGGGCAGTTGGTTCTGTTGTAAAAGCAAATGGTTCAAAAAGCAATAAACAGGAAGAAGAGACCACAGAAGAATAATGAGAATGACTTCCAGAGATGGAAGTTCTTTCTTTTTTATGTACTAAAAATTCCTTTATTATGCATCTTGTATGTGGTATAATTGCTACATTAAAGTATATTCTTTCAAACAGGAGGAAACATATGAAGCATATCAAGACACTAACTAAAATCAGACTTAAGGATAGTCTTATTTATGGCGGATGCGGAGAGTGCCAGACATCATGCCAATCTGCATGTAAAACGTCATGTACAGTTGGAAACCAGAAGTGCGAAAACAAGTAGTGAAATAAGGGGTAGTGGATTATCCACTGCTTTTTATTTGAGAAAAATTAAGGGGGTTTACAGTTGTCACAGCTTATACATAAGTTTTTTCTAAATGATAATTACATGGTCCTTGACGTTAACAGCGGTGCTGTGCATATAATTGACGAACTGGTTTACAATATTCTTGATGAAAATGGCCTTCAAAATATCGAAGAAGTCATTGAAAATCTGTCTGATCGGTTTGTTACTGAAAGAATAATCGAGGCGTATGATGAAATCCAGTATTTGGTCGATAGTGATATACTATATTCAAAGGAATCTGATCCAGACATACTGGATTATAACAAGGAAAACATTATTAAAGCAATGTGCTTGCACGTCGCTCATGATTGTAATTTAAAATGCAAGTATTGCTTCGCTTCCCAGGGTAATTTTAAAGGTGAGAGATCAATTATGAGCTTCGAGACGGGGAAAAAAGCTCTTGAGTTCCTGGCAAAGAACTCAGGAAAGAGGAGAAACCTGGAGGTTGATTTCTTTGGCGGGGAACCACTAATGAATTTTCAGGTTGTTAAAGATCTGGTCGCTTATGGCAGAGAGCTTGAAGGTATCTATCACAAAAACTTCAGATTTACGATAACCACTAACGGAGTTCTCCTTGATGAAGACAAGATGGATTTTATAAATAATAATATGGAAAATGTTGTTCTGAGTCTTGATGGCAGAAAGCAAGTAAATGATAATATGAGGCTTACTATTTCAGGTGAAGGAAGCTATGACGTTATCTTTCCTCGAATCAAGCGAATGGTTGAATTGAGAGGAGATAAGGATTACTATGTCAGAGGTACATTTACCAGCAATAACACCGATTTTGGTAAGGATGCTCTTGAATTCTACAAAAATGGTTTTAAGAAGATATCTATTGAACCGGTCGTAGCACCAGATGAGATGGACTATGCTCTAAGAACTGAACATTTGAATGAAGTGCTTAAGGAATATGAGGATTTTTCCAAGCAGTATATAGAACTCAAGAGAAACGATCCCGACTTTATGTTTTTTCATTTTATGATCGATCTGGACCAAGGCCCATGCATAATTAAAAGAGCAGTAGGGTGCGGTGCAGGAAGTGAGTATATTGCAGTGACACCCGAAGGAGAGATTTACCCTTGCCACCAATTCGTCGGTGAGAAGGAGTTTTTACTTGGAAATCTTGATTCAGGCATATCCAATACCGGTCTTAGAGAACGCTTCAAAAGCGCTAATGTATACACAAAAAAAGAATGCAGAGAGTGTTGGGCCAGGTTCTACTGCAGCGGTGGATGCCATGCAAATGCCCACTATGCGAATGGCGATATTTTAAAACCATACGAGATTGGCTGTGAGATGGAAAAGAAAAGGATTGAATGTGCATTGTCGGTTATGGCAAGCCTCAGCGAGGAGGAATAGGATGAGGACGAGGAGTATTTCAATCGTTGCTGCTATAATTATCATTGTAATATTTGCAAGCTATATTGGGATGAATGGTTTAGTGCTTGGTGACAAGACCATACGAAGTGCAAAGGATTCAATTGAGTTGGGACTTGATTTGGCCGGAGGTGTATATGTGGTCCTCGAAGCCAATACCGAAGCGACCGGTGATGAACTAGCGCAAATGATGGAAGAAACTAAAGCGATAATTGGGAAGCGTGTAGATGGCTTGGGAGTTTCTGAGCCAAATATAGCGATTGAGGGTGAAAATAGAATAAGGGTTGAACTTGCCGGGGTTCAGGCTCCCGATGAGGCAATTGATCTTATAGGAAAAACTGCATTGCTTGAATTCAAAACTCCGGCTGGCGATACTGTTATCACTGGAAAAAATGTAATCAACTCACAAGTTCTGTTTCAACCAAATGAATATGGCGTAAACGAACCTGTTGTATCCCTTGAGCTAAATGAGGAAGGTAGACAGTCGTTCTTTGAAGCCACTTCGGTGCTTGCTGCAAAAACAGAGACATTGGACAAAATTATTTATATTGTACTAGATGGTGAAATTATATCAAATCCTATGGTTCTGGAGCCTATTATAGATGGAAAACCTGTAATAACAGGTATGTATACACTGGATGAAGCCAATGATCTTTCCAACCTAATAAGGGCTGGTGCCCTTCCAGTTGAGATGGTAGAGCTTCAAACCTCAGTAATTGGTCCTACGCTTGGATTAGAGGCGTTTGAAAAGAGTATACTCGCAGGCGGGATTGTAATTGCAGTTATTTTTGCCTTTATGTTGCTGGTATATCGTGTTCCGGGCTTTGTTGCATCACTAGCACTGACTATTTACGTGCTTTTAGTGGTAGGGGCTATGATATTGATTGGAGCAAAGCTAACTCTTCCTGGAATAGCAGGTCTGGTTTTATCGATAGGTATGGCTGTAGACGCTAATATACTGATATTTGAGAGGATCAGAGAAGAGATACTTGTGGGGAAAACTGTAAGAGTATCAATTGATGCCGGGTTTAAAAGAGCTCTACGATCGATCCTTGATTCAAATATAACAACATTGATAGCAGGGGCTGTTTTATATTTTTATGGAACAGGTCCAATCAAAGGCTTTGGGGTAACTTTAACCATTGGAATAGTTGCATCTATGATAACAGCAGTGTTCTTCACTAAATATGTTCTTAGACTAATGGCAGTGATCACTGGCGGCAAGAATTTAAAACTTTACGGTGTATAGGGGGTTGCTATTATGAATGTGATTAAAAATTATAAATTATTCTATGCAATCTCTTTAGCAGTTATAGCAGTCGGACTTATAATGTTTGCAGTAAACGGTTTGAACTATGGAATTGATTTTACAGGCGGAACAATGCTACAGCTGGAGGTAGGGAAATTTGTTTCTGTGGAGCAAGCCAGAGAGATCGTAAGCGTTTATGATGAGAATGCCAGCATAATACACTCAGGGCCGGAAAAATCAGAGTTGATAATAAGGAGTTCAAAGGATTTAAGCAACAAGGATACAACAGAGATCGTAAGCCAATTTGTCGAAGTATATGGAATGGATGGGAGTAACTTTCAAACACAAAAATTCGGCCCTTTCATGGGGAAGGAAATCAGAGATAGAGCCATATTTTCAGTTATTATAGCTTCTGTATTAATGCTTGCTTATATATCCTTCAGATTTCAATTCAAATTTGGTGTTGCCGCAGTTATTGCTCTGGTCCATGACGTATTGGTTACTTTTGCGGTATACTCTGTATTGAGACTTCCAGTAAACAGCTCGTTTATTGCTGCTATCCTGACAATAGTTGGTTATTCGATAAATGATACAATCGTAATATTCGACAGGATACGGGAAGAGTCAAAGATCTACCCAAAGTTAGGGTTTGGAGAGGTAATAAATAACAGCATTAAGCTGTCACTAAGAAGAACTCTATTTACGACACTGACTACATTAATGGCAGTTACAATTCTTTATATAGTGGGAGTTGAGGATGTAAAGGTTTTGGCACTTCCATTGTTTATAGGTATGGTTTCGGGAACGTATTCCTCACTTTTTATAGCTACGCCAATACTATATTCACTCAAAAGGTTGAAGACTAACGGTTAATGGGTAAAAATAAGCATAAAGATTATATGGAGGGATATTATGCAAAAGAATTTGATTTTTATATTGATTCTGGCAATAATAATCGGTATCTTTGCACTTAGTAATGGGGATGTTGTGGAAATCGACTTTTTATTTGTAAAAGTCCAGCTGTCTCAGGCGATAGTAATATTTATTAGTGTGCTGCTTGGTTCAGCGATTGCCGTATTATTCGGAATGGCCAGAGAAATGAGGCATAAGAAAGAAGCGAAGGATCTTAACAGGCAGATAAATGTACTTACAAGCGAGAAAAACCAACTGGAAGCTCTCGTTAAAACAAAAGAAGATCAACTCAAGCTGTTGTATTCAAGGGGAGAGAAACTCCATGAAGGCAACAGTCAAAACAATGATTTTTCTGGTAATTGATAGTATATGATGATAGAATTTAGATAAAATTATCTAAATTCTTTCTTTATATGGAGTGAAAAAATGAGTAAATGGTTCATCAAGGGGCTTCATGCAGACGTTAATAGAATTGCCAGTGAAAATAATATTTCCAGGGAATTAGCCATACTTCTTGCGAACCGAGGAATTATTGATAAGAATGATATCGATCAATTCCTTGATCCCAGGCTTGATAGAATGCATAAGCCTGAATTAATGAAGGATATAATAATATCCGGAGATATTTTGCAGGATTGTATTGAACACGGGAAACGTATCAGGATCATTGGAGACTACGACGTTGATGGGATCTCCTCAGTATATATACTTTATAAGGCTTTGTATAGAGCTGGTGCTGACGTAGATTATGTTATACCTGACAGGATCCAGGATGGTTACGGAATCAACCAGTTTCTGGTTCTCGAGGCAAAAGCACAAGGCATCGACACAATAGTTACTGTTGACAATGGCATCTCTGCTTTCAGTCAGACAAAACTGGCTAAAGAAATGGGTATGCGTGTAATAATAACCGACCACCATGATATACCCGAGGCTATTCCTCCAGCTGATGCGATCGTTAATCCCAAACAAGAGGATTGTCTTTATCCAGAAAAGATGCTTTGTGGTGCAGGTATTGCATTAAAGCTTTCTATCCATTTACTTGAGAGATTTGGATTGAATGCTCTTGACGATGATTCATTGGAGATAGCTGCGCTGGCAACTATATGTGATGTTGTTGATCTGGTTGGAGAGAACAGAATAATCGCAGCAAGAGGTCTTGAAAAACTGAATAATTGCCAAAATATTGGGCTGAAGGCACTTTTGTCAGCCAGTGGACTAACCGGCAAAAAGCTGGGAGTATACCATGTCGGTTTTATAATTGGACCTAGCCTTAATGCTTCTGGAAGACTTGATAGTGCGATTTTAGGCCTTGAACTCCTTCTTAGCTCGAGAAGTGATGAAGCTATGGCTATAGCTATTAAACTGAGGGAGCTTAACGAGGAAAGACAGTCTCTTACCAGGGATGGCGTAGAGCGGGTAGAAAATCTTATTGAGTCTCAGTTGGGTAATCAAAGTGTTATAGTTGCATTTGATCCTCATATACATGAAAGCGTCGCAGGCATTGTTGCAGGCAGGGTAAAAGAGAAGTATAATAGACCTACAATAGTTCTGACCAGGGGTAAAGAAGGTATAAAAGGTTCTGCAAGGTCAATTGAGGGATACCATATTTTTGATGAACTCAATAAGGTAAGTCATCTTCTTGAAAGGTTTGGTGGGCATCCAATGGCTGCTGGGCTTAGCTTAAAGGATGCAAACTTGGAACAACTAAGAGAATTGCTTAATAGAAACAGCAGATTGACAGAAGATGACCTAACACCAAAGATATACATTGAAATGCAGATGGATCCGGGAAAATTCGACTGGAATCTTTTAAGTGAAATTGAAAAGCTGGAGCCCTTTGGCAAAGGTAATCCTAAGCCTTTGTTTGGGTTTAAGGGTCTTAAGATCCATAAAGCAGCAATTCTTGGTAAGAATTCAAATGTACTCAAGCTAATAATTGGTAAGGACCATACAGAAAAACTGGAAGGGGTGGTATTTAGTGATCCAGAGATGTGGGTGTCCGGAGCGATGGATTCATTTGGCAAACAAGAAGTTGAAAATGCTTTGGCTGGACAGAGAAATTCGATCTGTATGGATATAGTATATTATCCTTCTGTAAATGACTATATGGGAAGGAAAAGCATACAATTTGTAATTGACAGTTATAGATTTAAGAAATAGCGAGAAGGTGTTACTATGTTGGAGAATTTACTCCTTAGGATTGAACAGTATAATCCAAATGCTGATATGCAGCTAATCATCAAGGCTTATAACTTTGCAGAGGCTGCACATGAGAGCCAGGTAAGAAACTCGGGCGAAAAATATTTCGTCCATCCTTTCCAGGTAGCTCTTCTTCTTGCTGACTTAAATATGGATACAGCTACAATAATTGCAGGATTACTTCATGACGTAATTGAGGATACCAATATCTCTTATGACAAGGTAAGGGAAGAGTTCGGAGAAGAGGTAGCTGACCTTGTCGATGGTGTAACTAAATTGAAGAAGCTTCAGTACAAAACTAAGCAGGAGAATCAGGCTGAGAATCTGAGAAAAATGGTAATCGCAATGGCCAAGGACATTCGAGTGATTATAGTTAAGCTTGCTGACAGACTTCACAATATGAGGACATTGGAGTATATGACAGATGAAAAAAAGAAAGAAAAAGCTATTGAGACTCTTGAGATATATGCACCTATAGCTCACAGACTTGGTATTTCTAAGATCAAGTGGGAGTTGGAGGATCTGTCATTAAGATATCTTGATCCTGAAAACTATTATAGCTTGGTAGAGAAGGTTTCTAAGAAAAGGCTTGAAAGAGAGGCTTTTATTAAAAAGATCATCGATGAGCTGTATGAGAAGCTCGGTGAGATGAGTATCAAGTGTGAAATAAGCGGAAGACCAAAGAATTTTTATAGTATCTACAAAAAGATGATGTACCAGGGAAAGGCCTTTGAACAGATATACGATTTAACCGCAGTCAGGATACTTGTTGACAACATTAAGGACTGTTATGGAGCCCTTGGAATTGTGCACACTCTGTGGAAGCCATTGCCTGGACGTTTCAAGGATTACGTAGCAATGCCCAAGCCTAATATGTATCAGTCATTGCATACAACTGTAATAGGTAACAAGGGTGAGATTTTTGAGGTCCAGATCAGGACCTACGAAATGCATAGAACTGCGGAATATGGTATTGCTGCTCACTGGAAATACAAAGAGGGCTACGCTAAAGGAAACAATTTTGATGACAAGCTGACCTGGCTCAGACAGCTTCTTGAGTGGCAGACGGACCTTAACGATCCAAAGGAATTTATGGAAACCCTTAAAATTGATTTCTTTACTGACGAGGTATTTGTGTTTACTCCAAAGGGAGATGTCATTAACCTGCCTGATGGTTCAACACCAATAGATTTTGCATATAGAGTCCATACCGATGTAGGAAACAAATGTGTGGGAGCTAAGGTCGACAATAGGATAGTTCCGCTTAATTATAAGCTCAAGAACGGGAATATTGTTGAGGTTATAACAAGTGCAAACAGCAGCGGGCCCAGCAGAGACTGGCTAAAGCTTGTAAAGAGCAATCAGGCAAAGACAAAAATCAAACAATGGTTCAAGCTACAGGAACGTGATCTTAACATTGCCAAGGGCAAGGATGCACTTGAGAAGGAAATCAAACGGTTAGGATATAGACCATCTGACATTCTTGTTGACGAATGGCTTAAAAATGTGGCTGGAAAGGTAAGTATAAGCTCCATAGAGGACCTTTATGCTTCGATTGGTTATGGAAGTATAACTATAAACCAGGTGATCAGCAAATTAAAGGAAATTTATAGTGAACACTTCAAGCCCAGCGAAAAAGAAATAGTTGAGTCGAAAATTCAAAAGTCCCAAAATAAGTCAAAGCCAAGACCAACTCATGGAATAGTGGTAAAGGATATCGATAATGTAAAGATAAAGTTTTCGAAATGCTGCAATCCAGTTCCAGGTGATGACATTGTCGGCTTTATAACAAGAGGCAGGGGAGTTTCAATTCACCGTACAGACTGTCCTAATCTTTCAACTATACTGGAAGGACAGGAGGAGAGATCTATAGAGGTAAGCTGGGACATAGAGAAGAAGTCGTCATATAGTGCTGAGATCCAGGTTAAGGCCACAGATAGACCCGGCTTGCTGGCAGAGATAGCTTTAAGGGTCAACGATGCAGATGTTGGTTTGCTATCGCTTAATGCCAGAACCAATAAGGACAAATCCGTTATGATAAATATGACCCTTGAAATACATGATAAGGAGCAGCTAAATGAGCTGATGAAAAGGCTCAGAAGGATTGGGAACGTCTTCGATGTATATAGAGTAACAGCTTAAGGAGGACATATATGCGGGCAGTAGTTCAAAGAGTAAGTAGTGCTGAAGTAAGAGTAGACGATAAGATGGTAGGAAGAGTTGGCAAAGGATTGCTGGTATATCTTGGGGTAGGCAAGGAAGATGCAGTATCTGACATCGAGTATATGGCCGATAAGGTTTCCGGGCTAAGAATTTTTGAAGACGAAAATGGGAAAATGAATCTTTCCGTTCAGGATATCAGAGGAGAAATACTTGCAATTTCTCAGTTTACATTATACGGAGATGTAAGGAAGGGCAAAAGACCAAGTTTCTCTGATTCTGCAGATCCTGACAAAGGTGAAGAACTATACAATCAATTTATTAGTATAATTCAGGGGATCGGAATTAGGATAGATAAGGGAATATTTGGAGCTCACATGATGGTTGATTATGTAAATGATGGACCAGTAACTATACTTTTAGATAGTAAAAAGCAATTTTAGAGGGTGAGAAAATGATAATTAAGAGGTTACAGGCTGGGATATATGCCGCTAACTGCTATATAGTTGCCTCCTCGGACAAGAGTGAGGCAATTGTTGTGGATCCAGGCGGAGATGTTGAACATATACTTTCTGAGATAAATAAAATTGGAGCTGAAATCAAGTCAATCATTCTAACCCATGGCCATGGAGATCACATAGGAGGAGTCATGGAATTAAAAAGATCCCTATCTGTTCCTGTTTTGGTTCATAAAGCGGACCTGGAGATGGTTAAAAGCAGTGCACTCA
Organism: Gudongella oleilytica; assembly: GCF_004101785.1. Classification (NCBI taxonomy): domain Bacteria; kingdom Bacillati; phylum Bacillota; class Tissierellia; order Tissierellales; family Tissierellaceae; genus Gudongella; species Gudongella oleilytica. Next base: position 1,126,294 of record NZ_CP035130.1, read on the forward strand.
ATATGTCAAGTTCAATGGCAATGGGCGAGGTATGCTTTGAGCCAGACTTGCTCCTTACAGATGGAGATGAAATTACTATAGGTGATGAAAAGCTTATTACTATCCATACCCCAGGCCACACGCTTGGGGGGATCTGCCTCTATGGTGGAGGGAATCTTTTTACGGGCGATACACTATTTAAAGGCTCTATTGGCAGAACAGACCTTTATGGCGGTGATTTCGACACTATAATAAGAAGCATCAAAAATAAGCTCCTTAGGCTTCCAGATGATACTATTGTTTACCCTGGACATGGACCTGAATCTTCAATAGGCTATGAAAGACAAAAGAATCCGTTTCTTAGGAACTAAGTAGAGATAAAAGAATGATAGGGATCATAAATAAGACTGATAAAGTTAAATACAACGACCTCTTTGAGTTAGCAAGAGCTTTTATGCCCAGAGAACAATTTATAGAAGCAAAATCAGTTGAAGAGTATGCTTCATACCTTTGTCTTGAGCTTGAGAATGGGAACTTTCAGGCAAGTTCCGGTGGTCTGGCTCATGATTCAGTGAGTTTTACTGCCACAACTAAAGAGATAGATATTCTGCGTGATCATGAAGCCGCTTGCAGAATTGCCGCAAAAAGGGCATATTACAGGTTGCTCAGCAACTTGACCCATAAATTATTGCCCTGGGGTATATTAACAGGTATAAGGCCGGTAAAAGTTTCTGCGGCTTTAAGAGAAAATGGTGCAACAAGCGATGAAATTGTAGAGATACTTACAAAAGGTTACTTGATTGACAATGACAAGGCAGAGCTTGCCTTAAAAATCTGTTCTATTCAAGCACCATTAGTTGATTCATTCAAGGGAAAGACCTACAGTATCTACATTGGGATACCCTTTTGTCCTACTAGATGCGTTTATTGTTCTTTTCCCTCTGTTTCTTCTATAAATTTCCGCAACCAAATGGATCCATACATTGAAACCCTAATAAAAGAGATAAGCAGCATCCACGAAATAATGCATGGTTGGAGGCTTGATTCAGTTTATATTGGTGGTGGGACCCCAACTGCTCTTCCAAAGTACCTTATGGAGAAGTTACTAAGTCAACTTAGAAAGATATTCGATTCATCATATGAGCTAACTGTTGAAGCAGGCAGACCTGATACAATTGATCAAGAGTATCTTATGCTCCTAAAAAAATATGGAGTAGATCGCATCAGTATCAATCCTCAGACAATGAATTTGAATACTCTCAAACTGATCGGCAGAGATCATACCCCTGATCAAATTATTGAATCTTACAGTCTTGCCAAAGAGATAGGAATAAGCGTAGTGAATATGGATTTGATAGTAGGTTTACCAGGCGAAGGACCTGATGAAGTACGGCAGACACTTGAGAAAATAAAGGGGTTAAAGCCTGATAACTTAACTGTTCACACCCTTTCAATGAAGAAAGGCTCAAGACTTATGGATGGATATGATACTTCTATGGAATTTGGGACAGAAAAAATTGGAGAAATGCTCAAGTTGACCAGTGAGTTCGCAGCTGAGATTGGATTGACCCCTTATTATCTATACAGACAGAAACAGATATTAGGCAATTATGAGAACATTGGCTACAGCAGACCACAAAATATATGCGTTTATAATGTAGCAATTATGGAGGAGAAACAGTCAATAATTGCAGCCGGAATGGGTTCGGTGTCAAAGATTTACAATGAGAATACAGGAGCTATAGAGAGAGTCCCAAATCCCAAGGATATAAATGGCTATATGCTTAGGATCGATGAGCTGGTTGAAAGGAGAAAAACCTTAATCGCTCAATTGGTCGGACTCGCAGATTAATCTATTGACACAAATCCTTTTAATATCATATAATATGAGCAATTACAGATAATGGCAAGGATAGGAACCAGTAATCAGATCAATGAGGTAAAGAGAGTCAGCGAATGGTGAGAGTTGACCCTTACATCTGACGAAGACAACCTGGAGCCTGCGGATCTACCGCACGTGGGAAGCGTTAAAAGAAGAGTGAGGATAGCCTAATTAGGGTGGTACCGCGAGATTGCCTCTCGTCCCTGAAAATCAGAGATGAGGGGCTTAATTTATTTTTAGGAGGGAGAAAAAATGGGAGAAAGAATGGGAAACCTGAGAAGAAGCATGATGTGTGGAGAACTCAGCATCAGTGATGTTGGCAAGGAAGTTACCTTAATGGGTTGGGTTCAAAGAGAAAGGAATCTTGGAGGGCTGATGTTCGTAGATCTCAGGGACACCACTGGGATCTCGCAAATAGTGTTTGATGATAGCGTACCGAGGGAACTGATTGAAAAGGCCGAAAGCATAAGAGCTGAATATGTAATAGCTGTAAAGGGTATCGTAAGGGAAAGACAGTCGAAGAATCCAAACATGGCTACAGGTGATGTTGAGCTTCTTGTCTCTGAACTAAAGATACTTGATGAAGCCGAAACTCCCCCGATCTACATTAAGGATGATGACAACGTTAGTGAATCAATGAGATTGAAATACAGATATCTCGACCTTAGAAAACCTGGGATGCAGAGCAATCTTAAGCTTAGAGCTAAGGTAGCGAAAACAGTGAGGGATTTCTTTTATGAAAATAGATTTGTTGAGGTGGAAACTCCCGTTCTTACTAAGCCAACACCTGAAGGGGCGAGAGACTACTTGGTACCAAGCAGGGTGAATCCTGGCCAGTTTTATGCACTTCCCCAATCACCTCAGCTTCTTAAACAATTGTTGATGGTTTCGGGCATGGACAGATATTACCAGATTGTAAAATGCTTTAGAGACGAGGACCTAAGGGCAAACAGACAGCCTGAATTTACCCAGATAGATATAGAGATGAGCTTTGTTGAGGTAGATGATGTTCTTTCGATGAATGAAAAGCTTATGAAAAGACTATTCAAAGAGATAAAGGGAATCGACATAGAACTGCCTCTTAGAAGGATGTCCTATGAAGAAGCAATGAAAAGATTTGGGGTGGACAAACCAGATTTAAGGTTTGGATTCGAACTGAACGATATTTCAGATATTGCATCGAAGTCTCAATTTAAGGTATTTTCTGATGCAGTAGCCAATGGTGGAGCTGTTAAAGGTATCAACCTTAATGGTTATGGCGAAAGCTTTACAAGGAAAGATATAGCTTCCCTGGAGGATTATGTTAAAACCTATGGCGCTAAGGGTCTGGCATGGATTAAGGTGACCAAAGAAGGAATAACCTCTCCCATAGGGAAATTCTTCAGTGATGCAGATATGAGTACACTTCTTTACAGATTCGATGCTAAGGAAGGCGATCTTATACTTATTATTGCTGATAAGCTGTCCGTTGTATCTGACAGCCTTGGCAATCTTAGAAATGAGGTTGCCAAGAGACTTGGGATACTCAGGGATGACCATTATGAAATGCTTTGGATCACGGAGTTCCCATTACTGGAATATGATGAGGATGCGAAGAGATACGTTGCAAAACATCATCCATTCACTCACCCGGTGGAAGAGGATATTGAGTTACTGGAGAGCAATCCGGATAAGGTCAGGGCAAAGGCATATGATTTGGTTATAAACGGAGATGAAATGGGTGGAGGCAGCATAAGGATAAATAATTCCGGGCTTCAAAGCAGAATGTTCAAGGCTCTCGGTCTTAGTGAGGAAGAAGCACAGGATAAATTCGGTTTCCTTTTGGAAGCATTCAGGTACGGGACCCCTCCCCATGGTGGGATTGCATTTGGTTTGGATAGGCTTATAATGTTATTCTCGGGATCGTCAAACATAAGAGATGTTATCGCATTTCCCAAAACTCAGTCTGCAACATGCTTGATGACTGGTGCACCAACACATGTTACTGCGGAGCAGTTAACTGAAGCCCATATAAAGGTCGATGTGGATAATGAATAATGCTTTCATAAGATCATCCTATCTGCTTGGTTCAGAGGGTATGGAGAGACTTGGAAACAGCAAGGTGGCTATTTTTGGCATTGGAGGAGTTGGGTCCTATGCTGCGGAGGCTTTAGCCAGAACTGGAATAGGAAGCTTGATTCTGATAGACTATGATACAATTGATGTTACTAATATAAATAGACAGATCCATGCAACTTCAAAGACTGTTGGTTTGCCTAAGGTCGATGTTATGAGAGATAGGCTGCTGGAGATAAATCCTGGGTTGATAATAGAAGCGATTCAGGAGCGATATACAAAAGACACAAGACAAGAGTTTTTGGATCCTTCATTTGACTATATTATTGACGCTATAGATATGGTATCATCAAAGATAGATTTGGTTACAAGTTCGCTTGAAATGGGTATACCTATCATAAGCTCAATGGGAGCAGGTAATAAGCTTGATCCTACAGCTTTTCTGGTCAGCGATATATACAATACCAGGGTATGTCCATTGGCAAGGGTCATGAGAAATGAGCTTAGAAAAAGAGGAGTCAAGGCTCTTAAGGTTGTTTATTCGCCAGAAGAACCTATTGATGTGAATCTGGGGGATATCGACAGAAGAAAAGCGATACCAGGCAGTGTTTCATTTGTCCCTTCAGTTGCAGGACTAATACTTGCCGGTGAGGTAATCAAGGATATAGCTTTAAGGGAGGAGGATATGTAGTATGGAACAAATCGGATATGTGACTGGTTTTGTGGGCGACAACAAGGTACAGCTTGAAGTAAAGAGGACAGCTGGGTGAGGCAGTTGTAAAGGCTGCGCAAGTTCTTGCGAGGAAAAACCCCACTATGTTGTGCTCAAGAATAATATAGATGCTAAGCCTGGAGATTTCGTTGAGCTTCAGGCAATACAAAAAAATATAATGAAGTATATAACAATAATTTACATGATTCCCTTCGCATTTTTGATAATGGGGATCATCGTAGGAAACTTGATATTCAAAGGTGCTGACACTGCTAACAAGGAGCTTTCGAGCTTCGGAGTAGGGATTGTTTTTCTTGCTATCGCTTTTTTTGTCATTAGAATCATAGATAGAAGCTTTGCCAAGAAGGATGAAAGTGTCATAGTTATGACTAGAAAGCTATAGGGGGGATCTGACTTGACTGACAAGGATTCTTTGATAGTTAGACTTAGGAGAATAGAAGGCCAAATTAAGGGTATACAGAAAATGGTCGAGGAGGATAAATTCTGCGGTGATATCCTGATACAGATTTCTGCTTCAAGAAGCGCACTTAACAATGTAGGCGGGCTTATCCTTGAGAACTATATGAAGCATTGTTTACTCGAGTCACCTGACGGTAAAGAGCAGGATATGGATAAACTAATTGAAATTATGCTGAAGTATACCAAGTAAAAGGCTTGCGTTGGATGAAGGGCATAGGGGTTAATCAAAATTGATTCGGGAGGAGCCGTGTGTATGGATTTTACAAACTTAGCAAAGACAGATCCTAAGATGATGGAAATAGTACAGAGAGAAATCGACAGGCAAAATAAGCATATTGAGCTCATTGCATCAGAAAATTTCGTATCAGAAGCGGTTATGGAGGCGATGGGCAGCCAATTGACAAATAAATATGCAGAGGGATACCCAAATAAGAGGTATTATGGCGGCTGTGAGATAGTAGATCTTGCAGAAGAATTAGCCATAGAGAGATTAAAACAGCTTTTTGGAGCTGACCATGCAAATGTTCAGCCTCATTCCGGTTCAAATGCAAACCTTGGAGTTTATTTTGCATTTCTGAAGCCTGGTGATAAAGTACTTGGAATGAACCTTTCCCAAGGTGGACATTTGACTCATGGCAGTCCTGTAAACATTTCAGGCGTTTATTATAATTTCGTTGCATACGGTGTAGATCCGGTGACGGAGATTATAGATTACGATGCTGTGAGAGAAATTGCAATAAGAGAAAAACCGAAAATGATAGTTGCAGGTGCAAGTGCTTACCCCAGAGAAATAGACTTCTCAAAGTTTAAGGAAATCGCTGACGAGGTAGGAGCATACCTAATGGTTGATATGGCTCACATAGCAGGACTCGTTGCTGCTGGACTTCATCAGAATCCTGTCCCTTATGCTGATTTTGTTACAACAACCACCCATAAGACCTTGAGGGGCCCCAGGGGAGGAGCTATTCTGTGTAAGGCTGAATATGCAAAGATGATCGATAAGGCAATCTTCCCAGGTATCCAAGGAGGTCCTTTGATGCATGTTATTGCTGCTAAGGCAGTGGCATTTGGTGAGGCACTAAAGGATGACTTCAAGGTCTACCAAAAGCAGATCATAACCAATACCAATGCATTGGCTGAAGGCCTGAAGGAATTTGGATTCAGGTTAGTGAGTGGAGGAACAGACAATCACCTTATTCTGATTGACGTTCGAAATAAAGGCTTGACAGGCAAGGCTGCAGAGGCTATGCTAAACGAGGTAGGTATGGCAACCAATAAAAATACCATCCCAAATGATCCAGAGAGTCCATTTGTAACAAGTGGGATCAGAGTCGGTACGGCGGCCATGACGACAAGAGGTATGAAGGAAGTCGAAATGAAGGAAATTGCAGAGCTGATAAATCTTGCATTAAGTCCAGAAAGTGATAAGGACATGGTCAAACAAAGAGTGTATGACCTATGCGATAAGTTTCCTCTCTATTAGTCCAGGAATTTAGCCTACAGTCATCTGTAGGCTCTAAATTTTTTATTCAGGTGGTAATCTAAATGGAAATTACAAATATCAGGGAATCAAGGAATATAATTGAGGACGTCGTCATTGGCAGTATAGCTGATGAGCTTGGAATAGATCCTGGGGACATTCTCGTTAGCATAAACGACAAACCGGTGAGGGACGTAATAGATTACAGGTATCTTATATCTGATGAGCTGCTTGATATTGTCATTGAAAAAAAAGACGGAGAGCTTTGGGAATTTGAGATTGAGAAGGATTTTAATGAGGATATTGGTATTATATTTACAAATCCTTTGATAGACAAAGCAAAGACCTGTCAGAATAAATGTATGTTCTGCTTTATAGATCAGTTGCCGCAAAACATGAGAGATACTTTATATTTTAAGGATGATGATTCGCGGCTGTCATTTTTACAGGGTAATTTTATCACCATGACAAATATGAATGAGGACGACATTCAAAGAATAATTGACTATAAACTAAGCCCAATCAACGTTTCGGTGCATACTACAAATCCTGAACTAAGAATCAAAATGCTAAGGAACAAAAAAGCCGGAGCTATCTTTGATACTCTTAAGAGGTTCCATGAAGCTGGACTGGAGATGAATTGTCAGATAGTGCTTGTCCCTGGGGTGAATGATGGTTTAGAGCTAAAGCGAACAATAAGCGACCTTTCTTCTTTGTATCCATCGATAAATTCAGTGGCTGTTGTTCCAGTGGGCATAACAAAATACAGGGATGGATTGGATTCGCTGCAAATATATGATCAAGAGTCTGCTTCTAAGCTAATAGAACAGATTGATGAGATGCAGCATGAGTATCTTGAGAGTCATGGCACAAGATTTGTCTTTGCTTCCGACGAATTCTATTGTGTATCAGGCAAGGAGCTGCCGGATCATGATTTTTATGAGGGCTTTCCTCAGTACGAAAATGGAGTGGGTTTGTTAAGATCCTTCTCTTATGAATTGGTGGAAGCATTGGATGGTATAAATGTGATCCAATCAGATAAATGACTTCTTATCGCTACGGGAAAGCTTGCATCGAACTTCATGAAAAACATGTCAGAGATGGTTATAAATAAGATATCGGGTCTAATAATTGATGTCATTCCAATCAAAAACAATTTCTTTGGCGAGACGATAACAGTTTCTGGACTTATAACCGGCGGAGACCTGGTTGACCAAGTAAGAGGAAGTGAAGAATACGACGCTGTTTTTATTCCAAAGTCGATGATGAAAAGAGACGAGGACATATTCCTGGATAATATGACATTTGGTCAAGCAAGTGAATTCCTGATGAACAGGCTTAGATTAGTGCCTGTAGATGGTAGAGAGTTTTTAGAATCAATTATGAAAGAGGTGAGGTCGTGAGCAGACCGATAGTATGTATAGTAGGTCGTCCAAATGTTGGAAAATCAACTCTGTTCAACAAGTTGGCTGGTAGAAGGATAGCAATAACTGAGGACGTACCAGGAGTAACCAGAGATAGGATATATGCCGAAGGCGAATGGCTGGGAAGGTTTTTCACAATTATAGACACTGGAGGTCTTGAACCGGAGAAGGACGACATTGTTATGCAAAACATCAAGAAGCAAGCAGAAATGGCTATTGAAACTGCTGACGCGATCCTTTTCGTAGTAGACGGACTTGAAGGCTTGACTACTACAGATAAAGAAATAGCTGAGATCCTGAGAAAATCAGGAAGAAACGTAATACTTGTAGCTAATAAAATAGACAACCGAAAAGTCCCGGATGAGCTATACGAACTATATGAGCTTGGACTTGGCCAACCGATGGCCGTTTCAGCAGAACAGTCATTGGGGTTAGGGGACCTGCTGGACGAAGTAGTCAAATATTTTCCTGAGGACAGCGACACTGAGAAAAATAATGAGAGTATAAGAGTTGCCTTTATCGGCAGGCCCAACGCGGGCAAATCATCCTTGATCAACTATATCCTTGGAGAGGAAAGAGTTATAGTTACGGATATACCTGGGACCACCAGGGACTCCATAGACAGCTATTTTGAACACAGTGGAAACAAGTACATCTTTGTTGATACTGCAGGATTAAGAAGGAAGAGATATATAACAGAGAAGGTTGAAAGGTATTCAGTAGTAAGGACCCTTACCGCCGTTGACAGGGCTGATATTTGTGTACTGGTTGTTGATGGGACTCAGGGAGTAACAGAGCAGGATACCAAAATTGCGGGTTATGCTCACGATAACGGGAAAGCTATAATCGTAGCAGTTAATAAATGGGATGTTGTGGACAAAGATGATAAAACATATCTAAGCCATGAAAAGGAAATTAGAGAGACCTTAGGCTTCATAAATTACGCACCAATAGTATTCATATCCGCAAAAACAGGGAAAAGAGTTGACAAACTTCTGGAAATGATCAATATTGTAAATAATAACTATAATATGAGAATAAGTACTGGCGTTCTTAACGATATTCTTAACAGGGCTATCCTAATGAATCAGCCGCCTTCTGACAAAGGTAAGAGAGCAAAAATCTATTATGGTACACAAGTCTCTGTTAAGCCTCCGAGGTTTGTAATCTTTGTCAATATAAAAGAACTGATGCATTTCTCGTATGTTAGATATCTTGAGAATCAAATAAGGAGCCACTTTGGATTTGCAGGGACTCCAATAATATTTGAATTCAGAGAAAAAGGTGAGTAATATGAGGTTGGTTGTAATAGCAGCATTATCCTATCTGATAGGCAGCTTTTCATCAGCTTATGTTGTAGGAAAGCTGTTCATGAAAATCGATATTAGAAAACATGGCAGCGGCAACGCAGGTGCAACCAATGCTGTTAGGATCATGGGCAAAAAGCTCGGAGTTTTAACATTTTTGATGGATTTCACAAAAGGGATCATAGCAGTTCTAATTGGAATTTATCTCCATAATGGATTTGGAGGATATATTTCAGCACTATTTGCAGTTATCGGGCATAATTGGCCGGTATTTCTTAACTTCAAAGGAGGAAAGGGTATAGCAACAACTATTGCTGCTATGGCTGTTTTAAGCTTCCCGACAACCCTTTTGAGTGTAGTCATTGGAATACTGACTGCAGTTATTACTAAGTATGTATCCTTGGGATCGATAGTATTTTTATCTTTATTATTTTTACTGACTTCCATGGGAGTTTTTGTAAAAGATCCCTACCTGACTGCACTGACAGCCGTCTTGGCTATTTTAGGATACTATAGACATAGAGAGAATATTAAGCGTTTACTTGCTGGAAATGAAAATAGGATAGGCAGGTGATTGAATGAACGCAAAGATTGGGATACTTGGCGGTGGTAGCTGGGGCACTGCTTTGGCTATGCTGCTCGCTCAGAAGGAATATGAGGTGCATATTTGGGTAAGAAATGAATCGCAGGCTGAAGAGATCAGTGTCAAAAGGACAAACGCAAAGTATTTACCGGGTATCAGTATACCAAAGAATATAAATGTTTCAACTATAATAAAGGATGTAGTTAAAGACAGTGAGATTATTTTGCTTGCCGTTCCTACAAACAGTATTCGTGAAATTCTTGAGAGCATTGGGGACGCTGTGGTATCTGGGCAAATAATCGTTAACGTAGCGAAGGGAATTGAGATGAGATCTATGAAAATGATCTCAGAGATCGTTACTGAATATTATCCTGACAACGGATTTGCAGTTTTGTCCGGACCATCACATGCGGAAGAGGTATCCAGAGAAATTCCTACAACTGTGGTATCCGCCTCCAGAAGTAAGGAGGTTGCCGAGCTTGTTCAGGATGTATTTTCTAGCCCTGCATTCAGGGTTTATACCAATCCTGATGTTTTAGGTGTGGAGCTGGGTGGTGCACTAAAGAATATAATAGCTTTAGGTGCAGGAATTTCTGATGGATTAGGCTATGGCGACAATACAAAGGCGGCTCTGATGACCAGGGGGATATACGAAATGTCAAAGCTGGGAGTTGCTTTAGGGGCTGAAGCTGATACATTTTCCGGACTTTCTGGCATCGGCGACTTAATTGTGACCTGTACAAGCATGCACAGTAGGAATAGACGAGCTGGAATCCTCATTGGGAAGGGCTATACGATGGCTCAGGCTGTTGAGGAGATAGGAATGGTGGTTGAGGGCATTAAGACCACAGAGGCTGCATACAACTTATCAAAGAGCTTAGGTATAGAAATGCCAATTACCAAAGAGATATATAATGTATTGTATAACGGAGCAGACGTCAGAAATTCAGTTCAGAAGTTAATGAGCAGAGAAAAAAAGCACGAGATGGAAATAGTAGCTTCATTAAAGTCCTGGTAATATTTCACCAGGACTTTAATATACAAAAAAACAAATGCTGTTCCTATTAAGAGCAGCATTATTTCATGGTCGGAGTGATAGGATTTGAACCTACGGCCCCAAGTCCCCCAGACTTGTGCGCTACCAAGCTGCGCCACACCCCGTCACAAACGTAATTATAACTGATAAAATTGAATTTGTAAAGTGGTTTAAAATGACGTGTGATTGTGATATACTGACACTATCTAAGTTGTAGGAGGATGATTCATGTTTGATTTTTTGATATCCCTTGCTTCAATACTTTTATTTGCAAGTGTGCTGGGATATTCTTTAACGGTATTAAAAGAGAAGTATTATCTTAAGAATAACATCATACTGATTGACAATAAACATATCTCTCAAGAGGAGATAGACGATACTGATATGCAGGAATTTTTCCTTGATGGCACAAAGTTAAAGGCTGGAGACGAAATAACTGTAATCACAAAGACCAAGGAAAAGTTCCGCGGAATTCTATTAGGAGCAGTTCAGAAGGAACAATCGATCAAGCTTGTAACTCATGCAAATGAGATAATAAAGCTAAAGATCGAATCCATTAAACAATTCAGGATCATGAGTAAATACGGAAAATTTTTCAGTTAGGTGTTGATCATATGGCTTCGGTAAGAGAATCGAGTACCAGGAAAGCTGTAACTCTGATATCATTGCTATTTCTGGTCTTATTTCTTATAAATGTATTACCTGGACTATTGATTGGCAGGGTAGAAACAGTATTGCCGGTATATGATGAATACAAAGAAGTCATTACCGGTCAAGGTTTGATGATACGTGACGAAAAAGTCTATGATAACCCATATAATGGAGAAGTCTTCAGAGTTGCTCTTGAGGGTGAAAGGGTGCCCTTTGGCTATGAGGTAGCAAATGTATTATCAGGGGTAGATTTGACTGGTCAAAAAAATAAGCTTGTTGAAATTGAAAAGAGCATTGCACTGCTTCAAACAGGAAATGCAGATAATTATTCAGACACTCTCTCCAGACTTCAATTGGCTGTTTCAATCGATGATTATTATACTGCCCACAATTTAAAGGGAGACTTAGGGAAGCAACTAGGATTTCTAGTGAATAATCACCTAAGCAGCCCTGAGGATATCTCTAATAAAATAAATGAGCTTGAGCAGGAGCGAGATATTTTGAAAAGTGACATTGAAAAAAATGTCAAGAGAATATACAGTTCTCACTCCGGGATTGTATCATTCGAAATCGATGGGTATGAAGAATTATTGGATACCAATAACCTTGAAAATTTTAAGCCTGAGTATTTTGATGCTCCTATTTCAGATAACAACAAAAAAGCAGCATTTAAGATCGTTGATGGTTTCGACTGGATTTTAGCAGTAAAGTCTGATTTTGGATCTCTTGAAACAGGCAATGTCTATGAAGTGATTATACGAGTCAACCCAGATGAGGTATATTCATTGAAAGTTCCACTGATCCAAATCAAGAAGGATAACTCAGGTGTCCTGTATTTTTTCAAATCTAATACACTGCTGGGCGAACTATACGATGTGAGACATGCAAATGTGGATATAGTGAAACTGAAGGTAGATTCTTTAAGGATACCCAAAGAGATCGTACGTGACAATGAAGGGAAGACAGGGGTATTTATTAAGGAATTTTATGGTGTTGTTCGCTTCAGACCTATTAAAATAGTTGGAGAAGATGAGAATTTCACCTACGTAGAACCTGGCGATTCATATGGATATATTGAGGATGAGGGTGGCAAGAGATTTAAAACTATAAATATGTATACTGAAGTTTTGCTGGACCCAGATAAGTTTTCTGAGGGAGAAATAATCGATTAATGGGGGGATCAAAAATTAGCATCAGGGAGAATCTCGAGTTAATTAATGAAAGAATTGCTGCTGCTTCTTCCAAGGCTGGTAGAAGCGATGATATACAGCTTATTGCAGTCACAAAAACAATCGACTTGGGGAGAATAAGAGAGGCAATTGAAGCAGGTGCAACTGATATTGGTGAGAATAAGGTTCAAGAGCTTTCTGACAAAATGAAGTCACTTGGTACTGCTGCGAGATACCACATGATTGGACATCTTCAAACAAATAAAGTGAAGTACATAGCAGATAGTGTCCATTTGATCCATTCACTTGACAGATTATCACTTGCAGAGGAAATCAATAAAAGGGCAAAAAAAATTGGAAGAATCATTGATGTTCTTATACAGGTAAATGTTTCAGGTGAGGACACCAAATTTGGAATTTCACCTGCGGAAGCAATACCATTTATTGAATCTGCTCTGAAGTATGACAGCTTGAAGATAAAGGGATTGATGACCATTGCTCCTTTTGTTGAAGAGGAATCAATTCTTCGAAGGACCTTCAGTGGTCTGTATGAACTGGGGGAAAGAATCAAGACAAATTCATATAAAGAGATAGATTTCCAGTACCTTTCAATGGGGATGACCAATGACTTTGAAATTGCTATTGAGGAAGGCTCTAACATGGTTAGAGTAGGAACAGGAATTTTCGGGAAGAGAAATTATTAGGAGGGATTTGTGTGGGCAAGATAATGGATAAATTCAAGTACTTCATCGGTATCGATGACTATGAGGAGGAAGATGAATACACTCATGAGGAGGAGACCATTGAGGATGAGTCCTACGATGTTGCTGCTCCCAAGTCCAGAAAATACAATAATAAGGTAGTCAACATCCACACCAACAGCAATATGAAAATTTCTGTACACGAGCCTTTAAGCTATGAGGAAGCGCCTGCTATAATAGATGATCTCAAGCTCAGGAAGGCAATAGTAGTAAATTTCGAACAACTTGACACAACTGTTAAGAGGCAGATATTTGACTTTATTAATGGTGGATTATATGCAGTAGAGGGTAAAATTCAGAAGGTAACTAAGGATATATTTATTTTAGCTCCAAGTAATATAGAAATCGACGGCCTTAAGGATGAGCTTAAAAACAGAGGGATTTTCCCTTGGTAAGGAGAATTTAATGTATACAGTGCTAAGATCTGTCAGGATATTATTTGATATAATCGAGATACTGATTATAATAAGAATTTTTATGTCCATTTTCAGAGTATCTATGGATAATGTAGTTGGAAAGGCTGTTTTAGAGCTAACAGAGCCTATAATGTCTCCAGCGAGAGCTCTTCTGGACAAACTTGGATTAGGAAGAGGATTTATCGACTTCTCTCCATGGGTTGCAATATTGTTTCTAAGACTAGCTTATACTCTGCTGATTAATATTGCGGGGTGATTAGTTGCTGGACAGAGAAAGGCTGACATCACATATAAAGAAACCCGAGCTGCTATTAAAGATGAGGATGCTTATCGACAAGGCAGAGATTGCCTTAAATAAACATGTGGTAGTTGATACTGATTTTATAGACCCCTTCGAGAGAAAAACAGCAATGGCGATATTTAACGGGATACACAATCTTGGCTACTTGGAAGCTGGAGGGCCTGAATTTGCTGAAAGAAAGTATTTTCTTCTATTTCCGGACTATATGGTACAAATGGATTTCATTGAGTACACAAGTTACTTGGAAATATCTGGGGATATTAACTCATTGAATCATAGGGATTTCCTGGGGAGCCTCATGAGCATGGGTATAAAAAGAGGAAAGATCGGGGATATTTTTATTGGAGAGAAAAGTGCTATCGTTTCCTTGAAAAAAGAGATCGGAGATTACCTATTGATGAACATTCAGAAGGTCGGAAATGTAAATGTCAAATGTTCTCTAATCTCTATAGATAAGGTAGTATTTAAAGAACAAGCTTATGAACGCAAGGATTTATTTATTGCATCAGAAAGGCTTGATGTGATGTTAGGAGCAGCATTCAATCTATCCAGAAATGAAAGTCAGGCAAAAATTGAAGCCGGTGATATAAAAGTAAATTGGGAGTCGGTTGAAAAGTCCAGTTACAAACTTGAGCCTGGAGATATGATTTCAGCAAGGGGTCTTGGGAGAGCTCTTTATGAGACAAGGAATGGCTTGAGTAAAAAAGGAAGGCTTAATATTGCATTAAAAATTTATAAATAACGGAGTGATGACATGATAACACCTCTTGATATTCAAAACAAGGTTTTTTCAAGGTCGTTCAGAGGCTACAGCCCTAAGGCCGTTAACTCATTCCTCAACGAGATACTCGAGGATTACGAAAAGATGTACAAGGAAAATATCGAGTATAAGGACAAGATCAGCATGCTTACGGACCAGATAAGACAGTATAATACTATGGAGGAAACTCTTAAGAATACGTTGATCATTGCGCAAAAAACAGCTGAAGAGGTTGCTCTGAATGCGAGAAGCAAAGCTGATTTAATTATCGGTAATGCCGAAGATGAAGGCAGAAGGTTGATTGAAAAAACCAAGGAAGAGGTCAGGGATATCAAGGATGAATATGACCAGCTGAGGAAGGAAATGTACATATTTAAGACAAGATATGAGTCATTTCTGCAATCTCAAATTTTATCGCTAAATAATTATTACAAAGAGGCTGAGGAATTTTTGATTACAGAAGTAAATTCTGTCAGGGAAGAACAGGGAGCATAGGCTCCTTTTTTATTCAAGGCTTATTGTGGGGAGGAAATTCATTGGGACTTATATTGTCTATATTTATAATTTTGGCTGATCAAATAACGAAGTCAGCTGCAACTCAATACCTGATGGGTCAAAGGCCCATTGAAATAATAAAGAATTTTGTTGAACTCCATTATGTAAAAAACTATGGAGCTGCGTTTGGTATACTTCAAAATCAGAGATGGTTTTTTATAGTAATTACGTCTATAGTTGTATTTGCGATGGTAGTTTACATGCTTAGAAACAGCAAGAATATTACTATTTTAACAAAACTATCTATATCAATGCTTTCCGGAGGTGCTGTCGGGAACTTAATTGATAGAGTCAGACTTGGGTATGTAGTGGATTTCATAAAACTGGATCTAAAGATATACAACTTCCCTGTTTTCAACATTGCTGATATATTTATAGTAGTAGGAACAGCACTATTGGTTTACACTGTGTTATTTGATAAGCTGGAAAAAAAGGCGGTCGATCGTGCATGAAGAAGATCGAGTTGTATGTAGGTGAAGATGACAATGAAAGACTTGACCATTATCTGGCTGAGGAATTGAATGAAATTTCACGAACCTATATACAAAAGCTTATTAAGGACGGGAACGTTACAGTAGACGGGAAATATAAAAAACCGAGTTATTTAGTAAAGGAAGGGGAGTCTATCCTCGCAGTAGTTCCAGAGGCTGAGCCATTGAGGATCAAGGCACAGAATCTGCCAATAGATATAGTATACCAGGATGAAAGCCTTGCCGTCATAAACAAACCACAAGGAATGGTCGTACATCCAGCTCCGGGCAACTATGAAGGAACGCTGGTAAACGGACTTTTATACCACCTGGACAATTTATCTTCGATAAACGGCGTAATCAGACCTGGGATAGTACACAGACTGGATAAGGATACTTCCGGACTTATTGTAGTTGCAAAGACTGATATTGCACATAGAGCTCTATCAAATGAACTAAAGGATCATAAAATAGTCAGGGAGTACATTGCTTTGCTACATGGGAGGCTAAAGGAAGAAAAAGGAATTATCGACGCTCCAATAGGTAGAGATACTTCCAATAGAAAAAAGATGGCGGTGATATATAAAAATAGTAAGCCAGCCATAACACATTACCAGGTTTTGAAATACTATGATAAGTATACTTTGGTAAGAGTAAGACTTGAAACTGGCAGGACACACCAGATAAGAGTTCATTTGTCGAAGATTGGTCATCCAGTTGTCGGAGATCCCGTTTATTCGAATGGCAAGAATGAATTTGGCATAGCTGTTCAGCTACTTCATGCCGGAAGAATTGAGTTTACTCACCCCGTGACTGGAATGAAGCTTGAATTCAAGGCTCCGTGTCCTGATTTATTCAAAGAGATATTATCAAAGCTTGACAGAAGGGAGGGTTACCATGAAGATCAAAGCATCTATAATGGACCAAAAAGCGATTTTTAGGGCTACAACAAGGATAGCAAACGAAATAATTGAGCGTAATAAGGGTATAAAGGATTTGGTTCTTGTTGGGATCAAGACCAGGGGAGTCCCTTTTGCTCACAGGATTGCTGAAAAAATAATGGAGATCGAGGAAACCTCAGTCGACGTATTTACTCTAGATATAAGCTTGTACAGAGATGATTTAAAGGAGATAGGTTATAAGCCTGTCGTAAAAGAGAATTTTGCTGGGGATATTGATGGTAAAAAAGTGGTTTTGGTGGATGATGTCATTTATACTGGCAGAACAGTCCGGGCAGCTTTGGATGCACTGATAGATAATGGCAGACCTAAGAAGGTTCAATTGGCAGTCTTGGTTGACAGAGGCCATAGGGAATTTCCAATTAGACCAGATTATGTTGGGAAAAATGTTCCTACATCAGGGGATGAGGTAGTTAGTGTAAAATTTCTTGAAACCGATGGAGAAGACGAAGTTCAGATATTAGAAAGGTAGAGGGTCATTCCTCTACCTTTCTGATTGAATTTATAAGCGAAATGCTTGGTGTTACTACAATAGTGCTCTGATTGTCATAATTGACAAATCCTGGCTTGCTATTCTTTGGCTTCCATACATTCTTTCTAAGTGTATAGTCTACCTCAATATTTGAGCTGTTTCTTCCCTTGCTAAACCAGGCTGCTAATATAGCAGCATCTTCAAGGGTCTTATCAGTTACAGAACGGCCTTCAGTGCGTATAATGACATGACTTCCCGGGATTCCTTTGACGTGAAGCCAATAATCTTCTTTTTTTGAAGTTTTCATAGTCAATATTTCATTTTGTCTATTGTTTCTCCCGACAAGAATACTAAATCCGTCTGATGAGACAAAGTGAAGTGGCTTCGAAATAATATCTTTACGCTTCATTCCCTGTTTACCGGTAATAGAGATATAACCTTCGTTTACAAGCTCATTCCTTATCTCCTCCAATTCATACACCTCAGCGGAGTTTTCAAGACTCATAATGACGTGTTCAAGATATGAGATTTCTTCCTCAGTTTCACTTATTTGATTATCCAGCAGCAGGCTGGCAGTCTTAAGCTTTGAATATTTTTTATAATATCTCTGTGCATTTTCCACTGCTCCGAGCTTCTCATCCAGAGGTACAGACAATTCTTCCATTTCCGGATCATAGTAATTTTGAAGAAAAGCCACACGGGTACCCTTTTGTATTCTATGAAGATTTGATTGTATCAAATCTGCGTAAATCTTATATTTTTCTCTTTCTGAACTCTCAAGTAATTCCTCTCTTAACTTTGAAAGTTTGTTTTGAGCTTTCTCAAGTCGTGTTTGTACTAATTTTCTAAGAGAGGAGGATTTCTGACTAACCCTGTCGTAAATATCTTTTGATGAGTATACGGAGTCCAACATTTCAGAAACTGAATCATAAAATATGATACCCTTTGTACCAAAGTAGTCCAAAAAAAGTGAGTGGAATCCATCTATCGTTCCTGTATCTTCATTCTTCGCTATCATTGGATTGAAGTTGCCTGCTCTCACTTGAGTCATAGTATTCTCGAATTCGTCAAATAATGATAATTTATCCTGATACTGAAGACTAGCCATTGTTCTTTCAGGTTCTAAACCAGCTTTTTGAGATATTGCTCTGGCGATCAACGGGCTTAAGCCTGTGAAGCTTTGATAGAGGAACCTAAATACCTGCAAATTACCACTGGATTTGTTTATTAAATCAATAAATTCTGTATTGGTGACGTTTAAGGGATCCCGCTTATCCTGATTTTGAATGGGGTGATAGATAAGCCCTGGAAGGATCTGCCTTATTCGTGAAATATCCACTGGTACTCTTTTTATTGAGTCAAGTATTCGCTTGCTGGATTCCTCGATCAGCATGATATTACTGTGCTTACCCATGATCTCAATGACAAGCTCACGATTAAGAGCATGCCCAAGCTCATCTGTGCCTGAAACAGTAATAGTAACAACCCTGTCTAATCCTTCTTGTCGAATGTCTAGTATATGCCCCCCTATGAGATATTTCCTTAAAAGCATGCAAAACATGGGTGGTGTGTCCGGATTTTTAAAAGCAAGCCGTGTAAGGTATAATCTTGGTGTGTTGCTGCTTGCAGATACCAAGAGTTTTTGATTGATTCCCTTGCTATAAATTGTAATAGTAAGTTCATCCTTTTCGTGCTGGTATATTTTATCGACCCTGCCGCCGAGAATCTTGTCTCTTAGCTCATTTACTACTGCGCGGGTCACTATTCCGTCATAAGACATAATATCCTCCGTTAGCTTTTTAAAATAGTATAGCACAAATATTATACTATATGTAAATCTCACATTTTGAGCCTCGAATATTAATAATTCTTAACAAATTATAGCCTTTTTCATATATGTAGCTATAATTAGAGTTTGATACTAAAGGGGGTGTCACATTGCTGAAGAGTATGACAGGTTATGGAAAAGGTGAGGCATCGAGCAGCGGTTTCAGGATAAAAGTGGAGCTGAAATCAGTAAATAACAGATATCTTGATATTACTGTAAAACTTCCAAGGTATTTGATATATTTGGAAGAAAGTATAAAGAAACTTATTAAGGAGAAGCTTGGCCGTGGAAAAGTCGATGTGTTTATCAATCTGGATTTTGAGAGTATCTCTTCATTAGAGGTAAAGGTAGATATACCACTTGCCATGAACTTTAAAAATGCACTATCGGATTTGAAGGATCAATTGCAGATTGAAGACAGTATAAGACTCAGTAATATTCTTTCGATCCCAGATGTTATAAGGACTGAAAAAAGAGACCTTGATGAGGCATCAGTATGGGAAACGTTGCGTTCAGCTATTGACTCAGCTCTCTCTCAGATAGTAGTTATGAGAGAGTCTGAAGGCCAGCAATTGAAGCTTGATATGCTTGAAAAGCTTGGCAAAATCGAAGAAATTACCTCGGAAGTGAAAATCAGATCACCATTAGTTGTCGAAGAATATAGAAGAAAGTTAAATGAAAGAATAGCTGCATTGTTGGAGGAACCAGCTATTATCGACCAGGACAGACTTGCCATGGAAGTAGCGATCTATGCTGATAAAAGCAGCATAGATGAAGAGTTGACAAGAATGAACAGCCATATTGCTCAATTCAGATCTATTATCGAGGAAGATGGGGCAGTCGGAAGAAAATTGGACTTTCTGATCCAGGAATTTAACAGAGAAGTAAATACAATAGGCAGCAAATCGAGCGATTCAATTATCGTCAACAAAGTCGTCGATTTGAAATCAGAGATCGAAAAAATAAGAGAGCAGGTACAGAACATCGAATAAGCGAGGTGAGTTGGATGGTGTCTTACTTTATAAACATAGGCTTTGGGAATGTTGTTGCATCCCACAGGATAGTTTCCGTTATCAGTCCGGAATCTGCACCTGTCAAGAGACTGATCCAGGAGTCAAAGGATCAGGGCAATCTTATTGACGCTACCTATGGAAGGAGGACAAGAGCTGTAATTGTAATGGACAGCGGACATTTAGTCCTTACACCACTGCAGCCTGAGACTATAGCTCACAGGCTGCACACCAAAGAGGAAGTGCATGAATAATAATGAGGGTTGGTGGTTTAAAATGGCAAAAGGATTTTTATTAGTGCTTTCCGGGCCATCGGGTAGCGGAAAAGGTACTATCAGTAAGGCTTTGTTGGATAAAAGAGATGATATAGTATACTCTGTATCAGCTACGACAAGAAAACCAAGAGACGGGGAAATAAATGGCGAGAACTACTTCTTCATGTCAGAGGATGAGTTCAGGATTATGGCTGACGAAGGAGGATTCTTGGAACATGCCTTCGTTCATTCCAATTATTATGGCACTCCTAAGGATTTTGTATTTAAGCAGATTGAAAAAGGAGAGATAGTATTTCTGGAAATTGATGTACAGGGTGCTCTGCAAATAAAGAAAAATTATAAGGAAGCAGTATTTATATTTCTTCTTCCTCCGACAATGGATGAACTGAGATCCCGTATAATAAAGAGGGGAACAGAAACAGATGAAGATATAAAAAGGAGATTTTCCAATGCTTTTAAGGAGCTTGATTTTGTAGGTGAGTATGACTTTTTTGTCGTCAACGACAAGGTTGAGAATGCCGTTGCCGATATTGAGGCTATAATACATTCAGAGAAGCTTAGAGTTAAAAGGCATAATGACATTAAAAAGCTTGTTACAATGCAAGGAGGAACAGTAAATGTCAAATAGGATAAAGGAACATAAGCTTGAAGGGGAAAGCAGATATACTCTTGTTATGGTCGCAGCAAAGAGAGCTCGACAATTAGTTGAAGGAGATGAACCAAAAGTTGAAACCAAAGCAAGTAAGCCCGTAACTATAGCTCTTGATGAAATTGCTGAGGGAAAGATAAATTATAAGACTCCTAACCTAAATAGTCTAAAGTAGGTGATGAAATGCTTAAGGGAAAGAACGTTATACTCGGTGTTACTGGTGGAATAGCTGTGTACAAAGCTGCAGATCTTGTCAGCAGACTGATTAAGGAAGGTGCATCTGTAGATGTTATAATGACTGAGTCAGCTCAAAAATTCGTTACGCCCTTGACGTTCCAGACAATGGCTCAGAGCAAGGTCCATACAGACCTGTTTGGACTGTTGGATTATGTGGATGTCGAGCATATAACATTGGCAAAAAAAGCGGATGTAATTGTAGTTGCTCCAGCTACTGGCAATACCATTGCAAAAATAGCTAATGGAGTCGCAGACAATATGCTGACTACTGTTATCTTGGCTTCAACTGCAAAAATAATTTTTGCTCCGGCGATGAATACCAATATGTTTTTAAATCCGATAACTCAGGAAAACATCAAAAAGCTTGAAGCCCTTGGCCACGAGTTTGTTCCACCAGGTGAAGGGAGACTGGCTTGCGGTGATATTGGGCCGGGTAAGATGGCTGAGCCAGCAGACATAGTTGAATATATAAGATTTAGTTTGGTCGAGAAAGATATGACCGGAAAGAAGGTTATAGTTACAGCGGGGCCTACTATTGAGCCTTTGGATCCAGTAAGGTATATTACCAATCACTCCAGCGGCAAAATGGGATATGCCATTGCAAGAGAAGCAGCTTCAAGAGGTGCTGAAACCATTTTAATTTCAGGTCCTACAAGTATCCCTGAACCTAAAGGTGTAAAGGTAATTAAGGTTGATACAACTCAAAACATGCTTGATGCAATAGGTGAGTATTTTGATGCCTGTGACATCTTGATCAAAGCTGCTGCACCATCTGACTTCAAACCGGAAAGGGTCAGTACAACAAAAATAAAGAAAATACCCGGGGACAACTCAGGAATTACAGTAAAGTTCGATAAGAATCCTGATATAGCAGCATACTATGGGCAGAAAAAAACCAACCAAATTATCATTGGTTTTGCTGCTGAAACAGACAACATTCTGGAGTATGCCTCAAGAAAGCTTAAGGAAAAGAATCTTGACTTTATCGTTGCAAATGATGTCACAATGAAAGGGGCAGGTTTTAAGGGAGATACCAACATTGCCACAATTATTGAAAATAACGGACAGCAGACACAGTATCCAATAATGTCCAAAGATCAATTGTCTAAGGAGATATTGAATAAAGCAATGGAAATAATTAAGAATAAGTAGAGGGTTAATTTGGAGGTAAAGGAATGTCATATGCAGAAATCATTGTGAATCAAAAATCAGCTAAGGCTGACAAACCATATACCTATAGGATTCCGGAAGAGCTGGCCAAAATAATTGAACCAGGCAAGAGAGTAGTTGTTCCGTTTGGGCGTTTTAATAAGCTTGAAATAGGTATGGTGGTATCGATAGAAGATTCAGCATCAAGTGATTTCAAATATAAAAACATTCTTGATGTTCTTGATAAAAATCCTCTTGTTGATACGGATATGATACAGCTTGCATATTGGATGAAGAATGAATACTTGTGCAGCTTCTCGGAAGCAATACAAACAGTGCTGCCTCCTGGCGACTTCCGTGAGATCAAGACCTATATCAAAATTTCAAAATTTGTAGAAACGGAAGAATTATCGAAACTTCAAAGACAAATTATGGAGCATATCGCCGATGGGAAGGCTGTAATTATTGATGAACTAAAAGAAAGATTGGATACAGCCGGTTTGATGACAGCGATCCAGGATTTGGAGGAAAAGCAGCTGATTGAACTAAGCTTTGATATAGCTCAACTTGGTAAAGGAAAGACACAAAAATTTGTAAAGCCAATAATGCAATACAACGAAGGACTGGGTATAATTGGGCATAGAGCTACAAAGCAACAGCTTTTATGGGATGAGATTTGGGGTAGCTTTGAAATCCCTGTCTCAGATTTGTTGCAAAATTGCAATACCAGCTTAAGTGTACTAAAAATCCTGGAAGCGAGAAATATGGTAGAAATAATTGAAAAGAGCATACAGGAATCCCCTATTGGAATCGATGTTGCCAGATATTCAAAAATTGAACTAAACAGCTCTCAAAGAAAGGTTTACAGTTCAATAGAAGGCCATCCAGGAGAAGCTTTCCTGATCCATGGTATAACTGGAAGCGGCAAGACAGAAATTTATCTTCAGCTGGTGGAAGGAATGCTTAGCAAAGGTAAAGACTCAATTATACTCGTTCCTGAAATAGCTCTAACACCTCAAACAATAGATAGATTTGCAGGGAGATTTGGCAACAAGGTAGCTATACTTCATAGCGGATTGACCCAGACAGAGAGATTTGATCAATGGAGAAGAATAAAATCCGGAGAATACAAGATTGTTGTTGGAGCGAGATCTGCAATCTTTGCTCCATTCAATGACCTCGGCCTTATAGTCATCGATGAAGAGCATGAAAACACCTATAAATCATCCATAAATCCAAAGTACAGCACCTATGAGGTAGCAATGAAAAGGTGCTCTATGTCAGGAAGCACCCTAGTCCTCGGGACTGCCACACCTTCTGTGGAGACATATTACCGGGCTTTAAAAGGTGATCTTAAACTGTTAGAGATAAACACCAGAGCTACACCGATGCAGCTCCCCGAAATACAGGTTGTTGACATGCGAAAGGAGCTGTCAGAAGGAAACAGGTCTATGGTCAGCAGGCTACTTTACGAGGAAATGAAAGCAGCATTGGGAGACGGAAGGCAGATAATAATATTCCTGAACCGTAGAGGTTACTCTGGTTCTATTGTCTGTCGTTCCTGCGGTTATGTTTCCAAATGTGATTCCTGCGAGGTTAGCATGACTTATCACAAAAGCAACAGTCGGCTAAGGTGTCACTATTGTGGAAGTACAAAACCTATTCCGATATTATGTCCCATTTGTGGAAGCAGCTATATAAGGGGGTTCGGTGTAGGAACGGAAAAAGTCGAGGAAATGCTTAATAAAATGTTCCCTGGGAAAGTAATAGTGCGTATGGACAGTGATGCAGTAAGAAACAAAGTTGACTATGAAAGAATACTGACATCGATGAAGCAGGGAGAAATAGATATACTGATAGGTACTCAAATGATATCTAAGGGCTTGGATTTCCCAAATGTAACAGTCGTTGGGATTATTGCTGCGGATATAACCCTAAATCTTCCTGATTTTAGATCTCCAGAGAGAACCTTTCAGCTCACGACTCAGGTAGCCGGAAGAGCTGGAAGAGGGGAATGGGTAGGGAAAGTCATATTACAGACTTATAATCCTGAGCACTATAGCATTCAATTCTCCAGGAACAGTGATTATAAGGGTTTTTATGATGAGGAAATAAAGCTTCGAAAGGCGTTGAAGTACCCTCCATTTTTAAGGATGGGAGTTATAACTGTATTCGGGAAAGACAATAATAGAGTTAAATTCGCAGTCGAAAAGTGGCACCTGTTACTTAAGGGGGTCATAGGTGATAATAATGAAGTGGAGATACTGGGTCCGCATCCTGCTCCACTGGAGAAAATAAACGGAAATCATAGATATCAAATAGTGTTAAAGTTTGGTTACAATATCCAAAAACAGGTAGCTGATGCTCTTGATAGGGTATTCATTGAAGATAAGGAAAGAATACGTCAGAATGACATAAAGGTCAGTATCGATCTTGACCCTGTCAGTATTTTGTAGGAGGATAAGAATGGCGCTTAGACAAATAAGAGTTGAAGGAGATCCAATCCTTCGGAAAAGATCCAGAGATGTAGAAAAAATCGATAAAAGGTTACTTGAGTTGTTAGAGGATATGGTAGAAACAATGCGTGCAGCTAATGGGATTGGATTGGCAGCTCCTCAGGTAGGAGTTTTAAAGAGAGTCATAGTAATAGATGTGGGTGAAAAACCTATTAAGGCAATCAATCCAATAATTGTTGAAAAAGACGGAGCAATAAAAGATATTGAGGGCTGTCTTTCCGTTCCACAAATGCGAGGGACTGTAGAGAGACCCGAAAGAATAAAAGTTACGTTTATGAATGAGGATGGAGACCACCTTGTAATGGAGCCGACTGGATATTTGGCGAGAGTATTTTGTCATGAGATAGACCACCTGGATGGCATACTATATACTGATCTGGCAACTGATATATACAATGAAGCTCAAGAGGATGATGAGGAATGAAGATAGTTTATATGGGTACCCCGGCATTCGCAGTGCCTGCCCTGAGGGCGATTTTTGATAGGGGATTTCAAATACCTCTAGTGATAAGCCAGATGGATAAGCCCAAAGGAAGAGGGAACAAACTTCAACCGACACCTGTCAAGGAAGTGGCTATTGATCTGGGATTAACGGTCCACCAGCCTGAAAATGTAAATGATGCAGAAACTATCGATATGCTAAGGTCCATTGACCCTGACTTCATTATTGTGGCAGCATACGGGCAGATACTCAAAGAGGAGCTGTTAAAAATTCCTAAATATGATTGCTTGAATATACATGCTTCCATTCTTCCCAGGTATCGAGGAGCAGCTCCAATAAATTGGGCTGTCATAAACGGTGAGAGCATTTCAGGTGTAACAATAATGAAAATGGAAAAGGGCCTTGACACCGGTCCGATTGTTTTAAGGGCTGAGACTCAGATTGACGATGAAGATACTGCTGAAGAGTTGCATGACAGACTATCTGTCCTTGGTGCAGAACTTATAGTTAGAGCTATAGATGATATTATTAACGGAGAAGCCTCATATGTACCACAGGATCATGGGGAAAGCAGCTACGCTCCTATGTTGTATAAAAATACAGGCAGGATTGATTGGAGTAAGCCTTCTGATAATATAAGGAACATGATTAGAGGTTTGATCCCATGGCCGAACGCATTTTCATTCTACAAGGGCGAAAAGGTAAGAATTCTGAAGGCTGATTCGATAAAGCAAAATCATAATATTCCACCTGGCACTATCGTCAAGGCAGATAAAGATGGAATAAAGGTGGCAGCTGGAGATGGGTTTGTTATAATTAAGGAATTACAATTCCCAAATAAGAAGCCTGTGGAAGTCTCTGCATTTTTGTTAGGGAATAAAATCGAGGAAGGCTACATTTTATAGAGGAGATGGATATTATGTATACAGGATTTTATGACAATACTTGGTTTATGCTGGTCCTACCGGCTCTTTTCTTTTCGATGTATGCTCAGATGAAAATCAAGAGCACATTTTCAAAATATCTTCAAGTACCAAGTCAGACAGGCCTTACAGGATCTCAGGTCGCAAGGTTCATCCTTGACAAGAATGGACTGTATAATGTCAGAGTTGAAAATGTCGCTGGAAGTCTAACCGATCACTATGATCCAAGGACTGAAGTCGTAAGGCTTTCGCAAAATGTATATGGAGGAAGCAGTATTGCAGCAGTTAGTGTGGCAGCCCATGAGGTTGGACATGCTATACAGCACGCAAACAGCTACTTCCCTCTATCCTTGAGGAGCGCTCTGGCTCCTGTAGCAAGTTTTGGGTCCAGACTTGTATGGGTATTCATTTTTATTGGAATGATCATAAGCCCATTCTTTATTGACATAGGAATAGCTTTGTTCCTTGGAGTGGTTTTGTTCCAGATAGTAACGCTTCCTGTTGAGTTTAATGCTAGTAAAAGAGCACTTGAACAGCTTGAGGCTGGAATTATTGATGAAGAAAGTGCAAGAGGTTCAAAAAAAGTTCTGAATGCCGCCGCTTTAACATATGTTGCAGCTACTATTGTAGCCCTTGCTGAGCTTTTAAGGTTACTTGCAATATTTAACAGAAAAAGATAAGAGGGGAATCTTCCCTCTTTTTTAATGGAGGCATCGATATGGAATCGGGAAGAGAGCTTGCAATAAAAATATTGAATAGAATACAGAACGAAGGTGCTTATTCGACCCTTGCCGTAAAAAAAGCTTTAGAAGATAAAAGTGAAAGAAAGGATTCAGGCTTTGTCAGGGAGTTAGTTTACGGTGTTCTGGAAAATCAGAGATTGATAGACGAAATAGTCAAAGAATCGTCCAGTGTCAAGATCAGAAGGATCCATCCAATAATTCTCATTATTCTAAGAACAGCTATATATCAGCTCTTGTTTATGGACACCGTACCTGAGAGTGCAATAGTTAATGAAGCTGTGAATCTTGCCAAGAAGTATGGCCATAGAGGGACTACAGGATTTGTGAATGCACTTCTTAGAGGGGTTTCCTCGAAGAAAGATTATTTCAAGAGCGAAGGGTATATGTCTCAAGAAAGTGAACTTGGGATAAGGTACTCTCATCCTGATTATTTAGTTGATTTATGGAGAATCCAGTATGGGCTGGAATTTACAAAGGACCTGTTAAAAGCTAATAATTCTGTTCCACCATTCACAATAAGAAACAATAGTCTGAAAATCGATACCACTGACCTAATATCTATACTTGAAGCCGAGGGATATGAAACAGAGCCTGGAAAATATTCTAAAGACTGTGTAATCATTAAGAATCCCAGGTCTATGACAAGACTGAGTGCGTATAATGACGGTCTTTTTACGATCCAGGATGAAGCAAGTATGCTAGTTACAGAAGTGCTGAATCCTCAAAAATACTCATTAATTCTGGATGTGTGCAGTGCCCCAGGTGGTAAGGCAACTCATATTGCCCAGTGGATTGGCGATAAAGGAACGATCATAGCAAGGGATATTTATCCTCATAAGCTTAAGCTTATCGAGGAACTGTCCTTGCGATTGGGTATAAAATCTATAAAATCTGAAATATGGGATGCCACAGAACTCGATGACAAGTTAAAATACAAAGTAGATTATTGTCTGGTTGATGCACCATGCTCTGGACTCGGTCTGATAAGGAGAAAACCGGATATCAAGTGGACGCGTACCAGTGAGGAGCTAATAGAGCTTTCAAGACTCCAGACAAGTATCCTTAAGACGGCTTCAAGTTATATTAAGCCAGGAGGAATACTTGTATATAGCACGTGTACTATCAATAGACAAGAAAATCTTGATGTTGTCACGAATTTTCTGAGGGAAAATACTGATTTTCGATTATTGCCAATTGAGCTTGCAAACGGAGTAAAAATATCAGCAACACAAAATAGTGGTTATTTGGAGCTTTATCCCAATATTCATGGTACGGATGGGTTCTTTATGGCTAAGATGGTAAGAGAAGGATGAAGATTATCTAAACTTTGGAGAGCAGGGATTTTAATGGAATTAAACTCAATGAAAATAAATGAGATAAAGGAATTAATGGAAGAGCTTGGAGAAAAAGCATATAGAGCTGAGCAGATATTCAGATTTATCCATCAACATAATGGAAGAGATATAGCCGAGCTAAAGCAGATACCTTTAGATCTTAGAGGAAAGCTAAAAGAAAACTATTTTATATCTGATATGAAGATTTTTAAAAAATTCAGTTCTGAGCAGGATTCAACTGTTAAGTTCCTATACTTGCTTGATGACGGCAACATAATAGAAAGTGTTGTTATGAAATATGAGCATGGATACTCACTATGTATATCGACGCAAGTAGGCTGCAGGATGGGTTGTAGTTTTTGCGCCTCGACAAAGGAAGGGCTTGTAAGAAATCTAACTGCAGGAGAGCTGCTGAATCAGCTTTATCTGGCAGAGGAAGACCTGAATATAAGGATTTCTAATATTGTCTTGATGGGCAGTGGTGAGCCCCTCGACAACCTTTGCAATGTGGACAGGTTTTTTGATATAATCAATCATGATAAAGGCAGAAACATAAGTCTTAGAAATATTACACTTTCAACTTGTGGAGTTGTACCAGGTATATATGAACTTGCGGCTAAAGATATACCGATCACCTTGTCAATATCACTTCACTCACCTTTCGATGAGAAAAGAGCAGAGATTATGCCAATAGCAAAAAGATACAAGTTGGGGGAACTGTTGAAGGCTTTAAAATATTACTCGGAAAAAACAGGCAGAAGAATAACCTTTGAATATACATTGATTGAAAATGAAAATGATAGAGAAGAGGATGTACGGGAGATGGCAAGACTAATGAAGGGTATGCTTTGCCACGTCAATCTCATTCCATTGAATCCTATTAAGGAATACAATAAGGGAAGACCCGAAAAAAAAGGGGTATTGTCTTTTCAAAGAAAGCTTCTTGAATTTGGTATACCTACTACCATCCGCAGGGAAATGGGAAGCGATATTAGTGCTTCATGCGGACAATTAAGAAGAAGTTTCATTGAACATAATAAGTGATGAGGTGGTTAAATGTTTGTAGGTGCGGCATCTGATATTGGAGTAGTTAGAACGGCTAATCAGGATAGCTTGTTCATTTCAAATGATCCATCTTTAAGGCTATATATTATTGCTGATGGAATGGGCGGACACAAAGCAGGTGAATTGGCAAGCAGTATGGCGGTAGATTCTATTGCAGCATATCTTGACCGCGTAAAGCAAACATTGACCAGTGAGGTGAAGGCTCAAAATGCAGTAGTTGAATCGATTTCAATTGCTAATGAAGCTATATTCAGCCGTTCCAGTGAAGACCCGGATTGTTCTGGTATGGGAACCACAGTTACTATGGCTTTTGCATTTAAAAACAAAATTATTATTGGACACGTTGGAGACAGCAGGGCATACATACTCAGAGATGGTGGTATTGCTCAATTGACAGAGGATCATTCGCTGGTCAATCAATTGATCCGAGAAGGTAAAATAACCAGACAGGATGCGGTCAATCATCCTCAACGAAATGTCATAACCAGGGCTGTAGGCACTAGTGAGGATATAGAGGTGGATACGCTTATATTAAAGCCTGCAAAAGATGATATTATAATATTATGCAGTGACGGCCTGTCAAATATGGTTGGAGATATTGAACTTTTGAGTATTTTTGCAGACAGAGATGACCTTCAGAAGGCATGTAATATGGCAATTGAACTGGCGAAGGATAATGGCGGAACGGATAATATCACCGTAATAGCCATACGAATTTGATAGAGGGTGAAATAATGATAGGAAAGATATTGGGAAACAGATATGAAATAGTTGAGAAGATTGGCTCTGGAGGTATGGCCATAGTCTATAAGGCGAAATGCCATCTACTGGATAGATTTGTTGCTATAAAGGTTTTGAAGGAAGAATTCAATAACGATGATGATTTTATAAGGAAGTTCAGACGAGAGTCACAAGCAGCAGCAAGCCTTTCTCATCCAAATATATTAAACATTTATGATGTCGGATCTGAAGAGTCTGGTAATGATAAGATTCACTACATTGTTATGGAGTATATCAAGGGGAAAACACTCAAGGAAGTGATCAATGAAAAGGGTAAGCTGTCGACTGATGAAACTTTAAGCTACTCTATTCAAATCGCCGAAGCAATTTCTCATGCACATAAGAACCACATCATCCATAGAGATATTAAGCCGCACAACATAATGATAACCGAGGACAATAGAGTAAAGGTAACTGACTTTGGGATAGCTAGGGCTGTTACCTCATCAACTATAACCACTACCTCAAGTGTCCTTGGATCAGTGCATTACTTTTCTCCTGAACAGGCAAGAGGTGGATATACTGATGAAAAATCCGACATATATTCCCTTGGAATAGTAATGTACGAGATGCTGACTGGTAAGGTTCCTTTTAATGGGGATACCCCCATTGGAGTAGCATTGAAGCACGTCCAGGAAGAAATGACGCCTCCGGTTTCGTTGGATCCTGCAATACCTGTCAGTTTGAGTAATATTGTCATGAAGTGCTCAAGGAAGAGACAAAGCGACAGATATCAAACCGCCGACGAGTTATTAAGAGCATTAAAGGCGAATGGCTCTGATATTCCCAATATTGCAGGAGAATTGGGAGATACTACTGAAATGACCAGGGTTATACCTGCTATCGATACTGATGCTATATCTGAGGAGATGAATGAAGCTTTCAAGCCTAGAAGAAGTTCAAAAAAACAGGAAAAGAAGAATAAAATGATGGTTATCGCAGCCGCCGTTCTTGCTGCATTTATACTGGTAACATCCATTTTTGCAGGCTACACTAGACTGAAGGAGGCGCTGGGTTCGTCTGAGGAATCAATTATGCCCAATCTAGTGGGTAGTACTGAGGATGAGGCCAAGGCAATTGCTGAAGAATATGGTTTTCAGCTTAACGTGATAAACAGAATCAGCAATTCACAGTATCCTGCAGGAGTAGTCATAGACCAGAACGTTGACGAGGGTGTCAGAATAAAGGCTGGCTATCCAGTTGGAGTTACCATTAGTAGCGGAACTAACCTTGTATCAGTTCCACTTCTTATGAATCGAACCTTGATTGAAGCCGAGGATCTTGTTAATAAGGCAAATCTGAGGATCGACGTTTCATACGAATTTTCAGAGGATATACCTTTGGATGTTGTCATTAGTCAGGAAATTGAAGCCTGGACAGAAGTCGAACCAAATACAAGGATAGGAGTAGTCGTAAGCAAAGGTCAGGAGACTACAGAGGTCATTATGATCCAGCTTAAAGGGCTTAGTATTAGTCAAGCAATGAATGAAATAGTCGGGCTAGGACTTGTGGTAGGAGAGGTCAAATACGAGGCAAATAATACAGTGCCTGCGAATGAGGTCTTTTGGCAGTCATATGAGCCGGGAACTCCTCTTGAGACAAACACTGCCGTCGACTTGTATGTCAGCTCAGGTCCGGATACGACAATGCCTGATCCTGCTGAAAATCCGGAGGATCCGACTTCACCTCCAGCTCAGGAGGAGACAAGCTTTTCATTTGTTCTAAGACCTTTTGAGGACAGGGATGAGACCAATGTAGTTATATATAGAAGACAGGATGGGATCACGACTATGGTCTACTCAGCCATTCACAAGCAGGAGGACGGGGCGTTCCAAGTGACTGTTTCAGGGACTCCTGGTGCCGAGTTTGATGTATATTATGACGATATTTATCAATATACAAGAGTAAAAGAGTCCTAACTATGAGAGAGGGTAGAATCATCAAAGGTATAGGTGGTTTTTACTATGTCATTTCTAATGATGAAATTATTGAATGCCGGGCAAGGGGTCTTTTTCGGGAGCAAAACCTAAAACCTTTGGTCGGCGATAGAGTAAAAATAAGGATGGACAGCGATTCTGGCACAGGATACGTCGAAGAGATTTTAGAAAGAAAATCAGAGCTTCTCAGGCCTCCTGTCGCAAATGTGGATCAGGCGATAATAGTTTTAAGCACAAGAGATCCCGAACCAAATCTATGGCTGGTTGACAAGATGGTCATTATGGCTGAGGAACAGGATTTGAGTATTGTATTTTGCATAAATAAAAGCGATGTTGATTTTGAAAGAGCGTGTGACCTAAAAGCAATGTATGAAGACGCTGGATTTGTATCCATATTGACCAGCACTAAGTCAGGTGATGGAGTGGATTTGTTAAAGGAGCACCTTAAGGGACATACCAGCGTGTTTGCAGGTGCCTCAGGCTCTGGAAAATCATCCCTTTTAAATGCTATCGATCCGTCCCTTAAGCTTCAGACCAGTCAAATCAGCAGAAAAACTGCAAGAGGCCGACATACCACAAGACATGTTGAACTACTGTCTCTTGGCAATGATTCCTATGTTTTGGATACTCCCGGCTTCAGCTCATTGTCCCTGGATTTTGTAGAAAAGCCTGAGGATCTTCGTGATTATTACAGAGAATTTGGGAAGTTTGCTGCAGATTGCAGATTTTTAAGCTGTCTTCACGACAGCGAGCCTGGCTGCGGTGTTAAGGAAGCAGTATCTAAGAGATTAATTGGAGAAGACAGATACAAAAATTACCTTGCTATACTGGACGAACTAAGAAAGAGGAGGAAATACTGATATGCCTTTGATTGCACCATCTATTCTATCAGCTGATTTTTCAAGGCTAGGAGACGAGATAAAGAGCGTCGAGAATGGTGGAGCTGACTATATCCATCTCGATGTCATGGATGGTATCTACGTACCTAACATTACCTTTGGAGCACCCGTAGTATCGAAGCTAAGAAAGATAACCAAGCTGCCATTTGATGTACACCTTATGGTAGACAGACCTGAGAGGTTTATAGACGATTTTGTCAATGCAGGCTCTGATATTATTACCGTTCACGCAGAAGCCACCATTCACTTGCATCGAACATTGCAGCAAATTCGAAATGCGGGCTTAAAGGCTGGCGTATCATTAAATCCTGCAACACCCCTTCAAATCCTGGATTACATTTTGGAAGATATAGATCTCATACTACTTATGTCTGTAAATCCTGGATTTGGTGGGCAAAGCTACATTAATGCCGTAACAGATAAAATAAGAAAGGTCAGGAAGATTATTGATGATTCTGGCAGGGAGATAGTATTGGAGGTTGATGGTGGCATTAAGCTGGATAATGCAAGGCTTGTGATGCAGGCTGGAGCAGATTTGCTCGTTGTAGGATCAGATATATTCTCTCATGGAGACCCTGAACAAATGACAAAGCTATTCAAGGAACTGTTTTAATAATTGATTGATTGAAATTTTCATAAATAGTGGTATAATGGTAGTACGAATAAATAAATAAATATCAACAGCACTGGGGGAGCGTTAGCTGAGAGTGGAGAAATCCCGACCCTTATGACCTGAACTAGGTAATTCTAGCGGAGGGAAGTGTATATAAAAAATATACTCATCACTCCAAGTGGTGAGTTTTTTATAGCTCTTTTGCTGTTGCAGAAAGGGAGGATGAAAGTGGACAAAAAAAGAAGCAAAACCTTAATGCTGGCAGAAGGCGGTATGATGATAGCGCTATCTGCATTATTAAGCTACGTTAAGATTTATCAGGCACCAAATGGAGGAAGTGTAACTGCAGGGAGCATGATACCCATTCTGCTGTTCTCGATGAGATGGGGAATTTTACCAGGATTGGCTGTAGGTGCATCCTATGGGCTGCTGGACTTCGTTCTAAAGCCTTATTTCGTACATCCGCTTCAATTCTTGCTGGATTATCCACTGGCTTATGGCGCACTTGGTCTCGCTGGACTAGTATATATTATGAGTAGAGACAAAGCACAAATCAAGTATCCAATTATAGTCCTTGGCGTCGCAATAGCAATAATTGGAAGGATGCTGTCGCATGTGTTATCAGGAGTAGTATACTTCGCTGAGTATGCTGGCGATCAGAATCCCTGGATATACTCTATAGTGTACAATGCATCGTATTTAGTACCTGAATTGTTGATATCAATCATCGTACTAATGATAATTTGGAAGCCGATCCAAAAATTGATGAGGTAGGTTGATTATATGAAAGGTATCATAATAGCTGGTGGTAATTGTATCAGTATTGAAAAATTAAAAGAGATAATCCCTGATTTTGATATTGTGGTTGCTGCTGACAGTGGACTAAAGCATCTTAATGCAGTAGATGTAAAACCCGACTATCTTGTCGGTGACTTTGATTCGGTAGACAAGTCATTGCTTGCTGAGATCGATATAAGTATCACCAGTGTCGTTCGCCATCCTGTAGAAAAAGACAAGACGGACACTGAACTGGCAATCGATGTTCTTAATGAATTGAATGTTGATGATATAACTATCTTGGGAGGTACTGGCTATAGGCTTGACCATACGCTGTCAAATATATTTAGTTTGAGGTATATTTACGATCTGGGACTAAATGGGACCATTATAGATGAGTATAATAGTGTGACCTATATTCGAGGAGTAAATGCTGTGAGCATGAAGAATGAGGGAACCTATATCTCAGTTCTGCCCATTTCAGATATCGGAGCGGAAATCAGCCTTAAGGGTTTTCATTATCCTCTTGATCATAAATGCTTGATTATGGGAAGCAGCCTAGGAGTAAGCAATTATATAGTGAAGAACGAAGGGACCGTAATCTGCCATAAAGGGGAAGCTCTTATTATTAAAGCACGTGACTAAATAAAAAAAGCTTACATTGCAATATCGCATTGTAAGCTTTTCATTCTTTTTTACTCAAACTAAATTGCTCTTTGAACATAACCTGATCTTAGACATCTTGTGCAGACATTGATTCTCTTTGTTGAACCATTAACGACTGCCTTAACTCTTCTTATGTTTGGAGCCCAGGACCTTGAACTCTTTTTATTTGAGAAGGTTACCTTATTTCCGAATGCTTTGCTTTTCCCACAAACCTCACATATCCTAGCCATGAAAACACCTCCTTAACAACCATAGAGAATATTGAATAATAATAATTATTTCTCTGCAACATATTACATTTTAACACATCTGGATATAAAATTGCAACCCAATTTTGGCACTCAAATGCTTAATTAGTTGAACTTTGTATTATTATATTGTAAAATAATGTGGATAGCAACTATTATCATTGGAGGGGATGAAAATGCCTGTAAGAACCAAGTCAGAATATGGCAGCTTGATCATAGATGACAGTGTATTCGCCTCACTGGCTGGAATGTCTGCAATGGAGAGCTATGGCATCGTTGGAATGGCTGCAAAGAATGCTAAGGATGGTTTGTTTGAACTACTAAAGACTGAGTCCCTTACAAAAGGAATTAAGGTATATATTCGGGACAATCTTGTAACTGTTGATATGTATGTTATCCTGGAATATGGGATAAAAATATCTGTCGTATGCAAAAATATCATAGACAAAGTAAAATTCAACATCGAAAACTTTACCGGCCTTAAAGTAGACAAGGTAAATGTATATGTTCAAGGCATACGAATAGATAAGTAATCGGGGAGGTACAACACTTGAAAACAACATCAATAGATGGGAATTTGCTAAAAATCATGCTTGAAAGCGCAGCTCTGATGCTGGAAGAAAATAAGGAAGAGGTTAACTCCCTGAATGTCTTTCCAGTGCCGGATGGAGACACTGGAACCAATATGCTTTTAACAATTAAGTCTGCTTTAAAGCAGGGACTACAAGTAGATGAGAATAACGCATCCAAGGTTGCTTTGGCTGCCAGTCAGGGTTCACTAATGGGAGCAAGAGGTAATTCTGGTGTTATTCTGTCGCAATTGTTTAGAGGTTTAGCTAGCGGTATAGGTGAAAATGAAAAGATTGATTCAAGAATAATGGCAGAGGCATTAAAAAGAGCTGCCGACACCGCCTATAAAGCAGTTATGAAGCCCACTGAGGGAACTATTCTCACAGTGGCAAGAGAATGCGGTGAGAGAGCCATGGAGATATATGATCTCCACGAGGATTTGGCTGATCTCATGGAAGAGGTAATTAAACACGGAAATGATGTTTTGAAAAAGACTCCGGACATGCTGCCTGTTCTTAAGCAGGCGGGAGTTGTGGATGCTGGAGGAAAAGGTCTGATTTATATCTTTTCGGGTGCTCTGCAAGCCCTGAAAGGGGAGACGGTAGTAACAGTACCTCGAATAGATAAAATATCACCTATCAAGGAAGCACCTAAGAGAAGAGAGTATATTGAGACCGATGATATAAAATTCGGGTATTGCACAGAGTTTATGATAAATACCATAAACGGTGACGCTGAGTCTTTCAGAGATGAGCTTGCAATTTTTGGTGATTCACTTCTGGTAGTTGGTGGAGAGGGCTTGATCAAAGTTCATGTCCACACCAACAATCCCGGGCAAGTGCTTGAAAAAGCTCTGCTAATAGGTGAATTAAGTGATATTAAGATAGACAACATGAGATATCAGCATGAAGAGGTTTTGTTGAAAGACGAGTTAAACTTAATAAGAGA
This sequence comes from Gudongella oleilytica, assembly GCF_004101785.1. Lineage (NCBI taxonomy): Bacteria > Bacillati > Bacillota > Tissierellia > Tissierellales > Tissierellaceae > Gudongella > Gudongella oleilytica. The sequence continues at coordinate 1,163,355 of NZ_CP035130.1, forward strand.
TAATCCTGAAGTTGGTCAGAATATTGAAAAGACAATTGAAAAACAGAAATATTCCGTTATTGCTATCTCTGTTGGTGAGGGTATTGACAGATTATTTAAGGATCTCAATGTGGATGTTTTAGTACCAGGTGGACAGACTATGAACCCAAGTACAGAGGATATTATTTCTGCCATAGATAAGACAAATGGGGATCATGTAATAATACTCCCCAATAACAGTAATATTATACTGGCAGCCCAGCAAGCAAAAACTCTTAGTGATAGAAGTATTATCGTAATACCTACTAAAACCATTCCTCAAGGGATTGCAGCCTTACTGGCGATGGACCCTGAAAAAGACCCTGAATACAATGTGGATATTATGTCTGAAGCCATTAAAAATGTTATTACCGGCCAGGTAACCTTTGCGGTTAGAGATACTGAGTTTAATGGCACAGAGATATCCAAAGGAGATATTATCGGTCTGTCTGACAAGGATATTTTGTCGGCGGGTACCGATATTAACGAAGTATCCAAAAAACTAATAGATAAGCTAATGGATGAAGATATGTCCATAATAACTTTAATGTATGGAGACGATATTAGCGAGGAAACAGCTAATGAGCTGGCAGATTTACTGACCGAATCATATCCTGATATTGACATTGAGGTGATTCACGGAGGCCAGCCGCTGTATTACTACATTTTTGCAATCGAGTAACCCTGCCTTAAGGCAGGGTTCTTCATCTTACAGGAGAGGTGAAATCGTGAACAAATTTGACACACAAATACAATATCTTAAGGGAGTAGGTCCAAAAAGGGCGTCGATATTTAGAAAAATGGGGATAATGACTTTAGGTGACTTACTTTTTCACCTCCCTAGAGCATATGAAGATCGAACTAAAACCATCAAGATTCAAGAGGGGGTTATCGGTGAAAAACAAAGCTTTGTGCTTGAAGTAACAGGGAGCCCAACTGTGTCAAGGCCAAGAAGAGGTTTATCGATACTTCAGGTACCCGTCAGGGATAGTACCGGTGAAGCAGTAATGGTTTGGTTTAATCAGGATTATCTTAAAAAGACATTCTCACCAGGTCAGGTTTATATAGTATATGGGAAACTTTCTTTCAACCGATACCAGGTCCAAATCCAGAATCCTGATTTTAAACTGTGGAGTCCTGACCACGTAGGATCAGTTACACCTATATATCCTCTAACAGATGGAATCAGCAATAATGAAATGAAGAAAATTGTTGCTCAAGCTCTAAGTGAGATCAATGACGATATCAAATCAGTTGTGCCTAAAACATATAGTATTAAGAGAAAATTGCCTTCTAAATTAGATTCCTTGATTGGGATACATTTCCCAAAGAATTTGAACCATGCGGAGATATCACGGAAGGCACTTGCATATGAGGAGCTTCTATTGCTTCAAATAGGCTTATTATGGTTTAAAAATAAGGGTGGAGCAGAGCTCGAGGGTATTAAATTCAAGAATGTGAGAAGCCTTGAAAAATTTATAATTGATCTGCCATATAAACTCACTGCTGCACAGATAAGAGTAATTCAGGAAATCATAAGTGATATGACATCCAATAAGCGAATGAATAGACTGGTGCAGGGAGATGTAGGCTCTGGAAAGACTGTTGTAAGTGCTGCGGCAATGGTATTGGCAGTTCTAAATGGATACCAGGCAACGATGATGGCTCCAACAGAAATATTGGCTGATCAGCATTTTGAAACATTAAAAGATTTGTTGAAAAACATGCCCATAAAAATAGGCTTATTAAAGGGCAGCATGAGTTTGAAATCAAGGGAATCGATTTTGAATCAAATATCTAATGGCGAAGTAGATATAGTCATAGGTACACACGCTCTAATCCAGGATTCTGTAAAGTTTAAACGTCTGGGCCTTGCAATTACTGATGAACAGCACAGGTTTGGAGTAAGACAAAGGATAGATCTATCGGACAAGGGCGATTTGCCTGATATGCTGATAATGACTGCCACACCGATACCCAGGACGCTTGCACTTATCCTGTATGGAGATCTTGATATATCAATCATTGATGAACTTCCACCCGGCAGGAAACTGATTGAAACCTATGCTGTTGGCTCAGATATGGAGGATAGGATATTTTCATTTATAAGAAAACAAATAATTGAAGGTAGACAGGCATATGTTGTCTGCCCGCTTATCGAAGAGCAGGAGAAGCAGGACTTGTTGTCTGCTGAGAAAACCTATGAACGTTTAACTTCTGATATTTTTCCCGATTTCAACATTGGTTTGATACATGGAAGGATGGGCCAGGCTGAAAAAGAAGCATCTATGAGATCATTTAAGACAGGTGAAATGGATATCCTTGTTTCCACAACAGTTATAGAGGTTGGCGTAAACGTTCCAAATGCTAACATAATGCTGATCCTGAATGCTGAAAGATTTGGACTTGCTCAGCTTCACCAGCTAAGGGGAAGGATAGGAAGAGGAAAGTACAAATCCTACTGTATACTTATTAACGACAGCAGTAATTCAACTGCCCGCGAAAGAATGAGGATACTTCAATCTACCTCAGATGGGTTTAAAATATCTGAGAAGGACCTTGAACTTCGAGGTCCAGGTGAATTCTTTGGAACAAAGCAGCACGGCCTGCCACAATTGAAAGCAGCAAATTTGCTTAAGGACAGGGATGTGCTTAAAACAGCCCAAGAAGATGCTATTCAGATAATAAGTCAGGATCCTGAGCTTCTGAGTGAAGAAAATGCTTTAATTAAGGAATATATTCAAGACATTTTCAGGAAACTTCAGGAGGAAATTATCCTCAATTAGGTTTAAATAAGCAATTGACTGTGATAATATAATCTAAAGGAAGTGTGAGTTGAGTTGAGAGTGATTTCAGGAGAAAGAAAAGGGCATAGACTTATTGCACCCAAGGGAAGAGATGTCCGACCAACCGAAGATAGGGTCAAAGAATCACTTTTTAATATAATATCACCAATATCATCCGGCGCTGTTATTCTTGACCTGTTTGCAGGGACAGGAGGTATCGGTATTGAATTCTTGAGCAGAGGAGCTTCTTTTACATACTTTGTTGACAGAGGTGCAGAAAGTATATCTGTAATTAAAAAAAACCTGGAGCACACAAAATACCTAGACAAGAGTGAAATAATCGTTCTTGATGCCAGGGTGGCTATTCAAAGATTTGCAGCAAAAGAGACGAAGTTCGATTATATTTATATTGACCCTCCATATAATCAGACAGAGCTTTTTCATGAGGTCCTGCAATTAATATCTGATAGTGGATTATTGAAGGAGAATGGTCTGGCCATAGTGGAGCATGATAAGAGGCTGGCACTAAAGGATTCTTATGGTGATATCATGAAATTTGATGAAAGAAGCTATGGAAGCAAGCTGATGACATATTATAAACCGGAAGAGGTGCAGTAATGAAGGTAATCTACCCTGGCAGCTTTGACCCAGTGACCAATGGTCATTTGGATATTATTACCAGATGTTCTGAAAAATTTGATGAGGTCATAATTTCTGTTTTGAACAACAATAAGAAGAACAGTATATTTACGGTAGATGAGAGAATAGAGCTGATAAAAGAATCTACCTTGCATTTGAAAAATATCCAGATTGACTCCTTCTCCGGTTTGCTGACAGAATATGCTAAGAGAAAGAATTGCAGCACAATTGTAAGGGGTCTCAGGGCAGTATCAGATTTTGAATATGAGATGCAAATGGCTCTTGTAAATAGAAAGCTCTATCCTCAGCTGGAAACTATATTCATGGTGTCTTCATCAAAGGTATCATTTTTAAGCTCAAGTGTAGTAAAGGAGATAGCTTCATTCAAAGGTGAAATATCCTGCTTTGTACCTGAAATAGTAGAAGCTGCGCTGATAGAAAAATTCAAAGGAGGTACTCGTTAATGGATTTACTTAATCTGATCGACGAAATTGAAGACATAATTGAAGCCGGAACATCAGTGCCACTTACAAGCAGAGTAATGGTAAACCGTGATGAGCTGTTGGATATAATCAAGGAAATAAGGATAAAGCTTCCTGATGAGATAAAGCAAGCTTCATGGATCAAGGAGGAAAGACAAAGGATACTTGATGAAGCTCAAAAAAGTGCAAGTTCTATGCTAAATGAAGCAGAGACAAAGCTGGAAGAGCTTGTCGACAACGAGGAAATCGTGAGACAAGCAAAGGAAAGAGCTGAGGAGATAATTCGCAGAGCAGAGCTTAGTGCTGAAGAAATAAGAAATGGGGCTCTTGAATATGCTGATGAGCTTCTTTATGACACTCAGGAAAAATTTAAAGATATAATACAGGTACTTAATGAGAATCGTAGAGAACTTAGGGTCAGGTAGTAGCAGACAAAGCCAGCCATGTATGGCTTTGTTTTTTTATTTTGGATACCAGGGAATAAAATCGAAAATCTTGACTACTTACTTAAAACATATGGAGATACAAGATAATCCTTCCCGAAGGGATGTGTTGAACCTCTTAGCCCAAAATAGTACAAGTCTGTTGCCAAAACCTCTTTTTCCAGCATAGCTTTAGATGTTTCTGATAAACTGGAGAAAGCATCAGAGAACTTTGTTATGATCTTCAAATCTGAATTTTTCTTGATCTCATTTATGATTTCGAAACCATTATAGTTGCTTGCCAACACACGAACATATTCCGGTTTATTATTTAATGCTTGCTTTATTAAGTCTGCTTTTAAATCTGTCAATATATGGACCAGAAGTCTCCTGATTCGTGTTCCCGGGTATCTCTTGGTAGTAGTTCTCTGTACTAAATTTTCAGCTGTTTTTACTTCTGAGGATATTCTTTTAAGTCTATTTTCCAGTCCTGTTTCCATATCCATATATAAAGAAAGCTCTTCAGATGACTTTAGTCTCAGGACATATTTTATGATCTCAGAATAGTTATCCAAATAGTTAAATGTTTTATACTCTGAGAAGAATTTTACTATCAAGCTATAGCTAAATTCCGGAAGAAGCCCTTCTACCTTAGAAAAATCATTATTTAAGAGCAACTGTCTTATAGCAGTTGCGGAAGCAATACCCAAATTTGTTGAAGTATCCTTATAGCCATGGCCTGTCCTCATAAAAGTAACTGGTCTTATGGATGATTTCAGCTTTATTAAGGCTTTCAGATACTCGATCCCTAGTATATTATTTGGTTTGGAAATAGTGTCTTGTATGAGCCTTTGATCATGACCCATTTTACCAAGGATTTCTGATACAGAAAGGCTTCTTGCGGAAGAAAAGGATAAACCAGATGAAAGATTCTTTTTTAAAATGGCTGAGAATTCTTCAGATTCAGAAACTAATAATTTTGCAATTGGTTCGAGAACGTCTGCTTTACCTTCTTCGCTTCCAAATGCCAAATGGCTCACTGAATTAGTAGCATCAAGAAGTCTGACAGCACCATATGAAAAAATTTCAGCTGATTGAGTTGAAAACACAAATGGCAGCTCCAGCACTAAATCAACTCCGGAATCAATAGCCATTTTAGCCCTTGTCCATTTATCGACTATTGCAGGTTCGCCCCTTTGGACGAAGGAACCACTCATAATACAAACGGATCTATCTGCACCGCTAAGTCTGAGAGATTCCATTAGGTGAAGTCTATGACCCATATGAAAAGGATTGTATTCAGTTATTAGTCCTACAGTTCTCATAATTGCCTCCTGATTATCTTATGTCAATATGATACCATCAATAAAATACTTAAGCAAACAGAGTATTATGAGATTCAGTTTTACCTAACTCCTATTTAATCTGTTGATTTTTTAACAGATATAATATAATATTGATATAGAAAAAACCTAAGGAGGTCACCAGATGAAAATATTAGTAATCAATTGTGGCAGCTCTTCTTTAAAGTATCAATTGATAGATATGAATGGAGAAGAAGTTCTTGCAAAAGGTCTTGTTGAAAGGATAGGGATAGAGGGTTCCAGGATAAAGCATGATACTACAGGCAAGGAAAGAGTAACCATTGAAGAACCAATGAAGGATCACAAGAGAGCTCTTGAACTTGTTCTTGCAGCAATAGTTGACAAGAATCATGGTGCTGTAGCTTCAATGGATGAAATCAGTGCTGTTGGGCACAGAGTAGTTCATGGAGGAGAAGATTTTGCATCCTCAGTGATTATTGATGATGCCGTCATGGATGCTTTGAACAGAAATATAGAGCTGGCACCTCTTCACAATCCACCAAACATAATGGGCATAGAGGCTTGCAAGGAACTTATGCCCAACGTACCAATGGTAGGAGTTTTTGACACTGCATTCCATCAAACTATTCCAGCTGAAAATTATATTTATGCGATCCCCTATGAATACTATGAGAAATACAAGATCAGAAGATATGGGTTCCACGGAACTTCACACAAATATGTTTCTATGAGGGCAGCAGAGATTCTTGGAAAGGATATAAAGGATCTCAATATAGTCACATGCCACCTTGGAAACGGTTCAAGTGTAACTGCAGTTCAGGGTGGAAAATCAATCGACACTTCAATGGGTTTCACACCTCTTGAGGGGTTAGCAATGGGTACAAGATCAGGTGATATTGATCCTGCGATTATTCCATTTATAATGGATAAGGAAGGACTGTCATTTGAGGAAGTAAATGATATGCTTAACAAGAAATCAGGAGTTCTTGGAATATCTGGTATCAGTAGTGACTTCAGAGATCTTGAGATCGCAGCTGAGGAAGGCAATAAAAGAGCTGAGCTGGCATTGAAAGTATTTACCAACAGAGTTACCAAGTACATAGCTGCATATGCAGCTCAAATGTGCAGAATAGATGTTCTTGTATTCACCGCTGGGATTGGAGAAAATTCAGGTCTGATAAGAGAAATGGTATGTGAAGGTCTTGAGTGTATGAATATCATGATCGATAAAGAGTTAAACAACACAAGAGGTCAAGAAGCAATTGTAAGCAGAAATCTTGCAAGTGCTACTATAATGGTCATTCCAACAAATGAAGAGCTAATGATTGCAAGAGATACACTTGAGTTGCTAAGCAACAGATAATTGTTGACAAAGCCATTTGACGTATATATAATGGTAGTGTTAGTCTAAGAGGTGACATAGATGCTTGTTGATTTATCTGGCTTCCTTCATGGTGACGAAGCAGCTCACTCAATTTCCCTTGAACTTGATGAGAATGCTATGCCAAACAAATACGAATACCCTGTAAAATATCCAATTATTTTAAAGGTAGACATTTACAAGGTTGACGGGGAATATTTAATCAATGTCGAAGGTAACTATGGTTATGAAGCCGAATGTGACCGTTGTCTGAAGCTTGTAAATAAAACCATAGAGTTTAAAGCATCAGGAGGACTAACTGAAAAAAAGGGGAACATTGATGAGGGTGAGTATTCTGACGAGGTATTAAGCCTTAAAGATGATCAATTGGACCTCGGTGAGTACATTTGGGATCAAATAGTTAGTTCCCTGCCAATGAAATTTATCTGCAGTGAAGGCTGCAAAGGTTTGTGTCCAAAGTGCGGAAAGAATCTAAACGAGGGCGACTGTGGCTGTGGAGGCAATACCGGAGATTTGAGATTTGAAAAGCTAAGGGAACTTTCGCTAAATGATTAAGGAGGTGTTTTAGATGGCGGTACCAAAAAGGAAAACTTCTAAGCAGAGAAGAGACAAGAGAAGAGCCTCTTCCTATAGACTAAATAGAACTACAGTTGTTGAATGTCCACAATGTCATGAGCCTAAACAACCCCATAGAGTTTGCAGAAGCTGTGGCTATTACAAGAGCAGACAAGTTATTGTAGTCGAGTAAGAGGTAAAGGATAGTGATTAGCTTCACTATCTTTTTTTTATGTGATAAAATGTATTTATGATTTCTACTTCTAAACAGTGGAGGGCGTTATGAGAATTATAGTAGATGGAATGGGAGGAGATCACGCTCCTATATCAACTGTAAAGGCTTCGGTGGAAGCGGTATCAAAATATGGGATAAATATTACATTGACAGGACCAGCAGAGGCACTTATCAAGGAATTGGAAAAGCATGTATATCCAGCTGGCAGCATAGAGATTCTTAATGCTCCCGATATTATAACTAATGATGAGGACCCTGCCATAGCTATTCGAAAAAAAAAGAACAGTTCAATGGTTGTAGGTTTGAAAGCGCTTGCGGATGGTGAGGGAGATGGATTCATTTCTGCAGGAAATACTGGTGCTTTACTTGCAGGGGGGTTGTTTATTGTCAAAAGGATCGAAGGCATAGACAGAGCTGCTCTTACAACACTTTATCCAACATTGAAGGGAGTATCTATCCTTGTCGATGCTGGGGCAAATGTTGATTCAAAACCAGAGTACCTGAAACAGTTTGCTATTATGGGTTCTGCATATATGGAGCAAGTACTTATGATCACAAACCCGAAAGTTGGCTTGATAAATGTAGGCACAGAAAGCGCTAAAGGAAATCAACTGACCAAGGAGACATACAATCTTCTTCAGAATACTGAACTGAACTTTATTGGAAATATTGAGGGTAGAGATATGCCATATGGTATAGCAGATGTCATGGTTTGTGACGGGTTTGTGGGGAATATCGCATTGAAGCTAACGGAAGGAATGGCCTCTTCAATTTTTCAATTGTTGAAAGATTCCTTTACTGCTGATACCAAATCAAAACTGGGTGCACTTCTTTTACGGAATCAACTCAAGGAAATGAAAAAGAGACTTGACTACAGAGAGTACGGAGGAGCACCGTTGTTGGGTACTAAAATGCCTGTGGTAAAGGCTCATGGCAGCTCTGACTGGTATGCTTTTATGAATGGTATTGGACAATTGAAAAAGTTTATCGAAAATGATGTTATTACACTTATTGAAAACAATATTAAAAAAATGGAGGAAAATAATGCTGACAGAGAGAATAATCAAACTAATAGCTGAACAGTTTAATGTGGAAGAGGATACCATTTCACTTGAGACTTCTTTCAAGGATGATCTGAATGCCGATTCTCTGGATCTTGTAGAACTTATCATGGCACTTGAGGATGAGTTTGGTTTAGAGGTTGAGGATGAGGAAGTTGAAAATATAAAAACCGTTGGTGACGCCAAGGAATATATAAAAAGAAACATACAGTAATCAATGAGGTGATGGGGTATGGATGGAACGTTGTCTTCAAGGCTTAATAAGTTGCAGGAAAATCTGGAATACGGTTTCAAGGATATCGAACTATTGGAAACTGCATTGACCCATAGTTCTTATGCCAATGAAAACGGTCTCCACCCCAGTAAAAGCAATCAAAGGCTTGAATTCTTAGGTGATACAGTAATCAATCTCGTCGTAAGCGAGTATCTTTACAATAAATATCCATTCTATCCGGAGGGAGAACTGACTAAAATTAGAGCCAAGGTTGTATGCGAATCTTCCTTGGCTTTAGCTGCAAGAAAAATAAAATTGGGAGAATTCCTTCTGCTGGGGAAGGGAGAAGAAGCCACTGGCGGACGAAGTAGAGATTCAATACTGGCGGATGCCAGTGAAGCCATTGCAGGAGCGGTATTTCTTGACAGTGACTACGATACAGTAAAGAGATTCTTAGTTACAAGGTTTGAAACTGATATTGTAAGAGCTGTAGCAAAAGGAAATTTATTCATCGATTATAAGACGCAGCTTCAGGAGAAACTTCAAAAAATAACTAAAGAAAAGCTGAGTTATGCAGTAGTTAGGGAAGAGGGGCCAGATCACAATAAAATATTTTATGTTGACGTATTTCTTGGGTCTGATGTTATTGGCTCGGGATTTGGAAGAAACAAAAAGGAAGCTGAACAACTATCTGCGAAAGAGGTTCTTATCCTGATGGGTGAAGATTATGATTAGACATTACATAATACCAATATTTGTACCTCATTATGGATGTCCCCATGACTGTGTCTTCTGTAATCAGAATAAAATTACCGGCTTTGAGACAGATGTCACAGAATCACAGGTTGAAACTATAATATACGAATATTTGGCCACATTTAAGAAAGATTCTTTTATCGAAGTGGCATTCTATGGAGGCAGCTTCACTGCCATAGACTTTGAAACTCAGAAGAGGCTTCTCGGAATACCCAGGAGGTATAAAGAAGAAGGAAAAATCAATGGAATAAGGCTATCCACACGACCTGATGCTATAGATCATGTTATTCTTACTATGCTTAAAGAAAATCTCGTAGATACTATCGAGCTTGGCGTGCAATCAATGGACCCTGTTGTCCTGAAACTGAGCGAAAGAGGTCATTCCGATGAAGATGTCTTTATATCTTCAAGGATGATCAAAGATATGGGATTTAACCTGGGATTACAGCTTATGACTGGATTACCTGGGGATACCTCTGAGAAAAGTCTTGAGAGCGCTAAGAAGATAATATCCCTTAAGCCTGACTTTATAAGGATTTACCCAACTCTTGTAATAAAAGGGACCAGTCTTGAGAAAATGTATTTAGAAGGTTTATATAAACCTCAAAGCTTAGAGGAGGCTGTCGAAACTGCATGCGATATCCTTATACTGGCTGAAGCATCGGATACTAAAGTTATAAGGATTGGTCTGCAGCCTACTGACAACATTCAGGCAGGAAAAGATGTAATTGGGGGACCTTTCCACCCCTCGATCCGTCAGCTGGTTGAATCCAGACTTTTATATAAGCTACTGACTAAAGCAATTGATACAGGGACACTTCCTTCAGGTAAGACTTGGACTATATTTTGTCCAATAGGGTATAGCTCTATCGTATCCGGTCAAAAAGGCGCTAATAAAGACTCTATTGCTAAGCTTTTAAATACAACCAGACTAAAAATTATCGAAGAAGATTTACCTGATAATATAATAAGATTGGAAACTGATGAATTTATCAATGAGATAGATCTGAAAGCATTAAAGATTGAAGAAGCCAGCAATATAGGATAAGGTTTCCAATAGGAGACCTTATTGTTTGAACTATATCCTCCAAAGAGGAATGAGGTGTTGGATTTGTATCTGAAGAAAGTTGATATCCAGGGATTTAAATCCTTTGCGGAAAAAACCGAAGTCGAGTTTAACAGCAAGGTGACCGCGATCGTCGGCCCAAATGGAAGCGGGAAGAGCAATATCGCTGACGCTATTAGATGGGTTCTTGGAGAGCAAAGCGTCAAGAGCTTAAGAGGTATCAAAATGGAGGATGTTATTTTTTCTGGGACTGAGAAACGAAGAGCCCTTGGTTTCTCTGAGGTAACTATTACCTTCGATAATAGCTCCGGGAAGATCCCAGTAGAGTACGGGGAAGTTGCGGTTACACGAAGGATGTTCAGATCCGGAGAGAGTGAGTACTATATAAACAAAAATGCCTGTCGTTTGAAGGATGTGCGGGAGCTTTTTATGGATACAGGCGTAGGCAAGGAAGGCTATTCGATCATTGGTCAGGGGAAGATCGACGAAATATTGTCCAACAAGCCTGAAGACAGAAGAAATATATTTGAGGAAGCCGCCGGAATAATCAAGTTCAAAACCAGGAAACAAGAAGCGCTGAGAAAACTAGAGAAGACAGAAGTCAATCTTACCAGAATAGGAGATCTTCTCCACGAGATAAAAAATCAAAAGGATCAGCTTAAAGAGGAAGCCGAGAAAGCGAGTGAATTTCAACGATTATTCAGCCAACTTCGCGATCTTGACGTTGCTATGGCTTCAAGAGAAATAAAGAGAATAAGGTCTGCATCTGAAAAACTGGATGTCAAGGAATCTGAGCTTATTGAAGAAAAAAATCTTCTGGAAAACGAAATAGAATCGATTGCAGCTTCATTTGGTAACATAAAGGGGAGTCTTGATAATGCTGAAAAGGCCATAGAGGATAAAAGGGCACTGAAACTTGAGAGCTTTCAACGAAATGAAAGCATTAAGAACAACATCAAGCTACTCCAGGAGAAGGAAACCTATCTACAGAAAGAAATCGACAGGTATAATCGCGAAATCTATGATCTGGAGACATCTTTTTCAGATGGAGGAAGTTACCTCGAAACATCGAGAATAGAACTATTAAACCTGCAGAAGCAAATAAACCAACTTAAGGATGCTTGGAATATATTTGAAAGCAAAAAATCTGAGTTAACTAAGGAAATAGAGAGACTGGATTCTCTATCCAATACTTTACGTAATGAAATAATGGATCACCAGACACGAATATTTTCTCTTAAAAGTGAAGCAGGAACTACAATATCATTTACTGAGAATATTAAAAGGAGGATGACTCAGCTCCAGGAAGAAATAAGCATTATCCAAAGTGATATCAACGATAAAATCGATTCAAAAAATAGACTTGGACGTGAACTTGATAGGTTCAGACAAAAATTGAGATACGGCTTGGACCTGCTGGCCAAGGAAGAGAAAGAGCTTTCCTCGCGTTGCAAGTCAACAAGTGTTTTAGAGGAGAACATTTACGATAAGGACAAGACTCTAAACAACCTTACTGCGACCTTAAAACTCTATGAGGCTATGGAAAAGGATTTTGAGGGTTATTACGGAAGTGTTAAGGCTATAGCAATTAAGGCAAATGAAGACAAAGAATTTGCTAATGGCTATGTGGGATTGGTAGCAGATTTATTTAATGTTGAGGAGCGATATCTTAAAGCAATTGAGATTGCCTTGGGGAGCAATTTACAAAACATTGTGGTAAATAATGAAGAAACTGCCAAAAGATTTATTGGCTATTTGAAGGATTCCAATAAGGGAAGAGCAACATTCATGCCAGTCAGCTCAATAAAGGGAAGCAGGTTAGTTGTTGACAACAATATATTATCATCTAAGGGATACATAGGTGTCGCAAGCAGCCTAATCGATTGCGACAGTCAATTAAAGGAAATATTCATTCAACTCCTTGGCAGGACCTTGATATTCGACTGTATTGATAGCGCAATTGAATACTCTAAGAGATTTTCGTATAAGAGCAAGATAGTAACTTTGGATGGAGATGTAATAAATCCAGGCGGGAGTCTGACTGGAGGGAGCACCAATTCAAGAGCTACTTCGATTCTTAGCAGAAAACAAGCAATAGAGACCATCAAAGTTGAAACTGCAAATTTGATTCTTGAATTGTCATCTTTAAGGAAAACCCTTGAAGCCGAGAATAGAATTATCAAACACCTTAACAACAAAATCAACGAAATTCAAGAGGAAAATAAAAATCAGCATAGCGAGATACTGGACTGTGAGAAACTTTTCGATTTGACTGACCTTGATATTGAACGGCTCAATGCCGAATTGGATAAGAAAACAAACGAGCTTAAAGCGCTACAGCATGAGTTGAGTAATCTAAAAAATAGTTTGGATAAATTAAATACAGAACTATCAGAGGCTTCTATGTCCCTTGAGAAAAAAATAAATATTTCGAGAGCCAATGAAGAAAATCTGATCGCACTTCGTGGCGATTTGGAAAAATTAATTAATGAAATCACTGATATTAGACTTAATATCAACATTCTAGAAAACAGCTCATTTACATTAGAGTCACAAATCAGTCAATTTGATATAAGCGAAAAAGATACCCGAATTTCTTTAGAAAACAAGAAGAATGAATTGCGTTCCATAGAAAACCAGATCATAGCGAACCGAAACGAGATTGAAAACCTGAAGCTTATAATATCTAACGGTCAGGAAGAGGATATCAAGGATGCTGGAGAGCTTGAACAACTACTGCAATCTAAGGACAAGTTAATGGATTCCTTTTATGAGCTTCAGGAAAGGAACAGAATACTTGCTCAGAGACTTGCAAAGGTAGATAGGGAAATTGACAAGCTTGACATGGACAGATCAAGATTTGACATCCAAATTGAGTCAATGACTGAAAGAATGCAAACAGACTACGATCTGGATATTGATGCAGTTTTAGCCTTCAATATTTCAATTGAAAATGTGCGGGAAGAGCAAAATACCATTAAGGAGCTTAGATCAAGGATAAAGGAACTAGGAAATGTGAATATAGGTGCGATAGAAGATTATAAGAATTCTGTCGAAAGATTCCAGTTCCTAACTGCACAATTGAATGACTTGAATTCAGCTCGTGAGGATATCCAATTGGTTATCAGAGACATGGAGAAGAAAATGAGGCACCAATTTAAGAAATCCTTTGACGAAATAAATGAGAAATTTCAGCATACCTTCTCCATTCTGTTCAATGGCGGAAAGGCGAGATTGGAGTTGGAGGGAGGAGAAGATATTCTCACCTCAGGAATCGAGATAATGGCCCAACCTCCCGGTAAGAAACTTCAAAGTTTAATGCTTTTATCTGGTGGTGAGAAATCACTCACAGCTGTTGCCTTATTGTTCGCAATCCTTAAGACCAAGCCATCGCCCTTCTGTATCCTTGATGAAATAGATGCAGCTCTCGATGAGGCAAATATAAGCAGGTACACAAACTATCTTAAAACCTTTGATGATGATACTCAGTTTGTTTTAATAACCCACAGAAAAACAACAATGGAGATAGCGGATATACTTTACGGGGTTACTATGGAGGAAGAAGGAGTTAGCAGACTTATTTCGCTTAGACTTAAGGATTACAGCGAGGCTGGATAGGAGGTAGCTATGTTTAATTGGTTTAAAAAGGATAAGGGGAATATAATTGAGGATAAGGTTCAAAATCAAGGATATCTGGACAAACTGAGGATAGGTCTTTCAAAGACGAGAAAGGAAATGAGCAATAAACTTGAAGACATTTTCACTGGCTACAAGGGTATTGAGGATGAGCTTTTTGAGGATCTTGAGGATATTTTGGTATCTACAGATGCTGGAGTAGGTCCATCAGTCAAAATAATAGAAAGACTTAAAGTAAGAGTGAGAGAGGAAAAGGCAACAGAAAGTCAACAGGTTAGGAACTTACTAAAGGATGAGATCAAGAAATTGATGGTTGAATCTGTACAAGAAAATGATCTTCATCTTGAGCCCCATCCGTCTGTTTTATTGGTGGTAGGGGTAAATGGAGTAGGAAAAACAACGACTATTGGGAAACTGGCTTACGGGTTCAAGCAGAGCGGCAAGAAGGTTCTTATAGCAGCTGGTGACACATTCAGAGCTGCTGCTATAGAACAGTTGGAGGAATGGAGTAAAAGGGCAGGTGTTGACATAGTTGCCCACACTGAAGGTTCAGATCCTGCAGCAGTTATTTTTGACGGCATACAAGCAGCCAAAGCTCGAAAGTCTGATATATTGATTTGTGATACAGCAGGTAGGCTTCATAATAAATCAAACTTAATGAACGAGCTCGGAAAGATTTTCAGGATAATTGAGAGGGAATATCCCGAGGCAACCAAAGAAATACTCTTGGTTTTGGATGCGACAACTGGTCAGAATGCAATCAACCAGGCCAAAGTGTTTAAAGAGGTAGCACAAATTACTGGAGTTGCCCTCACAAAGCTCGATGGTACCGCTAAAGGTGGAGTAGCCATTGCACTTCAAACAGAACTTGCACTCCCAATTAAGCTAATAGGTGTAGGAGAGAGCATTGAAGATCTTCAGCCTTTCTCAGTTGACTCTTTCGTTGAGGCTATGTTTGAATAATCTGGAAAAGCTTGACAACTCAATGTGCATAGAATAGAATAGTACTGTCAAGGAATTTACTTGACAGTACTTTTGGTTGGTGATAGAATGGACAAGTTGGTTAAAATAGGTATACTGCTTGATTTCTATGGTAAACTACTCAGTGAAAAGCAATATCAGATAATGGAACTATACTATCTTAATGATTTTTCACTTTCAGAAATCGGTGAGGAGCTGCGAATTAGCAGACAAAGTGTCTTTGATACCATAAAACGCTCTGAAGAAAAGCTCTATTCCTTTGAAAACGAGCTTGGTCTTGTGGATAAATTTTATTCCAGCCAGGACACTATACGTGATATAAGAAAAATAGCTGCTGAAATTTATGAAATTGGGGAAAATGGGGCAAACAAGGAAATAATGGATAAAGCCATAGGTATAGAGGAGAGGATCTCTAAAATACTTATCTAAGGAGTATCATCCTAAATATGGCAGGAGGGTTCAAAATTGGTGTTTGAAAGCTTATCTGAAAAGCTGCAAAATGCTCTTGGTAAGCTCAAGGGCAAGGGTAAGATAAATGAAAAAGATCTTGATGCTGCTCTTCGAGAGGTCCGATTAGCACTCCTTGAGGCAGACGTTAACTTTAAGGTAGTTAAAGATTTTATAAAGAGGATAAAGGAAAGGGCTCTTGGTGCAGAAGTAATGGAGAGTCTTACTCCGGGTCAGCAGGTAGTCAAGATAGTTAATGACGAGTTGACGGCTTTAATGGGAGAAAAAGAAGAAAAGCTTGAGTTTGCTTCTTCTCCTCCTACTGTGATCCTTATGTGTGGTCTCCAGGGAGCTGGTAAAACTACAACCACTGGAAAACTTGCAGGTCTGCTCAAAAAGCAAGGCAAAAGACCATTGCTTGTTGCGTGCGACGTTTATAGGCCAGCTGCAATTAAGCAGCTTGAAGTGGTAGGTGAAAAAGTAAGCGTACCTGTTTTCTCGATGGGAGACAAGAATAACCCTGTAGACATTGCAAAGGCTGCACTTGAGCATGGCAAAAAGCATGGAAACGACGTAATAATCGTAGATACTGCTGGAAGGCTTCACATCGATGAGGAATTGATGGAAGAAATTGTTAATATCAAGGCTACTGTAAAGCCAAAGGAGACACTACTCGTTTTGGATGCTATGACAGGCCAGGATGCAGTAAATGTAGCTGAGAGCTTTAATGAAAGACTTGGAATAACTGGAGTCGTCCTTACAAAGCTTGATGGAGATGCAAGAGGCGGTGCAGCACTTTCAATCAGGGCTGTAACAAATAAGCCAATTAAATTCGTAGGCATGGGAGAAAAAGCAGATCAACTTGAGCCTTTCCACCCTGACAGAATGGCATCGAGAATTTTAGGAATGGGCGATGTGCTTAGCCTGATAGAAAAGGCGCAAGCTGGTATCGACGAGAAAAAGGCAATTGAACTTGAGAAGAAAATGAGGACAGCTCAGTTCACCTTTGACGACTTTCTGGACCAGTTGGAGCAAATGAAGAAAATGGGACCTTTGGATGAGCTTTTGGGTATGATCCCGGGGATGAATTCTAAAGCTCTTAAAGGACTTGACCTCAATCCTAAGGATCTGATAAAGACAGAAGCAATCATAAAGTCCATGACTAAAAGAGAAAGAGACAATCCGGATGTTATCGACAGCAGCAGAAGAAAGAGAATAGCTGCTGGAAGCGGAACAACCGTATCAGATGTGAATAGATTATTAAAACAATTTAAAGAAACTAAGAAAATGATGAAAAAATTCTCAGAAATGAGCAAAGGTCCGAAGAAGAAAGGGAAAATAGGATTCCCCTTTTTCTAAATAGATATCAAATTACAGGAGGTGAAATTAATGGCAGTTAAAATCAGACTTAAGAGAATGGGTGCAAAGAAGAATCCTTTCTATAGAATCGTAGTTGCAGATTCAAGATCACCAAGAGACGGGAGATTCATTGAGGAAATTGGCTACTACAATCCGCTTACCGAACCTAAGACTATAAAGGTTGACAGTGAGAAGGCTGAAAAATGGCTTAAGAACGGTGCAAAACCTACTGAGACAGTTGAAAAGCTCTTCAAGGATAGTGGATTGTACAACAAGGCAGAGGAAGCAACTGAAAAATAATCCTGGAGGTGCACACTATGGGTGAATTGGTAGAGTTTATTGCAAAGTCACTGGTAGACAATCCTGACATGGTCAGTGTAAATGAAGTGGAAGGCTCTCAATCCATAATAATCGAGATCAAGGTTGCACCTGCGGACATGGGTAAGATAATTGGAAAGCAGGGACGGATCGCCAAAGCGATAAGAACTGTTGTTAAAGCTGCCGCGATCAAAGACAACAAGAGAGTTGTCGTTGAAATATTGCAGTAGTTATGCCTTACCGGACAGGTGAAAGAAATGGGATATACCGCCATTGGCAAAATCACTAATTCTCATGGCGTAAAGGGAGATATTAAGATATTTCCTCTGACTGACGATCCGGATAGGTTCTTCTCTCTTAAGAAGGCTTACGTCGGAGAGATCAAGGAAGAGGTATTGCCTGA
Organism: Gudongella oleilytica; assembly: GCF_004101785.1. NCBI lineage: Bacteria > Bacillati > Bacillota > Tissierellia > Tissierellales > Tissierellaceae > Gudongella > Gudongella oleilytica. The sequence goes on from NZ_CP035130.1 coordinate 1,181,439, forward strand.
AGAACCAAGGATCCACAAGGGAATGGTCCTTATGAGGCTTAAAGGTTTGGAGGATATAAATAAAATACTTCGATTCAAGGGACAGTATATCTATGTCTTAGATGATGACAGAATCAAATTGCCTGAAGGAAGATACTTCATATCAGATCTTATAGGGTGTGAGGTTTATGACATGACTGAAAGAAAGCTTGGAACGATAAAGGATGTTCTTCAGGGAGCAGCTAACGATGTTTATGTTATCGACGGCGGCAATGGTATGGAATATCTTATACCTGCAGTTGAGAGGTTTATAGTGTCGGTCAGTATAGCCGATAAAAGGATCCAGGTGGATCCAATAGAAGGAATGATTGAATGAAAATCGATGTTTTGACATTGTTCCCTGAATTATTCGACGTGTTGAAAAGCTATAGCATCGTAGGTAGGGCAATATCCGAAAAAAAACTTGAGGTTTCAGCCGTAAATATAAGAGATTTCTCTGATGATAAACACGGAAGGGTGGACGACTACCCTTATGGTGGAGGCAAGGGCATGGTCATCAAACCAGAGCCTGTATATTCGTCTATATTGTCAGTAAGAAGTCCAAATAGCAGAATCATTTACTTGTCTCCTCAGGGAGTTCCGTTAACACAGGAGAAGGTGGTCGAGCTTTCATCAGAAGATCATCTTATACTGTTGGCTGGACATTATGAAGGAATAGACTGCAGGGTAATTGAGAGCTTTGTTGATGAGGAGATATCTATAGGAGATTATGTTCTTACAGGTGGTGAGATACCTGCCATGGTGTTAATAGACTCAATTGCAAGATTACTTCCCGGTGTGTTGGCATCGGACGAATCCTACCAGATCGAATCCCATTACAATGGACTGCTGGAGTATCCTCAGTACACACGTCCCAGAGTATTTATGGGTATGAAGGTCCCAGGAGTATTATTGAGTGGAGACCATGAGAAAATATCGTTGTGGAGAAAGCTCAGTTCGTTAAAAACTACTATAGTAAAGAGACCAGATCTTATAAGCAGGTTAAAAGAAGGCAATAGCGACCTGGATGAGCTCTGGATATTGCTGGACAGACTGGGTAAAAGATAGTTGTCTAAATCAGAACGCTATGCTATAATACAAAAGGTATTTACTAAGAACGGTCCTCTGCAAATGCTGCAAGAACGTTTAGATAGAAGGGAGGATACTAAATAATGGATATAATCAAAATGCTGGAAGCTGAACAATTGAGAAATGATCTTCCTGAGTTTGCTGTAGGCGACAACGTACAGGTTCACTACAAGGTAGTTGAGGGAACAAGAGAAAGAATTCAGGTTTTTGAAGGTACTGTCATCAAAATTCAAGGAGGCAGTGCAAGAAAGACCTTTACAGTAAGAAGGATTTCCTACGGAGTTGGAGTCGAGAGAACTTTCCCTATGCATTCACCAAGAGTTGAAAAAATAGTCGTAATCAGGAAGGGTAAAGTCAGAAGAGCTAAACTATACTACCTAAGAGACAGATTGGGCAAATCTGCTAAGGTCAAAGAGAAGAGATTTTATTAATGGGACTGTTTCAGTCCCAATTTTCATATTTAAGTAGGTGTAAAAAATGGACATGAATATAAACTGGTACCCAGGTCATATGAAAAAAACCAAGGAGTCAATACAGAAAAGCTTGGTCATGATCGATATTGTTTTTGAGCTCCTGGATGCCAGGATCCCCTTCAGCAGCAGGAATCCAATAATAGATGAGCTTGTAGGCAGGAAGCCGAGAATAATTATACTTAATAAGGCTGATCTTTCTAATCCGGACGGGAACAGACAGTGGCAGTCATATTTTAATGAAAAGGGTATCACTTCTGTGCTGTTAAACTCACTGAGTGGCAAAGGGCTGGATCAGCTTGTTGATCTCGCAAGAAATATAATGGCAGAGAAGAGAGTGAACAATGCAGCCAAAGGCATAATAAATCAGCCTATACGGGCGATGATACTGGGTATCCCTAATGTTGGCAAATCAACGCTTATCAATAGTCTCGCAAAGAGAAAAGGAGCGAAAACAGGTAATAGACCCGGAATAACAAAGACAACTCAATGGATCAAAACCAAAGGAGGTATAGAGTTACTGGATACACCGGGAATACTGTGGCCAAAATTCGAGGACCCGGAGGTTGGGCTAAATTTAGCGTATACAGGAGCAATCAAGGATGAGATCCTTGATACCGAAACCCTGGCTCTAAAGCTTCTCCATAAGCTATGTAAGGAGCACCCGCATTTGATCCAGGATAGATTTCAGGTTCCAATTTTAGATACCGAAATCCTTCAGGTAATGGATTCAATTGGAAGCAGAAGGGGATGCATTATCAAAGGCGGGGGCATAGATTACGAGAAGACAGCCAGATTGATTCTAGATGAGTTCAGAAAAGGTTTGCTTGGAAGAATAACGTTGGAAAAGCCTGAGGATGTGTTATAAGTGTTTGAAATTGAGAGAAGATTATATGATGAAGGACACCGCTTCGTGGCATGTATCGATGAAGTGGGCAGGGGCTGTCTATTCGGAGATGTAGTTGCCTGTGCTATTATACTGCCTCAAAGGTATACTATAGATGGTGTCAGAGATTCTAAAAAACTATCCCCTTCTAAAAGAGAAAAGCTAAATGGCTATATCCTTCATGATTCAATTGCGGTGGGACTAGGCAGGATAACACCTGCTGTCATTGACCGGGTTAATATTAAGGAAGCAACGAGACTGGCGATGAAACAGGCGCTTGATAATTTGACAGATAAGGATGGTAAGCGCATAATCCCCAGTTATGTACTCATAGATGCGGAGAGGATCCAAACCGACATACCTCAGTTAGGGGTCATTGATGGTGACAACATTGTACATGGCATATCAGCGGCCTCTATCGTAGCAAAGGTTTTCAGAGACAGTCTATGTATTTCCTGGGATAAAGCTTATTCAGGCTACGATATAGCAGGCAACAAAGGCTATGGAACTGCAAAGCATATCCAGGCATTGCTTGAGATTGGGCCTGCTGAATTACATAGAAAAAGCTTCATATCAAAAATAATGGAAGGTAAGAAATGAACAGACACATAAATACTGGCCGAATGGGTGAATCTCTGGCCATTGAGTACTTGACTGACAAAGGATATGTAATTCTCGAAACCAACTATCGGAATAGGATCGGGGAAGTCGATATCATCGCCTACGACAAAGACGTCCTGGTTTTTGTAGAAGTAAAAACCAGATTGGGTACCAATTACGGTTATGCATTCGAATCAGTCGACTCCAGAAAGCAAAAGAAAATTGCAAACGCATCTCTTATGTATCTTCAGAAGAATAGAATGTCTGATGTGCAGGTAAGGTATGATGTTATTGAAGTCTATCCGATGGAGGAAGTAAGAGTCAATCATTTTGAGAATGCATTTTCCTTATAGCTTACAGCCAAAGGAGAGATGTATATGTATTCCAAAGTTAACACTTGCGTATTACAAGGACTGAATGGACATCTGGTAGAGGTTGAGGCGGATTTGTCCCGAGGGCTACCCATGTTCAATATTGTAGGTCTTCCAGATGCTGCCATCAAAGAATCAAAGGAAAGAGTAAGGGCTGCAGTTAAAAACAGCGGTTATGAGTTCCCATTGAGCAGGATAACAATAAATCTTGCTCCTGCTAGCCTTCGTAAGGATGGCTCGCAGATGGATCTGGCTATCGCAGTTGGGATCCTGCGGTCTGCTACTTTTTTAAAGGAATTTGATTATGAAGCTACCATTTTCATCGGTGAGCTGTCACTTGATGGGTCATTGAACAGGATCGAAGGGGCATTGCCTATGGTTATATCGATGAGAGAGCTGGGTTTTAAAAGATTTCTCGTTCCATTTGCAAATAGGGAAGAGTGTTCAATAATTGGGGACGTAGAGATAATTCCGGTCGAAAATCTTTGGGAGGCCTGTGGCTACATAAACGGAGAGCTCGAACTTAAACCTTATAAAAGTGAAGGACTTGGTCATGCTTCACTTGCCGATTCTGATAGCATTGATTTCGCTGATATTAAAGGTCAGGAAGGTATGAAACGCGCTATGGAGGTCTCTGCTGCCGGAGCTCATAATCTTTTGATAATTGGACCTCCTGGATCAGGCAAAACAATGGCAGCAAGAAGGCTTCCGACAATTCTCCCTGATCTTGAGCTTGAGGAAGCAATAGAAGTCACCAAAATTTACAGTGTGGCTGGTTACCTGACTTCCGGTGGTCTTATAATGAAAAGACCTTTTAGGGCTCCTCATCATTCTGCATCAGGTGTATCAATAATCGGAGGTGGAAGAGTACCAAAGCCTGGGGAGGTTTCACTGGCACATAATGGAGTATTGTTCTTCGACGAGCTACCAGAATTTCAGAAAAATGTACTTGAAGTTCTCAGACAGCCTCTGGAGGATGGATCTGTTCAAATATCAAGGGTGAATGCTTCACTATCATACCCTTCAAGATTTATGTTTGTGGCAAGTATGAACCCTTGCCCTTGTGGATATTTAGGTGATCCGCTGCACAGCTGTAGTTGCAGTCAGGGTAGCATCGATCGATACTTGGGGAAAATAAGCCATCCATTATTGGACAGGATAGATCTTCACATAGAGGTAATGCCGGTTAAATACGATGATCTTAATATGGAAATGAAAGCCAGATCTTCTTCTGAAATGAAGAAAGCAGTTGAAAATGCTCGAAAGATTCAAGCTGAAAGGTTTGCAGACGTAAAAATATTTTGCAATGCAAATATGGGGAATAAAGAAATTAAAAAATATTGCAAATTAGACAGCTCATGTGAAGAGATTATGAGAACGGCTTTTGATAAATACAGGTTAAGCGGAAGATCCTATAACAGAATCCTTAAGGTAGCTCGAACTATCGCAGACCTCGATTCTTCTGACTGCATTAGGGAAAACCATTTATTGGAAGCAATCGGTTACCGGGGTCTTGAGAAAAAATATTGGGGGTAGATTCGAAATATGGACGAAAGATCTACTTTGATTTGGTTAAATACGCTTCAGATTCCAAGTGACAGAATCTGTTCATTTATCAATTGGTTTGGGGATATTACTGAAATTAACAGTATGAGTGATGTTGATTTAAGGTCATCTGGGATTTTCTCGGAACTTCAAATAGCCAAGATAATAGATAAAAATTCGATTAAGGGTTTGACTGAATACGAGAAAAAGGTTAGAATTAAAGGCGCTGAAATCCTGACTGATTTCGACAGTGATTATCCTGAGGCTTTGAAATCAATCGACGACAGACCTATGGTACTCTATGTAAGAGGAAGTTTAAAGAAGGAAGATGCCGTTGCAATTGGTATCGTCGGCTCGAGAAAGGCGACATCCTATGGCAAATGGGCATGTGAAAAAATTTCAGGGGATCTGGCAGGTATCGGAGCGACAATAGTTAGTGGCATGGCTTCAGGAATAGACACTTATGCCCATAGGGCAGCTTTAGATGCTGGAGGCAGGACCATAGCTGTATTAGGTTGTGGAGTAGACGTGGTATATCCTCAGAAAAATAAGTATCTATATGAAGAAATCTCATCAAGCGGTGCTGTTATCAGTGAATTTCCACTGGGGACTCAGCCACTTCCTTATCATTTTCCCATGAGGAACAGGATCATCTCTGGGTTGAGCCTTGGGATAGCAGTAATCGAGGCACAGGAGAAATCAGGTTCGCTTATAACCGCCAGTTATGCAGCAAGCCAAGGGAAGGAAGTCTTTGCTGTACCAGGTAATATAAACAGCCTTTACAGCTGCGGTACTAATCTTCTTATAAAAGATGGTGCGAAACCTATTCTCACTACTGAGGATATAATCGAGGAGATACCAGCGTTAAGAAGTAATTCCAGAAAAACGTTTGCTAAAGAGCATGAAAAAATACCATTGAGTGAAACAGAGAAAAAAATACTTAAGATATTGCAGGAAGGCCCACTACACTGTGATATCATAGCACTAAGAACTGGCTTGGATATCTCCACCGTCCTCGGTACACTTATGATATTGGAAATGAAGGAAACTATAAAGGAACTGAGCAGCAGGACTTTTACACTCCGATAGTCTGCTCACTTGGAGGTGCATAAAATGGCGAAAAATTTGGTGATAGTGGAATCTCCTGCCAAAGCAAAAACCATCAGCAAGATTTTAGGTAGAGGATATAAGGTGGTTGCTTCTGTCGGGCACATTAGGGATCTGCCAAAAAGCAGACTGGGTGTGGATATAGATAACAACTTTGAACCCGACTATATAAATATTAGAGGTAAAGGATCTTTAATAAAGGATCTTAAGAAAGAAGCAAAAGCTTCTGAGAATGTATACCTTGCAACTGACCCTGACCGTGAAGGTGAAGCTATCTCATGGCATTTAGCACACATATTGGGCTTGGATCATGATGCACCCATTCGAGTTGAATTTAACGAAATTACAAAGGAAAGAATAAAGCAGGCAATAAAATCTCCAAGAGTTCTTGATAAAAATCTAATAGATGCACAGCAGGCCAGAAGGATACTCGATAGGCTGGTCGGCTATAAAATCAGTCCTCTATTGTGGAAAAAAATTAAGAAAGGTTTGAGTGCAGGAAGAGTACAATCAGTATCAGTAAAGTTGATTTGTGACCGAGAATCTGAAATTGGAGAGTTTATTCCTAAGGAGTACTGGACAATAAATGCAAATCTCAAGAAGGACGATCAAGAGTTTGATGCAGCATTTTATGGAATAATGAAGGAAGGAAAAGACAAAAAACTTGAAATTCAATCTGAAGAAGAAGCTAATAAAATTGTTGACGCCCTGAGCAAGGGAACATTCATTGTAGCTTCTGTCAAAAAGAGTGAAAGGAAGCGAAGCCCTTATCCTCCGTACACTACAAGTACACTGCAGCAGGATGCTTCCAAAAAACTTGGTTTCACGGCCAAAAAGACTATGATGATCGCTCAGCAGCTATACGAGGGAATCGATCTGAAGACAGAAGGCGTCACTGGGCTTATAACTTATATGAGGACCGATTCGACCAGAGTTTCTAGTGAGGCAATGATCGCTGCCAAAGATTATGTATCGAATACTTTTGGAAAAGAATATTCCAATGGTGGAAAGAGCTATTCAAACAAATCCAGAAAAGAGACACAGGATGCCCACGAGGGCATTAGACCTTCATACCCAGGCTTGGCTCCAGACGAAATTGAGAATAATCTTACTAAAGAGCAGCTGAAACTATATAGACTCATATGGAACAGATTTATTGGCTCTCAGATGAGGGAAGCAATCTATGATTCAGTTAGTGTATCTATACAAAATGGAGACTATGTTCTAAAATCTAATGGATCAAAGCTTTTGTTTCCAGGATTTCTGAAGGTATACTCAACTGTTGACGAGGAAATAAAGGATATGAGGCTTCCTGAGCTTGTTGAGAATGACCTTCTTTCCTTGATAAAGCTTGATAAAAAGCAAAACTTCACTCAACCTCCATCAAGATATACTGAAGCTACATTAATCAAGACTATGGAAGAACTTGGAATAGGCAGGCCAAGCACCTATGCACCCACAATTGCTACTATACTCTCAAGAGGTTACGTAAGTTTAGAAAAGAAATATTTCTATCCTACTGAACTGGGGACCCTTGTAAATGATCTTCTGACGGAGTATTTTTCGCATGTTATGGATAAGGAGTTTACCGCCGGTTTGGAAGAACACCTCGATGAAATAGCTTCAGGTGAAGTAGAGTGGAAAAAGGTCGTCAGTGAATTTTATTCAGAGTTCAGCAAGGAACTGTCCGTTGCAGAGAGGGAAATTGATAAAATTGAAATCAAGGATGAAGTAAGCGATGTCATCTGTGAAAAGTGCGGCAGGAATATGGTGATCAAAAACGGAAGATTTGGGAAGTTTCTTGCCTGCCCAGGATATCCTGATTGCAGAAATACACTACCCATAGTTGAAAAAATCAATGTAAAATGTCCTGTATGCGGTGGCGAGATAGTTAAGAAAAGATCAAAAAAAGGTAGAGTATTTTATGGTTGTGACAAATACCCTGCCTGTGATTTTGTATCATGGGATGAACCAGTTGATGAAAAATGTCCGCAATGCGAGGGACCTATGGTCATTAAGAGATTTAAAAATAAAGCTGTAATTAGATGCTTAAATAAAGAATGCGGTTATAGTAGAAATATTTAAAAAAATCAAAAAATGGCTGTACATTTCTCTTTGGATATAGTATGTTATAAATAAATGGTGAATATTCAGAATTGTTTATGTCATACATTAATAATAATATGGAGGGATGTTATGGAGAGTTTATTAAAGAAAACCAGACGCTTGAACAAGACGCTGCAAAGCTATGGCTCACAGCCAGTATCTTTTATTGATCTCAGTAAGATATTATCAGATATTTTGGAGGCTAACGTCTATATTGCAAGCAAGAAGGGAAGAGTCCTCGGATATGCGTTATCAGCGGGATTTGACTGTGATATAATCAATTCCGAAGTTGTCAAAGAACGTAGGTTCCCTAAGAAATATAATGATGAATTGTTGAAAGTTACAGAAACCAGCGAGAATATCAAAGAAGTAACCGACTGTGTGTTTGACCAGGTTTCAGAATGCAATTATCCTGACAAAATCTCTACTATAGTGCCCATTAACAGCGGTGGCTCAAGACTCGGCACACTTGTGGTAGCAAGATTCGGTAAGGAATTTGATGTTGAAGATCTTATTCTTTGCGAATACAGTGCAACTGTTGTAGGTATGGAGATCCTCAGGGCTACAACAGAGGAAATTGAGGAAGATGCAAGGAAGAAATCAGTTGTGCAGATGGCTATTGGTACTTTGTCATACTCGGAAAAAGAAGCTATGGAGCACATATTCAATGAACTCGATGGTATGGAGGGTCTTCTGGTAGCAAGCAAGATCGCTGACAGAGTAGGTATAACACGATCTGTCATAGTAAATGCGTTGAGAAAATTTGAAAGTGCCGGTGTAATCGAGTCAAGATCGCTTGGCATGAAGGGGACACACATTAAAATACTTAATGAAAAGCTTATTGACGAACTCAAAAAAAAATGACAATAAACAAACTCCGGGTATTCGGTGAATCTTCTTCCCTCCGGAGTTTCTGTTTTTGATAAACACAGAAGAATTAAGTTGTAATCCAAGTGGAGCTGTGCTATAATCTTTGATGGTGATTACACACACTTGATCGATGTCTAAGGGGTTGCTCTACGGAGTCCACTGACAAATGAGACAAGTGGAGGAAAAAACATGGAGGTGAAAGTATGTCAGTCGTATCAATGAAAAGTTTATTGGAAGCGGGCGTACATTTCGGGCACCAAACAAGAAGATGGAATCCGAAAATGGCGCAGTATATCTTCACTGAAAGAAATGGGATATACATTATTGACCTGCAAAAGACAGTCAAAAAGGTAGACGAAGCCTACAACATTATAAAAGAAATCGTTGAGAATGGTGGCGAGGTACTTTTTGTAGGAACTAAGAAGCAGGCACAGGAGGCTATCGAAAACGAAGCCAGAAGATGCGGAATGCACTACATCAATCAAAGATGGTTAGGTGGAATGCTTACAAACTACAAGACAATAAGAAAGAGAATCGACAGACTTCATGAGCTTGAGAAAATGGAAGAGGATGGAACATTTGATGTCCTTTCTAAGAAAGAAGTTATCAAGCTGAGACATGAAGCCGAAAGACTCGAGAAGTTCCTTGGTGGAATAAAGACTATGGAAAAAATTCCCAGTGCTTTGTTTGTTGTAGACCCAAGAAAAGAAAAAATAGCAGTTAAGGAAGCTCACATACTGGGAATCCCTGTAATTGGTATAGTAGATACAAACTGTGACCCGGACGAGATCGATTATGTGATCCCTGGCAACGATGACGCTATTCGTGCTGTCAAGCTCTTGACAGAGACAATGGCTAATGCAGTTATCGAGGCTAAGCAAGGTGAGCAAACAGAAAAAACTGAGGCTTAAGAAGGATAAGGTAAGAGTCGTAGCTTAGGCTACTTCTCTTACCATTTTAATAATACAGGAGGGATATTATGAGCATTAGCGCATCTTTGGTTAAAGAACTTAGAGAAAAAACCGGAGCTGGAATGCTGGACTGCAAGAAGGCTTTGGAGCAAACCAATGGAGATATAGATAAAGCAATAGACTATTTAAGAGAAAAAGGTCTCGCATCAGCGGCTAAAAAATCAGGAAGAATTGCTTCTGAAGGCTTAGTAGAAGCTTATATTCATGGTGGAAGGATCGGAGTTATAATTGAGGTAAACTCCGAAACTGACTTCGTTGCAAAAAATGCTGAATTCAAGGAATTCGTTAAAGATATGGCAATGCAGGTAGCAGCAACCAATCCACAGGTTGTTTCAAGAGAACAGCTTACTGAGCAGGAAATTGCTCATGAGAGAGAAATCCAGACCAATAAGGTGTTGAATGAAGGCAAACCTGCTCACGTAGCTGAAAAAATAGTAGAGGGCAGAATGGAGAAATACTTCGAGCAGGTATGTCTGCTTGATCAAGCATTTATAAAGGATCCAAGCGTCAAGGTAAAAGATCTTCTTGCTCAGAAAATATCAAAGATCGGTGAAAACCTTGTTATCAGAAGGTTTGTCAGATACGAGGTAGGAGAAGGTCTCGAGAAAAAAGAAGAAAATTTTGCAGAAGAAGTTGCAAAGCAAATCAAGGCATAGTAAATAAGGAGAACACTTGTGTTCTCCTTTTATCGAATAAAGGGGAATATTAAATCTGAGGAGTGTAAATATGGAACCCATTTACAAGAGAGTAGTGCTTAAACTTAGCGGAGAGGCAATGGCAGGTGAGAAAGGTACTGGAATCGATCAGGAAACCATAAGCAGCATTGCTGATCAAGTCAAGAAGCTTCAATCCATGGGGGTAGAGATTGCAATTGTAGTAGGCGGCGGGAATTTTTGGAGAGGCAGATCTTCAAAAGAGATGGACAGGGCCACTTCTGATTACATGGGTATGTTAGGAACCATGATGAATGCTCTTGCACTTCAGGATGCTTTGGAACATATGGGAGTTGTGACGAGAGTTCAATCTGCAATCGAGATGAGACAGGTTGCAGAACCTTATATCAGAAGAAGAGCTATCAGGCACTTGGAAAAGGGAAGAGTAGTAATTTTTGGTGCAGGAACTGGGAATCCATATTTTTCAACAGATACAACCGCAGCTTTGAGAGCTGCTGAAATTGAGGCTGAAGTAATACTCCTTGCAAAGAAAGGCGTGGATGGAGTCTATGACTCCGATCCCAAGCTTAATTTCGAAGCAAAAAGGTTTGACACTTTAAGATATATTGATATACTAAAGTTAGGGCTTGGAATAATGGATTCTACAGCCACCTCGTTGTGTATGGATAATAGAATACCATTGATCGTGTTCGGGATTGATCAACCTGACAATATTGTAAAAGTAGTAATAGGCGATAATATTGGAACACACGTAAAGGAGGAATAACTATGATATTGGAAGTGCACAAGGAATCCGAGTCAAAAATGGAAAAAACCATATCAGTCTACAAGGAGGAGCTTCAAGCAATCCGTGCAGGCAGAGCCAATCCTGCTTTACTTGACAGAATTCATGTAGACTACTACGGCCAGGTAACTCCATTAAAACAAGTGGGCAGTGTTTCAGCTCCGGAACCAAGGATGCTTGTTATACAGCCTTGGGACACAAAACTGATCCCTGCGATCGAGAAAGAAATCCTCAAGTCGGATCTAGGTTTGAACCCTTCAAATGATGGAAAGATAATAAGATTACTTATACCTCAATTGACTGAGGAAAGAAGGAAGGATCTTGCTAAGGTAGTTAAGAAAAACAGTGAAAATGCTAAAGTAGCTATTAGAAATACTAGAAGAGATGCAATCGAAAAGATCAAGAAGCTGGAAAAAAACAAGGAGATAACCGAGGACGACAGAAAGCTGGCCGAGGAGGAAATGCAAAAAATAACCGACAAGTTCATTGCTGAGATTGATGAGATCACTAAGAAAAAAGAAGAAGAACTTATGGAAATATAAAACTAACCCCTTCTCAAAAGAAGGGGTTTTACTTGATGGGGGTATCTATGATAACAGAGAAAATAAATAAATCTGATATAGATATTACAAAATTGCCAAAGCATGTAGCCATTATTATGGATGGAAACGGAAGATGGGCAAAAAAGCGAGGCCTTCCTCGTCACTTCGGGCACCAGGAAGGGATGAATAGAGTTATCGATATAGTGGAAGCTACAAAGGATATTGGCATTAAATATCTCACTCTCTATGCTTTTTCAACAGAAAATTGGAAAAGGCCTAAAGTTGAGATAGATGCCCTTATGAATCTTCTAGTCCTATTCATAAGAAGGGAGTTGCAACGCTTGGTCACTAATGGTGTTAAGTTAAACATCCTTGGTGACTGGTCAGTTCTTCCTGACCTTCCCCAAAAGGAAATCAATAGAGCAATCGAAGCTACTAAGGATAATAGTGATATGGTGCTCAATATCGCGCTCAATTACGGAGGCAGACAAGAGATATCACGTGCAGTAAAACTGATTTTAGAAGATCATTTAAGGGGTAATATAGATGTAGATGTCATAGGTGAGGATACCATCAGTCAGTATTTGTATACAAATGGTCAACCGGATCCTGATTTGATAATTAGACCTAGTGGAGAACTTAGATTGAGTAACTTCCTCACTTACCAATCGGCCTATTCAGAGTTCTGGTTTTCAGACATACTATGGCCTGATTTTGATAAGACGCAGCTTTATAGAGCAATCTTTGACTATCAGAAAAGGGATCGCAGATTTGGAGGTATTTGAGTGAAAGACTTGGGAATTAGGGTTGCTTCTGGAGCTATAGGCCTGGTGCTGCTTCTGTCGGTACTTTTTGCTGGCGGACCAGTTCTTGGTATCGGACTTCTTATAGTATCCACAATAGCACTAAAAGAATTTTATACGGCTCTTAAGAAGCTTGGCAGGAAGCCATTGGATTTGATAGGGTATGTTGCAGCGGTATTGCTCTTAGCCTCCTTCTATTATCAGCTTGAACTTGCTGATCTTATAGTCTCTGCTCTAACCCTGTTGTTATTATCAACGACAGTGCTTTCCAAGAGACATGATATCCTTGATGCTGCAATAACGTTGACAGGAGTTATCTACATACCATTCCTTCTATATCACATATTACTGATGGATGGAAAACCGATCATGCTGGTTGTTTTTCTAATTGCATTCGGGACAGATACTTTTGCCTACATCATCGGAAGTAAGTTTGGGAAAAAGAGACTATGCCCGGAGATTAGCCCAAAAAAATCAGTTGAAGGTGCTATTGGAGGAATAGTGGGAAGTATCCTTGTAACCATGTCATACGGTGCATTTTATGAAATTGGTCCGTTGTGGAGCATTGGAATTCTATCACTGATCGGATCAGTTCTATCACAGTTGGGGGACCTGACTGCATCCAGAATAAAGAGAATAACAGGAGTCAAGGATTTCGGAAGCATTATGCCCGGTCATGGCGGTATGCTGGACAGGTTTGACAGTGTTATTTTTACTGCTCCCTTGGTGTTTTATTACATGCAATATTTTTTAAGATGAGAGATGAGGTGTTTTTAAAATGATCACAGCTTTCGCTGCGATATTTGTGTTTTTATTGGTTATACTTCTACATGAGCTTGGACATTTTTCTGTGGCAAAACTGGTTGGCATCAAGGTCAATGAGTTTGCGATAGGAATGGGACCAAAGATTTTTCAAAGGCAAAATGGCGAAACCAAATACACCCTAAGGGCGCTCCCTATTGGAGGCTTTGTAAGAATGGAGGGTGAGGAAGAAAACTCTGATGACCCGAGAAGCTTTGGTAAGGCATCAGTCATGTCGAGAATAGCAACAATAGCCGCTGGTGCAACTATGAATTTTGTACTTGCAATAATAGTTCTTTCCATTGTTGCTTTCAACGTTGGAGTCCCGACGACCACATTATCAGGTACAATAGATGGTAGTCCCGCACAGGAATCTGGCATCCAGGCAGGAGATAAAATTTTGGCAATCAACGAAATTGAAATCAAAGAGTGGCAGGATATTATAGATGCCATAAATTACTATGGTATTGGCAGCGAGCTATCAGTCAAAGTTGAAAGATATGGTTCTTTTGAAACGATCCAGGTTATGCCAGTTGAGGATGAGGGTAGAGTAGTTATCGGTATAACCCCGGAATATAAGCAAAGCATTGGATCTGCTGTTAAGGCTGGATTTCAGGATACTTGGTACTTCATCAAGCTTATGTTCCAATTCCTTGGCATGCTATTCCAGGGAGAGGTATCCACAAATGATTTGGCAGGGCCTATTGGTGTGATTAACGAGGTTGGAAATGCAGCTAAAATGGGGTTCACAAATCTATTATATATACTTGGATTTATTAGTGTGAACCTGGGCTTTTTCAATCTTTTACCGATACCTGCACTGGATGGCAGCAAAATAGTATTTCTGTTGATTGAGCTTGTGAGAGGCAAGCCCATAGATCCTGAGAAAGAGGGTTTTATTCATCTAGTCGGATTTGTATTTCTTATATCTCTGATGTTGATAGTAACCTATAAGGATCTCTTAAGGATAAATATATTTTAAGGTGGATTAAGATGGAAAGGCAAAATACCAGAGTTATTAAAGTTGGAAGTGTGATGATTGGAGGAAATAATCCTGTCAGTATTCAATCTATGGCAAATACTCCTACTTCAGATACAAATGCAACTATCGAGCAAATCAGGAAGTTGGAACTGGCAGGGTGCGATATAGTTAGAGTTGCAGTATCCTCTAAGGATGATGCTGAATCAGTAAAGAAAATTAAGTCTTCAACAAAAATCCCTTTGATTGCTGATATCCAGTTTGACTATAAACTGGCATTAATGGCCATATCTTCAGGTATTGATGGGCTCAGGATCAATCCAGGAAACATCGGTAGTGAATCACGGGTAAGAGAGGTTGTCAAAGCCTGCAAATCTGAAGGCTTATCAATTAGGATAGGAGTAAACTCAGGCTCCATAAGCAAAGCTACATTGGACAAATACAATGGAGTTAACGAAAAATCAATGGTTGAAAGTGCGATAGAGCAGATAAAGCTTTTAGAATCAATGGATTTTCAGGATATAAAGATCTCCCTTAAGGCAAGCTCAGTACCTTTGACAATCAAATCCTATTTAAGGATGTCTGAACTCTGCGATTACCCACTTCATTTGGGTATTACCGAGGCTGGAACTCCCTGGCGAGGGACAATAAAATCCTCCGTTGGTATAGGTGCGCTCTTAGCAATGGGAGTAGGCGACACAATAAGGGTTTCTTTAACGGGTGATCCTGTGGAAGAAGTAAGAGTAGGAAAAGAAATATTGAAATCACTCGGATTATTGAGTGATGGCTTGGAACTGATCTCATGTCCAACATGCAGCAGGACACATATTGATCTTATAAGCATAGCTGAGGAAGCTGAAAGGCGTCTTGAAGCCTACAAAAATCCTATCAAGGTAGCAATAATGGGTTGCGCTGTCAATGGCCCTGGAGAAGCACGTGAGGCGGATATAGGAATCGCCGGAGGCAATGGAGAAGGCCTCATATTCAAGAATGGTAAAATTATTAGAAAAGTCCCTGAAAAGGATCTTCTGGAGGAATTGATAAAGGAGATAGAGCTAATATAGATATCCAAAGGAGCGTTACGGATGACAGAAATTAAGACCAGTTTAAGAGAATTGCTTCCAGACAGTGACCTTGAAGAATCAATAAAATCCAATGTCAAAATTATACGTGTAGAGATAGATCGTGAAGAGCTTACAATGAAGCTTTATCTGGAGAACAGTCTTACACTCAGTTCAAATGACAAGGATAAAATACTAAAACAATTCAGTGAAAAGTTTCACAACTTCAAAGTGTCTATAGAATACAAAGAATCCGGATTAGCAAACACTGAGGATGCATTGTTGGAGCTTGTTAAAAATAAAATAAGAAAACATATACCCTCCAGCTTATCATGGCTGGGGGATATTGCTTTGATTGCTGAAGGTGATTACATAATTCAGTTGCCTCATTATCTTGCTTATCAGTCTGTAACCAGGAATGGGCTCAAAGTAGAGTTATCAGAGATTATTCGGAAAGAAAGGGATAAAGGTCTTCAGTTCAGATATGGTGAATTGGAAGCTTCAGATGAATATCTTCTGGAGAAAGAGCTTGAGGAAAGAAAGATTCTTAAGGAAATAATAGCGAAGGTTCCTGAGCAAAAAAAGAAAGGTGCACCGAAAAGCTTCTCTATTGGTAAGAAAATCAGGAAAGAGATCATAGACATAATTGATATTAACCTTCAAACCGGAAACGCAGCAATACAGGGAACTGTGTTCCAGTCAGAGCTGAAGAGGATAAAGGATAACAGAGCTATTGGCATAATTTATGTATCGGATGGAACAAATTCGATCCCTGTAAAGCTTTTTTTGAACGAGGATCAGGTCGAGGCATTTGAAGCGACTGTAAAGCCAGGTACTGACCTTGTGATCGACGGTGACGTGGTATACGACAGTTATTCAAAAGAAACTGTCATTATGGCAAAATCTATGGAAATTAAAGAAAGGGAAAGCATTAAGGACAAAGCTCAGAAGAAAAGGGTAGAGCTTCACCTTCATACGAATATGAGTTCAATGGACGGGATCACTCCAGTCAAGTCTCTCATCAAGAGGGCAATTGAATGGGGCCATACAGCTATTGCGATAACTGACCACGGTGTCGTGCAGGCATTTCCCGATGCCATGGAAATGGATAAGGATATCAAGATAATTTATGGTGTAGAAGCTTATCTAATAAATGACAGAAATGATATAGTTACAGGATGGACTAAAGATATTCCTCTCGATGACATAGTAGTATTTGACATTGAAACAACCGGATTATCTGCTAGAAATGATAGGATAACAGAAATAGGTGCCGTCAGACTGAAAAGAGGTGAGGTGGTTGGAACCTTCAGTCAGCTTATTGATCCTGAAGTGTTAATACCTGAAAACATAGTCAAGCTAACTGGAATCGACAACAATATGGTAGCAGGACAGCCTAAAATTGCAGAAGTACTTCCTAAATTCTTGGAATTTGTTGGAGACAGTATTCTTTCAGCTCATAATGCTTCTTTTGATGTAGGATTCATCAGGGAGAGCCTGGGAATTATTGGATTGGATGTAAAAAATCCAGTTCTCGATACCCTGCAGCTGGCAAGGATTGTTTTCCCTGGTTTAAAGAACCATAAGCTGAATACAGTAGCGAAACATCTTAAGGTAGAGCTGTTGAACCATCACAGAGCAGTAGATGATGCAAAAGCAACTGCAGATATATTGGCATATATTTTAAAATTGCTTGATGAAAAGGATATCAATACAATATCCGCATTAAATGAAATGGCATATAGATCAGATTTTTCAAAAGGAGATATGTACCATGCCGTAATTCTTGCCAAAAACCAAGGAGGTCTCAAGGAGCTTTACAAACTCATTACTGCCTCCCACATAGACCATTTTCATCGAAAACCGAGGATGCCAAAGTCTTTAGTCGAAAAACATAGAAAAGACCTATTGATTGGCAGCGCCTGCGAAGCTGGTGAACTTTATCAGGCTATTCTCTCCAGAAAATCTGAGAATGAAATTAATGAAATTGCTGATTTTTACGACTATCTGGAGGTACAGCCTATAGGGAATAATTCTCACCTTATAAGAGAGGGAGTAATAAGTCAGGATCAGGAGCTCAAGGATATCATTAAAAAGATTTATGAAATAGGAAGGAAGCGTAACAAACTTGTGGTAGCCACAGGAGATGTTCATTTTCTTGATCCCGAGGATGAGGTATACAGGAGAATTCTGATGTCTGGTCAGAAGTTTCAGGATGCTGATTTTCAGGCACCACTTTATCTTAAAACAACACATCAAATGCTTGAGGAATTTGAATTCCTTGGAAAAGAGGTCGCTTATGAGTTAGTCGTTGATAATCCCAATATTATAAGTGACCTGGTTGAAACATGCAAACCAATACCAGACGGCACCTTTCCTCCCAGGATTGATGGAGCGGATGAGGAGCTTAAAACAATAACCTACACCAAAGCAATGGAAGTTTATGGCAGCCCTATCCCCAAAATTGTAAAGGATCGACTTGACAGAGAATTGGAGTCTATTATAAAAAACGGTTATGCAGTAATGTATATAATAGCCCAAAAGCTGGTTTGGAAATCGCTTGAAGATGGATATCTTGTTGGATCAAGAGGATCCGTTGGTTCTTCATTCGCTGCGACTATGAGTGGCATTACTGAAGTTAATCCACTACCTCCACATTATATATGCCCTTGCTGCAAAAACTCAGAGTTTGAAGTAGACGAATCTGCTGCATCCGGATTCGATTTGCCTGACGCAAAATGCCCAATATGCGGCTGTGAATATATCAAGGATGGCCAGGATATCCCCTTCGAGGTGTTTATGGGCTTTGAGGGCGACAAAGAGCCTGATATTGATCTTAATTTTGCTGGTGAATACCAATCCAAAGCTCACAAGTACACTGAAGA